>NZ_CP036319.1:1200000-2400000 GCF_007752935.1 Crateriforma conspicua | reverse complement strand
TCGGGTTCTCGGTGCACGGGCGATAGACGTCCGCCGGATGGGGAAAGCCCAACCGCTTGTCGACCACATTGTAGGGCTGCTGTCCGGCGACGAAGCGTTTCAAATTGATGCACGCGAGATCGACGGTATCGCTGACACGACGAAACGACTGTGCGCCGATGTGAGGTGAAATCATCACTTTGGGATCATCCCAAAGCGGGCTGTCCGCGGGTAACGGTTCGACCTCGGTGACATCCAGCCCAGCGCCGGCCAAACGCCCACTGCGAAGTGCCGCGACCAAAGCCGATTCCTTGACCACGCGACCGCGGGCCACGTTGATCAAGTAGCTGCCGCGTTTCATTCGGTTGAACACCGCTTCGTCGAACATGCCGTCGGTGTTTTCGTTCAGCGGGATCGCAAGGATCACCACATCGCTGATGTCCAGCAAATCATTCAACCGGTCCGCCGGCCACAACGTTTCCACCGACCCCGGACGATCGACGGGATAGAAATCCGTGGCGACGACACGCACGTCCCAGGGCGACAACATGTCCGCGATCGCGCGACCGTTGCCGCCCAGCCCGACGATACCGACCGTCTTACCACGCAGATCATCGGTCGGCTGGCGTGAAAAGTCGCGAACTTTGCGAGCGTTGAAGAACACCGGTGCCCGTCGGATCACACCGAACAATAACGCAAACGTCTGTTCGGCGACTTGGGGTGCGAACAGCCCCGACGCACTGCTGACGATGATCGAATCGTTTTCGATCACCCCGGGCACCAAGCAGTGGTCCAGCCCGGCCGCCGACGATTGGATCCAGCGCAGACGCCCCGCATCCAGCACACGATCCCAATTCACGGGGACTTTGGCGTGACCGATGAAGATGTCCGCGGTGGGCAACAGTTCGTCGATCCGCGATTGACCGGCATTGACGACTTCCGCATCGGGGACCGTTTCGGCAATCCGCGCCACCTGGCTATCGGTCACCGGAAAACACAACACGATTCGCATGACATCGGCTTGGGGTAAACTCGGGTGCATGTCACAAACAATATCGACCGACAATCGTAGCCCCCAACCGTCGTTTGCCCAGGCACCGATGCCGATCCACCACTCAGCACGACGATCACGCCCATCGTCTGTCGTGACGATCTTGGTCGGCATCGCCTTGGCCATTTCGATATCCGGCCAGTCGTTCGCGGATGCGCCCCAAGCCACGAGCGATGCGGTTGCACCAGATACGGTCATCGACGAAGCCTTCGCACGGTCGTCGCAAGGATTCAGCAGTGATGAGTTGTTGGTGCGAGACGACTTGCGTGCCGATTTCTTGAAAGCGGTCGCGCAAATCGCTGGCCTTCAAGACACATCGACATGGACGGACGATCAACAGCGTCAACTTTTCCTGCGGCTGTTGGGGCTTCGCAAAGCCGGCAAGCTGACGACATCGGCGACGCGGCGTGCCAAACCGGTCGATGATGACGTGCAGGTGATCGCCGAGATGGCCGGACGTGCGGTGATGGACCGACACCGCATGACGACCGATCAATTACTGGCCGACCCACGCACGTATCGCGAGCTGACCGAAGAAGCACGCAAGCTTTCCCCCGACGTTGACGCCTATGCCGTGCGGCGGACACTGCTGCGGCTGCGCAAGACGCGTCGGCTGCGACCGGAATTGGTGCTGCAGGTCGCCGACTGGCAACGCGAAGTCACAACGTATTCGCTGGACGAACTGAAACAAACCGACGTCCCAACGCGACCGGGCGTCTACTTGTTCAAAGACGCCAGCGGTTACCTTTACATCGGCGAAGCCGTGAATCTGGCCGAACGTTTGAAACAACACTTTGACGGCAGCCACAACGCGGCGCTGGCGATGATGCTACAGAGTCCTCGATCCGAGAACGTCTCGGTGGAACTGCACGTCTTTGCCGCCGATTCGCCGGCATCGAAATCGGCCATGCGACGGGCGTATGAAAGCGAATTGATCCGCAGCCGCAGCCCCAAGTACAACGTGCGACCCTGACACCGCGTTTGCGAACAACACGCAAGCCTTGCATCACCGAACACGATTTCCCACAAGACCGACGCCACCATGGACGCCCAGCCCACCCCGACGTTTTCTGCACTGATCCGAATCGGCCAGATCATCACGTTCGCTCTGATCCAAGGCTTGATCCTGATCGCCGCGGTGATGACCTACTTGACCCTGTCATCGGCCGACCAGAGAGAAACAGTGGCCCAGGAATTGGCGGCCGAGGAACGTGAACCCGCCGGTGCCGGGGACTTGGTCCTGCCGGGCATCGCAACGGCGTTCACCGCCATCAGCCTGGCCGCCGCCTTCTTCCTTCCGCCCACCATCCGCAAAGCGGCCGTACAGCGTTTTCGCGCTGAACAGCCCGGCGGATTTACCGTGCCCGACGGCGACGATCCGATAGAAGGCCCGATGCGTTATCTGTCCGGCGGCGACCAAGCGGCGCGGATCGTGACCAGCGCAATTTTCGAAGGCGTTGGCGTGATGGGCAGCATCCTGATGATGCTTCAAGGCGATCTGCTGTTCCTGATCTTTCCCGCCATCGGCATCGCGGGGATCGCGTCACAGTTTCCGACCCTGACCAAAGTCCAAGATTGGATGCGTCAAATCGCCAACCAGCCCGCTTCGCTTCCGTCTTAAGCCGTGCGTAACCTCGACCGGCTGCCGATGTTCCGCCCCAAAGCCCCGACGAATACGTCTTACTCCGACGCCGCGTCGGGCCAATCGCTGTAGGCCCACGTCACGGTGGTCGGCGGGCTCAGCTTGACCGATCCGATGCCCAGCTTGGAAAATTCGCCGTCGACTTTGAACGTCCAGCCGCCTTCGGTCCCGGTTGCCTGCCCCAGCATGCTGTCGACGAATGCCATTTCGCCGCTGCCGGTGACACCGACGTCCAGTGATTCGACCTGTCGCATGACGTCTTCCAACGTTGTGCCTTCGGCCACATCATCGATGGTGACCGTCTGGTTGGAATCGTCCGAAATGACTTCGACGGTCACCGGTCCGGTCGACACGGCGACATCGTCGGTCGTCGCGGGGCTTGTGACCGTGGCGTCACGACAGCCCGGCGTGGACCCTAGAAAGAAGGTCACGGCGACCAGAGCGGCGGCCGGAAAGAAACGGTGCGCGTTGGAATGTGGCTTGTTCATGGCCGCATGATATCGGCACACCGCCCGATTGGCGACGCGGACCCTAGGCAATGTCCACGTCCTGCGTCAGGATCGCATCTACGCTACTGGATGCGATCCCGGCATGGCAACAAAGCAAACCGCAACCGCGGTCGGCTTCGGATCAGCGGTTGGCTTTTTCTTCGGCGCGAGCGGCCTGCAATGCCGCGGCTTCACGCGAAAGCTTGAATTCCGGACCGACCGGGAAGTATTGCACGTCGTCCTGTAGGTAGTACGCGCTGGGCAACGTCTGGCCGTTGATGCTGGACTGGCACCCCGTGGCCGCAGCCAACGTCGAACCGATGATCAGGGTCAGCAAGGCACCGCCGGTCAATCGTTGTTTTTTCGTGATGCGGGTCATCGATTCTCGCCTTCGCGGATTGGCTTCCACAGTCAATCTGAAATGTGTGAAACACGCTTCGGACTGCTGTCCGAAACGCTCGTCACAACCGGTATCGGCCGAACGACCGTCATATCTTTACCCCCGACCGTCAAAAAACTGCTTTGCGGACTTGGCCGGGTCACCTGGCGGTCGTGCGCTGCCGCCTCTCAGGCGACGCGTTCGGTCAACCGAGCGATGGTCATCGCGATCGCCGCGGCGGACAACTGCGAACTCATGCTGGCGAAATCCTGCGAATCCGCGGCCACTTGCGCCGGAGTCAGCGGCAGGTGCACAAACACGCTTTGCGTCGACATGCCGAAGGACTGGCCATAATGCTGGCTGAGATAAAGAGCCGCGTTGCACAAAAACGTCCCCGCGTGGTGCGACACCCGCCCAGGGATGCCCGCGGCTTTCAACGCGTCGGCGACCGCGTCCAGGGGCAAAGCCGTCCGGTACGCTTCGGGGGCGTTCGGAATCAGCGGGGTTCCGTCGCTTCGCAGGTTCAATCCGACGGATTCCAGCCGGATCACCGCCGAACCAGGGGCCTGGCCCAAATGGATGGCCAAATCGAATCCCTGATGCAGGTCTTCCCGCAACCGGTGGCTCATTTCCGACAGATCCACCGGATAACGTCGGGTGACCAATTGCGCGGGCCCATCGTACCAGTTGGTCAATTCCACCAACGCCTGCCAACTGGCATTGTCTTTCCAGCGGTCATACGGCTCGAAAGCGGTCAAAAGGACGCGGGGCATCAACGGGACGATCCGAGGGGGACGTGTCAGAAACGGTTGCGTTCAACGCGACGATGGCGGGACCGGTAGCCTCGGGCCAGGCAAACAAGCCACATCGAAAACGGCCGATCCACGTCAAAATCCTAGTTGACCAATCGCCGCACGTCGGGCTGATGGCGAAGAAAGTTTGAAGTCTGGGATAATCTTTGGCCGCGGGGGTCGCCCCATCGTCCGCGGCGGATTTCAATCCCGCGGTGCCCACAGCCCGATCGCTCCGACCCAGTGGCCTCCAGAAGCCGGCCTGTTTGAAAAGGCACGTTTGCGACCCGTGCAGTCTGCGCCGTTCAAAGGGAAGACTGGGGGCGATCCGCGGGTGTCAAAACCAAAGGGTCCTGCGGGCCGCGTCGATTGGGCTGGAGAATTTTGTTTTTCTTGACAAGTTTTCCACGGCTTGTCGGAATTTGCTAGCAAATTTCTGTAAACCTTCATGCGGCTTGGCTTTGCGCGCATCGGCGGGACGGTGGCGACGATCGGGCTGTTTCGCCGAATCTGCCGTAAAGCATTCTGTTTCAATGACTTAGGGCCGACGGCAAATTTTTGTTGACAGCGACGCCGGGATCCCTATCATCCCCTGCGTTGACCCACATCTAGTGCTTCACGAGCCTAGAATGCACTACCGGTAGTGCTGGCATTACCGATTCGGCCGATTTCAACCACTCTGCGGGAAAGATGGAATTTTCCGATCCCTCCGATGGACTTAAGGGGCCGAAAGTGTGCAACGACTCGTGGTCGGGGCGATCAGATGTGTTGGGCAAGTCTTGTTTCTATTTTCGCAGCGACGTCGATCGGGTGTGACGCGAGGACCGCGTACCAACTTCACACCCCCGGCGTTCACGGACGACCTTTAGGAGTCTTCAAAAGTCATGGCTACTGTTCTGCCCGCATCCGATCGCAAGGAAAGTTCCGACCCGGCTCTGGAGAAGGTCAATGCCGAACATGGTGTCGCCTATGCCCGGCAACGGTTCAGCGATGCGTTGCGTACAGATCGCTCGGGACTGAAAATCGATACGGTTTTCTGCCCCCAGAACGATTCGACGCCTTTCGAAACCACCACCTGGGAACTGCGTAGTGCGGCGATCAAGGACGAGAACGGCAAACCGCTGTTCGAGCAAACCGATTGCGAAGTCCCATCGTCGTGGAGCCAACTGGCCACCAACGTCGTGGTTTCGAAGTATTTTTATGGCGATCCCAAGAACGGTACCGAACGTGAACGGTCGGTCCGCCAACTGATCCACCGCGTCACCCGCACGATCACCGACTGGGGCTTGGAAGACGGTTACTTTGATTCCGCCGAAGACGGCGACCGGTTCTATCGTGACCTGACGTGGTTGTGCCTGCACCAACACGGCGCGTTCAACAGTCCCGTGTGGTTCAACGTCGGCCTGTACCCGCAATACGGCGTGGTGGGCGACAAGTGCAACTGGCACTGGGACCGGACCAGCGACGAAACGCTACAGCCGGAAAACCCCTACGAGTTTCCGCAGGGTTCGGCGTGTTTCATCCAAAGCGTCGACGACAACATGGAAGACATCATGCGTCTGGCGTGCAGCGAGGCGATGTTGTTCAAGTTCGGCAGCGGTACCGGCACCGACTTGTCGACGATCCGCAGCCAACGTGAAAAGCTGTCCGGTGGCGGCACCCCGTCCGGCCCGCTGTCCTTCATGCGGGTTTATGACTCCATCGCCGGTGTCATCAAGAGCGGCGGAAAGACTCGTCGTGCGGCCAAGATGCAATCGCTGAAGGTCTGGCACCCCGACGTGCTGGAATTCATCGAATGCAAGTGGAAGGAAGAACAAAAGGCACACGCCCTGATCCGCGAAGGCTACGAAAGCAACTTCAACGGCGAAGCCTACAGCAGCGTTTGTTTCCAAAACGCCAACCTGTCGGTGCGTGTGACCGACGACTTCATGGAAACGGTCCGGGCGGGCGGCCAGTGGCAGACCCGCTGGGTCACCGACAAACCGACCGTCGACGCGCCGTCGTACGATGCCAAAGAACTGCTGAACAAGATGGCCGAATGTGCGTGGCACTGTGGCGATCCCGGCGTCCAGTACGACACGACGATCAACAAGTGGCACACGTGCCCCAACAGCGGCGACATCAACGCGTCCAATCCGTGCAGCGAATACATGTTCCTGGACGACACGGCGTGCAACCTGGCCAGCATCAACTTGATGAAGTTCTTGGGCGAAGACGGCAGCTTTGACGTCAAGCGTTTCCGCGCCGCCGCACGTCTGTTCTTTATCGCCCAAGAAATCTTGGTCGATCACGCCAGCTATCCGACCGAGCCGATTGCTCGCAACAGTCATCGTTTCCGCCCGCTGGGTCTGGGTTACAGCAACTTGGGCAGCGTGATCATGTCATCGGGTCTGCCGTACGACAGCGACGCGGCTCGTGGTCTGTGCGGTTCGCTGACCTCCATCCTGCACGGCGAAGCCAACCGCACCAGCGCCGAATTGGCCGGTGTTGTCGGTCCGTTCGAAGCGTATGCGGAAAACGAAAAGCCGATGCTGAACGTGATGCGGATGCACCGCGAAGCCTGCGACGACATCAACGACGACGGCCCCAGCGAATTGAAGGAAGCCGCCGCCAAACTGTGGGACGACGTTTGCGAAATCGGCGAACGTTACGGATTCCGCAACGCCCAAGCGACCGTGTTGGCCCCCACCGGCACGATCAGCTTCATGATGGACTGTGACACGACCGGCATCGAGCCGGACATCGCGTTGGTGAAGTACAAGCAACTGGCCGGCGGCGGCATGTTGAAGATCGTCAACCAGACGGTCCGCCGCGGCTTGGACAAGCTGGGCTATCAAAGCGAACAAATCGATTCGATCCTGAAGTTCATCGACGAAAACGACACGATCGAAGGTGCACCGGACCTACAAGCCGAACACCTGCCCGTTTTCGATTGTGCCTTCAAAGCGGCCAACGGCGTCCGCAGCATCGCGTGGCGTGCCCACGTCACGATGATGGCCGCCGCCCAGCCGTTCCTGTCGGGTGCGATCAGCAAAACGGTCAACATGCCCAACGATGTGACCCCGCAAGACATCGCCGACGCCTATTTCTGGGGCTGGGAACTGGGCCTGAAGGCGATCGCCATCTATCGCGACGGCAGCAAGCAATCGCAACCGCTGAATACCAAGTCCGACGACGGCAAGGCCGAAGCATCCGGTGAAGCCAAGGTCGTCACCAAGACGGTGGAGAAGGTCGTCTACAAACCGCGGCGTGAACGTCTGAACGACACCCGCCAAAGCTTGACGCACAAGTTCAGCATCGCCGGTCACGAAGGCTATCTGTGTGTGGGTCTGTATCCCGATGGTCGGCCCGGTGAAATCTTCATCACGATGGCGAAAGAAGGATCCACCATCGGCGGCATCATGGACAGCTTCGGCACCGCACTGTCGATCGCCCTGCAGTACGGCGTCCCGCTGGAAGTGTTGGTCAACAAGTTCAGCCACACACGCTTTGAACCGATGGGTCACACGTCCAACAAGGACATCCGGATCGCGAAGAGCGTCGTGGATTACATCGCGCGTTGGCTGGGTCTGACCTTCATGAGCGGTGAAGGCAACCAAAACGTGCCCACCGGCAGCGTGAACCCTGGCGGCAGTGCGGGCAACGGCCCGGAAGTCGCCGTCAACCAAAGTCCCGTGATGCGTGAACTGCGTGACGGTGCCGCCGCCGCAGTCCAACTGGCCGAACGAGCCGCCCTGCAACAAAACCTGAAAGACATCCCTGGTCTATCCGGTCGCGTCAGTTCCACACCACCGGCCACCGAGAAACCGGCCGCTGGAAACGGCAAGTCCGCCAGCCCGTCCAACGGTATTGGTAACGGCAACGGACAAAGCAATGGCAACGGACACGCATCGCTGGACATCGTGTCCGACGGCAACAATCCCGCCGGCCAAACGGAGCAATTCGCACGCTTCCAAATCGATGCCCCCAGTTGTGACAACTGTGGCAGCATCACCGTGCGAAACGGCAACTGCTATCTATGCCACAACTGTGGCAACAGCATGGGCTGTAGCTGAACCAGCGTCGGGATGACGATCGTTTTGCAGATCCAAAATTGATCGTCATCTCAACATGACTTGCGACGACCGAAAGTCCGCCTTCGCTGGCTTTCGGTCGTTTCGGTGACGCGGCGATGCCATAGCGCCCCGCGCTCACGCCAAACGCCACGTAACGATGGACGGCATCCGTGTTGAAGCTTGATCAAATTCATCAAGGCGACTGCGTCGAACTGATGAAACAGATGGACGACGGCAGCGTGGATTTGGCGTTCGCCGACCCGCCGTTCAACATCGGCTACGACTACGACGTCTATGAAGATCGCATGCCGGTGGACCATTATCTGCAATGGTCCAACCAGTGGATCAGCGAAGTCCACCGTGTTTTGAAAGACGACGGCACGTTCTGGCTGGCGATCGGTGACGAATTTGCCGCGGAACTGAAGATCGAATCCCAAAAGGTCGGCTTTCACTGTCGCAACTGGGTGATTTGGTATTACACGTTCGGCGTGAACTGCAAATACAAATTCACCCGTTCCCACGCTCACCTTTTCTACTTCGTCAAAGACCCGGACCACTTCGTCTTCAACGCGGACGATCCCGATGTCCGCGTCCCATCGGCACGCCAACTGGTTTATGGCGATCGCCGAGCGAACCCCAAAGGCCGGTTGCCCGACGACACGTGGATCCTGCGGCCACAAGACTTGGCCGAAGGCTTCGCCGAAGACGAAGACACGTGGTACTTTCCTCGCGTCGCCGGCACCTTCAAAGAACGCGCCGGTTTCCATGGATGCCAGATGCCCGAACAGTTGCTCGGACGGATCATCCGGGCTTGCAGCCGACCGGGCGAAGTCGTCTTGGACCCGTTTTCCGGCAGCGGTTCGACGGCCGTGGTCGCGAAAAAGCTTTCACGAAAATCGATCGCACTGGAAATGTCCGCGGACTATGCCAGCCGTGGGCAACAGCGACTGGACGAAA
This sequence comes from Crateriforma conspicua, assembly GCF_007752935.1. Classification (NCBI taxonomy): domain Bacteria; kingdom Pseudomonadati; phylum Planctomycetota; class Planctomycetia; order Pirellulales; family Pirellulaceae; genus Crateriforma; species Crateriforma conspicua. The sequence continues at coordinate 2,390,658 of NZ_CP036319.1, read as the reverse complement.
CCTGCCCCGGCGATCCGCTGGTCGGTGCTTCCGATCCCAAACGCAGCGCACCATCGACATCCAAAGGTCGTCGCCTGGCAGATAAGGCAAAGAAGCCTAAAAAGAAACAGACCACCGCCGTCGCCACGCCGTCGATGTTTGACGACGCATCGCCCGACACCTAATCGGCGCATCAAACGCAATCTTTCGCGTTTCCCCAGCCGCCGACTTCACCCACAACCGGTCAACCGCACCCATCGCGTCCAACCCCGATGCTCGGGATCCTGACGCAGCCCACTAATCCAGTATCGCTTCGGCAATGCGTCCGTCATCGGCCGGGTTGACCCAGCGCAAATCGATCCGCAGCGCATCGTCTTCGGCATCCAACAAGACTGACGGGTGATGCTGGGCCAGTTTTTCGGCCCAGGCTTTCGCGTCCAAATCGGGACGTCGCAATTCGATCTGTCGCGACGGCAATTGCCAGCGACCATCCGCGATGATTCCGGCCGACCGATCGGTGATCTGAATCGTCTGTTCGATATCCGTCGCACTCAGCCGCGTCGCCAAGCGTTCGCAACGTGCCTTCAGGTTTTCGACCGATGTGTTCAACATCGACAATGCCGCGGATCCATCAACAGCGGCCGACGCTTGACGCTCACAAGCTTCACACAACATCGCGATCGTCGCGGTACCCGCGGCCCACGCGGACCAAGACTCGTGACCGGTGATGTCGACCAACACCGATTTCTTCCCGACGATCAGGCCCGAAGCCGGACCACCGATCAAACCATCGCCGGGGACCACAACAAATTCGGCTCCCTGATTCAACAGTTCGCCGACCGAAGCCAGATCACCGCCTTCGATCGATCCACCCGTTGCCGGATCGCCGCCGCCGCGCAGCGTTCCGCACCGTAGCACGGCCGCCCACGGTTGATCATCCGCCGCGACGGTGTCCCAGGAAATCGCCGCCGCGCCGCTATCGCCGCGGATCAGAATCGCATTGGAATTGCCGGCCAAATCTTCGGCCACAAATGTCCGACTGTCGCCGATTTCTGCGGTCATCGCAAAAACCCCGCCCAACAAGTCCGACGTGGGCCGACCGTCAACGCGAAACACTTCGCTGCGTGGCACCAAGAAGGGGCGATCCAGCGAGATCGTCGACACCGCCATCAGCGCCGCCGACATGGAAGCGGCCACGGCTACATCCCGATCGTCGGCCAAGTTCATGGCTTGGTGCAAGTGTCGATGCAGCCGATGATCCAGCGAGGTATCGCAAACACGATTGCCTTGCATCGCTTCGATGCCCGCTGCGACGACGACTTCGCTGATCGGCGGGCTGCAACGTGGGTCCAACAACGTCCCGGTCGCATTCACGCAAGGCAACGTGACCGCGTTGAATTTTTCCGACCACTGTCGGAACGCCTTGGTCGATTGTTCCGCCGACTTCATCAGCCGATCCAAACGACGCCCGGCCGATTCGATGCCGCGTGCCGCCGAATCAGGCAGGTCTTGGACAAGTTCCGATGCGCGAGATTTGATCTTGTCGATCGTCTCGGACTGTTGTGCTTGTTTCGCGGCGCCAGAAATCTGGCGATACAGAAGTTCGACGGTCCAGGGAGGCATGGCCATGTTAGATGCACTTGATCGTGGCGTGTTGGTTCCGCGACGACCAAGTCCGATGGTCTGGTCGTCGCCCCACGTGCATCATCGTCCGACCAAGGTCGCCGGACAAGTCGGGCCGTCCCGATCAAAAACATCGGGCGGTCGGTTCGAAGCGATTTTAACGGATGCGGTCCTGGCTCAGGAATTCACCCACGGTGGCGACCTTTTCTTCTGGCTCCGGCTGTGCGAACAGCGATCCAAAGAAGCCTGGCTTCTTCGTCTCGGTCGTCACCGGTTTCGACGCGTTGCCGGCGAACATGTTCATCGGATTCAGCCTTGCCGGATTCAGCACTTCCTTGGTCCGCGTCCAACTGCGTTTGGCTGTGGCGCCGACATCGGAAAACAAGCTGTCCTTTTTCTTGATGATCCGGTCCTTGTCCTCTTGTCCGGGCATCACACCCGAAAAGCTGGGCATCTTGAACTTGGGCATCTGCCAGTTCATCGGATTCATCTTCGACGCCATTTCACCAAAGGTCGGTGCAGGCGCTGTCGCGCTGTCGCCACTGAAGACGCTGGACGATTCCTGTGCATTCGCCACGGTGGCATTGACGCAAATGCCGAACGCCAAAGCAGCGATGGCAATGCAACGACGGGTCGTTTTTTGAAAACGATAAGGTGGGCAAGTGGTATTTGATCGCATGGCGGGAATAACCCTGATCTCTTTCGAACTATCAAAGACAGATCCATAGACCGGGGCAAATTGCCAAATGGCGAAAACGCCGTGCAAGATCAATCCGCATGAAATGACCAAGATTTGCGCGGAAAACAAGACAATCGCGGAAGATCAAGTTTCACGTCTTGAATGCCCCCGACGTCACTGGCGTGAAACCCGCTTTTCACGCCAGCCGGCTCCGGTGCAACGCCTTGTCACCCGACGGTTTTTGCAATCGCATAGATCTCTTCGGCGTCCAGCACCAGATCGTTCGCCGTGAATAACCGCTCGATCGCCTGGACGTGCGTTCGCATCTTCAACCCACCCACCCCGATCGCGCCGTATCCGACGCCGCCGCCAACAGGCACGGCCTTGTCCGTCATCGACACGCCTTCGATCCCCGCCGGTGGGACCGCATTCAGGTCGATCGCCACGGCCAGATCGGACATCGATTCCACCACTTGGGCGGACAACAATTGGACTCCCGCGGCCCCACAAGCAATCACGCAGTTGCGATCCGCCATCACCTTTTTCAATTCGTTTTCGCCGCGAGGTGCCGCAGCGGTCAGCAACGCGGTGGATGCTTGATCCGCCCCCACTTTTTCACGAATGTCTTGGCACGCGGCTTCGGCACGCTCCTGTGAACGGCTGGTCAACACCACGTCGGCGCCTTCACCGGCCAGCAACTGGGCGACGCGTCGACCGACCGGTCCGGTACCGCCCAACACCGCCGCTTTGGCATTTCCCAGTTCGACGTGTCGTCCCGCCGCGACCACCGCCGCGCTGGCCGTCGTGTTACAGCCGCCGGCATCCAACATCACCGAAACGCGGACGGGCCCAAAGAAGGTGTTGCACACCGACTGCAACAACTTCTCAGCATCCAGGACGTCTTCGCCGCCGATGAAAATCGCGGTCGATGCCAAGTCGTCACCACCGCGTGTGAACATCGCACCGTGGACCAGACCACGCACCGCCGACGGATGAACGTCGCGATAGGTCAACAGGTGATCCACCCCGGAATCGATTGCCACCACCGAATCAAAGGAACTGGCATGGTCACCGGTGTCAAACTGCAACAGAATCTTTTTGGGCATGATGTATCCAAAATAAAACCCCGACCGGCAAAAACTGCGCGGCCGGGGAACGTTTGAAAGTCGTTGGCGTCATTGCAAGCGGGCGAACCCGCCAAGATTAGAATCCCTTGAACGGGTGCGCCGCACTGTCCTTCTTGGCCAACATTTGATCGGCCGACGGTTCGTTCTTCATCGCGGCGGCGATCGCTTGCTTGGTGGCTTCGTAATTGTACGTGTAGATCTTTTCGTCACTTTCAGCGGCCGGGTGGATGAACACGCCACAGACGCAAACCAATTCTTCGGTTTGATCCTTGGGGATCACGCCGTCGGCAACCGAATCGGCAACAGCCTTGGCCACAGCGGCTTGGGCGGGACCGAACATCTGCACGGCTTGCTTCATGCCCTTGATCGTGACCTTGGTGATCATGACCGTCGACGGCTTCACAGCAACGTTGGGCTCCAGAACCGCCAGCAGGTTGGTGTGACCGTCACTCTGGGTCGACAGCGCGTTGGCAAATGCGGTTCCGACCGGGCCGTTCTTGCTGCCGATCATCAAGTCAATGTGGGCAACTTCGTTGCCGTCGCCGACCAGGGCTTCGCCGATGTAAAACTGCATGAGTGTCGGTACCTTTCAAGAATGTAATTTCGAGGGGGCGGGGGTGGGCCATGGAAGTGATGAACGTAGCAGAGCGGCACCGTGATGCAAGCACCTGACGCGATCCCGGGCGATACGGAACCTCCGCCAGACCACCGCGACAGCCCAGCCCCGTCAACCGATTCGGCCGCCGTGGTCGGTAAAGTCATCCTGATGGGGGCATCGGTGCGATCCGCCGCCGCGTCGGCCCGCCGTGGAGGCCTGCGAATTTGGGGAATCGACCGATTCGGCGACGCGGATACTCGAGATCTTTGTGAAGAATTCCAGCAGATTTCCGGTCCGGACCAGATCGCGGCCGCCCTACGGCGTGCCAAGGCCCGGTGGCCAGACGCCGCCGTTGTCGCCGCCGGTGATCTGATCACTCCGCCGGACGTCGAAGTTGATCAAGGGCGGTGGTGCGAAGCAAAAACGATCCGCTGCCGCGATCTTTGGGCCCAGGCGGCCGGGGTATCGGATTGTCGATTTCCCGCGACTCGTCCGATCGTCGATGAAGCAAGCACAGCGCACCAACACCGGCGGCAATCGGTAGACCATGACCGCTGGCTGGAAAAATCGATGACGGGCACCGGCGGCTTGGGCGTTCGATGGTCGGATCCGAATCGCAAATTCCAACCCGGCATGACGTTTCAACAACAATGGGTCGCCGGGCGAACGCATGGCGTGACATACATCGCCGATGGGGCCGAAGCGAGAATGCTGGGGGTGTGCCGGACCATCACCACCAGGTTCGGCGATCTGCCATTCATCTACGCCGGTTCCCTCGGCCCGGTGTCCTTGCAACAGTCGACACAGGATCGGCTGCAGCGTCTTGGCCAAAGCCTGGTGGAACGAACCCGATACCGCGGCCTGTTCAATGCGGATGTGGTTCTGTCAGGCGACCAGCCACCGTGGTTGCTGGAAGTCAATCCACGGTGGTCCGCGTCGATGGAATTAGTCGAACACACACTTGCACCGGAGCCCTCCGGTTCCAGCCCGGCAACGCAACCATCGCTGATCCGGTGGCACGTTCGGGCACAATCCGAGCGTCTGCATACTTGGGTGCGGGTCCCGAATCCAAATCATTCAATTCATCGATTCAAACGGATCGTCTACTCGCTTCGGGCGGGAAGACTGTGTTCGCAAGCCATCCAGCGATGGTGCCGCCAGTTGCACGCCGAAGACCAATCGATCCGGTGCACCGACATCCCCGCCCAAACCGACGACATCGCCATCGGCCAGCCGATCGTCACACTGACGGGCATCCTAACACCGCAAACCAACTACCGCGACTTGATTCGCCAGGTGCAATCATTGGTTTCGTAGACGACGGCGGAATCGTCGTTCACCGGCGGTTCGAAGCGGCCGCGTCGTCGTACCAGCGTTGCAATAAAGCGGTGCGAACCCGCTGGGCAATCGTTTCGTCGCGGTACCCCAAACGTGCTTCCACCAACAATCCGGCGGGCACCCGCTTGGCGGTCGATTCGTCCAAACGCGCAATCGCCATGAAATGTGGTTCGATCAAGCGGACGGATTCGCCGGGCCCTTCGTTCGGTTCCAACGAATCCGATGGCGAATCATCCGTTCGCACCGCCATCGGCCCGCCGGACGTGGCCGCCAGAGCCGGCGTGGGCAATCGATCGGTCGCCTGAGGTTCGATGCGTTCCAGTTTCCCGGTGAAATTCCCCACCGCTTCGCTGGCAAAGATCGTGGCGTCCCCTTCAAACCGTCGTGCGGTGCGAATGCCCGCTTGGTCGATCAATGCGACCACTTCCTTGTGCCCATCATCGACGATGTCCATCAAGGAATCGCCCTTCTGGACGTACATTCCCAAACGCTCTTCCAAACCCCGCGCTTCGACCCGCCCGGTGCGATGCGCCACCAGCCGCAATCGGTCGACCTGTCTCGCCAGATGATCACGACGACTGACCAGGGATGCCCGCCGCTGTTGAAAGATCTGATCCGCAGCGGCATCCAGTTGGTGGATCGCGGTCAGTTGTTGTTGTTCGATCTGTTGCAACTGAATTTCCACATCGGCCAGTTCGATTCGCAAGGCATCATTTTCCAGCGATGCCAACACATCGCCTGGTGATACCCATTGCCCTTCGCGGACAAACACCGCGGTGACAAAACCGTCCACGCCGCAGCGGACCGAACACTCCGGTGGGAATCGAACCACCGCGGGGGCCGCCAGTCGTGTCGGAAACGGCATCCAAAACACGATTCCCGAGATCAGCCCCAAGCCGGCGAACGTGACGAAAACCGGCCGCAGCATCGACGTCCCCGCCGATTCTTGCTTCATCGTTTGAAACGCGGCGACCAGGGGCCGCCCCACCCACTGTGCGATTCCCAGGATGGCGATCAACACGCCGGCGCCCTGAAACATCCAGGCGGCAGCGATCCCCAGCGTCACTGCTATGATCCCCTTCCAAAACAGGGACGCCCATCCATACGCATCGATCGCCCAGCGACGCCACCACGGTTCGTCAAAATCCGGCGGACGTTGGCCCAACAGCAACCAACGCATCGACGACGCAACCCTTCGCTGTGCGACGGAATACAGATTGGGAAAATCAAAAGCGTCCGCCAACAGATAGTAGCCGTCAAACCGCATCAAAGGATTCGCATTGAACAGCACGGTCGAAACCCCAGCGGCAAACAGCACCTGGTGCCATACCAATCGTTGCACCGGATCGGCTGACCAAGTCCAACCCAAGACGGCGATGGCTGCGATTCCCAATTCCAAGTAGATTCCGGCGGCACTGATGATCATCCGCTTACGGCGACTGCGGCACATCCAAGCATCTGTCAGATCCACGTAGACCATCGGCATCAACAAGACGGCCACAATCCCCGCCTGCCGAACCTTCACACCGTATCGCCGGCACGCCGCGGTATGCCCCAGTTCGTGAACCAATTTCAAAACCAGCCAAATACCGATCAAGTAGGCCCACTGGTCGGGATCAAAGACATCGGTTCCGCCGGCCACCAATTCACCACGCTGAATCCAAGCCATCCCCATTCCGACCAGAATCAGCAAAGACCAAAGGATGCAGCCGAGACGCTGATACAACGGCAACACAGCCATCGAAGCAGCATCCAACACGCGATGAACATTTGGCAAAGGAAGCTTGATCCAAAACGGATTGAATCGCTGCCACCATGCGGTGCGATCCGAATTCACCGACGTGGCCGAATGCGATGAGCCACCCGACCGCAAGTGCCCAATGGTTTCGGTTATCCCAACGTCATTTTGATTGTCCGCGAACGATGCCAGACGCTGACGCACCATCCACTGCAAAACGCTTTTGGCACGTTCGGTCGACGGTGCATCGCAGCCCAACTTGGCCGCCGCCATCGCACAGGCCTGGGCCAACGTCGTCTGTCCGTCAAAGAAGCTGATCAACGCGTATTCCGTCGGTCCGATGCGGAAAAAGCGATGCTGTGACGGTTGTTCGATCTGACAGAGCCAACGCCCACGCTGGCGGACGGGCCGAAAACGCAAGCCCGGTTTCAGTCGCACCGGCCGTGTCATGACATCCAAGGTGTCGTACGATTCCGCCATCCGATCACCATCCCAACCAGACGCGCAATCGGGCGATGGGCCGATGCAACATCACCCACCCCAACGAAGCCGTCCCCGATTCGATCCAGGCACGCCCCTTCATGCCGGGCCGTAAAAGATGTTCGGGGTCATCGATGACCGCTTCGGCGATAAATACATTTTCTCGGTCTTTGACATCAGCGGTCCGGTGGATACGACGCACCGTCGTCATCCATTCGCGATCGGCGAAAGCGTGCAACCGAAACGTGGCCATTGAACCCGCAGCGGCGTAGGCGATTTCCGATTGTGGAATCGCGATCTCCAAACGCTGACGTCCCAAAGGCGCGACTTCAAACAGTGTTTGACCGCGCGTCAGCGGTGCGTCTTCGGCGTCGCGAAGATCGCCACGGATAACCACTCCATCAATCGGACTGGTCAATTGCAGTTGGCTGCGACGATGCCGCAACAATTGGGATTCCAGCTCGAAGCGTTCTGCTTCCAGCTCCGCCAACTGTTGTTGTGCCGTCTTGCTTTCCGCCAGATAGGTGTCGATTGCCTTGCGAGAACGGGCCAATTCCGCTTCCAACGCCGCCAATTCCAAATCCATTTCCGACGCGTTGATGACGGCCAACACATCGCCACGGGCAACCGAATCCCCACGTCGGACGCGTGAAGATTCCAAAGGACCGTCGACCGGCGCCACCACAAAGCGGCGTCCGCTGGGCAGCAATTCACACTGGCCATGAATGTTGTACGGAATGGGAATCATCAACAACAAACACAGACACACGACGCTGCACCACAGAATCGTGCCGCTTCGGCCGCTGATCGCTTTGCCGAGGTCCCCCAACCAACGTTGCAGTCGTGACGGACGATGCCGATACAACTGCGAAAGCTTTTCCGCCAGTGGCACCGCCACCGCATTCACGCGGCTTTGGATGCAAATGGATGGATCGGGCGGTGATGGTTCGACCAGCAGCACCACGCCACAGCAACGAAGACGTTCGTCGACCAAGGGAACGGTCAGCAACAGCGTCGCATCGATCGAATTTGCCAATCGCTCGATCGCCAAAGCCCCACAGCGATCGCCCGGATGCCGTGGCGGGAACCACGTCGGTTCTCCACGTCGCAGCGCCTCGTCCAGCGCGGCGTCTTGTTGCGAATCCAGCTTGCTTTCGATCCTTTCTTCGGGATCCTCCGCCGTTGGACAGTGCCAGACGATCGCATCGCGGCAAGGCGATTCGGGGCTGTCGATGAAGCCGACGATGACCGTCCGCGCCGACCATGACCGTCCCATCCAACCGGCCGCTTCGCACATGGCATCGTGCAGGTCACGATGCGATTCCAAATGGATTTGCAGCTCCAACGCGTCGGCCAAAACGACCGCGGCAGGATCGATCGAATCACCGGCCTGTCCCAAACGGGACAACAAGTGCATCGCGGCATCGAGCGCCGCCGTGGCATCGTCCGAACCGGCGAGCGAACGGCCGGACACCGCCCGCCCGTCGGCATCGCTGCTGCGATTCGTGATGGATTCATACTGCGACACGGCACTCCCGCCTTCTTCTTCACCCGATCCGATCCGCGTGGCATGAGACACGCGACTGGGATGCATCAGCGGGTCCGCAACAACCGTGCGGTGCGTGTATCACCTGGCAAATCCAAACGGCAAACCAACCCCGCCTTCAGCTCTTGTGAACTGTTGGGGATTCGCAATTTCACCAGAACCGTTCCACTTTGTGGATCAACAACCGGCGCGATGTATTCGACCATCGCGGTGACGGGTTCCTGCCGCTGTCCCACGACCAGTTTGACTTCCATGCCCAAACGCAGATGTTGGATCTGATCATTGGGAATCGTTAGGTTGCACCGGAGCGTGTCCAGTTGCACCACTTCGAAGATCACCGGATCGGTTGGTGAAACGAATTCGCCGGGACGCTTGATGATCTCCGTCACGATACCATCAAAAGGCGAACGAACCCGGCGTTTTTCAATCTGCTGGATAGTGCGATCGTATTCCAACTGCCGCAACAAGATCTGTTCTTCAGCGGCCTGTACCCGCGCGAGTGCTTGGTCATAGTCGGCTTGGGCCCGTTCCACTTCCCGGACACTTGCATTGCCCGCCTGACTGAGTTCGACGAAGCCTTCCAAGTGACGCTTCTTGATTTCCAAGTCGATTTTGGCGGCCCGCATGGCACCTTCGGCATCCTTGGCGGCTTGCGCGATTTTCAAACTGGCTTGCAGAACGCGATCGTCCAGTTGCCCCAAGACTTGATCGCGCTGAACATGCTGTCCTTCGACCACGTCAATCGCCGCCAACGTTCCCATTTCCGAGGCGGATACCATCACACGCCGATACGGTTCGGAGAATCCTCGCACGCCTTCGGCCCGAACCATTGATGTGCACAGCAGCCAAGCGATAGCGGGCAACATGATCGACAAACGCATCACATTCATCCTTGAAAGGAAAGCTCGGAATCGGGTTGCCAGGCCGGCCGTGGCGTCTGCCAAGCCTGATCGACCTGATATTGCCGCATCATTGCCAGCCGCGCGGCGGTTTCGTTGCGTTGTTGGTTTTGTTGAATGTCCAAAACGTGTTGACGCAATTGCCCCGGCGGAACATCGACGGGACGAACCAGCGACGCATGGTCATGCGATCCGGCCACGCCGTTTCCGACCGACCGGACGTGCCCGCGAATCAGGCCTCCGAACCAGTCGTTGCGGCCTTGGGCAATTCCGTCGTCGGCGGCCAGACAAAACCGCGCCGTCCCAGGATCGCCACCCCGCGCACAACGTCCGATCAACTGACGATCCACCCGAGCCAGACGATGGTGTTCGCACACGATGACGTGCAAACCGCCACGTTGCCGAGTCGTCGCATCCAATGCGATGTCCGTCCCGCGTCCGGCCAAGCTGGTGGCCACGGTCACCGCGCCACTTTGCCCGGCGTCGGCGATGATCTCCGCCTCGCCGCGGTCTTGGATCCCGCTTAACACCTGATGCCGGATGCCACAGCGATCAAAAAGCTGGGAAATCGCCAGCGACTGTTCGATGCTTAGCGTGCCGATCAACACCGCACGACCGATCCGCGATGCATGCACCGCTTCATCGACGATCCACTGAACCTTGGCATCCTGGTCGGCAAAGATCGCGTCGGCCAATACACACCGACGACTGGCCAAACGCAACGGAATCACCTGGACGCAGCAGCGATACACCGACGCAAATTCCCGCTGGCAACCATCCGATGTCCCTGTCATTCCACCGATCCAGCGATAGCGGCGAAAAAAGGCTTGTCGCGTCGTTTGACTGGCCGATTCCGTTTCGGCCGTCACCGGAACGCCTTCCTTCGTTTCAACGGCCTGGTGGATGCCGCCGGACCAACTGCGGTCGGCAAAGATTCGCCCGGTGGATCGATCAACGATCTGGACCGTTTGATCTTGAATCACGTAATCACGATCGCGTTGAAACACATGCTGCGCCAACAACGCCGCGCGTACGTAGTCATGCCAAGGACGCTTCAACCTTGCATCATCCACCGGCCATTGATCGTCGTAGATGCGATGAAACCCGTCTGCGGTGAATTCGACTTGGCGATGATCCTGACGAACCACATAGTCGATGTCGGATTGCATCCGCATTGCGGCCTGGCGAGCCGACATCAGCAGGTCATCCAATTGCCGGCCGACTTGACGACGCTGTGACAAAATCAGTGGCGACACAGCATCGTCGATCAATACGTGATCCGCTTCGTCCACGATGACCGCGTGCAACGGACGCATCATCGCAGGCGGTCGTCCTTGCCCCATCGCCGTTTGGGCCAGACGATGCGATCGCCCCAACCGCATCCACTGTGTTTCGGCCAAGCGATCGCGCAGAAAATCGAACCCCAGCACTGCGCCCGGCGCATACACCACGTCGCCGTGGTACAGATCCGTCTTTGCCGCCGGATTTGGGTCATCCAGAACGACACCACACGACAAACCAAGCGATTCGAAAGCCGGCGCGAGCAACTGAGCGTCACGTTGTGCCAGATAATCATTGGGACAGACCACATGCACACCGCGTCCGGTTGCCGCCATCAGGCAAGCCGGCAGGAAACACGCCAACGTCTTGCCTTCACCGGTTTGCATTTGAGCGATCCGGCCGGCCGCGATCTGCCATCCCGCCAGAATCTGGGTCGGATACAAACGCTTGTCCAGCGTGTGCTGTAGCGCTGCAGTGATGCATCCGGCCAAATCAGCCCACGCCGAAGCATCGTCGATCGCGAACATGCCATCAACGATTTGGCCACGCAGCATGGTGAAGTGATCGCGCACCTGCTGTGGCGACCGTTCGATGTAGCGATCGTGGGCATGTTCACACAGCGGTGTCAGTTCATCGCAACAACGACGAACCATCTCGCGAATACCGACACGATAGCGGTCCCCGATCGTCAGCCGATCACGTTTGCGTGCCAAGCCCATGGTGAATCGTGGAATCATTGTGCCGGCTCCACCACATCGCCAAACATCATCTCCGGTGCATCGACCTGTTGCGACGCGTCCACGTCATCCGTTTGGCTTGACGCGGCCCGCAACAGGACGCCCATGGATCGACGTAATTCGACCCACGACATTGCATAGGCGACCTGCGCGTCGACAAAGTCTTTTTCCGCGTTGAACAGACGCTGTTGGGCGTCCAGCAAGTCTTCGATCAGTACGATCGCGGATTGCTGCGGTTCGACCAAGCGTTCATAGCGTTGTTGCAAGTAATCGACTTCGCGACGCGCGGCCAAAATCGACTGATAACGAGCCGACATCTCTTGATAGCTGGTTTTCGTTTCGCGTGTGGCGATGTCAACATCCGCCAACACCGATTCGGTCGCTTGTCGGAATTCTTCTAACGCCCGACAGTATTCCCAGCGATTTCGGGTCAATCGTGCCCGCGCCGCGCGATTGCCGACCGGCAATTCCCATCGCAATCCGGCCGCGTAAGTGGGAGCACCGTCGGAAAATTGGTTCAGAAAAGCCCCCCAAGTGTCGCGGCGTGAATCAAGACCCGCGACGTATCCCGTCAGCAACAAATCCAACCGCGGCAGAACCTGATTCTTGGCGACGCCGATCTTGGCCGATGCCGATCGAATCCGCTGCATTGCGACGTCCAAATCAGGACGATTGTCCAGCGCCATGACCGCCGCATCACGCGTGGCGATGGGGATCAGCACCGCCGGTGGGACTTCCTGGGGCGTCAATTCGACATGCACGTCGTGCTGCAAAATCTCGCTGCCCGTCAACATCCGCAATTTGGCCTGAGCGTCGCCGATCGAAGCCTCCGCACGACTCAGTCCCGTCCGGCGTTCGGCCAAAGCCGCCTCGGATCGCAAACGCTGCCGCGTGATCGTGTCGACATGCTGACGCGCCACGACAATGGAATGCAGCTTTTCGGTGCGTCGCAGCAAGCGGCTCCGCTGCATCCATTCGCAACGGGCCTGGTACAGATCCCAATACGCTCGCGTGACCGATACCAAATGCTTTTCCAACGCTTGTCGGACTTCGCCACGCGTCAATCGAACGTCGATGCTGGCCAGAACGATACTGATTTCGTTGACCGCACGTCCGTGGTTCTTCAGCAACGGCTGGGAATAGTTCAGTTCCAACCGTGTGGTGCCCTGTGGGTTGGGGACCAGAAAGTCGCTGTTGTTCTGTTGAAATCCACCGCGCTGTACCGCTTCCAACGTTCCCCCGCCACGCAACTGGCGGTTCATGCCCACGTCCGCCGAAAACGTTTCGTCACGGTAGCGACCGAACGCGCGGCCGGTCGTCAACGTATCGCCGACCGGTTCATCGGTGTCGACAAATTTGCCTTCCAGATAAACCGCGGCATCGAATTCCGCGTCGGCGATCACCACCGCCGTCTGGTCAATCTTTGGCTGGGTCAGCAAAGATTGAACCAGCGGCGATGATTGCAGTGCCGTCCGGGTCAACCAAGAAACGTCGACCGGGATCGCACGTGGCGACATGCCCAACGGTTGCTTCAGGGCGTCTTGCCACCAAAGGTGAACTTCGTCCGACGACGGGATGCTTTGGCTGTCCGGTGTCTTGGTGACATCCGTTTCAATCTCCAGCACCCTGCCGCGATACGGATCCAGCCAACCGTGGTTATCGGTGATCGGCGTCGCCAGCGAAAACACATCGCCGGGCACCTCGGGTGTCGGTGGCAACACCGTGTCAGGCGTTTCCAAGGGAACAAAGGTGGCGTCCTTGGCCCCTGGTGTGACCGGCGTCGGTTCCGCTTGGGCCGATCCCAGCGATGGGGGATGGACGGCATCTGCCCCGTCGGACGATTCGGGTGGCAACGCAAAATCGTCGGTCACCTGGATTCGAACCGACGCCAGATCAAACGATTTCTGACCTGGGCGGACGCGACTGTGGGCCGTCGACGTGCCAGCGTCCGACGCGGGCAAGCGAATCGGACGGGGCGGTTGGGCCGCCATCGGCGTGGCACCGACCATCTGGAATGCACCGAACGCGACCGCCAACCATCGACGACCGCGTCGCAGCGATCGGCCGCGGCGTTTGCGCATCGATGGGGCAACGCGGTGTCGCGGGATTCGGATGATGGGTGTACCAGAACGCATATCGTTGCGATCGGCACGACCCACACGAACCTTTGAACAGTGTCGGATCGAATAACCGGGCGCACCGGCCCGCGCCCACACAACCGTCAAAGTTTGACCAGCTTAGGTCATCCGCAGGGTTTTCAGGCGTCTTCTTCCTGCAACGCTTCGTCGGTGATGTTCAGGTTCGTGCTGACATTCTGGACGTCGTCGTGGTCATCCAACGCCTGCAGCAACGACAACACCTTTCGCGCCATGTCCGATTCCAAGTCGACGGTCGTCTGGGGAACCTGTGAAACTTCGCTGTAGTCGATCGCCAATTCGGCATCGGTGAAAGCTTCGACCAGACCGTCAAAAGCGTCGGGCGGACTGGTCACTTGCAGCTTGCCATCGTCGTTGTGGTCGATGTCTTCGCCGCCGTGTTCCATGGCGATCATCGTCACCTGCTCTTCGTCCACGCCGTCTTCAAAAACCACGACGCCCTTGCGGTCGAACAGATACGACACACAGCCGCTGTTTCCCAGATTGCCGCCGAACTTGGAAAACAATTGCTTCATTTCCGGGGCGGTGCGATTCCGGTTGTCCGTCATCGCTTCGCACATCACCGCGACGCCGCCGGGGCCGTAGCCTTCATACAGGATTTCTTCCATGTCCCCGCCGTCCAATTCGCCCGTGCCACGTTTGATGGCACGTTCAATATTGTCCTTGGGCATACTGACGGCTTTTGCGTCGTCGATCGCCTTGCGGAGCCGAAAGTTGGCCATCGGATCACCGCCACCGGATTTGGCGGCCATGATGATGGCTTTGCTCAGCTTGCTCCACATCTTGCCGCGAGCCGCGTCGACGCGTCCTTTGCGGTGTTGAATGTTGGCCCATTTCGAGTGGCCTGCCATGGAAACACTCCGGTATCAATTCAGTTGCACAGAAGATTTTAAGATCGGTTCGGTTTCAACGTCCGGGCGGTCGACCCGATAACCTCACCATCAACCACATTGCCGTCAACGCGGCTTACGTTTGCTCAGCTTGCGAGAGCTTGATTTTTTGGCCGCTTTCTTCGACGCCGATTTGGTGTCACCGGTCGATGACGATTTGGTTTTGGCGGGCTTCTTTCCGGCATCAGGCGTGGTGGACGACTTCTTTTTTGCGGTGGACTTCGAGGTCGACTTTCGCGACGAAGCCGACTTGGTGGACGAGGATGATTTCGTCGTGCTGTCCTTGGTCGAACTGGTCTTGGTCGGACTGTCCTTGGACTTGGCAGTTTCCGCCTTAGGCTTGTCCGACTTTGCCTTTGACGACCTGGACGACTTGGACTTTGATTTCGATGCGGCCTTCTTTGCCGCGGCAGCCTGTTCGGCGGCGGCCTGTTCGGCGGCCGACGGTTGAGAGGCGGTTTTCTTGGTTCGGCGCGACGCGGAGGCCGATTTCTTTGCGGCGGCTTCGATCGCGGCCCGCTGTGCCGATTCGGCTTCCGCCTTGGCCTTTTCGCGTGCCGCTTCCTTTTCTTCTGCCTTGCGTTCGGCGGCCCGTTTGCGAGCCTCCTTCTTGCTGGACAACCATTCCTTCAAGTTGGCTTCGGCATTCTTATCGACGGCGACCAGCGTTTGCATCGCGGTCTTGTCTTTGGCGTTTTGGTTCAGGTCGACGGCACACTGGTGCAACAGCGCACAAAACTCCAAACCTTTGCTCTTGGGAATCGCCCGTTCCAAGCCGGGGACCTTTCCGGTGGACGCTTCGGACGTCGACGCGATGCCACAGACCAGCATCACGACCATCGCGCTGTAGTCCAACGGGATCGAATGCCCGCCCAAACCGTGCTGGACGGTGTATCCCAGCACGAACGAACTCATCGACGGCATCTCGGAAAACTTCTTGACGGCTTTGCCCAAGTTTTCCTTCTTCAGGTGATCCAGGTCGAACGTGTAGAACTCCTCGAAAATCGCCTGCAGGTTTCCCTTCAGCCGTGACGCGGCACGAATCGGATCGGGCAGCCGGCCCAACACCTGAGCCAATTCGCTGATGGTCGTCACCCGGACTTCGTTCCAATCAAAGAAGTCCTGTTCCAGCTTGGCCATCCCTTCGTCGGCCAAATCGGCGGGACAGTCTTCCAACAGCGACGCGTACAACACGTGTTCCAACAATGGACGCGACGGTTGCGTGGGCGGCACCTTGTAATTCTTCTTCAGTGCCTTGTGAAGCTTTTCGATCAGCTTGGCGCGATTGCTTGCGGACATTCGTTTGTGTGGGTAGCGTCAATCAGGATGTGGGTTGGTCATCGGACGGCAACGTGTCGACATCGTCGGCCCCGTCGTCGTCAGAATCGTCTTGTTGTTCGCGGCGGATCTTGGCCAGCAATTCGCCCACGACCATGGCGTTGTGTTGGCCTTTGTCCAGGCTGAATTGCAGCCGCGGGGTGTAACGCGTGTCGATCCGTTGGGCGATTTTGCTTTGCAGGAATCCGGCGGAGTTCTGCAAACCACGCAGTGACAAGGTCTGTTGCTTTTCATCGCCCATCACGCTGACGGCCACCTTGGCTTCGCGCATGTCGGGACTGACCGAAACACCCACCACCGTCACGTCTTTGACGCGGGGGTCACGGAGTTCGGTCAAGATGGCCTGGGCGACGACTTCGCGGATCGCTTCGGCGGCTTTCAATAGGCGTCGGCTGGACAAGAGTGGTCGGTAAGGATTCGTGGATGATGGATAGGTCAGAATAATTCGGGCGGACCCGGCGACCATCGCAACGTCGGTCGTCGGGCGGCTAGTGGCGGGGAACGCACCGATGCGATCGTCACGACCGCCATGTGCCGCCCCACTGGTAGGGCCAACGAATCGGCGACCCCGTTTCACCGGAACGAACCGCCGTGATGAAAACCATGGCGAGGTCCGGTGCCGGCGGGATCACGTTTGCGTTGATTCGACAGGCCCGGCATCCCCTCGGGTGCAATCGATCCGGATCGTGATTGGCAAATTGCCGCGCTCATCGCGCGGCAAAACGCCGGCGATTCGCAAACGTCTGGTCGAACTGAAACGATGGCGAAGGATCATTGCTGGGTGGGTTGCCGATTGATCCCGGGGGTCGATGATCCGCGGAAGGTGGACGATGTCACCGGCCGCCGTCATCGCAGCGGTGGGATCCACCGTCGTGAACCGCGATCCGTTTCCGTCCAGCGTCTGCGGCGGTCGAAACCATCGCAAGATCGATCGCCGCCACGGACGATCCCGCCGAAATCAGGCGCAGGGCCGTCGGATGGATCAATCAAGCGTACGAGCAACCTCTTCGATCTTGTAAGCCTCCAGAACGTCATCCTGTTTGACGTCGTTGAAGTTCGCCAATCGAATCCCGCATTCCATTCCGCGGGGGACTTCTTTGACATCCTCTTTCACCCGTCGCAGGGTATCCAAGGCGTAATCGCCGATGGTCCGGCCGTCGCGGTTGACGCGAATGCGGCACCCACGTTCGATGACGCCTTGGGCGACATAGCACCCGGCGATCGTTCCAACGCGGCTGATGCTGAAGGTCTGCTTGACCAATGCACGTCCCAGTTCGACGACCCGTTCTTCCGGCTTCAAGCGGCCTTCGATCATCGCCTTGATGTCGTCGGTCAACTTATAGATCACGTCGTAGCGGCGAATTTCGACGCCACGTTCGTCCGCCATCGACCGGGCTTGTTCGTCCGGGATGACGTTGAAACCGATGATCACCGCATCGGATGCGCTGGCCAGGGTGACGTCGGCCAAGGTGATCCCGCCGACACTGCGTTGCAGCACGCGGATTTCGACCTCGGGGTGGTCGAACTTGCTCAGTTCCTTGTCGATCGCTTCCAACGAACCTTTCACGTCGGCCCGCACGATGATGTTCAACTTGACCTTGTCTTCCAGCGACCCCAGTTTGCCTTCCATCAACATTTCTTGGAAGTTCTCGAACGACACCTTGGTGGTGATGCCCGACAGGGATTGGCGGCTGGACGATTCGGCACGTTGCGAGGCGATTTCACGGGCCTTGGAAATGTCATCCAAGACGTGGAAACGGTCACCGGCACCGGGCGGTTGATCCAAGCCCGTCAAACTGACCGGGGTGGACGGTCCGGCTTCGGTGATCGGTTTTCCGGTCAGCGGATCGGTCATCGCACGGACACGGCCGTGGGCCGGACCGCAAACAATGATGTCGCCAACCTTCAGCGTTCCGTTCTGAACGACCAGTTTGGAAATCACCCCCTTGTCGCCGTGTTGTTCGGCTTCCAAACAAACGCCCAACGCTTGGCGGTTCGGGTTGGCGGTGAATTCATGCAACTCGGACACCGTCAGCAATGTGTCCAACAGGGTGTCCATTCCGGTGCCCTTGATGGCACTGGTGGGCACCACTTCCACATCGCCGCCCCATTCGCTGGGCGTCAATTGGTGTTCGGTCAACTGCGTCATCACACGGTTCGGATCGACGCCTTCCAAATCGATCTTGTTCAACGCCACGACGATCGGCACTTCGGCGGCTTTGGCGTGGCTGATCGCTTCTTCGGTTTGCGGCATGATGCCGTCATCGGCTGCGATGACCAGCACCGCGATGTCGGTGACGTTCGCACCGCGGGCCCGCATTTCGGTAAACGCTTCGTGGCCCGGCGTATCGACAAACGTGATCGGCTGGCCGTCTTTGTCGATCTGGTAAGCACGAATGTGCTGGGTGATCCCGCCGGCTTCGCCGCTGACCACGTCGATTCCGATCAGGTAATCCAGCAGGCTGGTTTTCCCGTGGTCGACGTGCCCCAGGAACGTCACGATCGGCGGCCGAGCAACCAAGGATTCCGGATCGTCCTCGGTTTCCTCCAGCTGGGTGATGACCTCTTCTTCCAGCGTCTCGGTTTCTTTCAGCTGGATGTCCAGGTCCAACTCCGTCGCCAACAGCTCGGCGGTTTCCAAATCGATTTCGCTGTTGATGTTGACCATCATCTGCATGCCCATCAGGACACGCAGCACTTGGGCAACGGGAACTCCGGCGGCTTCACAGAAGCTACGCAGGGTACAAGGCAACTCCAAAGTCACCTTTTCCTTCCGCGGCGCGGCGGTGTTGGTTCCCTTGCGTTTCAGCGTGGTCTTTCGGAAATTGCCGGGCGATCGGCGGCCACCCCGGTAGTCTCCGGAGCCCAAATTTCGGCGGCCACCGCCACCCCGTACGCGTTCGGCGCGGGCGCTGGCCATGCCGGCCAAGCTGCCTTTCTTGCGGCCGGGCCGTTCCTCTTCTTCCTCCGCACCCTTCTTACGGCCACTGAAACCTTTCAAGCCGCCACCGCCACGCTTGGCCGCGGTGCGTTCCTTTTCCTCGGATTCCAGTTTTTGCAGCGGTGCCGACATGCCCTTTTTGTGGCCGGCGATCAAGTCTTTGCTCAGCTTGATATCGGGCTTTTGAGCAGCCGGTCCACTGGCAGCCGGCTTTTCAGCCGGGGCCGGAGCATCAGGCAGCTGGGCCAGATTGATTTTGATTTTGGGTTCGCGTTTCTTGCCCTTGCCGGCGTCGCCGCCGCCTTTGACATTGGCGTCACCTTCACCGCCCCCACGTCGTGGACGATCCAGCGATCGCACGCGGTTGCCGGCCCCCATTTGGCCGCGGACCGGAGCCACCGGTTGGCCCGGACGATTGGGCACCACGCGGTTGCCGGTGGACCCCATGCGGCTGGCGATGCGTTCGGCCATCGACGTATCACCGGACTTGGCAGCCGGCGCAGCAGGTGCCGCTTTCTTTTCGGTCTTGGGCGGCGTCGCAGGCGCCGATGGTTGACCGGCCGGCTTGCCCGACTTGGCAGGCATTCTAGGAATCGGACGCGACGGCGAAGCATCCTTCGACAGCGGGCCGCGTGACAGCGGACCGGACTTGGGCATCTTGGGCACCGGACGCTCGGCCTGGTCGGAGCGATCCTTGGCCGAGGCATCATCCGCACCGGAGGCAGCTGCCTTGGACTCCAGCGGCGGCATCGCGGGCGGCGGCGTGGCCGGTGGTTCGGCCGGCATCGCCGGGACGGGTGCTTTTTCCGCCGTCGGTGTTTCGGAAACCTGAACTTCGTCGGCCCCGGTTTCGGTGGGGGCATCGGCGGTGGTCACATCGCCAGATGTCGCGGCGGCGTCGTTTCGTCGCTCGGTTGCCCCACGTCCGCCTCGGATCGTGATCGGGCGACGCCCGCTGGGAACAACGGCGTCGCGGACAGCGGCAACGGGTGCCGCGGGGCTCGAATCGGCAAGAGCGGCTTTGGCGGCCGGGGCTTTTTTGCCAGCCGAGGCGCCGCCGCCGGAAAGATGTTCGCGTACCTTGACGGCTTCGTCATCCGTCAAGCTAGCCAGCGCCGAACCTTTGCCGGTCAGCCCGACTTTCTTGACAATTTCAACAAGGTCTTTGCTGTCGAGGTTCAGTTCTTTTGCGAGCGCGTAAATGCGTACGGGCACGGGGGTAAGATCCTGGGGAAATCAATGGTGAATCGGCAATGCGTCGGCGCACCCCGATCCTTGGTTCAAATATTCGGTCACATAAACTTGGTCCTCCAACGCCGGGATTCATCGACTTTCAAGGAATCCCGGGGGGAATTACCGAAGAATCAAAGCGTCCGCTTTCGGTGGGATGCCATCGGGGGACGGCGAGCGCGGCTCTGCCAGTCGGGTAGAATAACGCAAGGTTCCACAATTGGGAAACCGCTTCCGTCGCCAAAAGCCGTCAATTTCGCGACTCGGGGCTCCGACACGCCGACTTTGCTGGTCGGCATCCCCGGTCTTGACGGCCCGACACGACGTCAGCTCGGTTCGTTCCGCTGGGGGTCGTCTGAACCGTCGACGTCACCGCCGTCTTGCCCGACCGCCGTCGGCTGGGCCTGCGATGCGTCCGTCTCCTGTGAATCGTCGGCCGACTCGGCAACCGCTTCTTCGGCATCCGCCGACGCTTCGGCTTCCTCAGCCGGAGCCTCTGTTTCGGCCGGCTCAGCCTCTGCTTCTGCAACCGGTGCTTCGGGCGACTCCGCTTCCACTTCGACCGACTCTGCTTCAGCCGACACCGCTTGCTCGGCCCCTGCATCATCCGCAGGTGCTTCGCTGGTTGCTGCCTCACCGGTCGGGGCTTCACCGCCCTGAGCCTCCACGGCCTTCTGCGCCTTTTCGCGTTCGCGACGCTGGGCTCGTTCTTCGGCCGCCGCCTCCTCGGCTTCCTCGGCTCTCGCTTCGGCGACTTCGACGATCCGGTCAATCGTCTCCAGCGGCAAGCCGCTCATTTCCGCGAACACATCCGGTTCGATCACCGACAGGTCGTCGTAGGACAGATAGCCCTGTTCGACCAAAGCCTGCGCGATCTCTTCGGTAACGCCATCGATCTGGCTAAAGCCCGTCACGGCGCGTTCGATCTGTTCTTCCAGTTCGCCGCCAGTCATGATTTCGATGTCCCAGCCGCACAGCTTGCTGGCCAGGCGAACGTTTTGGCCGCGACGCCCGATCGCCAATGACAACTGGTCTTCTTGAACCAGCACGATGGCCCGCCCGATCAAGTCGCACAACAACACCTGCTCGACTTCCGCCGGTTGCAGGGCGTTGGGAATCAAGACTTGTGGGTCATCGCTGAAGCGAACCACGTCGATGTGTTCACCCGCCAGTTCCTCGCGAACCGCTTTGATCCGACTGCCGCGATAACCCACGCACACGGCGATGGGGTCGACCTGGGAATCGACACTGCTGACGGCCACCTTGCTGCGGTATCCCGGTTCGCGGCTGATCGAATTGATGCTGATCACGCCTTCGGACAGTTCCGGGATCTCCTGTTCGAACAAACGCTGGACCAACTGAGGCCGCGTGCGGCTTAGAACGACCCGCACACGATTACCCGCGGCGCGGACTTCGAACACGATCGCACGCACGCGTTCATTGGCGTGCAGTGTTTCGCCGGGGATCTGTTCGCTACGCGGCAAGATTGCTTCGACATTGCCCAGATTGACAGTGGCAACGCCGCCGTCGGCTTTTCCGATGATCCCGCTAACGATCTCGCCGATCTGTTCGCGATACTCGGTCATCAACGAATCGCGTTCGGCTTCGCGAACCTTTTGAATGATCACCTGCTTGGCGGTCTGGGCGCCGATGCGCCCGATCTGGTCGTCACCCAACGGCTGGCCGTCCAGGGTCGCCATGATGCGACCGTTGCTGCGGTCCAAATTGACCGTAATATCCGACTCTTCGCCGTACTGACGCTTCGCGGCCGATTGCAGCGCGGATTCGATCGCCGAAAAAACCAGGTCGGTATCGATATTCTTCTCGCGATGCATGGAATCGACGTAGCGAAGAATGTCTTGTGGATTCATGTCGGCGTGGGGGTGTAAAAAAACAGCCCGAACCTGAATGGGCCCGGGCACACGTGCATTTGCTGGACTCGAATGTTTGGAGCCTATCTTTCGTCGGCCAAGATGTCAACCAAAGTCCGGCCGTAACGGCGCCCATCCGCGCCGCAACAATGCCCCCTGAGGCGGTCAACACAACCGCCCCGGCTGGCACGATTTTCGGCCCCGCGGCGTACGTTTCATCGGGTCGTGATGACCGGCCGATCAACGCCGTCGTCTGGGATGACCGTGGGCGTGCGGTTAAAACGTCGCGTCACCGCATTTTTCTTCGACGATTCATTTGACCGTCGCACCAAACGCCAAGGCCTTCACGGAGCAACTGACCCCCATGAAATACGGCATCTGCAATGAAACGTTCGGCGACTGGGACCTGAACCGTGCCCTCCAGTTCGCCGCCGAAGCCGGCTACCAAGGGTGGGAAGTCGCGCCATTCATGCTGACCGATGACATCCGCAGTTACGGTGATGCGCAACGCCGCGCCTATCGCGATGCGGTTCATGCGGCCGGGATGGAAGTGATCGGGCTGCACTGGCTGTTGGCAAAGACCGAAGGCTTTCACCTGACCAGCACCGATCCTCGGATTCACCTGGAAACCGTCGAGTACTTTCGCGATCTGATCCGCCTTTGTGCCGACATCGATGGCGAAGTCATGGTGCTGGGTTCACCGCAACAACGTAACGTCCCCGAAGGCGAGTCGATGGTCGACGCGACGGCCGCCGCCACGGTGGTCCTGCAGGACATCAGCCCGACGCTGGAAGAATGCGGCGTCAAAATCGCCTTGGAACCTTTGGGTCCCCAGGAAGGCAATTTCCTGAACACCGCTGCCGAAGCCCGTGAATTGATCGAATTGGTCGGCAGCGATCACGTGGGATTGCACCTGGACGTCAAAGCAATGAGCAGCGAAGCCGACCCGATCCCCGACATCATCCACGACAACGCTGATGTCATGCTGCACTTCCACGCCAACGACCCCAACCTGCTGGGCCCCGGCATGGGCGACGTCGATTTCCGGCCGATCTTCCAGGCACTGATGGACGCCAAGTACGACCGCTATGTCAGCGTCGAAGTGTTTGACTATTCACCCGGTGTCGAACGCATCGTCCGCGAAAGCATGGACAACATGCGGGCCGCCCAGAACTGAGCGGCCGTCCGCAACAGCCATGCTACCTTGTCCGGCGACGATCACGCTGTCGCATCGCCATGGGTAACCCGAACAGGCAAACGGTCAAACCGGTGCCGACCCGCTGGCAACACTCAGCGGCTGGACGGCTTGGAACGGGAACTGGAAACGGCCGTGCGATGACGGCGTCACCTTGAATCCGTTGTCGCCGTGCTGGTGTCCGATATCCAGCATCACTCGATGTACGTAAGCGTAAACGTCACGCCATTCGCCAGGATACAGTTCGGCGACTTCCGTCCCTGATCGACGTGCCCGCTGGACCAGTGTTTCCAAATGCTGCTTCAAGATCCCCGCAGCCGATCGGCTGCCGGCGATCTGAATCTGGCCGCTGTTGGCGTTCCGCTTGGTGATTCCCGCGACGGCGTCTTTGGTGACGGTGCAGACGACTTGACCGTCGGCCAAGACGCCGAACAAGCAAACGCACAAAGCATCCGAACCATCGCTTGCACCGGAGCGATCAAAACTGACCGCCAGCACCATGTTTTGACAGCCGACCTGAACCACCTGATTGACCAGCCCTTCGTGGCCGCCGACTTCGATCACCAAAGGGGATTCGAAATCCAACGATTCCAGTTCCGACGTGAACTTGGCCAGCTTGGTTGAAAGGTTGCCGTCCATCGAAATCGTGATCGATGGGTCATGGTAGTGCCGGACAACATGATCGATCTTCATTCCCGCCAAGCCGTCTTCGCCGCTGGCCACCGCAACGTTTTGCAGCTGACGCGAAACCTGTGAATTGGGGGCGTTCATCATCGCAGCAGTGTGAACGTTCAAACAATCCGGATCGTATCGCTTTCCGCCCAGGCACATGTTGATCACTGCGCCCGCAATGGCCGCCATCCCCAGCGTGCCCAAGCCATAAACCGCCAACACCATCGACCACGGCGTCGCCGGATCGGCATAGGGTGGTGTGTCCTGAGGCATCCAGCCCAACTGATAGGCGTACCCCAGCATGCCCACACCTGCGATCAAGTGCGCCAGACGCACCATCACCGTGCCGCGACCGTAACGCAGACAATACCCCAACAAACTGAGAATTGCGGGGATCGGATACAAAATGCACCCGACGATCGACGGCCCGCCGCTGCCACATATCACCAGCCCCAACACGGCGACCGCGGTTGCGATCCCCAGATACCGCAGCACGTCGGCTTGTGGCGGTAGTTTTTCGATCGCTTGACCGATCACCACTTGCAAACTGGCCGTGCCGTCGGCATCGGGACGCATCGTTTCGACGCGTCGCACGATTTGCATTCCCAGCGGCGTGGCAGCCAACTGTTGCGTCACTTCCGCGGCGTCAAACGAACGACCGGTCGAATCGTAACGCTGCTGTAACAAAGCCAGGGTGCCACCGGCGACCAACGCCAGCGTGGCCAGGAACCCGCCCAGCATCACGCGGAAATTGCGAGGTTCAACGACGACAAAACGCTGCACCTTCATAGAGGGTCGATCCCGTGCCAACGCGGCAACAAACAAGTCAGGTCAATGGCATCGCCGACGATCCCGTCGATCGTCAACAACAATGCATAGCTCGCTTGCGACCATTTGGCCCACCGATCCCGGCGGGCGATCCCGCCAAGTGGGCGGTTGAAGCCACGAAAACCGCCAGAACAGTCCCAGCCTGAAAAACCGGCACTCTGTCCGACCTTACCCCCAGCCCCCGACTTGATGATGCGTTTTTGATTCCCGCGAAGGCTTCAACCCTCAACCTTCCTCAGACCGTTGCAGACAGAACAAATGGTCTTCCCCACGAACAATCAATTGATCGTCCACGGGTGCGGGAGTCGCGTCGACGGTTTCCCCCATTTGATTGACCGACACGATCTGCAATTCGGGACTGTCCTTGATCACCACGATCGATCCGCTGCGGTCGCTTAGATAAACGTGTCCGCCGGCGGCGACCGGCGACGCATAGATCGTTCGCAACCCGCTGATTCGCTGGGCGACATAGTGTTCACGTCCGGTGGTGACGTCGACACAAGTCAATGCACCGGATTTGCCTTTGTAAAAGTACAACCGGTTTCCGCTCAGCAACGGCGATCCAATATCCGGTGTGTCTCGATGACGCGTCCAGACGACGCTTGACGTGCCTTCGATGTCGCCGCGGCCACGAGGATCAAAGGCCCCCAAGAACGCACCGCGAAATCCACTGGTGACGATCACCAAATCGTCGGTGGCCACGGGTGATGCCGCCGGTCGCTCCGTTTGGCCACCGCACGACCACAGTTCTTGGCCTGTTTGCAAGTCATACGAACGGACCTTGTTCTGGCCGGTCAACACGACCTGCGAACGCCCCTCGCTTTCGATCACCAACGGCGTTCCCCAGTTGGACGGCTCATCACGATCCGTTTTCCAAAGGATTTCGCCGGTGTTCTTGTCCAAGGCATACAGACGGGATGCTCCTTCGTGATCCCAGGGGACCAACAACATGTCGCCTTCGATCGTCGGCGAACTGCCTTCGCCAAAGCCGTTCCGCATGGCCATGTCGCCAAAGTCACGCTTCCACACCAACTGGCCGTCCATGGTGTAGCAAAACAAACCGCGTGAATTGAATGATGCGTAAACGTGACGCCCGTCGGTGCACGGCGATGCGGACGCGAATCCGTTGGTACTGTGCGTTCCTTCGTGCGGCCTGGCTTTGACCGCCACCTGTGACCACAAGGTTTGCCCGGTGTTGCGATCAAACGCCATCACCAAAAACTCGTGCATCCCCAGCGGGTCAGCCGACAGCGCGGCCGCCGACGTGACGAACACGCGATCATCCCAGACGACCGGCGATCCCGATCCCTTGCCCGGCAAGTCGACTTTCCAACGTACATTTTCGTCGGAGCCAAACTTCACCGGTGGATTGGCATCGGTCGCCACGCCATTGCCGTCTTCGCCGCGCCAGTGCCCCCAGTTCCCAGCCCAAGCAACCTGTGGAACCACCGACAAAGACAAGGCAGCGATCGCGGATGCGACGGTGAACAATCGATTCATCAAATGAGGTCTCCGAAAGAACAAGACAGGCCCGGTTCATCATGCCCGCGTGGCAAACCGAGCCAAAAGAAGGTGCCGAAAACGACGGATGCCCCAAAATGACGTGGCCGACAAGCTTATCGGATCAGTCCGCGGACGATGCTGAAAACCTGATGAATTTCTTGACGGCCGACGGACGCCACCGGAAAAGAAAACCAAAGCACGGCCGCCCATCGATGATCGGCCATCAATAGCGGATACGAAAACCGTTACGTGGCGGCATGGCGTCGCGCGGGTCGACCAGCGTGTCATCGATCCGTCCCGACATTTCCATCCCGATCCGTCGCATCAATTCATCGACGTCGCCCCGAGGTCCCTGTACATCCA
This sequence comes from Crateriforma conspicua, assembly GCF_007752935.1. Lineage (NCBI taxonomy): Bacteria > Pseudomonadati > Planctomycetota > Planctomycetia > Pirellulales > Pirellulaceae > Crateriforma > Crateriforma conspicua. The sequence continues at coordinate 2,363,646 of NZ_CP036319.1, read as the reverse complement.
TTCGAACGTCGCCGTTGGGCAGATTTTGAACAAACCCATCCACCGCAAGCCCGCGGGCACAGTGCACGGCAGTGGCGCGAAAGCCGACGCCCTGGACATGCCCACGATAGGTCACCACGACTCGGCGCGATCGGTCATCGACACGTGGCCCGCGTGCATCGGACGAAGCCGCCATCAGACGGGGTCCACAATTTCGCCGGCGGTATCGCTGATGCCATCGGGCGGTTGCGTCTCGCTGATGCGTTCGATGACCACCAAACACATATCGTCAAACTGGTCGCCGTCGCCGATGTGTTCGAACACCGCGTCGACGATTCGCTGCTTCACTTCATCCGCAGTGCCACTTTGGGCGGTCAGATCCTTGATCCGGTCGGTTCCAAATTCTTCGTCCGCGATGTTCATCGCTTCGTTCACACCGTCGGTGTACATCACCAACAGATCGCCGGTGGACATTTGAAAATCAACCGCTTCGTAGTCCATGCCTTCGTCGATCGCGATCGGCAAGCCCGATTCTTCTTCGCCCGGTTCGCACAGTTGGCCATTGCCGCAATCACGAACGATGGGTGGCATGTGACCGGCGTTGACGATGCTGATGCGATCTTCATTGGGCTGGATCACCACCAACAAGAACGTGACGAACCGTTCGACATGCAAACGGCTCATCCGATTGTTCAGCATCTCGATCGCTTTGCCTAAATCGGGTTCGCTGGCCAAACAGAACCGAGTTTCGGCCGACAGTTTTGCCATGTACATCGCAGCGGCAACACCGTGACCGACAACGTCCGCGACGACGACACCGATGCGACCATCGGGAAGCGAGATGTAATCAAAGTAATCACCGCCGATGTGATTGGCGGCTTGATAGAAACTGCGGACCCGAAAGCCGACCGCGTCGGGCGACGTTTGCGGCAAGAACGCCTGTTGGACTTCGGTCGCCAATCGCAGGTCTTGTTCGACTTCCTGTTGCGCGAGCGCCTGTTGGTGCATCCGCGCATTGTTGATGACGATGCTGGCCTGGGCCGCGACGCCGGACAACAGGTCCACATCTTCATCACGAAACTGGCCGTGACCTTGCGTCGAATCGATCTGCAATGCGCCGATCGAATTGCCGTCTTCGTCCTGCAGCGGTGCGCAGATCATCGACCGGATCGAAAAATCGGCGATGGATTCGCTGCTGTCAAAACGGCTGTCGTCCATCGCGTCCAACGACAGAATCGCTTCGCGGCTTTCCATCACTTGGCGAATGATGGTCCGGCTGATCCGGACGGTTTCGGTTTCATCACGGCTGCGTCGTGTCTTCACCCACTGGGGAACCAACTTGCCTTCGCCAGTTTGCGTGACGATGAATCCGCGATCGGCGGCCGGAAAGATTTCGAACAAGCTTTCCAAGACCTTGGGAAAGACTTCGTCCAGCGTCAGTGCACCGGTCAAGTTTCGATTGATCCGCATCAGCGCCGCCAGCTTGGCTTCCGGCGTGGCGGACATCTTCAAGCCTTCTTGCGAAGACGAATATTGCACCTGAGGCAACGGTTCGTTCTTCGTTTCGTTTTCGTCCACCATCACGATTCCGAAACTGGAACCGTCGAACGTCATCGCTTGGCCGGCGGCGAACTGCGGGACGTCTTCGCGGTGGAAGACGAAATCGATGTCGCTGATCCGGACGCGGTCGCCTTCCTGTAAGACGTGCGGCTCGGCGATCAATTGGCCGTTCAAGAACGTGCCGTTTCGGCTGCCGGAATCTTCGACGCGAAACTCGTCGTCGGTGTGCAGAATCCGCGCATGGAATCGGCTGACCGCGCCGGCTTCGACCACGATGGTGCAATCGGGGTGGCGACCGATGGTCGTCACCGCCTCGGTCAATTCAAACCGTTCGGCGGGTGCCGCGTCGGCCTGTCCGGGAATACGAGAACTGCAGGAAAGGAATGCCATGAATCGCCACGTCGAAGAAACTGTTGCCCGCGAACTTTGATTCCGCCGCGGGGACGGTGCAGTTTAAAAGCAGGACGTGCCCCCCACAATCAAGATCGATTCGACCAAATCGCCCCAGCGAACTCAGATTTCACCGCTCGCATGCCCGGTTTCATCGCTCGATGGCCCCGGCCGCGATCGAATGGCCTCACATTGGACCGGACCATCGGTTTTACCGGGGGGATTCCCCCCGCGGCCCGCTATACGCCTGAACGGCTACCGCCGGGCCGGTTTCGGCGAGGGGGCGAGAAATTCGCCTGTGGCGACCCGCATCATTGGCCAAAGCCGCAGGAAATCGCCAATAAATCATCGCGAAGCGCCGCAGTTTTGACAGCTTACCTGTGCGCCACTTTGCCCGATTGCCGATTTTAAGATCAACCAAAGGGGGTAACTATCGGATGAGTAAGGCTGAGTTTACGGAAATGATCCAGACCGCGGATTTGGAGCTGGGGCAGAAGACCGAGACGGATCTTTATGACTCGGCCGGCGAATTGATGATCACCCAGGGATCACTGATCACCGGGCTGTTGATCGAAAAGCTGATGCGTAACGGCGTCGAACAGCTGTACACGACGCCCGGGCGTGGCGGCAAAGACGGCGACGCCCCAACCACGCAACCATCCGCCGATACCGCCAAAGCCACCGCCACCGCATCGCCTGCACAAAAGCAAGCCGATGCGGCGATGTCGGCATACGACGAAATCAAGCGGGAACGAACCGCCAAACTGTTCTTTGAAAACGCGGCCATCGTCGACGACCTGTTGCAACAATACGCCGAAACCGGTCGCGTCGACCTTCGCACCGTCGACCCGGCCATCGAAAACATCGCTGATGAAGTCACCGACGAATCCGATCCGGTCGTCGCCCACACGTTACTGCGGCAAAGCGATCTGGACCTGACCCGACGGTGCGTCCAGTTTTCCACGTTGGCGATCGGCGTGGGCTTGCGAATGAACTTGGCCCACAAGGACGTCATGGACCTGGGCCGCGCGGCGATGGCGCACGATTGGACTCTGTTCGAATTGCCGCCCAACCAACGCTTTCCTCATCAAAGTCGCGACGAAGCCGGCGAAGCGATCTATCGACAGCACCCGCTGCAAAGCGAACAAATGATGGCGGCCGATCCACGGTGTTCGTCGACCGCATCGATGATCGTCGGCCAGGTTCATGAACGTCTGGACGGAACGGGTTTCCCGCGGCGATTGAAAAGCGAATCGATTCACCCGCTGGGACGCATTTTGACCGTGGTGGACACGTATCTGACGCTGACAAGCCCGCCGCCATCGGCGCCCCGCATCGTCCCCTGTGACGCGGTCGCCTACATCGTCAACGGAATGAGTTCCGGGAAATTTGCCCCGATCGCGGTGTCGGGTTTGTTGGAAACCATTTCGCTTTACCCGCTGGGCAGCATGGTCGAACTGAGCGACGCGTCGCGAGTCCGCCCGATTCACACCAACGGATCCGATTACGGATACCCGATCGTCCAAGACATCGACGAAGCGGGCCGCCAAATCAATCTGAAGGAATCGGAACTGTTCGTGACCCGGCCTTTGGTCGTCCAAGAATTCGGCGAAATCCGGATGCCCGAAAGCGTGGCCTGACCCGGTTTCGACAGCGCGGATCGTGCCCCAAGTCGGTCGGGCTCTTCTTCCCGGCCTCCGCGACGCAAACCGCCGATTGGCAGCGGCGCTTCCAGCGGCGACAATCGTGGCATGCCCGCAGGCCCATGTCGAAAAGCCCGAGTTGGAAGACTCGAGCTGGATATCTCGAGCCGGCGGCAATTCCCCGATGGCGGTCGCGATTGTTTTCAAGTGCCACCGCCGGTTTGCCTGGACCACCGCCGGATCACGGATGGATTTCACCGCTATCGATTTCGAAACCGCCAGTCACCGCAAAGACAGCGCATGCCAATTGGCGGCGGTGCGTGTCAGCGAAGGCAAGATCATCGATTCGGCCAACTGGTTGATCCGCCCGGTCCCAGCCTATTTCAACCCGTCGAACATCCGCATTCACGGGATCACCCCCGATCAAGTCGCCGACGAACGGACCTTCGGTCAGCTTTGGCCCGACATTCAACCGTGGCTGGAAGATCAGATCCTGGTGGCTCACAACGCGGCGTTCGACATCGGCGTGTTGCGTGCTTGCCTGCAACAACATCGCTGCGAGATTCCAGAGCTCAGCTTCACCTGCACCCGCGCGATCGCCAAACGCACTTGGCCTGATCGCCGACGTTATGGTCTGAAACCCTTGGCCACTTGGCTGGGTGTGGATTTTCGTCATCACGACGCTTTGGAAGATTCCATTGCCTGTGCCAAGATCCTGTTGGCCGCGGGGATCAGCCGCAAAGCCGAATCGGTGGCGGATCTGGAATCGCGACTGGGACTTGCCCGCGGCGGAGCCGGCCCCTGGGGATATCGCGGTGCCACCACCCAGCGCCGTCGCCGCAGCCGCCAAGCATCCCAAGCAAACGACACCGCTTTATCCACACCCACGCCACCCCACAGTGAACCGGAAGACACACCCGGCGTCGATTTCCAGCGTCTGCTGATCCGCGCCCAGTTCATTCAGCCTTTGGCAGGACAGCGAATCGTCTTCACGGGTCGGCTGCGGGTCCTGCAGCGTGAACAGGCGGAAAGATTGGCCTGTGAATCGGGCGGCCAGTGCCAAGGCAACGTGAACGGAAAAACCAGTTTGCTGGTCCGCGGATGCCCCGACGAACGAACCGCGGCGGCGGGCCGAACGGAAAGCGTCAAGGAACAAACCGCCCGACAACGCCGCGCCGCCGGCCAAAACATTCGGGTCTTGGACGAAAAAGAATTCTTGGGGCTGATCCTGGGCACCGACACCGTGGGCCAGTGGGTCGGCGAGGAATCGGATCAATCGTAGCCCATCACCGTGCCCACAATCCGGCATATTGGATGCCCCCGATCATGAGCCCCCAAACATGAGTCGTGATGTTGGTGGCGAACATCTAACCCTGTGTCTATCACACCGTGTTGCAATCACATCGATGGTGACACATTTTTCGATACATTTGGCGGATCATCGCTGGATTGGACCTTGCGAACCGTAACATCACAGGCCAGATTACTCTATTGTTCATTGGACCCGTTTTATTGACTTTGGGCTGGTCAGCGGATCGCAATGTCCACCGCCCCTGCTTGTCGGGATGGTCGAAGTGTTGCTCGGCGATTGAGCGGAAAATCGCACACATGCTTCGCCAATACGAAATAGCATTCGGGGACGCGGAATGGATTCACTTTTCGGGTGACGGATCGCTAGGTGATCGCTGTAGATCTCTGCACGGAATGATCACTTACACATGTTTGTTGGACGCACATTCAATCCGAACGCCGTGTCATGCGTGATGCACGGTGGTTTAACCCATCCGCGGGGATTGAACGCCTATTCATCATCGACGGTGCGTCCGTACCACCCCTACCGCGGATCTCATATCACACATTGCAAAGAAGAGAACCTTCATCGAATGAACGATCTGAATGGTTTGCTTGAGTCGGCGCTGGACGAGTCGCAAAGAGAATCAACCACCCAAACCAAAGTGGAAAAGCCCCAATTGAGTAAAAGTGAAAGAGTCCGGCTGTATCTGAAACAGCATCCCGGTGTGCGAAACAAAGATGTCGTCGCCGCATTGTCACACCACGGCGTTAAAGCCGCTGACGTGGCCAACGTTAAAGCCCAGCTGAAACGCAAAGCGGAAAAGAACAAAGGCAAATCGGAACCGGCCGCCGCAAAGTCCGCACCTGTCGCTGCCGAAACGGCCGCCCCCGCCGATTCGTCCAACTCCATCGACGCCACCGTCGGCCTGGATGTTCTGGAACTGGGCATGGAGTTCATCCGCAAATCGGGTGGCGTGAACGAAGCCCAACATGTGCTGAACCTGATTCGCCGCATCCGGCAAATTTAAAACATCGCGACCGGCACCGATCGAGCTCCCACCGATCGTGTTCGCCACGCACTGAAACTGAATCGGACCGCACGCGACCATCCGGACATCGGAATGGCGGCGTGCGGTTTTTCGTTGACCCCGTCGGGCAAAACGCGGTCTCATCCCACGCGGACGCGCCGCGTCGAATATCTTGAAGCGGCTTTCGTCTTTTCGCATCCCCTCCCAAGACATCGTTCTTGCTTCGCCCCGCCCATGACACAATTATCCATGCCCAAGCCATCGTTGATGACACCGTTCACACCGGACCGACCACGCCAAAACCCCAGTTCGATTCGCTGGGTCTGGATGCTGATACTGTTGGTCGTTGCCGGCCAGATTCAAGCGGCGGACACGGCGAAACCAAAACTGATTTTGGATTGTGATACCGCCAACGAAATCGATGACCTGTACGCCATTGTTCGGATGCTGCATCAAGACCAATTCCAGGTCTTGGGGCTGACCTCAACACAATGGCTGCACTATCTGGGTGACCCCGATTCCGTCCAGGCCAGCCAGCGGATGAACGAAGAATTGTTGCGTCGAATGCGGCGCGACGATTTGCCGACACCGATGGGATCCGAAGAACCGATGGGCAAACCTTGGGGCGGCACCGACCCCAAAGACAGCCCCGCCTGTCAATTCATCATCGAACAAGCCCGGTCCATTCCCGATGACCAATCGCTGATCGTCGTGTGCACCGGTGCAACAACCAACCTGGCATCCGCCATCCGGATGGCACCGGAGATCGCCCCGAAAATCAAATGCTACTGCATGGGATTTCGCTACGACGAATCGACTGGGGCTTGGAACAAATCCGAGTTCAATGTCCGTCGCGATCTGAACGCAGCCGATTTTCTGTTGTCTCACCCCGAGGTCGAAATGCACGTGATGACCGCAACGTTATCACAAGCGTACAAGTTCGATCAAAAAGATTCCTTCCGACGCCAAAGTCAGATGGGACCGGTCGGAGCTTACCTGACCGAGGCCTGGACTCGTCGTTTCCCCGACAGTCAAAAATGGGTGATGTGGGACTTGGCTTTGGTCGAAGCGATGTTGCACCCCGAGATGGCGAACGAAAAACAGGTTCCCGGGCCGCCGGAAAATGGCGGTCGACCGATTTGGGTTTACGACCGTATCGACGTGGACGCGATGCGGGATGACTTTTGGAATACGGTCCAACGGTTGGGCTATGACGGAACCTGGTCATTCCATCTGTCCGACGGCTATCCGGTATGGCTGGACATTCGAACCAACGACCTGCAAACCCCCACCGGATCGCTGCTGTGGAGCGTCGGTAGCGCTGGCCCGATTCAAAAAACACGCTGGACCGACGACGGGTCCCTGGCATTCGTTCGTAAACGAAAATGGAAACCGGGGGGCGCGGACGTCGCCTATGAATTGGTCGGCGACTTGATTGCAAAGCTGAACGACGATGATTCGATGACGCTGACGTTTACACAACGAGTGGCCGGCGACGATTCATCCCCCACCGAAACGGTTCGGCTGAGTGGAAAGCGGATTCCATTGATGCCGTCCAAACCAGACTTGGCCAAAGTCGAATTTGGTGAACCCATCGACCTGCTCAGCGAAAACGATTTGTCCGGCTGGTCACTGATCCCGGCGGGAAAGCAAAACGGCTGGCGAGCGGTCGATGGCGTCTTGATCAATGAAACACCCAAGCAGGACTTCAGTGCATACGGCGTCTTTGGAAATTTGGTCACCGACCAGAAATTCAATGACTTTCGCTTGGAACTGGAATACAACGTCCCCGCCGGCGGCAACAGCGGTGTGTATCTGCGTGGGACCTACGAAGCCCAAGTCGTGGACCGTGACAGCAAGATGCAAGGGATCAGTGGCCCCGGTGCAATCTTTGGTCGCATTGCCCCGTCCACCAACGCCGGCAAGCTCGGCGGACAGTGGAACCAGTACGTGCTGACTTTGGTGGACCGACACATCACGGTTCAGCTAAACGGTGTCACCGTGATCGACAATGAACCGTTGGCGGGATGCACCGGCGGCGGCATTGAATCGGACGACACCGCACCGGGACCGATTCTGTTGCAAGGCGATCACACGTCGGTGAAGTACCGCAAGTTGCGACTGTACCCCGTGGTTCAGAAAGACTGACGCATCGTCGACCGCCTCAAGGTCAATTCGACGTATTCAAAAAGTCAGCAATACGGTTCAAGTGGTCCACGGTCGTCGCCATGCTGATCGACGGCCCTGGATGACGGTGGTACCGCATCGGTTCGTCGGCCACCCAGGCACCACGTGAATCGATCGCGCCAACGATCTTTCGGATTCTTGACGCATTGGCTTCGCGACGGCCGATCAACCGATCCAGCCAAGCCTCTCGTGCATCGTCTGCGACCATGCCCCGACCGATGACTTGTTCATAACGCCGTCGCAATCTTTCCGTTCGATCCCCGATTTTAAATGCATAGTGCGTCGGCATGTCGGAATCGTCATACGTCAGGTTGTACTGGCGATCGAAGTACAGCGGCCGGTTGGTTCGCAGTTCATAGAACCGTGCCAACCTTCCGTCGGACAAACGGCTGCGTTGCAGATAATCGATCGCCGGACGAATCGGCTTCAAATACTTTTCGTCCCCGGTCCATTGATACACATCCATCAAAGTGTCGATGACGGCTTGCGATTCCGAGCCACTGACCGCGGGCGGTTCAAACTTCCTTGCCCAGATCGGCTGCATCTGCTGGTTGTATTGCTGGGCCCACGCCCGTTGAGGCGAAGGCAACTGCGCCAACAACAACGAATCGGCCAAGCGGATGGCGGCATCACGATAGGCCGGGTCATCGTAGGTCTCGCTCGCCAAAATCAGCGTCGTCATCAACGTCGACGCCAAGTTGTCGTTCAGGGTGTATCGATGCCAGTATTCGCCGTGGCCGGGATATTCGCGTGGCCATTGTTCGGGAAAGGACGCTTGGATCGGCGGACGCTTGGCATCGACGGGCGGTTGGTCCATCCAAACTTGAGGAAAACCGCCGTTTTCAAACTGGCCCTGACTCATCAGCCCTTTCAATGCATCGGTGGTCATGGCGTGGATGCCGGCATCGCGAAAACCGGTTGCACGATCCAGCTGAACCAGAAACCGAATCGATGACTGTGTCTTGTCATCATCCAAGCTGGATTGGTCCTTGCGTTTCTTCCCCGGCGGTTCGGTCCGATAAGCCCATTTGGCGCGCCGGTCCGGATCAAATTCGATGTGTGCCTGCCAGCCACCGCTACGCATCTGTCCATGCCGCAGCGCACCGGCGGCGGCCATCGCGGCGTCCAGAAACTGTGGATCCGATGTCGCCTGATACAGACGCACAAACGCTTCGCCCACCGCGGGCGTCCCTGGCGGCTGCACCCAGACGGTGGCTGTATCCACAACGCCTTCGCCCTCACGAACTTTCAAATCCGACGAATAACGCCAAAGATATCCGCCATGATCTGCGATGTTTTCCGTCAGAAACGTGGTGGCCAGTTTCGCTGTCCGCAACGCCTGTTCCCGCAGCGGATCTGCGCCGCGGGCGCGATCCGACACGACCGACAACCACACGGTCATGGAAATACCAATGACGATCGTATTACGAAACAGATTACTCATCGGGAAAATCCACCAGTTCGAACTTCGCAATTGTATTGGTCGTGTGCTCGCCATAGTGTCGCTGCATCTGTTTCATCAATGCCCGCAACGTCGGCCATCGTGACCCAGGGGCCTTGTCCTCCGGTTCAATCCCTTGCAACAAATAGGCAAAACGCCGACAGAAATCGCTCACCCGCTGCATCTGCCTGGCCTCTTCAACGCCGTCCCATTCGGGATGTGCCGGCGTGTAGTCCGGCGGCATCTGCTTGGGATTTTGATCCATGACGGGAATCTGGTCATCGATCGCGTGATAGATCTGTGAAAAGAACAGCAGCTGTCGCCCCATCATGTGTTCGGCGTTCCAACGCGGCGTATGAGTGCCGTTGGAGGGCCGAAAGTTCAACTGCTTGTCCGAAAGCTTTGCAAAGACCTGCTGTGACTTTTGGCAAGCCGCTTCCATGGCATCGAAGGGTTTCACCAGCGATGCCTTCATCTGCCACGGCTGGTCGGTCATCCAAAACCACTGCATCGGTTGGTCTTTCAAACCGCTTGCCGATACAGCCATCGTGTTGTGATCGATCCGGTGTGCGTTTGATCCATCGACATCGCTGGATCCCGAAGCACTGGACAGGACGATTCGACGCGGCAGGATCGCTGCGTTGGATTCTTTTCGTGCCCACGCTTGGACTTTAGCCGCATCGTCCGTCGCGATCACCATCACGTCGGGCCGGACATCCCCAACGAATTGTCCCTGCACCGATCGCAGCTGATCGCCGGCGACCACCACGATTGTCACACCATCGGCGTCGATCAAAAACACGCTCGATGCGGCCTGATCCTCCGATCGACCGCCGGGGCAGCGGACGCGAATCGCATGAGGACTTGCCACACGTGTTTGCTCGGCCGGTGTCCACGTGGCCAGCGTTTGATTGGGCAGACGATCCAAAACATGGTTGATGGCCTGATCGGTACCGACGGTGACACGCCCCGATGTGGCGTCCAGATCATTCGCCCTGGCTCCGTCGCTGACGCTCGCTCTGCCGAGATCGATGTAGACCTCCAGCCCCCAAAACGATTCCACCGAAACAACATCGTCGGGCCAAAGTCGGATGGCCAGCGGATCACCCGATTTTGCGAACGCGGAAGCCGATGAACACAACGCGGCCAAACATAGGCAAACCTTTGCCAGTGATGACCGATAAGAATTCACAATTTCGAAAGACTTCATTCGACGGCGCTGCCAATGACGGTGGCTGGAAAACACCGGCAACGTTCGGCCGATGTATTTGCGTAGCATACCGGTCACCGGACGCACCGTTGCGCGTCAAACCGAGATGCGATTACAGGGAAGTCTCCACCGGGATCTCGCCAGCGGTCTCAAACGGGTTGTCGGACCGATTCCCGCGAATCGCCATCACGGAATAGACCGTGGGGATCACCAGGCACGTCAACAGCGAACTGGTCACCAGTCCACCGATCACCACGGTCGCCAAAGGTCGCTGGATCTCCGCACCGTCACTGGTGGACATCGCCATCGGCAGGAATCCCAGGCTTGCCACCAACGCGGTCATCAACACGGGACGCAGTCGATCGTCGGCGGCCGACATCGCGGCGTCCTTCGGCAATTCCCCTGATCGACGGTGATTTTCGGCGTCGCTGACCCAAACCAGGCCGTTCAGCACCGCGACGCCGAACAACGCAATGAAACCGACCCCAGCCGCAATGCTGAACGGCATTCCCCGCAACATCAATGCAAACACACCGCCGCTGGCCGCCATGGGCACGCACAGAAAGATCAACATTGCCAAACGCATCGAGTTGAAACTGGTGTGCAACAACAAAAAGATCAGCACCAGAACCAGCGGCGTGATCAACAGCAATCGCTTGCTGGCCGATTGCAAGTTTTCAAAATCGCCCCCCCAACGCAGCTCATATCCTGCCGGCAAAAGCACTTGATCGTGAATCTGCTGCTTGGCATCGGACACAAAGCTTGCCACATCTCGACCGCGGACGTTGGCCGACACGAATGTCCGACGACGGCCGTCTTCATGTTCGACCGTAGGCGGTGTTTGTTCCAGCGTAATGTCGGCCAATTCACCCAGCGGCACGACTTGTCCACCGGCGATACCAACGGGCAACTGTTTCATCTGCGCGACACTGTTGCGCCAACTTTCGTGCAACCTTACACGAATCGGGAAACGCGCACGGCCCTGCAGGATCTCGCCCACCGGTCGTCCTCCCATCGCCGCCACCACGTCCATTACCGCCGCGGCATCGATGCCGTAGCGTGCCAGCCGATCGCGGCGAGGTCGAATGTTCAAGGTTTCCAACGTGGATTGGATGTCCGCTTTCACATCCGCCGCACCAGGTATTTGCTTCAGCACACGTTCGATCGACTTGGCTTTGTCGGCCAAGACGTCCAAGTCGTCGCCGAACACCAACACGGCCACATCGGCTTTCACCCCGGCCACCAACTCGTCCACCCGCATTTCGATCGGCTGGGTGAAACCGAACGCCACGCCGGGAACTCGGTCGGTCAGGACCGCTTCCATTTCTGCGATCAATTCATCACGGGTCTTTGCCGCCGGCCATTGGTCGGGTGGATTCAGCATGACCCACACGTCCGACTGGTGGACGCCCATCACATCATTGGCGACTTCGGGTCGCCCCGTTTTGGTGAACACGGTTTTGACCTCGGGGAATTGCGTCAACTCCGATTCAACGGCCTGTGCCATTTCTCGTGAACCTTCCAACGACGCACTGGGCAGCCGTACGGCTTCCACCAACAAATCGCCCTCGTTCAAACGAGGCATGAATTCCGCCCCCAAGCCGAGAGCAATCGGAATGCTGATCAAAAACACCATCAACGCGGTTCCGATGGTCAAAACGGGCCATCGCAAACACAGCCCCACCAAAGGCAAATAGAACCGTTTGATCCATCGCAGAAACCAAACCTCTTTTTCTTTGGGCGACTTGGGCAACGCGACCGACGCCAAGGCCGGCATCAACGTCATGGACAGAATCAGCGAACCGCCCAGCGCAAACAGCACGGTCAATGCCATGGGCCGAAACAGCTTTCCTTCGGTGCCTTCCAGCAACAGCACGGGGATGTAGACCACCGCAATGATCAGTTCGCCAAACATCGTCGGTCCCCGGACCTCGATCGCCGCATCGCGTATCACGGCCAGTCGATTCATGCCCGTCGCCGCCGTCTCGGACAGACGCCGGACACAGTTTTCCACCATGATCACCGACGAATCGACAATCAGCCCGAAATCGATCGCCCCCAGACTCATCAGACTGGCCGAGATCCCCAGGGCCAACATCAAATTGGACGCGAACAGCATCGACAGCGGAATCGCCAAGGCCACAATCAGACCGGCCCGGATGCTGCCCAGCATCGCCAACAAGACAATCGCCACCAAAGCGCCGCCTTCGACCAGGTTCTTCAAGACCGTTTTCAATGTCCGCCCGATCAGATCTTCACGGTCATAGATGATCTCCAGCTGAACACCCGACGGCAACGATTCCCGCAATTCTTCGATACGGTCTTTCACGCGTGCAACCACCTCACGTGAATTTTCACCGATCCGCATCATCACCATGCCGGTCACCGCCTCGCCACGACCGTCACGACTGACCGCCCCCTGACGTGGCAACGGTGCGATGCAGATGCGTGCGACATCGGACAGCAACAATGGAAGGCCTTCGTCGTTGCGACGCAGAACGATGTTGCCCAAATCCGATTCGTCGACCAACAATCCCTCGCCACGCAAAAAGCGTTGTTCTCCGTGGTGCACGATGTAACCACCACCTGCGTTCACGTTGGCATCTTCGATCCTCCGGTACAGTTCATCCAATCCGATGCCCAGGGATGTCAACCGATCGGGATCCGGACGGACTTCGAAGCTTTTGTAAAAGCCGCCCATGCTGTTGATCTCGGTCACTCCGGCGACCTCACGCAACCGCGGTGCGATCTGCCATTCCAACAGCGTTCTCAGTTCCATCGGCGACTTCGAATCGTCACGCACTTCGAACTGCAGGATTTCGCCCAGAGCGGTCGTCATCGGCCCCAATTCAGGCGGCCCATAGTTTTCAGGGATTTCGGCGGCTGCCGACGACAACCGCTGGTCCACCTGCGACGTTGCAAAGTAGACATCGGTGCCTTCGTTGAAGACGATCGTGATGACCGACAGCCCGAACTTTGAAACACTGCGGACTTCTTCGACGTTGGGCAATCCACCCATCGCCCATTCGATCGGATACGTCACTTGACGTTCGACTTCCACCGGCGGCAAAGACCCCGCCTCGGTCATCACCGTGACCTGAGTGTTGGTCAAATCGGGCACCGCGTCGATGGGCAAGTGCAATGCACTGCGCAATCCGGCCAAGGCGACCAGGAAAGTGATGACAAACACCAACATGCGGTGGTGCAACGAGAGTTCGATCAATCGCTTCAGCATCGATCACTCCTCTCCTTCCAACAACAGTTCGCTTTTCAACACGAACGCACCTTCGGTCACCACGGGGTCTCCCGCATGCAACCCTTCGGTGATCTGCACGCCCTGTCGGCCGGTGCGTCCCAACTGTACGCCGACGGCGCGAAAGGATTCCCCATCACGGACAAACACGCTGGTCGAACCATCGACGTCGATCACGGCCGATTCCGGTACCACCAATGCCGATTCGATGCGTTGGATCGGTACCGAAACACGGGCAAATTGTCCGGGCCAAAACCATTCGTTGTCGTTGGGAACGGTCAACACCAAGGGAATCGTGCCGGTTTGCGGGTCCAACCGACGCCCCATGAAATGAACGGTCGCGTCGAGCGCTCTTTCCGGCATACTGGTCGGAACCAGCCGCACCGAATCACCGGGTGATACATGGACCGATGCGACATCGTCGTCACGAATGTCTGCACGCACCCACAATCGCGATGTGTCGGCAATGACAAACATGGGCTGACCCGCTGTGACGCGTTCGGTCGGTGCAAACCGCCGCTCCTGGACGACGCCGTCGATGGTGCTGCGAAGCACCAACCGGGAAAGATCACTGCCATCGGCATCGCCCGTTTCATCAACACCGGCTTCGGCAACGCCGCTCGCTTTTCCTGGCTGGTTCAAGTCGGACGACCGCTGTGGCATCTGTCCGGTCAAATTCGCCACTTGCTGGGCCGCCAGATCGACCGATCGCTGCGCGGCCTGGTAACGAACCGTTGCATCGCGAGCCGTTTGTTCAACCTCAAAGCGTGCGGATTCGATCGCGGCGCTCAGCGATGCGGCGGCTTGGTCCACCGATGCTTGCCGTTGCTGAACGACCCGGCCGCTGACCGCCCCGGATTGGCCGATATTGCCCGCCGACCGTGCCAGCCGGTCGGCCAGCAACCATTGGCTGTACTGCATCAGCAAGTCGCCACGGTATTGCCCCAACGTGACATCCTGCATCTCCGCTTTGATCTGTTCGATTGCCTGGCGCTGCTCGATTCGTTCGATCAACTGCAACGTTCCCGATCGGATGGTTTGTTTCCAATCGCTTTCATTGGATGCCAATTCGGCTTCGTCCAAACGACGCAGCCATTCATTGCGTGCTTGACCGATCGCGGGGCTGCGAAAGATCGCAATGACCTGCCCCGACTTTACGTCGTCACCGGGTTTGACTTGGATCGATTCCAAGATGCCGTCGGTCGGCGCGTTGATTGCCACGTGCAGCGATTGATCGTATTCGAACCTGGCGGGGTAAGTCCGCGTGACGATCAATTCGGTGGGCTGAAGTGTCTGGATCTGAATCGCCGCGGCCGCCATCTTTTTGGCCGTCAATCGAACCAGACTTCCTTGAACAACCTCGGTTTCGTCCGACGCATCACCCGATACCGATGCGGATGGCGTCTGTGATGGTGGACTTTGTTCTTGCCAATAGGCGGTAAACGCCAACAGGCCGCCGACGCCAATCATGGCAACGGCAATCCAGTGGTGGATCTTCATAGCGGTGAGAAAAAAATTTCGCTTGGGAAACACACCGACGGGAACATGATTGCAAAACGAATCTTGTTTCCGGCCAGGACCATGTTCACCGATCCGCGATGCCATCGACGGCGATGTGAACGATTCGTTCCGTGACGAATCATTCAATCATCCCGCTGATGGACCAATCGAATTCGACGGTCCAAGGGTGCTGAGATACCGATCAACAACAGCAATTCAATGCGTCGAATCGGTTAACACCTTGCGATACAAAGCACCGCGCAAGGGCGTCCCAGAAAACGTGTTTTGTCCACGCGATACAGACCGCCGCGGATCACATCGCCGTGTCCACGGACCAAGCCACCGGCCATCAACGGGGCAATCGCCAGACCGATCATGTCCAGCGATTCGGTGGCGTTCACACCGCCCCCCAATCCGGCCATCACATCGCCGCCGACGTGACGACTGAACATCGGAATGCTGGGCATCGATTCATCGATCGGATCATCGTGCGACGAATTCGATGGATCGCACGCTCCCGGCCAAACCCAGTGAACATGCCGACATGCGTCATCGGACAAGTCGTGATGACGTTGCGTCAAATGATCATGAAGACGAAACGCAACACCAACGTGTTGATGATCGTGAACAACGGGCACAGGCGCATGCATCTGGCACAGCAAGACCGTCAAGACGATCGGCCATTTAGAAAATGCTGGTGAAAATTGATGCATGATTGCGCCTTTGCGAAAGAACGTGCGACATATTGTATCTGAACGGTGATTTGAAATTCAGCCCAATCGGGCATGGTTTGTCCGACATTTTCTGTTTCGTCTTGCCAGC
Organism: Crateriforma conspicua; assembly: GCF_007752935.1. Lineage (NCBI taxonomy): Bacteria > Pseudomonadati > Planctomycetota > Planctomycetia > Pirellulales > Pirellulaceae > Crateriforma > Crateriforma conspicua. Next base: position 2,347,340 of record NZ_CP036319.1, on the reverse strand, counting down.
AAATCACCGCCGGTGCTCGTCCAAAAATCTGCTCTTGTCTGTTCGCGTCGATTCCCCAGGATTGGCTTTCCGTCCCACCTTCTCTGCCGATCCGTCACCCGAACTCCTTCACCCCCTGCCATGCTCCAGCAATCTCGGCCAATTCATTCGGTACTTCTCGGCTTCATTCTTGTCCTGTGTCATTCAATGTCCGTCGTGGTGGCCGATTCCGCCGAAACGGAAAACCAAAACACTGCGAAGACGGATTCCCCCGCGGCACCCCCGAACAATCCGCTGCGGGTCAACGGGCATCCGTTTTATGGTGCCGACCCGTCGGTCATCATCGGCGATGATGGACGTCTGTTTCTGTACCCGACCACGGACAACAAAGACTGGGACCAACAAAAAGGCTGGTCCTGCTATTCAACCAATGACCTGGTCAACTGGACCGATCACGGAACCATTTTTTCCGACAGGGATTCGCGGTGGGGAACCCACAAGGCGTGGGCACCGGACATCACCAAGAAAGACAACAAGTACTACCTGTTCTATTACTTCAACAACGGCGGCAAAGGCCGACAAGGCGTCGGCGTCGCCGAAGCGGAATCCCCCGAAGGTCCCTTCACCGAACTGACCGAACAGCCGCTGGTCCGCGGTCATGACCCGGCCATCTTGAACGACGACGGCGTTTACTGGCTGTACCTACAGGATCGGGTCTACCAACTGGGCGACGACATGAAGTCGATCGTCCAAGGCCCGATCGACCTGAATCTGGAATACCGCCCCGACCGCTTCGAAGCCGCCTACGTCTTCAAACGATACGGCACGTATTACTTCACGATCGCACGCGGCTGGAACAACTTGATCTACTACACCGGGTCCAGTCCGCTGGGACCGTTTGAATTCCGCGGCGAATTCATGAAACCCTACGGCGGCAACAATCACCACAGCATCATCAAGTATCGTGGCCGCTGGATCCTGTTTTACCATCAGTGGGTCAACGACGATCCGAAACACCAGCGCCAGCTTCGCGCCGAATACCTGGACTTCGACGTCGACGGCAGCATCCGAATGGTCCAGCCGACCAGCGAAGGCGTCGATCTGACGGATCTGTTGCCCTAGCCCCACGCGTCTATGTGTTGTCCGTTCACGCGAAACGGTGCCGAGGTTGGACTCGGCGCGATGGAGTTAGCGATAACGTCTTCCGCCGTGCCGTGCGACACCATCCTGATTTTTGCCCCCCATTCGCCGAATTGGCGGAAGAACACCCAACCGGGATCGCCATCGCTGCCCAAGTAGTCGAGCATGTGATCGGCGGTTCGAGACGTAAAGTCGTCCATCACAATCCTTTGTGAATGATGTAGAACGAAAGAAAGTGTGCCTACATTGGGGGCTGTTCTGGGGGCCCTAGAAAGAAACGCGATCCGTCGGGAGTACCTTTTACGTTCCTTGCGAAACCAACCCGCCTAACATGTTTTCGATGTGGGTCACAAGCTCTTGGCTAAACTTGAGAAGACAGGCGTGTTTCTCGAGCAGAAAAACATGCGTCAATTGGGGAGAAGCGTTTTGGTGCAAAACATTATTCCGAATCGCTGTCAACGAATTGACGATGCCCGCCATATCGACTTGCTGGGTCGTCCCATCGGCTTTCTCGATCTCGACATTGATCGCGTCGAACGGATCAGGGACCCCGACTCGACGAAGCAACTTTGCAACTTCTTTCTCGCCGTGTTTGCCATAGCTGAACTTGCAGTCGATTTCAAAATCTCCTGAATCTTGATCCAACCAGAACTTGGCCAACGCTGTAGAACTAACACGAATGTCTTCAAACTTCGCTTGGTTGTAGTGTGATTCTACGTTGCATGACCGACGATGCGTGTAGTGCGTCGATATTTCGATCGGAAGCACGCTACACGGAACATTCTCGGTTCTAATCCAATCCCCGACCTCTTCGACAAGCTCTTCCAAAAAGCACTCGAACTTCGAGGTGAGCAACAAGAGAGCGCATTTAAGAAATACTGCGTATTGCTCGTCCTCGTCGTTCTCGTCGGCTTGGACCGCCAATTCCAAAAGCAGATTGAACTCTTGCAGCGACTCTTCAAATTCTGATCCAGCTTCGATCGACAATGTCATGGTGCTGCCAATACCTCATCGACCATTGAGCAGAACTTCGACACGCGGTAGTCCATCTTCTTTTTGTCGGACGTGCGAACCGTTATCGCGTCGAGGAATTTCGGATCGTTGAATAATTCTATTAAACCGCTCTTGATACCATCTTTGTTTGCCTTCAAGTCAGCTTCGTCGTGAAGTTTGAAGCACGCCAACACCGAATCCATCAATGCGCGATTCAGCCGTCCATCGAAGTTTCCGTCTTCATCGACACGTTGCAATGCGTCGTCGCCAAACACATCCAAGCAAGTTTCGATTGTCGCAATACACTCGCTTTCCATCCGAGCGATTTCCTGCGGTCCAGCATTTTGCTTCTTCCGCATAAAACCGTTCAGCGAAGATCGCATGTTCCCGGTGTATCCCTCGACTGACTTAATCGACGGCGAATAGCCTTCAGACACCATGAAATGTCGAAGAAGAAGTTCGGCATCGGTCATGCGTTTGTGTTTCTCCTTTCGCCGCATGAGCTTTAAGACTGACGGGTGCTCTCGTAGCTTGTGCAAAAGCTGGTTGAACGTTCCTCGGTATAAGCAGTTGCGTAACTCTTGCTCAGAGAGTGTGATCGCACCTTTATTTAGTCGCATGAAGATCTCGTACTTAATGTCGGGATGCGACTCCTTAAAGATCAAGATAATACGGATGATGCCGTTGCGAAGGATTCGACTCGCCTTGGGGTTGAGCTTGTGGTATCGCAAGCGATTCAAGTCGGACAGAACTTCAAGCCCCCGCAACGCAAATTCGTTGTTCATAAAACGGGCAATCGAACTTAGACGCTGGAGCCCGTCGACAACGTTCCAGCAACCATCCTCGTCTTCGGCGACATAGACCACAGGAATTGGAACGTTCAAAAGAATTGACTCGATCAGCAAGGATGCTTTGGTGTCGTCCCAAACATAATCACGCTGATACTCGGGGTTTAGGATGATGTCGCCATTCTTGATCATCTCAACCAGATCGCTGATGCTTTTGTCGTACGCTTGCGTACGGAGCGCCCTCAGATCCTTGGGAATCTCGTCGATCTCACTTTCTTGTTCCTCCGGGGGATCGGAGAATTCCATCACGTCTTCTTCTGGCATCTTTCTTCCTTCGTTCTTGACAAATTACGGTACGGTTTAGTTGTCTACGGTATCTCTACGCTGACTCGGCTAGTTCGATGCCTTTTTGGATGACCGTGTAAGCCATGATGTCGAAGATCGCGCCGGGGTCGATGTACTTGGGATCCCCGAGTTGTTCGTACAACAGACGCAACGCGTAGGCGTCTTGGATGCCCTTGTCGACTTGGTCGCGGAAGATGCCGTCGAGGTAGGCGCGGTCGTGACGGTGGGCGGCGACGGTTTGTTGGATGTTCTCGTCGGCGATCTTTTCTTCTGAGACTTCTTTGATGTGCAGCGCCTCTTCGTCCGTGATCTCGAATTGTTCGCGGATCTTCGCGATCATGTCTTGGACGGAAACTTTCTTCGGTGGTGTTCCACCGCCGCCGCCCCCTTTTCGCGGCTTCGGCTTTTTCTGGCCGCCCGGCATCTCGACCGTCCCTTCGTAGGTGACGGCCGCCTTGTCGACGAAAGTCGCCCGAACCTGTTTCATCAGTTCCGAAACGCTGCCGGCTTTGATTAGTTGCGGACCAACGTACTCACAGAACTCGGCAAACTCGCGAATGTGCGATTCGTAGGCGAAGAATCGATTCAAAAAATGATAAATCTTGACGAACTTGGCCAGCAAATAGACGTACTCTTTGCGCTCGTCGGAATCAGGGGCAAAGTGACCGGCGAACCGCTTTCGCAGTTCATTGACGGCCGTTTGTAGCCTTGCGTCGTCGTTCTCCTCGATCAACTTAACGATCGGCGGCGCGTCGGATTGCTCGAACAGGCCGACGGCCAAGATCTCGTCGTACAAATCGAGGCACTTTTGCGAATCGGGTTCATCGGGATCGTGTGGCGAACCGTGTCGATACTTGTTGAACGCTTTCAGGATCGCTTTGGCGTTGTTCGTGAAGTCAACGACAACGACGTCCGATTTGTCGGGATGGCATCGGTTGAGACGTGAGATCGTTTGAACGGCGTTGCGATCGGCGACGGCTTTGTCCAAGAACATGCCGGCCAATAGTGGTTGGTCGAATCCGGTTTGAAACTTGCTGGCGACCACCATCAACCGATACGCGTCTTCGGCGAATCGGTCTTCGATCAACTCGCCCTCTTTCAAGTCGTTCAATTCGTGTTCCGAGATCACCTTGTTCGTGTCGGGGTGAACGAAGTCCGTGAACGCGTAGAGAACTTTGTAGTTCGCCGCGCGTTCCTTCAACTTGCGTTTGATGATCTGGTAATACAGCAGGCCGGCCAGTCGACTTGTGGCGACGATCATCGTTTTGGATCGGCCGTCGATCAGGTTGGCGACTTGTTCCTCGAAGATCCGCAACATGACTTCCGCCTTGTATTGGATCAGTTCGGGATCTTGGTAGGCGACGTTCTTCAATGCTTTCGAGACAACGCCGGCCGGGTACAATTTTTCCTCTTCGCCGATCGGTAAGATCGAGCAACTCAGGTTGTAGAGCGTCTTGTAGGAAATGATGCTTTGGACTACGTCGACGATGTAACCCTCGGCGATCGCTTCCGCTTCGCTGTAGGTGTCGAACGGTTCGCCGAATAGTTGTTGCGTCGCGGGGCTGGGCGTTGCCGTGAACGCGACGAACAATTGGTTCAGATCGCGTTCCTCGATCACCTTGGCCAACTTGTCTTGCGGATCCTCTTTCTCGGTCGCGTCTTCGACGTCGGGATCGTCCGCCCCGGTCTTGGCCGTTTCGGTGACAACTTCCGCTTCTTCCGCGTCGTCGTCCTCTTCGACGGTGTAGCTTCCCAGTTTTTCCGAGACGGCTTCGGCATCGCGAAACATTCTCGACCGGTCCGTCGCCATGCGTCCCTCTTGGGATCGGTGCGCCTCGTCGATCAAGAACGCAACGCGTAACGTCCTTAATTCGGCGTCATCGGCAAAGCGTTTCAAGATGTAGTGAAACTTTTGTTGCGTCGTGACGATAATCTGGGCTCGATCGCGGATCAGGTCGCCAAGGTTGCGAGCCTTCTTGGCGAACCGGACGACGTCTTTCAGGTGTGAGAACTTTTGCAGATCTTCGCGAATATTCTTGTCGAGCGACTTTCGATCCGTGACCAGAAAGATCATGTTGACCATCTTTTCGGTCGTGCCGGGCTTGTAGATGCTATGCAAGCGATCGGCCAGCCAACACATCGTCAACGTCTTGCCCGAACCGGCCGAATGATTGACGAGGAACTTTCGGCCGACGTCGCCCGTGGTCGCAAAGTGTTCTTGCGTCTCGTCGGCGATCTTCTCGACGACGCGGTGTTGGTGATAGCGGGGAAAGATCGTGAAAGCCGGTTGCTCCGGGCGTTCGGCGGTTGCCTCTTGTTTCGGGGCGCGGACCAGATAGAACGCGATCGCCTCGAGCAAGCTTTCTTGGGACAAGACTTGACGATACAGATACTCGACCGGGTATTCCCCGTCGGTTGTCGGTTCGTTGGTCAGTCCGGTATTGAACCAGCGAAAGTTCTTTTCGCGACTCGGATCGGTTGCGACCATCACATCGGCGGTATCGGCGGCGACGTGCAAGAACGGCAATTGAAAGATGCGGTCGTTGTGGTCGCGGTCGACGTACTGGGTGACGGCGTCGTGGACGTTCTGGTTTTTTTCGTGCTTCAGTTCGATCGTGATGATAGGCAAACCGTTCAGAAAGAACACGAAGTCGGGACGTTTGCCGCCGCCGATGATAAGTTCGGGAATGAACGTAATTCGGTTCTCTTTGTAAAGCGTCGCGGCGACGCTTTCGCTTGATCGGGCTTTCGGGAAATAGAGTTTGAAGTCGTGACCGCGAACGCGTAGGCCGGATCGGATGATCATCCACAATGGCCGGCGGTTAAGTTCGTCGCGAAGTGCTTTGAATATCTCGTCGCGTGAATCGCTGCCGTAGTCGACTTCCAATCGCTCGAGCGTTTCGGCTTGGGTGGCTTTCAGGAACGCGTAGAGATGATCTTCGGCGAAGTAGTAGTCGGTGTCGATAATTTCGGACTGTTCGAGCACAGCGTAGCCATTTTCGCGGACCAGAAAGTCCGCGATATGACGTTGAAACTTGTGCTCGGGCCCTTCAAACATGGCTTTTCACCTTGGCGACGTCGTCTTCCGAGATTCGGCGTTTGCCGGTTACACATTCATGGATTAGTGATTTGCGGTACGCATTCAGACTACGGATTTGATCGCGAGTTACCGCCGCAACTTGATCAATCTGCCGTAGGCGATTCAATAGGAAATCCGCAATTGCCGACTGCTCACATCGTGGGGGAATAGGGACGATCATGTTCTCAAGTTGGTGGCGTCCGATGTTGGGTTGCGCGCTTCCATAGCAGAATATATCAATCTGTTCGCGAACCAATTCTGACTTGATCAGATACGCGATGAATACGTCATCTGAATTGATTGGCCGAAAGGCACCCACACGCTGATTCAGAAAACACGGCTCGTCACACCGAAACACAGCACTCTTCCCAATTGTCGCGCCGGTCATCGCGATCAGAACGTCCCCCGTCTGCAACAGAAAACGAGATAGTGTTTCTCTAAAGTCATTCGGGACGCGTTTTGCTATTGATAGGTCTGGACTATCAACGACTTCACTGATCCTAATGATTGCCGTTCCATCTTCGATGTAGGTTCGACTATCGAACGCGTAACCACTCAGTAGTTCCGCGATGCCCTTCAAACGCCCAACTTTCCAATGCTCTGGTACGCGTGGGAACCAGAGAGCCCCCGAGTCTTTCATCGGGACGTTCGGGTCGAGTCCTTGGGTGACGGCTTTTTGGATGATGGATTTGCGAAGCGCGTCGAGGGTGTCGAGTTGCTTCTGCTTCGTCTCGACCGCCCGGTCAATCGCCTCGCAACTCGCGTCGAGGTAGTCCGCGATGCGTTGCTGTTCGTCGATCGGGGGTAAGGGGACCGGGCAAGTTTTGAAATCACGTTTTCCAATTGCCCAACGTGTGATTCCGGTTGCATGCTTTTCGTAATGTTGGCCAATTGATCGGGACAAATGTAACCACGCTGCGAATGCGCCAAGCAGTCGGCGCCCATCCGCTCGTACTATAGCCAGGTGATACCCACATAACACACCGGGCAAGTCCTCTTTAACCAGAGCAGGGACCGCAATGTCCATTGGGTTCTCGGAGTCTTTAGTTGCAAGAACATCACCGACATTCAGCGCAAACTTGTTGATCTCGTGATCACTTGCAGTCGCGTCCATGAATTCGACGTCGCTGGTGATGAAGTCGTTCTTGTAGACGTCCACATAGTTGCAAAGTCGGACCGGCGTTTCATCGTCGTAGGATTTCTTGTCGACGTTGCTAACGATTATGTCTGCAAACTTTCCAAGTCGATCGGATCCCCAGCTATCGGGAAGCGTTTGCGTCCAGTCTGAGGAGTTGTTGGCCATTGTCATTGGGCGACTTCCTCCGCCAAACCTTTTAACAGGTCTTCCGCTTTTTCTTCGAGTTTCCAAAACTCGCTCAACAGGTCGTCGGCTTTGGGCGGTTCGACATACTTGTAGAAATACTTGTTTGGCAGGATCTCGTAGCCGAGTTGCGGACGGTCTTCCCACCGAATGATTTGTTTCTCGATCTCGCGTTCCAGAAACTCGGGGATGTACTTGTCGGGATCGCCCTTCGGATCGACCGGAATGTATTCGTCGTCTTTGATGTAGTGCCGATGGGTGTAGCTGACTTCTGGTTCCAGCTTGTTCAGCGTGCTGGAGTTGAAGTTCTTCATCTCCTTACCGAACCGATCTTTGATCTCGGCTTTGTAAGCGTCCAAGAACTTGTCGTCCGGTCCGACGGTGATGTCGAACTCGTGGAGCGTTTCGGTCTTGGGGCTCGTCACGCGGATATGGAACGTGATCTCGCTGTCGTAAAACTCTTGTTTCTTGCTGACGTTGCCCGACGTGAAGGAAACCGGGAACGGTTCGGTGATGATCGCGGGTTCGTCGTTTTCGTCGGTTTGCCAGAACACGACTTCGACTTTGTGGAACGCAAAGTCGTCTTTGGTGAAGAACCGGACGTCGTCGTCGGCTTTGCGTCGGTTCCATCCGTTGTGATAGCGATCCTCGATCCATGCCCGATGTCGCTCGACAATTCGGTTCCGTTTGTTACCAAACGATTTGGGTTCTTTTTCGTACTGCTGGCGGGCGTCGATCAGCATGATTCGGCCTTTGCGGCCGATCGCGTCGCGGTCGTTGCGCAGTAGCCAAATGTAGGTGTAGATCCCGGTGTTGTAGAACAGATCGCCGGGCAACATGACAATCGCGTCGAGCCAATCGTTCTCGAGGATCCAGCGTCGGATCTCGCTTTCACCGCTGCCACAATCGCCATTGGATAGCGGCGAACCGTTGAAGATGATCGCGACTTTGCTTCCGCCTTGCTGCGTTTTGCCTTTCTTGGGCGCGGGCTTCATCTTGGCCAAGATGGTTTGCAGAAACAGCAACGATCCGTCGCCAACGCTTGGCATGCCGGCGCGGTATCGCGTCGATTCCAGCTTCTCGGCTTCTGTTTGGTAGCCGTCTTTGCCGCCCCAAGTCACACCGAATGGCGGATTGGAGAGCATGTAGTCGAATTGGTGTTTCGACTCGGGGAATTGATCGCCGGGGTCTTTGCTGCCCTCAACATGCGGGATCAACGAGTTGCCCCAATGGATCGTCGTTTGGGTTTCGTTCCGGATCAACGCTTCGCTACGCGCGATCGCGTAAGTTTCGGCCATCAACTCGGTGCCATGCAACGTGATGAACTTGTCGACGGCCTCGCGTTCTTTGTCTGTCTTGGCTTTGTCGAGTAAGTGTTCTTTGGCGACGTACAACATGCCGCCCGTTCCACAAGCCGGATCGTAGATCGAGGTGTGACGCGTCGGGATCGGGATTTGCAATAGCTCGACCATCAACCGAATGACTTCGCGGGGCGTGAAGTGATCCCCGGCTGCCTCGGCGTGGGCTTCCGAAAATCGCCGCAACAGTTCTTCGTAGATGTACCCCATCTCGAGACTGGAAAGCGATTGCGGCCCGATGTCGAGAATCGAGTATTGGTTCAAGATCGGTGCCAACCGGGCGTTCTTGACCATTTTGCCGATGACGGCCCGGTAGTCGAAGCTATCGAGAATGTCTTGGATGTTCTCCGAGAAGCCTTTCAGGTACGCGCGAAAGTTCTTTTCCAACAGCGTGTGATCTTCTTCGTAGACCTTCCGCATGGTCCACGTCGTCGAGTTGGAGAACCCGGGCGATTGGGCGGGATTCAACTCCAACCCTTTGACCAGTTTCTCCAATGCGTCGTCGGTGATCTTGGGTCGCTTCGATCGGATCTCGTCGGCTTTGGCTTCGCGCCAACGGATCAAGACACACTCGAGACGTCGGATCGTGATGATCGGTAGAACGACGTTTTGGTATTCGTGGGCTTTGAACTTGCCGCGCAGTCGCTCGGCCGACTTCCATATCTCGTCGGCCAGGTTGTTCAGGCGTGATTTGTCGAGGTGCGATTCGGGTTGGTTCATCAGGTCGGTTAGTCCGTTGGTTGGCCCGCGTCGGTCGGCTTGACGCGTCGGCGGTCCGGTCGTCGGTCGCCGCTTGGCTGGGTCGTTGGCTGGGCGGTTCGGTCTACTTGGGTCGTTTCGGTTCGGTTGGCGTGTCTTTGCCGAGCCATCGTTCGATGACGTCACGATGAAACCGCCAATGCTTGCCGACTTTCTGGCCGGGAATCTTGCCCTCTTGGACGAGTTTGTAGAGCGTCGATTTGGAAACCTTCAAATAGGTCGCCAATTCGTCGATCGTGAGAACGTCGTCGAGTTGGGTTGGCATGGCGTCGCGATCCGTGTTCGAGCGTGTTTGGCCCCCTCAAGGGGGCGTGAGCCCCGCAACGTGGTATTGTCGGCGTTCTTAACAGTTGCTGTCAATTAGCGGGCGGTCGGATCGCGTTGTTGCCTGAGCACCGTTGCCAGTAAGGCTCAGAGAATTTGTTCTGCGAGCATGGCAACCACATCGTCGCCAGCGTTCCGCGCAGCAGTTTGCCACGGATCACAGCAGGTTCTGCTCTGGCCCCTCAGAGAATGCGTATCCGTGTGGCCCGATGCCGTATCGCTCAGCCGCTGAATCGATTAGCCGCCGTACAGCAGCGGTGTTTCCACGCCGTTCATCCGCAAGTACACCAACAGGTGGCCGCGGTGGTGTGCGACGTGCGAGATCTCAAACATCTGAAATGTCTCGTAACGTGACATCGTCATCAGAGTTTGTCCCCCCGCTTTCAACGACCAATCGGCGTCCAGAGATTGAACGTCGAAATCCGCCAAGGCCGTCCGAGCCTCTGCAACATTCTTGTCCAACGCTTTCATCGCGTCGGCCACCGTCGCCATCTCGGGTGTCTCATGCGGCGGACCGTCCGGCGGGGCAACATCGAATTCGTCGGCTTTCAAGATGATCTCGGCCCAGCTTGGGACATCGACCAAATGGCTGACGTTCCAGCGTACCGATCGCATCGTCGGGCTCGCCTGGTAGTCCAGCACCGCATCGGTAACAACGTCCAAGACCTGACGCGTCCGCGCGATCTCGTTTTCAAACTGTTGGGTCATCAGACTGCGAATATCGCTCACGGTGGACTCCCATGATCCAAGGGTCGGCTTCGATGTGACGGCCCTTTCTAACGCACTCCAACGGAACGCTTCCGCCACAAGCCCAGCAAGGTATCACGTCCGCGATGCCAAGTCGGCTCCACGACATAACCGGGACGTGATGAATTTTTGACGAAGACGTGATGTCGATGACCACGCCCCGCGATCGGTCCGCCGACCGAATCACGGTTCGCCGGAAAAGTGGAATCAAACGTCATGCGCCGTCGGGTGTTCCCAGTCGCCGCGATACGGCCGCGCCAGTTGCAGATTCGCTTCGTCGTCATCGATCACCCGACCGGCGTCGGCATCCCACGCCAGCGAACGTCCCAAGTGCATCGACAAATTGGCCAACAAGCAGCACGCCGTCGACGCATGACCTTCGGCAATATCGGCAACCGGACGACGGCCTTCACGACGTGCTTCGACAAAGTCCTGCATGTGACGACGCGTGGCGGGTGCGGCGAACATCTCCGTTTCTTTGTGCTGTTGGTCTTCGGGATACTGTTCGCTTTCATCCACCCAGTCACCGTGTTCCGCTTGGCCACGTCCCTTGGGAATGAAATCATAGGAACGAACGCTCAGCTTCAACGTTCCCTTGTCGCCGTACAGCGTCGCACCCCAGGAATAATCGGGTTCCGGATTGGTGCCCCAGTTCCGCTGGTTCCAGGCCACTTGAACGTCGCCAAAATCAAACAAGGCGTTTTGTGTATCGTGAAGGTTGACGTTGGAATCCGGCGGCAACATGTACCGTCCGCCCGTCGCCGCAATCGTCTTGGGCATCCCGAGATCCAAGAAATATCGCACGACGTCCAAGAAGTGCACGCACAGATCGCCGGTCTTGCCGTTGCTGAATTCACCACAGGCACGCCAGCGTCGTGGATGGATGCCGGGGTTATAGTCGCGCCAAGGTGCGGGCCCGACATAGCGATCCCAATCCAGGTTTTCCGGCGGCGCTTGCGTCGCGGGAAAGTCACGAGGCCCGCCACCATAAGCATGCACATCGACGTAGGCGATCTTGCCCAGCTTGCCGCTGCGAATGAATCGATCTCGAGCTTGCAATAAGTGTGGAGTGCTGCGCCGCTGCAACCCGACTTGGACGGTCCGGTTGTATTTCCGCGCCGCGGCGACCATCGCCTGGCCCTCGGCAACATCCCAGCTGATCGGCTTTTGCACGTACACATCCGCACCGGCACGACAAGCATCGATCATCGGCAAACAGTGCCAGTGGTCGGGCGTCCCGATCAACACCACATCGGGCTTGTGTTTCGACAACAGGTCTTCGTGCTTCCCATACGTCGGCGGAACATTGCCCGACGGATGTCGTTTGGAAACCAGTTGCGCGGCTTCCTCGGCCATCTTGGAATCGACATCGCAGATCCCCACGACTTCGACCGGCGCGACTTGGATCAAATGAAACAAGTCGGTCTTGCCATACCAGCCCGAACCGATCAGTCCGACTCGGATCGCGGAATCACCGGCGGTGGCGTAAGCGGATGACTGGACGGCGGCCAGCGACGCGGCGGCGGTGGACGCAAGAAACTCTCTTCGACGCATCTTCTCATTCTCGTCAGGGAAACAGGACGGTTGAAAAACGAAGTTAGCCGAATCTAGCCGGGGTCGGGGCTGCCGAGTCGGTGATTTCGGAAAATTAGGGAAGCGAAACACGCGGGTCGCCTGCCGCCGAACGTAAAAACTCCATGCCACCGATCGGCCAACCGACGCGACGCTGGGAAAACCAACTCGATTTGATTCACCGCCGACCCGCAAGTGAAGTAAAACCAATCGCTGATCGACGGACAACAAACGTCCAGCTGATATGACCCGATTTGATTCGAAGTTGCATCGAGTTACCGATGAAGTTCTGCTACCCCTTTGTAATCGCATCGTTTGTCGGCTTGGCATTGGAAACCGTCGCTGGCGATGACAGCCTGGGGCGTCGCAACGCAAAACCGCAACCGGAATCGGCACAAGTCCTTGAACCTCCGGCACTGTCGACCGGACCTGCCACCGCGGGACGTCGTGTCGCGATTCATGCTCCGGAGTTTGCAGACACAGACATCGTTCACCACGTGTATTTGCCCGACAACTGGAATCAGAACGGACCGCCGTTGCCGATCATTTTTGAATACACGGGCAACCGGCATCCACCGACCGGATCGACCGGCGACCCCAAAGATGCGGTCTTGGGGTATGGGATCTCCGGTGGCCGTTTCATTTGGGTCACGCTTCCCTACGTCGACGAATCTGGCAAACGCAACGCACCGAATTGGTGGGGCGACATCGACGCGACGGTGCACTATGCGAAGGTCAACGTGCCGCGAATCATCCGCCGTTTCAACGCAGATCCTGACGCAGTGTTTCTATGTGGCTTCTCACGCGGTGCGATTGGCGTCAGTTTGATCGGTCTGCATGACGATGAAATCGCCAGCCATTGGACCGCCTTCGTAACGCACGACCACTTCGACGGCGTCCGCCAGTGGCGTGGCACCGACTGGGGTTCGCCACTGGACGATTATCGCGAACAAGCGATCCGACGAATCAAACGCGCCGGGAATCGCCCGTGGTTGGTCAGCCAGAACGGAAACATCGATCCGACGAAAGACTTCTTGCGAGCCTCGCTTTCCCAGACCGAACACTTCACGTTCTTGCCCGTCAATACTCGCGAAGCCTTGGGCGAATTTCCCAATGCATTGGCTAAAGCCGCACACACCGACGCTTGGCTGTTAAAACCTAGTCGCTATCGCACTTCGGCTTGGAACTGGGTCAACGATGTTTTGAGTCCAGCCGATTAGCTGACGCAGCTCGCCTGGCCGGTGCCCCGTCTTCCTAGCTTGATCTTCCCGCCAACGGTTCCCGCCATGTTTCGCAACTCGCTTCCTTCTGCATTGGTTCGCCGTTCCCCCGTCATCGAAAATCTGTTTCGATTCGGGTTGGCGTTCGTTTTATTTGCCTTCGCTACTTCCCACGCTTGCCGGGCCAACGCGGACGACAACACGCCAGCGGAATCGAAACGGCCACGTGGCGAAGCGATTTTCCAAGCAGGCGAACAGGGTTACCACACCTTTCGTATCCCGTCGCTGTGTGTCGCGACCGATGGCACCGTGATCGCGTTTTGCGAAGGACGCTTGGCCGGACGTGGCGACAGCGGCAACATCGACTTGGTTTACAAGCGTTCCACTGACGGCGGCGTCACGTGGTCAGACCTGCAAATCTTGTGGGACGACGAATCGAACACCTGCGGTAACCCTTGTCCGGTCGTGGACCGGGAAACGGGCAAGATCAGCCTGTTGCTGACGTGGAACCTTGGCCGCGATACCGAACGTGAAATCATCGGGCAAACCAGTGAAGACACCCGCCACGTTTACCTCAGCCATTCGCCTGACCATGGCCTCACATGGACCACGCCGACCGACATCACCGATGCCGTGAAACCAAACACCTGGACTTGGTATGCCACCGGTCCGGGCAGCGGCATTCAAATCAAGCACGGTAAGCACGCCGGGCGACTGGTCATCCCGTGCGACCACATGGAAGCGGAAACGGAACACAAGTATTCGCACGCGATCTATTCCGATGATGGCGGCGACACTTGGCAGGCAGGCGAACGCACGCCCAAACGTGACGTCAATGAATGCGAAGTCGTCGAACTATCCGGCGGTCGGCTGATGCTGAACATGCGAAACTATGACCGCAGCCGAACCGTCCGACAAATTGCCATCAGTAACACCGGAGGCGAAAGCTGGCACGACCAGACGTTTGCACCGGAGCTAGTCGAGCCGATCTGCCAGGCGGCGATTCGGCGTCTACGTTGGCCCCAAGACGATCAGCCCGGCACGATCCTGTTCAGCAATCCGGCCAGTGCCAACCAGCGGGTCAACATGACGCTTCGAGCCAGTCATGATGAAGGAGCAACTTGGCCAAAGCAGATCGTTCTGCATTCCGGCCCGAGCGCCTATTCGGACCTGGCCGTCTTGTCGGACCAAACCATTCTGTGCCTTTACGAAGCAGGAAAAAACTCGCCTTATGAAGCGATTTATTTGGCTCGCGTCGCGTCCAATGAATTGGATTGACCGATCGACAATTCGCGTCGAATTGACGCACAACCACACTTGTCGTTTGCGTCGGATACCATAGCCCACACACGCTCACTCGCCCGCCGATTCCCTTCCTGCCAAGACGAATTGAACCGCTATGAAAACGTCACGTCTTCCAATGCACCTTCGCATCCTGGTCGCCTTCCTTGTTGCCATCCTGCTGGCCAGTGGTTCGATCCCTGCATCGGCCGCGTCGCCTGATGATTCTCGAATGGATTGGTGGCGAGACGCCCGCTTTGGCATGTTCGTGCACTGGGGACTGTATGCCGTGCCGGCGGGCAAGTACGAGGGGAAAGAAGTGAAAGGGATCGGCGAATGGATCATGAGCCGCGCGAACATCCCACGCGATCGCTACGAAGCTTTTGCCCCCCAATTCGACCCTCAGCAATACGACGCGGATACGTGGGTCCGCTTCGCGAAATATGCGGGGATGAAGTACATCGTCATCACCTCCAAACACCACGACGGATTCTGCTTGTTTGATTCCGAGGGTCAGTACGACGTGGTGGATGCGACCCCGTACGGCAAAGATATCCTGGCCGATCTACGCGACGCGTGCGAACGTCATGGTGTGAAGTTTTGCACGTACTATTCGATCATGGATTGGCACCATCCGTCCCAAAAACCGGCCAAGATGAACAACGGGCGTCCCGTCTGGAACCCGACCCAAATGATCGACGATCAAAAACAACAATACGTCGATTACATGAAAGGCCACTTGGAAACCTTGGTCAAAGACTATCGCACGCACGTGCTGTGGTTCGACGGCGAATGGCCCAGTTGGTGGACCGACCAGGACGGCCAAGAACTGTATCAATGGCTGTTGAAATTGAATCCCGAGTTGATCGTCAACAACCGCGTGGGTGCCGGCCGAAAAGGCATGTCGGGCTTCACCCAAGAGGGCTCGTTTGCCGGTGACTTCGGCACCCCGGAACAAGAAATCCCCGCCACGGGCGTCAACAGTGATTGGGAATCCTGCATGACGATGAACGACACCTGGGGATTCAAAACGTCCGACAAGAACTGGAAGAGCAGCCAACGTTTGATCCAAAACTTGATCGACATCACCAGTAAAGGAGGCAACTATTTGCTGAACATCGGCCCCAAGGCAGATGGAACGTTCCCGCAAGCCAGCGTGGACCGGTTGCGTGCCATCGGCCAATGGATGAGCATCAACGGAGAATCGATTCATGGCACCCAGGCCGCACTGTTCCGCCCCGACTGGGGTCGCGTCACACGCAAAGAAGGCACGCTGTATTTGCACGTGTTTGATTGGCCCAGCGATGGCAAACTGACCATCCCAGCGTTGTCCAACGAAGTTCGGCGCGTCTCGCTGTTGGCATCACCGGAAACGACGTTGAATCTGAAACGGGATGGTCAAACGATGGTCATTGACCTGCCTTCAACGGCCCCCGACGACATTGCCAGCGTGATCACCATCGACACCAAAGGTGAACCCGCCCTAACGGAATGATCGCCGTGCGGATTTCTTGACTCTGCCAAACGCATCGTGTCACGACGATGCGTGTTCGCGGGACGCATACTGCTGTGGCGAACAGCCATGCTGTCGCCGAAACACGGTTGCGAAATACTGAGGCGAACTAAACCCACACGCTTTGGCCACTTCACCGTTGCTCATCTCGGGATGCTCCCGCAGCAAATCAACGGCGGCACTCAACCGCAATTGGTTTAAATACTGCACCGGTGTCGTATTGGTCAGGCGACGGCAGTAGTCCGTGAAGCGTGTGATGCCCAGCCCACACGCCTCAGCCATCATCTTGATCGTCCATGGTTCGGCCAGATGATCCCGGTTGTGTCGCAGGTCATCCAAGAACAATTGGATGGTTCGCTGCGTGTCGGCCAAGCTCGCGTCCATCGACACATCGCGACTGCGTAGTAGCGACAGAATCTGCAACAGCAATTCGTTCATCAACAGTGTCAACCAAGACACGTCGATGGAACCGTCCACAGTGCAGCGTCCCAATACGTCGGCGATGCGTCCAAAACACTGGCCGACATCGCTGGCTTGATGCCAAACCGGTTGCTCATTTTGTCGCAGCAATTCCGTCAGCTCTTGCAAATCGTCCCGCGTCAAAACGACCCAGTCCGGCCACTTCCAACTTTGGTGTGGTCGTCGCACTTGAACATCGATGATCGCCCAGTGAAGCCGCCCGGGTCCGATGTTGGGGTCGCCCAAGCGGTGCCGTTGCCAGGGACGCGTGATGGTCAAATCGTTCGGCTGCAGCGTGAACGCCTGACCTTCCACCGCAAACTGTAGTTGGCCTCGATCCAACAAACACAGCTCGATGCCTTCGTTTTGATGCCAATCCAAGCCCCAAGACTGCGGACGCGCGGCGTCCCAATATCCCAACGCCTTCAAGCCCGGCAGCGCGTTTTTGGGTAATCGACGACCGGGATAATGCCCATGCACCACGGCATCCAACTGAATCTGACCGGCTTCGGCAGCCTCCATCAATCGCCGACAGGAATCCGCACGATAGGTCGCATCCTGAATTTTGTAGATCGGTATCCGCGGACTCATCAGGCCGAACCATCAGTTCAATTTCTTTCAGTGAAACAAATCGCACTCTAACGCGCGGATCCGACCGTTAAAATGCTACGTCATCACGCCGACGTTGATTACAGCCGTCGATCAAAACCGCGCGTTCAGAAAATCCCAATCGACGGCAACGGCAAATCGTCACCATGCCCCCGATCCACTCTCTGCCAATCCTCTTGTGCTTGCTGGCGTCCTTGGCCGCGGGCGCCCACGCGGACTCGCCCGACAACAATTCGATCCGTGTGTTGCTGATCAGCGGACGCAACAACCACGACTGGAAAACGACCACACCGAAGCTGAAAGCCATCTTGGAAGCCGACGGTCGGTTCGATGTCACCATCGAAGAACAACCACAACGTTTGACCAGCGATCGGCTACAGTCGCACCGAGTCATCCTTAGCAACTGGAACACGTTTGGCCGTGGCGATAAGGCAACGGGCGACTGGCCCCCGCAGACTCGCAAGGCCTATCTGGATTTCGTTCGCAACGGTGGCGGACACGTCGTCGTTCATGCGGGATCATCATCATTTGCCGACTGGCCCGAGTATCAACAGTTGACGCTGGCGACATGGCAAGCGGGGCAAACCGGCCACGGCCCACCACACGAATTTGTGGTGCGCATTGATGCAAGCGACCATCCGATCACCACAGGCATGGACGACTTTCCAATCCACGACGAACTGTGGCATCGATCCGGTATCCAAGACGGTGTGACGGTCTTGGCATCCGCTTATTCCGATCCTCGCATCCGCGGTTCCGGCGAATTCGAGCCGGTCGCGTTGGCCGATACGTTTGGATCCGGCCACAGCTTCACGCTGTTATTGGGCCACGCCGCCAAACAGATGGACACGCCTGGCTTTGGCACTTTGCTGCGACGTGGAACCTATTGGGCTGCAACAGGCAAAGCGATGCCAAACGGTTCTCTGAACGATCCTTTCCCATCACCACCCCTTCGACCATAAAGTCCGACGATGAAAATCGGTGTCTTCCTATTGATTGAACCTTTCGCAAGCGTGGAAGTTCAACTGCAACGCGCCAAAGCAATGGGCTTTGACTGCGCCGACATCACCGACACCAATGCGGGCGGCAGCATGTTAGGCACCGCGGGTTTTTCGCCGACCATTAGCCTGGATGACAATCCGTTCGAAGTGAAGCGATTGTTCGAAAAGTATGACATCGTGCCATCGACCGTTTGCGCCCATGCGGGACTGCTGGAACCCAGCAACCCGGGCATCTACGGAACGTCGGAGATCATCAAAGCCGTCCAATTCGCCGCGGCGATCGGCATCAAAGATGTGGTAACGACCGACATGGACCCGCGATCGGATTGGGCCAAGAGTCTCAGCTATGCCGAACAGGTCTTCGTCGTCGCCGAAAAGCTATACACGCCGCTGAAAATGGCGGGCGACTATGGGGTCCGCGTATTGTTGGAACCTCACGGCCCGATCACCGACAGCATCCAGGGCTTACAAGACGTGATGGATCGCTTGGGAAACCCTGACGCGCTGGGAATCAATCTGGACACCGGAAACTCATGGCTTGGCGGTGCGGACCCGGTGGCGATGGCGAAAACCTTTCAAGACAAAATCTATCACGTCCACTGGAAAGACTTGGAAGCCCAGTGGGAGCCCAAACGCGGCGAAATGTTCGGCTGCGGGTTCTCAACAATCGCCTTGGGCGATGGTGTGATCGACATTCGTGGCGTTTGTGACGCTTTGAAAGACGCATCCATCGAATCTTCCACGCTGGAAATCATCGGCGACGAAAACATCCTGCAACGCAGCGTCGATTATCTTCGGCAATGTGGTATCGCCGATTGAGGCATCCCCTCGCCCCAGACTCCCCCACCTCCATCCCCCGCCAAACTGACGCGAATCCCGACGGAGCACTCCCATGAAGTCTCAAAAGGTTTTGACCAAGCAGAACACGTCACCCACACGTCGTGATTTTCTAAAAGCAAGCACTGCGATCACCGCCGCAACTGCGGCCGCCCCGTATGTAATCACCAGCACCGCGTTGGGCGACACGAACACGCCACCGGCCAGCGACCGCATCACCGTCGGACACATCGGCGTCGGCGGGCGCGGACGAGGAATTTTGAACGGAATCCGCAGTGTCCCCGACGCTCAAAGCGTTGCCGTTTCGGATTGTTATCGCGACCGACGCGACATGATCGCGAAAGTCATCGGCGGCGAATCCTACCAAGACTTTCGTGACCTTTTGGCTCGTGACGACATCGATGCCGTTGTCGTCGCCACCCCCGATCACTGGCACGTCCCCATCGCGATCATGGCGGCACAGGCCGGCAAGAGTGCTTATGTGGAAAAGCCACTGGGGTTGTCAATTGACCAAGTCCTCGCCTGTCAAAAGGTCTTCAACGAACAAGGCGTCGTTTTCCAATACGGAACCCAACAACGCAGTCTGGCTCATTGCCGTCAAGGCTGCGAACAAGTGCGTCGCGGAGCCATCGGAAAAATACAATCCATCGAAGTCGTCTGTCCCAATGGCGGCGCAGGCGGGATCACCGAAGGATCGGATGTTCCCGACGGGCTGGATTATGAAATGTGGATCGGTCCCGCACCAATGACCTCCTATACCGTCGACCGCTGCAAGCCGCCGGGAAGCTATTGGATTTATGATCAGTCGATCGGCTACTTGGCCGGCTGGGGGGCTCATCCGCTGGACATCATGGTCTGGGGCTGCGATGCCGATCCTAGTGGCCCCATCGTCGTCGAAGGCACGGGCGAAATCCCATCCGATGGCTTATACGATTGCGTCTATAACTGGGACATGAAGATCCAACTGGGCGACATTCCGGTCACGTTTCGCCCCGGAGCCGACAGCACCAAGTTCATTGGTGAAGACGGTTGGATCGATGTCGCGCGAGCCAAGGACCGCAACGCCGCCAGCGATCCCGGCCTGCTGACACAATCGTTGGCCCCGGAACACAACCAACTGGTGGTCAGCAATCATCATCAAGCCAACTTCATCCAAGCGGTGAAAAACGATGATCCAAACGCCGCAGTCTCCAACCTGAACGACGCCGTCCGCAGCGACATCATCAGCCACCTGTGTGACATTGCCGTTCGCACCGGCGAAAAGATCACATGGGACCCGAAAGCACAGAAACTGGTGAACCCCAGCCAGCGTGCCGCGGCCATGCTGTCCCGCGCGATGCGTCGTGGCCCATGGACGTTGCCCACGGGAGACGCGTGATGCGACGGACAGGCCTACGTTGGATCACGGCCTTCGCGGTTTGCGTCGCCGGGTTGACCCTGCCGGCAATCCGCATGGATGCCGCAACGCCGCCGGACATCGCATCGATTCGCCAAGCGATCGAAGACTGCGGCGGCCACCTGGAACTGGATGACCAGGGTCGGCCGATCAAGGTCGACTTGGCCGCGGATCGCGGATCAGCCGACCAGGCGGGTTTTGACGCCGCGATCCAATGCAAAACGCTAACCTCACTACGTCTGCGAGCACCGGGGCTAAGCGAAGCAGACTTAACCAAGATTCGTTCGCTTTCATCGCTGCAGGAACTGTACCTGCAAGACGTCCGCATCGATGACGATTTCGTCGCCAATGTGTTCGCCGAACTTGTCAATCTTCGCCGACTGACGCTTCGCAATACGCCGGGGGTTTCCAAGCTGCAAGCGATTGCTTCGCGTCCCAACCTCACCCACCTTTCATTGATTGACCTGCCGATCGACGGCCCCTCGCTCGACGCACTGAGCACCGCTCCCAAGCTTGCGGCGCTGGACTTGCGTTTGTGCAGTCGGCTTAGCGGTCGCGATTTCGATGCCCTTCATGACGTCGCCAACCTCAAAGACCTGAAGCTTGGCGGATACGGAATCGACAACGAAAGCATGCGTTCGATCGCATCCGTCGACAAGCTTTCGAACTTGACCATCGAAGACGCATCGATCGATGCCGTGGGACTTCAGGCGTTGGCCCCCATCGCTGGTCAGTTGCGGGCACTCAGCTTCGCCCGATGTGCGGCACTGGATGACTCGGCCTTGCAGTTCGTCAGCCGCCTGCCTTCTTTGCGTTCGCTGATGCTTCGCGACATGCCGGTCACCGGCACCTTTTTAAAATCATTGGCTGCCCCCGCGGAACTGGAAACTCTGGGGCTGAGACAAACCTTTCTCATCGACGAAACCTTCGATGCGATCGCGCAGTGTCGCGAGCTAAAACGCTTGGATCTGCCAGAGAACTATCTGCCGCCAGGTGCCATCGCAAAGATTGCGACTCTTTCAAAACTTCAAATCCTGAACCTGTCGTCATGCAGCTTGGACGACACTTCCCTGGAACCGCTGAAACAGTTGGAAAACCTCCAAACCTTGCTCCTGGATGGCAATCCAAATCTTAGCCGCGATGCAGCAGCTAGAATCTTGGATCAGTCCTCCAGCTCAACGCCAACGGCAAGCTGTCGCATCGTTTCGTCGCCGACATCGACGGAATGCCAGCTCGGACTCGAAAAAGGGGTCAGGCCCGAATGGCACTTAATCCACCTAAGTCTCATGCCTCACCGGGTTTGTAGTCGCGTCGTGGCTTCTGCATCAGCTTGTAGCCTTTCGCTCGTCGCTTCAGCACGCGCGGCTCGTAGCGATCGGGACGATTGCCGACAACTTGTCGCCTGCAACTCTGAAACAGCACTTCGCACAGCTCGTCGACGTTGCTGATCACGTTCAGCGTCGGGAGCAGTTCGACCAGCGTTGACATCGTTCTTTTGAAGCTGACTTGCCACGGTTGCAGCTTGCCCGACATCGCCGCGTCACACATCACTTGTCGAATCAAGTTGTACGCCAACATGTGCGCACGAAGATCGTTCCTTACGCGATGCGGACGCTTGCACCGGAGATGATCCATTTGCATGATCGTTTTCAAACTGCGCAGGTGCAGTTCCGCTTGCCAACGCCGACGAAACAGTGCCGAGATATCGTCTTTGCTGTAATCACGATCATCAAGCAGCGAGGTGTGGACGATGATCTCGCGAGTCCGAAAGCCTTGATTGTCGACTCGTATTTTGATCTCACGGATCGTGATAAAGTCAGGATACTCGGCGTACTCCCGATCGCTCATCCAGTCGGGCCGCGAAGGCTTATCCAAGTGGATCGTGTGATCGTCTTGGCCGTAACGGATACCGGTTCGAAAATCACTCTTGCGAAGTTGGTGTTTGCGGACGACCACATGAGCACCACGGGACATCAATCGAGCCATGTCGAACCAACTCGAATAGGCCCGATCAGCCAGGAAAACGTCGTCTTCTTGTATGATCTGGTCGACTTCGCGAAACAAACTCACTTCCGCTGTTAGCTTGCCTCGATACTTGCCCATCGCCGTTTCGAGCACCACGCCGGTGGACAACGCAAAGAGCACAACGACCCGCATGATCGGGAAACCGCAACCGACCGCTTGGCCGCGTTGCTGAGGATACTCGGCTTGGTTTTCGGGCGTGTCGGCCATCGTGATCGTCGTGCCGTCCCCAGTGACGACTCGGTGACCGAGCCACAGCCAATCGTCAGGTGCTTGATCGTCGATATCCTGGCCGACCTTGGTGACCAGTCGGTGCATGGCCGATTCGTCCAGCTTGTCGCGCGCGATGCAATACATTCCGGTCTTACTGCTGCAGCGTCCAAGCCCGCGGGCGCAGCGATAATGTATGAGCTTCGCGACGGCCGAGACGCAGCCATGGTCGACCGAGAGGACTTGCGAGAGAAACACCCACAGCGTGACGGCTGTTGTATAAATTCTGGCCGAATCAAGAATGCCGGTTGCTTCGCCAAATGCCGATGCGATAGTCTTTCGATCCAGCAGCGAAGCGAAATAGAGATCACCGGACTGGCGTGCGACGATCAGCCGCCGACGGAACGAACTGAGTTCGGATTGAAACACGGGGGGCTTCCTTGCTGCGTGTGTTTAGGTCGTTAGATAACCAAACTCATCGCAAGTGAAGCCCCCTGCTGTCAATCGACGCTAAGTGCAGACATCACAAGACTTTGCCGTGGATTAAGTGCCATTCGGGTCAGGCCTCTTTTTATGGCTTGTGCACTCGTGGACGCCCCCGCGGTCGCAATGTTGACTCCAGATTCAACCGCCTGGCGATCGACTCCACCCAGCCTTCGTCACCCAGCGGCGCTCCTCGATGCGCACATCGTCGAACGGCCTCCAGCTCTTTCTCGGTCAGTGGTTCGTTGACTCGATCAGCCCAACGAGGCGATCGAGACAGCGGCCACGGCGACAGCAGCCTTGGTTGGGGTTCGGGCTTTTGCAACCAGCGCCACAGCGACCCCCAACGCCAATTCTCGGCTTTGCGAACCATGCCCGCGCGCAGGGCATTTCGCTCGACATAGCGGCAGACGACCAGAAAATGTTCGTCATCCTGAATCGGAAAACTCTTGTAACGCTGCTGGTACAAGTGGCCCATTCCGCTGGTGCCGTAATGGGCGTGGTATCGCATGGTGTGCGTGCCACCAACCCAGCCCATGAATCGACTCATTTCGCCATCAACCAATGGCCGCAGAACCAGATGGTAGTGATTCGGCATTAGCTGGTAGCTGTACAACTCAATTTCGCACAACTCCAGGCCTTCGGCAAGAATCCGCTCAAAGGCTTCGTAGTCCTCCGGCTTCTTGAATATTTCGGCGCGCATATTGGCGCGATTCAGGGCGTGATAGAGCCCGCCCGCTTCGTCGGCTCTTGGTGGTCTTGGCATATCGCAAGCGTACCACGGTCTCTGCGAAAAAGAAAGAGGCCTGACCCCTTTTTAGCCCCGTCGCATGGTGTGGGTGCCACCAACCCAGCCCATGAATCGACTCATTTCGCCATCAGCCAATGGACGTAGAACCAGATGGTAGTGATTCGGCATTAGCTGGTAGCTGTACAACTCGACTTCGCACAACTCCAGGCCTTCGGCAAGAATCCGCTCAAAGGCTTCGTAGTCCTCCGGCTTCCTGAAAATCTCGGCACGCATGTTGGCGCGATTCAGGGCGTGATAGAGCCCGCCCGCTTCGTCAGCTCTTGGTGGTCTTGGCATATTGCAAGCGTACCACGGTCTCTGCGAAAAAGAAAGAGGCCTGACCCCTTATCAGTCCCAGAAGCGACTGCCCGTGACTCGCGCGCGTGCAATCGGTGGCGGGCACGGGTATCCTTGCTATCCAACTTCCCTCCCTCCCCCCAACGGAAACACATCCATGAGCCAATCATCACCGTGCATACTCGTTGTGCTTATTGCTTGCTTGACGTTTCCACCGAGTCAGTCGGTTGCCCAGACCGAGAAAAAAAAGACCTCAGAAAGCTATGACTTATCGGTTCCTAAGCCGACATTTTCCGAGGTGAAATATGGCAATCACCCGCGGCATGTGCTGGATTTTTGGAAAGCAGAATCGGATACCGCGACTCCGTTGGTCCTGGTGATTCATGGAGGCGGATGGCAGGGCGGATCGAAAGAACGGTTGCACCGATTTGCGGACGCCCGTGCGTTGTTGGACGCCGGGATCTCCGTCGCCGCATGCAATTATCGTTATGTCAAACAGGTCTCGGCACAGGGGATCAAACCACCGGTGAAGGCTCCGCTTCACGACGCCGCCCGGGCTCTACAATTCATTCGAAGCAAAGCAGGTGAGTGGAACATCGACAAACAAAAGATCGGTGCCGCGGGAGGATCGGCCGGGGCCTGTTCGAGTTTGTGGATCGCCTTTCATGACAACATGGCGGATCCAGAGAGCGACGATCCAGTGGCCCGCGAATCAACGCGACTGTGGTGCGCGGCCGTGACCGGAGCCCAAACAACGCTCGATCCGGAGCAGATGAAAGCCTGGACGCCCAACAGCCGATACGGCGGCCACGCCTTCGGCTTTGCCAATTTCACAGCATTCCTGGAAGGTCGCGATTCGATCCTCCCGTGGATCGCGGAATACTCACCCTATGCACTGGTCAGCCGCGACGATCCCGGCGTCTATTTGACGTACTCGCGTCCGCCAGCGATCGGGCGGAACCAAAAAGACCCCACGCATACATCAAACTTCGGTGTGAAGCTGCAGGAACATTGCCATTCCGTCGGAGTCGCCTGCGAACTTGCCTACCCCGGTGCCCCCAACATCCAACACAAGACACCAACGGACTTCCTAATCACGCAGCTGAAGCCACCCTAACAACCGCCGCCCCCGGAAAGGGGCCATGCTCCGCAAAGGGGTCAGGCCTCTTCTTAACGTCCAGGCGTTCCTATCGGCTCGTTTTGCATGCCGTGTTCTGGCGATTTCGCCTAATCAATGGCGTCCAAGCCCACCTCACACCCCAAAAAGAGGCCTGACCCCTTTGCGAGAGCGATGACGAATTTGAGAGTGAAGTTGCTGATTGAGACATCGCGGGGGTACGGGCAGAGTCTGCTGCGCGGGATTTCAAAGTACGCGCGGGCGAATGGTCCGTGGTCGTTCATCCAAGAACCGGCGTTCTATTTGAAACCAGACCGAGCGGAGGTTCGGGCGGATCGCCGCCGACCGGTCGATGGGATCATTGCCCACACCGACGATGCCGGCCTAATGAAGCAGTTGATCGCCGAGAATGTCCCGCTGATCATGAAAGGCATCGGCGAACTGCCGTCTGAGATCCCCACGATCCAGTCCAATGACCGGGCCATCGGAAAGATCGCGGCGGAGCACCTGTTGTCGTTGGGCTTTCGCAATCTTGGTTTCTGTGGCTACGCCAACATGTACTGGTCGGACGACCGTGGCAAAGGCTTCACAGAACACGCCATGTCGGAGGGCATCGACGTGGACTGGTTTCAAGAACCACGCCGCAAACGTCGACTGGGCGTCGAACAACGTGAAGCGGCGATTGAACGCTGGCTGCAATCGCTGCGAAGCCCCGCGGGCATCCTTGCCTGCAACGATGATTGCGGGCAAGAAGTGATCCGATGCGCGCTGAACCGAGGCTTCGCAGTCCCCGATCAGATCGCGGTCGTCGGCGTTGACAATGATGAAATGGTTTGTGATTTGGCCGAGTTCCCACTGTCAAGCATCGCGGTGGCCAATGAAAAAGCAGGGTACCGGGCCGCGGAGTTGTTGCATCGGATGATGCGAGGTGAAGAAGCGTCGGGCCAACAAATCATTGCCCAGCCGCTGTACACAATCCAGCGTTTATCGACCGATACCTTTGCCGTGCAAGACTTGGCGGTCCGACGTGCTCTTTATTTTATCCGCGACCAGTTGCCAAAACAGATTTCGGTGAACGACGTGGTTGGTCAGATGAGCATATCCCGCCGCATGGCGGAGATTCGTTTTCGAAAGTCAACAGGATCGACCATCAACGACCAGATCGTTCGCGAGCGATTGCGATTGGTCAAAGAGATGCTGGTCGAAACGACATATCCGATCGAAATGGTTGCACAGCGCACGGGTTTTTCATCGGCCGCATTCTTGGGGCTGAAGTTCAAACAGGCGACCGGACAAACACCGACGGCTTATCGCAAGCAGCATGCTGCGTAATACGTCTGCGGCCAATTGACGCGACAATCCACCAGCAACACCAAAATTGCGCAATATTGATAACGGGTTTCGTATTTGCCGGTGTCTGATGGGACTCGGTTGACGTACAGTCAGCGCTATCAAGTTCGATGTGTTCGATCCGAGTCACTAAGCCCCCAATCATCGGTATGACCGATACACGAAATCTGCTGGTCCGCGGGGTCGCGACGCTGTGTCTGCTGCTGACGCAAGGTATCGCGGCGACGTTTGCCGAAGTTCCCGTCAACACGCTTTCCGAGCAAGAAAAGGCTGACGGCTGGGAATTGCTTTTTGATGGCGTCACGTCAACTGGCTGGCGAGGCATCAATCGCCCGGACTTTCCCACCACGGGCTGGGTGATCGCATCAGGTGAACTGCAATGCGCCGCCGACGATGGGGCTGAATCGGGCAACGGCGGAGACATCATCACCGTCAACAAATACAGCAACTTTGAAATGGCCTGGGACTGGGCAATGGACAGCGTGGGCGGCAATTCCGGCGTCAAAATTTTTGTGTTGGAAGGCTTGGATGCGAACCCGAAACACGGCGTCGGCTTGGAGTATCAGATCCTGGACGATGAAAACCATCCGTGGATGCTGAAAGGCAAAATGAAACCCGGCGATTTTCGCACCGTTGGGTCCGCTTACGAACTGTACGCCGCAAAGAACAAGACCGTGATGCCGCTGGGCCAGTACAACCACAGCCGAATCGTCAGCAAAGGAGACCACATCGAACATTGGCTCAACGGCGTCAAAGTCGTTCAGTACCAGCGTGGCAGCGACGACTTTCGCAAAAGAGTGGCCGAGTCGAAGTCATGTGACATTAAAAACTATGGCGAAGCGGCCGAAGGCCACATCCTGATCCAGGATCACGGAAGCCGCGTCCGTTTTCGCAATATTAAGATTCGTCCGCTTTAATTCGAGCCCCCCCGTACCAACGTCCAACCACCTACCGTCGTGTATCGACGCGACGAGTCTTCCCATCGCATATTTCCATACAACGCCATTTCAAAAATCGCGATCCCACCTGCCGATTCCCACCTTCATCCTTCCGATTTGCTGCTGCCATGAGATTGCTACTTTCATTCGTGCCTTTAATGGCCTGCGTTTCCATCGCGATCGCAGAAGACGGCTTTCACCGTTACCAATTCCCCGGCCACCATGGTTTGCCGTCAATCGCGGACACCGGCTTCACCGTTCACCAACCCGACCGCCGTCAGCCCGAGCGAATTGAACCGCCGTGCATATCAGCGGAGGTCACGGTTCCCGCGCCATCGGACGCCATCGCGCTGTTCGACGGAACGTCCATGGATCAATTCCAGGACAACCAATGGGAGTTTCGCGACGGGCTGTTGATCGCCGGAAAGGGCGGTTTGAATACGGTGGAAGCCTTCGGTGACA
Organism: Crateriforma conspicua; assembly: GCF_007752935.1. Lineage (NCBI taxonomy): Bacteria > Pseudomonadati > Planctomycetota > Planctomycetia > Pirellulales > Pirellulaceae > Crateriforma > Crateriforma conspicua. Next base: position 2,318,950 of record NZ_CP036319.1, on the reverse strand, counting down.
TCCAGATTCACGTCGAATGGCGAACCCCAGATCCGGAGCCCAACAAGAACAAGCCGGGCAGTATGGGAAACAGCGGGATCTTTCTGATGCAGAAGTATGAATTGCAGGTCTTTGATTCCTATTCGTGTGAGATCTATGCCGACGGATCCGCGGGGGCGATCTATGGCCAATCACCGCCGTTGGTGAACGTTTGCCGAAGGCCCGGACAATGGCAGTCGTATGACATTGCCTTCACTGCGCCGGTCTTTGATGGCGAGACCATCGTTTCGCCGGCCAGGATCACCGTCTTTCACAACGGTGTGCTGATTCAAAACAACACCGAAATCTTCGGGCCGACACGGCACAACAAAGCCCTTCCTTATGTCGCACACCCTGACAAGATGCCGCTGATGTTCCAAGCACACGGCAGCCCGGTCGAGTACCGAAACATTTGGGTGCGGCCACTGTAGCGTTCGATCTATCGCCGCCCGGCCCCACCGCACCTACCCACGATTGTTGCCCACCATCCTTGCCCACCTTTTACGAGCGATCGCCATGCACTCTCAATCATCTCGCCGCCCGAATCGTCGATCCGCTTTGAAAACCATGGTCGCGGCAGCCTCCGCACCACTGTTTGTTTCCCCTCGTGTCTTTGGCAATAACGCTCCATCCAACACGATCACCCTTGGGCATATCGGAGTGGGCATCCATGGCGTCCAACGCAACTTGAACGGCTTTCTAAATCAGTCCGATTGTCGGCCCGTGGTTGTTTGTGACGTGATGAAGTCGCGTGCGATCGAGGCGGGTCGGTTGGTCGACGAACACATTGATGATACGTGCTGCGATGTGACGCACGACTTTCGCGAAGTGTTGTCGCGTGATGACGTCGACGCGGTGGTGATTTCAACGCCGGATCACTGGCACGTGCCGATGTCATTGATGGCGTTGGAAGCCGGAAAGCACACGTTTTGTGAAAAGCCGACGTTGACCATTCGCGAAGGCCAGGAATTGGTTGCGGCCGTCAAACGCAGTGGCAAAGTCTTCGGCACCGGCCTGGAGGATCGTTCGGTCACGGAGTATTTCCGAATCGCCGAACTGGTGCGCAACGGTGTCATCGGCACGTTGCAACACATCGAAGTCGGCTTGCCCGTTAAACCCGTTTTCCCGATCGAACAACCGGCACCGGTTCCCGACGACTTGGATTTCAACTTGTGGATCGGGCCGGCCCCGATGCGGGCCTTCACGCCGAAGTTGACGACCGCGCAGTGCTGGCGTCAGATCCGCGACTTTTCCGGCGGTTCGCTGACCGACTGGGGATCCCACCTGATCGACACCGCTCAAGTGGCCAACTTCAGCGAAAACACCACGCCGATTTCGATCACCGGCGAAGGTCAGATTCCAGAGAACGCGATCAATTCGGTCCCGCACACATTCGACCTGGATTACACCTATGCCAACGGCGTGACCATGCACGTGAAGTCCGACGTGCCATCGATTCGCCTGGAAGGCAGCGATGGTTGGATTGGCAACCGTGGTTGGTGTGGCGAACTGACCGCCAGTGATCCGAAGTTCCTGGAGGCCAGATTTGATCCCGGGCTCAGCCGTATCTGGCCACAGCCGAGGATCGAACATCGCGACTTCCTGGACGCGCTGAAGTCCGGTGATTCGACGATGTACGATGCAGAATCGTTGCACCGATTAAGCACGGTGATGCACCTGGGTTCGATCGCAATGGAACTGAACCGTCCTTTGAACTGGGATCCCCAGGCCGAGTCGTTTGATGACGCCGATGCGAACGCGTTGCGGAGCCGTCCACGTCGCGACTGGTCGTGATAGCGATTGGTCGCCGACGAAAAAAGGGCATCGTGGATATTCACGATGCCCTTTTTGATGGATGGAGGCGGCGGGAATTGAACCCGCGTCCCGCGATGCATCCACGTGACCGTCTACGTGTGTAGTCGAACCATTTTGGTCCGCAAGCGGACCGAATTTCGCTCACCACGGCGCTGCTCGACAGGCTCCGTCGCTCGCTAGGGCGAATCAAAATCTCACCCGCCGCGTCTCACCCAAGACGGCGGGCCAGCCAAAATTAACGACGGGTTTTCAGGCGACTTTGGCGATCCCCATCAACCCGGGTTGCCTGTTCTTAGGCAGCCAGTGCAAAACTTTCGTCTGCAACTAAAAAGTTTGATCAGCTTTTTACGTGGCCAACTGATCAACCACGACACGCAGGCCGCCGCTTCTTGTCATCCGGTCGAATCCAAATCGCCCCCGGAGTGTCAACGAAGACGCGAACACTGGTAGCCTTCAGCATCGGTCGTCGGTGTCGGAAAGTCAAGGACATTCGTGTCGATGTGGCCGTCGCAACGACGTTCACCTTGCCCTGCAACGCAATCCTGGCCTGCAACGCAACAGAATCTTGGAACACCAGCCGCCCATGTCACTGCAGGTCCTTTACGAAGACAACCATTTGTTGGTGGTCAACAAGCCCGCGGAAATCGCAACGATGGGTGCGGAGGCGGGGCGTCCGACGATCCACGCGGCGGCCTGTGAGTACTTGAAAACCAAATACAACAAGCCGGGCAACGTTTTCGTGGGCATCGTCAGCCGGTTGGACACGATGACCAGCGGCGTCTTGGTGTTGGCCCGGACCAGCAAGGCGGCGTCGCGCCTGCAGGCCCAATTCGCACGCAAGGGCAACGACAGCGGACCGGGGAAGGTCTACTTGGCCGTCGTCCAGGGTGAAATCGATCCACCGACGGGACACTTGCGCGACGAAGTGTTCAAAGACGACGCGGCACGGCGGATGCGAACCGCCGGCCGCAGCGGAAATCCACCCGGGGGTTCGGCACAGTCGGCGGAACTGGAATACCAATCCATCGCCGGTGATGATCGGTGCACGTTGTTGGCCGTTCGGCTGGCGACCGGCCGCAAGCACCAGATCCGGGTTCAGTTCGCCGATCGCGGCCACCCAATTCTGGGAGACCGAAAATACGGATCGGGGCGTCCGTTTCCCGCCGGCATTTCGCTGCACAGTTGGGCTTTGGCGATCGACCACCCGACCAAGAAAGACCGGATGGCGTTTCACGCGTCACCGCCGCGGTCTTGGCGTGGCGTGCTGGCCGACTTGGGCGTTGCCGACGTCAAGGACTATTGGCCACAGGTGTCCGATGCGTTTCAATTCAACGCATGAGTCTCTTTCCCTCTAATGTCGTCGTACCGCTGCCCCGGCGGATCGTTTCCGGTGGCCAAACCGGCGTGGACCGTGCGGGTTTGGACGTGGCAATCGATCTGGGATTGGAACACGGCGGGTGGTGCCCGGCGGGTCGGTTGGCGGAAGACGGCAGGGTGCCCAACCGATACCGCATGACCGAACACCGGTCACCGATGTACCCGCCGCGGACCGAGCAAAACGTGATCGACAGCGACGCAACGTTGATTCTGTATTTGGGAAAGCTGTCGGGCGGAACGCTGTTGACCAAACGATTGGCCGACAAGCACCGTAAACCGGCGATGACCCTCAAACTGAACAGCGAATCGATGGACCGGGTGCGTCGCTGGTTGGCGGATGTCCGTCCGGAAACATTGAATGTGGCCGGGCCGAGGGAAAGTTCTTGTCCGGGCATCGAGCGGTCCGCCGCTGAATTTTTGCACCAAGTTTTTTCTGATCCGAATCGTTAACCCGCGGGAACCCTTTCGTGATGCATCACCGTTTGATCGTCGCCGCCGTTATGGCAACCGTGTTTGCGACTTTAATCACCGCACCGTCTCAGGAATCCATGGCTGAAACCTCCACGTCCAACGACATTGATCCCGCCACGCACCCGTTGCTGAAACCCTGGACCGGACCGTTCGGTGGCGTGCCACCGTTTGATGCGGTTCGCGTCGAAGAATTTCCGGCGTTGTTCGACGTGGCCATTGCCGCGGCAGAATCGGATTACGAAACGATTGCCAACAATCCCGAACCGGCGACCTTCGAAAACACGTTCATCCCAATGGAAAAGGCCGGACGGATGCTGAACCGGCTGGAGGTCGTATTCGACGTCCACTCGTCCAACTTGAACGTCGGCCCGATGCCCGATTTGGAACGCGGCATTGTTCCAAAACTGGCCGAACATTCCGACAAGATCACGCAAAACGACGCTTTGTTTCGACGCATCGAAGCGGTGTACCAGCAACTGGACGACGGCGATTTCACCGTGGCCCAGCGGCGTTTGGTCGACGACACGTACAAAACGTTCGTCCGCAAAGGCGCCAAGCTGGACGACGCCGACAAGGCCAAGCTGTCACAGATCAACAAGCGTCTGGCCCGATTGTTCACCGATTTCAGCCAGAACGTTTTGGAAGACGAAAAAGGCTATGTGACTTGGATCAGCGATGAAGCCGACCTGGACGGGCTGCCCGCCAGCATCGTGGCTGCGATGAAGAGTGCCGCGACCGAAAAAGGCAAACCCGATCAATGGGCGATCACCAACACGCGATCGTCGATGGACCCATTTTTGACTTACGCGACCAACCGCGGGCTGCGTGAAAAAGTCTGGCGGAATTATTACAGCCGCGGTGACAACGGCGACCAGTACGACAACAACGCGATCATCGCAGAGATTTTGAAACTGCGTGCGGCCCGCGCGAAATTGCTGGGCTATCCCACCCACGCGCACTGGCGATTGGAGCCGACGATGGCCAAGACGCCCGAAGCCACGATGGAATTGATGACCAAGGTTTGGCCCAAAGCGGTTGCCCGCGTTCGCGAAGAGGTGGCCGACATGCAAGCGATCGCCGACAAAGAAGATCCCGGCGTCACGATCGAACCTTGGGACTATCGCTACTATGCCGAAAAGGTCCGCAAGGCAAAGTACGACTTGGATTTCAACGAAGTCAAACCGTACCTGCAGTTGGACAAGTTGCGAGAGGCCATGATGTGGGCCGCCGGCGAATTGTATGGTTTGCAATTCAAGCCGCTGACGGGCATCCCCGTCTTTCATCCTGACGTGCGGGTTTGGGAAGTCACCGATGGCGACGGCAAACATGTCGGCCTGTGGTACTTGGATCCGTACGCCCGCGAAGGCAAACGCAGCGGTGCGTGGATGACCGACTATCGTCCGCAATCGGCGATGGGCGAAACGTTGACGCCGATCGTTTCGAACAATTCGAACTTTGTTGAAGCTCCCGAGGGCGAAGTGACGCTGATCTCATGGGATGACGCGGTGACGTTGTTCCATGAATTCGGCCACGCCCTGCACGGATTGCTGTCCGACGTGACCTATCCGTCCCAGTCGGGGACCAACGTCGCGCGGGACTATGTCGAATTTCCGTCACAGATCAACGAACACTGGTTGTCGACGCCGGAAGTCCTGAACAAATTCGCGGTGCACTTCGAGACCGGCCAGCCGTTGCCAAAGGAACTGTTGGAGAAGATCGAAAAGGCGGCCACGTTCAACCAGGGCTTTGGCACCACCGAGTATTTGGCCAGTGCGCTGGTGGACATGAAGCTGCACTTGGCCGGCGATGCTGACATCGATCCAGACAAGTTCGAACGCGAGACGTTGGCGGACTTGGGGATGCCCGACGAATTGCCCATGCGTCACCGCACGCCGCATTTCCAGCACATCTTTTCCAGCGATGCGTACTCGGCGGGCTATTACAGTTATCTGTGGTCCGACGCGTTGACCGCCGATGCGGCCGAGGTGTTCGAGGAAAAGGGCAGCTATTACGATCCCCAGTCGGCCAAGTCGCTGCACGACAACGTGTTCTCGGTGGGCGACACGATCGACCCGGCCGAAGGGTTTCGGCGGTTCCGCGGTCGCGATGTCGACACGGCGGCATTGCTTCGCAAACGCGGCTTCCCCGTCGATTGATCCGGTCGGTTATTCTGTGGCCTTGATCACGCGTTTCACTATTGCTGACCGGGTTGGATAGATGACCATCACCGCCGACGACATGCAGGCCCAGGCCGAACAATTCCGCGACCGCTATGGTGCGCTTCGCGAAATGATCGGCCGCGTGATCGTTGGACACGATGACATCGTCCACGGCGTGCTGACGGCCATGTTGTGTGGCGGGCATTGCTTGTTGGAAGGCGTGCCGGGTCTGGGCAAGACGATGCTGGTCCGCACGTTGGCCGAAGTGCTGGATTTGAATTTCAACCGCATTCAGTTCACGCCCGACTTGATGCCCGCGGACATCCTGGGCACCAACATGATCGTCGAAGACGCCGAGGGGCATCGGCGTTTCGAGTTCCAGCGCGGACCGGTGTTTACGCAGATCTTGTTAGCCGATGAGATCAATCGCGCGACGCCGAAAACACAGTCCGCGATGCTGGAAACGATGCAGGAGGGCACCGTCACCGCCGCGGGTCATCGCTTTGAACTGGATCGCCCGTTCTTTGTGCTGGCGACCCAGAACCCGATCGAACAAGAGGGCACCTATCCGTTGCCCGAAGCCCAGTTGGATCGTTTCTTGTTCAAGTTGGTCGTCGGCTACAGCAGCCGTGACGAGCTGAACACGATCGTCGACCGGACCACACGCGGCGAACGTGCCAGCGTCGAAAAGGTCATGGGCGGCGAAGAAATCTTGCAGCTGCAACAACTGATCCGCGACGTGATTCTGGCCAAGCACGTGCAGGATTATCTGGTCCGGCTGACTTTGGCCACGCATCCCGAAGGCCCGCACAGCGTCGATGCCACGAATCAGTACGTGCGTTGGGGCAGCAGTCCGCGGGGGGCACAGACGCTGGCGTTGGCTTCGAAGGTGCGGGCGCTATTGGACGGTCGCTACAACGTCAGCTTTGAAGACATCCGTCGGGTGTTTTTGCCGACGATGCGTCACCGTGTCCTGTTGAATTTCGAAGCCCAGGCCGAGGGCGTGGAAACCGACCAGGTGTTGCTGGACATCCTGGAAAAAGTGCCTGAAAAAGGCGAATGAGGCACGGTGGCAGCTTCGCAGGGTGGCCGTTCACAGGTTGGTGAGCTTGGGGGACAGGAAATCTGCAGCGGGGATCGCTGGGGGCGTTCTTTTTTGTCCAGGTGCACAATTGCGAACTTTGCACCAGAAATCGATCTTTCGGCTTTTTTCCTATTTCGATTAAAGTTCGCCGGCACGCTGTGAAACAGCACAGGTTTTTCGGCAATCCCGCAGTCAGGCATGTAGGCCGGCTGGCCGAGAAAGACCCAACGTATTGAAGACCCACGTGGCCATGGAGGAGCCTGACCATGCTGTTGGACCGCATCGATATTGACACTCATGGTCCGTTGCAGCGAGTCGAAATCGGCCCGCTTTCGGAACACCTGAACGTGTTGCTCGCACCCGCCGGTGCTGGAAAAACCGCGATCGCTCGGTTCGTCCGTGATTCGCTGGTCGACCGCGATTACCCGCTGGGAATGATGAGCAGCAGCACCGGCCGCGTTGTCTGGGCCGACCGCAACGGCATGGTTCATTGCCGTCGCGAACAAGACGGATCGCCACACGGCCGACGCACGATCGAATTCGAAACACGCGGTGAATACCCGATCCGTTTCGACAATCTGGAAGGATCGTGGGTCCGCACCACCGGCCATAACACCGACGCGCGATTGTCGCTGCGTTCGGTCGAATTGCCCGAATCGATCGTCGACGGTGTGATCACCGACACGCACCTGAGCGATGTCAGTCGCGTGGTTTCGGCTTGCGTCCGCAGCGGCTTGGATCACCCGGAAACCTATCGCGATCTGCCTTTGCACGGCGATTCCGCCTTGGCTTCACGGGGCGAATCGGGATTCCGCGGATACGCCTATCACGAACTGGGTGCGGCCGACCCGCTGGGCGGAAATTATCGACACGACCGCGAATCGGAACGGCAACGGCGACTGCGGACCGAACTGGCCGATGTGGACGCGCAAATTGCCGAACTGCGTCCCAGCGATCGGACCTGGCAATACGATTCGCTGGTTCGCCGACGCGAAGAACTTCACCGGCGTTTGGCCGTTTTGGAACGCCGCCGCATTGTGCCAGACGCGGATCCGTCACACCGTTATGCCGCGTCATCCGTATTGGATCATGATTACTGGCGTACCGCCGACCGAACCCAATGGCGGGATCGCTTGGCGAAGTTGCATGATCGCGCCGAATCGCTGCGTCATCGTCAAGCCGAACTGCGACGCTGGATCGCGGCCATCGATCGCGACGCACATCTGTATCGCCCCGACCGCCGTTTCGACGGATGGGCCGCAAGCCTGGACAACCCATTGCGGGCACGCATCAACGACGTCGACGCCCAAATTGTGCACCTGCGCCGCACATTGGTGGAAGTCCAGTCGCTTCGCACGCTGGTCGCCGACTTGACCAAACGCACCGACGCTTGGTCCACGTATCGCAACCGTCCGACGGTAGATCACTTTGCCGCCGCGCTGGACCGATACGATCGGGATGCCGGTTGGGAAGATTTTTATCGCCGCGCGTATCGTCCGCTGCACTCGATCGACGATGTCCAGTCACGGATCGCGGCGGCCACACGTCAAATCGACTGGTTGCTGAATCACTATGACGCCGAACCCGGTTTGTGGTCCGATTGGTACGCGGGAGCTCCGGTGTATCGACCTGTCGCGAGCGAACGTCCCTATTCGCAAACCAGTATCGTCGAGACCCTGCGTGCGATCCGCGCGGACTTGACCGACGCTTGGCGTTACCCGACCGGTACCGACTATCCCAATACCGATTATCGCGGCTCGGTCGAAACCTTGCGTCCGGTTCACGACCGTTCGATGGCCGAACTGGAATCCTGTTTCAATTGGTTGACCGCCGCCGTTGACCGGTTGTCGGCCCAGCGAGAATCATTGCTGCGTGAATCGGCCCACTTGGCCGAAACGTCTCGCATGGCGGAATTCGACAGCGTTTACTTCCGTCACCCCAACTGGAATCACGAACGTGGTCTTCGCAGCGAAGAACTGCAACGTGTGACCACGGAACTGGAAACTTGCCTTCGCGACGCCGCTGATTTGCGAGCCTCCTTGCGACATCTGCCCGTCGTCGATCTGCATGGCATGGGTTCGACCGTCGCCGGTCCGCACCGCGATGAATGGAAGAATCAGCGTGATTGCTTTGAGTACGAACAAATCGTTTCGGAACTGAAACAAATCGACCACCAGCTTTCCAACGGGTCACGTTGGGATTGGCTGCAACGTCGTCGCCAGCAAATTCTGCAAGAACTGGGGTCGATCGTCCGGTCAACGCCCAGCCAAACCCCGCTTGCCGATGCCGCCAGCCGTTGGTTGGTCCGGTTGTCCGGCGGACGTCTGCGTCACGTCAGCTGGAATCCGAATGCCCATCGCCACTTGGCGGATCGACGCAGCCATCATGACACCGCTCGCGTTCGTCACGAATCGGCAACGCTGAACGTTCAGATTGATGGCCGGCCGGAAAATCAGTTCGGCGACGCCGATCGTGGCTTGGCTTGCCTGGCCATCCGCATGGCGGCGGCCGACTTGCTGGCCCGCACCGGTCGGCCCGTTCCGTTGGTGGTCGAAACTTGGCCGTCCATGTTTGCCGCTGCGAATCCGGCCCAGCCGATCAATGCTACCGAAGCCCATCGTGGTTATCACGAATACGGTGACGACGGACGATGGAACCACAGCGTGACCAGCGCGTTGTTCGATTTCGTCCGCACCGGACGCCAGCTGTTGGTGCTGACCAGCGATGCCGAATTCGCCGACCAAGCTAACCGCACCGGCGCACGACAGTTCCGTCTGCACGGCCAAGCCACACTGCATCCGCATCGTCCGATGTGGAAACCACAGTATGCACCGGAGACGTACGTCGGTCCGCACCCACATACGGCACCGGTCGATGGCCCCGCGGTTCCCCGCACAGCAAACGCACCGGTCGATCAGATCAACCGTGACTTTGACGTCGCTTGGCGTGAAGCGTACGGCCAACACGATTTGCACATGCACCGCGAAGGCCGACACCGTGCGATGCCGGCCACCGACTTGGCCGCCGACGGAACCACGTACCGTGACGGATTCTATTACGGCAACACTTACACGACCGTGCAACCGACGCCGGGCGAAAGCGTTGCCAAGGCAACCACAGCCGACCAGCAGCTGGCCGATGCCGACGGCAGTCGCATGATTCGCCGCCGAAGTGCGGGCGAAGATCAAACCGACAGCCCGTTCTTTTTGACCGTGGACAGCCCGATCGACCAAGCACCGTCGATCGATGCCGTTGCCGCCGCTCGATTACGCAGCCTTGGCATCACCCACATCAATCACTTGATGCAACAAGACTCCAACCGCCTGTCCGATTCGCTGGGACTGGGCAACACCAACGCCGCGACCATCCGTCGTTGGCAGCATGAATGCCGTTTGGTTTGCCGTGTTCCTCAATTGCGTGGCTTTGACGCTCGCGTCTTGGTGGGCTGTGGCATCACCGACCCGGCACAATTGGCGGCGATCCACCCCGATCAGCTTCTGGTCCGTGTTCAAGCCTTCTTGGCCACCGAACGCGGCCAACGCATCCTGCTGTCCGGCAGCAGTTATGAACTGTCCCGCATCACCAGCTGGATCGCTTCGGCCCATCGCAGCACTTCGCTGGACGCCGACGGCTTGGTGGTCGACGGCAAGCCGGTCAGTTCACGATCCTATCGCGAGATTGAACGCGATCCGTTCGACAGCGAGCGATACGAAGACGCCCGATACGATGACGACGACTATGAATACGATCGTGATGCCGACGGCCGGTTGATCCGCCGTCGCCGCCGCCGCGTGTTGCGGCACGAATCGGAGGCCACCGATTACGAATCGCAGCGTCGCGATGGACGTCGGCGAGAATCGTCCAGCGTTTCAGCGTCGAACCGAACCAGCCGTTCGTCGCGATCGTCCAACTCCAGCCGGTCATCCAGCCGACGTAGTTCGACCAGCCGTTCATCGTCCGCCGGCACGCGTTCGCATCGCAGCCGTGACGGCGAACGAACACGCCGCAGCACCCGACGCACCAGCGACCGCGATGTCGTCCGAATCAGCGACGGCGGCGATCACGATACCAACCGACGCACCTACGAATCGGAATACGATCGTGACGGCTACGGCCGCAACGGCGACGGCAAATCCAACGGATCCGGCAGCGGCGAAGCATCCAGCCAACGTGGATCGTCCTCCCGCAGTTCATCGTCCAGTAGCTCGTCGTCACGATCGTCGACGTCCAGCAATTCGTCGTCGCGTGAATCATCCACCAGCAGCGAAAAGACCCTGCGTTTCTACCTGCAACGCAGCGACGATGTCGTCGACGCTCCGTCGATCGGCCCCCGTATGGCGGAACGATTGAACGCGATCGGTATCTACACGGTCGACGACCTGTTGATTTCCGATCCTGCCAAGGTGGCCGAACAATTGGATCACCGACGCGTCGAAGCGGAAACCGTTCTGGCTTGGCAACAGCAAGCGACCTTCGTTTGCCGCGTGCCGATGCTCCGCGGTCACGACGCCCAGTTGTTGGTGTTGGCGGAAATCACCAGCCCCGAAGATTTGGTCGCATGGGATCCCGCCGAACTGTTGGCGATCGTTGACCCGATCGCTCGTGGCGGCGAAGGCCAACGTATCCTTCGCGGCGGATCGCTGCCCGATTTGGAAGAAGTCACCGGTTGGGTCGAATACGCACGCCAAAACCGTGAACTGAAAGCGGCCTAGCCGACAACGGTCACACCGGCCGCATGCTAGATCATTGACCGAGACAACCAATGCGTTGCTCGGTCGCCGATCAAACGTGAACTTCCGCGGCGTTTCGGACACTGCGAAAGATCAACAAAAATACTCGTACAAGTATCTCTGGCGATCGCTCGGATCGGTCGCCGCGAATTTGACCAGCTCATACAACCGTTGCTGGTCACGCGTCTTCTTTTGCCCCAGTGCCGCATCGTCATCAAACGGTGCTGGCAAGTGATCGGTCGTCAGATCGAAACATTCCGGCGGTCGTGGGCCTGCCAGCACACCGGCTCTTTCCAACATCGCCATCGCCGTGTCCAAGCGATGGTCGTGACGGCTGATGCGTTGCAATTGATCGCTCAGCCATTGCAGCCCATACGCCAGGCACTGTTCCCGTTTGGATTGCAGAGCATCAAACAAGCGTCCGTAGAACGCTGCATCAGGGTTGGACCATTCGATGAACTGCATCTGAGTCATCAAATCCGCTTGGTCGTACAGCCAAACACAACGACTGGGCTTTCCGTCGCGCCCGGCACGACCGATTTCCTGGTAATACGATTCGATCGATCCCGGCGTTTCCGCATGGATCACCATGCGAATGTCCGACTTGTCGATGCCCATCCCGAACGCGGGCGTGGCCAAAACCAAATCGGCATGGCCCGACATGAATTCATCTTGGATGCGTCGACGTGCCTGTCGCGGCAGATCCCCGTGATAACAAACGTGATCGACGCCGCGGCTCAGCAACTGATCGCTGAAACGCTGCAGTGTTTTGATCAATGAGAAGTACAGAATCGTGCTGCCCGTCTTGGCCATCGCTGAATGCAACAGATCGTGCAAGTGTTCCAGTTTTTCCGCTTCGTCGTAAACATGTTGGACGTCCAACTGCAAATTCGGCCGATCGATCCCTTCATGAAACAGACCAACATCGGCCGCATCAATGCCTAGCTGGCGATAGATGTCATCACGACATTCCGCCGTCGCGGTCGCCGTCACCGCGATCGTGACCGGATCTCCCACGACCGACCGGATCTCCGCCATGCGAGAATAATCGGGTCGAAAATCATGGCCCCACTGGCTGACGCAATGGGCTTCATCCACGACAAACAACTGAACCTTACGTTTGGCCAAAGCCTCACGAAACTCAGGTTTTCGAAAACGCTCGGGGGTCACATACAGCAGCGCATATCGCCCTTCGGCAACCTCACGATAACGCTGATTTCTTACATTCGCGTCGAGAGATGAATTGATAAACGTCGCATCAACGCCCTTATGACACAGCGAGTCTACCTGATCCTGCATCAACGCAATCAAGGGCGACAGAACCAACGTCAAATCCGCCGGATCGCGACGAAGCAAGATGCCAGGAATCTGGTAACACAGTGACTTCCCCATGCCGGTCGGCATCACCACCATCGCATGGTGACCGGACATCACGTGATCAATGACCTGTGACTGGCTGGTTCGAAAATTGGCGTGACCATAAACGTCACGCAAAACATCCAGCGGACTCACTTGACGCGAAACGTCGCCACCAAGGGATGATGATCGCTGATGTCGCGCTCGTCATCCTTCATCGTCCAGTATCCGTCCCAGTGTTCGTTTTGGGTGTCCAAGTCACCGCGAATGTTCACGTCACTGCGGACGGTGATTTCGTCGAACACCAAATCGGGGACTCCAGGCTCGTCCTCGATCAACGAAGGCGTGACCAAGATGCGATCAAACTGTTTGCCGGGTAACAAATGAGTACGTCGACCGGATGCGGGCAACCGATCGTGCAGATCAATCAAGTCGTCGTCTTTGGTCGCCGTGTCCCATCCGCAAAGTGCCGCGACGTCACTTTCGGGTCGCGTCTGACTGCCGTCTTCTTCGGTATTCATATCACCCAGCACGATCACATGTTCGCCCGCGGCGACACGATCGGCGATCCACAGATGAGCCAATCTGGCTTGACGAATTCGCAGGTCTTCCGCCTCCGCCCTGGCCCTCAGGTGCAATATCAAGATGTGGACTTGTTCGGTCGTATCGCCAACCGGCACCTCCACGGTCGCCAACAGGTGTTTGCTGAGGTTGTAAAACCGCTCGGTCGCACGCATTGATTTCGATTGATGAAGCTGGCTTGCCGCAACAACGTCCGCGGATTCGTGACACAGCAAACCGACGTCTTGTTCAGTGTAGTGATCCGTACCATCGATCTGATATTCGCGATACTTTTCACGATGGTTTCGATCCAACGCACGCGTCAGGTACCACAGCACACGTCGGTTTTCCACTTCTTGCAAGGCCACAACGGTCGGCCGCACTTCCGCGATCGCTTCGGCCACCGCATCACGTTTCCATTCCCAGCGGTCCCGATCCGGTGCAGACTGTTTCTTGGACAGGTCACTGTGGTTGTCACCACGGTATTCGTCATAGAACCATTCCACATTCCACGTCATCACACTCAGTGCGGCATCACTTTCGTCGGCCGATGACGGTGAACCGGCCAGTGCCAGCACGGCGGCGATTCCGCAAGCCAGCCACAACCGTGGACCGGTGGCGGCGTTTGTGAACACATCAAGGTTCGTCTTCATCAATTCAAATCTTCGTCGTAGCACGATGGCGGGGAAGTGGCGTCGCAGGCAAGTCGGCCTGATCCGCCCCGCTACTTTGCTTGATCAACGTCGTCGCGTCTAGCCAGCCGAAACCGCTGTTCAGCGCAGCCCACAAAGACGCATCAGCCCGACGGCCGCCAGTCCCCCCAGCCCCATGCACAGCGATTGAGCCGTGTAGGTTCGCAGCAACACCGCGGGGGGCGCTTCATGCAGACGATTCAATAGCCAAAAGAAGCTTGAATTGACGTGAAAAACGCAAAACGCACCGCTGCCGATCAACGCAGCCGCCATTTCCGGCGACACACCGATCGAAGCAGCAAGCGGTGCCACGACGCCCGCCGTGGTGACCATCGAAACGGTGATCGACCCCGTAGCGGTAGTGAAAATCGCCGCCAGAAAAAACGGCAACAGCCAGCCCAACGTCCCCAACATGGGTGCCGCTTGTGCGATCCATTCGGTCACCCCCGCATTCTTGATGACGTGACCGAACGCGCCGCCGGCCCCGGTGATCATGATGACCGCCGCCGATTTTTCGATGCCTCGCTCCGTCGCCGCCGCCAACCGGGCCATCGAAAAGTCCCGACCGTACTGCAGCATCGCCAGGGCCACGCCGATCGTCAGTGCCACCAAGGGAAGACCCAAAAATTCAAAGGCTCGAACCGTCCATACCGACAAGAACGCACTACGGGATGCATCATCCGATACGGGTAAGAATGATCGCACCGATATCAAAATCAAAGGCACGACGATGGGCAGCAAAGCCGACCAAGGGATGGATGTATCGACGTCCTGATCATCGACGTCCCGAACATGATCTTGCGGATCGTCGCTTGTCCCGCTTGAAAAACTCTGGGCATCGTCGGCCGATCGCGCGTCACCGCCGGATGGATCCGATGCCAGGCTGACACGTCCCGCCACTGTTGCCGCCCACCACACACCCGCGGACATCGCACAAAACGCCACGACCGCGTTGATCACGATCACACGGCCCAGCGACGCATCCAAGATCCCGGCCACCGCCACCGGCCCCGGCGTCGGGGGCATCAGCGCGTGCGTCGCCGTCAAACCGGCCGCCAATGACAATCCCACCGACAACACCGATCGACCGCTGCGTCGGGCCACCGCCGTCGTCACGGTGCACATCATGATGTAAGCGATATCCACAAACACGGGAATCGAAACGATGTACCCCGTGATGCCCATGGCCGGGCACACATGCTTGGGACCGGCGATGCGAACCGCCGCAGCCGCGATTCGCTGTGCACCGCCCGTTTCGCTAGTGATTTCACCGATGATCGCACCGAACACCATCACCACCGCGATCCACTTCAGCGTGTCGGCAAACCCTTGCATCAACAGATCGACCGTCACCGCCGCGCCGACGCCGCAAAGACAGCCCAATGCCAAACCGGCCATCAGCAACGCGATCAATGGATGCACTTTGTATCGGCCGACCGCCAACAACAAAGCGGCAACGACGATCAACAGATAGATCAACGGCATTTTAAGTTCAGCAACACGGATGGATCATTTGACACAGGCCCCACGTTGTCTTCCGGTGTCAAGCATTTTCACATACGAAAGCCACGCGGCTTTTCGACGCACAATCGAGTGGAAAGCGAGCGCAATTTCAACACTGTTTTGCGCAAATGTTCAATGCCTCCTGTGCTAACGTGATCCCACACAAGGTTGATCTCACCACTCAAGCTGTCGATGCATCATGTTTTGTCTTCCCCAAATCCGATCGTTCCTTCATTACGGCAATCGAATCGTCGCCACACTTGGCATCCTCTGTTGCATTGCTGGAATCGCATCGGCACAAACACGGATCAAGGTCAACGTTCATGCGGATCAACCCACCGTGGAAATCAGTCCGCATCTTTATGGTCTGTTTTTCGAAGACATCAATGACGCCGCCGACGGCGGGCTTTACGCGGAGCTGATTCAAAACCGCTCATTCGAATATTTTTCGCTCAAAGACACGCATCCACGTACCGAATTTCATCCGCTTTATGCTTGGCAAATCGCATCGTCGCCCAAGAATCACGACGGCTTCGTTGATGCGACCATGCAAGTCCACAACGAGTCGCCGCTGAATTCCAACAACACGCATTATGTCAGCGTGACGGCGGACCAGCCGGGCACCTTTGGAACTCAAAACCTGGGCTTTGACGGCATACGAATCGACCAGTCCGCCAAGTACGACGTGTCGTTGTACGCTCGCGTTGACGACTGGCAGGGTGCCGCTCCGTTGACCGTGCGTCTGCTTTCGCCCGATGGCGATGTTTGTGGAACGTTGGAACTGCCAAGACCGGGCAGCACCTGGCAAAAATTCGACGGCGTGCTGACCGCCAATGAAACGCGAGATGACGCACGACTGCAGATCACGACCAACGGCCGGGGCACGCTTGACCTGGACATGGTGTCGCTGTTCCCCCAGCAAACCTTCAACGGTCGCAAGAATGGGCTGCGCAAAGACTTGGTCGAAGCCTTGCGTGACTTGAACCCCCAATTTTTGCGTTTCCCCGGAGGCTGCATCACTCACGGTTGGGGCTTGGACAATCGGTACCGCTGGAAAGACAGCGTGGGTGACGTCGCACAACGTAAACCCAACTGGAACCTCTGGGGTTATCACCAGACGTATGGCCTGGGCTACTTTGAATACTTCCAACTGTGCGAAGACTTGGACATGGAACCGTTGCCGGTGGTTCCCATCGGCGTTGGCTGTGGTTTTCGGTGCACGGAGTTTGTACCGATGGATGAATTGGGGCCTCACGTTCAGGACGCGTTGGACCTGATTGAGTTTGCCAATGGACCGGCCGATAGCACTTGGGGATCGGTGCGTGCCGACATGGGCCACCCCGAACCGTTCGGTTTGGAATTCGTTTGCCTGGGCAACGAAGAACACGACACGCCGGACATGCGGCAAAGATTCCCGGTCTTTGCCGAAGCGATACGAAAGGCGTATCCCGAGATCAAAATCATCGGCACGTCAGGACTGGGCACGGGCATTCCTATCTACGACTTGATGACGAAAGAAAAAGTCTACAGTTCCGACGAACACTACTACATGAGCCCACGTTGGTTCTTTGACAACGTGAATCGGTTCGATTCATTTGACCGCGATAAACCGCTGATCTTTGTCGGTGAATACGCCGCGCACGACACCGATCGCAAGAACACGCTGTATTCCGCGTTGTCCGAAGCCGCGTTTTTGACGGGCATCGAACGCAACGCCGACCTGGTCGACATGACCTGTTACGCGCCGCTGTTTGGCCGCAAAGGACACATGCAATGGCGTCCCGACATGATCTATTTCGACGATCGAAACGTCGTGCGGACGACCAACTACTACGTCCAACAATTGTTCAGCCGGCTCAAGGGCGATGTCTACCTTGCGAACAGCATCGATGTGGTCGCCAAGTCGCCGGCACCCTTGTTTAACGGCTACGTCGGAATCGGCACATGGAACACGACGATCGAATTGGGCGAAGCGGCGGTCAACGGCCGACCGCTTGACCTTGCCCACTGGAAAACGACATCAGGAAAGTTCGAACACGACAACGGTCATCTGGCGCAGACCGACATGAAGGAAACTCCCGCATTGGCGATCAGTCACGAGAGCTTCTCCGGTGAAAAGATCGTCTTCACAGCGCGGGTCAAGAAAACGGGCGGCAAAGAAGGGTTCCTGCTTCGATTCGCCTCCGACGCCAATGGCAAAGGCGGCTATTGGTGGAACGTCGGCGGTTGGAACAATCGCCAGCATGGCATCGAATCGTTCGACGGCGACCAAAGCAGCACGATCGCCAAAGTCGACGGAGGCATCGAATCCGACCAATGGTACGACTTGAAGATCGAAATGAATGGCGACACCGTTCGCTGTTTCATCAACGGCGACCTGAAGCAACAGGTGCAACTTGGATCGCTGGACGTCTCCATCTCGTCGACGTACGACCGCGACGCTGGCGAAATCATCCTGAAGCTGGTCAACCCGACGGCCGCCGAAGTCGATGCCCAGATCGAATTCAGCGGCGTCCAAGCCATGGCATCGTCGGCGTCGGTGGTCACCCTGGCGGGCACCAAAGACGCCGTCAATATGTTCGAGTCGCCCGAGACGGTGAAGCCGGTGGCGTCAAAGATCGCGGCAGGGACAGAGTTTCAACACACCATCCCGCCGTACGCCGTCCAGGCGATCCGGATCAAATCCGAAAGAACGAACTGAAACCGGTCCTGAATCCGGATGGATGCAGCGCGAACGACAAAACTTGACGGAACATGTTCAACATCGTGTCCAGAATCATTCGCGTGAACATGGAACCGAACCCGAATCTTTCAGACCTCGCGCCCGTATCGGATCCACGATCGTCCATCCATTGATCGAATTCGTCAAAGCTGATCGTGGCATCCAGATCGGCATCCGCGGCCGACAATCGACGCCACTGTCGGCGGCTCAGTTCATCTTCGGTCAGCGTACCGTCGCCATCGCTGTCCAGGGTGTCAAAGCGGTTTTGACGAAGCATCGCCACCAAGCTGCTGATCTCTTCGCTCGATAGAACCGTGTCGCCATCGGCATCGGCCTGTGCGTCAAACAGATGCGTCCACAATCGCGTGGGGACTTCGCTTTCCGCCAAGAAACCATCACCGTCGGCGTCATAAGTTTCGAACAGCGTGTCGGTGTTGATGCGTGTCAGACGATTGATCGCCGCATCACTTAACGCGGAAGGAAGATCGTCCGCGTCCGTTTCGTCGTCATCGGCCATGTCGTCGCCCGCATCCGTGTTACCGTCGTCCGGCGTGTCGCTTTCATCCGTGCCATCGGTTTCGTCACCGTCGGTTTCATCACCATCGGTTTCGTCACCATCGGTTTCGTCGTCGTCAGCCTGGTCATCGCCGTCGTTTGCCGGCGTGTCGTCGGTTCCCGAATCCCCATCCGACTCATCGTCGGTTCCCGAATCCACGTCCGACTCATCGTCGGTTTCGTCATCGGCCGGGTCCGTGGGATCGATCAGGCCGCCATGATCGATGATGACATCGGGGTCTTCGTCGACATCGGGATCGGTGACGTCATCTTCGGACGGTGTCTCGGTCACTGCCGGGGCATACAGTTGCAAGATTTCGTCGATGTCCGAATCGCCCAGTTCCGTGAACGCTTGAGCCGGTGAAACGGATTCCGACAGCACGGCGCCGAAATCATCCGAGTGTTCGAGCCCCAACGAATGACCGATCTCATGAACCGCGACCCAGACCAGATCGAAGGCGGCATTGCCTTGCTCATTTCCGATCTCCCAGTTCTCCGCGATGTCGAACTGAATGTCGCCTGCGATGCGTGGCGGATTCACGTCATCCGGAAAGTAGGCTTGAGCCAATGTGCCGCCGTTTCCATCGATCGCGGCAAACGAGATATCAATCGAATCACGCAGGCCCGCGGTTGATGTCGGCGTGAACGTCACATCGACGACCGACGCCCAAGCATCCAAAGCCGTCTCCAATGCCTGTACGGTCTCCGCCGCCGACAGCCCCGGTGCGACCCCTTCGATGTAGTAACTCAGTTCTGCCGATCCTTGCCCGGGTCCGTCCCAACCCATGCTGGCCGCCAGCAACCGCCGGGACTCCAGCGACTCGGCCATCAGACGTCGGCGGCGTGTCTTCTGTTTCATTCGTGACTTGCGTGTCCATCGTGACTGACGTGTCAACATGAATTTGAAATCCTTCACGGGGGGAAAGCTCCAAACAGCGATCCGAAACAAACGGATCTCTGCATGGCCCCGATAGGACGAATCACCGGACCGGTGTCACACCGACAATCGGACGAATTCTTGACATTCCTGTTTCACCGCAACACGAGTCGTCCAGACCCGGCGGAATTCAAATTCAACCCGTTGATGTTGCACGCAAAACAGATCGTCCAGCCGCCGCGTCCGACGATCGTGCGATGCGTGATCAGTGACGAATGGACAGGTACCGCGAAGAGTGGCTCGGAGTTGCCAGCGTGTGGATGATTCCGCGTCGAAAAGGTATTCTGCGGAAACAAACGAATCCGCTGAACTTCCCCAACGTCATCGGCATTGCCGGACCACCATGATTTCCAAGACTGCCGAATACGCCTTGCGTGCCGTGGCCAGCATGGCCGGATGCGGGGCACCCGTTTCGGCGGACAACTTGGCGAAACAGACCAAGGTGCCACGGCGTTATCTGACCCGCGTGCTGCAAGACTTGGTGGCTCACGAATTGGTCCGGTCGCGGCCCGGTCCCGGTGGCGGTTACGAATTGACTCGGCCGACCGATCAATTGACGATTCTGGACGTCATCAACATCGTCGACCCGATCGAACGAATCCGTCGTTGTCCGCTGGGACTGGCCACGCATCATGAGTTGTGTCCGTTGCATGCGGAACTGGACAAGGCATACGCCGAAACGGAGGCCGCGTTCAGCCGTGTGACGATCGCAGCGCTGTTGGAATCGACCAGTCCGATTGTGCCGCTGTGCGAATCGCCCCAGTAGCCATCGTCTTAAGCGACCTCCGCGATCAAACAATCCCCTGCCGAGCAGTCCGCTAGACTGTGGCCACCGGATGATCGCCGTTACGGTGATCTTACGCACCGCCTGCTTTACAGGGAACATTCTGTCGATGCGATGCCACCCACAACTGTTGCTACTGCTGGTTGCCACGCTGCTTTCCTTCGTCACGCATCCGGCTCTTGCCCAGCGCACACCCCCGTCCCAGTGGAGATGGGTCGACACCAACATCGCCGACGACTGCCAGCACCACACGCTTTACAGCGAAGCATCGGGGCGCGACATCGGGTTCAGCGTCTACCTGCCGCCGGGTTATGAAACATCGAACCAGCGTTATCCGGTCGTGTATTACCTGCACGGAGCCGGGGGCAGCGAATCGTCGTCGCGTGAATTCGCATGGGCGGTCAAGCAGGCGATTGCCGACAAAGCCATCCAGCCCGTGATCTATGTCTTTCCCAACGGTGGCCAGCGCAGCGGATATCGCGACTGGGGCGACGGCACCGTCATGACCGAATCATGGATCATCCAAGAATTGATCCCTCACATCGATTCAACCTTTCGCACGATCGCCAGCCGTGACGGTCGCGCGCTGTGCGGCTGGTCCATGGGCGGCGGCGGGTCCCTTCGGTTCGCCATGAAATATCCGAATCTGTTTTGTGCGGCGGCGACGATGAGCGCGGCTTTGGGGATGCCAGGAGAAGACGCCAACGATTCGGCGGCGGCGAACCTGCGTCGCAACATCGACGAAATCCGCGACCGCGTTGGTATCTGGATGGTCGTCGGCGAAACGGACTTCTTGAAGCCGGGCAATGAAGCCTTTGCAGAAGCCCTCACCACACTGGACGTGGATCACTCACTGACGATCCTTCCCCAGACCGGTCATAACTTGGGCCAGATGTCCGCCAAGTTTCATCGCGACATCGTGATGATGCTTGACACGCACCTCGCGGAACCACAAGCGGTTGCACCGGAGTCCGATTCGATCCGTTTGATCCAAGACGAATCTTATCGCCCCGATACGGCCGACCCATACGCACGCCGTCGATGCAAGTTGGACTGGTACCTGCCGACCGATACTGCGGCCACCGCAACGCTGGTCTGGTTCCACGGTGGTTCGATCCGCAGCGGCGACAAAGCCGGCGATATTGCCGTGAACTTGGCGCGACGATTTTGCCGTGACGGCTTCGCCGTGGTGTCGGTCAACTATCGGCTGTCACCCAAAGTCAACTATCCGGTCTATCTGGACGATGCCGCCGCCGCGGTGGCTCACGTCATTGGCCGAGTCCGCGAGTATGTCGGCGAGCAATCCAAGGTGTATGTGTCCGGACATTCCGCCGGCGGATACTTGGCCGCGATGGTCGGCGTGCACCCCGATGCGTTGGCCAAACATGGCTGCGGCACGGATTTGTTGGCGGGCGTGATTCCGGTGTCCGGCCAAATGATCACGCATTCGACCGTCAGGGCCGAACGCGGGATCGACCGTTCACGTCCGGTGATCGACGCCGCCGCGCCGGCCTATCACGTCGACGATTCAGCACCGCCATTTTTGTGCATCGTCGGCGACGACGACTTGCCCGCTCGATCGGCGGAGAATCACTACTTCGTGGCCGCGATGAAAGCCGCCGGCCACGCCCACATCCGCTTCGTCGAAGTGCCCGGACGCAACCATTCCACGATCGCCAACCAAATGGGCCAACCCGACGACGCGGTCGCGCGCCTGATCACCCGCTTCATGACCGGCAAGTAGGACAACACACGGGTCATTCGGTTGACGGGGCTGATGACGCGGCGGTTACGGCGTTGGCTTGCTCGATCCGTTGTCGCTGTGCCTTGTTTAGCCCTTGGCTGAAATAGACATCCGGTTTGAACCAAATCTTGTTGCCACGCATCCAAGGATCGTCGACATCCAGGCTGAGGTCACAGTCGAACCGGGCCAGAATCGAATGGCGTTTGCCTGCCGTGCCGGCGTTAATAAAATGGCACAGCCCCCACGTGATGCCGCGTCCGTCATCGGTGTCGGTGAACGCGTCGGGGGTGAACGGCGCACAGGCGACCGGCGGCATGTCCACGACCGACGCAATTTCGAAATTGATGCCGTCGGGCGACCACTGCATCGTGCTGCGTTCGTTGCCGTCTTTGATGCTGAGCGCAGCCACACCGTCTTTGAACGGAAAGTAAGTCGTTTCGTGCCCGGAGTGCAGCACGGGATTCAGCGGACAACGCTGAAACGGTCCCAGCGGATCGTCCGACGTGACCAAGCCATGACCCACCGCATACCTTTTCCGTTCATCGGGCCACTTGTTGAACGCCGCCTTGTAATAGATGTGAATCTTGCCGCGATAAACAATCGGCATCGGATCGTGCACCGCGTCTTGGTCCCACGTTCCTTTGGGACCGGTCGGCACAACGTTCTGATGGGTATGCGTCCAAGGCCCATCGGGTGAATCTGCGTGCGACACCGATACCGCACACCAATCGCCTTTCAGTCCGCTCGGTTCAATGAAGGCTTGATAGTAAAGGTAATACCGGCCTTTCCAAACCAGGATGTCCGGCGTTGCCACGCTGCGCCATCCCGGTTGTGGTTTGGGAGGTCGTGGCACGGCGACGGCTTGTTCTTCCCAAGTGAAACCATCCACGCTGGTCGCGTGCCAAATTTCACACAGGTCCCAATCGGTCGACGGGATCTCGTCAGTCGCCTGACCCGCGTTGGCCGCACCGATCGGCGGAACGATGGTGTCACGTTTGGTGTACCAGATGTGGTACTTGCCATCGGCCACAATCGGACGCGACGGATCACGACGCGTGACCGTGCCATCGCCGTCGTGATAATCCAAGCCCTGCAGCGGCGTGTATTTGAATTGCGTGTACAGTGGATTGTCCTGCAGCAACGGTGCCGGATACTCGTACAACCGCTGCGAAGCGGTGCTTAGCGGGATGTCCGGTTTCGTGCTGGGCATCTTGTGCGGAAACGCTTGAGATTGCCCCATGCAGGGCGAATTCGACCAGCACAACGACAACGCGCCGAACATCCAGCACGCGAAAGACAAACGAAACAACATGGTGGGACGCCTGGGTGGGGAAGGGAGATCAAAAAGGCGAATCAGGGGTGGGGCAGGTCGTGCCGAGCACCCAAGACGAAAACGCCCGGCCCGGCACACCGACCCATTGTAAACAATTTACAAAGCCATGTCGGGGCGTGTTTTTTCCTAGGACGCCGCGTCGCTTTGCACCGACTGGCGGAACTCCGTCGGCGATCGTCCGGTCGCCCGCTTGAAGGCCGCCGCCATGTACTCGGGATACTCGAAACCCGTTCGCTTGGAGATTTCGTGGATCGAGATGTCCGTTTCGCCCAGCAACACCTTCACCCGGTCCATTCGCACCCGCGTCATTTCGTCATGGGGCGTGCGACCGACCAATTTGACAAATCGATGCTCCAGTGCCCGGCGCGACAATTCGGTTTGCTTCAACACGTCGGCCACGCGAATGTTTTCACAGGCATGCCGACGGATAAAGCTGAGTGCCTTGACCACGTCCTGGTCATCGATCGCCATCGTGTCGGTCGATTGACGCATGCGAATCCCCAGGGGTTGTGTGATCAAGGGATGATCCGCGTCGACCACTTGGCCGTTCATCATTCGGTCCAACATTTCGGCCGCCTCGTAACCGGTCCGGCGAGTATCGGGGATGACACTGGACAGCGCCGGATCGCTTAATTCACAAATCAACCGATCGTTGTCGACTCCCAACACGGCGGCTTGTTCGGGAACGCTGATCCCCAGCGTTCGACATGCATCCAAGACTTGGTGTGCCAAGAAGTCATTGCATCCCATGACCGCCACCGGACGCGGCAGACTCTTCAGCCAATCGGTCAGCCCCAGCGCGACGCGATCCCAGCGGTACATCGGATCATAGCGATGCATCGTCTGGTGTTCGAAGAAACGACATTCCCCGCGTGTCGCCAAATCACGGAACCAATCGCGTCGGGCATTGGACCAGCGCAGGCCCGGGTCGCCACAGAATGCCAGATTGCGAAAACCGCGATCCAGGAAGTGCTCCACCGCCAGTTCGGCGATCCCACGGTCTTCGGTGTCGGCCCAGGGCACCCCCGGCAAATGTCGCGCGGCGCTCAGGTCCACCATGGGCAAATTCAGTTGCCTAAGCCGACGTCCGATCGCATCGGTTTCGACTCGGGCGATAATCCCATCACCCTGCCAGGTGTCCAGCCATGCCGGCGGCATCGCCCCGCGTTCCTGTTCGCTCAGATAGATCGACCAATCCGTCCGGTGCTTGGCGTACTGGTTGATCCCGTCCAACAGACCGCGGCAATAACCATTGGACGTTTCAACCAGCAATGCGACGGCGCGGCGGGTCATCGATGATCCGGATCGGGAAAACAGGCGGTTCCAGCGACGGCGGGGAAAGAAAACCCGCACCGGAACGACGTGAAATATCTACGACACTTTGCGTGAAGTCTACTGGAGCCTGGGAGCCGGGTGGCCAAAAATAGGGGCCCATGTCCGCAGAAACTTGGCTTCAGTGGTGGATGGACTGCCGATCGGCCCCATCGGCCGACCGCGCCCCGGTATCATCGCCGGCTCTGCTGTGACGTGAAATAACTTCGCCCTCAACCGACAGGAACCCCGCCGTGTCCGCATTCCCCGAAGTCAGCAAGATCAAGTACGAAGGTCCCCAGTCGGACAACCCTCTGGCGTTTCGCTGGTACAACCCCGATGAAGTGGTTGCCGGCAAGACGATGAAGGAACACCTGCGGTTCACCGTCGTGTACTGGCACACGTTCCGCGGCACCGGTGCCGACCCGTTCGGCGGCGCGACGATGTGCCGGCCATGGGACGACGGGACCGAAAGCGTTGAAAACGCATGCAACCGTGCTCGCGTGGCATTCGAGTTCTTTGAAAAACTGGACGCCCCGTTCTACGCCTTCCACGATCGTGACGTTGCTCCCGAAGGAGCCAATCTTGCGGAAACGAACGCCAACTTCGACGCGGTCGCCAAAGTCCTGAAGGAACAGCAAGACGCGACCGGCGTGAAGCTGTTGTGGGGCACCGCCAACATGTTCAGCAACCCGCGGTTCATGCACGGTGCGGCGACCACCTGCAACGTCGACGTCTTTACCTACGCCGCGGCCCAAGTCAAAAAAGCGTTGGAGGTCACCAACGAACTGGGTGGTGAAAACTATGTGTTCTGGGGTGGTCGCGAAGGCTATCAATGCCTTTACAACACGGACATGAAACGCGAACTGGATCACCTGGGCCGGTTCTTTCACATGGCGGTCGACTACGCCAAAGAAATCGGCTTTACCGGTCAGTTCCTGATCGAACCCAAGCCGAAAGAGCCCACCAAACACCAGTATGACTCCGATGCAGCGGCTTGTCTGAACTTCCTGCGTGCTTATGACTTGACCGATCACTTCAAGCTGAACATCGAGACCAACCACGCGACGCTGGCCGGTCACGAAATGATGCACGAACTGGAATACGCAGGAATGCAAGGCATGTTGGGTTCGATCGACGCGAACACTGGCGACCTACTGTTGGGCTGGGACACCGACCAATTCGCGACCAACTATTACCTGACCACGCAAATCATGCTGGTCTTGCTGAAGTACGGCTTGTCACCCGGTGGCGTGAACTTCGACGCCAAGGTTCGCCGCGAAAGCTTTGAACCGATCGATCTGTTCTATGCCCACATCGGCAGCATGGACGCGTTCGCCCGCGGTTTGAAAATCGCCGCGAAGATGATCGATGAAGGCGGGCTTAGCAAATTGGTCGACCAGCGTTATTCCAGCTGGGACGGTGACTTGGGCAAGAAGATCGAAGCCGGACAGGTTTCCTTCACCGATTTAGAAAAGATCATGCTGGAAAAGGGCGACGTCGAAGCCAACACCAGCGGCCGCCAAGAGTTGATGGAAAACATCTTCAACCGATATCTGGATTTGGCTTAGTCGATTCATTCGGCCGATCATCTCCGACCGGCTAAACGTCAACAATCAACCAAACCTTCACAACGTTGCCCGGCATGTCCAAATACCTGGATGCCGGGCAACGTTTTTTTGACATGTGCACCAAACAAATCTAACAACACATGCAAGCATTTTCCTCACACAAGAGAGGGAAATCTCCTATCGCTGGGCGGCTTCACCCGCAGCCATTTCCTGCTCATAAGCGGCTTCTTCCTCCGGGGTCATAACACCGACCTCTTCTTCGGACAGCACCGTGTTATCGCTACCGGAACCACAGCCGATGAATTGACATCCGGCGAGGACAAAGAGCCCGGCGAAAAAGACATTCAAAAAACGACGCATGGCAAACCCTTTCACCATTGAAGAAAACAAAAACACAGATACCAAACGTCCAGCGCCCGTGATCAATGCACTGGTAACTCATAAGACTACCGACCAAAACGCCGGCGATGCAATCATAAGAGAGAAAACGCAAACTGACATGTTGACGCACCTGGGTTCATTGTCGCACCTACCAACAATGCGTTCCAAACGAACCGAAAATTTTTACATCGCTTGTGGTAACCCCCTAACATTTTAGTTGCTATTTACAAAACACACCGAAACCTTACGTCTCCGTCATCGTTGAATCATTCACGACAACACGAAGACTTTCCATTTGTTTGTTTGTTTTCCTCTTTCTTGGAGTGTTAAAGTGGGCATCAGGGTTTCGAACCGTCGCTTCACTGGCTTCACGCTAGTCGAGCTTCTTGTAGTGATTGCGATCATTGGTGTTTTGGTGGGCCTCCTGTTACCCGCGGTGCAGGCGGCTCGTGAAGCGGCCCGCCGCATGAGTTGCAGCAACAACATGAAGCAGATCGGATTGGCCATCCACAACTATCATTCGGCTTTCCAATCGATGCCGATGCAGGCAGGTGGCACCTTCCACCCAACGAGCAACGGTAATCCGGGAGGAACCAACCTGACGGACAACAACCGTCGCCGTCTCAGCTGGCTGATTCCGATCCTGCCATACATCGAACAGCAACCCTTGTGGGATCAGATTTCCAATCCCCTGGATGTCAATCAAGACGGTGTCGTCGACTATCAGGCGATGGGACCACGCCCTTGGGACGGCAGCTACACACCTTGGCGAACCGAATTGTCGTCGTATCGTTGCCCCAGTGACACGGGCACCGGCGCCCCAGCGATGGCGCGAACCAACTATGCGTGTTGCATCGGCGACGGCACCGATTGGGTCAACCACGGTTTCTGGCGCGGCAGTTGGGACCAAGGCCATATCGCCAAGGCCAATGCCGCCAATCGAGGTGCGTTCTACAATCGCCGGCGCATGGCGTTCCGCGACATTACCGACGGCTTGTCCAACACCATCGCCGCCGGCGAAATCGCCAGTGATGCCGGCGATAGCGACGTGCGAACCCAACCCTACTTTGGTATCGGCTGGGATACGATCCACAACAATCCCAGTTCATGCGAAGACCTTCGCAACCCGTTGAAGCCGACTCAGTGGGACCCCAATCAGGTCGGCGCGACGGCCAACCCCGGCGGTCGCAGCACCGGTTGGCGTCGTGGTTATCGTTGGAGCGACTCGGTTCCGATCTACACCAGTTTCACCACGATCCTGCCGCCTAACCGGGAAGTTTGCATTGGAGGATCGGGAGACTTTGATACCGGTGCCGTTTCCCCCAGCAGTCGGCACCCCGGTGGTGTCCATGTGGTGATGGCCGATGGTGCCGTGAAGTTCATCGCCGATTCGATTGATGCGGGCGACAGCACTCACCCGTCCGTCCGACTCAACAGTGGCATCAATTCGTCCTACCCAGGTTCATCCCCGGGTTCTCCCAGCCCTTATGGTGTCTGGGGCGCCCTGGGCACGCGAGCATCGAAGGAATCGATCGAAGATTTTTAGGCGGCACGTCATCTGAATTCGATCGCTCCGATTCGGATCACACTAACCGGAACGTCATTGAAACCGAAAATACCGACCAACCACGCTTGCCCGATTGCAAGCGTGGTTTTTTTCGTCATTTCATTCCGACTGAATGGACCAAGCCGTTCGGCTCACCCGGCATCATTGCCAACGCTTGGATCCCGAAAAGCATTCCAGTGCGCCAATCCCCAAGCACCGACTGCGAGCGACTGTTAATTATCATCAGACAACAACAGATCCAACCGTTGCTGGATGGACGCGATCTAGCCAAGATTCGGCGCAGTTTATCAAGACGCTATTTCTTGGAATTTGTGCCGACGGTTGCACCAGTCGTCACCAGGCGGTGGATGTGCTGTAATCCCCACGCTCCGTTGAGCATCCGTACAACTAAGGCACGCCGTCCAGCCAACACTCTTTCGAAGTCCCCCACATGCGAATTTGTTTCTTGTGTCTTGTCCTGACCACGTGTATTAGCGAGTCGCTTTTGTCGGCCGAGCCGCCGAAGGTTTGGATCTATTCGGACATCAGCGACCCGACATTGGCCGGCAACAACAAGGAAGGCACGATCAATGATCCCGACGACGTGTCCGCCATGGCGGGCTATCTGTTGTTGGCCAATGAGTTCGACACCTTGGGCATCGTGGTGGCCAGCACGCACCGGGGCGAACACGCCACAACGCCAGACCAGGCCGTTTGGGCCGACCAGTACTTCGGCGATGCGTATCGCAACGAGGTCGCCGCGTTAAACGAATCACTGGACGGCTATCCTGCCGATATCACGTTTCAACAATCGTGCATCAAGGACTCGGCCGAGCGGTTCGATCCACAAAACGACTATGCATCGCTGGATTCCTACGACACCGTCGCCGCTTTGCTGAACCGCGCCGAACAAGACGATGTCAGCCCCGCCGATCCCATCCACGTGTTGTGCTGGGGTTCTTTGACCGAACCGGCGATCCTGGTGAAGCACTGTTTGACGACCGGCAAAGCAAACGTGCTGAATCGCATGAAGTTCATCGCGCACTGGACCAATTCATCCCTTCACCAGGGAACCCCGGCGCATCCCGAACACGTTGCCAATTGCCGGGAAGACGCCAAGGCGTGTGCTTATTTGAAATCGGTCGCCGCCCAGTCGAAGATCGTCTATCACGAATGTGGCGCGATCGGCCAACATGGAATCGTCAGCGGTGCTCCGTCGGGCAAAGATTACTACGAAGCGTTTCGCACCAGCCGCCTGGGCACCCTTTTTGTCGAGGGCAAATTCGCTTACGGCAGCGTCGATCATTCAGATTCGGCAACCTATTGGGTGCTGATGCCGGGCTTCGGCGTCACGCTGGATGACATCCCCGCCGACGGAACCAACACGCCGGCGGTCGAACGTGCCAATGAACAGACGTTTCGAAAACACTCGCGACGCATCCACGACGAACTGCTGCGGCGTAGCCAATTGGCCGCGGGCGACCCAGCCGACTAGGCCAGCATCGCATCCGCCCGCCAGCCGCATCGTATTGCGGAACGGCCGGTGACATGAACGGCTGTTCGCCCCGGGAACCGCACCACACATTTGTGCGTTTTTTTCTGTCGGCATCGGACGCGATCCGGACATTGATCCGTTGCGTTGCCATTGCCGACGCGTGTCACCGTACGGGTGAATCGCAAATACCTAAAACGCCAATTGAGCCTTATGAAATTCCAACCCTTTGCGCTGTTGATGACCGCTGCCGCTTCACTGGGCAGCATCCTGGGAACCTCGGTCGCCCCCGCCGCCGGTATCGCACCGACGGCCCAGCAGACCGACCCGATAGCCGTCGGTGCTGATTTGCCGGACGTTGAAGTCACATCGATCAAAGGGGAAGACGTTTCGCTGCGTGACATCGCCGACGGCAAGCCAACCGTGCTCGTTTTTTTCCGCGGCGGATGGTGCCCGATTTGTTCGCGACACACTGCGGAACTGATCAAGGTGTATCCGAAGATTCAGGAAGCAGGTGCGCAGATCGTCGCGATCAGCCCCGACAATGAATCCAGCAGCAAAGACAACATCGCCAAAAACTCGATCCCCTTCCCCGTCTTCAGCGACCCCGATGTATCGGCCGCCAAAGCCTTCGGCTTGGCGTTTCAAGTCGACGATGGCACTTTGGAAAAGTACAAGGGTTACGGAATCGATTTGGAAAAAGCATCCGGCTTTGACCATCACGCGTTGCCCATCCCGGCGGTCTACATCACCGACGCGAAGGGCAAGATCGTCTACGCCCACAGCGATCCTAACTATCGGCAGCGTTTGGATCCCAAAAAGATCCTGGACAACTTGCCCGAGTAAGCTCGGGTTGCACTGATCGCCGACCCTTTCGAATCAAACACTCTGATCGATCAGCCAGTCATCGATCGAGTCGTAAACTTGCTGGCGATTCGATTCCAGCAGCAAGTTGTGTTTCAGCCCGGCGAATTCTTTTCGGCGGGCTGCGGGGCAGCGGTCCACCAACTGTTGTGTCGACTCGCGATCACACAGCGTGTCATCGCCGCCGATCAACACCAGCAAGTCGGCAGATATCTGACCGGCGTTTTCGACCAATTCATGTCCGCTGGCCATCAATGCGCCTCCGATGCCGATCGACAACTGTTCGTGCACCAGCGGGTCGTCCGCCAATTCGCGTAATACATCGGCATCGTGCGTCAGTTCCGTCGCGTCGATCGACGCACTGAATCGAAGACGTGGGATCAATTTTGCCGTCACCCAAGCGGCAAACGCTTGCGGCTTGGTCGGCGGGTTTTCCGGCAAGATCATCGGGTTGGTCACCACGGCTCGTTGCACCGGAGACGGACGATCGGTGCACGCGGCGTTTTCGATCAAGTGACGCAGCACCAGATGACCGCCCAGACTGTGGCCCACCAGAATCGGCTGGGCGTCGGGAAAGTGTTGCCGGGCGGCTTCGATTGCCACCGCAACATCATCGACCAGGTTTTGAAGTGATTCCGCGTCGCCGCGTCGGCCGGGACTCTTCCCGTGGCCACGCTGGTCGTACAAAAGCACGCCGCAATGCACCGGGGACTCGCCTTGGTCGTCTTTGCCAGATGAGCCCTCCGAAAATCGTTTGGCGAATTCTTGGTACCAACCGCTGTGTTCCCCCAAACCGTGGACGACCACCAGCACCTTTGCCGCGGATCGGTCGCCGTACAATCGCATGTGCAGCGGTCGGTCGTCGGATGAAATCAATGTGTCGTCGGGCAAGACGCTCATGGCGGTTGAATCCTTGGTCGTTCGTATACTTCGGTTGCCCGTGGGGGTGTTCACCGCCACGGGGTAATGCAGATGGCATGCCAATTGCATCCGTTTCGCGTTCAACGGTTCGCACCCGAGCCAAGATTGCTTCGCCACCGGCGAAAGCCTGAACGGAAGACGACCGGCCATTCGACTGACTGTTTTTTGGCCGAAACGCGGAACATATGGCATCTCCGCGACGGCCTGCCGTCGTTCTCATCCACTCATGACTGTATCCAAGTGACAAACGAAATCATCACCACCGATTTACCCCAGTCCGCATTACAAGAATTGCGGTGGGCCCGAGATGTGTTACAGCATCGTGGGATTGCCGACCGCTTGACCGAACTGGTGGGGACTCCGATCACCGCATCGCTCAAGCTGTTGCCCGATGTCACCGAGGATTTGCTCTATCGCGTCATCGATCGTTCTTTGAAAGCCGCCTTGGACGTTGCCGTTCGGACGCTGGGGCAATCCGATGGCGATGTGTCCAACCCCAGCCTGCGGACCCACAAACTTTTGGCGGGCATCAGCGGCGCGGCCGGTGGCGTTTTGGGCGGCGCGACCGTGGCGGCCGAGTTACCTGTGTCGACGGTGCTGATCCTGCGCAGTGTGGCCGACATCGCCCGCAGCGAAGGTGAGGATCTGAGCGACTTGGAAACGCGTCTGGCGTGTTTGGAAGTCTTCGCGCTGGATCCTGGCAAAGGCTCGGACATTGATGACCAAACAGAAATCGGCTACTTCGCCGTTCGCGCCGCGATGGCCAAGCAGATCAAGGATGCCACCCAGTACATCGCTAAGAACGGTTTGGGCGGATCGGTCGCGCCGCCGTTGGTGAAGCTGATTTCCCAGATCGGTAAACGATTCGGCTTGGTGGTCAGTGAGAAGATCGCGGCACAAGCGGTTCCCGTCATCGGTGCCATTGGTGGCGCGTTGATCAACAGTTACTTCATCGATCACTACCAAGACTTGGCCCGTGCCCATTTCGCGATCCGGCGTTTGGAGCGCCAGCACGGTGCCGACCTGATTCGGCGTGCTTATGAATCGCTGCCGCGCGAGAACAAGTGATCAACCGACCGGCGGATTCGACACGATCCAGCGATGGCGGATCAGCGTTCAATCACCGCTGATCGACCTGCATTTTTCCGTGTGTTCTCTGGCGATTCGATTTCAAAAAGCCTTGATTTCCATTGCCTTTTGAACACGCCGCCGATTCGGTCGTTTTGCAAAGCACCTTTCGGCACGCCGGTTGCTTTCTGCCGTTGTCGTGATCGCGAAACGGGTTTGCGACACGATCTTTCCCCACAACGGTCACGTCCCACACTTCGATCGCGGCGCATCATCCTGGATGCCTCGGCGGCGAATCATTGGACGGGCGTTTGCCCGGCGGCATTGACCGATCTCGATACACCTATGCTGATTAATTCCAACACGTTCCCGCGGTTCGGCTCTTGGGCCATTCCGCACGGTCGACCAGCGGTCACATCGGTATGCGATGGCGTGTTGGACGCGATCGGATCGACGCCGCTGATTCGCTTCGATCGTTTTTTGCCGGACGCCGATATCGATTTGTTGGTCAAAGTCGAAGCGTTAAATCCAGGCGGGAGCGCGAAAGACCGTCCCGCCAAGCGAATGCTGCAACAAGCCCTGGATGGCGGCAAGATTGATCAACAAACGGTGATCATTGAATCATCCTCCGGCAACATGGGCATTGGTTTAGCGCAGGCATGCGCCTTTCACGGGCTGCGTTTCATCTGTGTCGTCGACCCTCGTGCGCAAGCAAACAATTTGGCGATCATCCGTGCCTTGGGTGGCGAGATTGAAACCGTGACACGGCCGATCGATGGCGACTTTTTGACAGCACGTCTG
This sequence comes from Crateriforma conspicua, assembly GCF_007752935.1. Lineage (NCBI taxonomy): Bacteria > Pseudomonadati > Planctomycetota > Planctomycetia > Pirellulales > Pirellulaceae > Crateriforma > Crateriforma conspicua. Next base: position 2,285,154 of record NZ_CP036319.1, on the reverse strand, counting down.
TCGTGCGTTCAGGAGTTGCTTCAGCGACACGCCAATGCGTTTTGGCCGAACCAATACGGCAATCCGGCCAACCCACTGGCTCACTTTCATGGCACGATCGCAGAAATCGACCGTGCTTTGTCGGGCGACTTCGACGTGTTGCTGGTGGCGACCAGCAGCACCGGGACCGCTCGTGGCTGTCGCGACTTCCTACGTCAGCGCGGTCGCGACGTGGACGTCATCGCCGTCGATTCGGTCAACAGTGTGTTGTTCGGCGGGTCACCGGGTCCACGAAAAATTCCGGGCATGGGTGCCGGCAAGGTCCCGGCATTGGCGGCGGGCCAGTCCTTTGCCCAAGTGCGACGCGTAACCGATCTGCAATGCGTCATCGGTTGCCGAGTCGCCGCCCAGCGTGAAGCCATGCTGGTGGGCGGATCATCCGGCGGTGTGCTTGCGACGATCGCCACCATGAAAAACGAACTAGCCGGAAAACGCTGTGTCGGGATCCTGCACGATTCGGGCACGCGTTATCTGGACACGGTGTTCAACGACCAGTGGGTCCAATCCGCACTTGGCATTGCACCGGAGCGACTACATCAAATGGTAACCCAGGCGGAATTCGCCGTTTCAGATGAGGTTTTAGCATGAGCATTGCACCCAGCGTTGGCACCATCGGTTGGGGCGTCCCCACGATCCCGCAGCGTCAACCGTACCGAATCGCAATCGTCGGATGTGGTCCACGTGGCCTGCATTGCTTGGATGCGTTGTCACGCCACCTGACCAACGAGGATCTGGCACGAACCGAAGTCACCGTGTTTGAACCTGCCGAATGCCTCGGCGCGGGCGTGATCTATTCGCCCGACCAACCCGCTTCGTTGAAGATGAACTTTGCCACCGAACACATCGATGTTTGGAATCGGTCTGGTGGCCCTGCCAGCGACGCCGACATCGACGGTAAATCGGTACGAGGACCATCGCTGTTGCAGTGGTTGCATGAAAATGCACCGCAATACGCCCAGGCGGATTCCTACATCCCACGCGCTTTGGTCGGCGAATATTTGCACGATGCATTTGTCCGTATTCGACGAAGGCTTCAGGCGGTTGCGGTGTTTCGACACCGCGGGTCGAAAGTCGCGGACGTGCGGCACGACGGGGAACGTTGGGAAGTCAAGTCGCAGGGGCGTTGGTGGAACTTTGACGAAGTCGTTTTGGCGACCGGTCACGAAGGCCTGCGTGCCAACGTGGACTTACCACCGACGGATGACCACACGCCGGCTCGCTTTGTCTATCCGGTGCAAGACTCGCTTTGCCGAAGCCGCATCCCGGCCGGCAGTCGTGTTGCCGTCCGCGGATTTGGTCTGACGGCGATTGATGCCGTGCTTAGCCTGACCGAAGGCCGCGGCGGGAAATTCTTGGACAACGGATTTCTGCCCAGCTATATCCCCAGCATGTTGGAGCCCGAACAGATTTCGCTGCACAGTCGGTCTGGCCGCCCGATGTTGGCGAAACCGACGCACAAGGTGGAACCGGTCGATCGGACTTTCTATCAACCGTTCCAAGCGGCACTGTCGGCATTGCAAAATCAGCGTGGAGAGATCCGGTTCTATCAACACCTTTGGCCCATCCTGACCGGTGCCGCTGCCGGATTGATGTCGGCCAGTGGCCAAGATCGTTCCGCCTGTGACATCGATCACTGGTATCGCGGTTGGTCACGTTACCGAATGGACGCGGCATCGGCACAGCATCACATGTTCCAATCGGTTTGCGTGGCGTATGCCAAGCGTCCGATCAACGAAGCGTATGCCATTGGTGAAACTTGGCGTCGTCTGTATCCGCACTTGGTGCAACTGGTCAGCTTCGGCGGACTGGAACCAGGACAATATCAGACGTTCCATAAAGTGGCGATGGAAATGGAAAAGATCGCGTTCGGACCACCTGCTTGCAGTGTGGCAAAGATGGTCCGTTTGATCAAATCGCGTCACGTCCGCATCGCCGAAGAATGCGAACCACCGGTGGGCGTTGACTCGGTGATCGATGCGGTCATCGCCGGCCCCGACCAAGCCAGTCAATCCGGTCCCGTTCGATCGTTGCTGCAACAAGGCCACCTTCATCAGGACGAAGAAACCGGCGGGATCCGTATCCATCGCGACGGAACGGCGGTGAATTCGCCCGACGGCTTGGCGATCTTTGGCCGCGCCACCGAAGGCTGGATCCTGGGCAACGATACTCTGTCGCGTACACTACACGACCAGATCGAATCTTGGTCCCAAACCATCGCCAGCCGGTTGCATGCCCACACCCACTGACACCATCACGGAACAAGCGACATCGCCTGACAACGATTCATCGTTTGACCGATATTGCCAAGGCGTTCCGCCGTTGTCCGCGCGCATCGAACCGTGGATGGTTCAGTTCTTAAGTGCCGCGGAATTTCCTCAGCGGATTGAGCCGTACGGGTCACCCGTTAACGTGTTGAATCCGCACCGGATGGCCGACAACGTAGCCGAGTTGAATCAGATCGCTTCGGAGCGTCAGGTTGACTTTCGCATCTTCTTTGCACGCAAAGCCAACAAGTGTTTGTCCTTCGTCGATCAAGCACATCAACTGGGTATCGGCGTCGATACGGCCAGCGAAATCGAACTGGAACAAACGCTCGATCGAAATCTGCCGCCCGAAGACGTGATCTGCACCGCCGCGGTAAAATCGGAATCTCTGATCCGGCGATGCCTGGAATTCGGGATCTGCATGGCGATCGACAACCATGACGAACTTGAGCGTGTTCGCTCTCTGGCGGCCACTCACCAAAAGCAAGCCATCGTCGCGTTGCGGCTGAGCGGGTTCCTGCATGGAACCCAACGACTGGAATCGCGATTCGGATTCGATTGTGAACGCGACCGTGACTTGTCCCAGATTCCCGTCGATGATCGAATTCGAATCGTCGGTCTTCATTTTCATCTGGACGGGTACGATCCGCATCAACGCGTCACTGCCATCGGTGAATCCATTCGTTGGATCAAATGTTTGCGGGCCGCCGGTCATCATCCTCGTTTCATCGACATGGGTGGTGGTCTGCCGGTGTGTTATCTGAAACACCAAGAACAGTGGGACCATTTCTGGGACCGGCATGCCGAATCACTTCGCGGACGAACCGACGAAGTGACTTACAATCGGAATCCGCTTTCTCGCTCGGTCCATCAGGCCAATGTCGGTCCACCGCAGTCGATGTATCCGTATTACCAGCGTCAGACCCGTGCGACTTGGTTTGCGACCGTCCTGGATTCCAATGTGGGCGGCCAAACCGTGGCTCAGGCTTTGAAAGAAAACGAACTGCAATTGCGCTGTGAACCTGGACGCAGCCTGTTGGACGGATGCGGAATCACGATTGCACGAATTGAGTTTCGAAAGCAAGACACACGCGGACGCTGGCTGCTGGGCTTGTCGATGAATCGCACCCAGTGCCGCACGACCAGCGATGACTTCTTGGTCGATCCACTGCTGATCCCATCCACTTCCGAAACGCGACCGACCGTCGAAGGCTATCTGGTGGGAGCGTACTGTATGGAATCGGAGCTTTTATCTTGGCGAAAGTTTCGTTTTCCCAGCGGCGTCGGTACCGGTGACCATCTTGTGTTTCCCAACACTGCCGGCTATCTGATGCACTTCTTAGAAAGCCGATCGCATCAATTTCCGCTGGCCAAAAACTTGGTAATCGGTGCCGATGGGGTCGCCGACCTACGATTGGACGACATTGATCGCTGATCGACCAATCGCCGGCGCTGTGGCGGCAAATCACTGCTGATTGCCGGCAGTTTTTGAAATGGCACGCCGCGTGCTTTCCCAGTCCCAGTGAAATCGTTCGGGCCTCGCATCGTTTTGCGGCCCGAACGTCCAACCATTCCACACTGGGAGAATCCGATGCTTTACTGGGCAGCCGTCTTTTTCATCATCGCTTTGGTCGCGGGCTTGTTAGGTTTCGGCGGAATTGCAGGCGGAGCCTCCACCATCGCTCAAGTCCTGTTCGTCGTCTTTCTGGTCCTGTTTGTGATCAGCTTGCTGTTCGGTCGACGCGGACGCGTGGGATAAGCCACATCCCACACCCCGACATTTTTCTTAGTGCGGTCACGCGCCGGTGATCGCACTTTTTTCATGGCCTTTGCAAATTCCCCCGGCCGCTTCACACACAAATTTTCAAGTACAGAACATGTCCGATTCCAAACCGCAGTGCCCCTATCAAACACAACAGTTCGGTCGCCCTGTCGACGACAACCAGCACTCACAAACCGCGGGTCCACGCGGTGCCATGTTGATGCAAGATGTCCATCTGGTTGAAAAGATGGCTCACTTCAACCGCGAACGCATTCCCGAGCGGGTCGTTCACGCGAAGGGTTACGGCGCTTTCGGTACCTTTACCGTGACCAACGATATCACCGAATACTGCATGGCGGATTTGTTCAGCAAGGTCGGTAAGAAGACCGAGACGTTCGCCCGATTTTCTACCGTTGGCGGTGAGAGTGGATCCGCCGACACCGCGCGTGATCCCCGCGGTTTTGCATTGAAGTTCTACACAGACCAGGGCGTGTGGGACTTGGTCGGGAACAACACGCCGATCTTCTTTATTCGTGATCCGTTGAAGTTCAGCGATTTCATTCGGACACAAAAACGACATCCACAAACCCATTTGCAACCCCACTGGCGACGCTGGGATTTCTGGGGTCAGGTCCCCGAAGCCCTTCACCAGGTGATGTTTTTGTACAGCGATCGTGGCACGCCGAAAAGCGCACGTTTCATGAACGGTTATGGAAGCCACACCTTCAGCATGTACAACGCCGATGGCGTACGTCATTGGGTGAAATTCCACTTTAAAACCCAACAGGGCATCGAGAACTTCAGCGACGATGAAGCGATTGCGATGGCGGGCAAGGCTCCGGACTATTCCACACGCGACCTGCATGACGCGATTGAAAACGGCGATTTCCCACAGTGGAAGATGTGTATCCAAGTGATGCCGGAATCCGACGCGGCCGACTATCACTGGCACCCCTTTGACCTGACCAAGGTCTGGCCACACGACGATTATCCGTTGATCGAAGTCGGCACCTTTGAACTGAATCGCAATCCGTCGAATTATTTCCAAGACGTCGAACAAGCGGCGTTTGAACCGGGCAACTTGGTCGACGGCATCGGCCTTAGCCCGGACCGGATGTTGCAAAACCGAGTGCTCAGCTATCCCGACGCACACCGCTATCGCATGGGCGTGAATTATCATCAGATTCCCGTCAACCAACCGCGTTGTCCGTATGCGACCTACCATCGCGATGGCACGATGCGAGTCGATGGCAATGGTGGCGGCACGGTCGACTATGAACCGAACACGATGGACGGTCCCAAAGAAACGGGTCGACGGAATGAACCACCGATGCCGGTCCATGGCGATGGCGATCGTTACGATGAATTCCCTTGTGACGACAAGGACTACTTTGGCCAGCCGAAACTCTTTTGGGAAAAGGTTCTGGACGAAGGTGCCCGCGAACGTTTGTGCACGGCCATTTCAAACTCGATGCTTGATAGCCCCGAACGCATCCGAAACGCCATGCTGAACCAGTTTGAAAAAGTTCATCCCGATTTCGCCGAAGGCGTGAAGTCGCGATTGGATGCTCCCGCCGAAGAACCCATTCCGATCGCATGAAATTTATCGAAGACTTCAAGAAGTTCGCATTGCGTGGCAACGTCATTGACTTGGCCATCGGTTTCACCGTCGGTGCGGCGTTCACCACGGTGGTCAAGTCGCTGGTCAATGACATCTTGATGCCGCCGATCGGGTTGGTGTCCGGCAATGCTGACTTTTCGGATTTGTTCTTTGTTTTGAACCTGCCTGACGGCGTGCAGCGTCCCGAGGGCGGATTTCAGACATTGGCTGCCGCGCAGAACGTCGGTGCAGTGACGATCAATTACGGCGTCTTTCTAAACAATTGCTTGGCGTTGTTCATCATTGCCTTGGCCATGTTCCTGATCATCCGCATCGCCAACCACGTCGACGAAGAACTGGACGAAGCGTTTGGCGACACGCCGCCACCGGGCGAACCGACCGAAAAGAAATGTGACTTTTGTCGAACCAAGATCGCCTACCGAGCGACTCGGTGTCCGCATTGCACATCACAACTGTCGGTACCTGACGCGGTGGCACGCGATCGGAGTTTGGCCGGCGGTCCCACTTCTTAATCGGGTCCAAATCTAACCGGTCGGTCTTGAATGCCCTGACCGACCGGTGGTCGGAAAATTATCGATCTGCAAGCGGTGCAAATGCAATTCAATCCACCCGGCCTGGATCACGGCCCATATCACCAAAGCTGACCACCAAAACGAAACCGCGGTTTCGTCGTGCGGGCGAATCCACCACGCCGATCCTACGACTGCGATACCGGAACCGGCCGTGGCAGCCAAAATGATCGTGGTCCGTCCGAGTCCCTTGGCCGCCGCTCCCAGTAGCAACCCGATGATATCGGCGATCCCATATATCGCGGCATAGACCATCAGCACATTGGCGATCTTGTGGATCTGGTCCCTTCTGTCTCCGTCGACGCCGCGCAGCGGGATTTGAAGTAAAGGATCGGTTGCGAACAGCAACAACATGCTGATGATCCCCGCCGTTATCAGACCCAATACCAGACCACGTCGAATCACGTGCGAAGCGACGTCACGTCCATGTCCGGCAAAGGCTTGACCGGTGACCACCGTCACGGCGGTCGCCAGCCCGATGACCGGAATCGACAACAGTTGATATAGAGAAAGCGTCGCCGACGTCGCCGCCAACCCATCGACCGACGCGGCGCCAATGACCAGCAAGATGAAACTGAACAACGCCGACCGGATCAATTGCTGAACGCCCAAAGCGGATCCAGGTCCCACAATCTTCGCGGCCACCGACAAATCCGGCTTCCATGCATCGGCTCGATACCTTGCGAAGGATCGCAAACGCGTCATTAGCAATGCGAACCCGGAAACCTTTAGCCACATCGCCAAGACGGTCGCGAGCGCCGCGCCGCGGACTCCCATCGCCGGAACGCCAAGGCCGCCGAAGATCAGCCAAACGTCCAAACCAACATTCACCACAGCGGAAAAAAGATTCATCCGCAGAATCGGACGCGTGATCCGCCGCCCCACGAAGAATGCCGTCAGCCCGGCTTCCAACATCGATGCCGGGGCGATCCACAACAGAATGCGAAAGTATCCGGCTTCCGCTTTCGCGAGTGCCGGTTCGTGGTCAAACGCTTGAAAAAGAATTGGGCTGGCCCATCCAATCAAGCTAAAGACGGGCACACTGGCGGCAGCCATCCAAATGCATTGCCAGATCAGCGACCAGATCCGGATGTTTGCCAGACGTCGATCTCGCCGACCCATCTGCAACGCCACCAAAGGTGTTACATAACCCATTGCGCTGACGGGAATGCAGGCCACTGCCCAATAGAGATTCCCCGCCGCCACCGAGGCTGCGGACGACGTGGGTTCATACCACATCAACAACGTCCGATCGGTAAAAAGCGTGATCGAAAAACAGCCAACGGTTGCCGCCAAGGGTACGGCCACCTTCAACAAAGCCGCATAACCGAACTCGCTTGATTCCCGTCGCTCTGGCTTGCGTTGATTCGCGGTTCGGCGTTCATCACGCAGCATCAGTTCGGGCTCATCAATTCTGCATGGGTCAAAAATCGGTCATCAAAACGGTGTCGAAATTGCAGTCAGTCTTCTGTCCGCACCGCCCGCCGGTTTTCCGACGTCGAGGTCAACACCGCAATGCTGTGCGTAGGTTTGCAAATCTCTTTGCGAATCTCATACCGCCCTGGTCCACCATCAATCAATTCCCATGCAACGACCTGAACGAAATTCATCCTTCCGGAATTCACTGTATCGCATTGCGTATCGAATTCGGCATTGGACCGGAAACATTGATCGCGTGGAACGTTCGGCAAGGACCAACGGTTTGGTGATCGCACGATGCGAAGGAACCGCGGGGCTTCCCATTGCCCCGGTTAAAAATTTGCGTCTGGCACAGCAATTGCCAATCGACGTCCTTGCCAGGAAGAGCCAACAAGCACACGGACGTTTGACATAAGTTTTGAACTATCGGATGACATCACAGTGAAAATCGGAATCATCGGGCACCTGAAGCATCCCATTGCGAAGCCATTCGCCGGCGGTTTGGAAACGTTCACGGATTCATTCGTACGTTCACTGACCAAGCGTGGTCATGACGTCACTTTGTTTGCCAGTGGCGATTCGGACCCAACTCTACCTTTGGTCTCCATCATTAAGCGTGCGACGGTTCCCGATTCAAAACGTCGCCTACAGCGTGTTCATCATGAATGGATCGAATCGGTGGAGAACGAAGCCTATGCTTCTCTGATGGCCGGTCTGGCGGCAAGCAATTTTGACGTGATTCATAACCACACCCTCAGCCCGTTGCCGTTAGCTTTCGCGTCGACGTTACCGATGCCGATGATCACCACGCTGCACACGCCACCGTTGCCCCGAATGGTCGATGAACTTGCGGATCGCGGCAGTGACAACAGTGGCGTATTCGTCAACATCTCCAATGCCAACGCCGAACGATGGAGATCTTGCATCAGCCAACAAACGATTATCTACAACGGCGTCGACACATCGTTTTGGAAGAAGTGCCATCAGCCGAAACAGCGTCGTGCCATATGGTTTGGTCGCATCCTGGCGGACAAGGGGCCCCACCACGCAATCGATGCGGCACACGCGGCAGGGTTACCCATCGACATCGCCGGGCCAGTTGCGGATTCCGAATACTTCGACCGCGAGATTCAGCCACGACTGCAGGACACCGACTGCTATCACGGCCACCTGACTCATGAAGCATTGTGCGGCTTGATCAGCCGGTCTGCGGTGGCATTGGTCACACCATGCTGGGACGAACCCTTCGGTCTGGTGGTGGCCGAAGCCTTGGCTTGCGGAACTCCCGTTGCCGGGTTTGCACGCGGTGCATTGCCTGAACTGATCACTCCCGCGGTCGGTCGATTGGCACGCCCCGGTGATTCATCGGACCTTGCACGTGCCGCTTTACAGTGCATCGACATCAACGGGTTGGCTTGCCGGCGTATCGCCCAGAAACGGTTCGGATTCCAACGCATGGTCGACCAGTACGAATCGTTGTACGCGCGTCATCATCTGGAGGCGGCAGCATGAATCGTCCTCACGTCGGATTCTATGTCCACTATCACGGGCTAGGCCACAAACATCGCGCCGAAGCGATCATGCGACATCTGGATTGCGATTGCACCATCATCACCAGTCGACGGGGCGATGCCGCGTGGTCGGGCAGGCATTTGATTGATGTGATCGACCTTCCCTGTGACATCGACGATGTTCCCAATCATGGCTATCGCCATCGTCAAGATGTTCCCGCCTTGCATTACGCGCCCCTGTGGACGGACAACATCACCGAACGCGTCGCGGCATATACGAGGTGGTTGCATGATGCCAAGCCGGACTTGATGGTCGTGGATGTGTCGGCGGAAATTTCGATGCTGACGCGTTTGGCGTCTATCCCACAAATCGTCGTCCGCCAGCATGGCCGCCGGGATGACGATGCGCATCACAATGCTTACGCCGCAGCGATTTCACTGTTGGCACCTTTTCCGGAATCTTGGGAGGACGACATCACACCGGCTTGGGTCCGCGAAAAGACGATCTATCTGAACGGCTTTCGCCGAAAGTCGGACGCGGAATCACAGACAAAACCACAAAACGATCGTCCCACCGTGGTGCTCATGTTTGGACGCGGAGGACACGCTGACGTGCACGCCTCACTGCGTTCCGCAGCGAACGAGTGCCCCGATTTTCAGTGGCTGGTGATCGGACTGGATGATGACGGAAACCACCCGGCCAGTCCAGCGAACCTAAGATTTCTTGGCTGGCATGAATCTCCCCAGGACATCTATCGCCATGCCGACGTCGTGGTCACCGCGGCGGGACACAACAGTGTGATGGAAATTGGATCGTATCGGCGACCGATGATCGCCATTGCCCAGGATCGCCCTTTCGACGAACAGATCCGCAAAGCCAGGGTACTCGATCGCGAGGGCTTGGCGGTCGGCTTGTCGCGCTGGCCCGAATCCGGCAGTTGGCCGAAACTTCTGGATCGGGCCCGCGATATGGATACCAGCCAATGGGATAGCGTTTTTCAAGACGACGGGGCCCAACAGGCCGCCCGCTATCTGACCTCGACGGCACAATGGGCCGCTAAACAAAAACGTTCACAAACGGAAACGTCGCCATGTCCTTCAGCGTGATGACGATCGTTCGTGGTCGTCGAAACCATTTGTGGAATCAAGGCCGCAGCATCACCGAATCTCATCGCAAGCCGGACCAGTGGATCATCGTCGGCATGGACCAGGATGTGGATCCGCCCAGCATCCCCGGTGTCGAAGTCGTGATCGATCGCGTCGACGGCGACGGCGAACGTTTACCGCTGGCCGAAGCCCGCAACCGTGCGGCGGACCGTTGCAGCACGGAAACCATGGTGTTTTTGGATGTCGATTGCATCGCTTCGCCCACACTGTTTCCAACGATGGTGGACACCGTTCAACAGGCCGGTGGTCTATGGATGGGCGATGTTCGCTATCTACCCAAGGGCGCGACAACCGATCATTGGACGATGAACGATTTGATGCCGCTGTCGGTGCGTCATCCCTTGCAACCGAAACTGATAACGGACAGACAGCCGTCGCAGGACTATCACCTGTTTTGGTCTTTGTGCTTTGGGATCAGTCGCTATGACTTCGAAACGATCGGCGGATTTGATACGGGGTACGAAGGCTACGGTGGCGAAGACACCGATTTTGCCTTCACGGCAAGACGAGCCGGTGTGCCATTCGGGTTCGTTGCGGCCGTTGCGTATCACCAGCACCACCCGGTCTGCAAGCCACCGCTGAATCACTTCAGCCAGATCGTTTCCAACGCCGAACGATTCCGCCGCAAGTGGAATGTTTGGCCCATGGAGTCTTGGCTGGATGCGTTCGCCCAACGTGACCTGATTCGGTTCGATCCTGGTTCCGACCAAATCGATGTGCTGCGGTGTCCCAGCAAGCACGAAGTTGCCGCGGCCGTCATCGATTCGCCGGCCGGCTTTTGATGCCTACCGACCGACGAACCGAAGGCACTGCGTGATTCAGACGTACTTATTCAACAGCCACCCAAGGACGCCCGGCCGGCACGTGCAATGTGACCGTCGTGGCATAACTGGTGAAATCATACTCATCTGTTTTTTCATCGGACGCCGTATGGTGAGCAACCAATAGGTATCGACCTGGTTTTGGCGGCACCAGTGTCACGTTTCCCTGATCATCGGTGTCCGCTTCGAACCGGGGATCAAAGTCTTCGGCAAGCTGGCCACCTTCGGGAATCAGGCTGACCCGACAACCGGCCAACGGCTGATGATGCAACAGCACCTTTGCCGTCAGTGGTTCCCCGGCAACCACTTCGCGAAACGGACAGCTATCCAAAACCACTTCGAACGCCCAGCCGAAAGGTTTCTGATGGGGTCGGTCGTCCAGCGTGATCGAATCCAGCATCGGTCCCACGGCCACATACGCCTTGGCGGTACGTTGGCTGCGGATCGGGCGACCGTGGTTCAACACTTTGTCCAGCGTTTGAGTGAAAGCATGAATGCCCGATGATTTGGGTGACACCGTGGTTCGCCAAACGCCTTGTTTTTCCGCCGACGACGTCGACTGCATGGCGTCATTCAGGTCGACGTTCGGCCCATCGGGCTGATGCCATCGCGTGGTGGTCCAGTCCAAGGTGACTTGGCTAGCCAACAGAAAATCGCGATGTCCATTTCCATGATTTCCCAAACACAGTTCGACGATCAGCGGCTGGCCGGTTCGAACGATCGGCGTGTTGGTTTGCAGCCATGTGTCGTGAGCCAACGATTCCGGTGATCCGAACAAGCCGAAGGAAGCCACGGTGACGAAGAAGATGCGGGTAAGTGAATTCAACATAATGTGATTTTGTTTTTTAAAGGGTGTCTTGATTGAATGAAGTGAACGCGATTTGGTAGTCCAACTGGGGTCACCAAGCTTCGATGCTGCGGTGGTCGTTTCTGGATCCAACCGAACGCCATGTTTCCAGATCGATACTTTCGCTGGCGAAACGCACGCTGCCATCACACAGAGCGACGTGAACGCCACCGGGATGGTTGCTGCGAGCGGCGAACACGCCCCAACCGCAAGACTGCATGTCGGGAATACCACTTTGCGGCGGGTGGTAATGCGAATAACCGGTCCAGTATTCGCGCCCATTGATCCAGCCTGCGCCGCGTTGCCCCGACCAACCGCGAAACAGTGAACTGCCCTGTGTGAAGTCTTCCAATTCGTTGGGGTCTTCGGGCAACTGGTAACCTTTCATTCCCGGACTGGATGGCAATCGTGAACGGTCGATGAAGTCACAGCGGACATTCATCATCGTTCGCCGCCGTTGATAGTCGTTGGTCGGCGCTTCCGGACTTTGCTGGCTGACACCCAACAACGATTCCGAAAACGCGGCAGTGTTACTGAGCCCATCGGTGATGGATTCAAAACCCACATTGGCATCGATCCACAGGATCCCGTCGGTGGGCACGCGGGTGTCGTACTTGGTCCCGACGCCGGTTCCAAAGTTCATGGCGTAATTGGTTCCGGAATACTGTTGGACGGGCCCGGATCCGGAAAGTGTGGTGACGTCGTAAACACGATCCACACTTTCACTAGGACAAGTCAGCAGGCTGATCGGGGTTTGAGCCGCCTGGTCGTGTGGCGTGACCAATTTTCCGGGGCAACATCCGACGTGCAGCGGACGCCCGAAATCGATCAGGTCCAGAACGTTCCCTTGTTCATAGAACGATGCCATCTGAGCGAAGACGGAAAAGTTTCCGGAGATCCCGGTGCCGGTGGTGTAGTTGGCTGGCAAGCGTTTGTAGGCACTTTCGTAATTGTGCATCGCCAACACGATCTGCTTCATGTTGTTGCTGCAGCTCATCCGTCGCGCCGCTTCGCGGGCCGATTGGACGGCGGGCAATAACAGGGAAACCAGAATTCCAATGATCGCGATGACGACCAATAGTTCGACCAACGTAAACGCCGGTCGGCGACGCCCGAAAGCGGGCGGGTGATAGGAGTACAAGAATGAGTCTCTCTGTGCTTCTGCGTTGAAGTGTATTGTGATGGAAGGGATCTGACCGGCACGGGCGCGCAGCGATCGCGTCATCAACCGCAAATCGAATCGCGGCAGACGGATCGATGATTCCCGTTGACTGGCCGTCCCAAAGGACGCCTCCATGCCGACGGCGGCAACTCACGCGTTGTTGTGAGGAACGAGCGATCGCCGTGACCGCGACATGGAAGCGGTATTGGTGTTTCAGGCGTCTGGCACCGCGGACAACGGCGCGCACCTGTATCAAGCCCACGCGTTAAAGAACGCGTTTGCATGGAATCGGGATTTGCGAAACAGAAAGCCCGGCGATCAACGCCGGACGCGGCAAATCAACACCAGGGAACCGGCGGATCGGGTCGATGAACGATCGATTCGACGGACTGATCCGACAAAGTCGTCCAATGAATCAATGCGACGCCTGACGTGGTCGGCGTGGGTGGATCGCTGCCCAAATCGGCCATGAAAGTCCAAAGCCACGATAGACCACGGCATTCAGCGGCCTTCCACCACAACACGACGCGGGTTGCGTCTTTGTCATCATCGATCGCGGCCGTGCACTGGGAATCTTCGTCGCTGGATTTTGATCCACAGCAACAACAGGACTCGCCAGATTTGGGAACCACCGTCGACACGGCCAATTCGGCTTGCCGCTGGGCAACCCGACGGACCAAAAACGGCGGCGGAGTCACCCCGTTTTCGTCGGCCCACCGAAGCTTTTCCTCGTCATTGAAACAACAACACCTGTCCCAGCAAAACTCGGCGGTCGAACAGCCACAGGGACAAGCTTCACAGGGAAAACGTTGGTCCGAAGACCGGGGTGAGGATTTGGAAGAAACCGGAACAAAGAGGCAACCCGACAGCGCACCGCCCAACACCAGCAACATCACCGATGCGATGCTGCGGCGGATCAAACCGGGGCGAATGGAATGGGCAAACAGCGGTATCAAAAGAATTCGTACAAGGAGCGTCGGAAACGCTCGTTCCTCACTTGAGGCAGTATGGTCCGTCGCCGGCGAATCGACAACGCCATCGGCGTCGCCTGATCAAAAGCCCCGATCAAAAGAACTGTTCGCCGCAAAATGTGTCCGAGACCGACGGGTGGTGAATGTACGAACATGCCGCCACGTCGGTCCGGTCAGACCTTCTACAATGTCGCGACGGCGATCCAGCACGCGCACCTGTCTTGCTGCCTTTTCCGCCAGACGTCTATCCCGCCCCCTGCCCACCCGCGCCCCGACCAGTCCCCATGCAAACATCCATGATCCGGCACTTGTTTCTTACGTTCACTTGCGCGCTTGCGACGATCGGAACCGCCGCATCCGACGCCCCACCGCATCCTCACGTGATCGTCATCTTGGTCGACGACATGGGTTACGGTGACCCGGGATGCTTCAACGCGGAATCAAAAATCGCAACACCCAACATCGATCGTTTGGCTGCCGAAGGCATGCGATTCACCGATGCCCACGCCCCCGGGCCGCTGTGCCACATGTCGCGATACGGGCTGATGACCGGTCGATATCCGTTCCGCACCAACGTCGGTGTCTGGCCGACGCAACCTTTGATCGACGAAGGCCAAACCACCATCGCCAGCCTGGCCAAGCGACAAGATTATCGCACCGCCATGGTCGGCAAATGGCATCTGGGGTTCGCCGAAAATGGCTATGAAAACCCATTGCCCGGCGGTCCAGTCGACCACGGCTTTGACCAGTTCTTTGGCATTCGCGCATCGACCGACATCCCACCGTACTTTTACATCCGTGGCGACCGTGCCGTACAGCCACCAAGCAATACGATCGAAGCCAACCAGACCGAAGGCTGGTCACCGATCCAAGGTGAATTCTGGCGTGCCGGCGGCATCGCTCCCGATTTGTCGTTGGATGAAGTGCTTCCGCGGTTCACCCAGGAAGCCATCGATGTGATCAAAAGTCATCAGCGCGATACAAACGCCGGTATTGATCAGGCAACCGACCATCCATTGATGTTGTATTTGGCTTACCCCGCGCCCCACACGCCATGGTTACCGTCGGCGGCCTTCCAAGGAAAAAGCGACGCCGGCCTGTATGGTGATTTTGCGATGATGGTCGACGCAGAAATCGGCAAGGTCATCGGTGCTTTGGCACAAACCGGGATGCTGGATGAATCGCTGGTGATCATGACGTCCGACAACGGCCCGGTTTGGTACGACGAAGATGTGGAACGCTTTGATCACGATTCGGCCGGCCCATTGCGTGGGATGAAAGCCGACGCCTGGGAAGCCGGACACCGTATGCCGTTCATCGTACGCTGGCCGGGTCACGTCCAACCCGCCAGCCAAAGCGACCAACTGGTTTGCTTTACCGACATCATGGCAACACTGGCCGATCTGTGGGACGTGCCATTGGGTGACGACGAAGGCCCCGACAGTTTCAGTTTCCTGTCTGCGTTGACCGCCGATACCGAGGGCGATGATGCGAGCGATGCAGGGCGACGAACCGAAATCGTCATGCGTCCGGGCGGCGGGCGGATGATGGTGATCCGAAAAGACGACTGGAAGCTGATCGACGGTTTGGGTTCAGGCGGTTTTTCAAAGCCGCGAACGATCACCCCCACGGGCAACGGGATCAACGGGCAACTTTACAACTTGAAAAACGACCTGGCGGAATCCGAAAACTTGTTCGGCCGATATCCCGATTTGGTTTCCCAGCTTCGCGACCGGATGAAAGTCATCCAAAAACGTGGACACCGATTGGTTCAAGACTAAGAAGCGTCTTTTCGGTTTTGCATCAAGAGTTCGCGACAACGTTCGCGGCGTACCAGCCCGCGAATCTTTGGCGAACGATTGGCATGCCGAAAAAATTCTTCGCACGGCAATTCCAACGTCTTGTAACCGGCGTCCAAGATGTCGCTGCACGACGCTCCGTAAACGATCCCGTCCACCTTGGCCATCGCTGCGGTCGCCGCACACATCGGGCATGGTTCACCGGTGCTGACCAGGATCAACCCCGACAAGTCCAGTCGACCGGTCAGCCGGCAAGCTTCGTCCAACGCGTTGACTTCGCCGTGACGTGAAATCTGGTTCTGACGTCGGACCGTATTGTGAGCCGTCACGACGCAACGACCGTCGGGATGAAAGATTCCGGCGGCAAACGGACTCTGGCCCGCCGCGATGGCTTGCTGCAGCGTGTCGATCACCTGGTCCATCCAGTCGTTCAACCGCTGCAAATCGCCGAACCAATCGTCGGTTCGTTGGTCTTCGGCATTGTCGGTCAACATTGAACGTTCCTGGTGGAAACAGTGGGCGGGCGTTGGCGGGCCGTCGCAAGTGACGGGCTCACGCGTCGGCCGTTGTTTCGATCTCATTCAGACGCATTTGGATCATCGCGTCCGCCTTGTCTTGCGTTTCGACCGGTCGTGGGATCTCAACGTAAAACGTGCTGCCTTTTGATGGTTCCGATTCGATGCGAATTTCCCCATCCAACCGATCGACGATCCGCCGGCAGATCGCCAAACCGATCCCCGTTCCCTTGTACGTGTCCATGCTGTGCAGACGCTTGAAAACACCGAAGATCTGTTTGTGATACTTCGGATCGATTCCGATGCCATTGTCGGACACTGACAAGACCCATTTGTCATGTCGGGATTCTCCACAGACGTGGACGCGAGGTGCGGCTTCGCTTCGGTATTTGATTGCGTTTCCGATCAGGTTTTGAAACAGCTGCGCCAACTGAGTGGGATCGGCCCGCACGACCGGCAAGTCGTCGCTTTCGACTTGGGCATTCGATTCCTGGATGGCATGTGACAGATTTTCGAGCGCCCGCCTGGCCGCATCGTTGGCGTCAACGTCGACCAACGGCTTGCCCTGAGATTCGATTCGGGAAAAGGACAACAGGTCTTGAATCAACGTCCGCATGCGGTGGGCACCGTCGACGATGTACTTCATGAACCGCTGGGCATCTTCGTTCAGTTGCCCTTCGCATTCTTCATCCAACAGTTCGCAGAACGACGTGATCTTGCGGAGCGGTTCTTGCAAATCGTGAGAGGCGACGTAGGCGAACTGTGCCAGTTCGTCGTTGCTGCGTTTCAATTCCAAGTTGGCACGCTGTAACGCCACCTCGTTGATTTTCCGGTCCGTGATATCGATGTGCACACCGATCATCCGCAGCGGACGGTCGTCGTTTCGTTCGGCCAGCTTGCCCCGTGACAGAATCCATCGATAACTGCCGTCGCGATGTCGCATTCGAAAGGTTGATTCGTAATCGGTGGCACGGCCTTCCAAGCAATCGCCGATCGCCTTTTCGACTTCCGGCAAATCGGCGGGGTGAACGCGACGTTGCCAGCCTTCGAAATTCTCATAGGCCAATTCTTCGCCCAACTGCATCGATAATTCGCGGTTGATGCGAACGTTGGACGTGCCGACGTCCCAGTCCCACATGCCGATGCTGGCACTGCGGACGGTCAAACGCAATCGTTCCTCGCTTTCCTTTGCGACGCGAGTGGCTTCTTCCAATTCGGCCTGAGCATTTTTCAATTCGGTGATGTCGTTGATTACCGCGATGATGCCGGCCAGTTCGCCTTCGGCATCGAAAATCGGAATTTTGTCGGTGCTGGCCCAGCGGGTGTCTTTGTTTTCGATCGACACACGTTCGATGATCCCCAGCCGGGGTTTCCCCGAACGCATGACTTCCAAGTCGTCTTTGTAATAGGCGTGATAGTCGGCAAAGAAATCACCGGTGCTGTGGCCTTCGATTTGTTCCGGCGGCAAACCAACCATTTCCGCACCAGCGCGGTTGACGCGCAAGATGCGATTGTGCCGATCCTTGAACAACACGGTGGCGGGGATGGAATCCAAAATCAGCTGGGTTTCGCGCCGCAAGCGTTCGTTTTCTTGTTGTTGCTGACGACGCTTGGTCACGTCGACCACGGTCGCCAGCAAACCGCTGCCGTCGGACCATTCGACCGGCGACAACCCAAATTCCAAAAACACCGCTTCCCCGCCACGCCGACGACCGGCCGCGGGTCGCACGCCGTCCCAACTGCGAAACGAAAACTGTGGATGCAGATCCACCGTGTCATTGGTGTCGTCGGGATTGCTGAGCGCGTCGGGGATCAACATCGTGATGGGACGTCCGATCAATTCCGATCGGTCGTATCCGAAAATATTTTCGGTCGCATCGTTGACCAGGGTGATCGTGCCGGAATGATCCGTGCCGATGATTCCACCGGGCGCGTGATCGACAACCGCCCGTAAACGGTTTTCCGACGACTGCAACAAGTCACGCGAAACGGTCGTCTGTGACAGGGAATCGATCAGCCGGTTGAATGAGTCGCTCAGACTTTGAAACTCCGACGTTTCGTTGACGTCGACCAATCGCGACAGATCATTGTCTTCCTGAATCTCCTGGATCTGTTCAGCCAACAGTGAAAGCTGGCGCGTCGATCCACGCGTCACCAGCGACACCGCCAAGATCAACGACGCGGCGCAGGCGGCCAACACGCCCAGAAAAAACAGATCCAAGTTCTTGATCGATCCGAACGCCACCGATTGGCGTTCCGATTGGCGAATCTGCAACCCCGGATATCCCGGCAATGCACGGGAAGCCCAAATCCATCGGTCATCGCCCAAGTTAAACTCCGACGAACGGTACAAACGCTGGCCTTCGTCAAACAGTTGAGCTTCGTGATCAAAGTCGGTGGTCAGAAAATCATCCAAGAACACCGTCGTGTCGTACTCAATTGCCAACGCCGCTTCCGGCGAACCACCGTATTGCACCGGAGCCACGATCAGAATCGAATCTTCGTCGATTTCAAAATAGTCCTGCCCCGACATCACCGTTTCGATGAATCGTTCGACGGGCAGCGGATTGGCGTTGCCGTTGGTCATCACCGCGCGCCCGCGATAATCCAACATCGTGACATGCCGGAATGCCGGGCTGGGCAGTTGTAACGACCGCAAAAAGACGACCAGTTGGCCTTCCCGTTGGCTTTTGTCGACGATCGAATTGATCAACAAGTCGTTGGCGGCCAGCGTTTTGGCGGTCCCACGCAACAGATTCAAGCGATCGGCCAACGCGATCGCCGTGATCGTCGCGTTTTGTTGCATCCGATTGCTGACTTCTTGAGCGACCGTGCGACGGATGCTGTATCGGGTGACCCAGACGATCGCGATCAACGCGACCAACGTCAGCGGCACGACTCGTAGGAGCAGTGTCTGTTGCAGTGTCCTGGTTTTGGCCATCCGGTGGGTCCGATGCTAATTCGGTCCAAGCGGCACAATCACTCCGGCCTCGTCGAATCGGGCCAGGTGCAGATCGTCGATCGTCAAAGCATCGTGATCGGTGACGGTGAACGGTCGCTGGAAGTTTCGAATGAGGCCATTGTAGTTTTTCAGCCGCTCCAGTGCGGCACGAACTTCCAAACGATCCACCGTCCCGGCCTGGCGAATCGCCTGGGCCAGCATCATGACAACCTCATAAGCGTGCGCGGTTCCCGTCGGTGCGAAGATATCGCGGGCCGAATCCGCATCGTCAAACGTCCGACAATACGCCGCAACAACGCTTCGCGCGGTGTCCGTCAAATCGGCGGACAAGAACGAATACGACTGTAAAAACCGCAAATCCACGCGATTCAGGTCGTCGCCGACCTGGTCGGCAAAGTTGCCGCCGGTGATCCCCCAGTGGGACAGGATTGGGATCCGATCTTCGGCGGGTACTTGAGCCATCTGCTGGACGAATCGAGTGCCTTCCAGCGGATTGGCGACCAGCAACACGACTTCCGCGCCGCTGCTGCGGATCGCATCGATCTGCATTCGAAAACTGGGCTCGCCCCAATGAAACCACTGGACGGTCGTCGGCTGTAGCTCTCGTTCATCCAACGCCTGCCGCATGGCCACTTCGTTGGACCGGCCCCATCCGGTGCTTTCCAAAGCCAAAGCGATTTGCGTTTTGTCGTCCTGGACCGCATTGCGAACCAAAAATTCGCCCGCGAATTCATCACGCACCGAAACGCGAAACACGAAATTCGGCTCGTAACCGTTGGCGATCAGCGGTGTCCCCGCCGCCCAGGGTCCCAGGTAGGGCAATTCAACGTCGTGAATGACGGACAATTCTTCCAACGCCACAGGGGTATGGATTCCGCCGACGACCGCCACGACATCCGGATTGGCCGCCAGATCGCGAATGTTGTCGATGCCGCGTGCGGGATTGCCACGATGATCGCAAACCAGCAAATCGACCTGTCGCCCCAGCAGCCCGCCGTCATGATTGATGCGGTCGATCGCCAGAACGATGCCACGTCGGATCGCTTCCCCCGACTTGGCCGATGCCGAGGACATGTCGGCATCCAATCCGATCAAAATCCTGGGGACGCGATCGCGTACCGGCGAGGAAGCCGCCACGGCGTCGGCGTCTTGAAAACCGGCTTGGCTTTGCCGATCGCTGCCCGACCAGGGCGTCGTCGTTGAACGGGCCGAACGCCCACGTGAACGGTTTGACGTCCGTTCGATCGGCAATGTCAGCCCCGGCCCGGGAGAACCGATCGCCGTTGCATCATGGGAATTGGCGAATGAATCGCTGGATGAATCGCACCCGGCCAGGGCAAGACACAAGATCGCGGCAGCACACCCGATGGCTGAAAGAAATTGATTCATCGGAAGTTTCCGATCCAAACAAAGACGATGCACGACGGGCCACGCGCCCTGGGACGAAGCCGTCATTTCACTGCAAAACTGAATTGCCATGGCAAAGCCGACGTTCCGCCAACGCGTCGGCCGCTGGCCCAAACATCGCCGGACCAAACAATCAACCGTGCCAGTCGGACGCGGACCACCGCAATGATCGGCCACGACGAATACTTCATACAAATGGGATTTCCGCGGCGAGTATAGCTGGGGGGCCGGTGTCACTTGAACCGCGATTCCGGCTGCATTTTTAGCCGTTGTTCTGCGTTTTGCTTTCCGCGACGACGCGTGCATTGCGTTGCCCGGCCAAACAACGTCCGATATACCTAGTCCCCCTCGATTCCTGTTCCGCCCAATATCGCCCCCATGCGGTCCGCCCCCGGGTCCGCGATACAACGGTGTGCGATCTTGCAAGACGACCTTGTCCAATTTCACCGATGACCGAACCGCTCGCCAAACCGATTGACATCCTGCTGGTCGAAGACAGTGACGCCGATGCGGAATTGACGACGCGTGCGTTGAAGCGTGGCAAGATCGCCAACACGCTGAATCGGGTCGTCGACGGGGTGGAAGCGATGGAGTATTTGCGGGGTGAAGGCAAGTACGCCGACCGATTGCGTCCCGATCTGATTCTGCTGGACCTGAACATGCCGCGGATGGACGGTCGCGAAGTCTTGCGGGAAATCCAACAAGACGACGACCTGAAACAAATCGCGGTGGTGATCTTGACCACGTCCGATTTTGAAACGGATGTGCTGGATGCTTTCGGTCTAAGCAACGAAGCCTACATCGTCAAACCCGTCGATGCGGCCCAGTTCTTCAGCATCGTCCAATCGCTGAAAGACTTTTGGGTGCGCGTCGTGCGTTTGCCCGACGAACTGTAACGGTCATCTCGGTCGCCCCCCGGGGCATGGTCGCGCCGTGCCCCGTTGCCGATACCGCGTGCGGACATCGCGCGCCGGCAAACCGATCACTGCTAAGCCAAGATGTCGTCGACCACGTGGCCATGAACATCGGTCAATCGGAAACGGCGCCCTTGATACTTGAACGTCAAACGTTCGTGATCGATGCCCATCAGGTGCAACAACGTGGCGTTGAAGTCGTGAACGTGGACGGGATTTTCGGTGACGTTGTATCCAAATTCATCGGTCGCACCGTAGGTCATGCCGGGTTTGATCCCGCCACCCGCCATCCACATCGTGAAGCAACGCGGATGGTGATCGCGCCCATAGTTGGTGGCCGTCAGTGTGCCTTGGGAATACGAAGTTCGTCCGAATTCGCCGCCCCAAATCACCAGCGTGTCGTCCAGCAAACCGCGTTGCTTCAAATCCTTGACCAACGCCGCAGACGCTTGATCGGTTTCGGACGCTTGTCCGCGAATCTGTTTGGGCAAATTCGAATGCTGGTCCCAGCCTTGGTGATACAGCTGGATAAAACGCACATCCCGTTCGGCCAGACGCCGGGCCAACAAACAGTTCGACGCGAACGTCCCCGGCTTGCGTGCGTCTTCGCCATACATGTCGAAGGTTGATTCCGGTTCGTCCGAAAAATCGGTCGCATCAGGCACGCTGGTCTGCATGCGATACGCCATTTCATATTGTGCGATACGCGATTCGATTTCCGGATCCAGTTCTTTGGCAAATTGGTGCCGGTTCAATTGGGCGATCGCGTCCAGTTGGGCACGACGTCGCAGTGGCGAAACACCGGCCGGATTGGACAAGTACAGCACCGGATCGGTGCCGCCACGAAACTGCACACCCTGGTGACGCGAATCCAAGAACCCGTTGCCCCACAGTCGTGCATACAAAGGTTGCCCGCCCTGGTTGGCCGAAACCAACACGATGAAGGCCGGCAGGTCCGCGTTTTCGCTTCCCAGTCCGTAAGAAAGCCAAGCGCCCAACGACGGACGCCCCGCGATCTGCGATCCGGTTTGAAAAAACGTGATCGCCGGATCGTGATTGATCGCTTCGGTGTACATCGAACGGACGAAGCAAACGTCATCCACGATGTTACGGTGGTGGGGCAACAGTTCGCTTAACCAGGCCCCCGATTTGCCGTATTGCTGGAATTTGAACTGCGACCCGGCCATCGGCAACGAAGATTGATTGGCCGACATTCCCGTCAACCGTTGTTCGCCACGCACCGACGACGGCAATTCCTTGCCGTTCATCTCATTCAGCATCGGCTTGTAATCGAACAAATCCTGCTGAGCCGGACCGCCGGACTGGAACAGATAGATCACGCGTTTGGCTTTCGCCGGATGATGCAATCCGCCGCCGACGCCAGGCGTGGGAGCACCGGCGGAATCGGACTGGTTCAGCAGTTGAGCCAACGCGGCGACACCGATTCCCGTCGCGCCACGCCGGAAAAACACGCGCCGGTTCACACCGGTCGCCTGGGATGATTCAAAAGGCATCTTTATCGTTTCCATATCGTGGCATCTAAATTCAAAATCGCCTGACAAACGGTGGTCATGGCGGCTAATTCGATCGGATCCGCCGTTGCGTCCACAGCCGAATCACCGATCGAAATCAACTGTTCGGCTGCTTTGGGATGGTCGGCATAGTGTCGACGTTCATCATCCAAAAGTGTCATCAGCAACTGCAGCTCTTCCTGATCCGCATCACGACCGGCCAGGCGCAGGAACGCGGCAGCAACGGCATCACCAGAATCTTCGGCCCCCAAGACGTCTTGGGCCAAAACGCGCGAAGCTTCGACAAACTGAACGTCGTTCAACAACACCAATGCTTGCAGCGGAGTGTTCGTTCGCGACCGCACCACCGTGCAGACTTCACGTGTCGTTGCGTCAAAGGCCATCATGTTGGGCAATGGCACCGTCCGCTTCCAAACCGAATACAACGATCGTCGATACAGCGATTCGCCCACCGATTGCTGGTACGGCGGCGACATCCCGTTGGACTCTTTCCACAAGTCCTTGCCCGGTTGGTAGGGCGACACCGGCGGCCCGCCCAACTGGCGGTCCATCAAACCCGATGCGGCCAACGCCAAGTCGCGGATTTGTTCGCCGCTGTATCGGTGGGCCGGACCTCGTGACAGCAACCGATTCTCCGGATCCACTTCCATCGTCTTCTTGTCCGGCACGGAATCCTGGCAATAGGTGGCTGACAAAACGATTTGCCGGCACAACCGCTGGACGTCCCAACCGTTGTCGACAAAGTCGCGTGCCAACCAGTCCAGCAATTCCGGATGCGTGGGCAGTTCACCCTGCAGGCCAAAATTTTCCGGCGTCCGCACCAAGGGTGCCGAAAAGAAACGCGACCACAGATGATTCACCGCCACCCGCGCCGTCAGCGGATGATTCGGATGCGTCACCCAGCGTGCCAGCCCCAGACGATCCTGCGGCCATTGGTCGAACCACGGCAATTCGATCGCTGTGGGAACGTCACGTTGCACCCGCGTGGAATCGTCGGTCGGGGCGTCGTATTGTCCACGAGCCAGCAAGTGGGTTTCGCGCGGCGTGTCCCATTCCTGCATGATCGGAATTTCGTTCATTGCTTCTTCGGCCATCACAACCGCTTGGCGAGCCTTCGTCAGTCGCCCCATCGCATCACGACACTCCGAATCCAATGCCGAAACATAGACGTCGGCCAAGTCGCCTTCCCATCGCCCGGTGGCCAGATAACCCAGCTCCGGTGCAGTCAACTGTCGCTGGTACAATCGAACATCGTCGATCAATCCACCGGTCAGCCCACGCGCCCGGAATCGCTGGCCGACCACAAATTCGCCGCCATGATCGACTTTGACATTGCTGCTTTTCTTGATGTCATTTCGCAGCACCCTCGTGGGCAATGGCACACCGTTCAGATACAGCCGCAGCCCTTCGGCATCCGACGAACCGTCATACGTCGCCGACAACTGGTGCCAAACGTCTGCGGGGATCGGATCGACGGTGCGAACACCGATCGCGTTGCCCGGCCAAACGCGATACATCCGCGATTCGACATGACCGTCAACGATCGTTAAATCCCATCCGTTGTATCCACAGTCGGTCCCACGGGTGTGGTGAACGATCAGGCTGCGAAGCGGCGAACGTTCAGTTTCCCGCAGCGTCACCACCACCGAAAACGGCGTCCAGCGATCCAGCGGATCGACGCCGTGTACCGTCACGCCTCGCTGGCCGTCCAACGACAACGCACGTCGCGTCGTTTCGCCTTTGTAATCGGCCAAGTCCGCCGCCTGGGATTCCGGCAAGGTGGGAATCTCGGATCCTTCAACGGCCACCAAGTCGGGCATCGACGTCCAACCCCGATCGTTTTCCGACGGGTGGTAGATCTCCTTCATCGAATTGTTAAAGTCACGATCGAACGACAACGCAACCTTCAGATCGGGCAGCTCGGCCGGTGGCGTGATGCCTTGCTTTTCTTGCGTCGGACGATCGCGGGCCTGTTCGACCAACCGGCGATATTCTTCCAGACGCTGGTCGGCGTCCCGCTTGGCCTGCTCCAGTGCAACCGCCTGTTCCTCGGTGGGCAACAGCATCGACGGGCAGGGCACTTTGGCCGTCCGGTCGTACACGCCGGATTCGTCAATGCTGTTGAAGAACGCCGACAACGCGTAATAGTCACGCATCGGCAGCGGATCATATTTGTGATCGTGACAGCGGCAACATTCCATCGTCAGCCCCAACACCGCGGTTCCGAAGGTGTGTACGCGGTCGGCGACGTTTTCCACCCGCCATTCTTCGAACACCGCGCCGCCCTCGTTGTTCAATCGGTGGATGCGATTGAAAGCGGTGGCCAACCGTTGATCGGTCGTCGGGTTTTCCAACAGGTCCCCCGCCAACTGCCATGTCAGAAAATCATCGTACGGCAGGTTTTCGTTGAAGGCACGGACGACCCAATCGCGATACGGCCACTGCGTGTTCAACTTGTCGGACTGATATCCGTACGAATCGGCGTACCGGGCCAAGTCCAACCATCCGATCGCCATGTGTTCGCCGAAGGACCGCGACTGCAGCAATCGATCGACCGCATCACGATAGGCGGCGTCCGCGTCGTGTTTGCAAGCTTCGATAAAACGTGTGATCTGATCGGCCGTCGGCGGTAACCCGGTCAAGTCGAACGTGACGCGGCGCAGCCAACGCGTGTGAGACGCGGGATCGGCGGGCGACAAGCCGGCTTTTTCCAAACGAGCGACGACAAACCGATCGATCGGATTGCGGGACCAGTCATCGTCTTGCACGGCCGGGACATCGACGGTGCCGGGCAACGGTTGAAACGACCAGTGTTTGGCATAAGGCGCGCCTTGGTCGATCCAGCGTCGCAGCGTATCGACGTCGGCATCGGACAGAGTCAACTTGGATTCCGGCGGCGGCATCCGCATGTCAGGATCGTCGCTGGTGATGCGGTCGATCAGGTCGCCCGATTCCAACACGTACTCGGCATCTTCACGCCGGTCCAACCGCAAACCGGCTTGGCGGTTGGCGTCGTCCGGTCCGTGGCAATAGTTGCATTTGTCCGAAAGAATCGGCCGCACGTCACGTGCAAAATCGATCTCCGTCGACGGCGTTTCCGCCATCGAAACGGATCCGAATGTGGCAATCAGCAACACGATCGCTGCGCCGTGCGCCGCGGTGCCGGATGAATTCAAAAACATTGGCATCGGGTCAAAGGGCCGAAGTGGGGAAACAATCGGAAAACCGGTTTCGCCGGTCGAACGGACGATACCGCTGAAGCCGCAAGAAACGGGTCGGATTTGGGGTACATTGGCCGATCCGCGGGACGATGACCTGTATTGCGGCGGTCCCGACCATCGGCTGTGAAGACAAACCTATCCGGGGTGCGACCAAACGTCTTGCACCGGAAAACCATTGCCGTGTAATTTTACGGCATGAAAAACACTGACTTTCGCGACGCCTTTTTGCAGCGTCTGCCGGCGGATCAAATCTTGGCCCTGTTCGACCGACTGCCCGACGTCTCGTTTTTCGTCAAAGACCGGCGGGGCCGATTCGTGTCGCTGAACCGCCGCGGATGCGAATACTGTGGCGTGACGTCGGCGGACGACGTGATCGGCAAAACCGACCATGACTTTTTTCCCAAGGTCCGCGCCGACGAATACCGCGACGACGACCGCCGCGTGATGAAGTCGGGCAAGCCCATCATCAACCGGATCGAGAGCGCCCCGGAGGACGTGGGTTCGCCGCGTTTGGTTGCAACGACCAAGATCCCGCTGCGCGATCAAAGTGGCAAAGTCATCGGCGTGGCGGGGTGTTCACGCCAAATCGAACGCATGCAATCGGGCACCGCCGATGCGCTGGGTGACGTGATGGAATACCTTCACCAGCACTTTGATCGGCACGTGACCAGCGACCAACTAGCGGAGATGTCGGGGTTGTCGGTCAGCCATTTTGAACGACGGTTTCGATTGGCTTTTGGGACATCACCGCGACAATATCTGATCCGCATTCGCATCGAACAGGCGACCAAGATGTTGCGGCAGACCGACCACAGCGTTTCCAACATCGCACAACGTTGCGGCTTTTATGACCACGCCCATTTCAGCCGCAGCTTTCAACGCATCATGAATGTGTCGCCGACGAAATATCGACGACAGTACGGTGAAAACGCGGTCGTTCCCAAAGGCGAATGATGCCGGGTGCTTCTGGGCCGCGGTGATTCAAGTTTTTGGGCAGGGCTTCAGCGAGCGATCAAAACGGACTGCGTGGCGTGCCGCAACACATAGCGTGACGTGCTGCCCATTAACAGACGGGCAACAAAGCCGTGTCCTTTGTCGCCCACCACGATCAAACCGCTGTTGTGTTCGGCGGCCGCTTTCATGATGCCTTCGCCGATGTGGTCCGATTCCATCATCGTCGCGGCAACGGTGGCGACGTGCTTCTTCAAACGCTCGGCCCCCACGACGGCCAAACGCTTGGCATCGGTACGCCGTTTGGCAGATTCTTCGATCGCCGCGGGTGTGATTTCTTGACCGAACATTTCCAACCGGGATGCCACCGAGACCACATTGACGATGGCGTCTCCGGACCAATCGACGTTGGCAAAATCAACCAACGCCTTTTCCGATGAATCGGATCCGTCATAGGCGACGGTGACACGCAAGTCGTTCCCACCGGCGGCGAACCCTTCGCTACGTCGATACACCAAAACGCTTTGCTTGGCATGAGTGGCCACGTCGTCGCTGACGCTGCCCAAAACGATGCGGGCAACGGCCGAATGCCCGACCGCACCGATGACGATCAAGTCCGCACCGTATTCGTCGGCGGTGTCCAAAATGGAATGGGTCACATGCCCGGTGCAGGTCTTGGTCGTCACATGGTCGTGACCGGCCAACAGGGCCGCCGCGTTGTCCAACGTCGACGCCGCCAATTCCTCCTGTTGTTGCAACAACTGAGGCACCCACAAGTCGGCCGATGCGTCGATCGGAACCTCCGGTGGATTGACCACCGTGGCCAGCAAAATCTGTGACGGCGTCTTTTCCGTCAGGCGACCGATCGCCTTCACCGCTTCCATCGAATCGGGGGAACCGTCCACAGCAATCAGAATCTTCATCGCGTCACCCGCCTTTGGCGTCCACCAACAATCATGCACATCAAGCCGCAATCGTCCGCACGATTCTGCGGAACCCTATTCTAACAGACGCGGCACAACGCTATGGCACCAGCCAACGTAAACGCACCCAATCCGTTGGCCGTGGCAACAGACGATCGCGGTGTGATGCACCGGGCAGGGCCCAGCGGACTTGAGCGAACCAGACATCCGTGGCTTCGCCGTCGCGTTGCAAATCGTTGCGTCGGATTGCGATCTCGAATGTGACACCGCTGTCGTCCGCTTCGCTGGCATAAAACCAAGTCGGCTGCCACCCCGACATGCCGTCGACGCCGTCGAACGTGTGCCGATCGGCCGTCATCGCGATCCGGTAAGCCGTCGTCAGGTCCCCATCGACGTCCAGACGCAATTCCAAGTGCGGCCGTTGCGACAAATCATGGTCGCGGCGTTTGGCGGAATCGGCGGGTCCCGTTGAAACCGAAGCTTGCACCGGAGTTGATCCGCCGGAACCGATGTGCGTTGCTTCGTCGCAAACCACCGCGATAAAAATGAACTCGTCGTCACTGGCGAAGCGAAATCGAACGCCGTCACGTTGGGTTTCCACCGCCCCCTGCCAACACGCGTCGTCCAAGCGACCATCCAACCAAGGACGCTTCGGGGTGACCGCCACGGGGGCGACCATCGTCGCACGGGTCAGCAATTCGCCCCAGCCGTTCGTCCGATCGGCCATCGCCAAACGCTGCAGCCCCGGTGATAACGAATCGCCGGCGGGGACGGATTTTGGTGCATCGGCGATCGCGGCATCCACGTTTTCAATTTCAGTCGACGTGTCGGATTGGGCATCGGTGTCCAAACACCCGCCCGGCCGTTTCAGCCACAGCCGCCAGGGATGAAATTCCCACTGCAAATCAACGGCTCCCGGTTCCTTGGATGACGTTGCGATATCGCTGTCGCGCGATCCCGGAAACACCGCTTCACCGAATTGGCCCAAGGTCCCCAGCGTTGCCTTGCCCTTCCATCGCGTTCGTTCCACTTGAAAAGGCGAATCGATACCGCCGATCGACTGGTCCGATTGCTGGGGTTCGCTTGGCTGGATGCTTTCGGTTTGAAAGGGCGACGATCGAACCACCTCGACCGAATGCCGGGGCCGATCGTCGGACGGCTCGGTCAAGAACGCCGGCAGGGAAGCCGCGGCCAGCATGCTTCGTTCCTGGCTGGCCGCCAGCACTTTGGACCGCAAGGCCGCCCACTGTCCGACACTTTGTGACGGAAAACGGCTTGCGATTTGGTCCAAAAGGATTCGCTGTGATTCCCCCGGATCGACCGGCCGAACGGGCCCGGACCTTCCCGATGCATCGGTTGCCCGGCGATACAATCGCCACAACACCGCCAAGCGATCATCGGAATCGAATTGCGATACCAGGGCATCCAATTGTTGGTTCAAGGTTCCCTGCATCGATTGCCGGCCGGCGGGCATCGATGCCCCGTCACCGTTATCGGACAGCCCCAACAAGGCTTCCACCTTGCGGGTCAGCCCGATCCGTGCCTGTGCGATCTGGACGTCACGTCGCGAAGCGGTCGGCAACCCGGCGGCGATCCGGAAACCCGACGACAGCGGCAGACCAGACGCAATGCTTTCACCAGGCACCATAGAACCTCGAGCGTCGTACAACCATCGCAAAGCCAAGTGATCCAGTTCGCCCGACGCCCCCGCGCTGATCGCCGCATCGGGGCCCAGTGTCATCCATGCATCGTTCTGCAAATCGCAGGCAACGACACCCAGCCGCGGGTACAACGCCCCGGCATGCATCAGCGTGTCACCCGACGTGCCGTACTGACAGTCGACAACGCGTTGCACCTGAGCTTTCACGGCAGCGTGCAACCATGCCTGACGCACCGCTCGTGACATGTGACGGTCGATCACCAACACCGCCGGGCGATGACGACGCAGCCAAGTGTTGATCCACCCGGAATGCGAGGCATCGTCGGCGGAACCAGACGGCCGGACAGCCGGTTGATAATCAACGCCGCCACCGCCCATTTGTACAACCGCGTCATGGAATCGATCCAAGTCCGCCAAACGCTCGCTTGCGTTCGACGCCTGGTCCGCCGAGTTTTCATCCCACCACAAAACAGTCGTTCGCTGGCCCGACTGCAGCGTTTCGCTGGCGATCAGCCTCCAGGGCGTTTGAATGCGGTCGGTGGTGACAATCAGAATTGCAGTGCGGCGCGCGTCGCCATGGACTGGTTGCCAAGCACCGGTCGCCGTCGCATCGTCACCAGAAAAAATGCCATCGGCGGTTTCGCCCGCGGTCGACGGTACGCGGCGTCGCCAAATTCGACCGTGATCGCCGACGGCAATCTGTTCTTCCCGCCTGCGATCGCCATTGCGGTCTGCGATCGTTACCGACGCGCGAGCGACGCCGTCGGCCGGTCCGTCGACGATCGGCGTCTTCGCGGCACGTTTGAACGAACCTTGGACGTCCGGTGCGGTTGCCGCCGCACCCTGCCATTGCCGCCCGCCGTCGTAGCTTTCAAAGCGGTCGGTCAGATCGGCAAAACTGAACCGGCCATCGGCGACCAAACAACGACGTGCCGCATCAAATTCGACTTGTCTCAGGCGTGGAAGATCGCCATCGATGCCGCGTGACCAAGACCGGCCGCCATCGGTCGACCTGATCACGACACCGCGGCTGATGCCGGTCACCGGGTCGTCAAACCCGCCGACGGCCACCCACAGGTCGGCCGAAACCACGGTCACGTCATCCAGCCGAGCCCGCGTGGACGATTCCACCAGAGCCCATGTCTGGCCACGATCGGCCGAGCGCAAAATCACGCCTCGGTCACCGACGGTCACGCTAATTTGCCCATCGGGCGACACGGCCACCGCGTTCAGCCGCGATTCTTCACGCAGGACGTCGACGGCACTGTAATCGGGAAACCGACAAACACGCTGTGCCTGGACCGATCCGGCAACGGCTAGGACGAGGGCAAAACAGACCACCCACAAAATGCGGTGGACCTGACCGCTTCGCGAAATGGAGTCGGCCAACACCGACGTGGCCGGCGAATACCATCTTCTTGAAACCTTCACGACATCCAGCCTCGTACCATCGACGCGCTTCCCAGCAACACCGCCCAGCCGACCAATAGATTCGTCAACACATAGACCGACGCGACGCCCAAACGACCTTCGCCCGCGGTGGCCGCCGATTCGGCTGCGAAAGTGGAAAAGGTGGTTAAACTGCCCAAAAAACCGACTCGCAGGGCAAGCGCGATCGCGGGCGGCAAATTCCCGTGAATCAGGCTGAATTCGGCCAATCCGCCCAGCAAACCGCAGCCCAGCACGTTGACGATCGTGGTCCCCCACAGGGATGACCCGCCCGGAACCGCCATCGCGGCGACGGTCACCAAATAGCGACAGGTCGCGCCGACGGCGCCGCCTGCGGCAATTGCACCGAGATTCATCCAAGTTGTCATGGTCTGGGGCCGTTTTACGCATTGCCTAAGTGGTGTCACGAATTTACGTTAGCAACGAGAGCGGCGTTATCGCCGCGGCCGATCCCGTTGTCGGCCCGCCAATCGGGGCATCTGCGTGTTTTGTCCGACCGACAGCCGCGAACCCGGCCGGGCCCAGCGGACACTAGAACACCAGCCGGACGTGTGCAATCACAACATGCCCCGGCACGCGACGCCTCCGGACCCGCGTCCGGATCGTCTCGTATTCATCGCGACGGCCCCAAAGATTCGATATTTCCGCGGCCCAGGACAATGTCAGTTTGCGGGCCCAACGACCGAGTCTTTGCCGCGGATGTCGTGTTTTGACGCGCCAATTCGCTAAACGCACCACTTCGGACTGACCGGATTGTCCATGAGCACCGTTGATTCAGATTCGTCCGCCACCAGCGGATCCAAGCCAGCCGACGCCCCCGTGATGAACGGCGCCGATATTTTGGTCAAATCGCTGGTCGATCAGGGCGTCGATACGCTGTTCGCCTACCCCGGCGGATGCAGCATGCCGATGCACCAATCGCTGACCCGTTTCGGCGTCGATTTACGGACGATCCTGCCCCGACACGAACAGGGCGGCGCGTTCGCCGCCCAAGGTTACGCCCGCAGCACCGGCAAAGTCGGCGTCGCCATGGCCACCAGCGGCCCCGGCGCGACCAACCTGGTCACCGCGATCGCCGATGCCAAACTGGACAGCATTCCGATGGTCTGCATCACCGGCCAAGTCCCCACCGGGATGATCGGCAGTGACGCGTTCCAGGAAACGCCCATGGCGGAAATCTGCCGCGGAATCACCAAGCATCACTACTTGGTGACCGACCTGGCCGACCTGCCGCGGATCATGAAGGAAGCCTTCCACATCGCGACCACCGGACGCCCCGGACCGGTCTTGGTCGACATGCCCAAGGACGTCCAACTGACGACCGCGGAATTGGACCTGGATCCGGAAATGGATCTGCCCGGCTATGAACCCACACCGCCGGAAATCCCGTCCGAAACGATCCGCCAAATCAACGCGGCGATCAAGCTTTCACGACGTCCGGTCATCTACGCCGGTGGCGGCATCATCCTGGGCAACGCCAGCGAAGAACTTCGCCAATTCATCCGCCAAAGCGGTATCCCCGTGGTGACCACCATCATGGGCATCGGTGCGGTCGATCCGGCCGACCCGCTGTCGATGGACTGGCTGGGCATGCACGGTTCGGCCTACGCCAACTATGCCGTTCGCGACTGTGACCTGTTGATCGCCTTGGGCGTGCGGTTCGACGACCGAGTGACGGGCAAGGTCGAAGCGTTCGCCAAAGACGCCAAGATCATTCACGTCGATATCGACGGATCCGAGTTGAACAAGAACAAGGAAGCCCACATCCCGGTCCGCGGCGATGTCAAACGCTTCCTGGTCCAAATGAACGAGATCGTTCAACACTGTGAAATCGATCCGTGGCGCGACCACTGCAGCGAACTGAAAGCCAAGTACCCGCTGACGTACGACGATTCGTTTGACGGCATCCTGCAACAGCACGCCATCAAAACGCTCAGCGATGTCACCGCCGACATGAACACCTACATCAGCGTGGGCGTCGGCCAACACCAAATGTGGGCGGCACAGTTCTATAAGTTCCGTCGCCCGCGGACGTTCATGTCCAGCAGCGGCCTTGGCACCATGGGCTTTGGCCTGCCCGCGGCGATGGGCGTTCAAGCGGCACATCCCGACGCCCTGGTCATCGACATCGACGGCGACGGCAGTTTCCAGATGAACATCCAAGAATTGGCGACGTGCTTCTGCGAAGAACTGCCCGTCAAAGTGTTCTTGCTGAACAACCAACACTTGGGCATGGTCGTTCAGTGGGAAGACCGATTCATGGACCGCAATCGCGCCCACACTTACCTGGGACCGATTCACCACGACGAAGCCAAGGGCAAGAGTGACGCGGACCGCTTCGAATACGCCAAAGAACGCTATCCGAATTTCGTCCAAATCGCCAAAGGCTATGGCTGTGGCGCCGCAACGGTTCGCAAGAAAGCGGACCTGGAATCGGCCATTCGCGAGATGATCGAATACAAGGGTCCGTTCTTGCTGGACGTCGAAGTCCCCTACCAAGAACACGTCTTGCCGATGATCCCCGGCGGTCACACCGTCGACGACATCATCCTGGAATAAGCCGACTGGCGGCAAAAACAGATCACTCGTCGGTGACCGACCGCTCATTCACAATGCCGGAATCATGGCAAGCGATGGCTGGTCATCGACGATGAAGTATCCGATCGTTTTGCCGTCGATGGTTTGGACATGCAAAACGGTTCCCGGATGCGTGCCGAAAGCCTTCTGCCACCCGGCCTCCAGCGTTCCGAACGACCGCGCCCGGCCCTCGGCGTCGATCCACCAGACATCGACCGGTTGCCCCGCACGGTTGGCAATGATCACGTCAACCGTGGCCTCGCCCGGCTTTGATTCGGGCAACGCTCCGTCGCCGATCGGGTTCCAGGAAAGTACAGGCAATGACGCGGTGTTGTCACTTCGGTAATTCGCGAAGGTTTCAGGCACGAATTGCTGCAGCCGCCGGATTTCTGCGTTGTGCTCGGGGCGTTCCGCAAGGTTCTCCCATTCATGGGGATCCTTCGCGATGTCGTACAACTCGTGGTCGCCGTTGCCATACCGGATGTACCGCCAGCGTTCACCGCTGATTGCCAGATTTCCGGGTCGGTTCAGGAAGGTCAGCGACGCATGGGGCCAATCGGACTGTGGATCCTTCAAAAGTGGCACCAGACTCGGTCCATCATTGCCTTCTTTCGCTGGCAGCCCGGCCAAGTCCGTCAGTGTGGGATAAAGGCTAAGCAAGTTCACCGGACGACTGCACACCGCACCGGCCCGCGTTCCATCGGGCAAAGCCGAAACGCCCGCCGGAACACGCACGATCAACGGAACAAGAGTGCAGACGCGCCAACCTGTGTACTTTTGCCAGTGATGCTTTTCACCCAAGTGCCAACCATGATCGCTCCACAAAACGACGATCGTGTTGTCTCGATTCGGACCGTTCGCCAAAGCGTCCAACACTCGACCGACCATCGCATCGGCAAAATGGATCGATGCCAGATAACCTTGAATCGCCCGCTTCCATTGCCCATGCTTGCGAATGTGTGCGAAGTAGCGATTCGGTCCACGCGACTTGCCTGACGGTGGCAGATCATCCAGATCGTCTTCGCGATACCCCGGCGGCAACTGAATGTCGTCCAACAGAAACGGCCGAAAGTATTTTTCCGGTACAAACCAGGGTTCATGTGGTCGGTAAATCCCACAAGCCAAAAAGAATGCCTGATCGTGTTGCCTGGAAAGCTGCTGCCCGATCCACTCGGAAACCGACCAATCACCGCCAAATGCTTCGCCTGTCACATCCAGCGCCGCCCAGTCGGTTTCGATGTACTGCCAAGGTCCACCAACAGGCAAACTGACCGGACGATTCTTGGGATAGAACGTGCGTGGGAACGGATTTTCGGTTTCCTTGGGTGGAAAATAATCGTCCCACGAATCGGCATCGGTGAAGTAATGCAAGATCTTTCCAGATCCGGCCGACCAATACCCGTGACGTGAAAAGTACTTGGGCAACAATTCGGCGTCGGGCATCATCTGGCGCATCTTTTGTCGATTGTCATACAGCCCCGACACGTGCGGCGAGATGCCCGACAAAATCGCACCACGCGACGGATTGCATGCCGGTGCGGGACAATGAGCGTTACTGAATAACTGGCCGCTGGCCGCCAGGCGGTCGATATTCGGCGTCAACGTTTGCGGATGTCCGCCCAGACAGCCGATCCAATCATTCAAATCATCAACGGCGATAAACAGAACGTTCGGCCGCGCTGCTTCAACCGATCGGCCTCCCAAACAACAGGTCGTGAATGCCCAACCCAAAAGCCACAGATTCAAAAACGAAGCAATTTTCATCGGCGCGGTTTCTCACATGTTTTCGAATCAGCGAGCCGCCAAAATTCGTCCGATCGCAGTCAACGCTGACTTGACGGATGAGCCCGGGAACCCCGCTTGCGAATCAAGACATCACTTTCGGATGACCACTGTTCGTGGCGGCCAACACGGTGAATGAATTTCATGAATGGATCCGTCGCGACTTTCCGCCACATAAACGCCACCGATGCGGGCATTCAATGTGATCGAATCGCCCGGTGCCAGGGTTCGCTTGACGGCTCGTCGACCGGTGGGTTTGCTCGCCTGCAGAAAGATGTCCCCGTCCGTCCGATTCTCAAAGGTGAATTCGACCTGCCAACGTCCGGGCCCGGACGGGCTGGTGTGCACGGCAGGCGTCAAACTCAATTTTCTCGGCGGGTGTTGCGACTGCAATTGTTCGCTCAGCTTCGCCAATAACGACGGATCAACCTCTTCCGCGATGTTCTTCGCTTCCGGCGTTCCCAAGTTCGGCTGAAATCCGCCCTGATCGCCAGCGGCTTGATGATCATACAGCTCTTGATCTTTCAATTCCCCGGTCGCAAAGTCGCGCCATTCGATGTAGCGATACCGGTCGGTTCGCATCGAATACCCCATGTACTCGGTGTCCTCATAACGGCGGTAGTACTGACTCAATACGGATGAATGGACCGTCGCGTCTGGATCACGCAGAATCGGGACCAAACTTTTGCCTTCGACAAAGTCGGGGATCTCCACCCCGGCCAATTCACAAAGGGTCGGAAACAAATCCAGCAATTCAACCAGCGATTCGGTGCACTGCCCGTCGTTGTTTAACCCAGGTGCAGAAATAATCAGTGGCACACGAGCATCAATCTCATAGTTGGTCATCTTTCCCCAACCACGATACTCCCCAAGCTTCCAGCCATGATCGCTCCACAAAACGACAATGGTATTTTCTCGCAAACCTTCTTCGTCCAACGCCTTCAACAGTCGCCCAATTTGCGCGTCAATGTAGCTGACACAGGCGTGATAACCATGAACTAATCGCCGAGCTTTGTCGGCGGCCAAATCGTCAGTGTCCCAGGGTTTGGGCATGTCGATCAGATCAACATAGTGTGACAATTCACTGTTGTTGTGAATCGCATACGGCGGCGCCCCCTCCGGTGTTGCCTGACCTGCCAACACGGGCAATTCCTCCGAATCGTACAGGTCCCAATATTTTTTCGGCGCGACAAACGCAAGGTGAGGCCGGATGTAGCCCATGGCCAAGAAGAACGGCTGTTTCGACTTGGCTAACCGTCGCATGTCTTCGATGCACAAATCCGTTCTGGCCCCATCCAGCAATTCACTGTCCGGCAAATCGGGCGCCGACGTCGCCAACGCACGCAAATTGTTCTTACGCCAGTCGTTCGCGGGCAGCTTTTCCATGGCCTGGCGCACAACGTCGCGGGTACCATCGGGATAGACATAAGGCAGCGAAGGCAAACTGCGAACTGGTTCGCTCCAAGATTGTGGGTCCGGCGTCGGATTATGAAAGATCTTGCCATGACCGACCGCGGTGTACCCGAACCGTCGCAACCACTGTGGCAATGTGACCGCATCCGGTTTCGCCTCGCGAAAATGGATCGGCAGCGTCCAAACGCCCAACGTGTCGGGACGCAATCCGGTCATCAAACTGGCTCGCGACGGATTGCACACGGCAACCTGACAATAGGCGCGATTGAAACGCATTCCACTTTCCGCCAAACCATCGATATTCGGACTGATCGCGTGGGCATCTCCATAACAACCAAGCGTTGGACGCAGGTCATCGACCGCAATGAATAAGACATTGGGTTTTCGACTCGCTTCCAAGCCCACATCCGACACCGCAGCATCGATTTCCGGTCCGATGGCCATCAACGATCTGGCGGTGCGAAAATAGATCGTCCCGGCGGAGATTGCGGGGGTGGCCAGACAAGAATCGCCCAGCGGATTCTTTGCCAACAGTTTGTATTCCGGCCCCGCGGCAATCACATACACGGTGCCGTCTTCCGACGTGCAGTAGATCTTGTCGTTTGCTGCCACCAGAGACGACACCACATAAGCGCCACTGTCCAGTCGCTTTTCGTAAAGCTTCTCTCCTGTGTTCGCATGAAAACAGCGCAGCACGCCGTTGGAATGCCCCAAATACAGGTAGCCCCCGACGACGACAGGCGTCGACATATAGGAGCCCCCCTTTTCCACACGCCAAACCAACCCCGCGTCTTGGGGCGACACCGAATCGGTCAGATTCCCCTTGGCGTCGGTGCGGACCGCGATCACAGGCGAAGGGCCGCCGTGTGCACTGGTAATGTAGATTCGATCATTCGCGACAAAGGGGGTAGGGATTGGGTTGTCGCCTCCCCCTTCGATACGCCAAACCTCATCACCGGTTTGTAAATCGTAGGCGACGATCCAAGGGAACCCGTTGACAACCACCTGAGCACGCCCGTCGACTTCATGAATCAGGGGTGTGCCCCAACTGCGTTCGCAGACCTCGTCACGATCGCGACGCCAGATGGGCTCACCATCCTTCAAGTCGACGGCGATAATGTGCGGATGATCGGGATCATCGCAGACCAATACGATGTGTCCATCATGGATCACCGGCGAACTGGCGTAGCCCCAACCGATGCCATACTTGCTGACATCCACAATGCCCAGATCCTTCTTCCATTTCAATTCGCCGTTCAGGTCATAGCAGTACAGGCCTTCGGAACCGAAGAACGCCACCACATTGTCTGCGCTGACCGCAACGGTGGTATTCGCGTGCGTTGCCTTGGCATGTCGCGTTGCCTTGGGAACTCCCTGATAGACCGTTTTCCGCCAAAGTTCTTCGCCGGTGTTCTTATCGAAGCAAAGCAACATCCACTTTTGTTCGCTGTTGTCATCTGCCGCGTTCGTATTGCCAGCACGACCAATCTGAAGAGGGACATCCCCGTCGGTCGCCACCGCAGTCGCAACAAAAAGACGGTCGCCAACGATCACCGGACATGAATGCCCCAGTCCCGGGACCGCGGACTTCCACAACACCGATGGGTCATCGAGATCCGTCGCATCCCACTGCACCGGCGTCTCATATCCGTTGGCAACACCTTGGGCCCCGGAACCACGAAAACTGGGCCAGTCGGTTGTTCCAGATTCTGCACCGACAGGTACGCTGAACAACAATGTCAACAAGACCAAAGATTTTGAACGAACCATGCTTGGGATCAGATGCGTCATTGCCTTGCCGGTTGATTGACGAAGATTTGGTTCTGCTGGTCCGAATTGGCGATGGCGATGTCGGGGTAACCGTCACCAGAAAAATCACCGACACACAATCCGTACGTTGCCGATTGCTCCGGCCCGAAAGATTGCGTGACAAAACGTCGTGCGTTGTCGCGATTGTAGCAAACCACATTGGGTTGCCCCTGATTGCCCGCCACGATGTCGGGGAGGCCATCCCGATCAAGATCTGCAACGGCGATACAAAACGTTTGCCCGTCTTGGCGGCCAATCTTGATTTCACGCGTCACTCCCCCGGTGCCGTCGCCCAGGAAAACCACATTGGCGGCACCAATGTTTCCGACGACCCAATCCATATGACCATCGCCGTCGAAATCGGCCGTCGCGACCGCACGGCTTGATTCCGCTGTGCCAAATGCAATGGGCGCACCAAATCGTACGGTGTCCTTCTCTAAATTACCGGGATCTTCGGCAAGCAGGATCGTGTTGGGTTGATCGTCACGATTCGCAAGGATCAGGTCCAATCGTCCATCTTCGTTTAGATCAACGACGGCCACGTCGATGGTGGAATCCTCACGTGTCCCAAAATCCAAAGCGTGCTGGAAATCGGCCGAACCGTTGTTCAGATAGATCGGATTGGCGCTTCCGCGACAGGTCAAAATCAAATCCATATCTTGATCGCCGTCGATGTCCGCGATGCTCAGACTGCGAACGCTTCGGGGCTGGCCCAGGTTCGTGTGAAATTGAAACCGACCGGTGCCATCATTCAAGAACACCCGCGACGGCGCCTGGTCATTGCCGACCGCCACGTCCAAGTCGCCATCGCCATCCAGATCAGCTAATTCACATGCATAACTGGTACACAGGTCACGCCCCAATGGACGCGCCACGTTGAACCTTGCCCGCGTTTGATTCAGGAAAATCAGATTTTGTCCCGGCCAGTGCCGACCGTTGGCCACAACGAGGTCGACATCATCGTCGCCGTCCACATCCCCGGCACGCACCGATGCCGATCGATTGGCTTGCACGCCGATCAGCAATCGAGAACTCGACACGAACACGCGATCTTGCGCAACGGCAAGATCGGCGTGCCCCCAAGCGGTCCACAAAAACAACGCCGCAAGAACGTCCGTTCGCCCGAACGGACGTTCTGTGATCCGCCCAACCAACACTCGCATGCGATACTCCACCGATCCTTAATGTAACGCGGGGTGATCCGCCAGCTTAACCATCAACTTCGATCCGTGTCGGCACATCCGCGTCACTTCGGCCCTGGCGGAAGGTTTTGGTTCAAATACCGTGTCAGCAACTCGAACAGATGCCGCGTCGTTCCTTTGCCTTCGCTGATGCTGTGACTGCGATTCGGATACGCCATCATGCTGAAGGGCTTGTGATGTTTGACCAATTCATTGATCAACATCTGGCAATTCTGATAGTGGCAATTGTCGTCCCCCGTTCCATAAACAAGCAGCAAATTGCCCTTCAACTGGTGTGCGAACGTGATGGGGGACCCATTTTTGTATCCCTGTTGATTGTCGTCCGGCAGCCCCATGAATCGCTCTTGATACAGCGTGTCATAGTTCTGCTGGTCGCTGACAAAGGCGATCGCCATGGCCGTGTGATAGAGATCGGGATAGCGGAAGATCGCATTCAGACTCATCGATCCTCCGCCACTCCAGCCCCAGATGCCGACGCGATCGGCGTCAATGAAACTCCATTGTCGGGTCATGGCGCGGACCGCGGCGGCCTGATCGGACGATGCCAGGATGCCAATTTGTCGATAGACCGATTTTCGCCATGCTCGTCCACGTGGTGCCGGGGTGCCGCGATTGTCGATGCTGACCACCACATACCCTTGTTCGGAAATCATGCGATGCCACAAGTTTCGCTTTCCGCCCCATCGATCCAGCACGGACTGAGCCGCAGGTTCACCGTAAACGAAGATGAACAATGGATACTTGCGACTTGGGTCAAAGTCCGCGGGCTTCAAACACCAGCCATCCAAGGCGACTCCATCGCCGATATCGATCTGAAAGAACTCCGTGGTTCCTCGATCGACTTTGGCAACGGCGGCATTCAAGTCCGCGTTGTCTTCCAAGACGCGAACGGACTGATGGCCGGGCAAGCGAACCAGATCAATCACGGGCGGCTGGTCAAAGCTGGAAAACGTGTGAATGGCCCACCGCGCATCATCCGAAATCTGGTAGCTGTGGGTTCCCCTCTGATCACCGGGAGTCAACGATTGGATTTCCCCGGTTCCATCCAGCGATGCGCGAAAAAGATATCGCTGCCCCGCGTTATCGGGAGACGCGATGTAATAGACCCAACCACCATGGTCATCAATCTTGACCACCCGAATCACATCGAATTCACCCGGTGTCAGCAAGGTCATCTGCTTTCCGTCGGCGGACACCCGA
The DNA here is from genome assembly GCF_007752935.1 of Crateriforma conspicua. Lineage (NCBI taxonomy): Bacteria > Pseudomonadati > Planctomycetota > Planctomycetia > Pirellulales > Pirellulaceae > Crateriforma > Crateriforma conspicua. The sequence continues at coordinate 2,243,685 of NZ_CP036319.1, read as the reverse complement.
TAAAGGTGCCGCCAACCGTCGCGTTGGCTGGTCCAGGTAAATCGCTCCCCCTCATCGATCCACTTCATGTCGTCGTGGACATCGACCCATGCGTCGTCCTTTTCCACCAAGATGGTCTTCAGCGGACTGACGACAACCGTGCCGCCCGCATCACACGTCACATCGCAGACCATCAATTGGTTTGTGTTCTGCAAGCGGTTCAATCGCTGCAAGACGATCCGGTTGGTCCTAGGAATCCAGTCCATTCGCGGAACATAGTTGTCTCTCAAGTCACCCGGAAGACTCACCCATTGCGTTTCACCTCCATCGACACTGACCACCCCGATCCGGCATGCCGAATTGGTTTCGCCCACCTTGGGATACTTGTAGCTGGTGATTTCCGGATAACGTGACTTCGTATAATTGATCAGCTGAAATTCTTTGACACCGTCGGTATCAAAATTCCAAAAAGCGATAAACTTCCCATCGGGGCTGAAACGCCAACCATCCCGGACACCAAACTCTTCTTCATAAACCCAATCCGCCGTCCCGTTGATGATGGTTTCGGAACCCGTGTTCGTCAGTCTTGAAATTTCCATCGATTCCAAATCTTGCAAATACAAGTTGTTTCGATAGACGTAACCCACGTGCTTCCCGTCGTGCGAAAACTTGGCGAACATCATCCGCGATTCATCGGCGTCACCGCCCAACTTTCGCAATCGTTTCGCTGCAATGTCAAACGACCAGTAGTCGCCCCGAGTTTCTTGCCGCCAAACTTTCACCGAATTGGTATAGATCAACAGTTTGGTCCGGTCGTCGGACCAAGCGTAGTTCTTGATTTCTAGCGGCTTTTCTTGGTCCTTGGGAATCAGATCGGTGGCGGAAACCAGAACCGACCGATCACCGCCGCCGGGATCGTAGGCGACGATGTCTTTTCGGCCTTTGTGGTCGGGTGACTCCTCCAGCGTTGTGTAGCCACCACCTTGACGGAGCCAACGAGCCGGCCCAAACGACTTACTTTTAAAATCGCCGCCCGCATAAATCCTCTGCACGGTCAATCGGGACTGGTCCAAGTCCTTGCGAACGTCGCCCGTGGTCGATTCCTCTTCATCGGCTCGTCCGACCGAGAGCCCACCGAACACAATCAACGCGATGCACAGCATCCGAAAAAGATGCATCATCGGCGAACGTCCTTTCCAAGCCATCAAGTTTTCCCAACAATGTCAGTGATTGTCGACGTTGCCAAACGAATCAATGCGACGAAACTCACGGCTGTCTTGCGCTTTCTTCTTCAACAACGTCCCAAACTTCTCTCGCGTCGGGCGACAGTTTACCACGCCACTGACCATCGTTCTTACGACGCATCCCAACGGCATCCTCGCGGGCACTATGCTGTGAAGTAGAAAGGCTTCCCTGGGGCGATTTGGTGGCCCACGCCTTTTCACTTCATCGTTCGCTTCCAGCGAAATCTTCAAACGAGAGCCATCCATGTACAGTATTCCGATGCGTGCAACGTTCCTGGGGCTGATCGTCCTCAGCCTCTCTTGCTCACATGCGTCGGCGGTTCAGTTCCCGCTGCGGGTCAGTCACAACGGTCGGCATTTGGTCGATCAGCAGGGAACCCCCTTCTTCTTTCTATGTGACACCGCCTGGATGCTGAACGAAGCGACCACGTTGGAACAGGCCAAGTTTTACCTGGACAACTGTGCGGAAAAGGAGTTCTCCGTTGTTCACGCGGCAATCTATTTCGACGGGCCCTTTGATCGCACCAAGATCACTGATCCCGACCTTGATCACTTTCAGAAGATCAAAGACACCGTCGCCTACGCACGGAAGAAGGGAATCGCCGTGAATTTGATCCCTGCGTGGATGGGATGGCGAGGCGAATCATGGGGAACTCTGTTCACGGATCTCAGCCAGACCGAGATCGAAAACTACGCCACCTTTGTCGCGAATCAGTTTCGTGAATTTGACAACGTCATCTATTCAGTCGGCGGCGACTATAACCCGGATTTTGATCCGCGAACGAAACAGCGCGTCGCGAATTACCTGAAAGGCTTTGAGATCGGAAACTGGATGGGGCACGCGCTGAAACGCACGCATCCACAGGCTCTTTGCATGTACTTTTCACAGGGCGGATACCCCAGCTCCCAGTTCTTTGGCAAAGAATCGTGGTGCGATTTCCATTTCGTCCAGTTCAAGGACGCCAATCATGCCCAGCAATATCGGCTGATCAAACGAGATTACGAGTTTCAACCCACCAAGCCGACCTACTTGGGCGAGTTTGCCTATGAGTACCGCTTCGAGGGTCAGCGGTGGCCGAAGACCACACCGCTACAGATACGGCGATCGGCGTATTGGGCGATGACCAGCGGCGCATGCGGTTACACGTACGGCCGACGAGGCCTTTGGCACTTCCATTCAAAAGCGCCGTACAAAGTGCATCAACCGTGGCAGGACCTGATGGAATGTGACCTATCCCCCGGTCGTTGTCACATGACACATTTCGCACGAATGTTCAAAGGTTTGGATTGGCACCGGTTGGAACCTTATCACGTCAACAATCTTGTCACCATGGGCGCCGACGAAGGCACGACCGATTTCACCAGCAGCGCGATCGCCCGTGATGGCAGTTTTGCGGTTGCCTATTTCCCGACTCAGAAAACTTCGACGATTGATCTGAGCAAACTCACCGGCGAACAGATCGAAGCCCAGTGGTTTGATCCGGTCAGCGGCCGGTACCACAACGCTGCTGGATCCCCGTTTGACCGGGTCCAGGTCCCGATCACTCCGCCTGGTGAGAATTCGGAAGGTTCGACGGATTGGGTGTTAATTCTTCAAAGTGTTCTGGATGTGGAGGACTGAATGCTGGCGCATCCAGCTACGGTTGTGGACGGTGGCAGTGTGGCGGCGCAACACCGCAAGGGTTTCAGTAGCTAAAGTCCACGTCCTGCCACCAGCGTGCTTTGTAAAAGCGTGCACCATCAACCCGGAAGCTGGTCGGCGTCCCTTTTGGATTCACCATTCGAATGGAATCACTTTGAAAACTGGCCCCGATTTCTGTTCTTTCGGGATCACTGATCCAGATGGTGCCGTCGGAATGCTGACTTGCGCTCTTGATCGAATCCAAGTCGGACAACAGGTCAAACCGTTCGCTTTCCAAATCAAAAGCGAACAATGCATCGTTGTTGCTGACCAACAGTTTGGCTTCGCTGCGGCAGGGGAACAGATCGTGTCCCGTCGGCGAAAGCGGCAAATCAAACGCCCGGTCAAGTGAAAGGTTTCCGCTGCGGTAGTGGTACCGATAAAGCCGATCGCCCAAAGCCCAAAGGCAATCACGGTGCTTGTCCCAGGTGATCCCGTGAGCGTACGGCAATTCGTGGTCAACGAAGTCGTCGGCGGAACGATGCAATCGCAGCATCCCGTGATTGCTGTTCACACTGACAATCAATCCATCGGGCAACAGTTCCGCGGAATGGCAACTGCTGTACGAAGGATAATCCTTGATCACCTTGGCATCAGGGAATCGAATCAGCCGCACGCGACCGTGATAGGCGATCAGGATCATGACCGTATCATCCATCACCACACGCTTGGCATCCGTGGGGACATACTGCATCGGCGGATCGTCAGCCGCCGGATAGCTCCACAACAACGCGGATTCACCATCCGCAGCGAAGGGATCGACCAAACACACGCGATTGTCCGCTTGGTCGGCACACACAATTGCCGGGACATCGGTCGAGATCACCTGGCTACGGATTGGTTCGGCCGGCGTTTGCGCTACAGCAACGCCGACCGGAAGGCAGAGAAGGATCGCAACAAAACTTTTCATAACACAGTATTCCCGACTCGGCCGGATTCGCTCCAACGGTTTGGTTTCTGATCGTGACAGTGTCTCGATCGCCTCCCACGTCGACAACCGTTCGATCCGGCTTCCGCGAAAGATCAACCGGTATGGGAGCATCCCTGGTCAGCCCCCACGTTCCCCTGACCGATGGCATACACTTGGCGATTGTCGCGAACAGCTGACGCCCGAACACTCCCCCGACCGGAATCGAATCCCATGACAAACCCTTCGATATGCCGAGTGATTTTGGTGGTCGTTCTGGCCGTCTGGTGTGGATTCGCGAACGGCGAAGAACGCCCCAGGCTGGCCGTTTTAACGGACATCGGTGGCGACCCCGATGATACCCAGTCGCTGGTTCGATTGATGGTGTATGCCAACGAATTTCAGATCGAAGCGATCGTTGCCAGTGCATCGGGCACACCCGGCGAGCTTAAGAAGTCGATCACACGCACGGACCTGATTCTGGAGATCATTGATGCTTACGACCGCGTGCTTCCGAATCTGAAGCGGCACGATGGCGGTTGGCCGACGGCAGACACATTGCGTGGTGTCGTTCGTTCGGGCAATCGTTTTCGAGGGCTTGAACACATCGGTGACTCGCATGACACGGACGGATCAAAGTGGCTGATCCAGTGCGTCGATGCCGGTTCGATGGACCGCCCACTGAACATCGCGATCTGGGGCGGGCAAACCGATTTGGCGCAGGCACTCTGGCGGGTCAAGCAGGATCGTGGGATGGATGGTCTGGCCGCTTTCGTCAAGAAGTTCCGCGTCTATGACATCGCCGATCAAGACCGGATCGCCGATTGGATGCGGAAGACGTATCCGGGGATGCACTACGTTTTGTCAAAGGCTTCCCCGGGACAAGACAAACGCACCGCCACGTTTCGCGGGATGTATTTGACGGGGGACGAATCGCTGACCAGTCGTCGTTGGATCGACGAACATGTTCGGTCACGCGGGGCCCTGGGGGAAAAGTACCCGACCAAGACTTGGACGGCCCCGAATCCACACGGTTGCCTGAAAGAAGGCGACACACCGTCGTGGCAGTTCTTCTTGCCGCTCGGTGGCAATGATCCGTCCGATCCGACGCAACCCGGATGGGGCGGTCAATTCCAGCGTGAACCCGACGGATGGTACCGCGACCTGACCGCCACCGATTCGGTGGATCCCCGAACAACGGTCAGCCGACACCGCGTCGCGATCCAAAACGACTTCGCCAAACGCATGCGTTGGTGCCAACCGTAGCCAAAAGGGGACGGGGTTCTTTTCAGAGCGGAGCGTCAGCGGGCCGGCGTTAAGCCGACCCGCATGAACAATGATCCACGAAAGTGCCTGAGGCGTTCAGACAGACGACTTTCGTCGTCGACGCCAGACAGCGGCGCCTCCGCACAACCCCAACAGAGCAAACGACGACGGTTCGGGAACGGCCGCGACTGTGCTGAACTGCAAGTCGTAGCTTCGAGCAACAATGCTGCCGCCGGTACCGCCGGAGTTATCAAACAAGACGGTGGAAGTTGGTGCGAAATCGATCCCCCTCGTCACAAACTCGAAGGCGCCCGTGTTTGCGGTTGTCAAATTGACGGTGGTTCCATTGATGTCAACGTTTCGCTGAAAATCGCCGTTTCCGCCAAGCCCTGCGTTTGCGCCGACAAAACCATCGAACACGATGGTATCGCCGAAGTCGGTCGTGGTGCCTGAAACACTGCTTACCGAAAGAGTGACGTTGTTCAGGCTTCCGAACCCTGTATCGATTCCTTGTCCCCAAGCACGTTGCGAACCACCGCCGCCCGCCGCGGTCAGCGTGAAGGTGACCGAGTCGTTCGCGGTCGAATCGCCGTCAAGATCCAGATTGGAATACGTCAGCTGAATGTTCAGAGGATCAGCGACTGTAGTGCCCGAAGGGGCCACATCATTGATCGTCACTGCAGAGATATTCGGATCATGACCGAACACGCCGGTTCCACGCACGTCGAGTGCCGTGATATTCACCAGCGCTGCGTTTGCCTGTGAGCCAACCGCTGCTAGAGCCAATAGAAGAGAAAATGCCGTCAGTCGTTTCATAAAATGTCTCCGGGGGATGCTGTTGGGAGCCGCCGAATTTGCATCAACCTGGTGCAGGCTGTCCCCACACCAAATGCATCGCTGATGCGTTGCTTTTCAAAATGAACGCCTTTTCGAACGGCCGTCGCCCTTCACGAAATAAACACCTGAGCTAAGCCAGGCAGCAAAACTGTTAACACTTTACTTGGCTTGGGGGTCCGCAAACTCTGCGTATTCTTTGCGTTTTCCCTTATTTCAATTCCCAAAATGAGCATTCAATGCTGCCTAAGCATTGAGACGCGAGAAGGCACCACCCTTTGTGGTCAAAAAAACCACCCCCGAAGGAACTGCTTTGGAGATGCGAAATTGAGCCAAACGCTGCGGTCGATGCTTGCTGGTTAACGCAGAATGGAAACAAGGGACAACCAGAGTGGAGGTGCGTTCCCCCAAAAGATGTCTGGTCACCGGACCCGCCCCGCAAAGTCCATTTGATGCCGTGAATGACGGGGTTTCATGGGACCGTACGCTGCGTTTCTAGGTGCCGGCAAGATCGGTCGCATCGACAACAAGGGAATTGGACTGGACACCACATATCCGCCTTAGCGAATATACAAACCATATCCGCCAAGGCGGATATACGGATTCAATGCCGTCGCCGGCCGTTCCCCAAGCCCCGGCATTTCGCCGGGAGTTTTCGTTTCAACCAAGCGAAGGATTTCAAATGAAACGCACGACAATTACGACACGTCTTTTGGCCGCTTTCACGGCGGCGGTGCTGTGTCTGGTCTCCGCCGATCCAATTCAAGCGGCCACCGATTCGGCGTCCGAGAGCTTCCCGGAGGGGCCCGCCGGAGTGGCGATGCGGAACGCGGCGGCGAAGGGAAAATACTTGTTCGTCTATTTCTGGAAGCAGGCCGACCAACCAACCCAGACGATGCGGGCCGTTTTCGAAAAGGCGACTGCTCAGATGAACGATGTCGCCGATGCGATCAGTGTGCGAATCACGGATGCCGGCAACGCGGATATCGTGAAGAAGTTCGACGTCAGCCGGGCTCCCATGCCATTGGCACTTGCGATCGCGCCCAACGGTGCAATCACACGTGGCTTGCCGGTCAAGTTCGACGACCAACAGTTGAAAGAAGCCGTGGTCAGCCGCGGAACCTCTCATTGTTTGAAGGCCATGCAAGATCGCAAGTTGGTCCTGCTGTGTGTCAAACATCAGACCGGTCCGAACGATTTTCCCGGCGCTTATGAGTTCACCCAAGACGAACGTTACTCGGCGGCGAGCCAGATCGTTCGTATCGACCCGAGCGATTCATCCGAGCATGGATTCCTGCAATCGCTGAAGATCGACCCGTCGGCCGATCAGGGCGTGATGGTTGTGATGAGTCCTCCCGGCCAACCTGTCGCAACCTTCACCGCCGACGCGACCAAAGATCAGATCATCAAGCGTTTAGCGGCCGCCAGCGCGTCTTGCTGTCCCGGAGGCCAATGTGGTCCTGGTGAATCCTGTTGCCCCGGCGGCAATTGCGAACCCGCCGCGAAATAGGAATTGAAAGGAAGCAACGATCGCCGCCTTCACCTAGGCGTTCGAAACACCGAGACAATCATACGGAGATACAAATCGATGAACCTGAGAAAGCTGGTCTGGCGAGAACTGTTCGAGCGTAAGAGCCAGATGATCACGATCTTTGTCGGAATCCTGCTGGGGATCACGACGGTCATCGCGATCAAAAACATTACTTACTATTCCGAGATGGCCGTCGCGCGAGAGATGGACAGTTTGGGTGCCAACGTGTTGGTGTTGCCCAAGAGCGTGACGCTGCAGGATTACTATTCCGCCGACCTGCACAACGAGACGATTCCCGAGGAATACGCGTTGCGTTTGACCATGTCGAACCTGGCGGGCGTCGACAATCTGTCGCCCAAGCTTTGCGTTCCGGTCGAATTGCAGAGTCGCTCGTTCACGCTGACGGGCATTCTGCCCAAGAGCGAGTTTCAGGCCAAAGCGGCTTGGGGCGGCGCCGGGATCTTTTCGCGGCCGATCGGTTGTGGGGCGATCGACGTCGGCACATCGAATGAGCCCGAAGACAAAAAGACACTCGTTCGCAAACGTGTGATCGACGACTTGGCCACCGATGAAGCGCTGGTGGGTTCCGACACCGCTTCGGTCCTGGGCATATCAGAAGGCCAAACGTTGGAACTGCTGGGGCAACAGTTTTCCGTGGTCGCCGTGCTGCCCGAAACGGGGACGGTCGACGATTCACGCATCTTTGCTCACTTGCACACCGTGCAAGAGATGTCAGGCAAGGACGCCGTAGTCAGCTGCATCGAGATCGTCGGTTGCTGCAAAGAGATCTCTGCCGGCCTGGTCGGCAAAGTCAATGATCTGTTGCCCGATGCCAAGGTCGTCACGGTGGCGCAGGTCGTCGCGACGCAGGCAAAGGTCAACGGGATGATGGAAAAGCTGTCGTTGATCTTTGTTGCCATCATCATCGTGATCGGTGGTGCGGGGATCGCGAATTTCATGTTCGCCAATGTGTATGAACGTCGGCGTGAGATCGGCACATTGATGTCTTTGGGGGCACAGTCCGGTTTGATCCTGCGGATTTTTTTGTTGAAAGCTTTGTTGTTGGGTGTTGCCGGCGGAGTCAGCGGGTTTGTGATTGGCACGACGTTGGCCGTCACGTTGGGGCCGCGGTTGGCCAACGTTCCGGTATTGCCGATGCCCATCCTGGCGTTGTGGGCGATCGGAATCTCGGTCGGCACCACCTTGTTGGCCAGCTATTTCCCGGCCCGCAACGCGGCTCGATTGGACCCCGTCACATCATTCAAGGAGGTTTGAACCATGTTATTGATGCAAAACGTCACGAAGACTTATGAGATGCACCGCCAGAAGGTGGTCGCCTTGGACGATGCCACGCTGGAGATCCCCAGAGGTGATTTCGTTTCGTTGATCGGCCCCAGTGGCAGCGGCAAGAGTTCGCTGTTGGTCATGCTGGGCGGAATGTTGTCGCCGACGTCGGGCCGTGTCTTGCTGAACGGCCAGTCGATGTACGACTTAAACGCCGATGGTCGAGCGCAATTGCGACAGGCCCACATCGGGTTCGTGTTCCAGACCTTCAACTTGATTCCGTATTTGACGGCTCAGGAAAACGTTCAAATTCCGCTGTATCTGTCGGGCACATCGGAAGCCGACCAAGGCGACCGGGCGGCGGAGTTACTGGCGCGAGTCGGCCTGGGTGACCGCTTGGATCACAAGCCGACCGAACTGAGCGTCGGACAACAGCAACGCGTCGCATTGGCCAGGATGTTGGCCAACGACCCGGACGTGATTCTTGCGGACGAGCCGACCGGGAACTTGGATCCGGAAACCGGCGAGCAGGTGATCGAATACTTCGAACAGTTCAATCGCGAAGGCCGAACGATCGTGATGGTGACGCACAACCCCGAAGCAGCCGAACGTGCCAAGCGAGTGCTGAAACTTCGCAACGGCAAAATCATCGACGACCGCGCGTCGTTGCAGTCGTTCGACGCCGCCTAGCGTTGCGGTTGCAACGACTGTTCTGTTGATCTGGTCGCGTTTGCCCCGGTACGATGGTGCTTTAGAACGCATCATCGCGATTTTGGGGAAACGCGACTGTCGATCCGACCAATCGAAAGGCCACTGTGACATGAGCACCACGACGGAATCCCGCTCGGCAGACGACATTCCGATCGTTGCGTTGTCGGAGATCGGCGAGGAAATCAACACCGTGTTCCGGGCGTTTGCCGACGGCACGCGTTTAAGGATTTTGCACCTGCTGGTGGAGGATGAAATCTGCGTCGGCAACTTGGTCAAGATCCTTCAGTTGCCTCAGCCCACCGTGTCGCGTCATCTGGCGTATCTACGCAAAGCTTCGTTGGTGGACGTTCGCAAAGTCGGCCAGTGGTCGCACTATTCACTGGCTCCGGCACGGTCGTGCTTTCAACAAAAGTTGTACGGCTGTCTGACCGACTGCTTTCACGATGTGCCTGAGTTGCAAGACGACAAGCGACGCGCCCGTGAATTGAAAGACAACGGCGGTTGTTGCGATTCCTAGCCAATCGCCGCGAGGTCGACAATCGGGGCGATCGCCTCGTGTCGGTCACCTCGCGGCTTCCATCAGTGATGGCGGTTCCCGCCGATCACATGCCTTCGCTGACAGGCCAGCCGAGGGCACGTTGCAGTTCGAACTGGGCACGATTGTGTCCGACGACTGCGTCCAAATAGGCTTGCTGGGCGGTTTCCAAGGCGACGATCGATTGCAACGCTTCGATCGGCAAACCTTGACCGTCGGCGATTCGGCTGACGTTGCGGTCATAGGAATCTTGGGCGGTCGGAATGGCAGATTGGCAAACGTCGATCTGGCGCGTCCGCATCGTCACCTGGGATGCCGCGGTGCGTACATCGGCGGCGACCTGGTCCATCGTGCGCAGCTTTTCATAGCGTGCTTGCTGGACTTGGGCCGAAGCTCGACGGCGTGCCGCGTGTTCGCCGAAACCAAGGTTACGCGTTTGCCAAACCAACGCGGCATCAAAGTCATAACGGCTGTCGACTTGATCCAAGTTGTTGCCCAAACCACCGCCGAAGCCGCCGGTGCTGAAACCCAACAGAACACTGGGCACGAACGGCGAGAAGCGTTCACGTCGATGGGCTTCACAAGCCTGGGCGACCAATGCCTGGGCCTCCTTCAGTTCCGGACGATTTCTTAGCGCGATCGGAACCAGTGAATTCGTATCATCTGACGGAACTCCAAAATGGACCGGCATGGCCATCGCATCGGTGGGAATCAAATCGCCACCGCCGTCCAGGCTGGCCGCCGCGGCAAGTCGTGCGGCGGCGACGCCCACTTGTTCTTGGGCTTCGAACAATCGGTTCTGGACCATCAGGACCTCGGTCGCCAGACGGTCCGCGTCGGCCTGCAAGCCTTCGCCGGCTTCGGCAAAGTCACGGGTCAGCTTGGACAACCGCTGGGCACGCTGCAACGATTGCTGGACGATCGCCATCCGTTGATGGGCTTGCAACAAATCAGTGTAGGCAACCGCAACGTCGCGCAGTTGGTCATTCATCGTGGCGGTTGCCGCATGACCGTCGGCCCACATGCCACGTTTGGCAATCCGAGGTTGAAAGAGTGCATCGGCCAGGTGGAAACGGGCGACCAGACCGGGCGTCGGTGTGGTGCCCGCACCGGTTGCACCGGCCCCCAATCCGTATTGGAACGAGTTGCGATTGACGTCCACGATCGAACCGTCGCTGGCCTGGTAATGACCATCATGTCGGTGGAACGAAAAACCGGTTTGAATCGTCGGCAGCCACAACGCACGTGCTTGGTCCAATTCGGCGTAGGCTTCTTGGACCCGCCAACGTGCGACGGCCACGGCGGGATGCCGACCACCCACCATCGCCAATACGCTGGGCAGGTTGACGGGCATCACGCCGGCGGAATTGTCGATCAGGATCGGAGCCGAATCATCGGCCAGAACTTGGATGTCGTCGACCAATTCGATGGCCGATGCCTGGCTGGCCTGAATCGGCGAAGTGGTGGCCATTTGCACCGGCGCAGCAGTGGCGAATTCGATGGGCGTTGATGGTGAGGTATCGTCCGCTTCATTGGCCTCAGTGAGCGCGGGCGGCTGGTCGACCGAGACGGCTTGCGGTGCTGGCGAACCGGTGACCGCCGGCTTGTCAAAATCCACCGGCGGCGCCACAGCGACCGGACCGTCGGTTGCGCGTTCGGGTGGCGGGACTCGGCGGGGACTGGCCGCGTGACGAATGGTCTGCCGGGCTGCTGTGGCGAGTTGGGGTGGTTCGCTTTGCGCCGACTTTTCCGATTCGACAGCCGCAACCGATTCGGTGTTGTTGACCAAGCGCACGTCACCCTCGACATCCGCCGAAGGCCCAATCATCTTGGGATCCAGTCTCCGGGGAACGGAGCGATCACTGGCGTTTCCGGCATCGGTTGCCGGATTTTGCACGTCGGTCGCGTCCATCACCGGCACATTGGTGCTGTCGGCGCGATCGTTGAATCCGGGCATAGCCGTGCAACCGGCACACGCCGCAAGATTTGCCAAGGTCAAATACAGCAGTCGTCTCGATTTCATTCGTGGCCTTTGACGGGCGATTGAAGTCGTGTTGAACCTGCGGTTCCGGTTTGCCCGAACGTCGGGATACGGCAGGTCGTATGACTTCTGATTCGGCAACGGGTTATGCGTGCGGTCGCCCCAAGCGCCCAAGAAATGACCGATACAAACGGAACAGAAACAGAAATGCCCGTCGTATGGATTAAGCTGGCTGCGAAAACGCTTCAGTTTGAATCGCCGGTACGCCCCACCTCTTTCCCTCCCCGCATGGATCGATTCGCCTTGAAACCCAACCTGGCCATTCGTCTACGTCTGTCCCATTGCCACCTGCCAGCGACGTGCCAGCGCCGCCTTTGGCTCGGCCCGATCGCCATGCTGCTGATCGTCGCATCGGTCGGATGCCAACCGTCGGGCGATGACACCGCCGGCGCGGAATCGAAACGCAGCGACGCACCCGTCGCCGTGCAATTGGTCTCCGTTCAGCAGGCGACGACCCGACAAACCAGTCGCCAACCGGCCACGGTGCATCCGTTCTATGAAGCCGCCCTGCGTCCTCGGGTGCAAGGATTTGTTCGCGAAGTCCGATCGGACATCGGCGACGTGGTCAAAGCGGGTGACGTGTTGATCGTTTTAGACGTGCCGGATTTGGAACAAGACCGCGAAGCCCAGCGTGCCAGGATCGCGCGGTTGGAGGCCGAAGTCCAACGTGCCAATGCCGGTGCCGAATTGGCTCGGGCCGTCGTCCAGTCCGCCGAAGCCAACGTGGCGGCCGCCCAAAGTGAGATGGCCGGCGCCGAAGCCGAATTGGTAGCCGCCGAATCGGAATTTGCCCGCACGCAAGATTTGGTGTCACGCCAATCGCTGCAGCAACGCATGCTGGACGAAGCACTCCAGCGGCGTGACAGCCGACGCGCCGCATTGGACGCGATCCGTTCGTCGGTCAACGCGGCACAAGCCGAGGTCACCGTGGCTCAGGCCAAGTTGACGGCCGCGGCAGCTGATGTCGATGCGGCGAAGGCCGACGTCGATGTCGCGCTGCGTCAATTGGACCGGATCGAAGTCATGCTGAACTTTGCAACGATCAAAGCCCCCTTTGACGGCATCATCACCCAGCGGAACGTCGCCCCGGGTGACCTGGTCGATGCGATCGCGGGCCCCCCGTTGCTGCGAATCAGCCAAGTCGACCGCGTGCGAGTTCACGTGCCGGTTCCCGAATCGGATGCCGCTCATGTCAACGCGGGCGATGCCATCGAAGTCGCGTTTCCTTTCTTTCCCGACGAGTCACCGATGCAGGGTACCGTCACTCGCGTCGCCGGCGAACTGGACCCATCGACCCGCACGATGGTGGTCGAAGCGGTGCTGGACAACGCCGACGGAAAGCTGGTGCCGGGGATGTTCGGCCAAGCGACGATAGAATTGGCGGTGCATGAAAACGTCGCCACGTTACCCGCCCGTGCGATCCGGTTTGACGAAAGCGGCGACGCCTATGTTTACGTCGTCAACGATCAAACCGTGTCGGTCCAGAACATCCAAACCGGCAACGACGACGGATCGACGATTGAGGTCCTTTCGAATTTACCCGCCGGGACGAACGTGATCGACGCGCATCTGCAGCGATTCACCGATGGCCAACAGGTCGCGGTCTTGGCTCCCTGATTTTGCCCGCTTTGTTTTTGCACCGCTCCCACCTTCACGCGTGATTCTCGCCAGCGTCGAATTCGTTTGAACGTTTCTTCGTCGCCACCACGCGTCACCGCTTTCGGAAACAAGTTTCGCAATGGGTCTGATCCGATTTTCGCTTCGTAACCCTTACGCCGTTTTGGCGTCGGCCATCGCATTGTGCGTTTTGGGCGCCGCGGTGATTCCGCGGACCACGATTGACATTTTGCCGGACTTCAAAGAGCCGGTCGTGGTCAGCTTTTTCAGCTATCCGGGGCTGCCGACGCTGGACATGGAAAAGTCGGTGACCAGCCGTGTCGAGCGTGCGTTGACCCTGGCCGGCAAGATCGAACACCAAGAATCGCGAACCGTCCCCGGTGCGGCGGTGATCAAAGTCTTCTTTCAACCCGGTGCCGATCCCAGTTCGGCGATGAACGACATCGTCAATCTAGAAGCCAGCGACATGTTCCACTTGCCGCCGGGGATCGAATGGCCGTTCACCCTGCGCAGTGAACCGGCCAACTTGCCTGTTGTTTTGGCGGCCATCAGCGGCGAAGGGCTGAGCGAATCAGAGCTGTACCAGATTGGTTACTACGCGGTGCGAAACAAGATGGGCGGCTTAAAAGGCGTCCAGATTCCGCACCCCTTCGGCGGCAAATTTCGCCAGATGATGGTCTATGTGGATCCACAAAAACTGCAGGCCTTCAACATCGCGGCAACCGACATCGTCGAAGCCTTGCGCAACAGCAACCTGGTCCTGGCGTCTGGATCGGCGCGGATGGGCGGCATCGACTATCAGATCCATCCGCGAAACACGTTGCCCGACACTGATGAAATCGCGGGCATCCCGATCACCGTTCGTGAAGGTCGCCCGGTGTTCATCCGCGACGTCGCCGAAGTCGTTGACGACGCGGCGCTGCAATACAACATCGTCCGGGTTAACGGAAAGCGAAGCGTGTATTGCCCGTTGTTGCGTGAACCGGGCGAAAACACCATCGCGGTGGTGGACCGAATTCGCGAAGGCTTGGCGGAGGAAATCCCAAACATGAAGGAGCGGGGCGACATCCCCGAAGCCACCGAGGTCACGCTGGTCAGTGACCAGTCGGGTTACATCCGCGACGCGATGAAGAACCTGTTCAACCAAGTCGCACTGGGTGCGTTGCTGGTGGCCGTTGTGGTCGTCGTCTTTCTGCGTCGCTTGTTGCCGACACTGGTCATCGTGGCCACGATCTTGCTTGCACTTCTGATCGGTGGACTCGGATTCGCCTTTACCGGTCAAACGATCAACGTCATGACGCTGGGCGGATTGGCGTTGGCAATCGGCACCGTGGTCGACGCGGGAATCGTGGTCGTTGAAAACATTTTGCGTCACATGAAGATGGGCAAATCGTCCATCGATGCGGCGCGTGACGGGACCGCGGAGGTCAGCGGTGCAATTCTGGCGGGCACGATCACGACCCTGGCCGTCTTCCTGCCGGCAGTGTTTTTGACCGGGATGATCAAGTACTTGTTCGCCCCGCTGTCACTGGCCGCCACGTTCACCATCGGTGCGTCTTACATCTTGGCTCTGACGGTGGTGCCGGCGTTCTGCGCCACCTTTGTGCGTTCCAAATTCCAAAGCGATTCGGATCCAAGCGAGCCGACGGACAATGCTTACAGTCGTCTGTTGCGTGGCCTGATCAAAGCACCGGGGTTGGTCGCTCTGGTAATCATCCTTGGCGTGGGTGCCTCGTTCGCGCTGTGGCCGGCGATCGGGACCGAGCTTTTCCCCAACGTCGACGAGGGCACGTTTGAAATTCGCATCAAGACGTTGCCCGGAACGGAGTTGTTGGAAACCGAATCTCTGGTCGCCGACATCGAAGACACGATCCGGTCGGTCATTCCGGAATCGGAGATCGACGCCCTGATTTCCAACATCGGGTTGCCGGTGGGCAAGGGTGCCGGTTTCAGCACGGTGTTGAGTTCCAACAGCGGTCCAGACACGGCGTATGTGATCGTCAATTTGACACGCAGCGGTCGCAGCGCCAGTACCGACCATTACATCCGCCAACTGCGAACTAAGTTGGCCGATGATTACCCGATGCAGCAGTTCATGTTCGTCGGCGGCGGGATCGTCAACATGGCGCTGAATCGTGGGGTGCCAAGCCCGATCAACATCCAGTGTGGCGCCGGGACACCGCAAAAGTGCCGCGAGGTGGCGGAAAGAGTCGTCGCGAAAGTCCGTGACATTCCCGGTACCGTCGACGTCCAAATCGCTCAGTCCTTGGACTATCCCCAATTCGATATCCAAGTCGATCGGACGCGGGCGAAGTTCCTGGGCGTCGATCAGAAACAGGTCGCTGAAACGATCTTGACCGCGTTGGGCAGCAGCGTTGGCTATGCACCCACGATCTGGATCGACCCCAAGTCGGGCGTCGACTTCTTCATGGGTGTTCAGTATGCCGACAACCAATTCGATTCGCTGGACGAGATTCACAGCATGCCGATTTCGTTGGACACGGCCGACGGCGCGGTGACGATCCCGTTGTCGAACATCGCCACGGTCCGCCGCGTGAACATTCCCGCAGAAATCAAGCACTACAACATTGCTCGGGTGAACGACGTCTATGTCAACGTTTCGGGACGTGACGTCGGTTCGGTCGCCGCCGACGTACAACGTGTCATCGACGAAATGGAATTTGAAAGTGGTACGTCGGCAACGATCCAAGGTCCGGTACAGACGATGTACAGCGGCATGGAAATGCTGGGCTGGGGATTGTTGGTCGCGATCGTGTTGGTCTACCTGGTGCTGATGGCACAGTTTCGGTCGTTCATCGACCCGCTGTTGATCGTGCTGGCAGTTCCACTTGGGATCGGCGGTGTCATCGTGACGCTGTGGGCGACCGGAACGACGATGAACATTCAATCGCTGATGGGCACGCTGATGATGGTCGGCGTGGTCGTGAACAATTCGATCCTGTTGGTCGAATTTGCCAACCAACGTCGCGCCGATGGCAAATCGGCAGCCGACGCGGCGATCGAAGCTGCTCGCGTCCGTTTACGTCCGATCCTGATGACCAGTTTGACGTTGGTCGCATCGATGTTGCCCTTGTCATTTGCTTTGACGCCGGGCAACGAAGCGATGATCCCCCTGGCCCGTGCGGTGGTCGGCGGGATGGTCGCGTCAACGGTCCTGACGCTCATCCTGGTGCCATGTGTCTACACGCTGTTGCACCGGAGAAACGATTCGGCGGCGACGGTTTGATGCACACGTAGGTCATGCTGTGCATGACGGTGTGGGCGATCCGACAGGGATTGTGTCATGCACAGCATGACCTACGGTTCGCCGGCTTCACGAATCCTACTGACGGTTTCGGGCGTCTGATTTCTCTCTTTGGTGAAACAGCCCCAGTGGTCGGGATACACGCCCTGCTTGACCCAACGATGGAAACTGGTGTGCGGCCAGTCTTTGGCACACTTGACGTACCCGTGCTTCACCGGGTTCCAGTGAACGTAGTCGAAATGGCTTTGAAAATCCATCTCGCCTTCAATGGTGTGTTCCCAGAACCGAGGCTGCCAAACGCCTCGTCGTCGTTGACGCTGCTTCCCCGTGGATACCTGTTGGTCCGATCCACCGGCGACTAGCCAACGTTTGGTTAACTCCTTCTTGATCCACCCCAGGCGCTTTGAATACTGGTCATCGCCGGGCGGAAGCGACCAGATCGAATGCCAGTGGTCCGGCAACAACACGATGGCGATGGCATCGACCGGCCAACGACTGGCACATTGCCGCAAAACGTTGCCCAAAAGAGTCACTGCCGTCGGATCCGCAAACGTTGGCTGTCGCTGATATGTGACGACCGTGAAAAAGTACGTGCCCCCGGTGACGAAGGCCCTGCGGTATTCAGGCATCATTCCCGATTGAGTCGGCGGATAAAGACCGGGCCGGGCGCGGCTTACGGATCTGTCATGCTACTGACTACGGATCTATCGATCTTCATGCACAGCATGACCTATAGATCAACCTATCGTCATGCACAGCATGACCTACGGGGTGATCAATGGGGCGGCGGGGTACTTGGCGATCAGCCGCAGGGTTTGATCCATCTGCTCGGGTGTTTCGGCGCCGACGGTCATCGTGTCCAGCAGCCCGTTAGACTGGGCGAACCGGATGCATTCGTCGGCTTTATCGGCCAGCGTGCCTTCGCCATAGATCTTCATCCCGATGATCGCTTTGCCGTTCTTGCGGGCCTCGGTCAGCACGGACACAACGTCATCGACTTTGCCATCCATCTTGGCGCCGTGCGGGTTGATGCGAGCCAAGATGACGTCGACCCAATCGGACTGACTGGCGATCTTGAGGGCTTCCAAGTTGTGACAGGAAACGCCGACCGCGCGTAGCTTGCCCGACTTCTTCGCTTCGTCAAACGCTTCCATGTACGGTTGCAACTGTTCGGACCAATCCGGCGTGGTCATGCAGTGCAGCAACAAGATGTCCAAGTGGTCGGTGGCGATTTCGTGACAGAATCGTTCGATCGTCGTCTTGGCGGCCTGCTTGCGATGCGACGGCGCGATCTTTTCAAAGGGACCGTCATAACGAGTCCACAGTTTGGAAAGGACCGTGACTTTATCGCGTGGGATCGTCCGCAGGGCTTCGCGGAAATAAACGTGCGAACCGTACAGATCGGCCAAGTCAAAGAAGGTCACGCCGCGATCATAAGCGTGGTTCAGCAGCGCGACCAATTTTTCGAAGCCTTGCCGGGTGTGGTCCGATTGTCGATTGCCACCGTGCATCCCCGTTCCCTGGCCAACACGAGACATGGTGATGCCCGTGTTACCGAGCTGGATCTGTGGCGGCGGGGGCACATCGTCGTCGATCGGAGCGGACGGCGACTCCGATTCGGCGCCGATCGCGGCACCGGCGTGCATGGTGCCAGCCGACAAAGCGGCGGTGGCGGTCAACAGGGAACGCCGGCTGCATCGGTCAGACGGATTCGTGTTGGATTGTCGGGAGTCGGATTCGGTCGGAAGATTCCGCTGGGACATCGATTCGATCCCTTTAGCAATGGGGGCGCACACGGGACACATTTGCCGGGGCAGGCCGCGTCGGCCCGTGCCCGGAACACAACGGTGGCGCTACTTTGCCACCGAATCCAGTGTAGGCGTCCGGGGCCGGTGATGCACGAACGGGCGACCGAATCGATCGGCGTTTACAGCACCGCCGCGACCTTTTCGCACAACCAGTCGATGCGGTCTTCGGCCATCCCGGCGACATTGATGCGACCGCTTCCGACCAGATAGATGCCGTGTTCGGAACGCAGTTGGTCGACCTGCATGGGCGACAGGCCGCTGAAGCTGAACATGCCTTTTTGCGAAAGCAGGAACGAATAATCGCGATCCGGCGCGACTTCTTGCATCCCTTTGACGAACGATTCGCGAAGCCGATGAATCCGTTGCCGCATTTCCATCAATTCCGACTTCCAGGTCCGGCGTAACGCTTCGTCGCCCAGGATCGTCGCCACAATCGACGCACCATGGCGTGGCGGATTGCTGTAGTTGCATCGCACCAGCCGTTTGATTTGGCTGACCGATGCGGACGCTGCGGCCTGGTCGGCGGCCATCATCACGACCGCGCCGGTACGTTCACTGTACAGCCCAAAGTTCTTGCTGAAGGAACTGCACACCAAACATTCCGGAACGTGTCGCAGCATCGTGTGCAGCCCCACGCTGTCTTCGGCCAATCCGTCACCGAAACCTTGATAGGCAAAGTCGATCAGGGGGAAAAGTTTCAGCTCGGTGATCCGCGCGGCGATCTGTTCCCATTGCTGGGCGTCCGGGTCGACACCCGATGGATTATGACAACACGCGTGCAGCAGAATCACGTCGCCCGGTCGCGCGTTTGCCGACAGGTCGTCCAGCATCCCGGTCAAGTCCAGCGACGTCTTGTCCGCTGACAGGTAGCGATACGACACGGCTTCCAAACCAGCGGCGTTCATGATCGCACCGTGGTTGGCCCAAGTCGGCGTGGGCAAAAAGACACGCGGCCGGGCAAACTGGTCGGCCAGAAACTCGGCCGACACACGCAGCGCGCCGGTGCCACCGGGTGCCTGAACGACGGCGGCCCGTTCGTTGGGAACTTTGCCGTCAAAGACCATATCGCGGACCGCGTCGCGATAGTCGGCCATGCCATCGATCGGCAGATAGCCTTTGGTCTTTTCGCCTTCGATCAAGATCTGCTCGGCCTGTTTGACCGCCCGCATGATCGGGGTGATCCCGCTGTCGTCTTTGTAGACACCGACCGTCAAATTCATCTTGTCCGAACGAGGGTCGGCCAAGAAGGATTCGGTCAAACCCAGGATCGCGTCGGGCGGTGCGGGTTGGACGGAGCTGAGCTGCAGCGGTGCGGCGGCGGGTTCGGACATTGCGGTGCGGATGCCTGAATAAAAGATCGATGGAAAGCGACGGACGTGGACGGTTTCGGCCGAATCGTCGACGTGAAAGAAAGACGTATCAGCGGTCAGCGATCCGTGCGTTAGCGCCAACTTAGCTGACAGGAAACAAAACGGCTATCGCTGGTTCGTGTCGTCCACACGGGGTGCTCGGCGGACCAGTGTTGCCACCCGGTGGCGGTCGGAATCGCGGGTCAGAAAGGGTCTCGGATCATGCGCCGACGATATCGGCCGCCTTGTAAACCACGTCCGCTTTTTTGAAGCCCAGCTTTTCATACAACCGGACGGCCGCCGCGTTATCGGTGGTGACTTCCAAGTGCATGCGGCGGATGCCTGTGACGGCGAACCCGGCAGCCGCTTTCAGCAGCAACAAACTGCCCAGACCTTTGCCGCGGTGATCCCCGACGACGCCCAGGTTTTGGACCGCGCCCCAGCCGTCGACCGACAACCCTTGGATCGTGCCCACCGGGCTTTGAAGTCCGCTGGCCGGATCGCGGTGCCGCAACAACCAGGTCGCCTCTGGGACGAAAGCCGCGCGGCTGACGATTTCACGCATCAGACGCAAACAACCGTCTTGCCGTGACAGACACGGAAACACGTCCGCGTCCAGCTCGCTGCGAAAACTGTCGAACTTGGCGGTCGCATGTTCGCGGACCAGGGCATCGCTGTAAGGAACCAGTTCGTATCCGAACGGCAGTGGCGGCGATTCGGGCACGCCGGCGGCCAGATCGAATTCCATTCGGAATCGTCGAAAGTAGGTGATGCCCATGGGTGTCATCGTTCGGCGATGGATGGAAACGGTCGCCCACGCAGACGCCGTCGAATGCCACGATCGATCGTACCACGCGGCGTGCCCAATGGCATTCAAAACGTCGGGATTCCGGTGCGGATTGATCGCTTCGATCCGTCCGACGGAGGGACTGGTCGATTTGTAGGGTCTACTTAGACTTTTCCTAGACCATCGAACGACACCACCAGAGCACCGGTGGACGCCCGGCCGACCGACCGACGCCCACTCTACTACGACGAACCGCACCGAAGATCTTGGACGCCGCCGAAGACCGCCCCTATCCACCGCTGATCGATCGAGCCGTCTTTGTGGCCGGTGCGACCGCGACGGGCAAAAGCCGCATTGCCATGCGTTTGGCCCGGCAGGTGGGCGGTGAAATCTTGTCGCTGGATTCCATCGCGGTCTATCGCGGCATGGACATCGGCACGGCCAAGCCTGACGCGGACGATCAAGCCGCGCTGCCGCACCACTTGATCGATCGGGTCGATCCGGACGAAGACTACAGCGTCGCGCGGTACTTGGACGCGGCGCATCGCGTGGTCGATGACGTGCTGGGGCGCGACAGGGTGCCGATCTTTGTCGGTGGAACGCCGATGTTTTTGAAGGGCGTCTTGCGAGGCTTTGATCCGGGCCCGCCGGCGGATTGGGATTTTCGTCGCCAGGTCGAAGAAGACCTCGCGCGGCACGGCGTTGACGCGTTGCGGAATCGTCTGTGGCAAGTCGATCCGTTGTCGGCGTCTCGGATCGACGCCAACGATTCACGTCGCATGATCCGGGCGTTGGAAGTCGCCAAGCTGACCGGCCAACCGCTCAGCCATCGCCAACAGCAATTCGACACCGTGCGTGATGCCGATCAGTGTGCGGCGCTGGTCGTCCGGCGTGACCGCGCGGAAATTCACCAGCGAATCAACGCCCGCGTCGACGCGATGTTCGATGCCGGCTGGGTCGCCGAAGTCCGCCGTTTGGCACAGCGATTCCCGACTCTGTCGCGGACGGCGGCCAGCGCGGTGGGTTATCGAGAGATTCTGCAGTGGGCGGAAGACGAGAACCTGTCGGCGGACGATCCCGACGCTTGGCCGACGCGACCGCCGGAGGAAATCGTCCAACAGATCGCCGCACGCACCCGCCAAATGGCACGTCGACAGGAGACTTGGTTTCGATCGTTCACCGAGCTGACGGATCTGCCCGGCCGACAGATCGATGACGACGATCAAGCCCAACACTGGGTGGACCGAGTCGTCGATCGGATATCGGGCGGCCCGCCGTTTCAACTTGGGCAAGACAAACCGGATCGGTAATTCTGTCGGGGTCTCGGTGACCGCCGAAGCCGCGTCGTCAGCGGTCGTCTCGGTTGACAGTCCTGCGCAGCGGTCATATTCTCCGCCGTTTACTGCACTCACGGCGCAACTCGAGCCCCCCAGGGATCTTGGACGCGTCGGTGGCGGTGCAAGTAGACATCAACTTCAACTGCGTCGCGATGCGTCTTCGGCCGCATCGGACCGCTCGATTGAGACCGACCGATCATGACTGTCGATCTGGAGGCAATTGCCCGCCGCGGGCGTTGCGAAACTGCTAGTTTGCGAATCGCCCTGCCATTGTTGGAACAGGGATACACCCCGCCTTATCTGGCGCGGTACCGCCGGGATGAACTGGGGGATATCGACGAAGCGTCGCTGTGGCATCTGTCCCACGCCGTCCAGTCGGATCTTGAACTGCAGCGACGCCGCGAAGAATTGGTGCAATCGTGGAAGACCAGCGAACTGACCGATCCGGCACTGGGCAAAGCGGTTGAAAAAGCGGCCAGCAAACGATTGCTGGACCGGTTGGCTCGTCGCGTGAAATCGGAACTGGGCGAAAAAGTCGATCCTTCGACTCGCTTGGCTGCCCGGATTTTGAACCCCCGCAAAGGCGACGGTGATGACATCGCCTCGATCGCCGGCAAAGTTGACGGGATCGAAGCGGATCAAGTCGAAGCGGCCGTTGCCGGTTTGGACAACGCGCTGGCGAAACGTTTGTGTGGCGATCCGCGGGTGATCAACGCCGCCGTCCGCTGGCTGACCAAAAACTCTCGCATTCATATCTCCCAAGTCCACGACCCTCACGGCGGCGACGAGCCGGAAGAAAAGAAGAAGGGGCGAAAGGGCAGGGAACAAAAGGACCCGAAGCAGACGGATAGCCAGGTCACGGGTGAGCAGGTTGCCGCGGAGCAGGTGGCAGGTGAACAGGTGGCAGGTGAACAGGTTGCGGGCGAACAGGTCGCTGTGACCCCAGCGACGGAAAGCCCAGCAACCGAAAGCCCTGCGACCGAAAGCCCGTCAAGCGAACCCCCGCCAACCGAACCCCCGGTCGCTGCGGAACAGGTCACCGCCGAAACGGTTGCCGCCGCTCCCGCACCGGAAACGCCCACGTCCGAACCCGCAGCCCCGTCACCCGTCGACCCGTCACCTTCCGACCCGGTTTCTGCCGACCCGGTTTCTGCCGACCCGGTTTCTGCCGACCCGGTTTCTGCCGACCCGTCACCTGCTGACCCGGTTTCTGCCGACCCGTCACCCGTCGCCCCGTCACCTGCCCCCCCCAAACACCCACAAAACAAGCCGGCTTCGCCCGAGGTCACCGACCCGACGCCGGTTCCGGTGACGAAAAAGACGAAGAAGGTTTCGCCGCGTCAGCGCCGCCGACGTTGGTTGGTGGGTGTGCTGAAGCCCTTGCAGGGCAAACGACTGCCGCCGTCGAAGCTCAGTTCGTTCCAGATCGTGATGTTGGCTCGTGCCTTGCGCAGCCAAGTCGCCGTGTGCTCGTTCGAGTACGACGCGAAAAAACTGGTGGACGAAATTCAGCGCTCGGCAATGGGGCTGAATCGCCAACTGGAAGCCAAGCTGCGTGAGACAGTTCTGATCCACGAAGCCAACATCCGCGAAGCGGCCGAGTCCGCTTGGTGGGATGAATTGCAGGAACAAGCTTCCGCTCGTCTGGTCGGGATCGCCGCCGACAACCTGCGTCGCAGCGTCAACCGCGGCGGCGTGGATGCCAAAGTCGTGATGTCGATCGATGCGGTCGGACCTCGCACCGCGGCCACCGCGATCGTTTCCAGCGACGGACGTGTGCTGCATCACGAAGACATCCCGTGCCAGTTGTCCAAATCGCTGCGGTCGCAAGCCGTCCTGAAGATGGGCGAACTGATCCACACTTACGGCGTCGACCTGATCGTGGTCAGCAATGGTCCGGCCCGCCGTGCCAGTCTGGCCGCCATCGGTGACTTGATCGAACAATCGCCGGAACAGTCGATCCGCTGGACATTGGCCGATCGCAACGGCGCCGACGCTTACGCCAGCGGTCCGGTGGCCGATCAAGAAATGAAGGCGACCCCGCGGCGTTTCCGTGCCGCATCGTGGATCGCTTTCTCGGTCGTCACCCCGGCGCAAGCGCTGGCCAAGGTCGATCCGCTGAAACTGCGGTTGGGTTCGTTCCAGCGTGAACTGTCCGATGACACCCTGTCGGGCGCCCTGCGTGACGTGATGATCAGCGGTGCGTCGCGTGGCGGGATCGATGCCAACGGCGCGCCGGTGACTTGGCTCAGCCGACTGCCCGGTATGAACGAAGCGATCGCCAAGGCCATCGATCAACGTCGACGCGAAAAACTGTTCGGATCACGCACCGAATTGACCGAACTGGACGTCTGGGATTCGCTGGTCAGCAGCCGCCAAGCGCTGCCGTTTTTGCGTGTCTTCGGCAGTCCCCAGCCTCTGGACGGAACGATGATCCATCCGGACGACTATGGCCTGGCTGAAAAGCTGGCCAAGGCGTTGGAACTGGAACTGCCGCCCGCCGAGCCGCCGGGATACACCGCCCCGTCGTTCGACGATGAGCCCTCGGAACAGCCGGTCGAGCCCGTGGAGACGCCGGTCGCCGACGACAGTTTGAAAGTCGAGACGTTCGAAACCGTCCCGGACGAAAAAACGGAAAACTTTGCGGCCAAGATCGAATCGGAATCCGACGCTGCACCGGAAGCCGAAGCCACCGGCGAGTCCGAGCCCACGGCCGATGCCGATTCGCCCGCCGAAGCCGCGGACACCCCAGCAGACCCCGACGCGGCGTCCGAATCAGCACCCGAAGCCAGCGCCGACGCGGAAGCCAGCGACGCCCCACCGCCCGAAGCCAGCGCCGATGCCGGCGACGACGCCACCGCCGAAACTTCGGCCGATGCAGACGCGACGCCCGAATCCGATGCCAAGCCCGACGCGGAATCCGACAGTGCGGCCGATGCACAACCAGCCACACCGTTCCGGCAAGCGTTGCCCGAGCCCGCCAAGGTCGACAAGTGTGTCAAGGAATGGCAGGTCGGACGTCACCGTTCGCACCAGATCGTTCATTGGCTGTGCGACCCGTTCGGCGACAGCGACCCCAGCGGTGTCAGCCCGGCCGTATTGAACACGATGCCGTCGCTGAAATCGCTGAAGGAAGGCGACGAAGTGATCGGCGTGGTCGTCGGTGTCATGCCGTTCGGCGTGTTCGTCGAACTGGCCCCCGACTGCAGCGGTCTGATCCACGTCAGCCGCATCAGCGAAGGCTTCGTCGAAGACTTGCACGAAGCGGTTCAGGTCGGCGACGTCATCACCGGCTGGGTGACCGGCATCGACGAAAAACGTCGACGTGTCGCTTTGAGCGCCATCAGCCCCCAACGGGTCATCGAACTGGACCAAGAGCGCCAACAACAACATGGTCGCCGTGATGACCGTGGCCCGCGCGGCGGTGGCGGCGGCGGACAACGACGCGGTGGCGGCCAAGCCGGTGGACAAAAGGGCGGCGGCAATCGCGGTGGATCCGAACGCGGCCGTGGCGGTGACAACCGCGGCGGTGGCGGCGGCCGTTCGTCCGACAATCGTGGCGGTGGCCGCGGACGGGGCGGCGGTCGGCCGGGTGGACGCGATCGCGGTCGTTCTCGTGACCGCAAACCCGAGGTCTATCGCGTCACCAGCAGCGAACCGGAAAAGGCACCGATCACCGATGCGATGAAGCAGGGTGCCGAACCGCTGCGGTCCTTTGGTGACCTGATGCAGTTCTATCAAAAGGACACGCCCGAACCGCCCAAGCCGGAGGTCAAACCGGACGCCCCGGCCCCGGCGGCCCCTGAAGCGGTCGCATCCGATGCCGCTGCCACCACGCAGCCGCCCTCTGATTCGCAGGCACCGGCTGATTCGCAGCCGCCCGCTGCTTCCAGCGAACGAGTCGATCCGCCGGCCGCCGATCCGGCGCCGCCCGCGAATCAACCGCCCGGCGATGACGCCGCCACCGAAAAAGCCACTTCGCCGGCCGCCACGACGGACCCGACCAGCCCCAACAACCCTTCGGATTCGTCGTCGGCATGAGCAGTGGAGATTTTCGATCACGATTGGAATCGGCCATCCAACGTGGCCAGAAACGGGCACAGTCCGCGGCCGATCGGCAACGCAAGAAAGAACTCAGCGAAGACGAACTGCGGCGTCTGCACACCAGTTATCGGCTGAACCTGTCCGACCGGATCGAGCGTGCCGTCACCGGTGTGGCCGACCACTTTCCCGGCTTTCGCCAGGAATCGCTGTTCGGTGAAAACGGCTGGGGCACCGCCTGTTACCGAGACGACTTGAAGATCGACGGTGGCCGGCGGACCAATCTGTACAGCCGCCTGGAGATTGTCATCCGCCCCTTCAGCGACGCCAAAGTCCTGGACATGAAAGCCAAAGGAACGGTGGGCAATCGGGAAATCTTCAATCGCAGTTTCTTTGCCGACTTGGTGGACGTCGACGAAGACGAATTCGCCCAGCTGATCGACACCTGGGCAATCGAATTCGCCGAACTGTACGCAAGCAACAGCTGAACCAAGGCCGTGGACGAGTCAGGTTCTCAGCGTCCCTATCAACCTGTCATCCCGCAAACCTGTCAGCCTGCAAACCCGCTCACCCTCCCGCCTTCATCTTCACGCGGCACAGTTTGTCATCGGCGGTGATGTACAACGTCCCATGGGTGTCGTCGAACGTGCAATTGCTGGTCCGGCCGCCGGTGATGATTCGGGCAATCAAGTCGCCCGACGGTTTCATCACATAGATGCCACCGGGACCGCTGCCGAAGATCAATCCGCTGGGATGCACCGCCAAACCGTCGGGCAACCCCGGGTATTCTTTCATGAACTGCGTTGCATTCATCAACACCTTGCCATCACCCAGTGTGCCGTCGTCGCCCAGGGGATAGGCCGTCCAGATCGGGCGTCCCGGATCGCTTTGTGCCACATACAACGTCTTTTGATCCGGTGACAAACCGATCCCGTTGGGCCGATCCAATTCTTTGGTCAACAGCGACAGATCGCCATCGGCGCTCAAACGGTAAACGCCACAAAAATCCAACTCGCGTCGCGGATCGTCGGCCCGCTGTGGCAATCCATAGGGCGGATCGGTAAAGAACAGATTCCCCGCTTTGTCGAACACCGCATCATTGGGGCTGTTCAGCCGCTTGCCTTCGTATCGATCGACCAGCGTCATCTTTCCGCCACGACGGGTCAACACACTGACACGTCGGTCACCGTGTTCACACATCGTCAATCGACCGTGCGGATCCAACGTCAACCCGTTGGTCCCCGGTTCCAATCCATAATAGGTGACTCCGGTGTAACCACTGGGTTGCATGAAGGTTTCCATGCCACCGCGTGCCGACCAGCGAAAGATGGTGTTGCGTGGGATGTCCGAAAACAGCAGATGCCCGCCCGCATCATCGGGCACCCAAACCGGGCCTTCGCACCAAGTCAGACCATCCGCCACGACTTCGATTTTGGCGTCGTCGGCCAACACGTTGTCGGCGGCATCGGTCAGTCTTTCGATACGTCCGATCGAACGATAGCGGTCCGAGCCATCGGCCTGGTTCGACTGTGCGTTCGACGTGACCGCGGTCAGGGCCAACAACGCCGCCAAAGTCGCGGCCGCGGGGGAAAACAAACGCTGATGCATGTTGGGATCACCGGTGGGAAGATGGGCGTCAATGGTGGGAATGGCCGGCCGGTACGATCACCGATCACGACCGCCGCTGATTGTAGTCAGGCTTCACAGGGCTCGTGTTGCGTGGCAAGTCTGGTGGTGCGATCCGGCCGATCGATTCACTGGCAACACAGGCGTCGCCAACGCGATGCGACGAAGTCGTCGGAAGAAAAACCCGCCCGCGCGATGCTTGTCACCGACTCATTGCTTGTCACCGGCGCGGCGATGCTTCAACGGCTTTAGCGTTTGTCGCCGCGGCCGGAATGTTGCGCCGTGCGAGAGCTATCCGGCGACACCCGCGGCTGTCCGTTCCGCTCGCCCGCCTTGGCCAACTCCGCACGCTTGGCCACCGTCAAAATGGTTCCCGCAAAACGCTTCTTCGTTTCCATTTCGACTTGGGGCAACCGTCGTGCGACGTCCACCATGCCGCCGGGATTGACCGCGGATGCCTGAGAAACTTGCGCGACAAATCGTGACGTCTCCATGAAGTTCACGTCCGCCGATTTTCCGATCAGCCCGGAAAACGTTCGCGCGATCAGATCGGTACCGAAGCCGTCAAACTTGATGAAGCAATCCAGCGTTCCGGTCACCGTGGTGCCGCCGCTGGAATTTTTGGCGTAGCTGCTTCGCAGCATGAACACGCCTTCGCCTCGCACCGGACTGGTCGTCAGCTTGCCGTCGTACAGGCCCGTCGCCACAAACACGTGCGTCGTCGAATCGCCGTAGACCAAATCGATCGTGCACGTCGTCCCGCTGCCGTCTTGGGCTTCCAGTTGATAGGCGCCGGTGCGACGGACGGCGACCTTGGTGATGTCCATCAGGTCCCACATGCCGACCAAGACTTCGGGGTTGCGGGTCAGGAACAAAAACATGTCCCGATCACAGGCGATCGCTTGGGTGGGCAACCGGCGATAGATCGTCGGCTTGTCGGTGATCCGCTGGATCTTCTGCGACGCTTGCGGCGTCAACCGCTGCAACGGCAATGCGGCGATCGCCTCGCGGCGTTCTCGCGACGTCAGCGTTGACAACAATCCGCCACCGGAACCGTCGTTGGCCATCACCGGCACGTCGGAACCGAGCGAAGCGGCGATCAACAAACAAACCCAAGCGGCAACGACCATGCGACGCAGCACACCGGCATTCACCGGCGCGGCACACGCGTGAAGCACGATCCGCCCGAGACGAATGCGCAACGATCGACGGTCGTTTTCGGCGTTTCGCTGGCCCGCCACTGGCGTCCCCCGCTGGAGATTCGTCCGTGGTCCACCTGCCACGGGGCGTTGCGGCGAGCCGGCTGGGTGCCCAGTACAACGCATGGTGTTCTTCTTCGGTCGGGTTATGCCGCGAAGTTCAATCAAAGGGGTCGCGACGACCAAATCGGGGTCGGCACCATCGACCCGTTTCCGGCCCCATTCGCGTCAATTGGCCCCCCTCCCGCATCCAAACGGATTGGCGGATAATTCCGCCGACGCACACTCGCGGGGCCGACCCCCGACCGTTTCACACCCACTTGTTTCACAAAGCTAGCGATGGCCAAGAAAACCATTGATCAGATCGACGTTGCCGGAAAAAAAGTCCTGATGCGTGTCGATTTCAACGTGCCTTTGGACGACCAACAATCGATCACCGACGACCGTCGCATCCGCATGGCTCTGCCCAGCATTAAAAGCGTCGTCGATCGCGGCGGCCGGCTGATCCTGATGAGCCACCTGGGACGCCCCAAAGGTGACGCGGGCGACAGCAAGTTCAGCCTGGCACCGGCCGCCAAACGCCTGGGTGAACTGTTGGGCAGCAACGTCGCCTTTGCCTCCGACACCGTCGGCGACGACGCCAAGGCCAAAGTCGATGCGATGGGCGACGGCGATGTCGTCGTCTTGGAAAACCTGCGATTCAACGCCGGCGAAAAAGGCGGCGATGCGGACTTTGCCGGTGAACTGGCCGCAATGGCCGACGCCTACTGCAACGACGCGTTTGGCACCTGCCACCGCAAAGACGCCTCGATGGTCGCCGTCCCCGAAGCCATGGCGGGCAAGCCCCGCGTCGTGGGCCACTTGGTCGCCAAAGAAATCCAGTACCTTTCCGACGCCATCGGCGATCCTGGTCGACCGTTCGTCGCCATCTTGGGCGGCGCCAAGGTCAGCGACAAAATCAATGTCATCAACAACCTGTTGGGCATCTGCGACGCCGTGCTGATCGGCGGTGCGATGGCCTACACCTTCAGCCTGGCCGAAGACGGCAAGGTCGGCGGCAGCCTGGTCGAACCCGACAAGGTCGATCTGGCCAAGGAACTGATCGCCAAGGGCGGCGACAAGTTGCACCTGCCCGTCGACACCCACTGCGGCGACGACTTCAGCGGCGACTGCAACAAAAAAGTCGTTCCGGCCGGCGAGATCCCCGAGGGCTTCGAAGGCTTGGACATCGGCCCGGAAACCGCCAAGAAATACGCCGATGTCATCAAATCGGCCAAGACCGTCGTCTGGAACGGACCGATGGGCGTGTTCGAAATGGCACCGTTTGACGAAGGCACCAAAGCGGTCGCCCAAGCCGTTGCCGACAGCGACAGCGTCAGCATCATCGGCGGCGGCGACAGTGCTGCGGCCGTCGAACAACTGGGCTTCAGCGACAAGGTCAGCCACGTCAGCACCGGCGGCGGCGCCAGCCTGGCCATGTTGGAAGGCAAGGCTTTCGCAGCGGTCGACCTGCTGGACGAAGCCTGATCGGCCCCACCGAAACGTCGATCGTCCAATTGCGATCTCGTTCCAAGGCCACGACGCCCACGTCGTGGCCTTTTTTCGTCCCCCTACCTGAACCAACCACCAACGCCCCCCCAACCCCGTAGCTGGATGCGCCAGCATTCAGGCCCCAAACCGTCGCTAATCTCCCACTCCCGTTTCCCCCATCGCCGTGATCGTCAGGTTCCGGGCCCCGCCACGGTCGCGGTGTTCGCACAGATAAATCCCCTGCCACGTGCCCAGGTCCGGACGACCGTCACGAATCGGCAGGGTCAACGACGCCCCCATCATCGACGCCTTCACATGGGCGGGCATGTCATCGGGCCCCTCCAGCGTGTGAACATACGGCAAGTCTTCGGGAACCATGTGATTGACCGCCGTTTCAAAGTCCACACGGACATCGGGATCGGCGTTCTCGTTGATCGTCAGCGACGCGCTGGTGTGGCGAATGAACACCTGCATCATCCCCACCCGGATCTGTGACAATTCCGGAATGGCGGCCAAAACGTCGTGCGTGATCAGGTGAAAACCGCGCCGCTTGGCCGGCAACCTGATGCGTTTTTGTACCCACATGACCCGTCCAACCCTCGTGTCCCGTGACGATTTTCGCCAAGGACGAAAAAAATCCTGGCTTTTCCTATGGTAATTTCCACGCCGCAACCTATCACGGTGCCCGTCGACACGTCAGATCCGGTTGACAGCCGGGACCGCATTGCGGCGAACCACTGCAACGGGCATTTCAGCATTGAGTTCGAGCGTAGGGGAAAATTCCCACACTTGAAGGGCCATTTTTCGGCATAACGCAACAGCCATCCGCATCGGGCGTTGGTTTCTTCCCGAGCGACAAAGTTTATCTGGCCGCCAATGGTGGCTCGGTCCGCTGTGTTTGCGTCTTCACTCTTCACGGAATTTTCTTGACTGTCCCCCGTTGACGTCAATAATCACGGCGTCCAACCAATCAAACCGACGCCCGAGAAACCAGGAATCAAGGCGTCGCCGACTTTCTCTCGACTTCGCCGCATCGCCACGGAAAAGAGCCCGCGGTCGAAGCCCCAAAGGAAGATTTGTTCCAACGCTTATGAGCCACTGCAAAAACGTTTTCGAAGCCATCCTTCGCTACGGTCACGATGAAGACTTCGTCCCCCACAAGGATGACGGCTTCGAGCCCACCGATGCTCCGGCCGGAAGCCCCGAAAAAATTGAAGTTCTGCGCCGTCGCGTCGAACTCGGCCAGCCCTTGTGGCACAACACCGACCGAGTCGATTACAGCGGCCTGACCGGCGCCATCCGTCCTCGCGAGTAAGGTTTCCCCCGCTCGCGGCGATCGTCGCCCCCGTGCGTCAATCGCCACATACCAAATCGACCCAGAAAGCCCCGGAGTGCTTCAGCATTCCGGGGCTTTTTTCGTGCGCATCGCCGTGGAATGCATCGAAAAAGCCAATCCGACCGGCCAGCGGAAACATCGGTCACCCCGACAAGCCATCGGCCAGGTGACCCGATAACGCTCCTGATAGAGAGCCAACGGGCTCATCATCCCCTGTCAATCTGACAACACCGCTCAGTTTGCGCTAAACCGAATCGACAAGATCTGCCCAATCCGTCACGCGGCAACCTTGCGGTGAGCCGCAAACCTTGAATTTCCCCGACATGCCAACAATCGGGTGCAACGGTTGGTTGTGCAAAGCCTCACCATTTGCCGAATCGCTTTCAAGGGAGCGGGACGCACCGTTGGACCACCCCAAGGTCCACCATCACGTGTGATCACCCCCAACGATCACTCCCCCCACGCCTCGCCCCCAACGGAAGTGATCCGGACGGCATACCCTCACCATTGCCTTCGGAGAATCACCGATGCCCCCCACTTTATTTTTGATCGAAGCCAACGACTTCGTCCGACTCGGATTCCGATCCGCGTGCTCGCGTGACCTGGTGTCGATCGTCGGCGAAGCAAGCGGCCTTCAAGAAGCCACCCAATTGCTGACCGACCAATCCGTCGACGTCGTGCTGTTGGATGCCGACTTTCGCGACGAACAAGCGTTGGCGCAACTGCAAACGCTGATCGAAACGATCGGCGATGCCCGCGTGATCGTCTGGTCCGATCAGGTGTCGTCCCAATCCTATCCGTCGTTGTTGCGGATGGGCGTTGCCGGCCTGGTCGACAAAACGCTCAGCTTCGAACAACTGTTCTGTGCGATCACGTCGGTCGCCGAAGGCCGCTATTTCTTCTGCCACCCCCAGCACCAGTCGCTGCTCAAGCCCATGCGACCTGCCACGACGGTGGACACGGATGCCGACCGCATCGACCAGTTGTCCATTCGGGAACGCGAGGTCTTGGGATTGCTGTCCGACGGCATGACCAACAAGCAGATCGCCGAAAAGCTGTTCCTCAGTGTGAAAACGATCGAGACCTACCGGGCTCGGTTGATGAAGAAGCTGGACGTCCGATGCCGCGCGGGATTGACCACGTACGCCCGGCAACTTCAACAGACGGCCTAGCATTGCCGGCACGCCGTGGCGGGTGACGCGAATCGCCTGCCGCCGCTGCCGAAGCGTCTGGAATCTTCGACTGATCCAATCGGCAACACCCTGGTGGAACCGAAGCCACATCCTTCAGTGGAGGCTTCAAGATTTGCCGCTTTACGCGAAACCGCAACCCGATCACGATTCGTCCCAGTTCGCCCAAACGATCGATCTTGCCCCAGGCATCTTGATACATCGTTCTGGCGAATCGATTGGGTAGGGGGGCCGGACAATTTTGCGGTCGATCGAAGGAAGGAGTCGCATCGGATGCGAATGGACACCAACGGATGGATGGCGGTACGGACGTCGGGATGGATCTGCTTGGGTTTGGTCTGCGCACTCTCGGCGAGCCCAACCGCCTTGGCGGACCTGATCGGAATCACCGGCGGCAAAGTACTGGTCGATGGCAAAGCCCGTGACCTGTCATCGGTGCTGTACCGCATTGACGCGGCGACCGGGATGGCGACCATGATCGGTCCGACCGGTTTTCAAAACGTCGGCGCATTGGCGGTCCACCCACTGACCGGCCGAATCTATGCCCACCGCAACGACCGCACCGCACAAGTCGGCGGGCAACTGTTGGAACTGGACGCTGTGAACGGTCAGGCCATGCTGATCGGCGACACACAGATCGGCGTCCCCGACATGACGTTCGACTCGTCCGGCAACCTTTACGCCTGGCTACAGCAGGGCAGCTTTGCCGGACTCGGTTCGCTCAGTCGACAACTGGTCCGCTTGGACACGAGCACCGCCGCGGTTACTCCGATGCAGCCATCGGGTTTGAATGTCAATCAGGTCGGCTTGGCGTTCGCGCCCGATGGAACGCTGTACATGAAAAGCGGCGATCCCGATGCCAGCCAGCCCATCCCCGATCAACGCGGCGCTCTGTTCACGTTGGATGCATCCACCGGTCTGGGAACGTTTCAAACTTGGCTCAGCGGCGAACCGGCCAACGCGCTGACCTTCGGGCCCGGCGGACGCGCATTCACCGTCGACCGCAACACCGGTGAATCTGTCTTACAAACGATTGATTTACAGACCGGTGAATTGACCACCATCGGATCCATTCGCGATGCGTCAACCGGCGACCTTCTGCAAATCACGTCGATCGCCGGCGCAACCGCGGTTCCCGAACCCCAGACATGGGGCTTCATTCTTGTGATGTCGGCGTCGCTATTTCGCTCAAGACGCAACCGCCAAAACGTGGCTTCGCGTTTGCCCCGACGTGGTGTCCGTTGATTGCCTGACAAACACCAGACGCAACTTCGACGGGCTTCAAACTGCGCGACGGGACGGTTCGGACTTATGCTTCGAATCGTTTGCCACCGTCGCGTCCCGGCATAGGTTTGCAGTGAAAGCGACGAACGCGATCACCGACCACGGTCATTGAATGCCGCAACGTGCGGTCGGCCAACTTCGGTGATGTTTCGTTGCAAACCTTTTCCACTTGTTTCACGTTTGCTGAAGGCTGCTCACCATGTTTCGCATCCAATCAATTGTTGCCGCTTTGATCGTCGTCGCTTCCATGACCACGGCCAACGCTCAAACCAGTGACACCCAAAAATTCACCGTCACGGTTCCCTCGTCCATCGCCATCATCGCCCCGGACAACGTGAATCTGATTCACGACGAAAGCGAAAACGATCAATCGTTCTTGCCGCAGCCTTGGATCGTCAAAGGCAACTCCAGCGCCGGCGTGACCGCAACCTTCGCGACCGCCGCAGCCTTCACGCATACAAACACGCCCAGCGAAAAACGTGACGTCGCCTTGGGACTGGCCGTCGATTCGTCAATCGGCGGTGCCACCTGGACCGTTGCCCAAAGCAGCGACCAAACCGACTACATCAACAACGACGAAGTCGCCACCGTTCAAGTCAGCAGTGACGGTTTCGGTACGGCCAACATGAACCTGTCGGTCACGTTCATCACCGACGGATTCGGAACGTTCCTGGCTGGCGATTATGAAACGATCGTGACCGGTACGATCACCTCCAACTGATCGATGTCGCGACAAATGGGGGTGGGTTTCGTCCCGCCCCCTTTTTGTCTTTCGTCCCCTGACGGCCTGCCCTTAGGCCGCTGATTCACCCAACGCACACCGCCCCGTGAAACGCCGCCAGTTTCCCGCGGCATCCGATCGAAAATCACGGTAGCGACGGCCTACGGCAAACCGCTATTGGACGCCTACCGAAATTTTGTTCACCTGGGCATTCATTCAATACAGGACCAAACGTCGTTGCGACCATGCGGAAGGGAATCCGATGTCTCGCCCCATCACACCCACGGGTGCCCGGTGCGATCGCGTCACGTCCCGACGTTGCCGACGCGAATCACAATGGCCCTGGTCTTCACAGCAATTCTGATGCCCGGTTGCGTATCCCGCCCGCTGCCGCCGCGTCCCTCGGTGGAAGAGTTGATCCAGCAGGCGATCGAAAAGTCGTCGGCCGATCAAGCGATCTCGCCGATCGAAACGGTCGTCCATGAGGACGCCGAAATTGTCCGCCAAGAAACGATCATCCGCGACGCCGACGGAAACGTTCTTGACGTACAAACCGACGCACCGGAGCTGAACCAATGGCCGGGATCGGATTACTTCGCCGGTGAAGGCTGGTCGGCCCATCTCAGCGATTCCAGCAACTCGGATTCCCCCGACGGGGAAGATGAGTTGATCGATGATGAATTCATCGAAACGGATGTCCGCGAAGTCTTGATCATGTTGGCCGAGGACGCGGAGATTGACTTGGTCATGGATCCGCAAGTCGCCGGCGTCGTCAATACGCAAATCAACGGGATGACGATTGAACAGGCGATCGAAAAGATCTTGATGCCGTTGGGACTGTCCTACGCCAAACGGGGCAATCAATACATCATCGCACCACCGGACCCCGATTCGCCGCTGTTCCCCTACATCAGCACGCAAGTCCCCTATCGTCCGAATCATGTCAGCCCCAAAACGCTGGTCGACACGCTGCCCGATCGATTCGAACCCTACGTGGAATTGGTCAACGGCAGCAACCTGGTCATGATCGATGCGCCATCGAATACCGTTGCGGCGATTCAAAAGCGCTTCGCCGCCATCGACCAACCGATCCCACAAGTGACACTGGAAGCGATCATTTGTGTGGTGTCCCCGGATTCGGGTTTCCAATTCGGGCTGGACTGGCAACACGCCGTCCAGTTGAACGGCGAAACACTTGCCAGACTGGGTGCCAACGGCTTGGCGTTGTCAGGCGTTTACAGTCCCGCCGGTGGCCGACAAGCCTTCAGCGATTTTGCCCAAACATCGGCCTTCGTCAAACTGCTTTGCGAACACGGTTACCTGACGATCCGTGCGACACCACACGTGATGGCGCAAGACGGCGAACAAGCCAACATCGCGATCAACCGCGAAACGTTCTTCAGCATCCAGCCTCAAAGCACGTCCGACAACAACGCGTATTTCTTTCAACAAGAAATACAAAAGGTGGAATCCGGCATAACCCTGGCGCTGACCCCGACGATTCGGGAAAACACCGTCACGATCGATATCGAAAAAGCGGAAGTCAGCGAAGACATCCGGAATGCCAACACTGAATTGGCGGTCAATCCGTTCCCAATCATCAACCGACGATCCGTGTCGACAACGGTCCACGTCGAAGACCGCAAAACCATCGTAATCGGCGGACTTGTCCAGAAAGAAACCGTGGACCGCATCAATCGCATCCCTGGTTTAAGCAGACTGCCACTGCTGGGCTACCTTTTCGAGACGACTCAGCGACAGACTCGTGAAGCCGAAGTCGTCATCTTCCTTTCGCCTCGCATCGAACGACCTCGGGTTTCCCCCACAATCGTCCCGGCGTCCCTGACGTCACCCCACGGTTCGGTTGCCCACTGATCCACGGCGCACCGTCACCGTCACCGCTCCGCGTTGCTGCTCGCCTTTGACGCCTGTGATCACTGGCGGCGGTGCACACGGAGGGTCACCAGACAAACACGATGCCCTGATGCGAAAGGCGGACCCGACAACACCAACCGTCTCACCACTGTTGATCTCCGATGAAACGTTTTGTTCGCCACACCGCTTTGCTCGGCTTCCTGTTGCCGCTTTGCCTGTCCGCCAGCGTGGTCGCACAGACCTCGCAATCCAACTCGACCGGCGTTCGCACCGGCACGACCGCTGACGGTCGCCAATCGGTGACGTTGACGCGTTCGGTGGAACCTTCGTTTCACATCGAACCGATCGTCCAGCGTTTCGAAGCCCGCCGCGGCGCGGAAATTCCGTTCCGCTTCAAAATCACGTCCACCGGCAAAGACATGAATGTCACGGTGCAGGCGGTTCGTTTGCGTCAGGAAGAATCCGGCGTCATCCTGCACGATCTACAGGGAGGTGCCCCCGACGAAGTCGACATCACGTCATCCACAGCGTTCCCGCTGGCTCCCGGCGAATCCCACGTCATCCAAGGCACCGTCAAAGTCCCGCTGGCGAAAACCAACTTCCTGTCTTACGGGATCTTGGTCCGTGACAACGGTGTGGCCAACGAATTCACCGGCGACGCCGACGGTCAAACGACCACCGCCGGAGTCCAGTTCGTGACGCAGTATGTCCTGCGGATCGATATCGAAACCGGGATCAAAGACCTTGCCGCGATGAACCAATTGCAACTGACCGAAGCCCACGTTGCCAGCGAACTGGGGATGCCGGTCGCCACCGTCTATTTGGACAACCCGACCGACTATGCCTTTGAATTCAAAGTCCGCGGGAACATCGGTGTCGCCGGCCGTCGGCCCGCTGCGCCGTTTTGGCTTTCGATGCTTTCGCGAGCCAGCCTGGAAGACGAATCCGAGCGAACGCTGATCCGGGTGATGCCCAAGTCGCGTCTGAAGTTGCAGGCCGAAGTGGACTCCCTGGACCTGCAAGGCGACAAAGTCTTTCGCATCGCGATCACCAACGGACGACGTGAATTGGTGGTCCGGGAATTT
Organism: Crateriforma conspicua; assembly: GCF_007752935.1. Taxonomy (NCBI): domain Bacteria; kingdom Pseudomonadati; phylum Planctomycetota; class Planctomycetia; order Pirellulales; family Pirellulaceae; genus Crateriforma; species Crateriforma conspicua. The sequence goes on along the minus strand of NZ_CP036319.1, from coordinate 2,205,622 downwards.
TCGCTAGCCGCCAAAACAGCCTCGTTTCCCGCACTGAAGGCAAAGCTGGCACACCTGGGCGACGGCTTTTCCGTTTCGCCTTCGCAAATCCGGCTGGGCCAAGTCGCCGGCGTCGACCGAACGGCCATTCTGCGATTTGAAAACACGGGCAACACCCTGCAATCGGCCCGCATCCGCTTGCGTGACCTGGACGGTCATCCCGTCACCGGTGTGCGAGTTTCCAGCGACGATTTTCAACTGAAACCCGGACGCACCAAATCAGTCCGTCTGTCGATGCAACGCTCCGGCGATCACACTGACGCCATCTTTGGAGTCTTGGATATCGTTTCCGAAAGCGAATCGGGCCAGGCCTCACGACGTCAATTGCCCGTCGCCATGTTATTCGGCGACGCTCCGGCGGCCGACCTGCAATTGGGTGATCTGCAACTGCAACAGGACGGGTCCAGACGCTATCTCAGCATGACCGCGACCAATGCCGGCGAAGGCTACCTTCCCGTCGACGCACGCTTGACCCTGGCCAGTGCCGCCGGATGGACCCTGGAAATGGCCGACGGCTACGGCGTTTGGTTGAAGCCGGGTGAAACCAAACAACTGCGATTCATTCCCGATCGTTCGCTGGACGACGGACAATACCAAGTCGATTACATGGTCCGCAGCACCGACGATGTGCCACCAACGGTTCGGTCTCTGATCGTCACGCTGGGACAAGCCGGTGACGAAAGCGAACCGCCACAAACGGCACCGTCAGCCGAACAAACCCTGACGTCGGCCAACGAATCGCCGCTGGCCGACGCCCGCTGAAATCCGTTTAGGACTTCATCACGATCAACAGATCGCCGGCTTCGACTTGTGTTCCCGTCGGCGTTTCGATGGTCTCGATCGTTCCGTCCAGCGGTGCGTTGATCATGGTTTCCATTTTCATCGCTTCCAGACTGACCAATTTCTGGCCCGCCTTGACATGCTGGCCTTCCGTGACGGCTACCGTGATCACCATGCCGGGCATCGACGCGGCAACGTGACATGGATTCTGCGGATCGGCTTTGACCGCCGCCTTGGTTTCCGGTTCCAGCGATCGGTCGACGACGGTGACATCACGCGGTTGACCGTTCAGCTCAAAGAACACCGTCCGCGTGCCGTTGGGGTGCGGCGCGCCGGTGGTGATGTACTTGATGATCAGCCGCTTGCCCTTTTCGATGTCAACGGCCAGTTCTTCACCGGGCTCTTGGCCATAGAAGAAGTTGGGTGTGGCCAGGGCCGAAACATCGCCGTATTGGTTTTCGTGTTTGGCAAAGTCTTCGAACACCTTCGGATACAAAAGGTGAGTCACCGCATCGCGGTCGTTGGCAGTTCGGCCGGTCAGTTGTTCCGCCGTTTGCCGCGCCTTTTCGATGTCCGAGTCGGGCATCGTGGCCCCGGGTCGATCGGTGATCGGCGGCGTATCGCCCAAGATCCGCTGCATTACGGGCTGTGGGAAACCGCCGGGCGGCTGGCCCATCTTGCCGCCGATCAGATCCAACACACTGGCGGGAAACGCCAAAGCCTTCTCGCTGGTCATGACCTCATCGGCGGACATTTCGTTGGCGACCAAGAACAACGCCATATCGCCGACGGCCTTGCTGGTCGGCGTGACCTTCACAATGTCACCGAACAACCGGTTCACGTCCGCATAGGCCCGACAGACTTCTGCCCAACGATCCGATAGCCCCAGCGCGCGGGCTTGCTGGAACAAGTTCGTGTATTGGCCACCGGGCATTTCGTGATCGTACAAGTCGCCGGTCGCCGGAAGCACGGAGCTTTCGAAGGGCGTGTAGAACTCTCGAGTCGCCTGCCAGTATGTCGCCAGCTTCGTCAGATGATCCGTCGACAGATCGCTGGCTCGATCGGTGTACCGCAACGCCTCGACCAACGTGTTCAAGTTGACTTGGCTGGTCCCGCCCGACATCGGCGCGAACGCCGCATCGGCAATTTGCAGCCCTTCGGCCGATGCCGCCAAAATCGTTGACGCTTGGATGCCCGCGGTATCGTGGGTGTGCAGATGAATGGGGATACCGATTTCTTGTCGCAGTGCTTGGATCAACTTCACCGCCGACGCCGGCTTCAACAGCCCCGCCATGTCTTTGATGGCCAACAGGTGCGCGCCCATCTTTTCCAACTGCTTGGCCAGATCGACGTAGTACTTCAAGTCGTACTTGGTTCGCCCCGGGTCTTGCAGGTCGCCGGTATAACAAATCGACGCTTCGCAAATCCCGCCTTCTTCGATCACCGCTTCCATGGCGACCTTCATGTTTTCTTGCCAGTTCAACGCGTCAAAAACACGAAACACGTCCATGCCGCACTGCACCGCCTCGCGAACGAACAGGCGGACCACGTTGTCGGGATAGTTCGTATAGCCGACCGCGTTGCTGGCCCGCAGCAACATCTGTGTCAACAGGTTTGGCATCGCCTGGCTCAGGTCGGCCAACCGCTGCCAAGGCGACTCCTTCAAGAAACGCATGCTGGTGTCGAACGTGGCACCGCCCCACATTTCGACCGAAAACAGCGACGACGCCATCGCGGCATAAGCCGGCGCGATTTGCAACATGTCAAACGTTCGCACCCGAGTCGCCAACAGCGATTGGTGGGCATCACGCATGGTCGTGTCGGTCAGCAACAAACCTTGTTGCTTTTCGATCCACGCGACCAGTCCTTTGATGCCTTCGCGTTTAAAGATGTCCTTGGTTCCCTCGGGCAACGGATCGGCCCGGTGCACCTTCGGCGTCGGCGCTGGCAACCGACGCGTTGCCACGGGACGATCGGCGACCAAAGCATTGCCGTTGACGATCGTTTCGCCCAAGAAGGAAAGCAACTTCGTCGCACGGTCCTGACGCGTCGGGAAACGCACCAAATCCGGCGTCGTATCGATCAACCGCGTGGTCGCCTGGCCCGCCAGGAATACGGGATGGTTGACCATCTGGATCAAGAACGGAATGTTCGTCTTCACGCCGCGGACACGGAACTCTTGCAAGCATCGATCCATCCGCGACGCCGCGGTCGCCAGATCACGCCCTCGTGCGGTCACCTTCACCAGCATCGAATCATAGAACGGATTGACCACCGCGCCACTGAACGCGCTGCCCGCATCCAAACGAATGCCCAAACCGGCGGCCGGTCGATAGTGACTGACGCGACCATAGTCGGGACGGAACTGATTGACCGGGTCCTCGGTGGTCACACGGCACTGAATCGCAAAACCCGTGGTGTGAATCTGTGACTGTTCGGGAACCCCGACCAGTTCGCTGTCCAACGCATGCCCTTGGGCCACCAAGATCTGTGTCCGAACGACGTCAATTCCCGTCACTTCTTCGGTGACCGTGTGTTCAACCTGAATTCGCGGATTGACTTCGATAAAGAAGAAGTCTTGCTTGTCGACGTCGTAAAGAAACTCGACCGTCCCGGCGTTGTCATAGCTGTTGCCACCATCACTGCTGACCGCGCGACCGATACGAAGCGCCGCATCACACAGCCCGTCACGAACCTCCGGTGCAAGGTTTGGTGCCGGAGCAATTTCTACCACCTTTTGGTGACGGCGTTGGACGCTGCAGTCACGCTCGTACAAGTGGATCAGATTCCCGCACTGGTCACCGATCAACTGGACTTCGATGTGACGTGCGTTTTGGATGAATCGTTCGACGAACACTTCATCGCTGCCAAACGCGGTCTTGGCTTCGCGTTGGGCGGCCTCCAGCGCCGCTGGCAAATCGTCTTTCTTTTCGACCACTCGCATGCCGCGACCGCCACCGCCCTTGGCCGCTTTCAAAATCACGGGAAAGCCGATTTTTTCGGCGATCGAAATCGCCTCGTCCGCCTCGCGAACCGCCTCGTTCGTTCCACCCAGAATTGGCACCTTCGCGGCCTCGGCCAATCGGCGAGCCGACATCTTGTCGCCCAACATCTCCAACGACCGAACGCTGGGACCGACGAACATGATGCCCGCGTCTTGCAACGCTTTGGCAAACTCAGGGTTCTCCGACAGAAAGCCGTACCCCGGGTGCACCGCGTCGACGTCGTGCTCCTTGCACAGTTCGACGATGGCGGGAATGTTCAAATAGCACCGAATCGGCTCGCCCGGTTCGCCGACCTGATAGGCCTCATCCGCCTTGAAACGGTGCAGCGCGTAACGGTCCTCGTGGGAATAAATCGCGACCGTTCGGATTCCCAGCTCGGTGGCACTGCGAAAGACTCGGGTTGCGATTTCGCTGCGGTTGGCGACCAATAGTTTTCGGATCGGACGAATGGGCATGTCGGTTCGAAAAGAAGCTGGGGTCGAAATGGAAACTCACCTGATGGAACGGCTACAGGATGCAATCCTGACAAGCCGCCGGACGCGATCATGTCGCGACGGTTGAACGACGCTCAATCTAGACCGCCAGAGGCCGGGACAAAACAGGCCCTCAGGTTACATTTTGTGGCGAATCGATCGCCTCTACGGTCACGCCCCGGTCAATCCGCCGCTTCGGAAATCTCCAGACACAGCGACGGACGCCAAGCGACCAGCACCCGCACGCAACGGGTCTCCGGCACAACCGGCCCCAACGACAAAGTCCCACCGATCGCAGAAGTCTTCCAGATCCGGCGGGCTTCTGGACGAATCAAAGTCTTGGCAACCCGGAAAGTCTCGCGTCCCTCCCTTTAAACGCGATGACTTTTCCGGGCGGCTCGCCTGTCGCATGTCGATCCGGTTTCGGTTCGCCTTGCCGTGTCGATTGACGCCTCCCCGTCACGATGGTGGTGTCGCAACGTCGGACCGACCGCGGGGACCTCGTCCCCGGCTCGGCCGCGCGTCCACTGTTGCACCGCCGCCAGACCGCAGTGATCCCTGTCCGCCGCCACGCCCTTTCATGTCGTGAATCCCATGCATTTCACACGCAACCGATACTTTCTGTTGGGCGTCCTGCTCATCCTGCTGGGCATCCAATTCCGTATGGTCGAATCGTTTGTGCTGAACGAACCGACGACGCGCACCCTGGCCAAAGTCTCCCAGAAGACGGCCGCTCAGCCGGACTACAACATGCAGTCGTTCTTCATGCAAGTTCATCCCAAACCGACCAAGCGTGTGGAACTGCCACGGTGGCTCGGGATGGCCATGATCACCGTCGGCGCCGTGGTCAGCCTGCACGCGATCGCAATGCCTCGCGACGGATCCTGATCTCGGTCGATCCCCCACTGTCCCTGCCTGCACGCTGCTCCCAAAGTGCGAACGGATCCGACGTGCAGGTTGGCAAGGCGAGCACATTGTGACCGCTCGCATCGATGCCACCGGCACGATCGCGGCGTCGCACCAAAGACCTGCAACCGAACGACACAGGACGTTGCACCCGAGTCGCTGCTTTCACCCATCGGCTCCGCGGGCACCGATCGCCTCCAGCGCCCACCAGCCACGCGTACGTGACCGTCGCATCGCGTCGCAGCAGATCGGCACGATGCCTGAACCGAAACGCTGCTTTGGGCAAACGATCTCACGCAACACTCCTGGACTCCCTCCCACCGATCACAAACTCATGTTGCTGTTATTGTTGATGACTTGTTGGATTCGTCGTCCGATGCATTTCGCCGGACCTCGGAAGCGAACAATCGTCTTGGTATCGACCATGCTGACGGTGTGCTCGCCGATTCACCTGCTTGATCAACAGGCCACTGCGCAAACGCCCGCCATCACAGCCCCGTCGGTTGGTGCGTCCAGCGTCTTCGCCACCGGCGCATCGCCGACGAGTTCCCAATACGACGCCAACAACGATGCGGATCTGGAAGCTCCTGACGAAAGTCGTCGGACGATCGGGCGCGTCTACCGGCTTCGCGAAGGCACCCGCATTCCGCCCACCCGCGGACGCGTCGCCAAGCTCGGTCGACGATGGGTCTTTATCCCAGAAAATGTCGATGCCAATCCGCCAGCATCGGGCACGGGATCACAGGTGAATCGATCGCAAACGATCACCGAAACCATTCAATCCTCACGCGGTTTGCTGACGCGGACGACCTCCCGCACCAGTGCCATGCACGCACCTCCGGAACAACAGCGAACGGTTCCCCGCCGGTTGCCCCAGATGATTTGTGTCGAAAACTTGATGCTGCAGCGAATCGTCGAAGCCATCAACGACGACGTGGCGGATGACCAATGGAGTATTACCGGCCAGATCACCGAATTTCGCGAAGAAAACCGGCTGATCCTTCTCTCCGCCCAGCGTGCCAGCCAATGACCCGCCGGATCAGGATGCTCGCCAGTCGATGCCGCATCCCGGCAGCGAACTGACTTGATCATCGATCCGTATTTTTCAGTTAAAGTACCCAGTCCGGTCGGCTGCCACCGAACTCATCGCGTTCCATGATCTCTCTGCCCATGCACGATCACGACTCCCATCCGGATCGACTTTCCGGTGCCGACGACGCGTCCGACTCCGGACGGGCACCTGACGCCCATCCCGATCCCGACGCTCGACTCGATGCGTGCCCCCAGCGTGGTGCCGCCCCACAGCCAGACGCCGAGTCCGAAACAAGCTCGGATGTCGAGCGATGGCAGTTTCGCCAGCACCTGCCTTCGGACCTCTCGGTGGGCTCGCAACTGGGGCTGCAACTGGCCGACGCGATGCGACAATACGGATGGCCCGACGAAGAGGTGTTTCGGGTTCACTTGGCGTACGAAGAAGCGATCGCCAATGCCATTCGCCACGGCAACCGACACGACACCGAAAAGCGGATCGAAGTCCACCTGCACTGCGACGGCGACGAAGTTCAAATTCGGATCACCGATGAAGGCGATGGGTTCGACCCGGACGCGGTGCCGGATCCGACCAGCGAACACTTGCTGGAAGCCCCCGGGGGTCGCGGCGTCCTGCTGATCCGCGAAATCATGTCCGATGTCCGCTTCAATGACGACGGAAACCAGATCTGGATGACCAAACGCCGGGCCTGACGTCGCGCCGAAGGCCGCAAAACAGGCACAATCCGATTCGGCCGCCGACAGCCGGTCGTGTAGCGTGCGGGAGCGGGAAAAAAGGCGATCTAACTGGGTTGAAGCCGACGACGGAAGTCTTTAACATTCGTCGCTTTGGCGGACCGGAGTGTCGATCATCCCCGTCCGGCTCACGCCAAAAGCTCCTCAATCCCCTGTAGCTCAGTTGGTAGAGCAGGCGGCTGTTAACCGCCTTGTCGCAGGTTCGAGTCCTGCCGGGGGAGCTCGTCGGAAAATCTTGGAATTTTCCGACCGCCCACTTAACGCCTGCTGGCCAGCATTGGTCCGCGGGCGTTTTTCGTTTATCCCCGCGTTTCGCGGCCCACTGGCCCGCCACGCCGCGGACACCCGCGCTCTCGGTTCTCTTGCCGAGACCGTCAGCCCGGACCCGATCCCAGCCGTCAGGTCCGCCCTCGCGGTGGTCTCAACAGAGAACTCTCAGAGTCTCTGTTTCTCTCCGACGGGTGGTTAACGCGGTCGCAATCAAAGCCGACGATTGATCAAAATGACCTAGTCTCTTTACGTGAACGAAAATGACTGACCACCGCGACACAGATGAACGATTGCGATCACGGCTTAACGGTGATCAACCCGGACGAGAGCGTATGTGTCTCGCAATTTTGTCGTTAGATCGACAGTACTCCGCGGTGACACCGCGCCGTCCTGAAGGCGGGCCGGACGGTGGGCGTGACATTGAAGCCATCTTTCGTGGCGAGACCCGGTGTCTCGGAGGGATTGGTTTTCAAAACTCGGTTGAAGACTCTGCGAAGAACAAGCGAGAAGCAACCAACAAGTTCCACGACGATCTTAAAAGCGCTCTACAGGCAGAACCAGATCTTCGATCGTTTGTGTTCTTTACGAATGTCGATCTGACGCCCGCTGAGATTGAAAAGCTACGGGATGCGGCATTCAAAAAAGGGGTGACTCATGTCGATGTATTTTGGCGTGAACGAATCCGGCAAGTTCTGGATAGTCCCGAAGGCCTGGGGCTCCGTTATCAGTACTTGAAGCTTTCGCTATCGGAGGCAGAACAAGCAGCGTTTTTTGCCCGCTTCGGTGGGCAATTGGAGCAACTTATTATCAATCAGCAGCGTTCTATCGAGTCTCGTCTTGATCGCATCGAGTTTTTTTCCTCATCGGTTCTTCCATTCAATCATGTGTCCGTCTCGTTCTCGCTTGGAGACAAACCGATACCGATACAAGACGACATGGCGGTGCTGATCTCGATTTCTGGTATCCGTCCACGAAGGGATTCGCTGTTTCTTTATTGTCGATCTGAAAGTCGAATTAAGACAGTTGGGAAGGCGTGGATGTGGAGTGACCCAAGCAAACACGTCGGATCTGGCCAATCTCACCACCCTGAGCAAGTTAAGTTCTTCTCGAATTCATGGAGCGTCAATCTTTTTGATGCATCGGTAGGACCATTTGCATTGAAAGATATTGCCGGTTGCGTCGTGGACATTTTTGTTACCCGTCCGTTGCTCGAAGCCTCGGTTGATTACCGGTTTATGCTCAACAATTACGTCGCGCACGATGGTGTGCCGCGCACCTCCAGCGAATCACCGGTGACTCGCAGTTGGTGGAAAGATGGTATTCCGAGTTCCGTCTTGGAGCATCAATGGTATCCACTGATGCTTGTCGGTGGTTCGACCTTTAGCAGCGCCAGCCCGCTGCGGCGTCACGAGCCCGAGACAATCCATGTTGACGATTCTTCCACGTCTCCAACGATCACGATCTCCTAACCCCCTGATTAACGCTAGATGATGGGCCAGCTACAATTGTCCTTTCGCTGGATAGCGACTCGAGCGACTTCTTAATCGCTTTTCAAACACATCAAATTCCAAGAGCAAGACGCTTGAACCGCGAACAATTGAAACAACTGGAAAAGCAGCTTTGGAGTGCGGCGGATAATCTGCGGGCGAACTCGGGGTTGAAGGCGAACCAGTATTCGACGCCGATTCTGGGGCTGATCTTCCTTCGCTTTGCCGACAATATCTATCGTGGGCACGAGGCCGAGATTAACGCGGAGTTTGAAAAGCTATCGGGCACGCGCCGAGAGAAACCGATTTCCGAGATTGCGATCGCCAAGTGTGGGTTCTACCTGCCCGACGAGGCTCGGTACGAGTACCTGCTGGAACTGCCCGAAAAGGAGAACATCGCCAACAAGATCAAGCAAGCGATGGTGGCGATAGAGCAGCATAAACCGGAACTCGAAGACACGCTTCCCAAGGACGACTACTTCGAGCTGATGCCGGACAATTCGTCGTCGCTGTTGAAGTCATTGCTGAAAACGTTTGCCGATATTCCAGCTGATGCCGAAGGCGACGTCTTTGGTCAGATTTACGAATACTTTCTGGGCAACTTTGCGTTGGCCGAGGGCCAGGGTGGTGGGGAGTTCTTCACGCCCAAGAGCGTCGTGCGGGTGATGGTCGAAATCATCCAGCCCCACGGCGGTAAAGTGTTTGACCCGGCGTGCGGCAGCGGTGGCATGTTCGTTCACTCGGTCCAGTTCGTGAAGAAGCACCGAGAAGCGTTGGCGAGCACCAAAGGGAAAGGCAAGAAAGCGTCCGCCGATGACATCTACGTCTACGGTCAAGAGAAGACAGGTGAAACGGTGAACCTGGCCAAGATGAACTTGGCCGTCAACGGGTTGCGGGGCGAGATCAAGCAAGGCAACAGCTACTACGACGATTTGGTCGACAGCTATGGCAAGTTCGACTTCGTCCTCGCCAATCCGCCATTTAATGTCGACGACGTCAACCTGAGCCGCGTTCGCGACGATCGCCGGTTTAGCGATCATGGCATTCCGCAGAAGAAAACCAAGTCGAAGAAGGCTGACGAGGGCAAGGAGACCGTCCCCAACGCCAACTACCTCTGGATCAACCTGTTTGCGACGTCGCTCAATGAAACGGGGCGGGCGGCCCTGGTCATGGCCAACAGTGCGTCGGACGCTCGGCACAGCGAAGCCGAGATTCGCAAAACGCTGATCGAAAAGAATCTGATCTACGGCATGCTGACCTTGCCGTCGAACATGTTCTACACCGTCACGCTGCCGGCGACGTTGTGGTTCTTTGACAAAGCGAAGGACGACGACCGCATCCTGTTCATTGACGCTCGCAACATCTTCACGCAGATCGACCGCGCCCATCGCGAGTTCTCCGAAGAACAAATCGCCAACATCGCGGTCATCTCGCACTTGCGAAAAGGCCAACGAGAGAGTTTTACGCGGCTGGTGGACGGTTACTTTGCCAGCGGATTCGAGCAACTCGCCGAAACCGCGACACGCGTTCAACCGATCGCGGAGCAAGTCGTTGAGGTGCTCGACAGCACGCCAGAGATTGTCGCCGAAGCGGAATCTGCGGTGGCGGAGTTGCTCGCCGCGTGGAAGGGTCTGGGCAAGTATCAAAAGCAATACGACAAGTATTTGGAAAAGCACGGCGACGAGGGCGTCGTCGACAAACATAACAAGGCTCAGCACAAACTTCGCGAATCACTCGACCCGTTCTTTGAAGCGTTGCACGCCGGACTCAAGCGACTTGACCGTGTCGTTCGCCAGCACCAAAAGTACAAGGCGGACGAAGCCAAGGCCGAAGGCAAGCGATCAGGCGTCGATCGCGAAACGAAAGAGATCAAGCGTCGCTTGGAAGTCTTGCACACCGAGATCAAGAACGCGGAAAGCTATTTCACGCACATCCACTGGCTGCAAGAACGGTTTCCATCGGCCAAGTACGAAGACGTCACCGGGTTGTGCAAACTGGCCACGCAAGCCGACTTGGAAGAACAAGACTACTCGCTCAACCCTGGCCGCTACGTCGGCGTCGTGATCGAAGAGGATGGCAAGACGGAAGAGGAGTTCATCGAAGATCTTTCGACGATGCAGCTTGAATTTGAAAGCATGAACGACGAGGCATCAACGCTGGCTTCCGTGATCGGCGATAACGTTAGGTTGCTAACTGAGGATGGCGTATGACGATCGACGTACTTCCGATTCCACGATTAACAGTCGCCGAATTGATTGAAGCTGGCGAGGCTGGCGTTCAAACCGGGCCGTTTGGAACTCAGTTAAAGGCCAGTGAATACGTCGAAACTGGTACGCCAGTCATTAACGTCCGCAACGTTGGGTTCGGCAAAATTCGCGACGCAGACCTAGAATATGTAAACGAAGCAAAAGCCTACGCGTTACGAGCACATCATCTCCGAGAAGGCGATATTGTCTTTGGTCGAAAAGGAGCCGTTGAACGCCACGCGTTGATCAACCGCGACTCCGATGGATGGATTCAAGGATCGGACTGTCTCCGTTTGCGCGTCGACAGCAAACGAGTGATTCCAAAGTATTTGTCGTACTATTTCAGGACTCAGGGACACCAAGACTGGATGCAAGCTTTGTGTTCATTTGGCGCGACGATGAGTTCGCTAAATCAAGACATTGTGAAGCGAATCTCGTTTCCCTGCCCACCGCTCGAAATCCAACGGAAGATTGCCGGTGTGTTGTCGGCTTACGACGACTTGATTGAAAACAACCGGCGTCGCATCGCGATCCTCGAGAACATGGCCGAGGAAATCTACCGCGAATGGTTCGTCCGAATGAGATTCCCAGGACACCAAAACGCCAAGTTTGAAAAAGGAGTCCCGGAGGGGTGGGAGGTTAAACCCTTTGATGCAGTCGTCAGCATCAAGCCAACCGAACATGTCGTGCATGGAGAAGAATACACATTTGTCGCAATGGACAAGCTGAGTTGCAATTCGTTTTATTTTCATTGCGACGAGAAACGATTGCATCCATCTGGATCTCGATTCCGAAATGGCGATGTTCTTTTTCCTCGCATTACCCCGTCAGTCGAGAATGGAAAACGCGGCTTCGTCACGTGTCTTGCTGAGGGGAGGATTGGAGTCGGGTCAACTGAATTCATCGTAATGCGGGAAAAAGAAATCTGCAAAGAGCACTTGTTCTTTGTGACTTGTTCGGACGTATTTCGCACACACGCTGAGCAGAGCATGGTCGGAGCCTCGGGGAGGCAACGCGTTCATGAAAAGTGCTTTTCATCGTTTCTGGTAAAAACGCCGCCAAATGGTGTTCGCAAGCAGTTTGTAAAAGCGGTTTCGCCTTTTTTCTTGTCCATCGTCTCGCTCTCGCGGCAGAGTTCTCTACTGGAAAGGAAACGCAATTCATTGCTGGCCCGCCTCATCTCCGGCAAACTCCCCGTCGATGAACTCGACATCCAATTGCCGCCGAGCATGACGGACGATGCGGCGGAGGAAGCTAGCGAGGAACCGGTTCATGCCTAGCTTTCTCTCCGAAGATGACATCGAACGTGAGATCATTGGCGAGATGAAGGCTCGCTGGGGTGACTCGTATGTCTTCGACACCTTGAATTGCCATACGACCGACCCGGAAAATCTCAATGACAAATCCGGACGCACCGATAAACGGGATGTGATCTTGGTCGATCGGGTTCGTGAAGCGATTTTACGACTTAACGAAGTGCCCGAGTCAGCCGTCGAAGATGCGATCGAACAATTGACCGCTCGCCGGTCGAGTATGTCGATGGTCGCGGCCAATCGGGAAGTGACGGCACTGATCCGTGATGGGGCACCGGTCGAGTACGACGACGATCGGGGACGCAAGCAACACGCACGGGTCCGGTTTATCGACTTTGACGCCGCCGAGCAAAATACGTTCCTGGCAGTGACTCAGCTATGGATCAAAGGTATCGGGCCGGCGGGACGGTTTCGGCGGCCCGATGTGTTGTTGTTCGTCAACGGCATTCCATTGGTCTTCATCGAACTGAAGAACAGCAACGTGAATGTTCGCGACGCGTTCGACAAAAATCTGACGGACTACAAAGCCGACATCCCGCAACTGTTCCATGCCAACGCGATCTGCGTGCTTTCCAACGCGATCGAAACTCGCGTCGGCAGCATGACGGCGACTTGGGAGTACTTTTTCAATTGGCTGCGGGTCGATGACGAGAAAGAGAAGCTTGATCGCCAGAAGATCAAAGCCGACACGGACAGCCTGCCACGGGTGATCGAAGGCTTGCTCTCGCCGCCACGATTGCTCGATTACGTCGAGAATTTCACGCTGTTCTACAACGAGAACCAAAAGATCCTCGCTCAAAACCACCAGTTCATCGGTGTGAACAACGCCTACGAGCGTTTTGAGCGTCGCGACGAGACACCGGGCAAGCTGGGCGTGTTCTGGCACACCCAAGGGTCAGGCAAGAGCTTTTCGATGATCTTTTATGTTCGCAAGATCTTTCGCAAAGCGACTGGCAATTTCACCTTCGTCGTCGTGACCGACCGCAAGGACTTGGATGACCAGATCTATCGCAACTTCTTGAACACCGAAACGGTTCGCGACAACGAGGCTTGCCAGCCTCGCAACAGCGACCAGATGCGTGAGTTTCTGGGCAGCAACAAACGGATGGTTTTCACGCTGATCCAAAAGTTCCGCTACGACAAGGGCAAAGAGTACCCGCTGTTGTCGCCTCGTAAGGAAATCATCGTGATGGTCGACGAGGCGCACCGGACGCAGTACGAGGATCTGGCCCAGAACATGCGTGCGGGCTTGAAGAACGCCCAGTTCTTGGCTTTCACCGGCACGCCGCTGCTGGGTCGTGATCGCAAAACGAATCAGTGGTTCGGCGATTACGTTTCGGAATACAACTTCAAACAGGCGATCGACGACGAATCGACGGTGCCGCTGTTTCACCAGAAGCGTGTGCCCGAGGTGCTGATTCAGAACGAGGATCTGACGGAAGACTTGATCGCGATCTTTGACGAAGAAGACATCGACGAATTGCAGCGGGAAAAGCTGGAGAACCGCTTCGCGAAGGAAGACAAGGTGATCTGGCGAGACGATCGTTTGGACACGATTGCCGAAGATATCGTCGATCACTTTCCCCAGCGTGGTTATCTGGGCAAGGCGATGGTGATCACGCTGGACAAGTTCACCGCGGTGACGATGTACGACAAGGTCCAGCATCACTGGAAGGAGAAGCTGAAATCGCTGCGGGGCGAGATTCGGTCAGCTACGGGGCCGGCGAAAGATCGCCTGAAGCGACAACTCGAGTGGATGAAGCGTGTCGAGATGGCGGTGGTGATCAGCGAGGACGCGGACGAGGAGAAAAAGTTCGCCGATCGTGGCTTGGACATCAAGCCGCACCGACAGCGAATGGAATCGGTCGATAAAGAGGGGCACGATGTCGAGTACAACTTCAAAGACCCCGATCACCCGTTGCAGTTGGTGTTTGTGTGCGCGATGTGGTTGACCGGTTTTGACGCTCCGACGGTGTCGACGTTGTACTTGGACAAACCGATGCGGGGGCACACGTTGATGCAAACGATCGCGAGGGCCAACCGTGTCACGTCACACCAGATCGATGGTGTGCAGAAAACGCACGGCGAGATCATCGACTATTACAACGTGTTTCGGAACCTGCAAAAGGCGCTTCGCGATTACGGTGAGGGCAGCGACGCGGGTGACATGCCGGTTCAGGACAAAGGCGTTCTCTTCGATTTGCTCGGCCAAGCGATAGACGAGGCGACGAAGTTCTGCGAGAGCCATGGGATGCCGTTGGAGGGATTGTCGAAGAACGCGGGACAGATCTTCAAATCCGTATCGATCTTTGGCGACTACGCCGACGTCTTGCTGGGCGACGAGCAGATGCGGAAGTCGTTCTACGTGTACGAAAACACGGTGTCGTCGCTTTATGATGCCTGCAAGCCGGAGATCTTCGGTGATCCGATTGTTCGTCGGGTGGCTGTGTTCCAGTATCTTCGAGGTGTTGTCGACGCACTGATCGAAGGGCAGGACGTGAGCGACGTTCAGCGACGCATCACGGAGTTGCTTGATGAAAGCTTGGTCGTTGACGATTCGACCGGAAACGCCGTCAAGGAAGTGCAAGAGACGAAGTATGTGCTTCAGTCGGGGCGTGTCTGGGACTTGAGCAAGACGAACTTTGAGCATTTGAAGCATGAGTTTAAGGCGGTAGAGCACAAGAACATCGAGATTGCCGACCTGCTGGCATTCATCAAGAAGAAGCTTGATGAGATGATGAAGCAGAATCTGACCCGTCGTGACTTCGCGGTGCGTTTGCAGGCGATCGTCGATAAGTACAACAGCGGTGGATCGTCGAACGAGAACTATTTCGATGAACTGGTCAATTTTGCCGAGGAGATGAAGTCCGAGGATGAACGTCATGTCCGGGAGGGTTTGTCGGAGGACGAATTGGAAATCTTCGATCTGCTAAGAAAAGACAAGATGACCGAAGCCGAATCGCAAAAGGTGAAGCTGGCCGCTCGCGCGTTGCTGCGACGCGTGTTGGAAGAGCACCCGCGAGTCCTAGTCGAGGATTGGTTCAAAGACGCGCAGACTCGGAAGGTCGTTCGGGATGCTTTGGAGGAAGTGCTGGACGTCAATCTTCCTGATTCCTACGACAAACAACTGTTCCAACGCAAACGCGACGACGTTTTTGACGCGATCCTGGACTACGCCCTCAGCGGCGTGAAGTTCGCTGCGTAATTTACCTTGAGGAATCCCGGCGATGAGTGCGTCGGTAAGACCATCAAGCCGGCGACACGTCCTGAACGAACGCTCTGCGAACAGCCTGAATTGCGGCGGTTCGGTTAGCGAGTCGGTTCGTAGCCGACGATCTGGTGTTGAGCATCGGCAAAATCAGCCGCTTCCTCATTCCGGTGGCGGATGATCTTGGGAGCGACTTCGTCGCGGACTCGCTTGACGGCTTGCTCCAAGGCAGTCGCGTCTTTACGTTCCAATCGACTCTCTACCTCGTCCATGCTCATCCATTGAATCGGCTTTTGCTGTTCAATTGAGTCAGGCATGGCGGGGTGATGCTCCGAGATTGTGGCGGTATTGAGCAAAGGAACTGTAGGGATTTCGATCAAAATAGTCTAGCCGGGTATCTTCGCCCGTGATGGTGGATCGGGCAATCTTCGAGCCAATTCGAATAAAAATTGGCTCCAAATCGCTTTCGCCCGCAGTCGCGTCCAGCAAAATCTCCCCAAACGCCTCATCTTTTGTTCGCAGGCTGGGGGTCGACATCTCGACACACCAGACGAATCGGGGCAGTGACAACGCCAGTTGCATCCGGATCGCCAGGTCGGTTGGCTTATCCGCCAGTTCACGCTGTTTGAACTGTTTGAACGATACGCCAGTGGCAAGAAGCGGCCGGTACACGATGGGTTCGTTTAATTCTAGATCTTGGAGCGTTTCGGTCACCATCGGCTCGAAGACCTTGTCTTCCAGAAAGTCCAGGACGTAATTGTCAACGTCTGTCGGGCGTAGATATGCTTCGTCGGGCAGCGGAACGACGATGCGGCGTACTTCGTCCAGGGCCCGTCGATAGTTCTGCTGTTGCGTTTTCGTGCGCGGCATCAACTGATATGGGAAGTAGGCATCGTCCATGACGACGTATTCATCTACGAGTTCGGCAGCATGAATTGGCCCGTTCAACTTGCTAACCCGTTCCCGGGTGACATCTTGGTCGAGAGACGCATGCCCGACGATACTGACAACGTGCTCACTGAACGAGGCAATAAGCGGGAAGCCGGACTCGATGTAGCAATACAAGATTTTTAGGAAGTCGTTGAAGGCCTGCTGGTCTTGAATGCCGTCTTCTTTGGAGGCGAAGATCTGCGACCCGAGCCCATGGTTGGTGACAATGATCGGATGGCAACCGAAACGATCAAGCATCTCTGCATAGTCGGCGTAGTTTAGTCCACGATGCGGAATGATCCGGCCATTGCGACGGCCAGCCATCTCGATCAATTCATACGGAAGATGCTTCCGGTAACGATCGAATTTATGCGATAGGTAGCGGCACACCGCCCACATCGTGACGTGAGCACAGACCGTCGCCTCGTTGCTTTGACTTCGGTAAGGGAATCCGTTGCATTCGTAGAGTGTTCCGCCAACGCGATTGCGAAATCGAGTCCCAAGCAGATGAAAATGTTCTGGGCCGAGGCCAATCATTTCAGGGCGAATGACCGTTCGGCCGATACAACGAACCATCAGTGGCTCGACCACTGAAAAACCGATGTAGTGTTCGCGGGGGAACGCGAACACGACTTCGCTTTCGGACAGGTGCTCATTGAAGAAGTGCAGCCGGCAACACTTGCTCGGTCGCTCGCGAAACTTTCGCCCGTAAAAATTTTGGTGCAAACTGCGGAAGTCCTCACAGACGTATGGCGTCTCTACAAGGACGGTTTTGACGTGAGGATCTAGGCCTGCTCGTAGCTGCTCGACTCCCCAGGGAGTCAGCATGTCAGATGTGGCGGCTTGGACTTGCAGCCAAGCTTCATCTTTTCGCTCTCCGGTCGTTGTGTCAATCTGTATTACCGAGAACTGGACATTCTCGTAAGCGGGGAGGTTTGCCATACTTTCCGTGTTTTCCGCGTCGGTGGGTTAGCGACCGCTTGACTGTCAACCGACGCTCCACGTGCTTCAGCACGTCACTCGTCATTTTTGTCAGGCCGCATTATGTTTGCTGATTTTGAACTCTCGTTTGCGTACTGGAAAGGGCTGGTGCGATTTTCTCTTTTTCGCAACGGTCTAACAGAGGCTACTCACAAGGTCGAGTGGAATACGATCAAGCCGCGATTGACCGCGTTGCTCGAGCGAACAGAGGCTTTTGACGACAATGCCGAAACCCCGGAGCACTTGATTGCCTTGTGGGCGGAGATGGTCAAGTTGACGATTGGCGAAGAAGCCTGCCGCGTGATTGTTGACGCGCTTCCGGCGAGGCTAACGATTGCAGTTCAGAATACAGTTCCCGCTTCGCATCACGATTTGTTTCGAGTCGCTCCCTGGGACATCACGATCTCGATGGTCGGCGGTTTGTCTAGTCCTGACGCCGCGAACAACGTGCTTGACGATAACTTGGTCACAGTCGTCGATGTGCGAATCGCAGAAGAGGGACATACGGCGGCGTCGGTTGGTGGGGTCGAGAACGTACCAGCCTCGATGGATTACCGATCGGGTCAGGACGATGAAGAGGCAGACGGAACTCTCTTTCCTGTTTGGTTTGGGTCGAATCGTCAGCTTTACCAAGACGGCGAGCATGTGTTCGAGCGTCCCGAGAGTGCGCCATCGAACCAGGTAAAATTTGGGAAGTGTGAGGTTTGGATTCCTAAAACGCATCGACGTGGTGAGCAAAAGTCACCCTGGTATCGACCGGATCGCTGGCTGTCGGGCGAGACGCTGCAAATTCGCAACACCCAATTAATCCAGGATCTTGTTGGCGATATTTGTGGACAGATTCAACAATCGACAACCACCAATCACCTGCTTTTTATTCACGGATTCAACAATTCGTTTCAAGATGCGATTCTGCGTGCTGCCCAGGTAGGATTCGACCTTGGCATCAACGGAGCTACAATCGCGTTCAGCTGGCCAAGCCGTAAGTTGCTGCCATTTGTTTCCCGTTACAACTCCGATGGAGATGCAATCTTGGCCAGCCGTAAGGCACTGGCGTCGCTGGCCGAGCACATAGGTGGTTTGGAAGGCACACTTCACGTCATCGCTCATAGTATGGGCAATCGCGCATTATCGCTTTCATGGAAAGAAGTTTTTGAAGCCGTCAACTCTTCGGAGTCGCTCAAGATTGGTCAAGTGGTTTTTGCAGCGCCTGATGTTTTTCAAACGGTCTTCAAAAACGACACCGAGAATATCGAGGACTTTTGTCAAAGAGCAACGCTCTACGCCAATCGGACTGACTTCGCTCTCGGGCTATCTCGATTGCTGAATCGTTGGCCGCGAGCGGGCGTGCTTCCGCCGGTGATGAGCTTGGATGGAATCGACACGATCGAGGTGCCGTTCAATCTGGCTTTGTTTGGGCACACTTACTTTGCCAAGCTGATTCCCATGCTAGAAGATCTTTCGTCGCTGATAGAGACGAACGCGGATCCCGACGGACAATCGGGGCGGTCGTTGCATCGGGTTGATGAAACAATGCGGCACTGGCGTTTGAGCGGCCCACGGTCACATTAGAGATGTGTTGTCAGACGACTGAACTGCGTCCTTTGCTTCTCCCACGACGGCAGAAGAGCTACGACTCGCAATTCTCGTTCGGTGATTGGGTCGCGGCCGGTAATGATTTTGCAGTGGTGGAGGATCTCCTCCTGGATGTCCGGCGAAAGATGCAGCAGGTTCATGATTTGCGTCAGACGGGGGCGGCTGACTTGACCGAGACGGGCTAGTTCGGCTTGGGAGGTAACCGCGCCGGTGCGGATGAGTTCGTCGAAGTGGATGGCGAGGGCCAGGAGTTTGGTGACTCGCGGAAGGCGGCCCGGTGGGGGCGACGGTGGCGGCGTGCCGGGCGTTACGTTTTGGCGGCCGGCGCAGCGGCGGGTGACGGTGAAAGGTCGCGTTACCGGGGTTGTGTCGGGTTCGACTTGTGGTTTCACGATGAGGGCTCCGGGTTGGTTTGGCCTAGCGTGGTGATGCCTGTGGTGTGAAAGTGGATGTCGACGGTCCCTGCGACGCCGTCGTAGTCAACTCGGTCAACGAGCGTCGCAACGAGGTCGTTGCGATCGCGGGGCTTCATTGACGCCCAAAGTTCGTCGAAGCGGTTGAGCGAATCGACGATATCGACGCGACGTGGGGCATTGGCTTCGAGCGATTCGATTTGCTCGTTCAATTCAGCGTGCCTTCGCTCCGATTGGGTGATGCGTGTTTGCAGGTCGGCGACCAACTCCATAGGACCGCTGGTGATTGCCAGATGGTTCAGTTGGCCGTGATAGGATCGCAAAAACTCGATGAGCGATTCACGCTCGCGGACGAGAGCATCGAGCTTTTCTTTCGTTTTGAACTGAGTCTGGTCGTGGATGTCCGCGATCAATTCATGATCGGCTGCGATCGCTTTGATCTCGCCGATGACGAAGGATTCGATCTGGTCGGCCGGGATCGATGGCGTGGGGCAAGATGCGTGGCCACGTTTCTGGGCACCACCACACACGTAATAGCGGTAGCGACGGTTCCGCTTCGTGCTGCTGTTGTGGACCATGGCGCGGTCGCATTGTTTGCACCGGAGAACGCTTCGCAGCAACGCGGCATGCTGGTTGCGGGCCTTTTCGTGACCTCCGCGACCATTACGTTTCAATCGCTTTTGAACGGAAGTGAAAAGGCTGGTGTCGACGATCGCCTGATGCTCGCCCTCGTGGACCTCGTCGCGGTAGCGGACTTTGCCGATGTAGGTCGGGTTGATCAACAGCGTGTGAACATTGGTCTTGTCGAAGAGTTTGCCGCCACGCTGCGTTCCCTTTTTGGTGGTCCACTGTTTGGTCCTCCAGCCCCGTTCGTTTATCGCCTTTGCGGTGTCGAGCAACGATCCGTGTTCGAGATAGAGCGAGAATATCTGGCGAACTCGCTCGGCTTCTTCGGGGATGACGACTAACTTGGTGTCGATCACGTTGTATCCCAAGAGCGGCATGCCACCGGACCACTTACCGCGTCGTCTCGCGGCGGCAATCTTGTCGCGTGTTCGCTCCGAGATCATTTCGCGTTCAAACTGAGCGAACGATAGCAGCACGTTCAGAATCAGCCGGCCCATGGAACTCGCAGTGTTGAACTGCTGAGTGACCGAGACAAATGCGACACCTTTGTTATCGAACTTTTCCATGACTCGGGAGAAGTCCATCAGCGATCGGCTGAGTCGGTCGACTTTGTAGACGACGACACAGTCGATCTTGCCAGCATCAATGTCCGCCATCAGTCGTTGCATCGCCGGTCGATCAAGGTTGCCGCCGGTATAGCCGCCGTCGTCGTATTTGGTCGGCAAACACTCCCAGCTTTCGTGCCGTTGGCTAGCAATGAATGCTTCGCCTGCGTCGCGTTGTGCGTCGAGTGAATTGAACTCTTGTTCTAGCCCGTCTTCGGTGCTCTTGCGGGTGTAGATCGCACACCGCACGACCTTGTCGTTTGCATTGGCTT
The DNA here is from genome assembly GCF_007752935.1 of Crateriforma conspicua. Lineage (NCBI taxonomy): Bacteria > Pseudomonadati > Planctomycetota > Planctomycetia > Pirellulales > Pirellulaceae > Crateriforma > Crateriforma conspicua. Next base: position 2,184,686 of record NZ_CP036319.1, on the reverse strand, counting down.
CGCGGATCATCGGCTCGTCTCCTTACGATCGAGTTTGAAGAAGCGGTATCCGTTCCAATGGGATCCCGTGATGACGCCGGCGATGGCGGTCAGCGATTTGTAGAACTCGCCTTCAAATTCAAAGCCGCCTTCGCGGACGATGACCTCGTAGGTAACGCCTTTGTAGACACGTTCGATCGTGAGTCCGACTGCCGGCAAACGGTCGTCGCCTGCCGGCGGGTGCAGTTGTGCTCGGCCGGGAATGCGTTTGGCTGGGGGTGCTGCATCTTCGCCGGGCGGGGTCGTTCGCAAATCAGACGTATTGGCGATTTCGCGGGCACGGGTGAGTGCACGGTCGGATAGGCCGCCGTATTCGTTGGCTTGCATCCGCCAAGCGATGCGTTTGATCAACCATTGTTTGTGTCGACCGTTGGTGGATTCGCCGTAGACCTCGGCGTACTTCGACTGCAATTCGCCGACGGTCATCCGCTTCATCGCGGCGACCTCTTTGTCGATGTTCAGGGGCATGGGTTCTCTCTGTGTTGAAGAAGTGGTTCTCGCGGTCCGTTTACCGCGTGGTCACAGAGAGCGGTCCGTCGCCGACACACTCAAGCGATCATGCTCGGAGTCGTGCGAACTTTCACCGAAGTTATTTTCCCGTGGCTCGGTTGTGCCGGCAGCTGGGCGGGACAGTTGGTCGACGATGGCTTCGGCGAGGATTCGAACGACGTTGTTTCGGCGGGAAACGTCAAGTGTTGTTGGCCTTTGGAGTGATCGCAACTCGGGAGACTCTTTTGGTCGTGGAACAAGACTGAGCGGTTAACGACAACCGCTCTCACCTGTAGACCTACCGGAAGAAACGTCGAAATCACGAAAGGCGATGAGAATTATTTTGCGAGCTGCGATCGGCCGCGGAGACGAAGGATGGCTTCGAGGTCATCGGCGGTGTCCCAGAGCAGGTTCAATTCGGTAGCTGTGGGATCGGCGAAGCAGCGCGTGACGTCGGGTTTGGTCATGCCAGTGAGTTTGGCGAGCTGCGTTTTCGATGGTCGTGGAAGCAGTGTAATGCCGGCTTCGGTTTCGGCGGCGGCGATTGCGTGGTCGGCCGCGGCCGCGAGATGCCGTTTGAGTTCGTCTCGCAGGCGTTCGATCTTGGCGGTTCGGGTTCCACGCTTGCGACGGGGTTTTGTCGATGTATCGGCATCACTTCCGCGAACCGTAATTGCGTCTTCAATCCCGTCCCAATCGATGATGGGATTCGACTTGTTCAAAACGGCGACTTGTTCCAAGGCGAACACGCTGCACCGAACGATTGTCCGCCAATGGTCGGCGGACCCGGTGGTCGGCGTAAACAAGATCGCTTTCGGATGAGTGACCAATCTTTCGCGGATCACATTGACATGCGATGGGCCGGCACCGCGTACAAACAGCAATTCACGACTGCGGCCACGAAGCGTATACCGACCGATCTTCCACAGGTGATTTGCGATGATTGATTCGACCGCGACGCGTGAATCTGCGAACAGCCATCGCAGCATGGATTCGGTGTCCAAAGCGAAACGATCGACTTGGTCCACAGACAAACGAATCGATCCGGCGTTGCAGATCACGATCGCTTGCTTACCCGCGGGAAAGTCGTGGTACTGGACCGAGTGGTGTTCGCCACAATCATCACACCACCATTCCGCTGCGGGCAAGGTCGGAACGAGCAAGCCGGCAGGACGCAGAAAAGCGAGTTGCGTTTTCCAGCGGGTTTCAACTTCATGGCGGGTGAAGGTGGCCGAAGCGGATTCCCACCTAGCCCAGACCGGATTGATCGATCGACGCATTGTCGATGTTCCACAACTTGAGATGCTTTTGAACGATCTCGGCACGATCGGATGTCAATCGGTTCAAGTTGCACGAACGCGGCGTGATGCGGATGGTCGTTCGACCGGCGCGGTGATAGCGGGTGCCGGGGAACTGAAACTTGATCTCCACATACGTCACCTGCAGTTGGTGCAAAGAACTGGGTTCCCGGCCGAGTTCTTCCTCGATCGCTCGGTAGATCGAATCATCGGAGTCGTTCCGCCGGACGCTGGCGGTCGATTTGCGATGCGTGATCGTGTTTAACAATCCGATTGATTCGATTCGGGCGTGGATGTTGTCGGACGGATCCGTTTCGAGATTGAACGTTGGGAGTTTGAGATGGTCCAATTCATACGCCGGCTCATCGCTGTACGGCCCAAGATCCCAGCCCAGCGCGACCTTGGCGACGACCTGTTCGATCTGGGATTTGCGTGGCTGTTTGATCTTCGTCGAAATTTGCAATTGGCCGACGCCTGCGTCGTATTTCACGAGAACTTGTGTCGTCGGACGCAGTGGGATGGACATCAAGTTGCCACTTTCATCGTGCGTGTTCTCACTGCGAACGTAGTCGTCCGGGTTGCAATCGAAGTAGGTGCAATCGCCGCGTTTGACGATCTGGACGGTCGTTTGCTGGCCGCGACCGTCTTCGCGAAGTAGGTCGGAGATCGCGTCTTGAAGTCTTTCCTTGACGTCTTTAGCGATTCGCATGTTCTGGGGAACATCGTTTCGGCACCGCCACCACTGGGCCTCGTCCAGACGCAGGAATAGCAACGACGATTTAAAGATCTCTGGTTCATTGACACGCACCCACATCGCTCGACCGTTCAGGTCGAGGTCATCGGGGATGCGTTGCATCAGGTCGTTTACGTCATGTAATTCTGCAGCGTCCATGAACGCTCGCATGCCGGCTTCGCTGGCGAACGCACGGACGGTTTGCAGATCAATGTCCATTTCGTCACGCTTGCTCGGTGGCAACTCGTTGTGAAAGGACATCATCGGTTCGACTTCGCGTTCGCCCAGATCATCCCACTTGATTGGGAATTGTCCGGGAACGTGGTCGTCGAACCAACGACGAAGCAAGACATTGGGAACGGTTCGAAAAACGGTTGAGATGGCAACAGGTTGGGACATGAACTCTTAACTTTCAGACTTCCGAGAAACACCGATGACTTTTCCAAGCACACGAAAGTCGCTATCAGGCTGAACCTCGATCGGTTTGTACCGGCGGTTTTCCGGCAGCAACCGAACCTCTCCGTCGTTGGCTTCCAAACGCTTGACGGTGGCTTCGTCATCGATCAACGCAACAATGATCTCACCGTTTTCGGCGATCGGTTGCCGGCGAACGATCACGACGTCACCGTCACGCATGTCAGCGTCCTTCATGCTGTCGCCGCTGATCGTCAGGGCAAAGCATGGGCTGCGGCCGACCAGCGATGACGCAACCATGACTTCGCCAAGACAGTTCTCTTCGGCCAACATCGCCGGACCAGCTTTGACCACGCCAACCAACTTCACACCGGTCATTGACTCGATCGATTGGCTCGGACGTCGCAGGACGCGAAGGCTTCGCGCCTTCCGCGGTTGCCGTGCGACGTAACCCTTGCGTTCAAGTTGCAAGACCAGTTGGTGGGCGCTGGCGGCGCTGATGCCAAGCCGGTCACCGAGTTCGGTCATCGTCGGCGCAATGCCGTGGCGATCGATCGCGGCGGACAGTTCGTCGAGTGCCCGCGATTGGCCTTCGGTGATTTCGGTTTGGCGTGGTCGTCCGCGTCTGGGCGGCTCCCGGCGTGACTTCGATGGCTTCATGATCGGACTTCCATGACGTTGACTTTGGGCGGATCGAATTAGCGCTGATAGACTTCGTTTCGTGCTTGCTTAAATCTAGTCATGCAGATTGCCCGGTCTAGTCAAAATTTGCTAGCAAAGCTGAAAGCACTGTAAATAACCGTCTGAAAAATTTTCTTTGGCGCTGACAAACTCACTGGACATCGACCCGTTCACGCCAGCATAGAACATTGGCCGGCCACGTAAGTTCGATGTTTGAACATCCTCGTGCGCGCGGATGAATTCTTGCGGTGATCCCTGGCGCCAGACGCGGTCGTCCTCGTCCATGATGCATCCCAGCAACAACGGCAGGACAAGTGGATCGCGTGGGATGCCGGACTCGGTTGTGATCGAACTGTAGGAAAGGTCCTGCTGGATCTCAGCCCAACTCGCTCCGCGGGGAGCATGACATTCGAGCATCACGTTTTCGAATTGGCCGAGGAACTGGATCAATTCGGCGTCGGCGAGGATGCCGTCGGCGATGTCGCATCGGTCCAGTTCGGGGTTGAGCAGAAATTTCGCTAACCGATCGAGCATCTCGGTTTGCAGAGCATCGGCCTTTTCTTCCTGGGCGAACTCTTCGTCGGTCAGCGGGCGGTGGAACGGAATCACGTCCATTTCGGATCTCCGGTGAGAAGGGTTTGGAAACAGCATTCGCCGTTCAGCGTGACCGGTGGCTTTGACACGTTTGGTCCAAGCGACCAAAGAAAGTTTAGGAATTTCTAGTCGGCAGATCCCCTCGCACGTGGGACGCGTGAGTGTTGCAGTTGCAGTTAGTGCGATTTCGTGCAACTGCAACAACTTTTTCTGCAACGTTTTCTCCCTGTGTTTTGCGGGGTCAAAACGGTTTCACAAAAGCCGGAGTGCGATTTCGTGCAACTTCGCCGGTGGGTGTGGCCGCTGCCGTGACGCGGCCAAGCCAATCACCCACTTGCCGACGGAGTTCGCACGTGACCCTTTCTTCCAAACCCTATTTTTCGTCCATCGATCTGGTTGCCCCCGGCGAAGGAACGACCGAGGCCGACCGCATCGTGGCCGAGTTGATCGCCGATTGCTTCACCCGCAAAATCATTCACCGGCGAGTCACACAGTTGCTTCGCCTCGCCGAGTTCGTCGGCGACACCGTTGATGATCTGACGCAGGAATTCCTGATTCGATTGACCGACGCGATGAAGCACCACGACGACGAGGTCGGCCATCGCAATCCCTACATCGTCAGCATCGTTGACCGGCACACCGCCACGATGCTCGAACACCGCAGGGCCAAGGTCCGCTACACCGCCGATGGCGTTTCGCTCGATCAGCGGATCAACGATGGCGAAGTCGGTCCGCGAGCGATGGTGGACCTGCTGAATCAAGACGACAAGTCACGCCGGCTGCAAACCGAAAAGCGTGATTCGATTGATGCAACGAACCTGCGCGATGACCTGGCGTCGGTGCTCGCTGAACTGCCCGCTGACGAGCGGGAATTTCTGATCCTGCTTCGTGAACACAACGTGACGGACGTCGCCGAGATCTTGGATTTGCCGCGTTCGACGGTCGTGTCGCGGCTGGAAAAGCTGACGCAAGTCTTCGAGGACGCGGGACTGCGTGATTACCTCGCCTGAAATTATTTCTCGCCGGGTTTCGTGATTTGGGCATTTGTTCCGGTAGGTCTACAGGTAGCCGGCGAGCGTCGATCCGCTTGCTGACTTCCCGCAACCCCAACCCGGACTGTCATGCCCAATCTTGCCCTCGATATCGAACGCCGCGTCGGACTCTCGCTCGCCGTCGGACGCTACCTGCGATCGGCGGATCGCTTCAACGAAGCGTCTCGCGAATTCACCGGAGCGTGTAAGTCGCTCCGCAAACGACTCGGACCGAGTCAACGCTTCATCGTTCAGGTGGACTTCAAGCACTACCTCGTGACCAGCGATCGAGACGGCAACTTTGACGTTGAACCGATCGAATCCCTTTAACCAACCACCACCCGTCAAGGAGTCAACCAACCAGTGACCACGTTACTTCAATCCATCCAATCCGGCCGGCAATCGAAGCCACCTCGCGTGCTGCTCTATGGCGTCGAGGGCATTGGCAAGTCGACATTCGGCAGCCAAGCACCCAAGCCGATCTTCATTCAGACCGAAGACGGTCTCGACGAGATCGACTGCGATCGTTTTCCGCTGGCCGGCACGTTTGATGACGTCATGGCGGCACTGAAAACGCTGCGTGATGAAAAGCACGACTATCAAAGCGTCGTAGTCGACTCACTCGATTGGCTCGAACGTTTGGTTTGGGACAAGCTCTGCCAGCAGTACGGAGTCGAGTCAATCGAAAAGGTCGACGGCGGATACGCCCGCGGCTACATGCACGCCTTATCGCTGTGGCGGGACGTTCTCGATGTGCTTAGCGTGCTGCGTTCCCGTGGCATGGTGGTCGTGCTGATCGCTCACTCAAAGGTCGAGCGTTTCGAAGATCCGGAAAGCTCGCCCTACGACCGCTATTCGCCGCGACTGCACAAACACGCCGCGGCACTCATCAAAGAGTGGTGCGATGCGGTGCTGTTCGCCACCCGCAAGATGCGAACGCAAACCGAAGACGGCGGGTTCAACCGTAAACGCACGATCGCTCACGCGGTCGGCAAAGACGGCGGCGAACGTATTGTCCGTGCCTATGGATCACCGTCGTGCGTCGCCAAGAATCGCTACGGCATCGACACCGAGTTGCCGCTCTCGTGGCCGGCGTTCGTCGGTGCCATGACCAAGAACTGATCGACCGATTCACCAACCCTTTCCACTTTCCCAAGGAACCAACCATGGCCAACCTTCAAGGCTTTGATGCCAACACTATTAAACCCGCCAACGACCTCGAACCGATCCCGGTTGGCAAGTACGTTGCCGTCATCACCGACAGCGAAATGAAGCCGACCAAGTCGGGAGCCGGAAATTATCTTCAGCTCACGTTTCAAGTTATCGAAGGCGAGCACGCCAACAGGCTCCTGTGGGTGCGACTCAATCTCGACAACCCCAACGCGACCGCAGTCGAGATCGCTCGTCGCGAATTGTCTGCGATCTGCCGCGCCGTGGGTGTGCTCACCCCAACGGATTCGACGGACCTGCACAACTTGCCTTGCAACATCCACGTCAAGGTGAAACGCCGATCAGACACTGGCGAGTTGCAGAACGAAGTGAAGGGGTATTCCCGGCGCGACGCCTCGGCCCAGCCCATCGCGGCTTCCGAACTGTCTAGCACCGCCGCTTCTTCGCCGGACTCTTCCGGCACGGATACCCCACCTTGGCAGCGATAGTCGCGACCTCTCCCTGAAGATCGCACCAAGGCCAGACGCTCGGCCGGCAACGGACTGTCGGCCGGGCGTTTTCTTTTCACTTGCTCTGTAACGAATGCTCAAGCTCAAACTGCCCTATCCGCCCACGATCAATCACTACTGGCGACACGTCGGCCAGCGTGTGTTGATCTCCAAGAAAGGTCGCGAGTACCGCGCCGACGTGAGCGGCTACCTGCATCGCAAAGGCGTGCAACCGCTCGAAGGCCCCCTGTCGGTCGACATCGAATTGCACATGCCCGACCGCCGCCGTCGCGACATCGACAATGTGCTCAAAGCGATGCTTGACGCGCTGCAGTGGGGCGGAGCGTTCTTGGACGACAACCAGATCGTGCGATTGGCGATTGAAAAGATCGTGGCCGAGAAGAAGGCTCCGCCAAAGCGACGAACCAAGGCAGAGATCGCCGCCGGTGTCCAGCGGACGGCAGACAAGCCAAAGGGCCAAGCGATCGTCTGGATCGCAGAGGTCGATGTCGAAAGACACGCCCATGCCAATCGCATTTGTTTGCAGTGCCACCAATCTTTCGAATCAAAAGGCCCGACACACCGAATTTGTCGTGATTGCAAACACAAGCAATCGAAGATGCCGCCATCGGTCGTTGAAGCCGGATCCGGCAAACGCCGAAACGGAGTGCCGATGTGATGCAACTGCGAGCCTATCAACAATCCGCCGTCGACGCGGTTTACGAACATATCCGCACCCGCGACGACAATCCGGTCGCCGTATTGCCGACCGGTGCCGGTAAGTCTCTCGTGCTTGCGCAGATCGCTAGCGATGCTGTTCAGCGTTGGAGCGGTCGCGTGCTGATCCTGGCTCACGTCAAAGAGTTGCTCGAACAGAACGCCGACAAGGTTCGCCGCCTCTGTCCGGACATCGACGTCGGTTTGTACTCCGCTGGGCTGAAGAAGCGTGACACGAACACGCCGGTTTTGGTCGCTGGCATTCAAAGCGTTTACAAGAGAGCGTGCGAGCTTGATCCGTTCGATCTGATCGTGGTTGATGAGGCACACCTTATCGGCAAGAAGGGTGACGGTATGTATCGGCAGTTTCTTGCCGATTGCAAAGTGATCAACCCGAATGTTCGCGTGATTGGGCTAACCGCGACACCGTTCCGCTTGGACAGTGGAATGATCTGTTCGCCAGACCATTTCTTGAATCATGTTTGTTTCGACGTCGGCATCAAAGAACTGATCCGCGATGGATATCTCTGCCCGCTCGTTTCCAAAGCTGGCGTCAACCGAGCGGACTTCGGCGACCTCCGCACCCGTGCCGGCGAGTTTGTCACCGGTGATGTCGAACAATTGGCCGGCGACGACGCCCTCGTGTCGGCCGCGTGTGCCGAGATCGTGGAACTGACCGCGGACCGCAGGGCGGTTTTGATCTTCGCCGCCAGTGTCGCCCACGGCCGGCAAATCGTCGAAACGTTGGCGAAAAACCACGACATCGAGTGTGGCTTTGTCACTGGTGAGACGCCGGCGGATGAACGCGATGAACTGCTGTCGCGATTCCGCGGTGATGCACCAACTTCCTTGCTTGCCGACGAACCGCTGCGTTTCCTTTGCAACGTGAATGTGCTGACGACCGGATTCGACGCACCTCGCGTCGATTGCGTGGTCATGCTCCGCCCGACCATGTCGCCGGGCTTGCTTTATCAATGTGTTGGTCGCGGCTTTCGTCTGCATCCCGACAAACGGAACTGCCTAGTCCTCGACTTCGGCGGCAACATCGAACGCCACGGACCGATCGACCAAATCAAACCGAAAGAGAAAGCTGCCCGCCCGGACCAAGAACCACCGGCCAAAGAGTGCGAAAAATGTCACGCCTTGGTCGCGTGCGGATATGCGAATTGTCCCGAGTGCGGTCATCCGTTTCCACCGCCAGACCGCGAGGCCCACGATGCCAAGGCGAGCGAAGCCGGCGTCCTCTCGGGCGAAGTCACCGACACCGACTACGACGTCCAAGACATCGTTTATCGCATCCATCGCAAACGCGATGCCGACGATGACGCACCGCGATGCTTGCGAGTCGACTACATGATCGGTCTGGATCATTGGCAAAGTGAATTCATCTGCATCGAGCACTCCGGCTTCGCCCGCCGCAAAGCCGAACAGTGGTGGCAGGAGCGTTGCCTCGATCCGTGCCCGACTGACGCCGACGAGGCGATGGGCATCGCTGCCGCCGGACTATTGGCCGCACCGGATTCGATCACCGTGCGATCAATCGCTGGCCAACGCTACGACCGCATCATCGGTTGCACGCTCGGCGAAGTACCGGCAATCGCGAATCTCGAAGATGCCCCGTTTTGACTTCGACCTTTAGCCCAAGGATGTTTCATTGGAATACTTGATCCAACTCAACGACGGTCCGCTTGATGGTGTCGAGCTTTCGGTCGCCGGCGATGCAGCCCGCCTCATTCGAAGCCTGTCGGTCAATCTGGTGGACGAAAGCGATGTCGACAACATCGAAGACGCCGAGGTGAAGACCGTTGACTATGACTTGTACATCGACGAACCAACCGCGAACGATGACGGCGGGACGTTGTGCTTCTACCACGATCGGTCGACGCTGGTGCCGAAGCATCCGCTGGCCAAGATTCGACATTATCTGCCGCCGCGTGACCGAGAGTATTGGAGCGGCTGGATGATCGACATCACCCAAGCGTTGGATGAATGTTTCCAGCACGTCTCACCGGAGACTCGACACGCGGACCGGGCTATCAAGGCTTACGAAACCGCGCAGCGTCGGCTCGCCGAGATGCCGAAGCTGGGATCGAGTGAGTGACTGCCGGCGGTCACCCATCTTCCCCACCCAGTGACTTGCATCTTGGTAGCCGGCCATGTCCCAGCCAATCCCAATCGACGTTCGATCGCACGTCGCGAACTACCGCGATCGTGGCTGGTACTGCGTGCCGCTCAAACCAAACTCCAAGTCACCATCGCGACGGGACTGGACATCGCTGCGTTTGCAGCCTGAGGTCTTTCCCGAAGGTTGCAATATTGGACTGATCCTCGGCGAGCCGTCCGGTTGGCTAGTCGACGTGGATCTCGATTGTCCCGAAGCGATCGAACTAGCCGATCAATATCTGCCGCCAACGCCAGCGGTTACCGGCCGGCCGTCCTCACCGCGCTCGCATCGTTGGTACGTCGCAACTGGTGCAACCACAGACAAACACACCGATCCGACCGACGGTTCGATGATCGTTGAGCTGCGATCCACTGGTGGTCAAACCGTGGTCGGCCCAAGCATCCATCCAGACGGCGAACCCTATGACGTGCTCGACGCCGATCCAGCAACCGTCCCCGCCCCCATGCTGGCCGCGTGCGTGAAAGCTCTCGCCGATGCCGTCATCATCAAACGGGGCGTTCCAGTTGCCAAGCCAATACCGGCCGCGCTTTCGGAACCAACCGCCGACGTTGAACAACGAGCCATCGCATACCTCACCGCCATGCCAGGTGCGGTCTCCGGCAGCAGCGGTCACTCGAAAACCTTCGCCGCCGCGACCGCATTGGTTCACGGCTTCGGCATTGCACCTAATCGCGCCCTCGCGATCTTGCAAAGCGAATACAACCCGCGGTGTTCGCCGCCGTGGTCCGATCGTGAGTTGCAGCACAAGATCAACCAAGCGGCAACCAAATCTCACGATCGTCCCTACGGCTGGTTGCGCGACGAACAATTGACATCGCCACCGGCGAATGACGTTGATCTGTCGGCTTTCACAAAGTCATCAAATATCATTGACGATGACGACGATGAACCGGATTCGAGTGACAAACCCAACATTCCCGACCCCGGAGTGCTGCCAGATCACTTACTCCGTATCCCCGGATTCATCGCCGAGGTCATGGACCATTGCCTCGACACGGCTCCGTATCCCAACCCTGTCATGGCGTTCTGCGGAGCGTTGTCGCTGCAAGCCACACTCGCCGGCCGCCGCGTACGTGATCCCGGCGACAACCGGACGAATCTGTATCTGCTCGGTTTGGCTCACTCGGCCGCTGGCAAGGATTGGCCGCGGAAGTTGAACGTCCGCATCCTGCAGCAAGTTGGCATGGCAAGCTGCGTCGGAGAACGATTCGCGTCCGGTGAAGGGATTCAAGACGGTTTGAACCTAACCCCGTCGATGCTGTTTCAGACCGACGAGATCGACGGACTGTTGCAATCGATCAACAAATCCAAGGACGCTCGCTTCGAGCAGATCATGTCGACGTTGCTGACGATGTACTCATCTGCCAACAGCGTCTATCCCATGCGTCGTAAAGCCGGCAAAGAAGACCCCGGCGTCATCAATCAACCGTCACTGGTCATCTTTGGCACGGCGATCCCGAACCACTATTACGAAGCGTTGTCCGAGCGGATGTTAACCAACGGATTATTCGCTCGAATGTTGATCTTCGAATGTGGCCGTCGCGGAAAGGGCCAAGAACCCAAGATCCGTGATGTCCCGGATTCGATCATCGAGACGGCCGCGTGGTGGGAGAATTTCCGCCCCGGTGCCGGCAATCTTGTTGATTGGAACCCCACGCCGGCAATCGTCCCTCATGACAAGGATGCCAAGCGGTTGCTCGCCGACGCTCGCGTCAGCGCCGAGGAACAGTACGACAAAGCCGAGGAAGCGAACGATCCGGTCGGAACGACGGTGTGGGGACGGGTGAGCGAACAGACCCGAAAGCTCGCCCTTCTCTACGCCGTTAGTCGCAACTGCCGTGATCCGGTCATCGATGCTGACGCTTGTCGCTGGGCCATCCGCGTGGTCGAGCATCAAACGCGGCGGATGCTGTTCATGGCCAGCGACCACGTTGCCCGTAACGACTTCGACGCGATGGCCAAGGAGGTCGTCCGGCTGCTGAAGAAGTGGAAAGAGAAACGCGGCGACAAACCAATGCCCGAATGGGAACTCGCCCGCAGATTGCCGTGGAAACCCAGCGAACAAAAGGAGGTGATCGAATTGCTGGGCACGCAGCGTTTGGTTGTTCGTGAGCAGCGACGGTCCAAGACCCGATGCGGCTTTGTCTACCGGCTGCTCGAAAACGGATGAATTGAATACCGCAGTTGCGGCAATCACTGCGAGGGCCAAAACATCAGTGCGGTAATCGAGTTCATCACCGAATGCCGCAAACCCGAAATTCGCCTGAAACCCAAGGAAATACGAACAATGAAATACATAAATAATAATACCTCAATACATCAGACACCCGCGCGTATGCCCGCCCGCACGCGAGGGCACGAGGGGGTTACTGATGAATTGCGTTATTGCGGTATTTTGAATCAGCCTGAACCGTCGTGCTGGGATTGCCGCTTCTTCGACACCTCGCCGCTGCTCGATCGCGATCAACCGCCCGAAGAGGAATGCCAACAGGGTGAGTGCCGACGTCTCCCACCGGTATGCGACCATGGCAACCGCGAGGCCTCGGTGAACTACGCGTTGTTCCCGATCGTGATCGCATGTGATTGGTGTGGCGAATTCCGTCCGCGGTTGGCGTCATTTGCGATCACCGACGCCAACGCCGAACTAGACGCGGCAGCCCACGAGGACGCGACAGACGCCGCCGTTGTGGCCGTTTGCGTCGATAGCGAACCACTGCCCGGCCAACCGCCAACCGACCGCGTTTAGGTACTTCCCGGCCGTGCAAACGCCGGTGGGGGCCGCGGGAACAGCGGCGTTATTAGGTACAGTTTGTTTTGCTTGTCCGAATGAGACTTTCGGTCGCGGTTGTCTGGCGTCCGCATGTCTTTCATGCGAACCTTACCGGCTTGAGTGGTGTCTGCCCGCAGGCACTATCGAGAACCAATAGCAAAGTTTTCAAATGATTCGTGACTTCAAAGCCAACGACAAAGCAGGCGTGATGGAGCTTTCTTCGGCGGTTGGCCTGTTCGAGGCGCGAGAGTTGTCGGAACTGGCAAATACCGTCGATCAACACTTTGCCGCTGGGGATGTATCTACCGACAAATGGTTCGTCGACGACGAGGACGGTATCGCTGGTGTTGCCTACGCGATGCCAGAGCGAATGACCGAAGGCACATGGAATCTGCTCTACATTGCCATTGATCCAGCCAAGCAGAGGTGTGGTCGCGGCGGTAAGTTGCTCAGCTTCGTCGAGCGAGCGTTAGCGAAGCAATCCGCACGCGTGTTGCTAGTGGAAACGGCCGGGCTCGACGACTTTGAATACGTTCGGTCGTTCTACAGATCCCATGGCTATCGCGAAGAAGCTCGTATCAGCGACTTCTACATCGACGGCATGGACAAAGTGGTTTATTGGAAACGGCTCGATTGAAGCCCGTTGGAAGTGATTGCAACCTGGGTCGCAGCATGGACATCACCGAAACGATCAAACCGGCCAACCGGAAGGAATGGCGAGGCTGGCTGCAGGAAAACCAAAAGACAAAGACCGAGATTTGGCTTTTACTCGACAAGCGACCCAATGTGCCAGCGGTCGAGTATCTCGACGCGGTCGAGGAAGCCATCTGTTTCGGTTGGATCGACGGCATCGCCAAGAAGCATTCCGAGTTCGAGAAGGCTCAACGTCTGACGCCGCGTCGCAAACGCAGCAACTGGACCGAGTTGAATAAGGAACGTGCTCGCCGGTTGATTCGTCTCGGTTTGATGACCGACGCCGGCCAAGCGACGTTGCCCGACCTGTCAATCAACTTCTGGGTCGCCGAAGACATCGTCGCCGCACTCAAGGCCAAACCCGACGCATGGGAACACTTCGAGTCGTTTCCGGATCTCTACAAACGCGTTCGCATCGGCTACGTCGAAGAGATGCGAAAGCAACCTGCCGAGTTCGACAAACGACTCCGCAACTTCATCACCAAGACCGCCGCCGGCAAGATGTTCGGCAACTGGAACGATGGGGGAAGGTTAGCTGACGAAGGTTGAGCGTGATGACCTTCGTCGTTTTGGGTTCAACCTATATCTTGTATGCATTCACCAAAATCGACCTGTAGCGTTGAACCCCTCATGCTGAAAATCATCCACGCCAATTTCGGTTGGCTTCATTCACCGCCACTTCCGCCAGCGTCCTGCCACGGATTGATCCTTCGACAAGCTGATCGGATTGTCCTCGTCGATTCGGGAATCGGAATGCTGGACATTGAGCAACCTGTCCCTCGCATTGGACGAGCAGCGATCGACGCGGCCGGTTTTCAGTTCATCCCCGAATGCACGGCACTTTGCCAAATCGAGAGCCTTGGACTTTCGCAAACCTCTGTCACCGACATCGTGTTGACTCACGGTGATCACGATCATGCAGGCGGTCTAGCCGACTTCCCCCAAGCAAAGGTGCATGTGTCGTCCGAGGAGTTAGCCGAGATTGAACGTGGTAGCCCTCGGTACAGTGCCGAGCAATTCTCGCATAGCCCGATGTGGGATAGCTACTCCGAAGCTGATGGGGATTGGTTCGGTCTACCGTCGAGGCGTCTCGAGTTAGCGATAGACGCCGCTGTCCACCTCATTTGGCTTCCGGGACACACGATCGGTCATTGCGGCGTAGCCGTCGAAACGTCCTCAACGAAGCTATTGTACGTTGGCGATGCCTACTATTTGCGTGAAGAACTGAACGATCGCAATCACCCAATCGGCGAACTCGCAACCATTCGCGCCGAAGACAATGTGGCCAGGCTGGAGTCACTCGATCGACTCAGGAAGTTCTCCAATGACCATTCACAGTCCGTTGAATTCTTCGGATACCACGACGTGACCGAGTTGCCCGCGAAAATCCCACGAATCGAGAGTTTCAAAGGAATATAGTTTCAGCCCGCTCGGACGACGCACCCAACCAACCCAACCATCTAACCAACCACCCAACGACCGACCCTTTTCCGCTTCTTACCTCTGGAAAAGGACTCTGCCATGCAGGTCGAAATGTGGTCGCTTGATCGAATCAAGCCGTACGAGAACAACCCACGTATTAACGATGATGCGGTCCGACCGGTCATCCAGTCCATCAACGAATTTGGCTTCCGGCAACCGATCGTCGTCGATCCCGATGGCGTCATCATCGTCGGGCACACGCGGTTCAAAGCCGCGCAAAAATTGAACCTTACCGAAGTCCCGGTTCACGTCGCCCGTGACCTCGAACCCGAAGCGGTCAAGGCGTACCGCATCGCAGACAACCGCACCGGCGAGAACGCGGAATGGGACTTTGACCTGCTGCCGATCGAACTCGGTGAACTGCAGCACGTTGGCTTTGACTGCGAGTTACTCGGTTTCGACAGCGATGAACTTGCCAAACTGCTCGATCCCGGCGTGAAGGAAGGGCAAACTGATCCCGACGACGTTCCCGAACCGCCCGACGAGGCGGTGACGCAGCGAGGCGACATCTGGATTCTCGGTGACCATCGATTGATGTGTGGCGACTCCACCAGCGTCGAAGACCTCGATACCCTGTTGGCGGGTGCGAAGATTCATCTTTGTAATACAGATCCCCCGTATAATGTTCGCGTTGAGCCTCGCAGCAAGAACGCGATCGCGGCCGGCAATAGCTCGTTCGAGGCTGGCAAGGGTAAGTCAAAAGAAGGCCCGAGAAAGATGCGGGCCAAGGACCGACCGCTGGAGAACGACTTCGTCTCCGACGAAGAGTTCGACCGTCTGTTGAAAGCATGGTTCAGCAACATCACTCGCGCGCTCGAACCGGGTCGGTCATTTTATATTTGGGGAGGCTTCTCCAACATCGCAAACTATCCACCGGTCCTCGCTGCCACCGGGCTGTATTTCTCGCAAGCCATCATCTGGGACAAACAGCACCCGGTGATGACTCGCAAGGATTTCATGGGAGCTCACGAATGGGCCTTCTACGGATGGAAAGAGGGCGCCGGCCACAAGTTCTTCGGCCCGAATAATGCGACCGATCTTTGGCACGTCAAGAAGATCCCACCACAAAAGCTCGAACACCTCACCGGAAAGCCCGCCGAGTTGGCGGTGATGGCGATGCAGTACTCGTCACGCAAAGGCGAGAACGTGCTCGATCTGTTCGGCGGCAGCGGTTCGACCTTGATTGGGGCGGAGCAAACCGGACGCAACGCCTTCTTGATGGAACTCGACCCACCGTATTGCGACGTCATCGTCGATCGCTACCAGCGTTTCACCGGCAAGGTCGCCGTGCTCGAACGGACCGGGGAGTCACCGATCCCCGTCGGCGTCCGCGAGGAAAACATGCGATGAGCGTAGTCAAGACAGCTTGCGAGTTGCCCACTGACCATCATCGAAGATGTACACATAGGCCGCGCCGCAATTCCTCGAATAGTCGAGCATCGCTTCCAACGTCGGCAACGTTGTTGACGGTACTTCGGTGTCGTAGTACTCCGGTTCGCCCAACTCCGAATCAAGACAGCGAATGTCGCCCCGCTGAACGAGCGTTTCCACCTCCTCGGCCGTCAGGTAGTTGGCTTCGAGCAGTTTTCCGGCGTGCTCAGGGTAGCCATCAAAATGCAAATAGACCGCCAAGTAGTCGCCGCTTGGCCGGCGGACTGCGATCGTGGCTCGTGTCGACATGGTTTCAAATCCTTATGGCTTGTCGGCCGCCGGCAGTTCAATTCGCTCGACGACATCCGGTGGAATGGAAAGCATCAGCGACCGGCCGCCCGTCCAATCAACATCAAGTTGCGTCCAATCGCGTTGTGGATAAACACCGACAACCGTTCCGATGGTGCCGGCGGGAATCGGGTCGGGGTCGTCGGTCATCGAAACCAGGCGGACCCGGTCGCCCGCCTTGAAGTTTGTGTTGCCGTTCATCAGTTACGGACTCCGTTGGTTTCATCGAGCAATGCGGCGACCTCCGATAGCTGGGCGTTGATCAAATTGACCGCCCGCACATTTGTCCAACGCAGGTCCTTGCAGTCCGGCCGCATCATGCGGTCGAGTTGCAGTTCGATGTGCCGCAACAAGTCGCGTGTGATCTGGTGACCGTTCTCGTAAGCCGGCGCCGGCTCGATCGATCGCGGGTTGGGGGTTTGAACCTTGTTCATTGTTGTTCTCCGTTTTCGTTGAGGAAGATTTCAGTGCCGTTTTCGAGTTCGACCTTGGTGGCACCGGCGCGTTTCGCATCGGCGACAATGGTATGGACTGGCAGTGGTTCGTCGACTTCGATTCGCCGGCCGTCGGCGAGGACAACCGTCGATCGCCAGCGTTGAGGTTTCAAGTTTTGCATTCGGGCTCTCTGTGTTTGGAGAAAGAAATGGCGTTCGCGTGAACACACATGAGCCATGCGCCGGCGCACACAGCAAGCGAACTTTGGAAAACACACGTAAAGATTCGCGATGTTTTTCACCAAAAAGAAGTCGCGGCCGACGTCGCCGCGTGTGGGGCCTCGACGACGTGTGGCCCGTTAACCGACCAACGACAAAACGCCCGACCGTGGCCAACGTCGGGCGTGTGCGGCGAAGTGTTCGCCATGCGGAGAAGTGTTTGCGGTTACAAGCCGCGCGGGACCAAAACGTACGAGCCTTCACCGGTCACCGGATAGGTTTCGCCGGCGGAAGTTCGCGCGAACAAGGTGTCTCCATCGCGAAACACACATTCGACCTCGGTATCCACCGTGCGGTTCTCCATTGTCCGCAAGTCATACGTCACACCTGGTTCTGGCAATGCTCGCTCGCCATCGGCCAAGTCCTCGACCTCTCGCAAATCGTAAAAAATGCTTTTGCATCGAATTATTCCTTCCCGCCTAGCTGCGAACCGTGAAGCGGCCGCGCTCGGTTTTAACGAATCGGCTCTCATTGCCTTTGCCAAGGTCCCGGAGGATCGCCGAGTACAGCGTCGCGTGCGGAGTCTTGCCGCCGGGGCTGGTCCAGTACCCAGCGTCCGTCATCGCCGCAATCATCTCCTGCGTGTTCAGCGGCTCCGAACTTTCTTCCAAGACCTTGATCGCCGCTTTCACGCAGGAAAGCTTTTTCTCGGTGGCCGGCGACTCGGACGTCTTCTTGGCAACGCGTTTCTTCACACGCTGGGTGGGTTCCCCATCCGACGCCGTGGTTCGCGCAGGACCTTGCAATCGGCCCGCCGTTTTGACACGGACCTTCTTGTTCGTCGAAAGGTTCGTCGCGTCCCAACCGCCAGAGGAGTTCTCCGCGTCGATCCGCACAACAACCTTCTTGTTCGTGACCTTGGCGTAGTACTCGCCGCCGATCTTTACGTCTGTCTTTTTCATCTTTGTCTCTCCGTTTGGAATCGTTCGTGGTTGGCTGCCATCGTCAGGCGGCGGGCACCAACCCGCCGCGACGCCAGGCTTCCTTGCCGGCGTTTCGGCTTTCGTTTAAACCACCCCGCCCAGGTTGCTCTTGCGGAATAGGTCGTACATTTGGGCGAAGATGTAGTGTTCGTCCAAAAGCGGACCAGCGTTGCCGCCTAGGTCGGCGTCCGCCTTCTCCAAAGCGTCGGCGAGCGGTTTGAGGTTGTCGGCGATGCGATAAAAGTCTTCGCGGATGCGTTGGTACGTGTCCGGGTCGAGTTTCAACATCTCGGTGCGAAGGTTGGCGATCGCAGTCTTTTGGGTTTCGTTCAGGGCCATGGTTTGGTCTCTTTGGGAAAGGGTTTGAAAAGCGTTTTGCCGTTCGGCGTTAACACACATGAGCCATGGTTTTGAAAACACCTCAAGCGAGTTCGGGAAGCTTTTCGCAGTCTTTTTCCATGTTTCTGGAATGCTGCGATAACTCGCGACGCACGGCGGAATTCAGTTGTCGAACTTCTTTCGGAGGTTCGTTAACAACCCGTCGACTTCGTCGTGCAGGTCGTCCAGTTCATCGAATGTTTCAACCAACCCGCGTTGCGATACCGCGTCGGCCAGCGGCATGTTGGCGACGGCTTCGCGGAGTTGTTCGATCAATAGCAACGCTGATGTTTGGGCGTATAAAACGTCTGCGGTTGAAGGACGGCTTTGGGTGGCAGTATCCATGGGTGTGTCTCCGGTCGGAAAGGAATGAAAAGCGTTTCGGTGACACACATGAGCCATGCGTTTGTGAACACATCAAGCGGAATCCGCCGGCGGTCGGCAATCATTTGAAAACTTTTCGAATGACCGTGACCGTGACCGTTGGCGTTCGCCGCGGCCGGCTACCTTCCGATGTCGTCGTGAAGTTGCGCGTTCAATTCCATCAACCCGTCATAGAAGCGTTGCAGCGCTGGGTAGACATGTTGGCTGTCTTCGGGCGCATAAATCCCTTCCGGTTCAAAGTAGTTGACGTAGTCGGTTAGTTCCGAAAGCATGTCGAGCGTTGCCGCCTTCAAGCAGCAGTTGGCCGCTTGGGTTTGTCGCGCCGCGTATCGCTTTCGCAAGACTTCGAGGCGGTCGGGTCGAGGGCGGCGGCCGTTGATTTCGTTGACAGTTCGCATGGTTGTGTTTCCGTTTTGGAAAGGGTCAAGAATTCGTTCCGTTGACACACATGAGCCATGCGTTCCAAGACACCTCAAGCGAGTTCCCGCAGCAATTTGCGGTGATGTTGAATGTTTCTCGATACCGCCGACGTGGACGACAAATGCAACGTGTGGCGTCAATCAAACATGTCGACAAACCATGCCCGAATGAGAAAACGCCGCGGCGTTGGCCGAACGTCGCGGCGTGTGGCCAAGACTGCCGTTGATGGTCAATCGCCATCGGACAAAACGAAGTGCTTCTTCAAATCTGCCAGTTGTTCGCAAAGATGATTGAGCGATCCGACATGGCCCCAATCAAGCGGATAATCGTCGCTACCCGGCGCCGGCAGATCCTCGATGGTCTGGTGCAAATCTTCGAGCAAGGTCAACGCTCGAATGTGTGCGGCAACGTAAGCGTCTTCGAGTTTGTCTCGGTGCGTCATGGGTTCATTCCTAGGTTGTTGGATAGAAAGGCCGGCGGCGTTCTTTCGCGCCGCCGGCGTGAAAGTTCGCGTTTAGCAATCGCGGCAGGTTTCCCAAGCCCGTTTGCTGCCGTAGCAAATCTGCCCGCCTTCAACGATGTAAACCATCGCGTCTTCGGCGACGTCTTGGTCGTCCGCGAATTCGTGCGGGTCGTCATGCTCCGCTTCGTTCATTTCCGCGCCACTGGTGACGCCGGCGATGCGGTTTTCAAAGGGCCAGTTTTGTTGCGTCATCAAACGCACTTCACAGTCTTCGCCGTGCTCGTCGCGGTACTCCTCGAGCAAGCCGATCAGTTCGCCAATGGTCATGTTTGTTTCTCCGTTGAGGTGAATGAAAAACCGCCTTCCGATGACACACATGAGCCATGGGTTTCCGAACACAGCAAGCGAAACCCGGCAGTAATTTGCAAGCTTGTTGCAGTTTTCTTGATGTCGCCGATGTCGCCCACAAACGCCGCGTGTCGCGTTCGTCTGGATCGTCGGCTGATACCTATGACCTACCGGAAGAATGCGACAGATCGCGAAACTCGCGGAAAGAATTTTGAAAAACGCCACGGCGAGAATCGTGGCGTGGTCGAGGTGGCAGGCTGCCGGCGGTCACACCGCCCGGTCGTACTTGCGGGCCATGGCGAGCAGCTTTTTCTTGACCGGCCGCCAATCGCAGGTTTGGTCGCCGGCGGTCAGTTCGCCGAATCGTTTGTTTCGCAGGTCGCCCTTGTACCAACCCTTCGTCCAGCCAAGCCGATAGAACAACCGGTTGAGTTCCGTTTCGCCTTCGCCGGCACCCGGTCGATCCCAGCAAGATTTGGTTCCGGGCTTTTTGGCGTAGTCCCAGCCCGAGCAGCGTTTGCTATTGATGGCCAGTTCGACCAAGCCCAAAACAATTTGCAGGTACCCCGCAATTTTGTCTTTGTTGAGGCTGCCGGCGAAGGCCCTGATCTCGATTCGGTTCCGGCCGCGGGCGAGGTGCGTGAGGTTCAGCAGGTGGTGGCGATCCGATTCGCATTGGCGTTTCGCGGCGTCCTTGTTGCCGTAGTCCTTGATCCGTTTCGCCCAGCGGTTTTGTTCGCGGCGTCGTGTTCCGGTTGAAGCGTAGATGGCCCGTTCGTGGTTGCCGATCAGCGAGATGAGTCGCGAGAGCGCCGCGGCGTCGTTGCCGAAGCTGACCGTTACGTGAATGCCGGTCGAATAGTTGACCCGGCCGCCGCGGGCCGCGATCGCGTCGACCGCGGTCATGACGCTTTGCAGCCCTTCGTATCCGCGGAGGACCGGCGATACGAATTCGCAACCCTTTCGGCCTCGCCCGAGCGTCATGATGCTCGAATCGCGTTCGGCTTTCCAACCCGCTGGCAACCAAGAAACCGGCAACCCGTTGTGGTAGCCGCCGATCGGCGTGGGGTCGTTTTCGGGCATGGTGGTTTCGAGTTCGATGCTATGCGGAGCTCCGCATAGTATCGATTATGCGGAGTTCGGGATTATGCAGAGTCTGAAGTCTGTCACGCTGTTTGGCATCATGAATAGCTACCTTTCTTGATCGGCGACTCGCCCTGCACTCCGCATAATCCCATGGTCGCGAATCTACAACGATTTCAGAAATTTCAGCAGTTCATCGTCCGGCTGAAATCGCATCGAGCTGTTCTTGACCGGCTGGAGAGCGGCGAGCGTCGCCTCTTTAAGTTCAAGGTTCGCTGTAATGTAGAGGTGCGTTGTTTCGATACTTTCGTGACCGAGCCACATTGCGATCAGCGTAATGTCGACGCCGGATTGAAGAAGATGCATGGCTGTCGTGTGACGTAACGTATGCGGCGAAATCCGCTTTTGCACGAGTGATGGACGGGCTGAAGTTGCTCGAATAATCGCCTGCTTCAGTCGCTTTTCCACCCCCGAGCGTGTCATCATCGCGCCTCGAGCGTTGGGAAACAGCGGTTGCGATGGTCGCAGCCCAGTTCCCTTGATCCACTGGCCAAGCGTCTTTGATGTTGATTTCCAAAGAGGTAACAGCCGCTCTTTTCGACCTTTGCCTTGAAACCGAAACGTTCCACTTGGTTTCAACGTCACATCCGACACTATGGCACTCACGACTTCGGAGACCCGTGCCCCCGTGTTGTACATCATTGCAAGCAGAGCTCGATCACGCTTTCCGCTCCAGGTGTTTGCGTCCGGCGCATCCAAGATAGCTTCCATTTCATCGCGGTCCAGAAAGCCGAGCACTTGCCGCGATGTCCGTTTTGATGGAATGGCGAGGATGCTCTCCATATCACTTGAGATAAGTGGTTCCTTCCAACGAAGGTACCTCGCGAAGGCACGAATTGCCGACAAGCGTTGGTTGCGAGTTGAGTCGCTGCATTTCTTAGTCCGCTGCAGGTGGCTGAGAAACGCCACAACATTCTCCGCGGAGAAATCGCTTGCGGTGATCGCTCGCGGCGCAAGGTTTTTCTTATGTTGAAGGTAAGTCAAGAAGGCGCACAGAGCATCGCGGTATGAATGTACCGTGTTGAGACTACAGCCACGGTCCTGCACTAAATGCTCACCGAGAAAATGCTGCAGATGACGTGGGATATCGGGTCCAGATTTTTTCATGACTCGCCTCCCAGTCTAGCGCGTTTGATCGACGATTCGCTCCGTTTAGAGCACTGCTGCATCAAGATCGGTACGGAACTGAGATACCAGTACGTTGAGGTCAGCGTTGCGTGCCCCAGATAGACCGACAACTCATGGACTGCGTCATCAATGTTGCAATCTTCTTGGTATGCTCTGAGAAGATGATTGCACGCGAAGGTGTGTCGCAGATCGTGCAAGCGAGGTTTACGTCCGTTTTCAGGATTCAGATTCGCTCGCTTCAGCAGTTGATCGAACGCGCATCGCATTGTTGTGTAAGGCAGGTGCCCACCGCGAGGTGATCGGATGAATGGGTCAGCTTGATCCGCATTGCCGAACTGTCGATCCCTCGCGATGCGATAGTTCAACAAGCTGATTCGCGCCGAGTCGGACACCGGAACGAGACGCATCGGCAGGTTTTTGCTGTGGCAAACCCTCAAGACCCCCTCATCGAGATCCACGTGCTCATTCTTCAGTGCCAACACTTCGCCGATTCGCATTCCGGTGCACGCCAAAAGCCCGATGACGGTGGCGTTTCTCAGACCCGTCATTGGATCACGTTTGAAAGACGGAGCGTACGTCAGGCACGTGCCCAACAACAGCGATATCTCTGCCGGGGCAAAGATGTATGGTGGGATACGATCATAACTTCTACCCAGCAGACCGCGCATCGGGATTTCGGTACGATCGTCAAAGACTGCGAGGTAGCGGGCCAGCGACCGGACGACATCCAATCGTTTCGCATGGTAAATTCGCTTCTTTCCTTTGCAATTGGTCGCCCACTGAAGCGCGACTTCGACCGTAAGTGGCCTCCCCGCAGCGTGATTGTCGGCGTACTGACCGAATGACCTCAACAAGTACGCCTCTGAGTGAATTCGATACCCCAGCGAGCGTCGGTAAGCAATGTATCGTTCGACGAGTGAAGACATCGCGAGTGTTTTCTTGCTCATACTGTCACCTCCGGCCACTCACCTGCTACACGACGAAGCGCTGGTAAATCGACCTGTGCATACAGGGTTGTCGTTTGCAAGGAATGGTGCCCAAGCACATCTGCGATTGACTTCAAGCTTTGTCCCTCATGCTTCAAACATGTCGCCATCGTGTGACGGAGAATGTGGGTGCCACGATTCGGTCCGGTAAACCCAGCTCGTTTCCATGCAACTGAAACCATCCGCTTCAGAGATGCTGCCGATGCAGGCTGACCAATTGGATGCGTGTGACGCAAGAACACATTGCGGTGCGGAGTTGCGGGGCGACCCTTTCGCAGATAATCGGCGATGGCAACACCTGTTCGATCCGGCAATGGTAAGTCATAAGGTCTGCCGCGCTTGTGGTTTGAAATCCGAATCGTCCCATGGGTCCAATCAATGTCATCCAATCGAAGCACAGCTACATCGCCGACCCGTACTCCTAAGTCCATCATGCAAAGAATCGCGGCATAATTTCGCCTACCAATCTTGGTGGATCGGTCAACCGCTTGTAGCAGCTTTGCAGCATCGCCATCACCCAGCCATTTCGGCGACAACGCCATTCGATTGCTGCGGACGACCGGTAAACACTGTTGTAAGTTGCTGGTGCAGATCCCATTCATGCGGAGAAATCGAAAGTAGGCTCGCAATGCCGCACAGCAATTCCGCTGCTGACTTCGATGCGGCAAGCCTGTCACATATTTGTGAACACTTTCGGCTGACAGTCGCTTCATCGAAATTTGGCAATTGCCAAACATGCTTCTAAAGAACAACAACAATCCTCGTTGGTGATGTTCGACCGTCCCGCGCGCTAAACCTCGCTCAGTTCGGAGGAACTCAGAGAAACGTTCAACCTCCTTCTCAGCAAAGCTGGATGAAAGTCTTGGCGGATGCTTCTTCCGGACCAACGAGAGAACGTTGTTGACAGCCGAAACCGCACGCTTTCTCCGCGGACTGTTTGCGTCCGGAGAGACTGAATCGAAAAACTGCACGACATGGTCGTCAGAGATTGAATCGATCTTAACTCTCTGACATTTTAGCCAGTCGCCAAATGCGGCGGAGTAACCCAATGATGCTCGTGCGTACTTGAAGAAGTAACCTTGGGCATGGAAGTACACGGCAGCCTCGTTGAGGAACGCCGACAGGTGATTGCTTTCCATCGCGGCAAGCCGCTTGGGATCGCGAAAATAGAAGCTCAACATAATTACCAACTCCACAAATCAGGGTGCGAGCAGATCAATGTGACCCGCGGGTTGGCAGATTGTTATGCGGACTCACAAACTTGAAAAATCAACGTTTTTCGGTGCATAACCGACCAACTCTGCATAATCCCGAACTCCGCATAATCGATACCGAAGGCGATGTCGTTGGCGTGCATGGCGTGTGTCTCCGAAGGGGTGAAGAATTTGTTTCGTTGACACACATGAGCCAGCGTTTTCGAGACACCTCAAGCGAAGTCCGGCAGTAATGTTCAAGGAATTCGCAGCCTTCTTTTCACCCGCACGCGCGGCCACTTTCGGCCCGACGTGGCCCGCCGATACATACGGCCACTGACCGCGAGCATGCATCCAAACGCGACAGTCGCCGGCGTGAGGCGACTTCGCATACACACCCAAGCATCGGAGACTCTGGTCGCCATGGAAGGCCCAAAAGACGAACTCAACCCGAACGCGATGACGGCCGAACAGACCGCCGCGTTGTTCACAAAACTTCGCCGGCGGAAGGTCGATGCGGCCGAAGTCCAAACGGATATCGACGCCGGTGCACCGACCGATGCCGAAGGCCTCTTGAACGTGTTGACCTACACCGCATGGATGCTGAAGGAGGCAGGCCGTGGCGATTGATCCAAGGAAACTTCGACCGAGCGAATGTTGTCGGCTGCTAAATTCAACGCCGCTTGGCGCCGTCATCAACGAGCGGCAATTACACCGGCATCGAATCGAAGCTGGCAATCGCATCGGAGACGGCCGGCATGTCGATCTGCTCCGCTACGCCGATTGGCTTCACGAAAAGCGTCATTCTCCGAAGCCCAAGGCGGACGATGATCCGTACGCGAAAGCGAAGGAGCGAGCGCGAGCCCGTAACGCCGCGATCGCTCAAGCCGGCCGTGATATTGGCGAATTACCTGCGGTCGAGAACCCGGAACGCAAAGCGAAAGCCGCCAGTTCGTTTCGCTTTTTTTGCGAAGCCTATTTCGGTTTGACGTTTCACCTTTCATGGTCTCCGGACCACTTGAAGGTCATCGCGAAGATCGAGGAAGCTGTGGTTCGCGGTGGTTTGTTCTCGCTGGCGATGGCTCGCGGCTCCGGCAAATCGTCCCTCGCCGAAGTCGCCTGCATCTGGGCAGTGCTCAACGGCTACCGCGACTTCGTTTGCTTGATCGGAAGTGACGAAGGGCACGCTTGCGACATGCTCGACTCGATCAAAACCGAACTCGATTGCAACGACGTGCTCGCCGCCGATTACCCCGAAGTCTGTTTCCCCATCCAAGCCCTGGACGGCATTGCCAACCGAGCCAACGGACAACTTCACGCTGGCAAACGCACGCAGATCGGCTGGACGGCGAAAGAGATCGTCCTGCCGTCCGTCGCAGGCAGCAAAGCCGGCGGCGCGATCATCAAAGTCGCCGGCCTGACCGGTCGCATCCGCGGCATGAAATTCAAACGGCCCGACGGAAAGACGGTCAGGCCATCACTTGTCGTCCTCGACGATCCGCAAACCGACGAATCCGCTCGTTCGCTTTCGCAATGTGCCAACCGCGAAGCCATCCTCGCCGGCGCGGTGCTCGGACTGGCCGGCCCGGGTAAGAAGATCTCTGGCATCATGCCTTGCACGGTCATCCGCCCCGGGGACATGGCCGACAACATCCTTAGCCGTGACCTCCACCCGGAATGGAACGGCGAACGCACTCGAATGGTGAATTCGTTTCCGACCAATGAGGAGTTGTGGCTTCGCTACGCCGAAATCCGCGCTGAAGGATTGCGTGCTGGCGATGGTGGCGCTGCTGGCACTGATTTCTATCGGCGGAACCGTGAAGCGATGGATGCCGGCGCGGACGTGTCGTGGGCCGAACGGTTCAACCACGATGAATTGTCGGCCATCCAACACGCGATGAATCTGAAGTTGCAGGACGAGTCCGCGTTCTTCGCCGAGTACCAAAACGAACCGCTCCCCGAAGAAACTGTCGGCGCCGACCAACTCACCGCCGAACAGGTCGCTGCCAAGATCAATAATCTGTCACGACAACGCGTCCCGATCTCGGGCAACCACCTCACCGCGTTCATCGACGTCCAGGGGAAGTTGCTCTTCTATGTGGTCGCCGCGTGGGACGACGACTTCACCGGCTATGTTGTGGACTACGGCACCTACCCAGACCAAAAACGCAACTACTTCACGCTCCGCGATGCTCGTCACATGCTGGCTGGTGCCGCCGAAGGTACCGGACTCGAAGGTAGCATCTACGCCGGCCTCGAAACGTTGACACAAGACTTGCTCGGGCAAGAATGGCAACGCGACGACGGCGCGGCGATGAAGATTGGCCGGTGTTTGATCGACGCCAACTGGGGGCATTCGACGAACGTGGTTTATCAGTTCTGCCGGCAAAGCCCCCATGCCTCCGTCCTATTACCCTCGCACGGCAGATTCGTCGGCGCCTCATCCAACCCCTTCAGCGAATACAAACGCCGGCCGGGTGACCGCGTGGGCTTGAATTGGCGAGTGCCGTCGATCAACGGCAAGCGAGCAATTCGGCACGTAATCTACGACACCAATTGGTGGAAGTCGTTCACGCATGCACGTCTCGCCGTTGCGATGGGCGATCGTGGTTGCCTTTCGATCTTCGGCGATCGACCGGACCAACATCGCATGTTCGCCGAACAGGTCACGGCCGAATACTTCGTACGGACCGAAGGTCGCGGCCGGACAGTGGACGAATGGAAAGCCAGACCAGAGCAGCCGGACAACCACTGGCTTGATTGTCTCGTCGGCTCTGCCGTTGCAGCATCGATGCAGGGCGCACTTCTTTTTGGCACAGATGTTCCCGCGCCGCCGAAAATCGAGCGAGTGAGTTTCAGGGATCTTCAACGAAAGAAAAGAAGCTAGTCACAATAAGCTGAAAGCGTCTCCGATCGATGGCTTCCGTATCCTCTTGCGACAGCGGTTTCGGAGCGGTGGTGTCTCTGTGCCAGCGACACCGATGCGATTTCGGCCGGAGGCTTCAAGCTAGCGGTCGATGCATCCGATGTTACAAAAAATGACCCCTTATAGGCTCACCACAAGCCCCTAATTCCGCACCCTCAGAATCCGAATCGGTATAACGGTCACGCCTCAAAAAGTAGCGTGCGAACCAAAACTTGGGTTCGTCTCGGTTTGGCATCAACTGGAGTAGTACATGTAGATCGGTAAACCAAGCAATACTAGCCATCCAAACGCCGCGATCAGAAACTCAGGCGAGGACTGATCGATCGTGCCTCCCTTCCCAACGTATCCAGTAAACTCGCTGAGGTCTTGCGCAAACCAAATGAGCCCGAGTGGCGGGACCAGCAAGGTCATCATTCCTGGGATAGCGAAGAAGCCTGCCATGAAGACCGAGATCGAGGTGTAGACGATTGCCAAGCACAGCGCTGCAATTTTACTCAGCGTGATTGCCATTTCGGTGCCTCGCTTAGAAACGACTGAAAACTCAAGTTGGCCAACCAACACACTGTGATCGCGCAACACATCAATGACTCGGAATACCTGCTCGAATTCACTCAGTTTGCTACTTGCTAAGCGATTTTTCCGCCTTTGTTTTGTCAGCTACTATTAACTGGGCAAGCAATTCCGTGTAAACGGGAGACAGGTCCCCGGCTTTGTGCTTTGCAATTAGCGATGCGGCCAGTCCACCAGCTTGGATTCCGACTTCGTTCAGAAAGGCCTCTGCCTCGGCGATTCTCTTCCCGGCGTTTTCGCTTTGCGCGCCTGATTGCAAGTCGGTTTCTTCGTCGATAGAAACCATCAAGAATCCAGGCACGTCTTCTCGAATCTGAGTGATCCCTTTCACTACCTGTTCACGAACAGCATCGATGCCGATGTCCGGCTGCTTCTCCTTCATCAATTCCATCGTCACATCTACCATTGCTTGTTTCAGCGTTTGGCTCTCCTTTAGTGAACCGTTCTTCGCTGCCGCTGTATCCGGCTTTGCCGGGGATTCAGCGGGATCCGTTAACGGTTGTCCTACATCGATTGGGGGCTCTGGCTTGCCGCAGCCCGCGAGGACTATCAGCAGCAACACAATCGTTGTGTAGCTTGGCATCCGCAGCATCTCGTATGTCTCCGTGGCTTACGATAATCGTGTTTCGATTTGAGTGGACACGGTTCGCCAACGCAACTGTTTCGGTTCGACCTTTCAGTGTTCCATTTCGTTCTCGTTGCAAGTTCAGATATTGGATCTCTATCTCGATACCTCGGCAGGCCTCCGCAGGTTAGACGACTTGGCCACGAACCCCTCTCGATCCGGTCCGGCATTTTGAAGAGGACTGCGTCGAACCGTTTCAGCGAACTCGCACGTGTCGATGCATCCACTCGCATGAACTTTGGCGGACTTCGAGCTTGCTAACGGATGGTTCACTAGCCTTGAAATCTTTGACGGCGCTGGCGCAGCGAGCGTGCGTTGGCACACCTTCTCGGGAGTGCTGGATCTCTACAAGCACGGCGTCAAGGATCGGGATCAGGCCGTCAGTTCTCGGGTCGTCTGCCAAATGCCCCGGCACGCGTTCGGAGTTCCTGCCATTCGCCCTCGTCGATTACGCCGTCCTCGTTGCTGTCGAGTTGGTCAAAACGCCGTTGCATGCGTTGGTTCGCAACTGTGATCCGCCACTAACCTGTGGGATGCCCCTCAGGCCCCTGACCAAGTAGCCGAGCGCCAATGTCAATTCCCTTGATTGCAGCAACGATTGGGAGTCCGAACAGCAAGAAAAGAACTGTTCCCTGCTGGATAAGCGGCGGCGCGGCTATCGACTGCAAAAAGCCTCCAATGATCGGAGTCAAAAGAATGGCGGACAGCGCGAACGCAGCACAAGAACAGCTGAAGGCTGTTCCGGCGACGATTGCGCATTCGGTCGCGGTTGATCGTTCGTCACTCATGTTCTATCTGCCTTTCAAAGCGAACAAGTACATTGGAAAATTCTCCTGTCTGAAAATTGGCTGGAAACAAGAGTCTACGGGGCGCTGAAAGTCGCAGGAAACACGAGCGTCTATCCGACAATGCGAAGTCCTGGAATGATAGAGTCAGATGAGTCGTCAACACCGTCGCATCGAGAGACAAGCCGGAGCTTGGAAATGCCTCAGTTTTGGTTGTCCGTACTTAGAGAATTATCTAGGATTGGGATGCGTAAAGCAATCTGACCTTCTTTCGCCCGCCGGCGGTCAGTTGTTCTCCTTCATTCTCGCTACAGGCTCCCAAGATTCTGATACGACGTTTCGCGCTAACTGCAGCGAAGCGATCGTGCGAAGTGCACGTCGCCGATGCAATCGCCGCTACCTAGGGAAACGCGTGACGCGTGCGACAATGACCGGCTCAACGCCCGCGCCATGACCTCTGACCTGGCCCGAGAGTTGGTTGTCCAGTTAAAATTGGTCGCGAGGTCAAAGCCTTAAACTGCCCTCTACTGGCTTGCTAGGGTTCATAAGAGCCCGCGTTGTAATGGTGGTCCCAAACGGTCACGACATCGTCGATGTCATCTACCCAGATGCCGGGAGGTACAACAAAAAATCGACTTGGGTCTTCAGGCAAGCCCGGCCTCGTTGTCCAGCCAGTAGTACCATCAGTATGTTTGATCTTCACTGGCTCGCCTGTCAACACAGTGAAGTTGTGCGTGCCCGTAAATCCTTCCTCTGGGTCAAAGTGAGTGTTCATTCTTGTGTATAGCTCGATTTTTCCATCAGTGCGATCGATACTGTTCGCCCAGTTTCGAAGGTCTTTGCGAACACCCATCCACCGGCTTCTCCATTGTGTCCAACGAACGCCCGTGAGAAGCAAAGCTACCGCAAGTACTCCCAGCAGCAGTGTTCGCGTAGAGTATCTCAATGGGGGCCTCGCTTTGGATAGTGTTGGAGATCGCGCGGTTGCCGAGAGTGATCATCCACTACGATAAGGGATCCGACAATTTGTTGTGCATCGCTTCGTCACCCAGCGCATGATCCAGAAGCTGAGCATAAAGATGCTAGCGGCTGTATTCGTATGCGTCGACTTCTTTGCAAGTCTTTGTATGCATCTCGGCAGGGTGTCTCTCGTCCCAACAAGTTTGTAGGAGAACCGCTGCCTCACGCGGAACTCGGAAGCCAGACGCTTGTCGATGTCGGACAACAGGTTTTCTGCGATGATGGTGGGTGTAACGTTCAACTAAATGCGAGATAAACAGACGTTGTGGCAAGGTTCGCGAGCGCCGACCGGGCTAGGAAAAATCTCAGTCTCCTAAGAGGCGGCCTCGACTACTTCTCTGCCTCGGGGGTTTGTCGCTGGTAACCGACCGCCTTGACGGGGCTTGCCGTCTGTTTCGTGCGAGGTAACCGTCGCTTGATAAAGCTGGGCATGTGCGAATCAAGTACGAGCAAATCATGCTCTGGATCCACTCCGCGAACAAAGCTGACTTCAGCACCGTTGAAGCTAACGCTTGGGTCACCGAACCACAGAAATCTGGCGCCCTGAATCTGAGTCACAAAACACATGGAGTCGACCGTGAACTTTTCTTCCTCTTTCCAACGACCCGCTGCAATGATCTGATGCCTGCCGCCCATCCGCTCCGAGAACGTGGATTCCACTCGCTGGATAATTTCCTTTCCGGCCACCGCGATTGCAGCATCTCGGGACACGAAGAACTCGATCTGCAGTTCTTTTCTTTCAACAGGTGCTTCTTGTGTGAACCCCAGAATTCGTGAGACTTCAGGATTGGCGTGCCAAGTTCCTAGCCACGGAGGATGGTCTTCCCAGGTCTCGTTGGCATGCGTTCTGCCACTGACCCAACAGACAAAGACGAGGAACATGATTGCGTGAGTGGTTCTCATCAAGATCTCCAAAGGACAGTTGACGTCGGGGTATGGCTCATTGCCGCGGGTTGCCGGGCGCTCCATCTTCGGACAATCAAATCTGAAGTCGCTTCACAGTATAAATGAAACGGGATTTAGAATAGCGAGCGAGTTTAGCAAGTGCTTCGTACGATTGGACGAAGCGACCGAAAAGCCCGCCGTTTGTCCGTTTCCTATCCGAAAAAGGGTTGAGACGTAGTGAAGAACATGTGGTTGCGATATCGCAAATGGAAACACGCCGTCGCTCCGATCCTGCTTGCAATCGCGTACGGCTGTTTGCAGAATTTCGCGAAGGGAACCGTTCCCTGGAATGTTGGGTTGGTGTTGGCTTGCACCGTGGGCTTTGCTTACGTCATCGAAGAGATCGTGTGGAGTCTTAAAGGCAAGGGACGTCCTTGTCCGGCCTGTGGACATAGGGTCCGCATGAAGTCATTTCGGGTGCACAATTTTTGCCCGAACTGCGGCGAGCAACTTTGATTTTGAGCTCGGTGCCAACTCACTGGGAAGACGTTTCACAAAAAGATCGAGACGCCACAGATCGAGACACCACTGAAACCGCAGCCGCAATTTACGATCACTGGTCTGCTCGCGCTGACGGCAGCGATGGCTCCTGCCTTTGCAGTCATCCAATGGCACGACCTGATGAGCTGGATCCAATTGGGAATTCCCATGGTGATCCTGTGTCTGATCGTGTTGAAGTCTGGAGCGCGCTGCTTGATTGGGGCCGCTGTGGGTGCCGTCCTGGCTTCTGCATCGCTCCTGGCACTGATATACCTGACTGGAAGTCTGACGGATGATCACTCGCGACTGATCGGCGGTTTGATTGGAATGGCGTATTTTGGTTCGGCAATCGGCGGTGGGATCCACGCATCTTCCCGTGCGCATCTTGCGAGAGTTGGATCGCAGGACAATGACGCAACTGCTGACGAGTTTTCGCTTCAGCGCGTCGCGATCATTCCGTTCGCTTTGCTTGCCATGCTGCCGGGTTGGTATGGAGGACGGTTCGTCGCCTCCGTCCTGGTAGGTTACTCGTTCCTTGACGACAACAGTCAGTTCATCGGTTTGATCCACTACTTTGCGGCGATCGTTGGCGGCATGATAGGCGCCTTAGTCGCAATTCTGATCTTTCGGTCGCGATCGTGTACCGATGCCGTTTAGGTAGCTCACTGATTGTCGCGATGCTGTCTTCTCAATCAGCTGCGGACGAGGGTCTGCCATCACCTTCACACTCTAAAGCACGCGTCGAGGAAGAAAAACACTTCCGCGGAACGAAACAGTTACGATCGCTCAAGTGACGAGTCGCTAGGGCGCGGTACATCAGTTAATGGGATGAAGCACCCGCCGCCGGGGGTTTATAGGGGTTTTCGTCTTCGCGTGCATTGCCGTCTAATTCACGATGCGAAGTCGTCTGGTGACGTGCCTTTTTGGATTGCTTGTCGAGTTCATCAAGCAACTCTTTGGACTTGCCGACCCAGAAAGCCACGTCCTCATGGAGGACTGTTCTGGATTGCCGAAGGGCGTTCCGCTTTCGGCGAATCTCTTCTAGGCGAATAGCTTGATCATGCGTCAGGATTCCAGCCGCTTGTATGGCGCCGGCGTCCGATTTAGCACCAACTTCCAGCCCACCTTCAGACACCCTTCCGCGGATGATCCGTTCAAGCTTTTCGCAGTTTTCGTTTAGCATTTCGATCGTCGGCACTTGAGCCGCGGGCCGTCCGATTCGGGCGACGACGTAGGCAACCCACGAACTGGCCAAACATCCTCCAGCGATGAACGCAATCAGTCTCGGAAGCATGGGCGGCAAATCGATTTGGGCTGCCAACCAGACTGAGAGAAATGAGGCCGGTGGTAGCGTTGCCGCTCCAATCAGCACACCCAGTGTGGCACCGCCGATCCGTCTCCATTGAAACGGTGCCCAACCAACTCTCGCCCCCAGTAGAGCGCAGGCGAGAATCGGCACGCCACACCACATGAATGCCAAGAAGAGGAATCCGGGCAGCAGGTTAAACACTGTATGGGATGCCAGTAGATTCAGGTTCCAAGTAAAAACAAGCATCGTTCCATACATTTCGTCAAGAGAATCGGCAGCAGTCACTTACTGCTTGCTTTAAACTCAACCACTCCCGGCTCATCTTCAATCGTTTGTAGGTCAAGTTGTACTTCAGCATCTTGATTCGGGGTATTTCAGGCCTTGTCGCCGCGAATGTGCTCGCGGTCCTGATACGAAGACGACGCACCTGGACGGTCATCGGGGCATCCGCATGAAGTTCGATGGCGATGAGGCCTGGATCGCGGCAGGCTTGGTTTTTGTCGATGACCTTGCTCATCTGAACGCCGTTGATGGAATGCGTGAGGCGATCACCTCTCGCAACGATATGCACTTCGTTCCACGCGGGAGCGCTCCTTACCTTCGTTTGATGCTCCCGTTGGGTGATTGATGGCATTCAGTCAATCAGCATAAAGAAGACGAGCAAACCAACGAGATCGACGCCGTCCTCTTCATCAACTCGAACCAACAACTGATCTTCGTCGACGGTCAGTCGTATGGCGGGAACCAGAGAATCGACCTCGTCGGCAAATGCACTGGCCAGCTTTGTGTTTTCGTCGTCAGGACGCTCACGAATCGATTCTCTGAGCTTCGGCCAGCCACGTTTGGCTGTTTCCAGCAAGACCGAGGCTTGGTCATGGAGCGCTCGTGCGGTCTCCGCATCGATTGCCTGGAATCGCGCGAGGATCGGCGTATCCGAAGTCTGCTTTGCGGTCAGCGTGATCCTTCTGAGTTGCTCGCTGGCCTGTTCGATGACCGGGTACACCTCCGGATCCTGTGCCTCGGCTGGCAGCGATTCGAGCAGCAATGGCCCGGCACTGCGAACGTCGAACTCCAACAGCAGGTCGTCTACTGCGTCAGCGCGTCCCAGCCGCGCGGCCATCAGTCCCTTCCCTTCAGGCTCGTCAATAAGACTCAGAATTCGCCGTTCCGCGGCACAGACCAGAGTTCGGTCATCGGGAAACCACATCTCCATTCTGCCATCATGTTGATAGTACGTTTCGCCTTTGTGCTCCGCTTGCGTGTATCCTGACGCGTGGTTGTCGATGTATGACGTTACGTCGACCGGGTCATTGAAACGAAGAATCAACGTCCAGATTTGTTCATCAAAGAAGTTTCTGATCGTCCTGCTGCTTAGGGGAGGCGGGCCTAGTTGTGCGACGACCTGGCGAAGGTTTCTGATATCGAGGCCCTCGGACTCAGCGATTCTTGCGAACATCTGGTCAAACCCTTCCTTCACCTTTGATTTCCGAGTGAGGATCCGCTGTGGGTGAGCAACCAGTAAACCTACCGTGTCTTTGTTGATGTAGGTCGTGTCGAATACATCACGAGTCGATTGCTCGTTCTCGTCCGGTTGCTTGCGCCGGAACTCCATGAACATAACGTTGCTGTCACCTGGGGAATCAAACGTCGTGGGACGCTTGACGGGTTTCGAGTCGGCGATGCGTTCCCCCGCAGGGGAATCAGTCCCGCCTTGCTCGACCAGACAAATTCGCAGCACACCGTCGTTGAGTTCGTAGATGCCCAGAGATCGTTGATTGGGTTGGTCGCGGTCAATGAAGTCAATGGTTTTGGGGGTCGCTGTGCTGCCGATCTCGATCCGACCAGTGTCAACGTCGGAAATATCACCGTTGGGCGTCCTTTCCTTGATAACAAACCTGTTGCCCTTGATCTGGAGCAGGAGGCCGCCAAAGCCGTTTTCAGTGGCAAGCTGTTCTCCGCTTTCGGTGACCGACGAGGTTTCCCAGTCGCCCTGGAGTTGTGTGACGTCCGGATTCGCGGGCGACCAGTCAAGCGTGACAAACAGGAAGGTGGCATTGCCGTCCTTTGTCGCTGCAGTCATCGACTCCATCGAGAGGTCGTGGGTCATGTCCCCTTTCCAGTAGCTCAAGGCAAGCAGCAATTGTGTCTGCCCCGGGTCGATCGGTTCCAGATCGGCTAGTTCAGTTGTGTTACTGAACGGGGCTTCGACGCTGATCGAGAGCCCTTTGTCTTCATTGACAGTTGCACTACGCGAGGGGACTGGAGATTCGACAAAAAGAATGGCGTTCACCCTTCGCTTGCGGTCCGCACCTGTCGCATCATTTCTCACCTCTAGGCGAACCGTATTGGCGAACTCGGTCGGAATCTCTTCGAAATCAAATTCCTGCATAACTTCGATCTTTCCGTTCTGAGCGAGCAGTAATCGGACCTTCAAATCACCGAGGTCACGGCCCTTGAAGTTCCAGTCGTACAGACTCGGTAGTCCAGCCGTGCCCTTGTTGACCGTCTTGCTGGTGACTTTGAGTTCGGGCTTGCTTGGCGATGCTGCGGCAGTCGCTGGTTGATCGTCGCCGGAATGAACCTCGGGGGCTTTTTCTTTTCCATTTCTCCATAGATCGATCCAGTCAATCGAACCGTCAATCACGTCGACGAGGTCAACGTCCACTTCGTAACGCTTTCCCGGTTTCAGCTGAAATGTCTCCTGCACGACCTGTCGGTCTTTGGCCCGATCCGATGCTGCAAAACCGATCACGAGTTTAGGCCCGGAGAAACCTCCACCTTTCGCTATCCGGACACTCTCCAGATGAAACTGACTGGGCGCACTCCCAACTGGTCCGTAGCTCCCACTCTCATGCTGTACCGTCACCGTGAGTTCACGTTGCCGTGGAGTTACACGGTCGTCGTGAATGAGTGCCGCGGCCCAGTCGATGGCGTGTTTCGCTCCCGCATCTTCAAAGTTGGCAAAGGAAAGCTCCTCTGAATCTGCATCGATTTTTGCCAGCAGCTTCCGACCCTCGCTGCTGTCGGTCAGCACGTTCAGGGCATTTACGGAGTAGGTGTTATGCTTCGTCTTCTTTCCCGTTTGAAGATACGAACTGAGATCGGTGTACGCATTCTGCGTTTCCTGAGCAGGATCACCGCAGCCCTTCACGCTCAACAGTCCAAAAGCAAGTACTGTCGCGATGGCCAAGGCTATCAATGTAGGGACTCTTCGAAGCGTCAAAGCAGCGAAGGCAGGCTTGGCCTTTTCGACCTCGGTGCTCGCCGATACTGCGCCTCCCGCGACGGCAACCTTGAACTTTGAGAGGGCGTCCGCCACTTCCACGGGCGTTTGAAATCGCTCTTCCGGATCCTTGGCGATCATTTTTGAAATGATGATCGCGAGATCAGTTGGTACATCATCGCGTAGAGAATTCAGGGGCTCAGGTTCGAACTGTGCGTGCCCCTTCAGTTTCTCCATCACGCTTCCATCAGCGAACAGCGGGCGGCCGGACAACAGAAAATAGAATGTCGCGCCGAGACTGTAGATATCGCTTCGAATATCAACGCTGCGGGCGTCAGTGGCCTGTTCTGGCGAAATAAAATCGGGAGTCCCCATGAGGGCGCCCGCTGCCGTTAAGTCAGATCGAACTGCCACAGTGTCGGAGGCTGGGATCGCTTCAGGTGCGAGTGAGGCTAGACCGAAATCGAGAATCTTGATCGTGCCATCCGCAGTCACCATCATGTTGTGAGGCTTGATATCGCGATGCACCATGCCGCATTCGTGAGCGTGTTGCAGCCCGATCGCTGCCTGCCGGATGTAATCGCATGCTTCGGCGACGGGCAACGCTCCTCGCTTCTTGACCGTCTGAGACAAATCGACTCCGTCGACGTACTCCATCACCATGAAGTGAAAGTCGCCGGCATGATCGGCGTCATAGGCGGTCACAATGTTGGGATGAGACAGTTGCGCGGCGGCCTTCACTTCACGATGGAAACGATCCACGGCTTCGGCTTTCCGAACCAGTCCGCGATTGATGACCTTTAGCGCCACCGTCCGTTCCATCTTCCGGTGGCGAGCTTTGTAGACGTCGCCCATGCCGCCTTTGCCGATCAGATCGATGATCTCGTATCGCGGGTGCTGAGCGAGCGGCTCGGGAACGCCCGCCGAACTCTGATTGGTAGTGCCCGACTGGTGATCCGCTGTCTGAGCGTTTGGTTCCTGATCTGCGCTCTGCAGAAGCTCAATGAACGTGTCAGCGGATGAAAGATCGGCAATGGTCTCGCAGCAAGGTTCACACTCGCTGATATGTCTCTCGATAGCAGTCGCTTCATCAGGAGGAAGTTGTCCAAGTCCGAAAGCGTGTAAATCGGTAGGGCTGGGGTGGGTTGTTTGCTCAGGCACGGTTGTTAGCTCAGGCACCGGGGGCTCTCCATCGTTAAATTTTCAGCATTCGTCTCTCGGGCACAGACGGATCCGTCCGCGAGTGACGTGCGGCTATCTTGAAAGAGCCGCAGCCGCACATTTATGTTAGCGCCGGGCCGAAAAACCCGAATATGAGTCGACAAGCCCTTGGGATTCTTGACGTAACCTGCCTAGCACTCTGGACTTAGCCGTCACAACGGCATTCAGCGAAATCTTCATTTCTGCTGCAACATCACGCGGCCTTTCCCCCTTGAGGGCGACCCGATCGAACGCCGTCCACGTGTTGGGGGCGAAATGAGGCTTGACCAGTTCGAGTAGCTGTCGCAAGACGTATCGGTCGTGCTCCTCGTTCCAAAGCTGACTCAACTCACTGGTTGGAATCTCCAACTCAGCCAACCTCTCGTCGATATCGGAATGACCGCGTGCCTCTCGACGGCGATCTCGTGCTCGCCAGAAATTTCGCAGCCGATTGACCAGAATTCCCTTCAGCCACCCCCGAAAAGCGCCCGGCTGCCCACCATGCTCAAACTTGCTGAGATCCTTCGATACCGCCAGCAACACCTCTTGTACTAAATCGTCCGCGTCGCTCTCTTGAACGTCGTACTTCCGCAGCCATGCTCGAATGAGCGGTGCGTACAATGTTATGAGCCGATCCCAACTCTCCGTTTCGGAAGACTCTTGAAGGCGGTGCAGCAAACTAAGCGACGTCTCATTCATGTTGGGTTTGGGCTGGCTTAGCTGGACCTGGGCCCTTCGTGAATCCGCTCAATCCGTGCATTGTGGCTGGCGCCCCGTGATTGTTTTCGCGGCTTATGATCGCATTCTAGCCGAAAGTCTACCGGTACCCAGGAGATTGATCGGGCGTTCGATGCATCCGCCGCGCCCAAATCGCCACTGATCGCATGTCGTTTTGGGCAGAGCCCGCGTCCTTTCAGGATTGGTTTCGACTACCTCTTACCCCGGGGCTCGAGCCACAGCATGAATCCTTCCAGCGGCTGCTGAAATGGAATCCGTTCACTTGTTGTTCCATCTGGCATTGGCTTCTCCCGAATGCTCAACCGGCGACGAAGCAATACGAGTGGTTTGCCCAGTTCACTCGTTTTCTGACCGTCGTCCGCCGCGACTTCGGTAGTACTGGCTCGAGTTGCATCAACATCATGTTCCAGCGGGTACGAGAGGATCGAATCGCCATCGGTAAAATCCAGATATGATTTTGTCGTTCCATTCTTGGATTTCTTGACCAACGATACTGACAACAGTTTGCCATTTGGTAGCGAGCCAATGAAGTCTTTTGCATCCATCGTATTCCGCCAGATGTAATTTGCTTTCTCATCGGGGAGTCCATCCGCTGGGATCAATCGGTTGCAGAAGCAAATATCAATCTTCGTGCCAGGCGGAGCATAAACCCTCCAGCTCCAGTTTTTCCGCCAATCCAACTGGGGCCCTGGAACAGGAATGATGTTCATCTGGCCTGGGTCGTCGACTACGAGCTTACCTTGCTCCCTTCGCAGTTGTGTCAGTTCACGTTCCGAGTCACGGACACGCTGAACAAGGAGCAGGTTGGATATCAACAATGCAATCAGCAACATGAAGCCGAGCAGTTGCCCCAGACTGAACCTCAATCCTTTGACTCTCTTCGTTTTCGATGTTCCAGAGTTCATGTAACCTGTCTCTCAAGCCGGCGAAGACTCAGCTCGGCGAACACAACGTTGAGCGTGGTGGGAAGGCCGAGCAGCAGTGGTGTTGCAACAATGAGTGAGCCGCGTCGGAGTTCCATTTCTTGCCCGTCACTCCTTGATCTCTTCCGCCCACCAGTCCCAGACTTCGGGATCCGATCGCTTCAGCTTGCGGTACTGGAAGACGACGATGGCAACAACGGCAATCGCATCAATCAGGACAAAGATCACGATCGCCGGCGCGATGAAGCCGAACTGCCGATAGCCCCAGTACGCACCGTACGACACGGCCGCGATGGCCAGCCCGGAGAACATGGTCAACAGCGTTCGACGCGGCAGGCTCTGAAGTATCCGGTCTGACCGTCTCCTTGATGCCTTGGCGTATTCGTAAAGGTCAGGCCTGCTCAAGACTTTCGCATAGTAGTACCGCTGGAAACAGTCCGTGATCAGCCAAAAGGCACAAATCCCCAGCAGCACAGTATTGATGACACTCCAACCATCATCGAGAACGATAAACAACCCAGCCATGATTCCCAGAATAATTGGCGCGCTGTTAGCTCGCCACCAAGGTTGGAACACCGTCTCGTTGAACTTCTGGCGAATGGTACGCTCAAAGTTCTCGACCATCGCCTCATGATCGGCCGGCTTGATGTTTACGTCGGCCACATCTTTCAGCAGGTCTTTCATCTCCTGACACTCCCGCAGGTAGTCCCTGCCGTCAGCAGTTTGCACATAGACAGCGACCAAGTCCCGTTCGCCTTCGGTCAGCGCTACTCCGTAGACACGCTTGAGACATAGTGTCCTGATTTCTTTGGTATCCATGATCAATCCTCGATTGCTTGAAGTTCTTTTCTCAGTTCTTGTTTGGCCTTGTGCAATCGCGACCAGACCGTTCCTTCGGGAACATCAAAGATCCTGGCGATTTCCTGATGCTTCAGGCCCTCGATGCAGAACAGCGTCAGAATCAAGCGATGAGGCGGCGGTAGTCGATTCAAGGCCTGCCTCACCTCATCCTTCATCTGTTGTTCACGCGGGTCGGGCTCGGGATGCGTCAGCTCGATGTGATGGTCGAGTCGTTCGCCTTGGAAACGTTTGCGAGTGGTGAGATTCCTCCGACAAACATTGATGGCGATGCGGAACAGCCATGTTCGGACGCTCGAGCGACCTTCGAATGAATCCCACGCGGTATACGCCTTGAAGAACGTCTGCTGGGCGACTTCCTCGGCTTCGGTCTCATCAGCGAACATCAGGATGCCGAGCCGAACAACGTCGACCCAATGGGCATTCACCACGCTCTCGAATTCTTCATGACTGTTCATAGTTATTAGATCGGCGAGAAAGCGAATCCTTCACGCCATGCCAGGAAAATCGCGGGAATTGACACGGCAGTGACCTAAGTCATTGCTGTGAAATCGGTTAACAGTGCCCCCCGTCCTCCCGCCGCTCTCATAATTAGGGCTCCGGTGACCGCAGACTTCGCGATTCCGCGCGGGCCCGCCTCGCCCAGCTCACAGCGAGTTTCGGTAATGAGTTCCTGAATGTCTTTCCGCAAGTTCAATACTGGTCTGGGCGATATCGCTTGCCGCGGAATTCCGACTTCATTCTT
The DNA here is from genome assembly GCF_007752935.1 of Crateriforma conspicua. Taxonomy (NCBI): domain Bacteria; kingdom Pseudomonadati; phylum Planctomycetota; class Planctomycetia; order Pirellulales; family Pirellulaceae; genus Crateriforma; species Crateriforma conspicua. The sequence continues at coordinate 2,143,757 of NZ_CP036319.1, read as the reverse complement.
GCGACAGAACTCATCACTGCTTCCCTCCCACGCAACTGCAAAGAAGAGGACGCGACAGTGAGCCGCTCCGGCTACACTGAAGATGACCTTTGCAGGGAGCGGCTCCCGGCTGACCATACGGTCAATTGCGCCAAATATTTCAGGTCCATCAACATGGCGGAAAATCCTTATTTGCCAACGGGTGTCGAAGCTGAACCTCAGGATTCAAGCGGAATGTCCGCTCGGGCTGTGTTCCGCGAGATCCTCAAGTACCTCGGGGCATATCTCCTCGGAATTATCGCGTCCATTGCACTCACTCCAGTAAAAATGGCTATGGGCGGCCACGTGCCATTGTGTTTTTTGTACCCGATCCTTGCTCCCATCGGATTGTTGCTGTTTTACTTCTATCTCGAAGGAGCGTACTTGCCGTTCGGTGGAAAAGGCCTCATTTACTGGTTTTTCTTCACCGTCGGATTCGTACCGTTTGTGATGGAGGTGCTGGCCTATTTTTTGAGATCGCGGCGATTACGTGCGTGGCGACCCTTGTGGATTGGTTTTCCGGTTGGATTCGTGGGCACACTCGGTGTGTACTACACGGCCGCCGCCTCCATTTAGCCGGGGGAATCAACGACGTCGCGAGCGGCGTCTGGTACGGGTTTGATAATCACGGCAGACAGAATCTATCTCGAGTCGACGGCGAATGGGCATTGGAATTCTATTTCGTTATTCGAAACACGTAGACTTCGCTGATTTCCCGATCGTAGCCAGGGTACAAACCCTTGGGCATGCCCAGAACGATCCGTTTACCACGATTGGATAGCACCAACATTTCTCCAGCCATTTCATCAAAATCGATGCCTTCGATCTCACCAACATCACGCAGTTGGTCAAACGCTAGTTCGTGGTTGACGTAGGCCGCCGTCCCCGTGGCATCGGCCGGCGCTTTCCAGAGATTGTCGGCCTCCTGGTTGTCGGCATCGCCGTCATCAGCAGTGATGAAAAGTACGCCACGGTAACACGCGATGCCCTGTTGCCACTGAGGGACCGGTCGCAAGTGCAACTTACCGGCGTATTCTCCGTCGGCGAGCCGGTAGCGATAGACATAGTTACCGCTCACCCAGTCCGTCATCCAGATGAGACCGCTGGTGGCATCGACTGCCAAAGCACTCACTTCCACTTGCCCGGACTCAGGATTCCAGGGAAACGCACGTTTGAACTTTAGCGACTCGGCGTCATAAACAGCGATCTGGATGTCTTTGCCGCGACCGTCCTCGAACCATTCAATCCCTGCGTACAGTTCTCCGTTGTGAACGCTGATGTCGCCAAAGTGGTTGGCTGGTTTCTCCAAATCGACGAATGGATCTTCGTTGGATTTCAGCAACTCGCCTTGCTTGGAGTAAACATGGAGTGACTTGCTACCGCTGACGAAATACCGTCGGCCGTCGGTCGCAATTCCCTGGCGTCCGGCCACTTCCAGCACTCGCACCAATTTGTATTTTTCCGCTTGAGCGGTATCGGGGCAGCACTGGACACACAAGGCTGACAAAACAAGTGAGTAGAAGATCGATTTGTGCATTTTTGAAAGTCAACCTTTGTTCGGAGCCAAAATGTTTGCCAAAAATCACCCCGTCGCCCCATGTCGACGCAGCAACTCAGCTATTTCATCATGCTCGCAGGCAACGGCGAGCTGAAGCGGTGTCTGCCCGTCAGCAGTCCTTGCGTCCACATCCAACCCCTGCGAAATCAGCGCCTCCACGACGTCGGTGTATCCCTTGCGTATGGCAACATGGAGCGGATGCGATTGGCTTTCACGAAGCGCCGGTCGTATGCCCTCGGGTGTTGCCTTATCGGCAACCTGTCGTCGCAGCAGTTCGAGTTCTTCGTGTATCGGCCACTTGAAGAAGACGATATATGCCAAGACAAGCCAGTTCAACGGCGTTAGCACCAGTAGGGCAAGACCGATTGCGGTCAAATCCGAGTAGCCCATCTTCTTCAGCATGACGCCAATTAAGAGGACGATCGGCAAGCACATCAATGCGACGATGGCGAGTTCGGTGACGCTCAGACCAAACACAAAGGCACCTTCATTTTCTAGGTTGGGATTCCAGACGCTCGAACGATTGGCTGTCTTGACGTCGGCAAAATCACTTTGACTCTCCGCTTTTCGATCGCCGAATCTCTTCCACAATCTCGGCCGACGACTTCCGACCGCTTTCGATGTCCGCGATGTCTGCGTCCGTCAGAGTAAACGCTTCTGACTGATTCGATACCAAGCCAAAGTATTGGACGATCGTGGTCGTCGTCATGCGGCCTTGGAAATCGATCACTTTCGTTCCATGCTGCGGAAAGCCTACGGAAACGCCTCCTCCGTCCGGCTTAGGAAGCAAGATGAGTGATTCCCTCCAGCCGATCTCTCGGGCCGTGATGCTTCCGTCCCCGTCCAGTTGGTACGGGGCGGCGTCACCGTCGGGCAGAATCAGTGTCACGTTGCTTGCGGGTTTGCCCTCGAATCGAATCACCAAACGTGGCGTCGAAATGGTGTGCATGTTGGTCAGCGCTACGCAAAATAGAATTGCAGTGATCGCTACCACAAGGACGACAACCGTCTTCTTCGATTTCATCAGGTGAGTCTCCGAAAGTGCGTAGAGGCGTGTTTGCTTCACCAAGCGTCGTAGTGGCGCAAAACTCCCTACGAATCCGAGCCGGATTTGCTGAGCGACTCATACCGCCGAAATGACCGTTTAACTTCCGTTGGATCCATGAAATCTTGCCAGACGGTCGTTTTCCACTGCTTGGTGGGGTCCACGTCCGCCTCCTTGGCGAACTCCGGGTAATCCGCCGGGCTGGCATAGCTGATGAAAACAAAATGCCGACTGATTTCTCGTCCATTCTCGCCCGACACCGTGATATCGATCAACTGACCTGGCTGTTCCTTATCGTGGACTTCCCGAGTTGTCACGGACACGCTGGCGGACTTGGGGAGCGCATGGTCTTCGTTCCGCTGGACGACAAACCCTTCGAACCAGAATGCCCGCTCTCCACCGTCGGGGGCCTGATCGATCTCGAGCGTAATCTCTTTTTGCTGTGTTGAACCTGGATCGCACCAGAGGACCTTTTCCCACCCCTTCATCCAGGGCTCGTCACCAAGATTCTTCAGGACCGAGCGACGCAACTGCACGACCGACATCACGCGTTGTTCCTTCGCTTTGGCCGTGATCTTCCAAGTGTATTCGACTGTTGATCCGTCCCGACCGCCTGGGCTAGATCGAACGACACACGTGCTAGAGATTGCCGGAACGTCGCGCCCATCCGCAAATGCGGTGATTGGGAGTAGAAAAAGGGCCATCACGGTATACGCAATTCGCATCTTCGTACCTCTGTTGGAATTCTGATGTTCAAGGACGCGCATCTGAGGTTTCGGATTCCAGAAGGGATTTCACCCGCTAGCTGGAACAGGCACGGGCAAAGGGGATCGCGGGCGCGAGACAGCGGTGCTTCATAAAACCTTCATTGCATTCTTGAATCATCGCTTTCACTCGCAGCCGTTTCATTGTTTGTCATTGGCTGCAACCATAACAAAACACCATTGGAAGGTCCTTCTGGCAAACCAAATCCCTGGTTCGGTTTGTCCACGGAGAAGACAACGCGGTACAGTTCGACCGGCCACGCGATGTTACTCGGCTGGTGGGGCCGTTCCCACGCACCACCACCAGCACCGCCATGGCCGGGATTCCAATCGGCGGGTTCGGTGATTTCAATCACAGGAGTGTCATCCAATAAAGCGATGATGTTCCATTTGCCCTGTTTCCGAAGCTTTCTGAGCTCGATTTGGTGTCTCCCGGGTGGAAGGAGGAACTCCTTGGCTGGTGGAAATGCCGCAGTCGAGTCGCGGTCGACGTTACGCGTGGCCATACACAATTTGTAACGAGCACCGCCAGCAGTCACAGCTTCCTCACTTGGACATGCGACCTGCCACTTCAGTTCGTCGGACCAACTCTCCGGCAATTGCACGACAGCCAATCACTGGCTTGATTGTCTGGTCGGATTCGCGGTTGGTGCGTCCATGGAAGGTTCATTGCTTTTCGGAACCCACGTCCCGCACGCACCCAAACGCCAACGCTTAGCTTCAAAGAGATGCAGGGACGCAAACGCTCGTAACTAAAATATTCTTGAAAAATCCGGTTCGTTTTTCGTGATTTGGACTTTTCTTCCGGTAGGTCTACAGGCAGAGAGTCGCCGCTACCTCCATCGGACGCCATTTTGCCAGACAACCTCGAAGATGAGATTCGCGACAATGCCAAAGGTCCGGCGAAGGCGTCGGGCGATGCCGGTAGTGTTGAGCAACACAAACTGACGGATCAGATTGCCGCCGACAAACATCTCGCCGGCAAGAAGGCGGTTGCCAAATCGCACCGTGGACTTCGCTTCAACAAGATCGTGCCGCCTTCGGCCGGCTGATCTCTCTTCTCATTCCAATCCATAGGGCTGCCGGGGACGGCAGAATGGAACAGCACGGATGCTGAAACGTTTGTCAGGGATTATCGAGCAAATGCGCGGCCGCGGTGCCTCCCCGCCGGCCGCCTCTGGACGCTCGCTCCGGCAGCCCTTCTTCTCTCGCTTACGCGCCAAGTATGACGCGGCCAATACGACGCTCGGTAATGTCAAACATTGGTCACGTGCAGATGGTCTCTCTGCCGCTTCGGCGAATTCACCCGAAGTCCGTAAAACACTTCGCAACCGTTCGCGGTACGAGGTCGCCAACAACAGTTACGCCCGCGGCATCACGCTGACGCTTGCCAACGACGTCGTCGGCACTGGACCGCGTTTGCAGATGCTGACCGGCGATGATGCCGCGAACCGGTTCGTTGAAAGCGAGTTCGCTGCATGGTGCGAAGCGGTTGGCTTGCCGGAAAAGCTGCGAACGATGCGGCTTGCCCGCGTGTCCGATGGCGAAGCGTTCGCGTTGCTAACCAACAACGATGCGGTCGATGCTCGCGTCAAGCTCGACTTGCGTTTGATCGAAGCGGATCAAGTCGCATCGCCGACGTTGGCATTCGAGACACAGAGATACCTCGATGGCATTCGCTTTGACCCCGACGGCAACCCGATCAGCTACGACGTCTTGAAACATCACCCTGGCGATGACCTCTTTGCGGTTCAGGAAGAGTTCGACACTGTGCCGGCCGCCGCCATCTTGCACTACTTTCGATGCGATCGACCGGGACAGATTCGAGGCGTTCCTGACATCACGCCGGCGCTGCCACTATTCGCACAACTGCGACGCTTCACCTTGGCGGTGCTCGCCGCCGCAGAAACAGCCGCCGAATTCGCCGGCATTCTCTATACCGACGCGCCCGCCAACGGCGAAGCTGATGCCGCCGAACCCTTCGAGCCGATTGAACTCGAAAAACGCATGCTTCTGACCATGCCCGGTGGTTGGAAGATGGCTCAGATGAAGAGCGAACAACCTGCGACCACGTACGCCGAGTTCAAGAAAGAAATCCTCAACGAGATCGCTCGTTGTTTGAACATGCCGTTCAATGTGGCCGCTGGGAATTCATCGGGATACAACTATGCCAGCGGCCGGCTCGACCACCAAACCTACTTCAAATCGATCCGCGTTGAGCAGACCCAACTTGCTCGCGTTGTCTTGGATCGAATCCTGATCGCTTGGCTCCGCGAAGCCATTCTCATCGAGGGCTATCTGCCCAACTCGCTTCGCACGCTCGACTCCACGTTTGAGCATCAATGGTTTTGGGATGGGCATGAACATGTCGATCCGGCCAAAGAAGCCAACGCCCAGAAGATCCGTCTCGCCAGTCATACGACAACTCTGGCCATCGAATTCGCGCGGCAGGGGCGTGACTGGGAGACGGAACTGAAACAGCGTGCGAAAGAGATCGCACTGATGCGTGACCTCGGTCTGACGATCGAGTCCGACGAATCCGAATCACCACCCGAAACCGAGGTCACGGAAGACGATGCCGAAGAGTCTCAAGAACAACCAACCGCTTGAAGCCGAAGCCGAGTCCGTTCCCAGTTCGCTGCGGATTGTTTGTGATGACTCCGCGACGATTCAATTGGAAGCCGCCGAAGTCACGGCCGAGGGTGAAGACAAGCAGTCGCTTCGCAAGTTCAACATGACGGCTTACACCGGCGGCGCGATGCGGCTGAGCGGTTGGCCTTATCCGGTCGTCGTTGACTTGGCCGGGATGCGAGTGACCCGCAAGTCTCGACCAATCCTGAAAGATCACGATCGGGGTAGTATCGTCGGCCACACCGACGACATCGCAATAACCGACAAATCTCTGCAAGTTGCTGGCGTGATTTCCGGTGTGGGATCAACGGCCCAAGAAGTCATCGCGACCAGCGAGAACGGCTTTCCTTGGCAAGCCTCGCTGGGTGCCAGTGCCGACAAAGTTGTCTTCATTCCCGAAGGCAAAACCGCCAAAGCCAACGGTCGCGACCACAAAGGCCCGGTCTACATCGCCCGCAAGTCAACCCTCGGCGAAGTCTCCTTTGTTGCGTTGGGTGCGGACGACAACACGGAAGCTCGGGTCGCCGCCAATCAGCCTGACGACGAAGATTCGGGCGAAGGCGACGACGATCAGGAAGACACACTCCTCGAACCGGTCAACGCAAGTCTAAACATGAGCTCGAAACCAAAGTCCAACCCCAAGCCGAATTCATCAGTCGATGACATGCGTGCCGAAGCGGCGGCCGAATCCCGTCGCATCGCTGGCATTCGCAAACTGTGTGCGGAAAACCATCCCGACATTGAAGCCGACGCGATCGAGCAAGGTTGGTCCATCACCAAAACGGAACTTGCTGTGCTGCGAAGCGAACGCCCGAAGGCTCCCGAACAGAACCAGCATTCTCCCCGATACACCCGCGAAGTTCTCGAAGCTGCCGCGTGCCTGTCGGTTGGCATTGAAGAGAAATCACTCCTGGCCGGCTACGGCGAAAAGACACTCAACGCCGCTAATCCATTGCGGCATATCGGCTTGCGAGAACTCGTTGCCGAGTGTGCTCGCATGGAGGGCATCGAGGTCCCACGAGTCTTTGGCGACGGCACCGCGACGATTCGAGCCGGTTTCAGTTCCATGAGTCTGCCCAGCATCATGGAAAATGTCATGAACAAGACGCTGCTGGCGGCTTATCAAAACACGCCGATCGCCGCGTTCGATCTCTGTAGCGTCGGCACCGTGACCGATTTCAAAGAGGTCGCCCGCTATCGGTTGCTCGGCACCGGTGGATTCGAGCAAGTCGCACCCGATGGCGAACTCAAACACGGCAAACTGTCGGAACAGAAATACAGCAACAAAGCCGACACCTATGGTCAAATCCTCACGCTGACCCGGCACGACATTATTAACGATGACCTGTCAGCGTTCATGGACATCCCACGTCAAATGGGACGATCCGGTGCCGAATCCATCGATGATCTATTCTTCACGTTGCTGCTTAAGAACGCCGGATTCTTCTCGTCCGCTAACGCCAATTTCCTGCAAGGCGCGGACACGAAGTTCGGTCCCGACGCGTTGACCGTCGCCAAGACGACGTTCCGCAAACAGAAGGCTGGTCCCGGCGGCAAAGCCAAAGACCAAAAGCCGATCAACATTCGCCCGGAATACTTGGTCGTTCCGGTTGAACTTGAAACGGAAGCCGAACTGTTGATGGGCAGTTCGCAGTTGATGATCGACGCTCAGGGATCACCGACCAAGATTCCCGTCGATAACCCGCACCGCAACAAGTACCGCATCATCTCTACGCCGCACCTGTCGGACAGCTACTACCCGGGTGCCAGCGCATCGGCGTGGTATCTGTTTGCGAACCCGCGAGTTCTGCCCGCATTCGAGATCGTGTTCCTCAACGGCCGCCGCACGCCGATCATCGAGCGAGTCGAAATGCCGCCCAACACGCTCGGCATGGGCTTCCGCTCCTACATCGACTTCGGCGTGAACAGCCAAGACCACCGCGCCGCCGTCAAAGTCGCCGGCGAATGAGCCTTGCTCCTTGACTCCCCATCTCCCAACTCCCGGTCTGTAAAATCATGCAAGCACAATTCGTTCACGATGGTCGCCAAGTCGATTTCACTCCTGATGTCGACGTTCCCGTTGGCAGCATCGTCATTCAAGGCGATCTGGTCGGCATCACCCGCCGCGATCTCCCCGCCGACACGCTCGGATCGATTGCCGTTGAAGGTGTCTTTGACATTCCCAAGGATCCCGCCGACGCCGAGACCTATGCCGCCGGCCAAAAGATTTATGCCACCACCGATGGCATCGTTACCGAGGTCGCTGACGGCACGTTCTATCTCGGTAAAGTCGTCTCCGATGCCGAGGCGACCGACAACTTCGTTCGCGTTCGTTTGAGCCAGTGATGAACAGCCGTGAGCAACCCCACCATCGTTCCCATCGGGGCGATCTACGTCCACGAGGGCGTGACCATCCCGATCGTTACCGACGTTGAGATCACTTCCGGCGATGTCGTGGTCCTCGAAAAACTCGTCGGCGTCGCCAAGTTCGGCATCTGTGCCGGATCACGCGGCAGCATCACGGTGTCCGGCGTTTTTGATGTCGTCAAAGACCCGACCACCAACATTCCCGCCGGTACGATTCTTTACTGGTCCAAGATCAGTCACCACGTCATCAAGAACCAATACCAGCACTCGATGATTGGTATCTCCGTCGAGGACGCTCCGCCAAGCACGCCGAGTGTCAAAGTCAAACTCGTTCAATAGTCTCATCGCAATCGTCTCATCACGAGGTCATCGCATGGAAGCGAAATGGCGGCACTTGGTTGTCGCATGTTTGTTGTTCGCTTGCACCGGATGCTTGCCCGAAGGTGACGTGCAAGTTCGCGCGCTACCGGCTCCGCCGCCCGAGCAACCGGTTGCGAACCTGCCCACGCAGCTTCATCAACGCAACTGGACTGGCCGGCTCAATCAGGGCAGCTGCGTTCACGCGTCGCTGGTCAATCACCTGCGTTGGCTCAACGAGTTTGAGCTCGGCGAACGTTGGCGGGCAACCTACAGCGACGGCGAATGGGACACGCGGCTGCGAAACCGACTCGACGCGGCCGGCATCGACTACAGCTACACCGTCAAAGCCGATCCGCGGTTTCTTGATTGGGCCAACGCCACCCGTCGCGGCGCGATTCTGTGGTGGAAGCCCGCCCACTGTTGCACGTTCGTCGGCTGGGTCGAGCGAAACGGACAGCAATACGCCGCGATTCTCGACAACAACTATCCCGGCCGGTTTGAACTCACACCGCGAGAGCAATTCGTTCGTCTCTGGGCGGGCTATGGCGGTTTCGCACTGACCGTGATGGAAGACCCCGCCAGCTCTCTGCCCTATCGAAGTTATGAGGTCGTCAATGAAGGATGAAATTCGGATCCGGCTCAGCGTCGGCCTGATCGTCGTTGCTGTCTTGCATGCTGTGTTGCTCGCTGCCGTGTTCACCGCGCTGCATCGCAAGCCCAATCCATCGCCAGATAGCTCCTGGCGACTGCCGCAGGCAAAACCGGTCAGCGAGGTCGGTCAGCAGATTGAACAGTTGCCGCAACCGTCGCGCGTCAACTTGGAAGCTCAAGGTGAACTGAAACAGCAGTCAGGCTACTGCCCGCCACCATGCCCGCCCAACATGACGCCCCCGGTGCAACCTTATCGAGTTGTCCCCAGCACACCAACCGCTCCGGCACCGATCATTGTCACTCCGACCACAACCAACACGCGTCCGGCAACGCCTCCCGAGCAAGCCAAAAAGCGATATCAAATCGCATTGTTCGTGGGCAACGACGCCAAGAGCCAACAACTGTTGCAGTGGTTTGAACGCGATCCGAATCTGGTTCGCTTGAAATCCAAGTGCGCGTTCCAGGTCTACACCGAAACCAACGCCCTGTATCGCACTCGGTATGCCGACATTGTCCCGGTCAACCAATTCCCGGTGGTCTTGTTCCAGGATTCAACGGGCGGTCACGTTCACGCCGCCGGTCACACCATGCTGCCATCCACGCCTCGCGAACTCTATGACGATCTACGACACGGTTACGAACTGTACCAACAAACGCGGCAAGCCCAGCGGACCGGAGCACTGAAGACGCGCGGCTATTCCTGGGATGCCGCGATCAATCCCACGATGCAGCTATCGCCCGAGGATTGCCCGGACGGCTACTGCCCCATCGAACCGGTCGACAACACTTGGCGACCGTTTGATCGCGACCGAGACGGCGACCGCGATCGACTCTTTGACCGCGACTCTAGCGGACGCAACGCCCTGATTTGGGCGGGCTCCGGCGAACTCGCCACGCTCGCGTTGATTTTCGTCGCCGTTCTGTTGCTCGGGTTTATTCTCATCAAACGAGGACTTTGAAAACTTATGATTCTTGGAATTGCCACCATTGTCGTCTTGGTCCTCGTTGCCATCGCGATCCTGCCCGCAAAGAAACGAGACCGCGACGGTTCGCCGCCCGGCTTCGTGCAACCGTTCGCTCGCCAAGCCAATTTCCGCCAGCAACAGCTCAACGAAGAAGCCGAAGCGATCGCCGATGAATACCAACGTCGTGCCGACGAAGCTTGGCGTGAGGAACTCGGTGAAAAGGCTGCGGCTCTCTTTCAGACCAAGCCCGCCACCCCACCGAAGTCACGCAAGTCGTGAGCGACATGCTGCAGCGTGGTCAGTCATGGCTATCGGCCAAGCTGACCAAGCACGCCTCTCGGCCGGTCGTTTATCAACGTGACGAAGTCTCCGTCGAGTTGCCTGCAACGATCGGCAAGTCCGAATACGAACAAGACGATGGCGAAGGCGTCATCACGCGGGCTCAGGTCCGTGACTTCCTCATCAACACCAACGACCTGCTGTCGTCAGAGATCGGCACGTGGCCCCGCCGCGGCGATCGCATCCTCGAAACCGATGGTGACACCACGTTCGTCTACGAGCTGATGTCGATCGGCAACGAACCACCGTGGCGATACAGCGATCCGTTTCGCATCAAACTCCGCATCCACACCAAACTGGTCGACACCATCTCATGACTGCCGCTTCCGCAAAACCGACTCCGGCCACCGTCATTCAAATCGCCGACAGCGTCGTTGCCGAGATCAATGCTGCCGACTTGTCGAAGAATCCGACCGCCCAACGACTGTACGTTCCCGACTTCGACCTCGAAGACATGAAGGAACTGCGAGTCACCGTGGTGCCTCGTGAAGTCGAATACCTACCGCTCGACCGAGCGACCAACAAGTATCACGCGACGATCGACGTTGCGGTACAGAAAAAGTTCTCCAAAGGCGATGCCAAGGAGATCGACCCGCTGGTGCTCTTCGTCGAAGAGATCGCTGACTACTTCCGGCTCAAACGACTCAATTCGTTCGTTGCCGCGCGCTGCATCAAAGTCGAGAACGCAGTGCTCTATTCGACCGAACACTGGACGCAATTCAATCAATTCACGAGCCTTTTGACGCTCACGTTTGAACTCGCCAAGTGATGCACATTCGGACGCGGGTTCGTTTTGACGCGGACCGCATCAGAAAGAAGGTCGACCAAGCGTCGTTCAAGTCACTGGGTCATGCCGGAGGAACGATTCGGAAGACTGCGTATCGCAGCATCCGCAAACGCAAGAAACCCTCGCGGCCCGGAAGCCCACCGAGTTCCCCCACTGGCCGGCTACGACGTTCGTTCCGCTACGAAGTCGACCGCAGCACGCCCGGCGTCGTCATCGGCCCGGTCAACGAAATCTCGGGCCGGCTATGGAATCTGCACGAGTTTGGCGGAATCGCGAGGAAACGTCGGCGGCTCAAACGTCATCGGTTTCGCGTCGGCCAGCATGGACCGATCCGAGCGATCCGGCCCGGCAAGTTTGCTCGCATCGAATTGCGAACCGCCGCCCAAGCCAACCGTGCTCGCCGATTGATCGACGAAGAGAACCAGCGTCGCGGTTCTGAGAAACCTCGCCGTTATCCGAAACGACCGTTCATGAAGCCGGCGCTCGACACCCACCGAGCCCAACTTCCCAAGTTTTGGCGGGACTCCGTCAGATAGCCTCTAGGATGCAATTACCCAGAATGGAACCGCAACTCTATGTCTGCTGAAGTCGTACTCGGACTCGATGCCGTCCTCACCATCGACGGTGCGGAGATCAAAAACGTCAAAGACCTGACCGTCACGCTTGAAAAAGCAGAAGCCGATGCGTCCACGCGCGACAACAACGGCTGGCGAGCGACCGTCGGCACGCTGAAAGATGCTTCGATTGAGTTCACGGTCCTCAACAAATCCGGCGACACCGCCTTCGGCATGCTGCAAGGACTCTGGGCCAGCGGAACACCGACCGATGTCGGCATCAGCGACGCCGGCGGATCTCTTGCGCTGACCTGCGAAGTCATGAACTTCAACGTCAACCAAAACCTCGAAGAAGTCGTCTCGGCCGATGTGACGCTCAAGCCAACGCAGTCGTCATCGGGCAGCGGTATGAATGTCGGCGGCGCTTCACCCTGATCTTTCATAACACCTGAAACGGAATCCCATGCAAAAGTTCGTTGACCGACACGGTCGCGTTTGGATCGTTGATATCGACAACACCACGCTTCGCCGTGTCAAAACGCTGACCGGCGTTCGCTTGCTTGATGCGGTCGACGGTGACTTGATCCCGCAGATGACGCAGGACTTCTTGTTGCTTGGGGAAGTCTTGTTCGCGGTTTGCAAACCACAAGCCGACAAAGACAACGTCGACCAAGAGGTCTTCGAGTCTGGCCTGTCGGGCGATTGCCTGACCGAAGCGCGCAACGCACTCGTCGAAGCATTGTTGGACTTCCTCCCGGAGGACCAACGCCGTCTGTTGACGAAAGCGGTGGAACATCAACGCGAGGTGACGGCACGCGGGATGGAGATGCTGCATCGGAAGCTGGAAGACCCGACGCTGGCGGACAAGATGGTCGCGGAACTCGAAGCGAACCTGGAGGTGCCCGGCTTGAACGCGAAATCTGTCACCTCGCCGGCATCCTCGGCGTCGACCCCGGACCGCTAACGCTGCGGCAAATGGTCTGGATGATCGACGCCCGTCGCCAACACGATTGGCAGCTGGCCAGTTCGATCGTTTGGATCACCGCCGAAGTCAACCGCGACCGTAAACGACGCCGCAAGCCGTTCAAGCCCGACGACTTCAACCCGTGCGCCACCACGCGGCCCGCGCCCGCAAAGGCATCGGTCAAGCAGGTCGCATCGCTTCTCGGTGCCAAGTTCACCAAAGCTAATCGCTAACCGCTAAAGGCCAATCGCTTCTCAATGTCCCAAGTTCGTGCCGGAGCCGCGTTTGTCGAACTGACGCTGAAGAACTCAGCGTTGGTGAAAGGATTGCGTTCGGCACAGAAACAGTTGTCATCGTTCGCTTCTTCCACGTCGATGATGGGCGCGAAGCTAACCGGGCTTGGTGTTGCGATGGCCGCGCCGCTCGGCGATGGCATCCGAAAGTTCACCGAATACGACGATGCGATCCGCCAAGTCGGTGCGATCACGGGAGCAACCGGTGCGGCGTTCGATCGACTGAATGCGAAGGCAAAACAACTGGGAGCGACCACGAGCTTCTCCGCTGTCGAGGTTGCAAACCTTATGACCGAACTCGGCCGAGCGGGTTTCAGCCCTAAGCAAATCGAAGACATGACCGGCAGCGTCATGAACCTCGCCCGCGCGACCGGCACCGAAGCGACGCAGGCTTCCGGCATCTTCGCCGCCGCGATCCGGCAGTTCGGTATGGAAGCCAGCGACGCATCACGAGTGGCCGACGGACTGACCGCTGCGGCAAACAAGAGTTTCAACAGCGTCGAATCGCTAGGCGAAGCGTTGAAATACGCCGGCCCCGTTGCGGCCGACGCCAACATGAGCCTCGAAGAAACCCTTGCGATTCTGGGGACGCTTGGCAACGTTGGCATCCAAGGATCATCCGCGGGCAACGCACTGAAACGATTGCTTACACTGTCGGCCGCCGAAAGTGAAAAGTTTCAAAAAGTGTTCGGTGTCGCGACCAAAGACGCTGCTGGCAATGCTCGGCCGTTGGTTGATGTCTTGGGGGAAGTCGCTCAGGCCACCGCGGACCTCGGTTCATCCGACCGCGCGGCTAAGTTCAACGAAGTCTTCGGGATGCTCGGCATCACCGCCGCGTCCGCTATCGGCAAAACGGTCACGGACACCCGCGAGTTGCTCGGTGAACTGGAGGGTGCAGGAGGCATCGCCAAAAAGACCGCTGACAAAATGGAATCAGGACTCGGCGGAGCGTTTCGTGTGTTGTCCAGTTCCTTTGAAGCCGTCCGCATCTCCATCGGTGAAGCTCTCGAAAAGCCGATGCAGCGACTGACCGAAAGCGTATCGCTCGCCGCATCGTCCATCACCGATTGGATCGGCGAGAATAAACGTGCTGTCCAAATCGCCGCATTGGTCGCCGCTGGTGTCATTGCCGCAGGTGCCGCATTGCTGACGATCGGTTCAGCCGCAGCCGCAGCATCGATGGCGGTCGGAGGGCTGCTGGGCATCTTCTCCGCGATCGGCAGCGTGGTTGGCATGGCTGGAGCAGCGGTCGCCGCGTTGCTCTCGCCGATTGGATTGGTTGTCGCAGGGGTCGCAGGGCTGGGTCTCTACCTCGCCAAGACTTCCGGCCTTTTGTCGCGAGTCTTCGCCTTTTTCAAAACCGCGTTTGCTCAAATCGCGGTCGATTCGCAAGCCGCATTCAAAGCCATTGCTGCATCACTCGCATCCGGAGACATCACCGGAGCCGCCAAAGTCATGTGGGCGTACTTGCGAGGTCTGTGGAAACAAGGTGTCGCGGCGCTCGCTGACACATGGGATCAATTGTCATCGAGCCTCGACGGTTTCGCCGGCGGATTGCTATCAGCCGTGGGCAGCTTGCTTCGCAGCACACTCGCCTGGGCCAGCGAAAACCGAACCGCAATCCTGACCGCTGTCGCAGGCTTCGCCGCCATGAAGGTCGCGGCCACCGGCGTCGGTGCCGCAATGATTGCACTCAAGGGCATCACGCTCGGCCTGTCGGTCGCATCCAAAACACTCGCCGCAACTTGGACGGTTTTGACAGCTGTTGGTGGAGGCATCAAAGCCGTCTTCATCGGTTTGGCCGCGGTCAAGAAGATCAACATCGCGTTGGCCGGAGTCTACGCCGCGGTCACAGGCGGACTGTCCGGCGCGTTTGGATTGCTCACCGGAGCGATCAGTGCAGCGGCCGGTGCGATGGGGCTGTTGTTCTCACCGATCGGCTTGGTGGTTGCGGGCGTCGCCGCGCTGGGTGCGTACTTCCTTTACACCTCAGGAGCCATCGGCAGTTCGATCGACTTCCTCAAAGGAGCGTTCCAAAAACTCAAAGCCGACACCATGGCCGCGTTCGGAGCGATTGCCAACGCGCTGAAAGCTGGCGACATCAACGCAGCCGTCGATGTGCTGTGGTCCTACATCAAACTGCAGTGGACCAAGGGTACGACGTGGCTGTCCGGCATGTGGTCGCGGTTTACCGCTTACCTTTCCGATGCATGGGGCGACGCAGTCTACAAATTGGCCGATCAACTGATGCAAGGTTTCGGCGGACTGCGAGCGATCTGGAACAGCACGGTTGCCTACCTCGCTGATGGGTGGACGATTCTCACGTCGGCCGTTCAGAAAGGTTGGAACAACACGGTCGGCTTCCTGAAGAAAGGGTTTCTCAAACTACACGAACTGGTCGACATCGCTGGTGACGTTGCGATCCAGATCGGTGGCGTCTTGGTCAACGCATTGGCCGGTGTCGAAGGAGCGTGGGTGGAAACGATCGACTACCTTGCCGATTCGTGGGCGGTGTTCGTCGGCGAAGTCCGCAAGATGTGGAACAGCACGGTCGGGTTCCTTCGCAAGGCGTGGGTGAAGCTCAAGTCACTCTTTGACGACGACATCAATGTCGAAGCCGAAGTGCGCAAGATCGACAACGAGACGAACACCAACAACTCAGCCGAGCAACGCAAGCGACAAACCGCGATCGCCGGTCGCGCCGAACGACGCCGCAAACGCAAGGCGGAGATCGAAGCCAACCGCAAGGCAATGCAGGAAGACCTGCAGCGTCAGCTTGACGAGCGAAAGAAGTCTCGCGAAGGCCAAGACCTCGACGCCGAATACGCTGCGATCGACGCCGAAACTGACCAACAAAACGCCGCCGTCGATGCCGAACGTGATCGTCAGTTCGACGCCAACGCGAAAGCGAACCAGCAGCGAACCGCCGACACGGAGGAGTTCACCGCCGGCGTCCGCAACACGCTCGACGAAATGCGACGTCAGGCAAAGGCCGACGCCGCTGCCAAACGCGCCGAGCGTTCACTCGCCGAAGCCAACCGGCAATCGAAAGTGGCCGAGGCCGAAGCCGACTTTCAAGCGGCCGTTGATAAAGCAAACGCCCTGAAACCGGGAGAGAGCGAGCAAACCCTCGAAAGCGATGCCGCATCGCCAGAAATCTCAGTCGACCTCGCCGCAGCGATCGCCGAAGCCAAAGCGTCTCTCGAAGCCGCCCAAGCGGAAGCCGGGCTGACTGGCGAAGACGCTTCAGGTGATGAACGCATCCAAAAGCTGCAAGCCGGCATCGCGGCAATGGAAGCGAAAGCCGCCGCGATCAACAAGCGAGCAAAAACCGACGGCAAACTCAAACTACCGGCAGCCGAACTCGACAAAGACACCGTTGCCCTCGAACTCGATCGTGACGCGCAAGCCTCGATCGACAACTTCGCCAGCACCGACGTTGGCGATCAAGCAACCGAATCCGTCACCGGCAAGTTTGATTCCCGCGGGTTGAACATCGGCAGCGGTGCAACACGATTGGAACCGATCGCGCTGAACCAACCAGCAGAAAAGCTCGAGCCGATTGCCGATGAAATCGAACCCGAAGTCATCGTCGCTCCCAAACTGCTTGTCGAGGAACCGGCCGACGGAAACGAACCGGCCGCAGAAGAAGAGCCGGCCAACGAATTCGCACCCGGCTTGCAACAGATCAACGACCGCTTGATCGCGATTGGCGACTACTTGATGAAGTCCAATGAACTCCTGGCCAGCAACCAAGGGAACGTCAACGAGACCAGCGATCGACTTGGCCTCGGGCTGAGCGAAGACGTCGAGCGAGCGATTGTCGAAACCGCCAACAACACCCGCAAACTGGCTGAACAATCCAACGGTCGGGGCTTGGTGTTTAGCTGATGGGGTTTTCATCGGGAGGCTACAACTTCGCGGTCGCTGCACTATCGCCAAAGGCAACACGCGGCACCCGGAGTTCTGACGTCACGTCCTACGTTGCCGATACCGGTGGCGGGGCAGTCAGCCCGGCGGCTGCCGCCGAGGCGTTGCATAGTCATCTGGTCACTAGTGACCCGCAAATCGAACCTTATCTTCGGGTCGATGCCGAGCACATCAACCAGAAGTATGTTCTCGCCACCGCCAGCATCAATCGAACGAAGCTCGATCCCGTCTCGTTCAACACCACGGGAGCGACCACGCACGTCAATCAATCATTGTTCACGCGCGGCATCTTCGCCGCACCCGGCAAGATCGCTCCGAACTATCGCGGGGCAATTGGTGTGAGCGATTCAGAGGTCTCCGGTGTCGACGTGACCGTTCCGGCGTTCGAGTTCTCGGTGCGAAAGAAGTTTGAATTCGTCTCGACCAGTTATTTGCTGGCTTGCGTTGCGATGACCGGGCGCACGAACGGCGGACCGTGGTCGATCTTCAGTCACGGTGAAGCCCTGTTTCTCGGCGCGGAGGGCGGCGAGGACGAACAGAACTGGGTGGACATCACCTATCACTTCGCAGCACGTCCCAATCAGCCCACGCTTTCGATTGAAAACATCGGAGTCATCGACAAGCGAGGCTGGGATTACCTGTGGGTCAAGCATGATGAGGAAGTCGTTGGCGACCGAGTGTTGCAAACGCCGGCGGCAGCTTACGTCGAACAGGTTTATCCAGAAGGCAACTTTCACGCTTTAGGTATCTCGTAGGTGGCCAGACGTGTTCGACCCGGCGACAACCTCGAAATCACCGCGGCCGAATACAACCGACTGTTGGCGGCGGCCGAAGCGATGCACCGTAACAGGCTGCCTGGTGGCAGTGGTGCTCGCACACACCAGCGAAACGCCGCGACCGTTCGCGTTCACAACACGTCTGGTTCGGTCGTCCCGATCGGCGGCATCGCAGGCTTTGATTCGCCGATCACGGATCCGGAAGCCGGTCCGGTGGAACTTGCCCGGTTCGTCCGTGACGCGACCATCAAGACCGTTCGTCCAACCGAAGATGAACACACCGGCCGAGTCGGTGTCGCAATTGAGCCTATTCGCGATGGCGAAGTCGGCCGAGTTGTCTTCGACGGTGTCGTTGCCGCGCAAGTCGACATCAGTGAAACCTGGCATCGCTTCGCCGATGTGCCTGAGAGTGGCGGCGATACGCTGCAGTCAAAGCCCGACGGATCGGCCCAGATCCTGTGGCGAAAAGACTCTGGCGCGACTGGCCGTCAGTGGGCGGTGGTCCGCGTCGGTCGGCCCGCCGATCCAGTGTACACGGCTAAAGTGCCCACCGGTGGTATCGCGGCCCGACGCGGAGTGCGAACCGGTGCGGCCGATTGTGACCTGTATCAACTCAACAACGACGGCGAACTCGACGCCGTCACCGACTCGGCTGGCCAGCAAGTCCGCATCACCGCTCGCAATCACTCGGCCCAGCGAATCCGCGGTCCGGTCAACGGCAGCAGCGAAGACCAATACCTCGTCGTCACGTTCGACGGTCGGTGTTCGTGGGTCATCGACCCGCCGAAACAAACACTTCTCTGCAAACCGACGAAACGGCTGAAAGCCAAGTCGTGGGGCACGGCCCGGGAGTTGCGGTTTGACGGTTCACGCTGGCGACCGATCGGCGTCCGAGTCTCGGTCTACAACGTCTGTGACTATGCGTTGCTCGCGTCACAACAAATCATCTGCCACTTCCACGAGGACACAGGCAGCTACGTCACGATCGGTTGCCGTTGTTGTGACGGCAGTAGCTCATCGAGTTCATCATCCTCGTCCAGCAGTTCGTCCTCTAGCGTCGCATCCTCATCCAGTTCGTCTTCTTCGGCAAGCAGCCCATCCAGTAGCAGCAGTTCTTCAAGCAGCCCATCGAGCACTTCATCTTCCAGCAGCTCATCACTGAGCAGCAGCTCGTTAAGCAGTTCCAGTTCGAGCAGCATTTCGTCTAAGTCGAGCAATTCGGCATCCTCTTCATCGAGCCTGTCTTCGTCGAGTTCACGGTCAAGCCAATCCAGCAGTCCAAGCTCATCGAGCCACCCATCGTCTTCGAGCGATTCCTCACTGTCGAGCCAATCGTCGTCGAGCGTTAGCAGTAAGTCATCCACGAGTTCGATCTCGGACTCAAGCAGCAGTCACTCGGATAGCTCGCACTCGGATAGCTCATCGAGCGAGTCAACTTCAACAAGCAGTTCATCAACTTCAGAGTCAGGATCATCGGCTTCCGATTCAAAGTCATCGCATGATTCGCTGAGTGACGGATCAAGTGCTCCTTCATCCAGCAGCGAGTCGTCGCAAAGCGTATCGTCGGCGAGTGATTCATCGGCAAGCAATTCGTCCGCAAGTGATTCTTCCGGCAGCACGTCGGACAGCACGAGTGCTCCGTCTACATCTCACTCCACATCAAGCAACTCACGAAGCGATTCTGACAGCAGCGAATCCGACAGTGCATCTGACAGCCCATCAGCATCCGAGCAATCGGGATCTTGGGAGCCGAGCGAATCGACTCAAAGTAGCGGTTCTCAGTCTGGCTCCACTTCCAAATCGATTTCGAACTCAGTCTCAGACTCCATAAGTCAATCCAACAGCGAATCAGAAAGCACCTCGCCGCCGGAAAGCTCCGGATCGGATGAAAGCGAACCGAGTGGGTCACCTCCGCAGGAAAGCGACTCGGGCTCGACGCCTTGGTCAACCTCAACCAGCCATGCATCCGGATCATCAACGGGAAGTGACAGCGATAGCGGATCCGACTCAGCAAGTGATAATTCTGATTCTCAATCGAATCCATCCGGTTCTGATGCATCCGGCTCCGAGCAATCGACGTCCGAAGACTCCACCAGTGACGGATCACAAAGCACACCGCCGAGCACCAGCACCCTCGACGGCTCCTCGTCCGATCACAGTGACAGTCAACCGTCCGGCGATTCAACCTCGGTCGACTCCCGGTCCGACGGAAGCGATGAACCCTCCGACGATGGTTCCGACATCGATGCCAGCAGTGACTCGCGAGACGAAAGCGAGTCCGACAACCCAAGCGACTCACACGAACCCAGCGGAAGTCGTGACGACAGCAATGATCCGTCGATCGACTTCCCATCAGGCGACAGCCGTTCCGAAGATGACTCAGGCGACGAACCGTCCGGTGCCAGCAGCGAAGGTTCCAGCGAACCCTGCGACAGCACTTGGGTTTGGTCCTGCGGATGGGAACTTGTTGATAGCGACTGTGAAGATCCCGGCGAACCGCCATCCAGCAGCGGAGCCTACGACGGGGAAGTCGCGGGGATGACCGCATGATCCATTGCCCGCATCTGACCAACGACAACGTTTGCAAAGTCGCCTCCGGCATGGCGGACTGCCAAGCCAAGGTCACGCCGGCCGCCTGCAACGCTTGTCAGAACGAGTCCAACCCGCGAGCGATCAACGTCGTCACTATCGGCATGGCGTTGGTCAACAAGAAACGTCGCAAGCAAGACACGCGTGAACTGCACGCGATGCTTCGCAGCTATCTGCCCGAACGCAGCGAAGAACCCGCAACACTGAAGATCGCCGACTACCGACCAGGTCCCGGCAACGAACTCAAAAAGATGCTCGCTTGGTTCGCTCGGCCAAGTGAAACCTGCAACTGCGACACCCGCGCCGACACGATGAACGACTGGGGCGTCGAGGGCTGTTTACAAAACATCGAAACGATCACGGATTGGTTACTTGAAGAAGCCGAAGCACGAGGCCTACCGCATGGACGGTTCACCCGCACGATCGCCAAATCACTCGTCCACACCGCCGTTCGACGGTTCCAGAAGAAATTCCCCGACGGCGCACCCGAGCCAGACGATGACGATCGAGCGTGATCGGAATGTCGTCGAGCGATGTTTCCTTATCAACCTCGATCGACGCGAAGACCGACTCAAGGAGTGGCTCCAGCAACTGCCGGATCCGTGGCCACTTCCCGAACCCGAGCGTTTC
This sequence comes from Crateriforma conspicua, assembly GCF_007752935.1. Taxonomy (NCBI): domain Bacteria; kingdom Pseudomonadati; phylum Planctomycetota; class Planctomycetia; order Pirellulales; family Pirellulaceae; genus Crateriforma; species Crateriforma conspicua. The sequence continues at coordinate 2,122,536 of NZ_CP036319.1, read as the reverse complement.
GCTGCGATCGACGGCCGCCGGTGTGCCACGCCTCCCCAATGGCGAGCCGGCAACGGTGCTTGGGGATGCTACCGATCGCACTGTCTGATTCTGGAAAAGTGCTTGATCGAAGGCATCGATTCCTACGTGGTCTTTGAAGACGACGCGGGCTTCGTCGAAAACTTTGCAGAACGCTTCCAACAATACGCTGACGAATTGCCAGCCGACTGGGGACTCGCCTACCTCGGCGGGCAACACCTGTTCGCCGGCAAGCATCCGCCGCAACGAGTTAGCGAACACGTCTACCGGCCGTACAACGTCAATCGAACCCACGCCTTCATGGTCCGCGGTCGCGAGAACATGAAAGCCCTGTACCGCCATCTGCATTGGAATGATTGGCAACAGCGGCACCACATCGACCACCACCTCGGCCGATTGACTCAGCGTCGCTATCAAGCACTCGTTCAAGGCAAGAACATCGAAAAGGAATCGATCGCTGTCTACACGCCTGATCGCTGGTCAGTGGGCCAGCTTCCGACCAAGTCGAACATCTGCGGTCGGAAGTGGGAACAAACCCGCTTCTTCAACGACGCCCGCAACGCCGACCACAGTGACTCGCCGTTCTTCGCCGTACTCGGCCCGCATCGATCCGGCACCTCCTGCGTCGCGATGGTCATGCACCACCTCGGTGTCCACATGGGCAACCAATTATCGGGATACGAAGCGACCGGTGGAGGCGAGGCAGTCGGGCTGGCCCAACTGTGTGAAAACGCAATGCGATTCCCGGCGATCGATCCCGTTTGGCCCGATCATCAACTGACTCAGAAACTCAAGTCCTGGATCGTCCAACGCAAAGCCGAAGCCAATCGCGACAAAACGGTCGCCGGCGGAAAGTACCCGCACCTGTGTCGCTTCGCCGAACATCTGCACGCTGCTCTCGGCGATTCGCTGCGAATCATCTCAGTCGAGCGGGACATCGAAGCGTCGATCAACAGCATCAAGTCACGCAGCGAAAAACATCGGGGGCAATGGTTCGCTGCAACCGACGATCAATGCGAGCAACTACAGCGCAGTCTGCTGGCACACCGCGATCGCTTCATCGCCGATCATCCTGACGTGCCCGTCTTCCGAATCGAATTTGCCGAGTTGGTGACGTACCCGGAGGAAGTCATCAAGAACCTGATCGAGTTCCTCGGCATCGAACCCAGTGACGAAGAGATCGCTTCGGCCATCAACCACGTCAATCCCGACTTGCGAAAACACGGATGATGGAGAGCGACTTCCCGAAACCAACAGAAGACCTAGGCGTGATGTACATCGCGATTGGTGGGCGATCGCTTTGGCAACTGCGACGATCGCTGGCGTCGTTGCGGCATCACTGTCCGAACGTGCCGGTCGCACTGTTCACGAACCAGCCAGCTGAATCATGCCCCAGAGTCGAGTATCGCTTCGAGGTATCGGCTACCGGCGGTTACCACGTCAAACCACGATTCATTCCTTGGCTGCCATTTGAGCGAACGATCTACCTCGACGTCGACACCGTCATCCTCAAACCGTCCGCGATCGCGCCAGCCGACTTGTTGACCGATCAGTTTGGTTACGAGGCCGCTTACGTCCACGGCGTTTCCCGTCGATGCGACAAAGTCCGCATCTGTGGCGTCCCATCGATGAACTCGGGCGTTTTGATGCTGCGGAAATGCCCTCGCGTTCTCAGGGCTTTGGCCCACTGGCGGCGAACCTACCGCGGCGGCAACGACGAGATATTGCTCACCAAGGCACTGCTGCGTCACCGAGTGCCCAGTTACGTGTTGCCAGCCGAGTGGAACTGCCGAGTCCGCGGCCAAGTCCGTCACTATTCCGTAATCCGCATCACCCATCATCGCCACGTCTTGAGACTGGTCCAGCCCGACGGATCTGTGCCCGAAGAACTGCTCAGGCAATGGTGGGAAACTGGAATCGCCCAACCCACGGGAGCTTTGGTGGCGTGAGCATCTCACTTTCGGACATCACGTTCTGCATCAAGACGATCCACCGCCCGTGGTCCTGCCATCGCTTGGTCGAATCGCTGCGAAAACACTTTAACGATCCCAAGATCACTATTGTTGACGATGGCAAGCCTGAGCGTCGATTCGTCGCCAAGTATCCGAACACCGCCGCCAACTGCAAAGTGATCCACACCGAATCCCACGACGTTGGAGTTGGTGCAGGGCGAAACCTCGCCGTCGATTCGGTGACCACCGATTTCCTGTTCCTGCTCGATGACGATCACGTCGTCACCGAAAACCTGAATTTCGATCGAGTTCAAAAACGCTTTGTCGAACTCGACATCGACATCCTGGGAGTCAGACAAGGTTCCGGCGGTCGGCCGACGATGCTATCTAAGCTGATGGACGGCAAGCGGATCTGGATGCACCGCGGCGAGACTCATCGCCGTGGCTACGTCGCTTGGTGCGATATGTCGTCCAACGCGTTTCTCGCTCGCACTGAGACGATTCGCACTCTGCGATGGGATGAGGCCATTAAGACGTTCGAGCACTGGGAGTTCTTCTACCGCGCCAGACTCGCCGAGTTGAAAGTCGCAGTCGCCGGTGATTGCTTCATCAAACACGCCCACGTCGAGTCCGCTGATTATCGAGTCCTTCGCAAGCGAGCCAAGTTCCGCGCGATGGGACTTCGCAAACACGGTTTCCATTCCATGCGACTCTCCGGAGGCCAAGTCGTCCGTGCGTAACTCTATTTAGAAGACATTGTCGCCCGGCAAAGCTGCAGCCTGACGAATCCATTTGATCAATTGCTGATCGTCTCGCTCGTCATTCTCGCCGACGTGTAGCGAACGGACGGTCTCTTGCTTGGATTTCACTGGGGGTGCAGGCTCAAGCTGATCACCGTTCAAGAACGAAACTTTGACGTACTTGTTGAAGCAGTGAAAGCACAGAAACCATCCATGCCCTTCGACTCCATAGAACGGCGTGTTCCAGCGGACCGCTTTTCGAACACTTGGAATGGACGCGACAACAAGTTGGTCAATCCATCGACCGACATCGTGCTTCCACTCAGGCATCGCGGCGATGTAGGCCTGCACCGGTTGGTCGCCATCGGCTTTCGCAATTTGCGGATTGCCTCCGGATAGCAGTTTCACTTCGGTAGTCGTTTCGGGTTTAGCAGATTTCTTTGCCATCGCATTTCATCAGTGAGGTTGGAGACTGACGCATTATGACGGACTTGGTCACCTTCTGCATCAAGACAATCCATCGCCCGCAGTGTTGTGCCGCATTGGTGCGGAGCATCCATCAGCACTACGGCAATGATCGGCCAAGCATTCACGTTCTCGACGATGGCAAGCCGGAACTGCGGTTCTCGGTGAATTGTCCCGAGGAAGCCACGTTGGTCGATCAATTGATCGAGACCGAGTACGACATCGGATTGTCAGCCGGCCGAAATCGGTTATTGGATGTTGGTGATACGCCCATCGTCGTGTTCGCCGACGACGATCATCTGGTCACAGAACGAACCCGACTTCCCGATTTGGTCCGCAAACTCGATCAGCATCACGATCTCGACTTGCTTGCCGGGCTTTCAAATCATCAAGAGAGACCCAAGATGATGCGGGTCCAACGCAAGACGATGCGGATTCCGCATGGCCATTACAAGAAACGCGGTTCGATTCGCTGGTGTCACTACGTTGGCAACTGCTTTATCGCTTACCGCGACATTGTTCAAGCGATCCGCTGGGACGAGTCGCTCAAGGTCGAAGAGCACTGGGACTTCTTCTGGCGGTGCAAGATCGCTGGCGTCAACGTGGCCTGCGACGTTTCGCATTCGTTCAAGCACGAGCATGTCGACCCGCCGGGCTATCAGCGTCGTCGTCCCGAGTTTCAACGAGCGGCACTACAAAAACATGGATTGGAGCGAGTGATTTGGCGATGATCGAACTGCCAGCATTGGAATACCACGTCGCCCACGGTTGCAATCTGTCCTGCCAGCAATGCAGTCACTACTCGAACTTTCATGTCGCCGGCAAACTACCCACGATCGAAGACGCGGACTCCGAATACGCCAAGTGGTCGCATCGCTTGAAGCCGCGCCGTTTCGCTTTGCTCGGTGGTGAGCCGCTGTTGAATCCGAATGCGTTGCAACACATCCAGCTTGCTCGGCAGCATTGGGCCGACAGTCAACTGATGCTCGTCACAAATGGGCTCGTTCTGCATCGGTTTCCCGAACTGCCGTCAGTCCTAATTGAAACCGATTGCCGGCTCGAAGTCAGCCAACATGGAACGCACGAGGAATACCTCACGCGCTTCCGCGAAGTGAAGCGACTCGTCTGGCGCTGGCGAGAAGAGTATCCCGGCATCCGAATCAAGATTCGCCAGTCGCATCTCGGTTGGATGCGGCAATACAACGTCGAGAACGGCAGGCCCGTACCATTCCAATCAAACCCCAAAGCTGCCTATCGCGCCTGCATGCAGAAGACGTGCACGCAGCTCTTCCGATCGATGCTGTTCAAGTGCCCGGCCCTTGCGTTCTTCAGCCAACTTGAGGCGCGACTCAAGTTGCACGATCTGCCGCAATGGCAACTCTTCCGCACCTACCAAGCCTGTTCACCAACCGCGACCGACGATCAAGTTCGCGAGTTCTTACAAACCAAAGCGATCCCGCAGTGCGGCCTGTGTCCATCGCGCGGCACCAAATTCGTTCATCCCAACCCGCTGCAACGGAGTGCTTTGCAATGACATCGCCGTTCGAACCCGAAATGCCGCCGCCTCCATTTGTTCCACCATTCGATCCGCCCGGCAGCGAACCACCGTACACCCCCGAAGGTAGCTCAACCGACGACGACGGATCCAGTGACGACCTCGGTTCACGTCCCGAATGGTGGCCCGAGGATTGGCCGTGGCCGCCCGAGCCCGAAGAGCCAACCGTCATCGAAGCCTATCCCCCGATCCACACGTGGCCGCGACTGCCACCCGACCACCCGTACCACGTGCCACCTGGTCACTCTGCACCAGACGACCTGCCACCAGGTCACCCCGGCGAGTATTACCCCGACATGCCGCCCGACCCCGCGATCTATCCAGTCAGTTTCGACGGTGGTTCGACATCGGGCTAAAGCGAAAGAGGTAAGCGAACCTCGCCGGCACCAAAGTGTCTATGCACCAGTCCGTCAATTTTGGAAATTGAGATGACCACATCCACTTTATTCACAACAACAACGACCGACTCGTCCTTCGAGGGCGAGGCGGGGATGGTGCGTCGTGAGTGAAGGTTGATTCCGAAACGATCCACAAAGCCCGCCCGGTGAAATACTTGGCGGGCTTTTTTTGTGGATGGTTGGTTCCCGATTGATGGCGTTTTCCTGTTTCTTCGTTCCCGGTCATCTGACGCTTATGAAAGCGAAAAGGCGATGGAGGTTGCTCAACTCCACCACTGACTTGTACCGACGGCAGTTGCGAAGTTTCGTGGCGGCTGTTTTGCGTTGGTGCATTGGGCGAGCAGGCGTCGCTTGATGTAGATCAATTTGGCGATGGGTGCCGTCAACAAGTTTTGACAATTGTTGGGGTCGAGATCATTGACGGGGGATCGTTTCCCTGACTCCCCCAATATGAAGGCGGATGAAAAGCGAATCTGGTCAGGAATGTTGTCGAAGTAATGAGATGTGATGCTCAGGTACCGGGATCGGCAGCCTGCTCGGGTGCGGTCTTCTTTCCAAGGCGGTTTGGACGGCGGAATCAGCATCGAACCACTAATCCAAGGACGGAAACTATGCCTCGTTCATCAGGTCGCCAACTGCGACTCGCCCTCGCTATCATCGCTCCTTCGCTGTCCATGGCGTTGTATCCTCCATCGGCTGCGCTAGCCGATGAATCCTTGTTGGCAGATACCGTCGTTCAAACGGCGACGTTTCAAAACCAGCCCGCCGAGTCAGTGTTGCCTAGTTCGCAGTATGTCGAGGGCAGCGTGACCGAGGCGTTTGCCGATGGTGCAACGACGACTCCGGCATCGCAGGAGCCCGTCGCCCGAAGCTACAGCGGATCTTCGATGGGTTCGGTTCTGGCTTGTTCTTGCTGCAACTCCGAATGCCGCACCAAGGAAGACAAAGTGGCTGCCACCAAAGCGATGAAATCGGCGCACTCGGGTCTGTTCTTTGGTAACAACTTTTCCTACCTCCGCGATCCCCGCTACGACGGGCCGAACTTCTGTGGCGAATCGCTGAAGAACATGGACACGCGCTTTGGTACGATTAGCGTTGGCGGTGAAACGCGATTCCGCTATCACAATGAACGGAACTTTCGTGGAGCCAACGGGCTGACCGGCAACGACGACAATTTTTGGTTGTTCCGCCAACGGTTATACGCTGATTGGCAGATGACCAACAACGTTCGCGTTTATGGCGAACTTTTGGACGCCAATTCATCGGGCGAAACGTTCCAGCCGTTGATCATTGAAGAGAACGATCTTGATATCCAAAATCTATTTGTCGATCTGAAGCTGTTTGACAGTGGCGACAGTTCTTTGGTGACGCGCATCGGTCGCCAAGAATTGCTCTACGGTGCTCAGCGAACTGTGTCCCCGCTGGATTGGGCAAACACACGGCGAACATTTGAAGGTGTGCGTGCCTTGTACCAGAGGGGCGACTTTTCGCTCGATGCGTTTTGGACGCGGCCGGTCAACGTGGTGCCCAAGGCGGAAGATCGCAGCGACGAAAAGGAAGACTTCTTCGGTGCGTACGCAACGATGAACAACGTCGGCTCGGGATCGCTGGAGGCGTACTATCTGGGTTACAACAGCGACAATACGTCAGCCATCCCGATTCTTAATCGCAACTTCACCTTCCACACGCTCGGCGGTCGATCGCTCGGAAAAACTGATGGTGGGATGTTGTACGACTTTGAAGGTGCGTATCAATTCGGCGATAACAACACGGATGCAAGCCACTCAGCAGGTTTTGTCGCTTTAGGACTTGGTCGCAAGATGGCCAGCACTCCGCTGCAGCCGACCATCTGGGGCTGGTACGACTACGCATCCGGCGAAGAAGACTTTGACGAACGTTCGATTGGCGATGGAGGATACCACCACCTGTTCCCACTGGCCCACAAGTACAACGGGTTCATGGATTTGTTTGGGCGGCGCAACTTGCATGATATCAATACGCAAATCATTACGCCGCTCTGTGATCGAATCACGATGTTGGTTTGGTATCACTACTTATTGCTTGCCGAAGACACAGTGCCGTACAACCTAGTGATGATTCCTTACAACCAAGCTGGCAATGCGGCGGAGGATCGCGAACTGGGGCACGAGATTGACATTCTGTTCAACATCAACCTGAATCCTCGAAACAACATTTTACTCGGCTACTCGCACTTCAGCGGCGGTGACTACTTCGATTCGGCGACGATCGGTCCGGTTGACGAAGATAACGACGCGGACTTCTTTTACGCTCAATTCCAGACCCGTTATTGAACGATAAAGAGATTGGCGGTCGTTTTGCTTCGTTGTGATCGCCAAGGCGTGGCTCCCCAAGTCATTCAAGCGACCATCGGCATTTGCTGGTGGTCGCTTTTTTCGTGCTTACATACTCCGACTTCGCGATGGAGCGTCTGGGGGGAATCACCGTCCGATGGTAGAATGCGGTTGTGAGCAATTCCTGATGAGTGAAAGGTTGAATCGCGGCGTGTTGGTGGATCGTTTCGGACGAAAGCATACGAGTTTACGGGTCAGTGTGACCGATCGTTGCAACCTGCGCTGCACGTACTGCATGCCGGCTGACACGCCGGACTATTGCGAGCGTGACTCGATCCTGACGTTTGAGGAAATTACGCGAGTGGTGCGTATCGCGGCGGGGTTGGGCGTCGATGACGTTCGTTTGACCGGCGGCGAACCTTTGGTGCGTTCGCAGTTGTACAAATTGGTGAGGGCAATCGGCAACGTTGCCGGTGTGAAGAAGGTCTCGTTGACTACCAACGCGATCCTGTTGGCCGATCAGTTGTCGCAGCTTCATGCCGCTGGACTTCGCAGCGTGAACATCAGCTTGGATGCGCTAGACGAAGCATCATTTTTTGAAGTGACGCGGCGACCGGGGATGCAGCGGGTGCTCGACGCGATTGACGCTTGCCGAGCGATGGACGTAAAGGTGAAGGTCAACGCGATTGCGATGAAGCATTTCACCGAACGTCAGATCGCGGCTTTTGGCGAGTTCACTCGGGCGACGGACATTCCGGTTCGGTTTATCGAGTTCATGCCGCTCGACGCCGATGGGAACTGGGACGATTCGCGAGTGCTGGCCGGGAAACGGATCTTGGATCTGTTCGCCCAGCGAGTTGGAGTGCTCTCGCCAAAGGGGGAGCCAAGTGTTTCGCCAGCGATAGACTACACGTTTGAGGATGGCGTTGGCACCATCGGCATCATCGCTTCGGTAACGCAGCCGTTTTGCAGCACGTGCAATCGGTTTCGTTTGACCGCGGACGGGCAGCTACGCAACTGTTTGTTCGGCGGCGATTCCGGTGACTTGCGGGCGCTCTTGCGGGACGGCAGCAGCGATGAAGCAATCGCTGATAAAATCGTGTCGGCGGTGATGGCCAAGAAGCGAGGTCACGGAACGGATGATCTATCCTTCGATCGGCCGTCGCGTCCAATGTATTCAATCGGCGGTTGATGCTGCCGTCGGCAATTCGCTCCTTAGCGGCATCGTGATGACCAGGCCGGCTGTGCGATCTTCGTTGCTGGTGCGTCGCTTCACGTGACATTTCAAACACTGTGACCCGAGACGGATCGGTCCGGCGAAGTGATAACGATTTGAGGTAGTATGCTCGGCGAACGGTTTGCCGGCGGCGAGCAATTTCACAGCGTCTTTCTCGAACGGCGTTTCGGGTTCGTGATCGACATTGACGACGTCGGTATTAATGATCAACCATTTCATTTTCACATCATAGCTGTCGCCCATCTCGTGGAACACATCTTCGAGCGACGCCGATGGAATGGCGTGAGCGTTGTCTTCGTCGAAGAAGTCTCGGTGCATGATTTGAAGAGTTCCGCAAACCAGTTCGTGAAGCATCTTTGCACGCGAGCGAGCTTCTACAATGGATGTCGCCTGCGCGACATTCTCGGTGTTCGATTGGGCTTCTTGATCGTTAGCGATTGTGACCAGAGTGATGACTGTCAGCACGGTGGCAATAAGTATGCATCGACGGATCATGCGTTGGTCTCCGGCCGGTCATCTGCGGGAGCACCGTCAATACACTTCTTGCAACCGAGATGATAGCCGATCATCGTGTCGCGTCCTTGTTGAGTCAGCACCCAGTTCCGAGTGACCAACGGTGGATCATGGCGGACGTGCTGGTTGTGACCACAAGCAAGTTGCGAAACCCAGTGGCCTTCATCGTCGGTATGGAACCCAAGAATCGGCTGCGGTTTGGTCGCGTCTTGTTCAGTTGATTCGTCGAATTCAGTCATGACGCGGTCTCGCACAAAGGAACGATCGGGCTGGCGGAGTTGACCAGATCCTTAATCGTAACACCCTTGAATGCCTTTTCGGTTGCCGCGTAGGCTCGATCGAGTTCAGCGTGCAGCGGGCAAAGTTTCGTGTGTGTTTTCAAGCCCAGGGGACACTTTTTGATTCGTTCGATTGGTGCAACCGTGTTGATGACATCAAGAATCGTCAGCTTGCCGATTGGTTTGGCCAGTGCGTAGCCGCCGCCCGGACCGGGGCGCGACTGGACCATGCCGGCGGCGCACAAATCCTGCAGCACCCGTGTTAAGTAACGACGCGGCACCTTGGTCAATTCGGCCAACGCGTTGGCCGAAACCGGCTGATCCGGCTGGCTACCCATGCAGGCGATGGCTCGCAAGGCGTATTCGGCGGTCTTGGAAATCACTTCGAAAACCCGTCTGAAACTTTGGATCGGCAAGACAAGCTGGAACCCGACACAGTATTATGCATCCGAATGTATACTTTATGCAGTGATCGCGTTTGATGCAAACGTAGTTCGCCGGAAGCCCGCTGTCTTGCACCAGGGAAAAGTCCGCCAAAGGCCGACCACCCAAGAAGGAAGTATCCAGGATCCCAAGAGCCGAATGCAGTGGGTTCGCTTGCTCAGACATCCAACCATCAGGTGAGCGACTGCACCTCGTCGATTTTTACCAACTTGATGAACCAGGATTTTGCTCTGATCGCATTGCATCGCGTGATGATCGTGCAGTTGGCAATCGCCAAACAAACCAAATGCCGTAGAACGCGGCCAGCAGAATGACGGTCTTGATCGCGATGTTCAGCGGGCTGAACAACAGGGTCGATCCGACCAGTAACGTGACCATCGCGATCGCGAGCACTTTAACGCCGGACCGGACACCGCCCTGATCTCGCCAGTCCCGAAGCGGTCCACCAACGACCGGCCATGCCATCGCCTTGGCGTGCATCGCCGGCGACACGCGGATTAGGAAATAACACATTAGGAGCAGAAACGGTGTCGTGGGAATGCCGGGCAGGACGACTCCGATCATGGCCAACACAAAGAAGAACACCGCGGCGAACCAGTACAAGCCGCGCCGCCATCCAGACACCGTTGGAATGGTCGCTTCTTGTGCCATCAATCCGCCTTGCCGCCGACGCAAAACAGCGTCTGCCCGGTGCGGATCAGGAGACGATCGCCTGCGACTGCGACGCCGTAGACCATTGGGTCGCCGTACGAAAACATCTGGTGCAGTTGGCTCTCGGGCATATTGGCAAAGATCTTTTCTGGCCCCGACTTTGGCTTGGCTTCATCGGCGGGGACAGTGTTGGCTTTGCGTTGATTTTCGGCCGCCTCGCGTGCGTCCATCATCGCGCCGGCATCGTAGAGCTGATTACGAGCGATTTGGTCGTACTCGTCGCTTGGTCGCAGAACGATCGTGAAACCGTTCTTCAAGACCAAGTAGACAAGTTGTTCGCCATCAGGCCGAGTGACGCCAACGGCCGAGGCCCAACAAGGGTTGCCAATTCGTTTCGCGAAGACCTGCTCGCCGGTTTCCTGGTCAACGCAGTAAAGCACTCCGACTTTGTTGACATAGTAAACGTATCCGGCGAAGGCCAGCGGCGTCGAATAGTACGAGTTCGCTCGTTCGGCTCCCCAGCGGACTTTGTAGCCGAGTTTGCCGTCTTCTTCGGTCAGTTCGATGCAGCAATTCGATCCCGCGACGGCGTCCTCGTCGGTCGCGCCGCCGTACATGGTGGTGGATCCGACAAGTATCCGGTTGCCGGCGACGGATGCGGAGGGAATGTGGTTGCCTTGCAAACCGTCGAGTTGCCACAGTGATTCGCCAGTCGCTGCGTCGTAGGCATCCACTGTGTCGGCCGAACTGGTGACAACGATGTTTCGCTTTCCAATTTTCGCGATCACCGGCGAGGACCACGACGGAACACGGTCGCCGCGATCGGTTTTCCAATCCACGTCACCGCTGCGTTTATCAACCGCCAACAGATAAGACGGCCCATGATGGTCGACCAGAACGAACAAGTGCGTATCGGTTTGCGAAAGCGAACTGGCAACGCCGCGTTCGTTATCGACTTCGCCGTACGTCTTGATGATCGGTGTGCTCCAGCGTATTTCACCGTGATGCGTCATTGACGTCACATCACCGCTGGCGAAGAACGAATAGACGCCCGATTCATCGACGCAGCACGTCGGCGCCGCACGGCTGTTGCGAAAGTAGTTTTCAACTTTCGTTGTCGCTTCCATGTGCGTGGTCCAGAGCCTTGTTCCCGACTGCAAATCGAATGCGTGAACTTGGCAGTCTTGTTGCCACGGTCCCTCGCTGCTGGTCACGTAAACGTGATCGCCCCAAACGACCGGCGACGATTGACCGTAGCCGTGAATGTCGGCCTGCCAGGCGATGCCTTCGTCGGACGACCATCGCGTCGGCAAGTCAGCCATCACCGTGCTGCTGCCGTCGCCACGAAGCCCGGTCCAGTTCTCACCAGCGTGGATGGGGGCAGCGACGATTAGGACGAAACTTATTCGTAGAAGATATACAGTAAATACATTTTCGACCCACAATTTTCTACCAGAATCCATCCTCGATCTACGCATTCGACTTCGCTCCCTTGAGCAACAGAAGCAACATCTTCGTCGCCTTGTTCGCCGTGATGCTGTGCGACAGGTTCGCAGCCATGTGAACGAACGTGCCCGCTGATGCCTGGATCGTCTCGTCACCCAAGGTCACCGTGGCGTCGCCATCGAGAAACTGCAGGATCGCGGGAACCGCGGCGGTGTGTTCGGACAGTTCTTGCCCGGCATCGAAGCCGAACAGAACCACTTTCAGTCCGTCGTCCTGGTGCAGAGTCTTGCTAATCGTTCCGCCAGTTTGGATTTCGACTTCGGTGGTAAGGTCGAGGAAGGTTTTGGCTTGGTCGCTCATGATACCGCCTTCAATACGTTCTCAAATTCTTGGTTGTCGTAGCAACGCATCGTCTGGGTACGCACGTTGCCGTCTTTGGCCAGTTTGATCAGCAAAGCAGAGCCGGTCGCTTCATCGGGCGTTTCAAACACCACACAGCCGTCGTACTGGCCAACGGTCCAAACTTGCGAGACCAGTTTGCCGCCAGCGTCACTGACGGACTTGCTAAAGTCTGATGCTCGTTGCACCGATTTGTCAACGTTTCGAGCGCCTTGGTCTGTGAATTGGATGAGGGTGAGGTAACGAATCATGATTGAGTTCTCTAGAGTTGGGAGGAATTAGGATTTCTGGCCGACCATCGTGACGGCGCAAAGGTGATCTTCATAACGACGGAAAACGCGACGCATCGCGTGAACGCGTTTTCGTGCGGCGGGTGTTCGCAATACGTTGAAAGCGATCCGAGCGGTGCCGAAGAAACCTTCATCGGCCAGGACACGTCGTGGTTTCAATAAGTGCATCGGAGCGGTCACACAGGTCGATGAATCGACATGCAACCCGGCCGCTTCGAGCGTTTGACGCCAATCCGAAACGGTTAGCGGACGGGCACCGACGTGGATCGCTTCGGAGACATTCTTCATGATCGCGTCCTTGAGGGATTCATCGCTGTCGTCGGGCATCAAGCCGAGTTCGTGAATGGCGTAGCGGCCGCCGGGACGCAAAATTCGCCAGGCCTCTTCGGCGATGGCTTGTTTCTGACTTTCGACTTGCATCGTCAACATCGCTTCGCCGTAGACCACGTCGGCCGACTCGCTCGGCAAGCCCGTTTGTGCTGCGTTGCCTTGGACGCAGCGATCACGCGGATCGGACACCAATGCTTGCACCTGGGCCGCCGCGTCGGGATCACGTTCGACGGCGATGTACGCCGCCGGTCGCTTCGCCAGGGTAATGCGAGCCGTCGTGCCCAATCCCGGTGCGAGTTCGACGACCGTGTCGGAGGATGAAATCATCAATGAATCAAGCATCCGCCGGGTCAGTTCGATACCGCCGGGGCGCAGGACTCGCTTGCCCAGGCGCGCCAGCAGCCAATGCCCAGGCATCTTGGATGCGTCGAGTTTCTCGCCCGGCATCGCGGGGGTAGAATTTGATTGTGAAACAGCGTTCGGATGAGTGGCCATGGACATCGTTTCAACCTTTGCCTTGTTCGAGCCCAATCGCTTTGGGAAACAATACGTTGTTCTCTTTGTGGATGTGTTGATGCATGTCGCGTTCGAGTTGCGCCAGTGAATCGAGCATCGCACGGTACGTGTTGCACGCCCATTCGGGCGGCGTGTAACCGTCGGTGGACTCATTCAATACAGTCAGTGCGTTGCCGGCTTGGTCATGCTCATGTTCCATCTGACGGATCGGGTTGGCGACGCTGCCACAGTGGTTCTCTTGCCGCTCGGCCGACGCTTCCAATTGGCGCACGATCGGAAAAAGGATCTTCTCCTCTTTCATCATGTGCGGCTCGAGTTCGGCTTTCAGGGCGACGAATGCCTCACGCATCTTGAACAGCCGCCGGTCCTTGTCGCCGTGGACTCGCGAAACCTTCTCGGTCATGAAATCGAGCCGAGGCAACTCTTCACGCAGATAGGCGTGGTGAGTCGTTTCGATATGATCGGCCAGCTCGGTCAATCCCATCGCATCGACGTCCACAAGCGTGTCGATGTCGGCTTGAGCGTCGTTTTGAGTGATCGCCAGCAGCACTTCATCGACTTCGATGCCGCGTTTTTCGCAAGCACGGTTCAGCGACACTTTGCCGCCGCAGCAGTAGTCGATCTTGAGCGACTCAAAGACACGAGCGCGAGTGGGTTTCTGGCGAACGAAGTCTCCGACGGATTGTTCAGGGTCGAGGGTGAGCATGGTTGAGATTCCTTCAGGATGTGGTTTGGTGAAAGGATTGGAAGTAGAGAACGGATTAGGCAAGGACAGCTTCGCGATCCTCTTCAGGCTGTTCGGTGTCTGTGCGGTCGAAGTCGGTTGCTTCGTTCTCCGGCGGGTCAAAGCCATCGGGTTCCTTCGAGAACGAGTGTCCGGTCCAAAGTCCGAAGATGAACCAGACGAGCGCGACGGCACCAAGGAAGAAGATTGTGTCGCCGGGAACTCGCATCCACCTGAGCGTTTGCATCAGCTCTGTTTGCATGAATTCACTGCTGCGAGCAAACCAATACCCGTGTTCGACCGACGCTTTGGTTTGCAGCAGACCAACCGGCAACAGGCTTAGGACACACATGGCCATCAGCCCGACATTCATGCCCCAGAACCCGAGCTTGAGCGCTCCGTCTTTCCACGGCCGTCCGGGCAGCAGCACTCGCATGCACATCAGCATCAGTCCGATACCCAACATGCCGTACACTCCGAACAATGCCGCGTGTCCGTGCAACGGTGTCGTGTTGAGCCCTTGCATATAATACAGTGCGATCGGCGGGTTGATCATGAATCCGAACAAGCCGGCTCCGATCATGTTCCAAAACGCGACGGCGACAAAAAAGTAGATCGGCCACTTGTAACGCTGTACCCACGGCGACGCTTTGCTTCGCCTGAGATCGTCGGTCGCGTCGAATCCGAGCAACACGAGCGGCACGACTTCCAGTGCACTGAATACCGATCCCCACGCGAGCGCCACCGTGGGCGTGCCGGAGAAATACAGGTGGTGGCACGTTCCGATGATTCCGCCAGCCAGAAAGATGGTCGCCGATAGCAGTGCCGCAGCGGCAGCCAATCCGGGACGCACCAATCCGAGTCGCATGAAGACGAATGCGATCACAGTGGTCGCGAACACTTCAAAGAAACCTTCGACCCACAGGTGGACCACCCACCATCGCCAATACTCGACCATCGACAAGTGACCATGCTGGCCCCATGTCAAACCAGCTCCGTAGAACAACGCGATCGCTCCCGTTGCCACGGCGAGCAGCGTCACCAAATGGCGTTGCGAGTTGGCTTCGCTGGTCGTCTCCTCTTGCTTTCTTGTCAGTGCCGGCCAAAGCACTCGCAGCATCAGCACTAGCCACAACAGCAGTCCCGTCATTAAGGCGATTTGCCAAACCCGCCCCAGTTCGACGTACTCGTAACCTTGGTGACCAAGGTAGAACGAGACCGTGTCGCTCATGTAGTTCTTGACGCTCAACCATTCGCCGGTCAGCGAACCGACGACGACCAGCAACAAAGCAGCGAACAGAACATTGACGCCTAAACGCTGGAACTTTGGTTCGTGGTTACTGACCAGCGGGCCGATGAACAACCCCGCTGCCAGCCAAGCGGTCGCGATCCAGAACAACCCGATTTGCACGTGCCAGGTTCGCGAAACACTGTAAGGCAAGTACTCGGCCAGCGGAAATCCGTAGAATCCTTCACCTTCGACGCCGTAGTGGGCGGTGATGATCCCGAGCGTCATCTGCGCGAAGATCAACGCGGCCACAACCCAGAAGTACTTCATCGTGGCTTTCTGCGAGGGCGTCGCTTGCCACCGCGCCAACGGATCGCTGGCCGCGATGCCTTCGGGTTTTTCCTCTTCTTCGCGACGAGCCGCGTACCACCACGCCATCGCAGCGATCCCGCCTAGCAGCATGATGACACTGACGCCGGTCCACATCACGTTGTCACCGGTGGGGCGGTTTCCGACCAGTGGTTCGTGAGGCCAGTTGTTCGTGTAGCTGGCGATGTCATTGGGGCGATCGGTCGCCGCCGCCCACGATGTCCAGAATACGAACGCCGAGAACTTTCGCAATCGCTCTTCGCTACTGATTGAGCCGGCCGGAATGGCGTAGTCCGCGTTGCCGTCGATGAACACCGTTCGGTAATGATCGACGCCTGCGTCAAATGCGGCGGCGCGAATCGGATCAATTGTGACCACGGCAGTCGATTCATCGTACGTGTTGGTACGCATCAAGTCCGTTAGCCGACCAGTTAACGTCGCTTGGTGTTCACCGGAGAGCGAATCGAATGGCTCGCCAAATTCCTTGTTGGCCCACTGATCAAGAATGAACATCGACTCGCGGTGCAACCAATCGGCGGTCCAGTCCGGTGCGACGTAGCTCCCGTGTCCCCAGATCGAACCGACTTGCATACCGCCCAGCGATTGCCAAACGTTTTGGCCCTCGCCGACTTCGCCACTGTCGATCAGCGTCACGCCATCAGTCGTGACATACTTTTCAGGGATCGGTGGTTTCTCTTGATAGATGCGAGTCCCAATCCAGCCAAGGATGAGGAACGAGACGATCATCACGGCCGCAAAGGCCATCCACAGACGTTTCATGGGAGGTGTCTCTTTTGAGCCCACGGCGCTAGCCGCGGATGTCGAGTATGAACCGGGGAGTGTGGAACCCGCGGCTGGCGCCGTCGGCTAACAGCGTGTTCGAGGAATCCTGCGCTACGCATTGACCAATTCTTCCTTCGGACCAAAGAATTCGTAGCGTGTGCGATGTTCGTCCACGCCCAGTTCTTGCAAACAAGCGTGCATGCTTTGCATGAACGGTTTGGGACCGCAAAAGTAGAAGTCCGCTTCGGAATACGGCGTCCAATCGCGCAACAAGTCCGTCGTGACGAATCCAGTGCCGTCGCACTTGCCGTCTTCGACATCGCCCGGAAGCGGTGCGTCGTAAATGACTTTGGTGCGAACGTTCGATCCGGCTTGTGACAAGTTGCCGAGTTCGTCAGCGAACGCTTGCACGTTGCTGTTGCGAGCGGCTTGAATGAAGTAAACCTGCGCATCGGGATTGGCGTGAATGATCGACTTGGCCATCGACAACAGCGGCGTAACCCCGATGCCACCGGCGATCAACACGACCGGTTTGGCAACCTCATTGGGATCAACAGTGAACTCGCCACATGGTGGGCCGAGTTGGATCTTATGGCCTTCTTCGATTGCGTCGTGTAAGTGGTTGCTGATCAAGCCGTCTGGCGCGTCAGCGGCGAGTCGTTCTTCGCGTTTGACGCTGATGCGGTAGTGAGGTTGGCTGGCACAGTCCGACAGGCTGTAGTTACGTGGTGACGTTGGAGTGTGCGGGTGGTCGATGTGGACCGTGATGTACTGGCCAGGTTTGAAAGATGGCAGCGGTCCTTCGTCTTCGGGCTTGAGATAGAACGATGTGACGATGTCGCTTTCAGGAACCTTCTTGGCGACAACAAAGGTTCGCGTTCCGTTCCATCCGCCTGGTGCTGACGCTTGTTCTTCGTAGATCGCACCTTCGCGACCGATGAAGATGTCGGCGAGGAATCCATACGCTTCGCCGACCGCTTCGACGATCTCGGGCGTGGCGGCGTCACCCATCACGTCGCCGATCGCACCGAGCAGGTTTTCACCAACGATCGGATAGTGCTCGGCCTTGATACCCAATGACACGTGCTTCTGTGCGATCAACTCGACCGCCGGCATCAGCACGGCGGGATTGTCGATGTGAGTGAAGTAGGCACAGATCGCACCAGCGAGTGCTTTTTGTTGACCACCGGTGTGCTGGTGGGCCTGGTTAAAAAACGCCTTCACTTCCGGATTCGCCTCGAACATTCGTTCGTAAAAGCGACGCGTGATGGTTTCGGCGTTGGCAGCAACCAGCGGCGTGATCTCTTTGACAATCCGGATTGTTTTTTCGCTCAGCATGTGTGTCGGTTTCAGGTTGGGTGGGGTGGGGCAGGTGGGAAACTCGCTAAAACACAGGGAAAAAGAGAATGTGCACCAAAAGATACACGTTTAAACCTGCATGTCAAGGTGTATGTTTAGGCGGGTCAGAAAAATCCCGTTCGCTTGATAAGGATGCTTTCAAGAACAAGTGAATACGCGTTGCGTGCACTCACTTGTTTGGCAGAACGGTCGGCGTGCAGCCAAACGCCATCGCCCGCTGAAGAAGTCGCTCACATCACTCAAGTGCTCCGTCGCTATGGACGTTGACGCAGAGTCACGAGAGACGGAGAAACCCAGAGAAAGGGGAAGGAGGAGGTAAACGCGAAGTCGCCGTCGGCGCTGGCTTGTTCTCCGCATTGAAATCGTCCCGCAACCTCCGCGTCCCCGTGGCTCCCCGCTTCTGCGTCAATTTTTCGTTCAACCGCTGGGTAGCCGATTGCGAATGATTTTGGTGGTGGGGTCGCCAGGCATGATCGTATCGCACCACGTTTCGTTCTCGAAAACGTAACGCACCTGAATCGCGATGGCTTCTTTGGCGGCGAAGGATGCGTGGGCTTCGGCAAGCGTGACGGTGGCATCCGTCTGGGGTGATTTCATTTGCACATGCTGGACATCGGCACCATCACGCAGATCATCGAACAACTGCAACACCTGATCCGCCGACCATTCGGCTTGCAGGATTTCGGGAAGCGGCTCGTTGTTTTCCAGATACTCAAGGCTGAGCTTTTCAGGGGTCATACGTGAGGTCTTCCGGGACGGGAGAAGGCGGGCATGAGAAGAATCGCGTTTTCGGGTGCGGGGCAGACGTAGCGGCAGACTCCGCAGCCGGTGCAGGTGTCCTCATTGATGGTCGGCTTTCCGTCGGCGACGGTGATCGCCCCTTCGACGGGACAACGTTCGCCGCACACGGTGCAGGTGGTGTTGTGATGAGCTAAACACAAGTGCTCGGTGACGCGGGCGGTTCCCATGACTGGTGGGATCGACTCGACCAGCACGCCGGGTTTGCAAGAGGCGATGCACGGGAAGTCTTCGCACATCATGCATGCGGATGTGTCTGCTTGGATGATCGGCGTGCTGGCGATATTGCCGAGTCGATCGGGGGCTTTGAAAATGGCGTCGTAGGGACATGCCGTGATGCAGTCGCCACATCGGGTGCAACCGATTAAGAACTGAAATTCGTCGATCGCACCGGGCGGACGATGCACGGGCAACGAACGCGCGACGGACTTCTTCCCAAGGTCGGTCGCGGGCACCGGGTCGATATTGATGCCGCCGATGCTGCGGGGGGATTCTGCTGGTGGTTCTTCCGTTTGTGGCTTGGGCAGCCGGGTCACCAGCGGCGGAAAACGGTCACGCGGCAGGAGTCGCCAAAGACGACCTTGCAGAAGATCGCGTCGGCTTTGGTTGGTACGGGCGGGACGCAAGAGGAACGCTGACGCAGAGACGGGTAGACGGAGAGTCGCAGAGAAGAGTCGTTTCAACCTGTGCAACAATGAATTCATGGATCTCAATTTCGATTCTGCATGAAGACTTGCGACAGGTAAGACAGGCTTCCAGCCTGTCTCAGCGAATTGACAGGCTGGAAGCCTATCGCACGACTGCTAATTGGCGACCACGTCCAACGGCGGCAACATTGGGACCGAATCCGGGCTGAACATTTCGGCCTCAGGCATTTGGTCCAGGGTTGCCGATGGGGCGTGACACTGGGTGCAGTTGGTTCGCCATGGGTGTGTCGATT
The DNA here is from genome assembly GCF_007752935.1 of Crateriforma conspicua. Taxonomy (NCBI): domain Bacteria; kingdom Pseudomonadati; phylum Planctomycetota; class Planctomycetia; order Pirellulales; family Pirellulaceae; genus Crateriforma; species Crateriforma conspicua. Next base: position 2,102,791 of record NZ_CP036319.1, on the reverse strand, counting down.
CCATGCCAGCCCATCCGTGCGGGCCGCCGTGACACGCGTTGCAATTCTCTCGCATCCACCGCGAGTGCGGAATCGTCGGCGGTGCGCCGGGATACGCTCGTTTGCCTTCCTTGGGGGCCGGCAGGCCGACGAAACTTGATTCGACGGACGTGTCCGCATCTTGGAATGGTGCCGGCGGCATCGGAGCGTGGCACTGAACGCAGTTGCCAAGGAACTCGTGCGACATCACGCTGGCTTTCAGGCCTGCCATCTTCACGCCGTTTCCATGACATGCGTAGCAAGCCGCATCGGTCGTGTTCTCAACCGGGTGCGGGATGATCGGTGGAGCACCGTTGAAGGCGCGACGCGACGACCGCAGTTTGCTGGACGCTTCCTTTTCAGCTTCGCTCGGTTCAATCTTGGTGTAGAGATCATACTCCGGTTGCGGCAACGCTTGGCCTTTTAGACTCCACGTCGCTGTCGGTCCCATCGCGGTCTGCGAGACCTCGGCGTAGGAGACCGCAGGGATCAACTTGGGGTCCGATTCAATTTCGGCTTGGTCGAACTTTGCGACCAATGCGGATTCGTCCAGCCCATCAGGCTTCGGAACGCCATCACTAATTCCCACGAAGTAACCGATGAACGCGAACGCAATGACGCACGCGAAGAAGATCGGGGCAAGTCTTTTTAACATGACATTTTACCTCCGCGTTGATCCCTCTTTGCGTCTCTCCGACTTTCGCGACTCTGCGTCAACTTCTTTGGAAGTAAATTTGACGCGGAGGCGGGGAGACGCGGGGACGCAGGGGGCGAAGTTTGCAAGGTGCTCATGATTCGGCCTCGCTGAGCTTCTTCACCCGCGCGGCGCACTTCTTGTAGTCGGGCTGTTTTGAAATCGGACAGTGCTCGTCGAGCGTGACGTTGTTGATCAATTTTGTTTCGTCGAAGAACGGTACGAAGATGGTTCCACGCGGCGGACGGCCGCGACCGTCGATCCAAACGGGCAACTCGCAGGAGCCACGGCGTGACTCGACGATTACCTTCTCGCCTTGGCGAATGTTGGCGGCCTTGGCGTCTTCCATGTTCATTTCGACGTAGCCGGTCGGCATCGCTCGATTCAGTGGAGCCAATCGCCGCGTCATGCTGCCTGTGTGCCAGTGCTCCAGCACGCGTCCGGTGCAAAGCCACATCGGGTATTCGTCGTCGGGCATTTCCGGCGGCGGTTCATAGTCATGGAACCAGATTTGTGCCCGACCGTCTTTGGTCGAGGAGTGATAGAAGTCGAACTCCTCTCCTTCGGCGACAAACGGATCGTCAAAACCGGAGAACCTGAATTTCGTCTCCCGCCATGAACCGTCTTCTTGCTCGACGACTGGCCAACGCAGTCCGCGTGCTTTAACGTATTCATCGTACGGTGCGAGGTTCTTGTGCTTCATCGTCGTGAACTGGCGATATTCCTCGAACAGATGCTTGTCGACGTTGGTGTCGTAGTAGCGATCGAATTCCCAGATCGGGACTTCTTCGCCGGACTCGTCTTTGACGGCGAAGATAAATTCGCCGTCTTTGTCCTTCATGCCTTCGTGACCCATCTCGAACAACTTGTGAGCGATCGCGATCGTCATCCAAGTGTCATCACGAGCATCGCCCGGCGGATCGACCATCTTGAACCACTGCTGCGTGCGGCGTTCGCTGTTGCCGTATATCCCATTCTTTTCGACCCACATCGCGGCGGGCAGAATCAAATCGGCAAGCTCGGTGGTCGGCGTCGGGTAGACATCACTGACGATCAAGAATTTGTCAGCGAGGTTTTTCTTGTCGTTGAACAGCTTATTCAAGTTGGGCAGCGTCTGACCGGGATTGGTCACTTGCACGAACATCGTCGTGATGTCGCCACCTTCGTCGGTTGGTATCGTGAATTGGTCAAACATTTTGACCGTGTGATAACCCGGTGTCGCGTTGATGCGGCCTTCGGGAATGTTCCAAAACCCTTCGCATTGCTGACGATGCTCGGGATTGGCGACGATGCGTCCGCCGGGCAACGCATGAGCCAACGTTCCGACTTCGCGAACGGTTCCGCAGGCCGATGGTTGCCCCGTTAAGCTGGTCGGCGAATCGCCGGGTTTGCCGAAGTGGCCTGACAGCAGATGCACCCCGTGAACCAAGGTGTTGATCGCCGTGCCCATCGTGTGCTGATTCATCCCCATGCACCACAGGCTGGTGATCTTGACGTCATCGTCGCCGAACAGATCGCCGAGCATTCGGATTTGTTCGACCGACAAACCCGACAATTCGGAAACTCGCTCGGGCGTGTACTCGGCGATGCGTTTGCGAAACTCATCTTCGCTGATCGCTTCGCCGAACAGTGTCTTGCCGGATTCGGGGTGAGCGCGGAAGTTGCAATGCTTCTCGACGAACGACTTGTCATAGGTGCCGTTTTCGATCAGCAAGTGCATAATCCCCAGCGCGATCGGAACGTCGCCGTGGGAATCCATCTCCAGATAGTCGTTGGCCGCGTCAGTCGTGCGGGTCCGACGGGTTCCGATGTCGATGATGCGAACGTTCTCACCCCGCGACCGGCGATCGGTCACGCGTGAAAACAGGACCGGGTGCATTTCGGCGGGGTTGTTACCCCACGTGATAAGCACGTCGCACTCATCGAGGTCTTGATAACAACCGGCCGGTTCATCGACGCCGTACGTTCCTAGGAATCCCGTGACCGCCGACGCCATACACAACCGAGCGTTGGGGTCGATGTGATTGTTGCTCAGTCCGCCCTTCATGAACTTTTGCGCGGCGTAGCCTTCGGGAATCGTCCACTGGCCGCTGCCGTAGAACGCAAAAGTCTCCGGCGAATCGAAGATCCGCTTGGCGATGATCTTGATCGCTTCGTCCCACTCGATCGGTTTCAAGCTGCCATCTTCTTGGCGAAGCAGCGGCTCGGTCAAGCGGTCTTTGCCGTACAGGATGCCGCCGACGTGATAGCCTTTGACGCAAAGAAGACCTTTGTTGACATCGGCCGCTTTATCGCCAGCCACCGCCACGACGCGGCCGTCTTCCACGCCGACTTGCACATGGCAACCGGTTCCGCAAAAGCGACACGGTGCTTTGTTCCACGACATGCCTTCGCCGGTTGGCAAATCGTCGACGGCTTGGTCAGCCTGAACCACCGGCAGCGATCCGCCGGTCACCAAAGAACCGGCCGCGGCGAGTGCGGAAGCTTTCAACAGTTGACGACGGTCGTGGCTTAACGTCTGCATGGATTGGCTCATGGGTTTTCGTCCTTGTCCTCATCAAAAGCGACCATTGCGATCGCCAAATCGGTTACGTTTGGTAATTGTTGGACCGCATCCCAAACGTTCCGGTCCTGTGTTTTAGAAACGGTATCGACGACGATTGCAAGCTTATTGTCTCGCACTTGACCTAGATCAACTTCCGGCATTGCCCGCAGCGTTTCGACCGCCTCGGTACATTGCTCCACCGGTGAATCGAAAGTCACGACGAGTCCGCTGATTGGCATCAGGCTTGCGATGTACAGGACTTAGAAAAACGGGCGAAGCGAATCCAAAAACGGGGTTTCGCTAACGTGCACCCAAGTGTATACATTGTCGGTAAGCAGCGGAACCGTGTTTTGGACAAAAAGAGATGCTTCGACCGACAAATCTGATCTTTGCCGCAACGTCAATTCTGGTCGTTTTCATGATCGCGGTTGTTGTGTCAAAGCGTGCCGGGCAAGATGGCTTGGCACCAGTTGCGGAAGACATCCGTAGTGGAACTCGTCAAGAGCTTCGGCCCGCCGCGGACACAGGCTCGTCGAAAGCCTCGACCACTTCCGCAACTACCAGAACACACCCAGTCATCATCCGTCAGCCCGACGGGCCGCCGCGAGTCAAGCTGACCGGCTTCGACCCGCAAGGGCGCAGCGGTGAAGTCGCCTGCTCGACCTGTCACAGCGTTCGCCAACCCAATCTTGAAAACAAGACGCCCGAAACGCTCGACGAGTTTCACCAAGGATTGGTTGTCAACCACGGCAAGCTCGCCTGTTACGCCTGCCACAACCCTGAAGATTCCGATTCGTTGAAATTGGCCGACGGAACCAAAGTCGCTTATCAAGACGTCATGACGATGTGTTCGCAGTGTCACGGCCCGCAAGCGACCGCGTTCGCCCATGGTGCTCACGGAGGCATGAATGGACACTGGGATTTGACTCGCGGACCGCAAATGAAGAACAACTGCGTTGATTGCCACGATCCGCACTCACCGGCCTACCCCAAGATGATGGTCGGCTTTAAACCGAAAGATCGCTTCAACGCACCGCGTGCCGACCACCACGACCACGAAGGAGCGGAATCGCATGACGACCACTGAAACACCGCAGAAGCCATCACTTCCGATCGTCGAAAACTTCACGCGACGGGCCGCCGTTAAAGGCGCGTTCGCGACACTGGGTGCTGGCGCGTTCGTTGCCGCAATCTCGCCGCTGCGGCAAGCCGCCAGGAATTCGTCGGCCGCCGAGTTCATGCAGACGCATTACAGCGAATTGTCGCCGGAACAAAAGGCCGACGTGATCGCTCGCTTGGAAGCCGAAGCGAAAGAGAAATACGACGCCGACGTGACGATCGCCGATGATCGACCAATTCCCGGCACGAAGTTCGTGTACGCGATCAACCTGAGCGTGTGCAACGGCAACGGCAAATGCGTCGAAGCTTGTCACAAGGAAAACAACCACGACCGCGACACGAATCAGTCGTACATCCGTGTGATCGAAATGCCCAAGGGCACGATGGACATGGAAAAGGGCTCCACCACCTACACCGGAGCGGTCCCGAAGGACGACAAGTTCTACCTGCCCGTGCAGTGCCAGCAATGCGACGAGCCGCCGTGCGTCGACGTTTGTCCGGTTAAGGCCACGTGGAAGGAAGAAGATGGCATTGTCGTGGTCGATTACAACTGGTGCATCGGATGCCGGTACTGCGAAGCGGCGTGCCCCTACCACGCGCGGCGTTTCAATTGGAAGAAGCCCGAGGTGCCGGCCAAGGAAGTCAATCCCGACCAAAGCTACCTGAGCAACCGTATCCGTCCGGTCGGCGTCGTCGAAAAGTGCACGTACTGCTTGCACCGAACGCGACGCGGCAAGTTGCCCGCGTGCTTGGAAGCATGCCCCACTGGTGCTCGAGTCTTCGGCAACATCCTCGACCCAAAATCCAACATCCGCTGGATCCTCGAGAACAAACGCGTGTACATCCTTAAAGAAGAACTCGGCACGAAGCCAGCTTTCTTCTATTACTTCGATTAGAGGGGAGAAGAAGTTGACGCAGAGTCGCGAGAGGCGGGGAGACGCAGAGAAGAAGATGGGAAGGGAAAACGCAGAGTCGCAGTTGAGTTCAATCCCTATCTAGTTTTTTGATTTGTTCTCTGCGTTGGAACGATCCCACAACTCTGCGTCCCCGCGTCTCCCCGCCTCTGCGTCAATTTTTTCCGAAACGAACCATGAGCAGCATCATCACACCGAGCGAATCTGAATCGCACGTCACAAGCTACCCGAAGTTCATCGGGCGATCGTTATGGTTGGCAACCGAAGGTTCGTTCGCGTTTTACGCATGGATGACGATGCTGACCGCGTTGTTCTTGGTCGGCGCGAACGCTTGGGCCAACCAAGTCGCCGGCGGCATGATCGGCACCAACATGACCGATCAGGTTTCGTGGGGACTGTACATCGCCAACTTTACGTTCATGGTCGGATTGGCGGCCGGTGGAGTGATGATGGTGATCCCGGCGTACCTGTATCATGACCGCAAGATGCACGACGTCGTCATCATCGGCGAACTGTTGGCGATCGCCGCTATCGTGATGTGCTTGCTGTTCGTCGTCGCTGACCTCGGTCGTCCCGATCGGTTCTGGCACATGCTGCCCATCATCGGCAAATTCAACTGGCCGATCTCGATGTTGACGTGGGATGTGATTGTGCTGAACGGCTACCTGCTGTTGAACCTACACATCTGCGGCTATCTGCTTTACATGCGGTTCCTCGGTCGCAAGCCCAATCCGACGTGGTACATCCCGTTCGTGATGCTTTCAATCGTTTGGGCGATCTCGATCCACACCGTCACCGCGTTCTTGTACTGCGGCCTCGGCGGGCGACCGTTCTGGAATACGGCCCTGCTCGCGCCGCGTTTCCTCGCGTCCGCCTTCGTTTCCGGTCCGGCGTTCATCATCGTATCGATGGTGCTGATCAAACGACTGACCGGCGTCGGCGGCCTCGATCAACCGATCGCGACGCTGACCAAAATCATCCGAGTCACGATCCTGGTCAACCTGCTGATGGTTGCCTCGGAACTATTCACTGAGTTCTACACCGGCGGATCGCATGTCAGCGCCGCGAAATACTTGTTCTTCGGTTTGCACGGCAAGACCGCACTTGTGCCATGGACATGGACCGCGATCGGACTGAATGTCACCGCGGCGCTGCTTTTCCTGTGGCCGGGACTGCTGCGATTTCGCTGGCGACCTTTACTGGTGACCGCTTGCGTGATGGCATTCGTCGGTGCGTGGATCGAAAAAGGCATGGGCCTGATCATCCCCGGCTTTGTCCCCAGCACGCTGCACGAGATCGTCGAATACGTCCCCAGCCAACTCGAATGGAAAGTCACCGTCGGCATCTGGGCTTTTGGCCTGATGGTCTTCACGATCGCCATCAAAACCGCACTGCCAACCCTTAAGCATCCGGCCGAGCACTCGCGATAGCATCGGCGGAAGACGCTTCCGTGCTACTCGCCATCGAGCGGGGCGGTGAAGAAATCGAATTCGCACTGCATCGCGTATCGGTAGGCGTCCCGTATCGAGACGGTGTCCGATGCCACTTCATCGAGCAGACCTTCGAGTCCGTTGCAAAGCTGTGCAAATTCATCACTTGCGTATCTCGTGATCCAATCGCGGTACGGGTGATCGTCATGAACCTTCGACATCAATGACGTTCCAAGATGCCTGTAAAGGGTCATGCAAGGAATGTTCCGTCTCGAATCGTGTCGAGGAACTTGGCATGGGTTCCCTCTCGCCATCGGTTTCCCGCTTCGACGACAAACGAGGATTCCTCGATCGACTTCAATGACGGAATGTCCGTCAATGCATTAGTATTCTTGGCAGTCCGTTGTTGGCTTTTGTTCAAGCGTTGCGTGTCATCCAGATCGCCGACGCAACGGTGCCGACAACTAAGGTCCAGCCAACGCGTTTAAGTTGCTTGGCGTGGGGAGGATCCACCATGAGATACCAAGACATCACCAGCATTGGGAAGGTGACGATCGGAAGCTGCATTGCCCTGTACGTCAACAAGACGACCAATAGCGTCAATCCTCCAAGGGACCACCAATGCAACCATCGTGCTTGCCGCTTTTGGGTTGCAATGACCCCCCGAACCGCCATCGTCGTGGCAGCGAAGCCGATCAGCCAAGTGCTCCAAGCTTCTAAGGTCAAGGCAAGCGGTGCTTTCCCAGCAAGCATGATTGGCACACACGGGACCGACAAACCGACAACCCCAAAGAGCTGACCGCCGAGTGTTTTGTGTTTGCCCACGATCGCCAAAGCAAAGCTGGCGGTTGCCAGCACGCCGCAGAGTACCAATGACCATCGGACCGAGGCGGAGCCCATCGCGATCGCGACGGTGCCACAAGCAACGGTGATGGACACCAAAACCGCGAGTCGTCGGGATGCCGCCGGCGTGGTTCGTTGGGCACGCGAACCGCGGTGACCGAGCGTGACAAGCAACGGTTCATGAGCCAAAAAACCCGTCACGGCGGCGACGGCCACGCACACCCCGGCAACCGTCGGGCCAGCGATCACAAGGGCGGTGATAATCGGGATCCCGACAATCGCGTACGCCCCGTGTTCCTTGGGTTTCAGCTTGGTCGCCGGCGTAGCTTGTGAGGTCGTGTTTTGAATCGTGGCGGTTCTCGTGATTATCGTTAAAAATTTGACGCGGAGTCGCGAGAGGAGAGAGCCGCAGGGAAGATCGGGGCAACGCGAAGAAACGAGATTGTCTTGCTCAGCGTCCCAGTGTCTGTCGACGTCTATTCCGCCGCCGCGACCGTCTCGTCTTCCGGCTTGGCGTCTAAGTCCAGCTTGTAGCACACCGCGATCGCTTGGCGGGCGTAGTCCGCGGACTCGCCCAGGATGCGGGCGGCTTCCTGGCGAGCGTGGAAACCCTTGCTGTTTTCGCTGGCGATGTAATCGAGTCGCCACATCGCCTTACGTTGCAGCTTGCGAATCGGTGCTAGTTGTTCTTCCGTCGCGCCGGCTTTCTGCACTTCGATGATCGCGTCGAACATGTCCACGTTCGCCGCGGCGGCCCGGTCGATCAACGCCCGCGTTCGATCCTGGATCAGGTCGACGCGGTCTTTGATCTCTTGCTCGGGAATGTTATGACAGGTTTGGCAGGCCTTGTTGATGTTCATCATCGGGCTGCGAACCCAGTGGCTACTGACCTTCGTCGCCCCCTTCTTCTCGTATGGCATGTGGCAATCGCTGCAACTGACACCCGACCGAGCATGAATGCCCTGGCTCCACAATTCGAACTCGGGGTGCTGAGCCTTGTATACCTTCGTGCCGGTCTCTTTGTGGACGTAGTCGTAGAACTCACCACCCTCGCTTCCGTCTTCGCCATCCGGAAACACGGTCGCGTCCCACTCGGCTTCGAGCTCTTCCATCTTCAGGCCGTTGCTCCACGGAAACGTCAGCGTCATCTTGTTCGCGCAGTAGTATTCGACATGACACTGTCCGCACACGAACGAACGCATTTCCTGACGCGTCGCCATCGTGTTCGGGTCGTAGTCGCCCTTGCTGCCGGCCGCTCGCCACTCGCCAATGCTGGGCAAGTGCGGCACCGGATCATCGCTCTTGGCCAGCTTGTCGATGCCCAAAATAAAACCCGGCCGGGTGACGCGAATTTCCATCGTGTCGGGATCGTGACAATCGACACACGAAACCGGATGCGCCCCGCCCATGTGCGGATCACCCGACGCAACGTCAAAACCGTCGGCGGTCTTTTCGACTTCGGCGTGGACTTCTTCGTATGTCTTTTGGCTGACCGCTTTGAAGCCCGCCATGACCGCTTCTATGTTAAAGTCTTCGGCCAGCACCGCCGGTGTGGCGTCTTCGCCCATCTCTTCCAAACCGATGCGGCGATAGGTCGGGATGATTGAAGCGTGGCAATGCAAACAGGCACCGGCTTGTTGTACGTCGGTGACACGCTTGGTGACTTCTTGGTCGGAAAGCATGTGAGCATGGCCACGGGCTTCGCGGTAGTCGATACTGAACGCGTATCCGGCGAACAATCGCTTCAACCACGGATGCTCTTTCAGCTTACTGGGCGGCAGCGCGTGATTGCCACCGAAGTCCGTGTACGGATCGTTGACGGTTTTTAGATAGTCTTCGTACTGCTGCGGAAAGTTCAGTCCCCACGGTTTCGGGTCGCTACTGACCTCGGTCACCTCGACCACTTTGGTGAAAGGTGCGCGGGCTTCCTGCTTCCGTTCAAAAATGTTGACCAGCAGAGCCACCAAGCCGACGGTTGCAACTGCGGTCAACAGCGTCAACATGGCCAGCCATCCGAAGCCGCGTTTCATTTCGTTCGCCATGATTGAGAGTTCAAGGGTGAAAGGTGAATGAAGTTTGATGAGTGAATATCGAAGGCAGAAAAACTCAGCGTCCGGCGTGGCCGACGTCTCCGTGGCAATGCACGCAATTGGTCATGTCTGATCCAGTGTTGGCCGGCAGCAGGTTGTGCACGAAGTTCTTGTGACAATCGACGCAGGTGCTTTGCGTCACCCGTCGGTTGCGTGGTTTGATCTGGATCGGATCGTCATATCCGCCCAACGTAAACGCCAACGAGTGGAAGAACCCGTTGTCGGCTTTGGTCACCCACTTCCCGATCGGGTCATGCGGCAGATGACAATCGTTGCAAACCGCGACGTGGTGGTGACTGCTCTGTTGCCACGAATCCATGTGATCCTGCATCACGTGGCAGTTCACGCACGTCTGCGGATTGTTGCTTAGGTAGCTGGCCCCTTTGCCGTACCCAAACGTGAACATCCCCACGCCAGCGAGCACCCCAAGCGTCATCGCAAACACGATCGCGCCCTTGCCGAAACGCGGCTTCGCTTGCGGTGACGCTGGGTCTGATGTCGCTGGTCCTGATCCTTCGTCAGGTTCCGGTCGGTTCGTGTGGGACGTATCCTTCGTCACTGTGTGATTCCATATCAACGTGCGAGCACTTTCTCAATATTAAAGCCATTTCAGGCTGCCTTTCAAGCGACTTGATGTAGGTCAAGTCGCGGCTGTCTATGTCCGAACAAAAACCTTCTAGCGAATCAGACCGCATCGCCAACGATCAGCCGCTGGAACGTGTGATCCTCGGCTGTCCCCTATTTGCGGGGCTCGGGCCTGCGAATATCCGGTCGCTTGCCTTGGCCGCCAGAATTCAAGACTTTGCAGCGGGCGAATTGATCTTTAGGCAAGGCGAGCAATGTGCTGGCGTTTACATTGTCGAAACCGGAGTGGTGCGGGTTTATTGCCGGGGCGGTGGAGGACAAGAGCACGTGCTTCATCTTTGCGGCCCCGGTCAATCGTTCGCGGAGGTCGCCGTGTTCGCTGATTTTGACCTGCCCGCCAATGCGGCAAGCGTCGAGGCCACGCGTTGTCTCTTCATTCCCGCTGAGATCATTCAAGACCAGATCGCCACCAATCACGACTTTTGTCGCCAGATGCTTGCCAGCATGGCGTTCTGGACCCGGCACTTCACTGATTTACTCAGCGACATCGTCCTGCGAGATGCATCGGACCGCATTCTCAGTTATCTGCAATCTTTACCCCGCGACGCCACCGGCATCGTCGACCTGCCCGGTCCCAAAAAACACATCGCCAACCACCTTGATTTAACGAGCGAAACGTTCTCGCGAACGCTCCGCAGTCTCGCCGACCGTGGCCATATTGAGATCACCTCCGGCCGCGGCATCCGCATAATCAATACGTAGCGTTCGGTGCTTGGCGGTGCATGCGTTTCAGCAGGGCCTATGATTAAGCGACGTATCCTTCGGCACCGTCGAATCACACAAGAAATCGTTTAGGGATACCTGCAGTCGATCATGAACCATCCATTCTCGCCCGGAGACCCAAAATCAGGCCCAAGCCCATTACCCAGGTAACGGTGGTGCCAAAGAAACGAAGAACGCGTCTGGCAAACGCCCTCATCCGCAGACACCCCGAAACACGGGGCAAGAACGAAAAAAGGCCGACACGGAAACCATGTCGACCTTTTATTCACTTCAGGGTCGGAAACGACTTTGATCGTTCCGAGAATTTGCGGGCTTCGGATCTGAACTGACGACTGTGATGTTAAGTGACTCAGTGATCATTTGTTTCGATGAGCGGACCATCGGAACGGGGGTAGCTGCGTATCGGATTCCGAGTCGCAGACAACCTTTTCTTTGCTGAACTTGATTGCAGGGTGATCGCTTCGTCGCGAATCGGCAGCATTTAATCGCGGGGTGAATGACAGCGGCGTTCCACCGCGTCTTTGTGATAGCTCTCGCTGTTAACCGAGAGGCGACTTGTCTTTCTCTCAGAACTAAACGACCTCCGGTTAACACCACGCTGTTAACCGGCCGTTCCAAATTTCGCGAGTGTCACACCCGCAAAAGGCATTGACCGAACCGGACGGATTTGCTGTAATGTGTTGGTAGACAAAGTGTTAGCTGTTTGCCCAAACCGAGACTCTTTCCGGAGAGCGTTGGGTTCGGGGAGCTAAACTGAAAATCCTGGAATTCTCAGACTGACCACTTAGCGCCCGCTGGCCAGCATCGGCTCGCGGGCGTTTTGCGTTGTGCCCCGCGTTTCGCGGCACTCTGGCCAACCACGCCCGTCCTGTCAAAAAAGTGGGCCGGTCGTTTCGGATCGGTTTTTGGCGAGCTAAAGTGGCATGTAGCAGTCGGCAATTCGGCCGAACCACTGGGCGAAAGCGAATCAAGCTTGGTCAAGCCGACGGTTTTTCGACCGACTGCGCAGCAGCGAACGCCGATCAAACTGATCTTTTTCAATCTGGTTAGACAATCAGAAGGTCAAGCCGCCCGGCTGTACGACTTCAGCAGTCCGCCGAGTCGCTTGTCGACGACGATCTCGCCTTTATCTGGCGGCGGATGTTCGAACTTCATGATCCGCTCGTTATCGAGTCCCTGGTGCGGTCGTTCGTCGTGATAGTGTTCCAAAAAGATTGCGGTGGCTTTATCGAGCATCGACTTGCCGAAGAAGATCATCTGCCGAGCCAACTCTCGCTTGTACGTGCCGATAAACCGCTCCATGTGAGCGTTTAAGTTTGGTGAACGCGGCGGCAGGACATGAGGCTTCACTTCTTTGTTTTCTAGCTTTGCCCGGAATGCTTTGCTGAACTTTGTATCGCGATCCATCAGTACGATCGTCGGGTGATTTTCGCCGCCGAAGATGCCGTCATCTGCCGTCACCCGATCGACCGCTTCGAGCATCCAGGCTTCATCGGGATGTTCGGTACTGCCAAGGCACTGCACCTTCCGCGTTCCGATCTGCATCGCGAACAGCAAGTAGATCGTCCGCAGTCCTTTTGGCGTCCAAACATCGACCGTCGTGAAGTCAATCGCCCCAAGGCAATCGAGGTGGGCGGCCAGGAACTCCGACCATGACGTGCCATCTTTGCGTGTCGGTTGCGGCTCGATGCCGTTGCTCTTCAAGACGTTTTGAACGGTGGTGTCCGAAACGATCACGCTCAGTTTGCGAAGTTCACCTTGTATACGATCGCACCCCCAAGTCGAATTTTCGTTGGCCAACCGAACGATCAGCGCTTCGGTGTCGACGGAGATCTTCGGTCGACCGGACTTTCCGCTACCGGGATACGTGTGTTTCTCGGCAACCAGTCGTCGATGCCAACGCAGCAGCGTGTCCGGTGTGAACAGCGTCTTGATCTGCCGAAGGCGTTTCCGCCCCAGCACCTTGCCTTTGACAGCGAGTCGTCGACGCTGATCGTCGTCCAGCAGAATTCGTTTGCCGCCGACCTTCTCTCGAAGGATCGCATTCTCGGTGACGAGGTAGTCGATGACTTCCTGTTGCTGTTTGCCAATCCACCCTGCCATGCACCACAGGACGAACAGCCAGGGCTGAAAAATGAATGGAGATTGATTCGGCATGTTCGCATGTAAGGAGCACGGGTGGTACGGTGGCAAGCCAAGGACGATAATTTGAATGGTATCGCCGACAACATTGCCTCTTTCTCGATCTCCCCATGTCAATTGGCATCGACCCGCTCGTCGACTTCGCCGCCAAGCGGGTGCTCGGCAGTCCGGAACATTCGTCGATCACGCTGCACTTCCTGAACGCGGTGCTCGGGTTTGCCGACCGAATCGTCGATGTGACGATTTTGAACCCGATTAACCTGAAGGACTTCGACGTCGACAAATTGTCGATCCTGGACATCAAAGCGACCGACAGAGTGGGCCGGAGATACAACATCGAAGTCCAAACGACCCGGCCGTTGGGCCTGCCGAAGCGGTTGACGTACTACGCGGCCAAGCAATTGATCGAGCAACTTGGCGAAGGCGACCAGTACGCCGATCTGAACCCGTCGATCAGCATCTGCTTGCTCGATTCGGTCATGTTCCGCTATGAACCGGGCCTGCAGCACGCGTTCGGACTTCGCACCGTCGGCGGGTTATCGCTGACCAATTGCTTGCAGGTCCACGTTTTCGAACTTCCCAAGTACGCCATCCCAAGCGATAATCAAGTCATCGTCGACCCGGTCGAGCAGTGGTTGTACTTTTTCCGTCGTGCAGCCGACTGCACTCCCGAAGAACTGGCCGACCGCCTCCCCGACCCGGTATTCGCTGAAGCCACAGGAGTTTTGCAAATGATCGCCCGAAACCCTGAAGAACGACAGCACTACGACGATCGGCTTAAAGCCGAACGCGATGAGTGGGCAAGGACCGAACAGGCGAAGATCGAAGGGTTTGCGGAAGGCAGACGAGAAGAGCGTCTTCGCACAGTCAAAATGCTTCGTGACATTGTCGGCGAGAGCGATCCGTCGGACTCGGATCTAGCGGGGCTTTCGCTCGATCAGTTGGGGCAACTTGAAACCACCTACCAGCAGCGACTTCGCGACCGAACCTGACTCGATTCGTGTCGCTCTGTGAACCAGCAAGTCACTTTGTCCCATGCGAAAGAAGAAATAGCACTCTGGTTAACACATCGGTGTGAACCGGCTCACAAAAAGTTCGCGACCGTTGGGATCGCAAAAGGCATTGACCGAACCGGACGGATTTGCTGTAATCCTATTCAGTACCATGGGTTATGCAGATCCCCAAACCGAGACTTGTTCCGCAAAGCGTTGGGAGCGGGGAGCTTTTTGAAAAACTACGGAACGAAGTACCGTCCAGTTAACGCCCGTAAGGCCCAATCCGGCCCGCGGGCGTTTCTCGTTCTTGCCCCGATTTTCGCGGTGTCACGCGACTTCTCCCGGGCCGGCTACCTCTCGCGCGTCCGCGATCTGTCATCTCTGAGACAAGCGTGAAACCTAAGATCGCGCTCGAATCCCCGCCGAGACCGCCAAAACATCTCACTCTCTCTGTATCACGAGCCCAACCGGGTTAACGCCCGATCTCTCTTCGATGCACCGGGCCAACCTGCTCGCCGGTGTTCCCGCAAACCTCTCCCGAATCCAGTCAAGAGATTGAGAGAGACTGCGCGAGGTATCGAGTTCATTACGCCGATGTGGGGACATCTCTGAGATAGACCTTGGCAAGAGAGAGATCTCAGAGAGAGCCGATTTTGACCTCCATTGTGATTCCCTGTGGTTGAACCACCTCGTTCGTCACGGTGTCTTGGCCGGCATGAAGATCATATCAATTCAACCCGAGCTGATTCGGGAGATTCCATTCCTGAATGCTGGCCGAGGGCCGGGCGGTTTCTACAGGGACTCGCTGCCGGTGCACCGTGGATTTGTGGATGCGCTACCTGAGGGAATATCCGCGATCATCGCCACTGCTGATCTGCAAGGACGCGAGACTTTCGAATCGGCTAGCGGCAAACCACTTAGTCTGCTCGGTGAAGTCCTGCCGGCGATCCTTGCCCGTGAGATCCTTCCAAATCTCGGCCTCGCCGACGGGAGGATTGGCGTGCTCCTGGCAGGCGACTTCTACACGGTTCCCGCACTCGACAAGCGTGGCGGATCCGGTGACGTATCTTCCGTATGGCAGGCGTTTGCCGACGAGTTCGATTGGATCGTTGGCGTCGCCGGAAACCACGACCTGTTCGGCGACGCAGCAACTCGTCCCCGATTTACCGCCCCAGTTCATTTTCTCGACAACGACACAGTCACCATCGATGAACTGCCGATCGCAGGGCTGAGTGGCATCCCGGGCAATCCAAGGCGCCCATGGCGTCGGTCAGAAGAGGATTTCGTTGAAGCACTGGAAGGACTGCTATGCGAATCGCCGGGAATATTGGTCATGCACGAAGGACCGGATGCACCTGAATTCGGTTTCCGCGGTTCGCCTAGAATGCGAGAAGCAATCGAGCGTTCGGAGCCAACGCTTATTGTTCGAGGGCACGCTCATTGGAATGAACCTCTCGCAGAACTCTCAAACGGGACTCAGATACTCAACGTCGACGCGAGAGTCGTCATTCTCACGAGTGAAGCATCATGAAAGTCTATCTTGACGATGAAAGAGAAACACCGGCAGGTTGGACTCGGGTTTATTGGCCGGATGAAGCAATCGAACTATTGCGAACAGGTCAGGTGACCGAGCTCAGCCTCGACCACGATCTTGGAGACGACAACCGCGGCACCGGTTACGATGTGGTCACATGGATCGAAGAGCAGGTTGCGACGAACAACTTCGTACCGCCCAAGATCAAAGTTCACTCCGCCAACATTTCTGCTCGCCAAAAAATGGAATAGGGAATCTCTTCAATCGAGCGACTCTCAAATCTGTAGCGGCAGGTGATGAGTCATTGCTAATAAGAGGTATCATTAAACCGATTCAATCTGCTGAACTCCTTGATGCCCATGAACCCACGACAAATCGTTTCTGGCTATTTTGCTTTGCAAGCGATTGGAGTCGTGGCTTGGTGGGCACTGTTGATGCTAGATCCACAAAGTATCGGATGGTTTCATCCGCAGGGTTGGCCAGACGATGCGTTGCTCTCCTATTGGCTCGCAGATTTCACTCTGATCGTAGGCGGTTCGTGTATCGCTGCTTTCAGCGTTTGGCATCAACGCAAATGGGCATCGACAGCGGTTTGGAGCGTTGCCGCGATCTGTTGGTATCCGACATTGGTATGCATCGCCACAAGCATGAGAACGGGTGACGCGTGGATTGCTTCAGCCATGATGGTCAGCATGGCAGGACTCTCTCTTGCGATGGCTACTATTCAGGGCAAGCAAGGCGATGCTCCCGCGGCATTTCGAGTGACGTCAATGAATCGGGTTAGTTCATTGCTGTCGACCCTCGGGCAGATCGTGATTTTTTGGGGAACTTTCCTCTGGATTATGCCCATGGGAATCGTTGAGCTTCAGGAGGCTCTGAGTTGGAAACGGTTTGAACATCCGTTTCAGACCCAGACGTCGACAGGTCTATTCCTGCTGGCGTCGTGCGTCGGCTTATGGAGTGGACTCTCGATGGTAACTTTAGGCGGAGGAACACCGCTGCCAACCGCGACCGCGCCGCGGTTGGTGATTGCCGGACCTTACCGATTCGTTCGGAATCCGATGGCCGTTGCGGGCATTCTCCAGGGAATTGCGGTGGGTTGGCTGCTCGGCAGTGTGCCGGTCATTGTTTATTCATTGATTGGCATCGTTGCGTGGCATGTTTTCGTGCGTCCCGTAGAAGAAAAAGACTTGCTTGAAAGGTTCGGCTCTGAATACGAGCGTTACCGAAGCCGCGTTCGAGTTTGGGTTCCAACAATAGGATGGACTGGTCAACAAGAATTTGAAGGTTCGGAATTGCCTGATGCCAAAAATGACGCGAAACAAACGGATAGCGTCTGATGGCCAATCGAATCAACGTCTTGTTCGTTTGCAGCAAGAATCAGTGGCGGAGCCCGACGGCCGAAGCGGTCTATCGGGACGATCCGCGAGTGTCGGTTCGATCTCGAGGTACGGCGAGATCTGCGAGGCAGACGATTCGCGCTGGCGATCTCGCTTGGGCGGATCTAGTTGTGGTGATGGAAGACAAACATCGCCATCGTTTGCTTGCAGACTTTCCCGGTGAGACCAAATTCCTGCCCATCGAAGTCCTGCATATTCCCGACGACTACCAGTTCATGGACTCGGAATTGGTAGAATTCATTCGTGTCGCCACTGAGCCATTCATTGATTCTTACCAATCAAAAGAACCTCCCATACCGTGATTGATCGAATTGCCATTTCTGGATACCGTTCGATTCAATCCATCATTTTGCGGTTAGGTCAATTGAACGTCGTCACCGGAGCAAATGGTTCTGGTAAATCGAATCTCTACCGTGCATTGAAGCTTATCGCGGACGCAGCGCATGGACGACTGGCAGAGTCTATTGCGATCGAAGGTGGCTTTGACTCGATTCGTTGGGCTGGTCCCAAAAAGAACAAGAAGGATCCAGTGAGTTTGCGTCTGGGCTTCACCGCTGATAGCTACAGCTACTGCATGGATCTTGGGCTTCCCATTCCGGCGGATTCCGCCTTTGATCATGATCCCGAAGTAAAACGGGAATGTCTTTGGCGCGGAGTCGGCATGGATGCCAAGTCGCTCTGTGCCGATCGTAAAGTGACAACACTACGCTGCCGCGGAGAGTCGGGGAAATGGCAGGATGTCGATGTTCCCTTATCGCGACACGGAAGCATGCTCTCCGAATACTCGGATCCATTTCATGCACCAGAACTGATCGTCATTCGCGAACTGATTTGCTCTTGGCGGTTCTACGATACTTTCCGAGTCGATGTCGACTCGCCCGCGCGACGCTCCTCGATTGCCACATTTACCCCCATCATGGCAGGAGATGGACGCGACTTGGCGGCCGCACTCCAAACGATATGCGAAATTGGCGACTCGGGAGGTTTAAGCGAAGCCATCGACGACGCGTTTCCGGGATGTCGAATCAAGGTCGAACGTATCGACTCGCAAATGGAGGTCTACTTCGAACAGCCAGGTATGAAGCGAGATTTGTCGGCACGAGAGCTCTCAGACGGGACGCTACGGTTCTTGCTACTTATCGCAGCCCTGCTGACGCCACGTCCGCCGGCCATGTTCGTCTTGAACGAACCAGAGAATAGCCTACATCCAGATTTGATGCCCGCTTTGGCCAAGTTGATTCAGCTTGCAGCGGAGAACAGTCAGGTGATTGTCGTGAGCCACAATGCGGAATTGGTCAATCTGCTGGAGGCGGATGAGATTTGTGTTCCCATTCGACTAGAGAAGGTTGACGGCGAAACCAAACTTCAAGGCGGAGATTTGCTGAGCCAATTCGGTTGGAAATGGCCGGCCAGGTAATTGCTATTCAGCAAGAGGCTTGCCGACGCAGCGAAAGCCGAGGCAACGACCGCGCGCGTCCGGATTTCGGCCTCGGCGATAACTTGGGCGACAAAGTTCGATCGGGCCGACCCAGCTACCGCCTCTTTCACTACGAACGCCGGTTTCGATGTTGGCCACCGGATCACGTTGGTCGTTGCCAACAGTTTTGTAGGAATCAGCAGAAAACCAGTCACGGCACCAGTGCCAAATTGTACCGCTCATGTGCCTGAGGCCAAACCGCGACTGGCCGAGGGCTTCTTGAACGTTTGGTAGGGGCAACCCTACAGAATCGTATGATTGACCACGACGATGGATTCCGGCATAGACAAGCTCTTTGTTTTCGAAAGCATTTTGAGTAGCGTGCTCCCATTGAGCTTCAGTCGGTAGAAAGCTCGTGTCCATGATACGCCAGTCGACTCCATTGGCCCACCTGGAATAGGCGTCTGCTGCGTACCAGCACACCATTACGACTGGCTGCATTGCCTTGCCGGCACGTGGTTTCCAGCGGCCGTCGTCAAACTCGAATTGCACGTCTGACTGCCGATCATCATTCTCCGGCAGGTCGATCAACGTTTGTATTTCATGCGACGTGATATCGATAGAATTGAGGAACCGGCAGAAAGCCGCTACCGAAACTGGCTCAGTATCAATCAGATACGATGACAGCGTTACTTGGTGTCGCGGTGTCTCATCGTCATGGGCCTCAGGATCGTCGCTGCCTATCTCAACGGCACCTCCCGGAATCTGGACGCATACCATTCCGTCGGTCCCGCGGCGGTAGAGTGGAAACTCACCACAAACAGCAAGTCGCTCGAACAATTTGGATTGCGCCAAATCAGTCGAGACGAATCGTCCGCTTAGTTGCGTGAAGCCAGACTCGATCGCGGGAGGCAGTTCGATTGGCTTCTTTCGCCATCCGCCGCGGACGGGCGAGCCGGCACCTTGATTCAAAAATGCAAACTCAGCCAAGTCACGAATTCTAAATGGTTGACGCGTAAAAATTAGTTTACCGACTGGGGTTTTCGGAGAGTCCGGGATCGTAATGCCAAACTCATCTTCCGTTTCCATGATCAGCTCGATCATGTCGAGGCTATCACAGTTCAGGTCTTCGATGAGGCGGCTCTCTGGCTTAACCTCATCCAAATCTAACCCCAGTTGCTCCGCAGTTATGACGCAAAGCCGGGCTTCAATTTGTTCCAATTCGAGCCATCCGCATCGGTCCGTCATAAACACACCCCTGTCTCAAACTATTACGAAGGCTGAAATACAACCAGCGTGTGGTCTTCTCCCTCAAGCTCTTCATTGATAATCGAACTGATTGTATCCCAATCACCACCTGCCAAACCGGCACCGAGCATTGGGTATCCGATTCGTTTACCCTTGAAGTCAGATCTCACTTTGCGAAACACGTTTCGGATCGCGTCGTAGTCGGCTTTTACGCCGGCGCCACGATAGTTGAACTGCGTGTACGCGTTTACGACGGTGAGTCGATGATCGTCGATCGATACATCGGCTGATGAATAAGAGCCCAACTTCTCACGGCTCCCTTTCTCGGTTGCCAAATCTGCCTCATACGCTGCTGGAAATCGGTCGCGGATAGCCTTCGCGATGCCTGCCCCCATCGTGCAAAAACAATTGCATCCGTGAATGATCACGTCGAAACGGCCCTCGCCAGCAAATTTCAGTAGGTCACCTTCGATTCTGTTCACGATTTAATACTCCGAATGGCATGATCAGACACAGCTTTTACGATGGCTTGGGGGTCGCAATCGTACAAGTCGGCTCCTCCAAACGGATTCAGCTCAAGTAGACGGCATTCATCGTCCACCTCGCAGATGTCCAAGACGTAGACCGGCGATGGCGGTTCCATGGAGGTTGCGATCTCCTCAGCCAAGTCGAGAGCATTCGAGTCCTCGCCTGCGGATGATGCACGCCGTGTTTCCGCGTCGTAGCTGCTGCCAGCAATCACTTGTCCATCAACGACCACGAAACGCCACTCGCGTCCAACCTTGGCGACCGGCGCGACAATAACCGGAAGCGTTTCGTCTTCGTAGTAGAACCCATGGTCGAGTGCCTTGAGGGAAATCGAATCTACATCCAGCACGCGACCGCTAAAAGGTTTGAGGGGGCTGTCTGGTCGAACAAAGACACGATCAGTGCAACCAATCGAGCTAGCGACGTCGGCAGCACTGGCGACCAAGTCATTCGCCGGCACACACCGCCAATCGCGATGCAACAACCAATTGCTCGCTCTCGGGTACCAAGACGTGCAGCAAAAATCGTTCACTGGGCAAAACGAGCCGGGATTCCAATTCGCCTTTGCTTCAATGACAGCCGCATTGCCGAGGGACCCATGGAAAACAACCGGTGTCTGCTCATCGAATTGGGGTGGTTCGTCCAGCCACCAATCATCCCGTGACTCAACGATGCGGTGCCCAGCGTCATTGATGGCCCGCCGCAGCCTTGCGTGGGAACTTGGGAACACTTCGGATTCGAGAATCCAGATTATTGCTGTCACTGTTAGTCTCGCCGCGTATCGAATACTTCAGTAGAACCAAAACGCCCGCGACGGATCTCTCCGCCGCGAGCGTTGTGCAATGCTATCCAATTGTCGTCGATCTAACCGACGACTCGTGTCACCACGCCCGATCCGACGGTCCTGCCGCCTTCACGTATGGCGAAGCGGTCACCGTCAGCGACTGCAATCGGTTGCTTCAGCGTGACTTTCAACTGCACACCGTCGCCGGGCATCGCCATGTCGACTCCGCCCAGCACGTTTGCACTACCGGTCACATTCGTGGTTCGGAAGAAGAACTGAGGAGCGTAGCCGTCAAAGAACGGCGTGTGCCGGCCTCCTTCCTCTTTCTTCAACACGTACACTTCGGCCTCGAATTCGCGATGCGGAGTCAATGTTCCCGCCTTCGCCAAAACTTGACCTTTGGTGATGTCGTTGTGAGCCGTCTTGCGAAGCAACACACCGACGTTTTCACCAGCGTTTCCGGCTTCCAAGACCTCGCTGAACGATTCCACTTGCGTGATCACATCCGTCGTGGTCGCGGATCTCAGTCCGAGGATCTCGACGCTGTCACCGGCGCGAACCATTCCCTGCTCAATCTTGCCAGTCACGACGGTGCCGCGGCCAGCAATCGAATAAACGTTCTCGATCGGCATCAAGAACGGCTTGTCGATCAGACGAACAGGATCGGGAATCCAGCGGTCCAGTGCATTCAGCAATTGCTCAACGCACTCGATTGCCTTTGGATTCGTGGGATCGTCGTGCGCCAGCTTGGCCGAACCACGAATGACCGGAGTCTTTTCACCGTCGTAACCGTACTCGCTGAGCAACTCGCGCAAATCTAGTTCGACCAGCTCGAGCAATTCGGCGTCTTCAACCAAGTCGCATTTATTCATGAACACGACCAAGTGCGGCACGCCAACTTGTCGGGCCAGCAACAAGTGCTCGCGAGTCTGCGGCATCGGACCATCAGCTGCGGACACCAACAACACCGCGCCGTCCATCTGAGCCGCACCAGTGATCATGTTCTTGATGTAATCGGCGTGACCGGGACAGTCGATGTGGGCGTAGTTGCGACCAGCGGTCTCGTACTTCACGTGCGAAGCGATCACCGTCACGGTCTTGTTCTTGTCACGAACAATGCCGCCTTTCGCGATCGATTCGTACGACTTGTACTTGGCTAGTCCCTTCTCGGATTGAACGCGCAACAGGGCAGAAGTCAGGGTCGTTTTGCCGTGGTCGATGTGACCGATCGTGCCGACGTTGACCGAGACCTTGCCATTTCGCGTCATTTCGTTCTGAACCATAGCTCGCAAACTCCTGGGTAAAGGAAACGTTTCGCACCGATCGCCAGCGGCCGAGGTGAGCAGCCTCGGCAACCTTTTTGCCCTGCGTGAGCGCCAGATGAACGGAAACGAAGAAACAGGAAAACGCCGTCAATCACGAACCGACGATCCACAAAAAAAAGCCCGCCAAGTGAATCACCAGGCGGGCTTTGCGAATCGTTTTGAACTTAGATTTCAACCACGACGCACCATCCCCGCCTCGCCGTCGAATGACGAGTCGGTCGTTGATGATGTTGATGTTGTGGTGAAAGTAGTCATTGGGTTTCCAGAATTGACGGACCGAAGCAGAGACACCTAGGGGTGAGACTGGTTCGCGTTTTTTTCGTAGTGGACGAGGCGACGAGTCCCAGCGTAAGGGATTCGTCGCCTCATCCACTACAATTTCACCGCAACCGCAAACGCACGAGCAGATCATTCAATTCATCACGAGCCGACGGCATCTCGGGAAGCTTGCTGGCTTCATAGGCCGACTCGAGTTCGGCGGTGAGTCGCTCGTATTCTCGGGTGTGGAATTCTAGATCGGCAGCTTGAAGCGTTCCTTTCTCCGGTCCAGAACGCTTGCGGTCCACGAGCTCGTCAATGTACGAGTGCTTCGCCGACTCGTTCAGCGCGATCAGGTTGGCTTCCACCTCGCCGGTGCGCATCAAGTGGATGCCCGTCAGCAGCACGCGATAGACGTACAGCAGCGGCTTGACGCGCGGCGGCGACTCCTTGGCGAAGAGTTTCCACTGGGTCGCGGCAAATCCGAGATAGTGATGTGCGTGGTGGCGCGTGATGCAGTTCCTGGCGATCGACTTGAGTTCCTCGTGCTCGGAAGTGCTGTACACCACCAGCGGCGAGAAGATTTGCTCAAGCACGTACCCGTTCCGCTTCAGCATCAATCGGAAGAACTTTTCCACGTCGTGCGTGACCAGATCGATTTCGAGGCCGTCGTAGATGCCCTCTTTCTCAACAGTCTGATCGCCTTCATCGAGTCCGACAACGGTCTGGAATTGCCCACGAAAAGTTGACAGTGGGGCGGCGCATGTCAGACTCATCTGACAGGAGAACCCATTTATGGAAAAGCGTCGAATTTATAGTCGTGAGTTCAAACTCGCGGCAGTCCGAAAAGTCGTGGAGCACGGTTTGTCATTTCCAGCGGTCGCCAAAGACCTCGATGTCGGTGCGAATCTGATTCGCAAGTGGAAGAAAAACTTTGAAGCCGACGGCTCGCTGGAAAGTGAAATCACCAGCAGCAGTTCAGTCGAATCCGAGCTGAAGCGACTCCGTGAAGAAAATCGACAGCTCAAAATGGAACGCGACATTTTAAAAAAAGCGACGGCGTTCTTCGCCAAAGAAAACAGCTGAGAATTCAGTTTATCGACGAGCACCGCGAACGATGGCCGATCGCGGTGCTCTGCCGAGCTCTCGAAGTGACGCGTGCGGCTTTCTACAAGTTCGCCAACCGTAAAGATACGCCGACACAGGCAAAGCAATCACAGGTCATCGACGCAATCAAAGCGGTTCATTCGCAAAGGCATCACGATGCCTATGGAAGCCCAAGAATGCATCGCGAGCTTGTCAAACGCGGCATCCAGTGCTGCCGAAACACAGTTGCCAAGTGCATGCGAAAAGCAGGAATCCAAGCAAATCGCCGTGCCAACTTTAGAATCTCCACCACCGACTCCAATCACAATTCACCGATTGCTCCCAATCTTCTTGAACAGGACTTTTCGACTGAGACGCTCAATCAAGTCTGGCTGACAGACATCACGTACATCCCCACTAAAGAAGGATTCACCTACCTGGCCGCGTTTGTTGACCTGCATTCACGAAAGATCGTTGGCTGGAGAACCAGTCACCACATCGACTCAAATCTGGTGGTCGCGGCGCTGGATCAGGCCCTTGCGATCCGCACCCCTAAAGCAGGATTGATCATCCACAGTGATCGTGGTTCCCAGTACGCGAGCGAACATTTCCGAGGTCGATTGAATTGCCACCGGCTCGTTCAAAGCATGAGCCGTCGTGGCAACTGCTACGACAACGCCCCAATGGAATCTTTCTTTAAGAGTTACAAAACCGAAGAAGTTCAAGAGATATACGACACCCACGAGCATGCGACGCGCGGCGTGTCAGAATACATCGAAGGATTTTATAACCCAATTCGCTTGCACTCATCGTTGGAATACCAGAGTCCCATCGAGTTTGAGCAAGCCTTCAAAAAACTCTCACTCGTCAGTGAATCCTGATCGTCAGGACTCACAATTTCCCTTCCCGTTAGGATCGTTCCACTGTCAACTTTTCGTGGGCAATTCCAGTCTCCAGTGGCAGCATATGAACGCCACGGAGATCGAAGTCGGAATCGGGCGAAGGAAAACCATAGAGATGGGCTCCACTGATGGTCGCAAACAGCAGCGGGTACGGATGCGACTCGACGTGCTGCATCATCTTCGCGTGGTCAATCGTGCTGGCATCGGTCATGGCAATGACTCCTCCATCGCTCGCCGGCGCGCGTCGACCAGGAATGCGTTGGCACGCTCATAGTCGGGACGGTCCGGTAGCTTGGTTGTTTTGAACGCAGACTCAAAATCGTTTTGCAGTTCCTTCCGCCACGAGTCTGCTTCGGCGAACGGCATTTCACCTCGTTTGATCGTCAGCAATCGATCTCGATACTGGCCGACGTCCACCATCATCTCGCCTGAACGCAAGACGTGCGTTCCCGACAGCAGCAACCGAACCAAGTGCATCACGTGCTTCCACTTCACACGCCCCTGATTGCGGATGTCGGTTTGCATCTTCTTGAACTGTGACGCGACGTATCCGGAGAACGTCTGAAAAATAAGCTTCGAGAGGAATGCAGATCGCATCTCGAGCAGTTCTTCGCCCAGCGGAGTCGCCGACTCAACGATTGGGGAATAGAGGCACTCGAGCACATTCGGGTTCGCCTTCAGTGCGAGCACGATGAACTTCTGCAACTCCCAGTAAACCTCCTGAGTCTCATCATTTTCCAATTGCTCAGGAACCCCGAATAACGACCAGTGCAGGTCAGCCGCTGGCAGGTAGATTCCACGGCGATCGGTATCCGACGCTTCGTCTTCCAGTCCGTAAGCCCGCGACCCAATTACGCAGCGATAGATCACGCGATCGTACAAGCCCGAACTCATCAACGGCGCATCGTTGTCGCGAATGCTGTTGGACTTGAACTCCGCCAGCCGAACGAGTTGATCGTGATGGATCGGCGCCTCGAACCCGTCACTGAACTTTACGCGGTAGGCGTGTGTGCGATCAACTGGCGACCGGACGATCACACCGACGGCGCCCGCCGGGTGCGCAATGCGATCGTTTGCCGCCATGACTTCCTTCTGAGCGACCACCTGCGTGCCGACACTGTAGATAAGTGATTGTTCCGTCACCGAAGTGCTTCCGTTGAAATCGATTTCGATAAAGTCTCTGCCAACAAAATTGATTGGACGACACTAAACAGACAGATTCTAGCTGGATGGGTTCTGCCGGAGCGAACCGAAACATCGAGACACGTGTCCTGTCATGATTTAAAGGAGAATCCCGCAGGGAGGAATTCAACATGACACTGAAACAACTCGCACAAGAAACACTCGACCTGATTGAGGCGGGCGAATACCAAGCAGACGGTCAGACCGTGAGGTTTACCGAGCAGCAAGAGTCGGCCGTCCGTGGCACACGCCTCTACCGACCTGATGAAATCGCTGCGCTATCCGCGTCGCCAGCCGATGAAAACCAGACGATTCGAGTGGTGGACGGGACGACTCAAGTCGTCGCCCTGACCATGGCCGCACAAGGCGATGTTGCGCTGTTGAACTTCGCATCGGCCCGAAATCCCGGCGGCGGATTTCTGAATGGTGCGAAGGCGCAGGAAGAAGACCTGTGTCGCTGCAGTGGTCTGTATCCGTGTTTGATCCAGTGCATGAACTATTACGACACCAATCGTGCTCAATCATCGCTGCTTTACACCGACCACGTGATCTTCAGTCCGTCGGTTCCGTTCTTCAAGACACGCGGCACCGGTGACTTGCTTGCCGAGCCGTTCTTTGCCTCGGTGATCACCGCACCAGCACCGAACAGTGGCCCGTTCTTGCGAGGCAACTCAGACGCTACCGTGGAGCTTGAGCAAACGTTCGAGCGACGCTGGCGGAACGTGCTACGCATCTCAAGAGACCAAGGTGTCAAACGCCTGCTCCTAGGTGCCTGGGGATGCGGCGCTTTCGGAGGTGATCCAGTGATGGCTTCACGGACGGCGAAATCGGCGATCGAGAAGGACGGAGGCGGAATCGACGAAATCGTCTTCGCGATCCCCGGCAAAGGCCGGCAAAGCAAAGCCAATCTGGATGCGTTCCGCGATACCTTTGGCGTCTAGCAATCACACAACAAAGAAGAATCGATGGCAAGAAAACTAGACCAGATTCTGGTAGTCGACGTTGAATCGACGTGTTGGGATGGCCCGCCGCCCGAAGGCGAAGAGAGCGAGATCATCGAGATCGGTTTGTGCGTGATCGACGTTGGCAAACTCGAGCGATTGAGCAAGCACAGTCTTCTCGTCCGTCCCGAACGATCCACGATCAGTCCGTTCTGCACGGAACTCACAACTTTGACGCCGGACATGTTCGAAGCAGCGGGATCACTCCGCGAAGCGGTCAAACGATTGAAGCAGGAGTTCGATTCGAAAGACCGACTGTGGGCCAGCTGGGGAGACTACGATCGTCGCCAGTTCGAGCGAGTTTGTTCGGCGGCAGGCGTTGGTTATCCCTTTGGGATCACGCATCTGAATGTCAAATCGCTTTTCGCGGTATCGCATGGCCTGAAACACGAGGTCGGTCTCGACGGCGCATACGAGATGTTGAACCTTCCGATGGAAGGTACCCACCACCGGGGAGACGACGACGCCTGGAATATTGCTGGTATTCTTTGCCGATTGCTCGGCGCCGCGAGAGCTACGAAGCTATAGCAGCAAGTTCGACGAATCCCGTTCGTCGGCCCGGGCGTGAACCGGGTAGGTAAATCTCGCTGACTGTTAACTTCTTCTCCGTAGGCTTTGGCTGGGCGAGCATCGCAGGCACTTGGCGCGGGTTGTTTCCACTTGAGGAGCATTCTGTGTCATCGCTTTATCTCACCGAAGACCTATCTGCTGGCGAGCTTTCCGCCGATCAGCGCGAACAACGTGTCGTCGAAATCCTGGCAATCGGGCTGATGCGTCTGAATCGTCGAGCCGGGTTGTCCAAAGCAACCGAGCGGGATGGTTCCACTTCTTTGCCAATCTCTGGCGACTCCGCCGCATCTCGGCTTGAGTCTCTTTCGGATTCTGGGCTGACTGTTCCCAACCGTTAACCCGTTTCAGATTTCCGCAAACGAGACTACCGATGCAACGAGACACCGAACCCGATCCTCGCATTCACCGACATTCCGTCCATCAAGTGCGTCAACAACTCGATGGAGCAGACGAAGAGACAGAACAACCGATCGGTCAGAACACGGCCGATCAGCATCAACGCCGCGTTGTTGAAATTCTCGGGATCGCACTGGCGCGATTGAACGGTCGCGGCGGGTTGAGCAAATCGACTGAACCAGACGGAACCCAACCATCGGAAACATCTGGCGACTCTTCCGCATCTCGGCTTGAGTCTTCTCGCGACTCCGGGCTGACTGTCCACAACGGTTAACGCACCCGAGATTCTCGAGAAGGAGACCCAAACAATGGCACTCAACGTGACCAGGGAGGTTCGGAAGATGGAGAAATGCTCCGTCCGCGACCTTCGCAAACAGTACGCCGAAGTCTTCGGCGAAGCGACCAATGCGTCCAACAAAGATTGGCTGATTAAGCGTATCGCTTGGCGGATGCAATCGAACAAAGAAGGCGACATTTCCAAGCGGGCTCGGCAGCGAGCGTTGGAGATCGCATGCGATTCTGACGTGCGGATGTCACCTCCGCCGGAAATGCCCAAGCCGAAGCCTCCACCGGACCGCAAGTTGACGGAGGAATTCAGACCGTCGATCGACAAGCGTCTTCCGCCACCCGGAAACCTCATCACACGCAAATACAAGGGGCAACTCCATATCTGCAAAGTTCGTCAAGACGGCTTTGAGTACGACGGCGAATTCTACAAGTCACTGACCGCAGTGGCTAAAGCGATCACTGGCCAGCACTGCAGCGGCTACGCATTCTTCAACATCCAAAAGGCGGACTCATGAAAAAGACCGAAACCAAGAAAACGATCCGCTGCGCGATCTACACGCGGAAGTCGACTGAAGAAGGACTCGACCAGGAGTTCAACTCGCTCGATGCCCAACGTGCGTCGGCCGAGAATTTCATTGCTAGTCAAGCAAGTGAAGGTTGGGTCGCACTGCCGACTCAATACGACGACGGCGGTTTCACCGGCGGGAACATGGACCGGCCGGCGCTCAAACAGATGATGGCAGACATCGACCGGGGCAAGATCGATTGTGTGGTCGTCTATAAAGTCGACCGTCTTAGTCGATCGCTGCTCGACTTCTCTCGCATGATGGATGAGTTCGAACAAAAGAAGGTGTCATTCGTTTCGGTCACTCAGCAGTTCAACACGACCTGCAGCATGGGACGACTGACGCTGAACATTCTACTCTCGTTCGCCCAGTTCGAACGCGAAATCATCTCGGAGCGAACGAGGGACAAGATCGCCGCTGCGCGTCGCCGAGGCAAATGGTCGGGCGGGATGCCAGTGCTTGGTTACACGGTCCCGGAAGGCTCAACCAAGCTGGTGGTCGATCCATTGGAGGCCGAGCGTGTGCGAGCCATCTTCGATCTGTACCTCGAACGCAAGTCATTGCTGGGAGTCGTCGCAGAACTGGATCGCCGCTGCTGGGTTGCCAAACAATGGACAACTCGCAAGGGCACCCAGCGTGGAGGCCGGCCGTTCTGCAAGACGAGTTTGCATCGCCTGCTGACGAACGTGACCTACCTCGGGAAGCTGAGGTACAAGGACGAGATCCACGAGGGCGAACACGATGCGATCGTCGACGAGGATGTCTGGAAGAAGGTGCAGGCCTTGATGAACCGCAACGGACGATCCGGCGGCGGCGAAGTGAAAAACAAGTTCGGTGCATTGCTACGCGGACTGCTTCGCTGCAAGCCCTGCGATTGCACTATGATTCCATCGCATTCGACGAAGCCAAATGGCAAACGATATCGGTACTACGTTTGCGCCATGGCACTAAAACGAGGCTGGGCGAATTGCCCAACCAAGTCGGTGCCGGCTGGCGAGATCGAACGCTTCGTCGTCGACCAGATTCGTTGCATCGGCCGCGATTCGGATCTTGCTCGAAAGGTGATGGAACAAGCCGAAGTCGAATCGCGAACGCAGATTGCCGCGTTGGCCAATGAGGAACATCTGCTGCTGAAGAATCTCAGCCTCTGGCAAACACAGCTCGGTGAAGTTCTCCGCAAGCTGCCAGCGATGGGCGAGGATTCGGTGATGCTAGGAATCCTGGCCGATCTGCAAGACCGAATCCGTGAAGGAGAAAAGCGACTGACCACGATTCGGATTGAATCGGATCAACTGGCCCGATCCAAAGTCGATCCTGATTCGGCGACCGAGACGTTAGCGCACTTCGATGATCTCTGGCAATCGCTTGTCCCCAGAGAACAAACCGAGTTGATTCAGATGCTGATCCAATCGATCGAGTACGACGGCGAGGCCGGAAAGATCTCGATCGCGTTTCATCCTTCAGGAATTGGTGTGATTGAACAACGATTGCTTGCGGGGCCTACCGAATGAACTCGCCAATTGTCTTCGAAGCTGATCTGACCTTTGAACGTCGCGGGGCCGGAGCGAGGCGAGTCGCAACGGGCGAGAAGCCGGACGAAGATGATCTGCCAGACGGACGTCTGATGAAAGTCGCCAAACTGATGGCGTTGGCGATTCGGTTCGAGGAACTGATCGCCGACGGCGTCGTCACGGACTACGCCGAACTCGCGAGGCTCAGCCTCGTTTCCCGAGCACGTGTGACGCAGATCATGAACCTGCGATTACTCGCTCCAGACATCCAAGAAGCCATTCTGTTCGCCCCGGAAATTCGCAAGGGTCGCGATCCAATTTCCGTTCGCGACATGCAACCGATCGCTCTGACCGCGAACTGGGAACACCAGCGAGACATGTGGCGGGAACTTTCCTCGCGGCTGGGACCAAACGTGTCCACGGACTCCCAATAATCGCCGGCATCGCTGCTTTCGTTAATGCCAGCAATCTCGATTGCCGGCCGAAGTTCGTTTCCCGCTTCCAGGATGGAGTGACAGATGACCCCGCAAAAGTTTGGTGCCCAAATCCGCATTCGTCGACTTGAAAATCACCTCGAGCTGCCCCAGCTCGCCGAGCAACTTTGGATTTCGCCTCAGCACCTGGCCTCGCTGGAACATGGTGAGTTTGAGGAAGGCGATGACGACCTGATTGAGAAACTGGACGACATTCTCGATTCCCCGCCGTGGGATCGCCTGGCCTTCGATGGCTTCCGACAACTTTTCCCCGAACGATCAACGCCTGCGGATCTGGCGTTCGTCGCTGCATTCCCAACTCCAGTCAAGAATTCACCGCTTTTCTTTTCGCCGCGTGACCAAACGTGTCCACCCCTATCGCAATGCTAGCAACTCCGGCGACGGGGCTGGGTGAATCGGCAGGACGCCCAAACGGATCGCTCGAACAGCAGGCCACGGACGAGCGGAACGGAGACCCAATTGGAACGGTGGTGGAATCCGCCATCGCTCAGCCTCGTCGCACTTTCAATCAGCCATTCGGAATGGAACTGACCTTTTTCCCCATGGACGCTTTATGACCTGTTCGTGATCCGCTTTGGACAATCGATGCACACGCTCAACTATCAACGATTTACCAACTTGCCATTCTTGCTATCGATCAAACCACAACGGCTTCGGGAATTCCTGGAGCCGTTTCGTGATTACCTTTCTGCGAAGCAATTGCATCCGGACCAGAACGATCTTTCCCACAAGGATTACGTTCAGAGGCTCGCCGAAGTGTTTGCTTCCCCGGATGCGGATACGCCATCACCACTTCTGGATGCTCTGCATATCGTCAACGGTTTGACGGGCCGGGCTACGGTCGATCTGCTGTTCGATCAAATCGATGGACTGATCGACACGTTTCAAAACGAAGACGATCCTTTTCCCGGAGACGTGGCCATCGAAGCATTTCTCCGCGATCGTGATCAAGCGGAACGAATGCTCAGCCATCATTCCGCGCAATCACGAAGAGCGTTTACGTCGTTCCAGTCACAGTCATCATCGCCACCGCAACTTGTGGCGGATCTTGCGACGGGGACTCGTACATTGACACGAGACCTCGACCAATGGTTCTATCGGCGCGGTTGCGGTCGAGGCGCGTCAGCTCAGTGCAATCAGAACGACGGTTCGCTGTATGTCTTCGTCAGCCACGGCACACCGATGCGTCGGTTGGATGTGCTCGAACAGGGATTGCCGGATTCGCTCATCTGTCGGCCGCTAAAACATGATGTCGCCGTGTTCGACAAACTGATTGGCGAGCTCCGAATCAATGCAGAAACAATTCCGCAACGCGAGATTTATCGGCGTTTGATCGGCAAGCATTTGTTTGGCAACGAAGAGATGTTTCCACCAGGCGAGAAATTTACTCTCGGTCCGCTTCTGGAATACGGCGAGGCCTCGCTGTCCGTCGCGATGATCGAAGAGCTGACGAGTGTTGAATGTCATTCGGTGAAGATGTTACTGCCGGGGCACAAACCCGAAGAGCTGACCTCGCGACGGCAAGATGTCTTGGAAGTTTTAGAGCAACGAATGAAATGGCTCGCTCGGCAAGGCTACGAGGACATTCGTTTGACGGAAGCAAAGTTCAATCTGTTGTTCGCATCCAGCCGACGATCTCGAGTCGTGACGATCAAGCCTCCCAACGTGGCAATCTACAGTCGCGACGGCGATAGCGAAATCGTCGAGCGATTCCTTCGCGACCGAGGCTTCATCACCGAGCAAGACTGGCAGCCCTATGCGATCGATGGAGCCGTTCTGGCGGGCAGCTAGGCGTTGTCGAAACGAGACGACGCTTGCTCACTGGCGTCAAATGCTCGGTGAGCAATTGCCATTCTTCGAGCATCTCTTGCTGGCGACGGACCAGCTCGGCAGTCACATCCCGAGTCCAACCTGCGGATGGACTTGGTGGGATGTCGAGGTCCGCGATCAGCAGTCCATCTACGCAACGAACAAAGCAACGATGGAAACCCAAACCTTGCCTCGACGCGACGCCGTGGTCTTCCGTGTCAATGTTCCGCTGATCTTTCGCAGTATCTGTCGGGCGGCCGACTGGCAATGGGACTATCACGAGGTTCGAGCGGCCGAAGGGCTATCTCGGATCGCGATCGATTCACTCTCGCCAAGTGTCCAGCTTTCAATCTTCTATGCGAGCAGTGGCTTGGACGCTTCGCTGGCTTATCTCGCAGCTGTCAGCAATAAACCATGCGTCATCTTTCGAAGCAGCGGTGGGGATCTCGATGCAAACTCGCAATTGATGCTGCAACGGATGCAATCGATTGAATTCGCGTTGCCGCTATGCACCGAACTCGACGATCGAGGCATCGTCGCGCTCAACGATTCCGCGCTGCAGCGTTTAACGGACTTCCGCCGACAACACAGTCCGCCACCGGAACCCAACCCGCAAAACAGAGGTCTCGACGTTCCGGCTGGAACAACCTGGAACTCAGTCCAGATTCGCTTCATCGATTACGAGACCATTCGCGTTAGCGTGCCAGGCTCGTCCGGCATCTTTCACTACACACAACTTGGAATGGCCAACAGCCGGAACGCCAAGCCCGTTAAGCAGTGGCAATTGCTCCGTACCTACGCCGACAACCACGGCCTCCTAACCTGGCGTGACAGCGGCTCCGGCCAGAATGTCAAAAAGCAAACTCAGGAGCTGAACAAAAAGCTGATCGCATCACTGGGCATCGCGGGGACGCCAATCGAATACGACAGGTCCATCAAGGGATACCGCACCGTCTTCAGGATCGATTCAGATTGTTGGTGACCGTGAAACTTCGTCGAGTCGATTCCAAAATCTCGCAGAAAAATCGCAATTCATTGCGCTCGGCGATTCGTTTTCAATTCAGCAGTTGTCCGTCGTATTCGGAGCGAAATTTCAGACGGCCAGCGAAATTTCGCCAGTAAGGGACGACAGGCTCAGTTGATCCAAACATCGACGCAAGATCGGACAAGTCCCGGTGAGCCAATTCCCACTGCCTGTCGTTGGTCGCTGTGGATCAATCCGTTAAGGAGATCCCACGATGGAACTCATTCACAAATCTTCCCTTTCACTTCAACGCCAGCTTCTGGTCGAAACACTTCAGCGAGTCAATTTTGGCCGACTGGAGCATATCCGTTTTCGCAGCGGCCAGCCCGAACTGCATGACGATTCCAAGATCGTCCGCGAACACAAGTTTTCGGCGGAGAACGGTCCACGACCAGAATCGGACAAGTCCGACTTCACGCTGAAGCGTCCGCTTGTCGAGCTGTTCCAGTACTTCGATCAACGGGTCGACGGCGAAATCGATGTCCTCGAAGTGAAACACGGCTTGCCCTTTCGCATGATTGTCATCGAGCCGGCGGCTTAACTCAGACCTCAACTCCAACCGTTCTTACAACACACACCTGACATTCAGCCGGCCGCCTAGCGGAGGCGATTGTGGGCGACACCAATCCAATGTTGGTGCGACGCAATTGCCTCCGCTTTGTTGTTGGCCTGCATCGTTTGGTCGCCCACGCCTCGGCTTTTCTCCGGCAAGGAGATATTCCGTGACTCAATCCATTTCTAACTTCAATCCGCTCGAAGACACTTTCACCCGAAGGTTGGTCCAACGCAAAGCCAATCAATTGATCGGCAAGTATGGCTACACCGAGATCGACCGCGACGATCTTCAGCAGGACATGTACCTGAGAGTGCTTCAGAGCCTGCGGTCATACGATCGCAATGAAGGTCACCAAAACAAGTTCATTACCGCGGTGGTCGAGCGATACGTGGCGAACATCGTTCGCGATCGCTGTGCCGAGAAACGATGCGATGCGGACACGGTGTTACTGAGCACGCCGTTGTCCGAAGCTGACGGCGAGTCGATTCGCGTCACTCACACACTCTCCGGCTCATCGAATGATCGGCATACCGGTCGATCACGCCGATCGGATACCGAAATCTCGCAATTGCGATTGGACGTCCAGGCGGTGATCGATGAATTGCCGGCCGATTGGCAGCACATTGTCGAACTACGCAAAACATTCTCGATCACCGAGATCGCGGAACAGATAGGTGTCGCACGAACGACTATTTCCGCGCGTTTCCAGAAGATCCGGGAGCGTTTCGCAGAGGCTGGTCTGGCCGATTATTTCCAAGCCACTTCGTCGGCTCGAACGTGAACCGGGTAGGTCTATTCCCGGCGGCGGCCCGGTGTCCGTGTCGACCGGCAGTAAGCAGCACGCATTCATTAGGAGCCTATATGCCGGAACAAGCACTCGACATCGATCGCCGCGTCCGTCTTTCGATTGCGGTCGGTCGGTACGTTCGGTCAGCCAACCGTTTCAACGAGGTTTCGCGTGAATTCACCGAAGCATGCGACTCGCTGCGGAAACAGCTCGGACATGGTCAACGGTTCGTCACGCAAGCCGACTTCAAGCACTACCTCGTGTCCAGTGATCGCGCAGGGAATCTCAACGTCGAAACCATCGAATCTCTCTAAACATCCACTCACCCACTTGTCCAAGGAGTCCTTCAACCAGTGACCAGCTTACTCGAAACCATCCAATCCGGCCGGCAAGCCAAACCGCCTCGTGTTTTGCTCTATGGCGTCGAAGGGATCGGCAAATCCACCTTCGGCAGCCAAGCTCCTAAGCCGATCTTCATTCAAACCGAAGACGGGCTCGATGAGATCGACTGCGATCGATTCCCTTTGGCCACCAAGTTCGACGATGTGATCGCAGCGTTGAAATCGCTCGTCAATGAAAAGCATGAATACGAAACCGTGGTGATCGATTCGCTTGATTGGCTCGAACGTCTCGTCTGGGACAAGCTCTGCCAGCAGTATGGTGTTGAATCAATCGAGAAGGTCGATGGCGGATACGCACGAGGCTACACCCACGCGCTGACGCTTTGGCGTGAAGTTCTCGACTTACTGAACGTGCTTCGTTCTCGCGGGATGGTGATCGTGCTGATCGCCCACTCCAAGGTCGAACGTTTCGAGGATCCGGAAAGTTCTCCCTACGACCGGTATTCACCGCGACTCCACAAACACGCCGCGGCCCTCGTCAAGGAATGGTGCGACGCCGTCTTGTTTGCGACACGCAAGATGCGAACTCAAACGGAAGAAGCCGGTTTCAATCGCAAACGCACGGTGGCTCACGCGATCGGCAAGGACGGTGGCGAACGAGTGATGCGTGCTTACGGTTCGCCGAGCTGCGTCGCCAAAAACCGCTACGGCATCTCCGAGGAACTCTCCCTTTCCTGGCCCGCGTTCATGTCTGCCATGACCGCCAATTGATCCAATTTCCAGTTTCGATCTTCCTATCCACTCAACCAAGGATCCAACCATGGCAAACCTCCAAGGCTTTGATGCCAATACCGTCGAACCAGCCGATGATCTCGAACCGATTCCCGCCGGCAAGTACGTCGCCGTCGTTACCGATAGCGAAGTGAAGCCGACTAAATCGGGGACGGGATCGTATCTTCAGCTCACCTTCCAAATCATCGAAGGCGAATATGCCAATCGACTGCTGTGGGTGCGACTCAATCTCGACAACCCCAATGGAACGGCCGTCGAGATTGCTCGGCGAGAACTGTCTTCGATCTGTCGAGCCGTTGGCGTGCTGACTCCGACCGATTCCGCCGACCTGCACAACCTGCCTTGTTTCATTCACGTTCGTGTCAAACGCCGATCGGATACCGGTGAGTTGCAGAACGAAGTGAAGGGGTATTCGCGGCGCGACGCCTCTGCTCAGCCGGTTGCGGCGAGCCAAGTCGCCTCTTCAACGCCGGATGCTACCGGTGCCGATGCCCCGCCTTGGAAACGATAGCCGCGGCTTCTCTTGAAATCGTTCCAAGGCAATCAGACGCCCCTCTGGCAAGGGAATGCCGGCTGGGCGTTTTCTTTTTGAAGACGCGGAAACACCACGAAGCAATGCACCAACTGACTTTACCTTATCCGCCTTCGGTCAATACCTATTGGCGACATGTCGGCCCGCGAGTCCTGATCAGCAAGCACGGACGGCAGTTCCGCACCGAGGTCTGCAATCAACTGCGTGCCAAACGCATTAAGCCGATCGAGGGCGATTTGATCGTCGACATCACGATCAACCCGCCAGACCGTCGGCGACGTGATGTTGATAACGTCTTGAAAGCACTGCTCGATTCGCTGCAGTTCGCCGGTGCGTTCGAGGACGACAGCCAAATCGTACGGCTGACAATCGAAAAGCACGAACCGTTGCCGAAAGCCGGCAAAGCGACCGTTCGCATCCAAGCATTGCCGGCCGACATGGAGTTGATCGACGCGCGGACGTGTCTGCGTTGCGGATATGTTTTCGATTCAGAAGGTCCCCATAACCGCATCTGCAATGTCTGCACGATGATCAACCGTGGACTTCCGGAATGCACGCCCGTCGTCCGCGGACTCAAGCGTCACAACGGCAAGGTGATCCGATGAAGCTGCGCGGCTACCAACAAGCCGCGGTGGATGCGGTCTACGATCACTTGCGCAATCGAAACGACAATCCTGTCGCGGTACTGCCGACCGGCGCTGGCAAATCGCTGGTCCTAGCGAAGATCGCTTCCGATGCGGTGTCGAGATGGAGTGGTCGTGTTTTAATTCTCGCCCACGTTAAAGAACTACTCGAGCAGAACGCCGACAAGGTCCGCCGCCTGTGCCCCGAGATCAAGGTTGGTCTGTATTCGGCTGGCCTGAAAAAGCGAGACACCAAGACGCCGATCCTCGTTGCCGGCATTCAGAGCATCTACAAACGTGCCTGCGACCTAGATCCGTTTGACCTGATCGTTGTCGACGAAGCCCATCTGATCAGCAAGAAGGGCGATGGCATGTATCGGCAGTTTCTCGCGGATTGCAAAGTCATCAATCCGCATGTTCGCGTGATCGGCTTGACGGCCACTCCGTTTCGCCTCGACTCGGGCATGATCTGTTCGCCGGACCATTTTCTCAATCATGTCTGCTACGAGATTGGCATCAAAGAGCTGATCCGCGACGGATTTCTTTGTCCGTTGATCTCAAAGGCCGGTGTCAATCGTGCTGACTTCTCTGGGGTACATATCCGGGCCGGCGAGTTCGTGTCAGACGAGGTCGATCGGCTTGCCGGTGACCAAGCTCTCGTCTCGGCTGCGTGCGCCGAAATCGTGGAGCTTTCGTCCGATCGTCGAGCGATTCTGAACTTCGCCACCAGCGTGGCACACGGTCAGCAAGTCGTCGAAACGCTACGGACTAATCACGGGATCGAATGTGGATTCGTCACAGGGCAAACGCCGGCGGCGGAACGCGATGAAGTGCTAGCCCGCTTCCGAGGTGATGAATGCGATTCTCTATTCGGCCGGGAGCCGTTGCGATATCTCTGCAACGTCAACGTGCTGACCACGGGCTTCGACGCACCTCGTGTGGATTGCGTGGTAATGCTGCGTCCAACCATGTCACCCGGTCTGCTCTATCAATGCGTGGGCCGCGGCTTTCGACTGCACCCCAACAAACAGAATTGCCTGGTGTTGGACTTCGGTGGCAATATTGAACGCCACGGGCCGATCGACCAAATCAAGCCGAAGGAAAAGCAATCGCGAACAGGCCAGTTGCCGCCGGCGAAAGAGTGCGAGAAGTGTCACACACTGGTCGCATGTGGATACGCGAACTGTCCTGAATGCGGTCATCCCTTCCCACCGCCTGATCGCGAATCGCACGAAGCACAAGCAAGCGAGGCCGGCGTGCTTTCGGGTGAAGTCAGCGACACAGAATACGACGTCCATGACGTTGTTTATCGTATTCATCGAAAACGTGACGCTGAGGACGATGCACCTCGCTGCCTGCGCGTCGACTACATGATCGGTCTCGATCACTGGCAAAGTGAGTTTATCTGCATCGAGCATTCTGGCTTCGCGAGACGGAAAGCCGAAACCTGGTGGCGCGAGCGATGCCTCGATCCCTGTCCCGAGAATGCCGACGAGGCTCTTGAACTGGCCGACGCCAGACTTCTTGCTACCACTGAAGCCATCACCGTTCGCTCGATCACTGGCGAGCGTTACGATCGCATCATCAAGTATCGCTTGTCCGAGATACCGAACTCCGCTCTTGAAGAGGCGCCTTTTTAGTGACGAGCGTTCGGGATCAGGTCGCAATCTATCGCCAGCGAGGCTGGTACTGCGTGCCGCTGCGCCCGCAGTCCAAATCGCCAACGCGGCGTGACTGGACCAACCTGCGATTGACCCCCGAAGTCTTTCCCGAGAATTCGAACATCGGCATCATCCTCGGCGAACCCTCGGGCTGGCTTGTCGACGTCGACCTGGATTGCCCTGAAGCGATCGAACTTGCCGATCAGTACCTGCCGCCAACCGCAGCGATCACCGGCCGGCCATCTTCACCGAGATCACACCGTTGGTACATCGCCGTGGGAGCGAGCACCGAGAAGCACACCGACGCCAGCGGGGCGATGATCGTCGAGCTAAGGGCAACCGGCGCGCAGACGGTGGTTGGTCCCAGCATCCATCCCAGCGGTGAAGAATATGACCGGCTCGATGCCGAACCCGCGACCGTCCCCGCTCCGATGCTGGCTGCCTGCGTGAAAGCTCTCGCCGATGCCGTCATCGTGCGACGCGGGGGACCAATCTCGGCGATGCCGCCAATGTCGCCGCCAGTCTCGCCGACTGACGCGACCGACGTCGAAACTCGGGCTATCGCCTACCTCGCCGCGATGCCGCCGGCAGTCTCCGGCAGCGGCGGTCACTCGCAAACCTACGCCGCGGCGACGGCACTCGTCCACGGCTTCGGGATCGACCCAGATCGCGCGATGGCAATCCTCACGGCCGAATACAACCCTCGATGCAATCCGCCCTGGTCCGAGAAAGAACTCCTGCACAAAGTCAATCAAGCGGCAACCAAACCGCATGATCGACCATTCGGCTGGCTGCGGGATGAATCGTTGACGGAACCGTCGGTTGATCCAGTCGATCTCAGTGCATTCATGACGAAGCCAACGGTGGTTGCGTCACGTGATGAGAAAACTGAATCGAAACTTGCTACGGCACTCGATCCAGGACATCTTCCCGAGCGACTGTTCGAAGTGCCTGGATTCGTTCGTCGCGTCATGGATTTCACGCTTGCCAACGCACCCTACCCGAACGTTGGCCTCGCGTTCTGCGGGGCGATGGCGTTGCAGTCATTCTTAGCCGGTCGAAAGGTTGCCACGACCGGCGACCTGCGTACCAATATCTATCTGCTCGCCCTCGCCGGCAGTGGGACAGGAAAGGAGTTCCCTCGTAAGGTTAACTCCCAAGTTCTGTTTCAGATCGGCGAATCCAAATCGATCGGCGACAAGTTCGCTTCCGGCGAAGGCATCCAGGACGCTTTGGCGCGGTCTGGAAAGATGCTGTTCCAGAACGATGAGATGGACGGAGTGCTGCGTCAAATCAATCTGGATCGCGACAACAGTCGTGAATCTATCCCCAACATTCTGCTCACGCTTTACACATCAGCTGGGGACGTGTATCCGCTACGCGTGAAGGCAAACCAAAAGGACGCCATCCATGTCGATCAGCCACACCTGACATTATTCGGCACCGCGACGCCACAGCACTTCTACGAGTCGCTCTCGAAGCGGATGCTGACCAACGGTTTCTTTGCTCGACTGAACATCATCGATGTCGGAAAACGCGGCAAGGGTCAGACACCTGGATCCGCTCGGAACCTACCCGATGCTATTCTTGACATTGCGAAATGGTGGGCCGACTTCGAGCCCGGCGGTGGCAACTTCATGAGTGTGCATCCGAAACCGAGCTGCATACCGTTCATGGACGATGCCGAAACTGCCATTACGGAGCTAAGGGAGCTAACCGAAGCCGAGTACGACAAAGCCGACGACGCTGGTGACGAGGTCGCCAGGACAGCGTGGAGCCGTACCTGCGAGCACGCCAAGAAGCTGGC
This sequence comes from Crateriforma conspicua, assembly GCF_007752935.1. NCBI lineage: Bacteria > Pseudomonadati > Planctomycetota > Planctomycetia > Pirellulales > Pirellulaceae > Crateriforma > Crateriforma conspicua. The sequence goes on along the minus strand of NZ_CP036319.1, from coordinate 2,062,211 downwards.
GTTGATCTACGCCTGCAGCGAGAACCACGTCGAACCAAAGATCACGCTTGCTGCCGTCCGTTGGGCCAGCGAGTTCGCGCTGCATCAAGCCCGCCGGCAGCTCTACCTCGCATCGGTCCACGTTGCCGAGAACCCATTCCACGCAGAATGCCTGCGGCTTAAGAAACGGCTTTCCGATCGTCCCGACCGTACGATGGCGCGTCGCGAAATCATGCGATCGATGACGCTCAAGGCACACGATTTTGACCAAGTCATCTTGACGCTCATGCAGCAAGAAGAAATCGAACCGGTCACCATCCAGACCAAGACAAAACCAGCCCAGGGATACCGTCTGATCGAGCCAACGGAAATGCGTCAGTAATCCGTCAGTATCCGTCAATCGATTCTGACGCATTCGGCGTGCTGCTGTGAACTTGGGCAAGCAATCCAGTCAAATCCGTCAAGAAACGTCAACCGACCAACTGACGGATTTCTGACGGATTCGAACCGAGTAAAAGTCCTTAGATACAAAGAAAAACTCTCTCTTTCTATGAATACGTCAGTGTGTCAGCCCCGTGCCCCCGCGAAGTGCCCGCGCACGCATGAGGGGGCATCTCGACGGATCTCCCCTGACGGATTAGGTACTTCCCACCGATCGGTTCTCTGGTCAGGGCCGCGGGAACAGCCGCCTTATTGGGCACAGTTTGTTTTGCTTGTCCGAATGAATAATCCAAGTTGGTAAAACTTCATTCACGCCGTAAAATGCTGGCAAGAGGAACCCAATCAGTTTGAGCGAGCCCGCCAATCCAACCGTTTACGTCATCGCCGGTCCCAATGGTGCCGGCAAGACAACGTTCGCCAGTCGGTATCTACCGCAGTTTGCTGGTTGCCAGGAATTCGTGAACGCTGATTTGATTGCTGCCGGTCTGTCACCATTCAATCCAGAATCCCAATCGGCTGCTGCGGGCCGCTTAATGCTTGATCGGATCAACGAGTTGACATCAGCCCAAGCCACATTCGGATTTGAGACGACACTTGCTGGCCGCGCTCATGCGAAAAGGTTGCGAGCGATGAAAAGCTTTGGTTACCGAGTGTCTTTGTTTTTCATTTGGCTTCCGTCCGTCGACCAAGCCATTGCACGTGTTGCGACTCGCGTCAGAGAGGGTGGTCACAATATCCCCGAACCAACGATCCGGCGTCGCTACGATCTTGGAATCAAAAACTTTGCGTCGTTGTATATGCCAGTCCTCGACGAGTGGTTTGTCTACAATGGATCCTGCCGACCAGCTGGAATTATTGTAGGCCAGCAGGATGGCAACCGACGGGTCTATGACGATGTCGGTTTTGCTGAACTCAAACAGTTTTCCCCGGAATTATTGCCATGATCCGTGACGATACGCCTGAAACCGTGAAGCAAGCGAACGCCGCCATGGAACAAGCCGCTAACGACGTGTTGTTGCGTGCCCGGCGTCACAAAACGCCAATCGTCGTTTGGCGCGACGGCAAGGTTGTCGAACTCGATCCATTTTCTCCTGAGTTCGATGAACCCAAGCAGCAACCACCAATTGCCGGCGACGAGTAGACCTGCAGCGTCGAGAAGCACACCCAACCAATTTCCCAGCTATTTGAACATCTAACCAACCACTGACCAAACCCTTCCGTTTCTCTCCTCGCCTTGGAAGGGCTTTTGCACATGCAGGTCGAAATGTGGTCGCTTGATCGGATCAAGCCTTACGAAAAGAATCCGCGAATCAACGACGACGCGGTTGCCCCCGTCGTCCAGTCTATCAACGAGTTCGGCTTCCGGCAGCCGATCGTGGTTGATCCCGATGGCGTTATCATCGTCGGCCATACACGTTGGAAAGCCGCGAAGCAGTTGAACCTCGCCGAGGTTCCGGTCCATGTTGCAACGGACCTTGAGCCGGAGGCGGTGAAGGCCTATCGCATCGCCGATAATAGGACCGGTGAGAACGCCGAGTGGGATTACGATCTGTTGCCGCTCGAAATTGGCGAGCTACAGCACGTCGGATTCGATTGCGAATTGCTCGGCTTCAACAGCGACGAGCTGGCCAAGCTCCTCGATCCAGGTGTTGAACCGGGACTGACCGATCCCGACGATGTCCCGGAGCCACCTGACGATCCGGTCACCCAGCCCGGCGACCTTTGGATCCTCGGCGACCACCGATTGCTATGTGGCGACTCGACCAGCGTGGAAGATCTCGATCGGCTATTGAACGGTGCGAAGATTCAACTGTGCAATACGGATCCGCCATACAACGTGAAGGTTGAACCCCGTAGCAAGAACGCGATCGCCGCCGGCAACAGCTCCTTTGAGGCCGGCAAAGGGAAATCGAAAGACGGTCCGAAGAAGATGCGAGCCAAAGATCGGCCGCTCGCGAACGATTTTGTTTCGGACGAGGAATTCAATCGCTTGCTCGAAGCCTGGTTCGGCAACATTGCTCGCGTTCTCGAACCCGGCCGAAGCTTCTACATCTGGGGAGGCTTCTCCAACATCGCAAACTACCCGCCCGTGCTGGCAAAAGCCGGGTTGTATTTCTCGCAGGCCATCATTTGGGACAAGATGCATCCCGTGATGACTCGCAAGGATTTCATGGGCGCGCACGAATGGGCGTTCTATGGCTGGAAAGAAGGGGCCGGCCACAAATTCTTCGGACCGAACAATGCGACGGACCTGTGGCACGTCAAGAAGATTCCGCCGCAGCAGTTGGAGCACCTCACCGGCAAACCGGCCGAACTCGCGGTGATGGCGATGCAGTATTCATCGCGACGCGGCGACAACGTCCTCGATCTCTTTGGCGGCAGCGGTTCGACGTTGATCGCCGCCGAGCAGACCGGACGCAAGGCTTTCTTGATGGAACTCGATCCGCCGTACTGCGACGTGATCGTCGATCGCTACCAGCGGTTCACCGGCAAAGCCGCGGTGCTCGAGCGGACCGGCGAGTCACCGATCCGCGTCGGCGCTCGCGAGGAGAACATGCGATGAGTGGAGCGATCAAGCCTTTCGGTGTCGCCACATGTCATCGTAGAAGTAAATGTGCTCTGCATTTAAGTACCGGGCAAGCCGATCCAATTCCGATTCGTCTTTCAACACCTCGGTTTGCCGACTGGTCGCGAAATACTCAGGCTCAGCAGGGCGTGGTTGAAGCGATCGCAGTTCGCCGCCTTCAATCAACTCGATGGCTTCGTCCGGATCCAGGTACCCATCGACCAGAATCGGCAGGACGTGTTCCGGGTAGCCGTCAAAGTGCAAGTACGTGGCGAGGATTCCTCGATCGTAAGTCTGCGTGGCAATTATTGCTCGTGTGGACATGGTTCAGTTTCCTTGGCTTGAAGAATTGGATTTGGAATTGCCGCCGGAAAGCCGTTCGACGCGATCCGGCGGAATGGAAAGCATCAGCGACCGGCCGTTGTCCCAGTCGACATCGAGTTGCAACCAATCGTGTTGCGGATAAACGCCGGCAACCGTTCCTGTCGTGCCGGCTGGGATCGGATCGGGATCATCGCCCATCTCGATCAGACTTACGCGATCGCCCGCCTTGAAGTCGCATTTGGTTTTCATCAGTTTCGAACTCCGTTGGTTTCGTCGAGTAGCGTGGCGACCTCCGATAGCTGAGCGTTGATGAGGTTGACCGCTCGTACGTGTTGCCATCGAAGGTCTTTGCTATCCGGTCGCATCATGCGGTCGAGTTGCAGCTCGATGTGCCGCAATAGGTCGCGAGCGATTTGGTGGCCGTTCTCATAGGCCGGGGCCGGCTCGATCGGCCGAGGATTCAGGTTTTGAACTTTGCTCATTTGGGTTCTTCGTGTTCGTGAAATGAAATGGCGTTCGCGTTAACACACATGAGCCATGAGTCCGCGAACACAGCAAGCGAACTTTGCCAAGCATGCGGAAAGATTCGCCATGTTTTTCGGTAGGTAGAAATCGCGGCTGTCTTTGCCGCGTGCGGCCTTGTGAAGTAGTGCGGCGAGGTAGCCGACCAACGACAAAACGCCCGACCGTGGCCAACGTCGGGCGTGTGTGGCGAACTGTTCGCCGGGGGAAGAAAGTGTCGAAGTTAGAAGGAGAGAGGGACCAAGACGTGCGCGTTCCGGCCGACAACCGCGAACTCTTCGCCGGCGGTTGTTCGGGCGATGATCATGTCGCTGCGTCGAACCAGGTGTTCCACCGTGCCACGTTCAAAGCGGTCGCCAATGGCGGTCCGCAGTTCGTATCCCATGTCGGGTTCCGGCGTTGCCGTTTCCTCTTCCGCAAGGTCCTCGATTTGTCGAACGTCTCCGATAAACATCTTGCCAGCCTCCTATGCCCGAACCGTGAATCGGCCGCGTTCCGTCTTTACAAACCGGCTTCCGTCGCCTTTCGCCAAGTCACGAAGGATCGCCGAGTACAACGTCGCATGCGGAGTCTTTCCGCCGGGGCTTTCCCAGAGATTCTGGTCAACCATCGCGGCGATCATTTCCTGCGTGTTCATGGGTTCGCCGGCGGATTCCAAAACCTGCAAGGCCGCTTTCACGCAGGAAAGCTTTTTCTCGCCGCCGGTGCTGGCTTCGGATTTCTTCTTGGTGACTCGCTTCTTTGCTCGCGTGGCGGGCTCCGCAGTCGACTGGGCCGTCCGTGCCGGTCCTTGCAACCGACCAGCCGTCTTGATGCGGACTCTCTTGTTTGTCGAAAGGTTGGTCGCGTCCCAACCGCCCGAGGCGTTCTCCGCGTCGATGCGCACAACCACTTTCTTGTTCGTCACCGTCGCGTAGTACTCGCTACCGATCTTTACGTCTGCCTTTTTCATGTTTGCGTCTCCAAATTTGTGTTCATGGTTGGCTGCCATCGTCAGGCCGCAGGAACCGCCCGCGACGACGCCGACCCGATTCGTTTGAGGAATGGGGCCGGCGTTTCGGCTTTCGGTTCAAACCACCCCGCCAAGGTTGCTCTTGCGAAGCAGGTCGTACATTTGCAGGAAGAGAAAATGCTCGTCGAGGAGCGGGCCGGCGTGGCCGCCTTGGTCCGCGTCAGCCTTTTCCAAAGCGTCGGCCAGCGGCTTCAGGGTGTCGGCGATGCGGTAGTAGCTTTCGCGAATCTCTTGGAAGGTCGCCGGGTCGAGTTGTTGCATCGCGGTGCGAAGGTCGGCGGTCTTGCTTTCTTTGGCCATGGTTTTGTCTCCGGTAGAAGGTCGTGGTTCTTGGTTCGCCCTGTCGGCGTTAACACACATGAGCCATTCGTTTCGCAGCACATCAAGCGAAGTCCGGCAGCAATTCGCAGTCTTTTGAAAGGTTTTTCAAAGACTGCGAACAATGCCGCTGCTCAGGCGATGTCACTCGGCCGTGTTGCGCCGAAGTTTCGCTGCCAGCCCGTCGATGGTGTCGTGCAAGTCATCGAGTTCGCCAAAGACTCGCTCGAAGTTGGCGCTGTTGGCCGCTGCGGCAAGCGGCAAGTCTTTGACCGCAGCGTGCAACTCTTCAATCAACTCGAGCGTTTGCGTGTGCAGGTACAGAAGGTCTGCGGAAGTTGGGCGGGCAGTTGTGTTGGCCATGTGTCTGTCTCCGTAGGTGGGAAGCGTGAAAACCGTTTCGGTGACACACATGAGCCATGCGTTTTCAAACGCAGCAAGCGAAGTCCGGAGAGAATCTGCAGTCTTTTTTCAGCTTTGGGTTGGCCGGCGACGTTCGGCCGAAACGCCGTTCCATGGGCATACGGCAAACAACCCGCAAACAAGAAAACGCCGCGACAGGTTGCGAACGTCGCGGCGTATGGGCGAAAGAGTTCGCTTTACGAATTAGCTGCCGTTGTCTTCCGGTTCATTGGATTCAAGCAATTCCTCAAGCCGCGCTGCGTAGTGGCGAAGCGTTCCGACGTGATCCCAACCGATCCGCGTTTCGCTGTCCGGAGCCGGTAGGTCCTCAATCATCTGTCGGACGGCTTCCGCCGCTTGCAACGCCCGAGCGTGGGCGGCGACATAGGCTTCTTCAAGGTTCTGCTTTTGATTCATGGTTTATGCTCATCTCTGGTGAAAAGAAAGGCCGGCGGCGTGATCCAGCGCCGCCGGCGTGTTGATTCGCGTTTAGCAATCGCGGCAGGTTTCCCATGCCCGCTTGCTGCCGTAGCAGATCTGTCCACCTTCGACGATGTAGACCATCGCGTCTTCGGCGACGTCTTGGGCATCCGCGAACTCGTGCGGATCATCGTGTTCCGCTTCGTTCATTTCCGCGCCGCTCGTTACGCCGGCGATGCGGTTTTCAAAGGGCCAGTTCTGTTGCGTCATCAACCGCACTTCGCAGTCTTCGCCGTGCTCGTCGCGGTACTCTTCAAGCAAGCCGATCAGTTCGCCGAGGGTCATGTTTGTTTCTCCGTTTGGGTGAATGAAAAACCGTCTTCCGATGACACACATGAGCCATGCGTTTCCAAACACAGCAAGCGAATCCAGCCAGTAATTCGCAGGGTTTTTCCATGTTTCAGCGCGTCGCCGACGTCGCCCACAAACCGCCCCTGTCGCGTCAGCGGCATTGGTGGCCACCTACGTTTGACCTACCCGACATCGCCCACAAACGGCGAGTGTCGCGGCCACAAAACAAAGAAACGCCGCAGCGTTCACTACGGCGTGCGATCGAAAAGGAGAAGTCGTTCCGTCAAACCGCCTGGTCATATTTGCGGGCCAAGTCGAGAAGCTTCTTTTTGACCGGGCGAAAGTCGCATCCGGTTTCGCCGGCGGTCAGTTCGCCGAATCGTTTATTGCGAAGCTCGCCCTTGTACCAACCCTTTGTCCAACCCAGCCGGTAGAAGAGCCGGTTCAGTTCCGTTTCCCCGTGGCCGGCGTCCGGTCGGTCCCAGCAAGATTTCGTTCCGGGCTTCTTGGCGTAGTCCCAGCCCGCGCATCGTTTTTGGTTCAAGGCGAGTTCGGCCAAGCCCAGGATCATTTGGATGTAGCCGATCAATTTGGTTTTGTTGAGCGTTCCGGCGAAGGCCCGGATCTCAATCCTTTGCCGTCCGCGAGCCAGGTGCGTCAGGTTCAAAAGGTGGTAGCGGTCTCGTTCGCAGCGTGTCTTCGCAGCGTCCTTGTTGCCGTAGGTTTTGATTTGCTTCGCCCATTGGTTTCGTTCGCGGCGTCGTGTTCCGGTCGATGCGTAGATGGCCTTTTCATGGTTGGCGATCAAGGAAATCAGTCGGGCCAAGGCCGCCGCGTCGCCGTTCCAAGAAATGGTGATGTGCAGCCCGCAAGATTCGTTGACCCGCGCCCCGCGTTCTCTGATCGCGTCGACCGCGGTCTCGACGTTTTGCAAACCCTCGCGTCCGCGAAGGACCGGTGAAACAAACTCGCAAGGTTTGCGGCCGGCCGGCGTGCGGATGCTGCCGTCGCGTTCCGCCTTCCAACCCGCGGGAAGCCAGGAAACCGGAAGGCCGTTGTGGTAGCCGCCGATCGGCGTGCGGTCGTTTCCGGGCATGTGGGTTTCGATTTCGATACTATGCGGAGCTCCGCATAGCATCGATTATGCGGAGTTCGGGATTATGCAGAGTTGGTCGGTTATGCACCGAAAAACGTTGATTTTTCAAGTTTGTGAGTCCGCATAACAATCTGCCAACCCGCGGGTCACATTGATCTGCTCGCACCCTGATTTGTGGAGTTGGTAATTATGTTGAGCTTCTATTTTCGCGATCCCAAGCGGCTTGCCGCGATGGAAAGCAATCACCTGTCGGCGTTCCTCAACGAGGCTGCCGTGTACTTCCATGCCCAAGGTTACTTCTTCAAGTACGCACGAGCATCATTGGGTTACTCCGCCGCATTTGGCGACTGGCTAAAATGTCAGAGAGTTAAGATCGATTCAATCTCTGACGACCATGTCGTGCAGTTTTTCGATTCAGTCTCTCCGGACGCAAACAGTCCGCGGAGAAAGCGTGCGGTTTCGGCTGTCAACAACGTTCTCTCGTTGGTCCGGAAGAAGCATCCGCCAAGACTTTCATCCAGCTTTGCTGAGAAGGAGGTTGAACGTTTCTCTGAGTTCCTCCGAACTGAGCGAGGTTTAGCGCGCGGGACGGTCGAACATCACCAACGAGGATTGTTGTTGTTCTTTAGAAGCATGTTTGGCAATTGCCAAATTTCGATGAAGCGACTGTCAGCCGAAAGTGTTCACAAATATGTGACAGGCTTGCCGCATCGAAGTCAGCAGCGGAATTGCTGTGCGGCATTGCGAGCCTACTTTCGATTTCTCCGCATGAATGGGATCTGCACCAGCAACTTACAACAGTGTTTACCGGTCGTCCGCAGCAATCGAATGGCGTTGTCGCCGAAATGGCTGGGTGATGGCGATGCTGCAAAGCTGCTACAAGCGGTTGACCGATCCACCAAGATTGGTAGGCGAAATTATGCCGCGATTCTTTGCATGATGGACTTAGGAGTACGGGTCGGCGATGTAGCTGTGCTTCGATTGGATGACATTGATTGGACCCATGGGACGATTCGGATTTCAAACCACAAGCGCGGCAGACCTTATGACTTACCATTGCCGGATCGAACAGGTGTTGCCATCGCCGATTATCTGCGAAAGGGTCGCCCCGCAACTCCGCACCGCAATGTGTTCTTGCGTCACACGCATCCAATTGGTCAGCCTGCATCGGCAGCATCTCTGAAGCGGATGGTTTCAGTTGCATGGAAACGAGCTGGGTTTACCGGACCGAATCGTGGCACCCACATTCTCCGTCACACGATGGCGACATGTTTGAAGCATGAGGGACAAAGCTTGAAGTCAATCGCAGATGTGCTTGGGCACCATTCCTTGCAAACGACAACCCTGTATGCACAGGTCGATTTACCAGCGCTTCGTCGTGTAGCAGGTGAGTGGCCGGAGGTGACAGTATGAGCAAGAAAACACTCGCGATGTCTTCACTCGTCGAACGATACATTGCTTACCGACGCTCGCTGGGGTATCGAATTCACTCAGAGGCGTACTTGTTGAGGTCATTCGGTCAGTACGCCGACAATCACGCTGCGGGGAGGCCACTTACGGTCGAAGTCGCGCTTCAGTGGGCGACCAATTGCAAAGGAAAGAAGCGAATTTACCATGCGAAACGATTGGATGTCGTCCGGTCGCTGGCCCGCTACCTCGCAGTCTTTGACGATCGTACCGAAATCCCGATGCGCGGTCTGCTGGGTAGAAGTTATGATCGTATCCCACCATACATCTTTGCCCCGGCAGAGATATCGCTGTTGTTGGGCACGTGCCTGACGTACGCTCCGTCTTTCAAACGTGATCCAATGACGGGTCTGAGAAACGCCACCGTCATCGGGCTTTTGGCGTGCACCGGAATGCGAATCGGCGAAGTGTTGGCACTGAAGAATGAGCACGTGGATCTCGATGAGGGGGTCTTGAGGGTTTGCCACAGCAAAAACCTGCCGATGCGTCTCGTTCCGGTGTCCGACTCGGCGCGAATCAGCTTGTTGAACTATCGCATCGCGAGGGATCGACAGTTCGGCAATGCGGATCAAGCTGACCCATTCATCCGATCACCTCGCGGTGGGCACCTGCCTTACACAACAATGCGATGCGCGTTCGATCAACTGCTGAAGCGAGCGAATCTGAATCCTGAAAACGGACGTAAACCTCGCTTGCACGATCTGCGACACACCTTCGCGTGCAATCATCTTCTCAGAGCATACCAAGAAGATTGCAACATTGATGACGCAGTCCATGAGTTGTCGGTCTATCTGGGGCACGCAACGCTGACCTCAACGTACTGGTATCTCAGTTCCGTACCGATCTTGATGCAGCAGTGCTCTAAACGGAGCGAATCGTCGATCAAACGCGCTAGACTGGGAGGCGAGTCATGAAAAAATCTGGACCCGATATCCCACGTCATCTGCAGCATTTTCTCGGTGAGCATTTAGTGCAGGACCGTGGCTGTAGTCTCAACACGGTACATTCATACCGCGATGCTCTGTGCGCCTTCTTGACTTACCTTCAACATAAGAAAAACCTTGCGCCGCGAGCGATCACCGCAAGCGATTTCTCCGCGGAGAATGTTGTGGCGTTTCTCAGCCACCTGCAGCGGACTAAGAAATGCAGCGACTCAACTCGCAACCAACGCTTGTCGGCAATTCGTGCCTTCGCGAGGTACCTTCGTTGGAAGGAACCACTTATCTCAAGTGATATGGAGAGCATCCTCGCCATTCCATCAAAACGGACATCGCGGCAAGTGCTCGGCTTTCTGGACCGCGATGAAATGGAAGCTATCTTGGATGCGCCGGACGCAAACACCTGGAGCGGAAAGCGTGATCGAGCTCTGCTTGCAATGATGTACAACACGGGGGCACGGGTCTCCGAAGTCGTGAGTGCCATAGTGTCGGATGTGACGTTGAAACCAAGTGGAACGTTTCGGTTTCAAGGCAAAGGTCGAAAAGAGCGGCTGTTACCTCTTTGGAAATCAACATCAAAGACGCTTGGCCAGTGGATCAAGGGAACTGGGCTGCGACCATCGCAACCGCTGTTTCCCAACGCTCGAGGCGCGATGATGACACGCTCGGGGGTGGAAAAGCGACTGAAGCAGGCGATTATTCGAGCAACTTCAGCCCGTCCATCACTCGTGCAAAAGCGGATTTCGCCGCATACGTTACGTCACACGACAGCCATGCATCTTCTTCAATCCGGCGTCGACATTACGCTGATCGCAATGTGGCTCGGTCACGAAAGTATCGAAACAACGCACCTCTACATTACAGCGAACCTTGAACTTAAAGAGGCGACGCTCGCCGCTCTCCAGCCGGTCAAGAACAGCTCGATGCGATTTCAGCCGGACGATGAACTGCTGAAATTTCTGAAATCGTTGTAGATTCGCGACCATGGGATTATGCGGAGTGCAGGGCGAGTCGCCGATCAAGAAAGGTAGCTATTCATGATGCCAAACAGCGTGACAGACTTCAGACTCTGCATAATCCCGAACTCCGCATAATCGATACCGAAGGCGATGTCGTTGGCGTGCATGTTTGTGTCCCCGAAAAGCGTGGAATTCGTTTTGCGTTGACACACATGAGCCATGCGTTTCGAGACACCTCAAGCGAAGTTCGAAAGTAATGTTCCAGTAATCTGCAGCTTTCTTTTCTTGCCCACAGGCGGCCAGTTTTGGCCCCACGTCGCCGCCGAAAACATGCGGCCACTGACCGCAAACATGCACATCCTCGCGACAGTCGCCGACGTGTTGGCGCAGTCGCAACCTCGTCCACGGAGCCCGCCATGGAAGGCAGCAATGAAGAGCTGAACCCGAATGCGATGACCGCCGAACAAACTGCCGCGTTGTTCTCCAAGTTGCGTCGGCGAAAGGTTCCCGTTGCCGAGATCAAAGCCGACATCGAGGACGGCGCACCGACCAACGGTGCCGACCGATTGAACCTGTTGACCTACACCGCATGGATGTTAAAGGAGGCCGGCCGTGGTGAATGACCCACGCAAACTGAAGCCAAGTGAGTGCTGCCGGTTACTCAACTCGACGCCCCTCGGCACCGTGATCAACGAACGGCAGTTGCATCGGCACCGAGTCGAAGCGGGCAATCGCATCGGAGACGGCCGGCATGTCGATCTACTTGCCTACGCTGATTGGCTACATGAAAAACGGCATGCACCGAAACAGATTTCCGATGTCGATCCGTACGCAAAGCTCAAAGAGAGCGCCCGAGCGCGTAACGCTGCCATTGCCCTGGCCGGTCGCGACATCGGAGAATTGCCGGCGGTCGAGAATCCAGATCGCAAGGCTGCGGCTGCCGGATCATTCCGATTTTTCTGCGAAGCCTACTTTCGTCTGACGTTTCACCTTGCATGGTCTCCGGACCACTTGAAGGTGATCAACAAGATCGAAGAAGCGGTCATCCGCGGCGGTCTATTCTCTCTCGCGATGGCCCGGGGATCCGGCAAAAGCTCACTCGCCGAAGTCGCTTGCATCTGGGCAGTGCTGAACGGCTATCGTGACTTCGTTTGTTTGATCGGTAGCGACGAAGGTCACGCCTGCGACATGCTCGACTCGATCAAGACCGAACTTGATAGCAACGATCTGCTTGCCGTCGACTACCCGGAAGTTTGCTTTCCGATCCAAGCCCTCGACGGCATCGCCAACCGAGCGAACGGCCAGCTATTCAAAGGCAAGCGAACTCAGATCGGTTGGACGGCTAAAGAAATCGTCTTGCCAACCCTTGCCGGCAGCAAAGCCAGCGGCGCGATCATCAAGGTCGCCGGACTGACCGGTCGCATTCGAGGGATGAAGTTCAAACGCCCCGATGGCAAAACGGTCCGCCCATCGTTAGTGGTTCTCGACGACCCGCAAACCGACGAATCCGCTCGATCGCTATCCCAATGTGCCAACCGTGAAGCCATCCTCGCCGGCGCGGTGCTCGGACTGGCAGGCCCCGGCAAGAAGATCTCAGGCATCATGCCCTGCACGGTCATCCGTCCCGGCGACATGGCCGACAACATTCTTAACCGCGACCTTCACCCGGAATGGAACGGCGAACGAACACGCATGGTCAACGCGTTTCCAGCCAACGAAACGCTCTGGCAACGCTACGCCGAGATCCGTGCGGAAGGATTGCGGTCCGGCGATGGTGGAGCCGCCGGCACAAAGTTCTATCGCCAGAACCGTGAAGCCATGGATGCCGGCGCGGACGTTTCATGGAAAGAACGCTTCAACCACGACGAACTATCGGCGATCCAACACGCGATGAACTTGAAGCTTCAAGACGAAGCTGCATTTTTCGCCGAATACCAAAATGAACCGCTGCCGGAAGAAACCGTCGGTGCCGATCAACTAACCTCCGACCAAGTCGCTGCAAAGATCAACAACCTGCCTCGTCGTCGAGTCCCGATCTCCGGCAACCATCTGACCGCATTCATCGACGTTCAAGGCAAACTACTGTTCTACGTCGTTGCCGCATGGGAAGACGATTTCACCGGCTACGTTGTCGATTACGGAACCTACCCCGATCAACAACGAACCTACTTCACACTCCGCGACGCTCGGCACACATTGGCCACTGCCGCCGAGGGAACCGGACTCGAAGGCAGCATCTACGCCGGCCTCGAGGCGTTGACAAACGAGCTACTTTCTCGCGAGTGGCAACGTGATGACGGAGCGGCCATGAAGATCGGACGTTGTTTGATTGACGCCAACTGGGGCCACTCGACCAACGTCGTTTACCAATTCTGCCGGCAAAGCTCCCACGCTTCGATCCTGCTGCCATCGCACGGCCGATTCGTCGGCGCGTCGTCCAATCCCTTCAGCGAATATAAGCGCCGTCCGGGCGATCGCGTTGGACTCAACTGGCGAGTGCCAACCATCCATGGCAAGCGAGCGATCCGCCATGTGATCTACGACACCAACTGGTGGAAGTCCTTCACGCACGCGCGGTTAGCCGTAGCCATGGGTGACCGCGGTTGCCTCTCGATCTTTGGTGACCGCCCCGACCAACACCGCATGTTCGCCGAGCAAGTGACCGCTGAGTATTATGTCCGCACCGAGGGCCGCGGCCGAACCGTCGACGAATGGAAAGCCCGCCCCGAGCAACCAGACAACCACTGGCTCGACTGCCTCGTCGGCTCCGCCGTCGCCGCATCGATGCAAGGTGCGTTGCTTTTTGGCACAGATACTTCGACCCTACTAACTCGTGAGCGCATTAGCTTTCGGGACCTACAGCGAAGAAAAAGAAGCTAGAGGCGGACACTCCTGTCTTTAAACTTGATTCAGCGTCAGTCACGACAACCGTAGCAGATTGCTGGCTTCTGCGAGGATATTTATGAACGCACAATCCCAATGCACCCTCGTTCTCGGATTTGATTCCCGTCCTCTTCTTACTTCAAATTCTCGATCACCAGTTCGTCTTCGACTTCGAAAAGGCCGGGCTGACCACGAACTGAGAACGGCTTGAGTTCGCGGGCGTTTTCTAGCACCCATGAATAGGCCCCATTGTATTTGCGGCACCGAGCATGAGCCTCGTCCAGCACCGACATCGGACGACAATCGACGAGTTCGACAACTGCCAACGCGCAGCCAGCTGGCGCGATGTCAGGCTCTTTAGAAGAAACAATAAGCAACTTGCCACGATGCTCTGTTTTCCACGTACGCGTTTCGATCGTCTTTTCACCACTGGCGATCATGTTCGCCCATGGCTGCTTGATTGAAAGTGCTTTCATACCGGTTGTGATACCATACTAGTTGTGAAGCCAAGCTGACGCTTCATTTCATCCGAAGTTCGTACCTCAAACTCAGTAACGAGATCGATCGCCCATCTCTTCAGCATATCAGCCCATGGCTGATATGAATCGACAACCTTTGGACCAATCAACTCGCCAATGGAAGATGGGAAATATCCCTGACTGAGAACACGACTCTGAAGTTCAACGTCGGATGCAGATGCCAAACTTTTCGCGAAAGGGATGAGAGCTTTGGCATCGAGCTGCTTGTATGGCGTCAGGCTTTTACCATTAATCCGAGATGGGGTACCAGCAAGTATATCAAATGCGTAGGAATCGGGATCATCCAAACCACGTTTCATCATTGCCGCACGTCTATAGAGGCAGGGGACGCAGTAGCCGCAGTGCACAACCTTCTCGTCCTTGTGTTGACTGGGATGGGAACAAGAAACTGATCTCTTTACGGCATCAATCAGAGAAGGATCCATATTCTGCAGCATATCTGTCTTGCTTAAGTATAGAAATGGATTTCGGATTTCTCCGTCATAGACGTTAGAAGCGTGCAGCGTCCGAAGCAGGCGTTGGAGGTAGATCGGATGCACCGTACGCGTGCTGTGGGAACCTGCCCGTGACCGCTGTAGAGGCGGATTCAACGCAATTAGGCCATTCTCAGGAATGAAGACCGAACTGATACCAGCTGCTTTCGCGATCGTGATAGCGAGGGCAAGAAACAGAAAAGACCGTGGACGATGCGAATCTTCGATCTTGTCTGGCAATGGATGGCGATGAGTCACATTTCCCGAGCGAGCAACGCGACACTGAATGAGGGCAGCTTGGTCGCCATACTTCCCGGCTAGAAACTGGAACAGATCCTTTTGTGCACTTGCCGTTGTCGGCTCCGCCTGATGCCCCACAAGCAATACCTTACGGCCTTCGGAAAGCAGCTTATGTGCGCCGAGTAGTGAATCGACTCCGCCTGAAAACAGGCATACGGTGTCGAATCCCTCAGGAAGCGACTGCCGGTGACGGGGACCGTCTGGCAAGGCCGATCGCTCTAACCACTCAAAGCTAAATCGGTCCTGAGAAAGAAACTTCAAAGTCGACGACAACGATGATGATGCCCGTTGCCAGTTGTCTGGTTTGGCAACCGGAATAATGAGGTCGAAGTCGCGAGTCCAGCGGTCTGCAGCCGTCTCGCGTTTCACAAGTTCGTCGGCGATATAGACGGAAATAGCAATATCCACAAAGTCACGAGTCTCGGCGTCAAGCTCGATACGCATCGGTTGCCCATTGAGCTTGTACTGCACGGTGACGTTTCTGTCTCCAGTCAGGCTATCGATGACACCAACGGATGCGTCGTCGAGTGCCGCGATGTACCTTTCGTCGTTGCAGGCTTCCTCGCCAACGTAGCGCACGATTCTCATGATCACTCCTCACTTGAGAGCAGGCTGAGGCGAAATTCCAGCGTTCCAACTATTCCCTCAGCGAGCTGCTTTCCTTCTTGTCCGAACCAATCTGTCGTTCCGAATCGCCCTTCGTCTCGAATGTCGTCCATAAGCTGTTCTACATGACCACGGCAAGATTCTTTCACCGCAGAGGCCATCGCGAGCGTATCGCCATTCAGTTCAACCTTTTGAGTCGCATGTTGTTCAACCCAGCTCCAAATTCGATCGAAAACGAAGTGGGACAGGAACGATTCAATGAGCCCTTCAATACCTTCGCTGCTCAGGAAGCCCTGGAGTGACGTATCGAGGTCTTCGTATGAGCCGTCCGCCTCGATCGCCGCACATTCGAGAATGGCGTCGCGCAACGCCGTTTCAAGGAGATCGTGATGTGGTCCCTCGGCGTGCTCGGCAAGATGCTCAGCAACAGCAGCAACAACTTCAATTGCTGTCTTATCCTTAAGTTCATCCAAGCCGAGTCGTTCAATGCCCGCGTCGAGCCCCCCCGTGCCAACTGCAGCACCAAATCCACCTAACCCAGAGACGGCCCCTCCAACTGATGCTCCTCCGCCTCCACCCCCGCCGCTTCCGCCAGAGCCGAGACCACCACTGGAATTGATGACGCCGCCAATAAGTGCTTCAGAGCTGAAAGACGAACTTCCGCCGAGTGACCGAGGAATTCCTCGCTTAACCGCCGTCCATCCGCCATTGCTCGGCGTCTCCATTCCTTTCGAGGTACCCATATTCGCTTCCTATACTCGATCCTTCTTTTTCTTCTTTCTCACGGTGAGCGCTTCAGCAAGCTTGCTTTGGAACCGTCCTCTAGTCTTCTCGTCAACTGTGTGTCCTGCACCCTCTGCGGCTGTGAGCAAACTACTTACGGCGACATTGATGGCATCCTGCCCTTTGGGATCCAGACTTGATAGTCCTTTGATAACCACCGGGAATTGATCCGCATGTGATCTGCAGATCTCTGAAAGGCCGTTGATCATATGAATCTGGATTGTCATCTGGTTTACAGCGGGGAGATCTGCCAAGAGTGCTCTGATGATCGCCGACACGACTGCTGGTTCCTGCGCAGCCGCTTGCCGAGCAGCCGTTTTCGTCCGTATTGGATCGTTGCTGGCGATCAGCCGCGAGAGCGACTTCGCCTTCTCGTCGACCGGAACAAGTGCCTGTCGCTTTCCTTGTCCAAGTGAAGTCTGGGCCAAGTAGAGATAGTGACTCAGGTTGTCGTTACCATCGAGGGGCGGTTCGGCGCGCAAAAAGTCCAACAAACCAACGTGGCCCAAGGATTCAGTAACCAACTCCGAGTTGCTTTGTTTCTGTCCCTCCGAATCTGCGATAGCAAACATTTCCTGAATCAATGCAGAAGTGCCAGTCTGCGGATCGATTGTGTCGACGATTGCATTAAAGAAATCTTCCCATGCGTACTCTAGAACGGCCAACTTGATAAGCAGAGCTGGCTGAATCTCCAAACTATTTGCATTGGCAAGTTTTTGACGAAGCGAAACGATGTTGAGAAACCGCTTGATCTGGCGAGGATTCCCACGAAGTCCGTGGGCAAGAACGTCGACATACGGCAAGACATCGTCGAGCTCGGATTGGACCTGCTCCGGCTTATGTTTTAAGTGGAGCTGATTCTCGTCGGGCCAGGTCCGAATGCTGTCGCCAATCTGTTCGGCGGCCAAGAATGCGGTTCTTGCTGCAAGCAGATCCGCAAGACCTGCATCGTTCAAGTTCCGACCAATGATTAACATGCCGACATAGCATGCGATGTCGCGCAGCTCTTGAGCTGGAATTGAGAACGGAACTTGTATGATCTTTTCGAGAAAGTCCTTTCGTCGCTGCGACTCCGAGACGCTGTAAATCTCGCCGACCGCATCTTCGATCTTTTCGGCATCCGCCCCGATGACGAATGTGCATGCCGGTGTATTCAAAAACAATTTGATGGTTTCAAACGTTTCGATGACTTTCTCGCTGGAGCATCGATCCAGATCGTCGATGAAAACGACAACGTGCTCGACCTGCATCTTCTTCAGCAACAACTCAAAGTCGCGATCGAAGACTTCCATGGTTTCGGCAACTCTTTCAGATTCTTCCTTGAAGCAGTCGACGAATTCTGAGATATCGGGCGTCATCGTCATCGCCGTCTTGCCTATGAATTTCGCGAGTTTGAGAACGCTGGCTCCCTCTTTGATGCGATTGACAACGTCAGACGCCTGATCCCACAAATTCTTGTCTTCGGCGAGTCGCGCCAGAATTGCGTGAATTAACGCCGATTGGGCTTCCTCACGTCTTTCGTAACGCCATGCGTTAAACCATAGCGTTTTTACACATCTCTCTTTCTGGGCCTCAATGCGGGACTTTAACATCCGCATCAGGCTTGTCTTGCCGCTTCCCCATGATCCAAAGATTCCGAGAGTTAAGGGCGCAAGGTCCGGTAACGTACAGACGTCAGCCAACACGTCCACGTAACTGGCGAACCCCAAACAATCGTGTTCTGATTCGCGATCCGACCACACTAGAATTGTCTCCACGAAGTTGAAATGCTCAAGCACTGTTTTTTCAAGCAACGCCTGTCAATATTATCAAATTCCCTCTGGTGGGTGTTGGTGCACCAGACGCCTGGCTTGATCGTGAAAGAATCTGCAACGCACCGCCACAAACAACACCTTTTTTCGAGTGACAGTCACAACTACGGCGAGAAATCCCCTACAAATTGCCACCATGCTTCAGGATGGAGTCCAATGCGTTCCGACGCTTTGGTGGCCGACAGCGGGTTAGATACTTCTGGACTTGGTCTCGACAGTCTGAGAGTTAAGTCCCTGGAATTGGACTTTCACTCAAATCTGACGCTGTCGATTTTCTCCTGCATGGTTTGCTCCCGATCCGTGCGTGTCCCGACTTTGATGCTGGTTGTGATCCGTGGTGCTCCTATTGCGTGAACACGTTCGTGACAGAGCTTGATCGCGCCAAACACATCGTCCCAATCGCCTTCGATGTTGGTTCCGTACGCATGGAGTTGGTGCTCCAGTCCTGCTTCCTGAAGCACCTTCTGGCATTCAGCGACGTACTTGCTGACAGAAACGCCCACGCCCATTGGAACGACGCACAGATCTACGATGACTTTCATCTGACATGTCTCGGAACAGGTTGAATTTGTATTGAGACCATGATTTTGGACGCGAGCATTGGACGCGGCAAGGCGTTGAACGCTCTCGTACGCATTCGAACGATCCTTCACTCTGCGGTTTTGCTAGTTGGCAACGCACGTGGGGATGCTGTTAGGTCGCCAAAATCTTAGGACGGCGTCGTCGGCAAGGGATTCCACCGGGTAGGTGTATTCGCAGAAGAAACATGTCTTTCCTAGTGAGACTTCTGTGGCGGATGACCTTCAAGACGAGATTCGTGAGAACGCTTCGGGGCCGGCGAAGGCGTCGGGTGATGCTGGGTCGGTGGAACAGCACAAGCTGACTGATCAAATCGCGGCGGACAGACATCTCGCCGGCAAGAGTGCCGTTGCCAAGCCGCATCGCGGACTTCGCTTCAACAAGATTGTGCCGCCGTCGGCTGGTTGATCTTTCTTTCGCTCTCCAATCCACAAGGGCTGCCGGGGACGGCAACAGGACACAGCACGGATGCTGAAACGTTTGTCAGGGATCATCGAGCAATTGCGCAGCGGAGGACTCCATCGCTCCGTCGCCTCTGGACGCTCGCCCCGGCAGCCCTTTTTCTCTCGCCTGCGTGCCAAGTACGACGCAGCAAACACGACACTCGACAATATCAAACATTGGTCGCGAGCCGATGGCCTATCCGCCTCCGCGGCCAACAGCCCCGATGTCCGACGGACACTTCGCAACCGATCACGCTACGAAGTCGCCAACAACAGTTACGCTCGCGGTATCACGCTGACGCTCGCCAATGATGTTGTCGGTACGGGGCCTCGGCTACAAATGCTCACCGCGGATGATGCGGCCAACCGCTTTGTTGAAGCCGAGTTCTTCGCTTGGTGCGAAGCGGTTGGCCTTGCCGAAAAACTGCGAACGATGCGGCTATCGCGAGTTGCCGATGGAGAATCGTTCGGATTGCTCACTAGTAACGAACAACTTGACACGCCGGTCAACCTTGATCTGCGGCTGCTTGAGGCCGATCAAATCGCCTCGCCGACGTTGATGCCTGACACACGTCGCTACCTCGATGGCATCCAATTCGATGCCGATGGCAATCCCGTCGCGTACGACGTCTTGAAGAACCATCCCGGCGACGGCTTCTTTGTGCTAGATGATGAATACGACACAGTGCCATCCGTCGATGTCGTCCACTACTTTCGCTGCGATCGACCGGGACAAATTCGCGGCATCCCGGACATCACGCCGGCCCTGCCGCTGTTTGCTCAACTGAGGCGATTCACGCTTGCGGTTCTTGCTGCAGCGGAAACGGCCGCTGAATTCGCCGGCATTCTCTACACCGATGCGCCGGCCAACGGTGAAGCCGATGCGGCGGAACCGTTCGAGCCGATCGAGCTTGAGAAGCGAATGCTGTTGACGATGCCCGGCGGCTGGAAGATGGCTCAAATGAAAAGTGAGCAGCCATCGACCACTTACGCGGAGTTCAAGAAAGAAATCCTCAACGAGATCGCTCGTTGCTTGAACATGCCGTTCAACGTCGCTGCCGGGAATTCCTCGGGCTACAACTATGCCAGTGGGCGGCTCGACCACCAAACCTATTTCAAATCGATTCGTGTCGAGCAATCGCAGTTCGCCCGCGTGGTGCTCGACCGCATCCTGCACGCTTGGCTTCGCGAAGCCATTCTCATCGAGGGCTATCTGCCCAACTCGCTTCGCACGCTCGACTCGACGTTCGAGCACCAATGGTTCTGGGACGGACACGAACATGTCGATCCAGCCAAAGAAGCCAACGCCCAGAAGATCCGTCTCGCCAGTCATACGACAACTCTGGCTATCGAATTTGCGCGGCAGGGGCGTGACTGGGAGACGGAGCTCAAACAACGTGCGAAAGAGATCGCCCTGATGCGTAACCTCGGTCTGACGATCGAGTCCAAAACTGATTCTTCATCCGAACCCGAAGTCACGGAAGACCATGCCGAAGACGCTGAACCCCAAACTGTCGGAGCAGAACTATGCCGTATCTGCTTGAGTTCACCGAAGCGGATTTGGACCGGCCGTTGACCGAACCCGAGAAGATGGCGGAGACGGTTCGGGAAATGTTTGACGGGAAGACGCCGGTTCGGACGAAGGATGTGGCGGACCGTTTAGCGCGGAACTACGGAACGGTGAAAACGCATTTGCATCGGGCAGGGAAACTCGGACTGCTGCTCCATGTTCCCCGTCGGGGTTGGCTATTGCCAGAGACCGACCACGCCAACGGATAAGTCGCTCAACAGCGCCACCAAATCGTCGCCGGTGAACTTTCGACCCACTTCCAGTGCAATGCACTCACGAGTGAACTCGTCGATCAGAGAGAGGATCTTCAACGAGCGACCGTCTTCGGTTCGATCAAAGATGAAGTCGACCGACCAAACGTGATTGGGGTACTCGGCCGATCGACGAATGACGCCGCCTTCGGAGTTGCCCAATCGTCGCTTTTTCGCCTTTTTGACCGGCACCTTGAGACCTTGTTGTTTCCAGAGTCGGTGGATTCGTTTGAAGTTCACACGCCAGCCTTCCTGCCGCAGAAGACGAGTGATGCGTCGATATCTCTTCCAACATCCGAACTCGCTGTCGAGATCAAGCCTCGGAACTCCGGTTGCCCATACCCAGAGAATCCCATTGATGGTTGTGCGGTGATCGTTCCAGGGGCGTCCGGGCTTCCCCAGCCACCACTCGCTATTGACAGAATTTTATCCAGCCGCTGGCACCTAATATCTACGTCCTAGCTCGCCGGCTTCAGATAACCATGCATTCCGAGCCAACGCACATAGGCATCGAACCAGCCGGTGCTGGTAGTGGATTTCTGGTACATGCCAAAGCCGTGCCCGCCTTGTTCGTAGTAATGCAATTCAACAGCGCGATTTGCTTTACGCCAGCTCTCAATCAGACCAAAGCCAACAGGGAAAAGTGGGTCATCGGCTGCAATAGCAACGAATAGGGGCGGTGCATCGGCGGGAACTTCAACCGCATTCAGTCCGCCATAGATGCTGGCGATGAATGCGGGCTTGCTTTCCCCTCCGCTCAGCGTTGTTGTCATGGTGAGCATCGCGCCAGCAGAGAAGCCGATCATGCCGATGCGGTCTGGATCCACATGCCATTTCTCGGAATTCTCGCGAATGAGCGCGAAAGCGGCGTTCGCATCGGCGACTTGCGGTGCAATACGAGCGGTCATCTCTGCCGGTGTCGGACGCCCTGACCGCGGCCCACTCCTAGGCCGGGGGCGAGTAGGATTTGCGAACTCTTTAAGATCTGCAGCAGTCTGGTTAAGACGATACTTGAGCACAAAAGCCGCCACGCCTTTGGCGGCGAGCGCCTCGGCGACCTGCCAACCTTCATTTTCCATTGACAATGTCCTGAAACCTCCTCCTGGTGCAACAATCACAGCCGCGCCGGTCGCCTTCCCAGGATCAGGTAGAAAGGGAGTCAACGTGGCCACAGTAACGTTGCGAGCGAACTTGCTACCGTATTGACTGCGCCAGGACTCGGGCGTTTCGGCGCCGGGCAATGGACCAGTTCCCAACTCGATGGCGTTGGGCTGTGCGGGGGTTTCGATCGACGTCATGGCATCTCTCGGAGTGTTTTGCTCCGGTGCGTTTGGACTTGCCGCTTCCTGAGCTATTGCTGTCGCAGGTATCGAGAGAAAGCACGCTGACGATAACGACACACAATACAACGTTGTCTTGACCTTTCTAAACAAGCGAAAGTCTACGATTCTTGTATTTCGATTTTTCACAGATGACTCCAGTACTTAAACGGTTTATTCGAGGGAATGCCAACGTCGGATCTAGGACCCCACAATCAGATTGTGGAGTATCCGATAGGTCGATCGGTCTAGCAGATTCTGCAGCTGCGGCTTGCCGCCTGAATAGTAATGAAGCATGCCCAGATTCCTGCTCATAACGCTGCATGATCATTCAGATTGATGCGGGCTACTGTTCCAAGTTCTTCGTGTCGATCGTCCAATCCGGATCGCGTTTCAATTGACTATCGTCGCCAACGAACATCTTCGCGGAAGCCTTATCGTCTTTGAGCTGCCAGTTGAGCCAAGCAAGGGCAACGGAGGAGTATTCGCCGCCGTGCGGCTGACGGTAGGTTCCTCCGTGCCCGACGTCTAAGTTGGTCATTACGATGGGCACATGGTCGACTCGGGAGAAATCGTCCATCGCGTTCTTGTAGGCGATGTCGGAAGGGCCGCCCATAATGTACAGGACGGGACCGTGAAACTTTTTGAGGTCTTCCTTAGTCAGGTTCGGCATCGCAGCCATCGGTGAGCGAGAGGGTAATACGCCACTGTTGCAAACAACCGTCGTTGTGACTCGGGGATCGTCCGAAATTTCGATGGCTTGCAGTCCACCACACGACATTCCCATCGCGGCGACTTTAGTCGTATCAATCTTTCCGCAGTAGATGCTGTTTTCATCGGCGTCCTGTGCGATGATCCAGTCCAAGGCAGCAACCAATTGAGGAGAATTCGTCCGCTGACGAGATGTCTCGCCTCGCTGTTGCAACTGATCCAGCGGTCCAATGCCGAGAATGATGAATCCGTGCGATGCAATCTCGTTGAGAAAGTTTTTGTGTTCCTCCGTCGTGTTCGCACACGCTCCATTTCCCCATAGAAGTACCGGCAGCTTCTTTTCGCCTGCAAAAGCAGACAAATCCTCTGGGCGATAAATCGTCATTCCCGCAAGTGTTGGTGCTTCCGTTACGATCGCTGAATAATCACCCTGACCACCGTCTTCAATCCTCACGTTCTTTGGCGGTTCGGGGGCTCTCTTGGCAGCATCGTCATCGCTATCTGCCAACGCCACAATACTGGCATACGCTGGCTTAACGTTGTTGTTGCCGTCAAAAAGAAGAGGATGTTGCCCCCGCCTCCAGGTTCGTCGATCGTTCAGGCCCCAAAATGTAACGCGTTCGATGACGTCTTCATGCTTCTTGAAGATAGCGAACAGCCTTGCGTAGTCGTCGGCCTGAGCGTACAAATCGTCAACGGTAGGGGGAGCACTGTTGCGAAACCGTCGTCTTCCGAATTGCCCGCCGGATTCACCACGGATTGTAACGTCGAGTTCCGTGATACTGACTTTCAGTCGAAGCGATGCATAGTCGGTGATCGCCTTTTCGATGTCTTCGAAAGGAACCCGCCCGCTTCGCCAATGCCCTTGGATGCCGACGGCATCGATGGGAGCACCATCGGCAAGCAGTCGTTCAAGCAGCACCATCGAACTTGCATGCTTGGGTCCCGATTCGATGTTGTAGTCGTTGTAGTAGAGCACAGCATCGGGATCTGCCTGTCGAGCAAACTTGAATGCCAAAGTGAGAAACTCGGGGCCGAGCGTTTGCAACCAATTCGAGTTGCGTAGATTTTCCGTCTTCGCGGTTTCAGAATTCCCACCATCATTGATGGCTTCATTGACCACATCCCAGCTCTGCAACTTCCCTTTGTACCGTCCCACAAGCGTTTCAATATGTTGTTGCATTCGCCGCTTGACCGTCTCGGGATCGCGCCCCTCGAAGAACCAATTGGGCGTCTGCGCATGCCAAACCAAGGTGTGGCCGTGGATGGTCATGTCGTTCTTTTCGGCCCACTGCACCAAAGCATCGGTCCGCTCAAAATCCCAACGATCTTCGGCCGGGTGAACTCGCTCGGGCTTCATGCAGTTTTCGGGAGTGATCGCGGCGAAATGCTCTGCCGCTAGTTTCAACTCCTCCTCTGAATAACGCGAAGGAAGGTCACCGGCCATGCCGACCAAGAATGAATCTTTAAACGCGTCTTTGATGAGACAATCTATTTTGACTTCGACCACTGGAGCAGGATCTTCCTTCGGTGGTGGCTTGGGAAGCTCACGCGTGGCAAGCGACTCTTGGCCGCCCCGCTCTCCAAACGACCTCGTTATCGCGAGGTCCTTTCCTTTGCGTTCGCCGCTGTACTCAATACGAAACTCTCGGTCGCCGAACTGGCGGACCTCCGCAAAGCTGAGTGAATCGTTGTCGACCTTCACGTCGACGAACTCGACTTTCCGCACTTCGTCGCGAGTATCTACTTCCGCGTGCGCTGTTGCATCGCCGGCGTCATTAATCGCAATATGGAGGTGGTAAGTCTGCAACCCGAACGGTGAATCGAATTGGCAATGCCACGTGCCTGTCAAACTTTCGGAGCTTTGCTTTGGCGAAGTATTTTCTTGGCCCAGCGTGAACGTGGCGGACAACGCGATGCAGCAGAAGCAAACAATCGATTGAAATGACATACGGCGATATCCGATTTGGTTTTGGAAGTTGCAGTGATCTATTGGCGAGATGGCTTATTCGGCAACAACGCTCTCTGAAGCCAACAGTGAGAGCATTGCAGCAGCATATCTCTTACCAAACTCGCGAGAGCCTTCCGGGTTAAAATGCAGTTTGTCGTCGGTCGGCAAACCTGCTGACGATATCACCCGAGCACCCGAGATTGATTCCGGTAAGGTCGCGATGATCGCGTTGTGACTTGCACATCGGCCTCCCTGATCAGCGTGCACCATCTCTCCGGCCAACAGAGGCACCTCGTTTGGATCTAAATCGAGGTCCTTCATCAAGTCGTCATAGACGGACTTGACTTTCCCGGGCCACTCTTTGTCCCCGGTGTTGGATTCGCCCTGATGGAGAAGAATTCCTTTGATGACGCCGTGCTTCGTCGCCTCTCTAGCCATGTCGACAAGGTTCTGATAAGGATTTCCCTCGTAGGCTTTGACGATGTTTTTCAACCAGTCTCTCTCGCCGTCGATATAAGACTGAAACGACTGCTTCTGATACAGTTCGATTTTGCATCCGGGCACACAAACCTTGATGATTCCAACGCGGACGTCGTCTGGAAGTGAATTAACCATCGCTTTGCCGAATGAATCGACCATGCAAATGCCTCGCCCTCGCGCGGCCAGCGGTGGAACGGCGTGGTACCAGTTTCCTTTCTGCCAGCCCCTTTGTTCGTTGTCAAAGTCGGCCATCACCAGCAGACGCTTGGGCACCTCACGGTCAGCGTCATTCATCCGCCCGCCGCTATCCATGTTGGATTGGCCGAAGCAGAGATAAATGTGGAAGTTTGGGTCGATCGAGTCGGCCATTGCGACGGCCTGTTGTCGCTGAGCATCGGCCCGACGCTGCATTGATTCCTTTGCGTTTTCGGAGACCAAGTCATCAACGGATTTCGACTTCTTCGCCGTTGCTTTCTCCGTCGCGAAGTCGCCTACCTTTCGCGAAAACAGGATCGTATCGCCGTCGATCTGCCCCTCGTATTCAATACGAATTTCGTTTCCACCAAAATTCAGGTTTTCGACGAACGAGATGGTATCGCCGGTCCGTTTGACCTGCTCAAAGGTAACGTCGCGTGAGCGACCATTGACTTCAGCTCTCGCCGTTGCGGAGAGTTCGCCGCTTTCCTTGCCAAAGGTCATTGCATAACTTTGGACGCCGATTTGAGTATCAAAGTCGACCTTCCAGTTGCCTAACAGGCTGTCCTCAGGCTGAAACAACAGAGGGGCGAATTCCTTCAAGCTGCGTCGCCAAGTCTGCCATTCGTGGGCGGTTTCGGGAGACAGGTAGTAGTGGGCATCGATTCCCATCTCTTTTAATTGCTTCACGGAGTCGGCGGGATTGCCACCGCGACGCGTTCGCCCGCCTCCAACCTCTTTGCTTCCGTAGCTAACGAACACGAGTTCAACTTTGTCTTTGAACCCTTCCGTGTTCTCGACATCTTGTCTTCCAATCGTGGCTCCACTAAACAGCCCGATGTGCGAAAACTTGTCAAGGTTGCGTAGCGTGATTGACTTCGTTTCCATGCTACCCATCGACAGTCCGGCCATGGCACGATTGGGTTGATCGGTCAAAGTGCGAAAGTTCTGATCGATGTGGGGAACGAGTTCATCAACGAGGACCGTTTCAAAATCCTTGATATCAAAGTTGCGAAGTCCGCCCATGCGAACTTCGTTGGTCATGCCATAGGTCATGACGATGATGAAGGGCTTCGTCTTTCCTTCCGCGATCAAATTGTCCATGATTAGACCCGCGTGGCCTTGGACGCTCCAGCCATATTCGTTTTCTCCCCAGCCGTGCTGCAAGTACAGCACTGGGTAGCGTTCGTCTTGATTGCTGTCGTAGCCCGGTGGTGTGTAAACGAAAGCTCGCCGCTCGGAATCCGTGCTCTCGGAATGGAAGTAGATCTCTCGAACCTGGCCGTGGGGAACGTTTTTCAGCGCGTAGAATTCACGATCGTGGGCAGGGATTTCGATGCCGCTCCCCCAACGCATTGCTCCGAAATAGTATTTGCTGTTGGGATCAGGTACGTGGGCACCGTCGATGATCAATTCATAGTAGTGGAAGCCTTCGTCAAGCGGACGTGAGTAGCCGACCCAAGCCCCATCTTCACCTTTTACGAACTCAGTACTGTCACGAAATGTCGTTGCCACGCTTTTTGCTTCCGGCGCGACGACTCGAAACTTGATTCGGCCTTGGGAATTGACCTGCGGGTAGTCCCTTCCAGCTTGATTGGTAGGCGCCGGCTTGAAATCGTCTTTGATGCCTTCAGGAACACTACTTCCAGCGGCCGCGTTCTCATCTTCATTCGCAGAAGGCTGTTCATTCGAATCGGTCGTCGTGTCTTCCTGCAGCTCTGAGGCCTTCGAAGTCTCCTGAAATACCAATTGAGCAAAATAGTACAGATTGTTTCGCCAGTGGGTTGGATCGTGTCCGTGCGAGTCAACGTTCCAGATTTGCGGAATGTCGTGCTCATTCAAATAACGCTGCAGACGTTGACTGACTCGAATCAATCCGTCTTTCTTTCCACACGACAAGTAGAGTAGCTCGAGTTGTTCCTTCGTCTTTTCTGGATCGGGGACCAATTCCTCCGGGGCCTTGGTATTGGGCGCGGACGAGAATCCGCCGACCCAGGCAAACGTGTCCAGGTTGGTCAGTCCGAAGTTCAGCGACTGGCCACCGCCCATCGACAAGCCGGCCAGGGCTCGATGTTCTCGATCGGCCTGAACGGAATAACGCGACTCGATGGTGGGAATGACGTCATCGAGCAAGTCTTTCTCAAAAACGGCAAATGCTGGAGCACTCGCCATCACATTGCCTTCGGCGCGGTCATTCTTCTGCGCGCGGCCGTTCGGCATCACCACAATCATCGGAACCGCTTTGCCATCCGCGATCAGGTTGTCAAACAACACATCAGGTGTCGCAAAACGCTGCCACTCGGTTTCGTCGCCGCCAATGCCGTGCAACAAATACAAGACAGGCAACTTCTTCTCGCTCGAGTACCCCGGGGGCGTGTAGACGTTCATCTTGCGAGTCGTGCCGACCGTCTTCGACTCATAGTCGATCATCTCCAACTTGCCGTGCGGAATGTCTTCCCGCTTTGCAACGATGCTATCTGCAGGATCGGGATAAGTTTGCTTGTCGTCGGGACCAAGTTCGATCGGGCCGCCGAATCCGCCTCCGCGACGACCTTGGCGAGGACGTTCCGGGTTTTGCTCCTGTGCTTCGGCAACCGCACTGGCAAGCTGCAGCATGCCGAGCAGGACTAGAACAACTAATTTTCTCATGAGAGGGTCTCGATACAGAAGAAGAGGAGAAGGAACGTCAACGAATCACCGTCAGGTCTAGTGACCTTCACCTGCAAACTCGACGGTCACCGCAAACACAAGCGGAAGCGAAAAGTCACCGCCTTTCAAGAATTCGATTTTCGTAAGTGCTTTGCCAGCTTCGGCAGGAATCTTCAAGTAGCGGATTTGCTTGCCGCTGGCTTCAATCGCCTTCTTCGATTCCGGCACATCCTCGCCCGCTTGGTAAGTCACGATGTGCTTGCCGTTGACCAATTCAAAGTCACTTGTGCTTCCGTCAGCGTAATGACGACGGACGATCATGCTGGTCGTTTCATCCTTGAAACGCGGGTAGGCAGCCCAGGCGACGCCCCCCAACATGTGAATCGTTTTCACGTTTCCAGCGCAGTCGAGGCTAGCCGATTCTGGCAACGTGCTTGGAAATCGCGATGATTGACGTTGCAAACCGATGATGTTGGCAATCCGATCTCCCTGGGGATCGACCAATTCGAACGGAACGCCTTCGACCTCCACACGCCCGTAGGAATCGAGCACAAACTTGTCTCCAGGTCGTCCGCGGAATCCGGGGAGACCTTTTTCGCTGTTGATCGTCGCAGCGTTAGAGATGTTCAGCGGCGCGTACTTGCCACGTATGGCGAGAAACGACAGCAGATCCGCCATTTCAGTTTTACTGATCGAGCTTTCAAAACCCTCTGGCATCAATGACTTGTGCGACGAAGTCAATTGCTCGATGTCTTCGCGAAGGACCAGCTTTTCTTTGCCTTGCGTGTCGATGATGCGTAGCGAGTTTGCCGACTCGCCGGCTAGCATTCCGGAGAGCACATTTCCGTCGACGGTCAAAATCTGGTACGTGCGGAAGTTGCTTTCGACGCTTCGCGATGGATCGAGGACGTTCATCAAGATTTCTTCTTTGGGATGAACAGCCATGCCCGTCAAGTTAGGACCGATTTCTTGTCCGATTTCGCCATGGATGTGACAAGCTGAGCAATGTTTCTTGAACATCGCCAGGCCGTTCGTCACATCGCCTTCCACGGCAGCGACCGGTAACCATTGATCGACCAATGCTTGGCGATTAGATGTTACCATCGCACCTCGCGTTTCCATCAACTCCTTTGCTCGTGATGCTATCGATGAGGTGGGGTGGTTCAGTAAGGCTTGGCGTTGATCGAGCTGAAGATCATTGAATTGCACTTGTCCATCGGCAATGGCGTCCAGCAAATCTTCAGTGCCATCGGCTCGGGATAAAAGCAACGTCAGAATTTGGCTACCGAGTTTTGGCCCCAGCGAGGTTTTCATGTCCAGCAACGTTTCGGAAAGACCATTCACGCGGGCGGCCTGCAGTGAGTTTAGTGCCGCGACCCCGGTTTCTGGAGCCAATTGCGGTGTAAACAACGCTTCGACCGCGTCGAGAATCTTTGGACTCGTTGGTGCAAGGCGAATCGATTGATCCCAAGCACTCAGACGTTTCTCTGAATCGGCATCCGCGTCCAAAGCGGTTGTCAGCAGTTCGTCCTGTATTTCACTGACAATCTCGTTTAGGTTCGTGATCGACCACTTGTCGGCTACCGCCAGGATCGCGGCTTTGCTTTCGACCGAAGTGTCGCCTGCTAAGAACCGGTCACGAACAATTTTCTGCGATGACTCGGGAAGATTAAGAACCAGATCTCGCGGCCAACCCTTTGCCAAGCCTTCCCAGACCGTGACGGCGACAGGTGAATCGGGCGAGATTGCAAGCAGCTCGCTGATTTGCTCAGCTGTGGGATTGCTCCGCGCGAGGTGCTCCGCCAGAACGGAAATTCGCTGATTGAGCGAATTCGCCGCGGACGGACTCATCTTGCCGAGCGCCACGATCGTCGCGGCAGGATCGGTCGCAGCAGCGGAAGTCCATGCGTCCAATAGAACGCTATCGTCTTCGATCGAAGCTACCAAGCCAGCAAGCTCGTTACCGTTGATCGCAGCGTTCGCTTTTCCTTCGGCAACGCGCAGCAACAAGGTCACCCGCACCTTGGGGTCGGCGTCGTTTTGCAGACCCGCTTCAATCGCCCCGGCGACCTGCTCGCTGCCGCAACTCGCGATCGCCGCGTTGCGCACTGGGCTGGATACATGACCGAAGCCGGCGTCACACGCCTTTGCCAGTGCAGCGACTGCTGATTCGTTACCCGATTCCGACAAGCCTGCGAGCGTCCAAATCGCATGCATCGCGGCTGGGTTCAATCCGATCTCGTCGACTTGATCATTTTCGACCAATGAAACAAGAGCACTGAGCGTCGCATCGTCAGCCGCCCCACGTTCCACGATAAGACGTTGTGCCGTTCGACGCCAAAAGAAATTGTCACTGCTGAGTGCCGTAACCAACTCGGCGTTCTCTGCATCAGCGAGTTGTAACGTTCGCGTCGCGGAGCCGCTGCCTGCCTCGTCGGTCACTAGTCGATAGACTCGGGCGAAACGTTTGTCTCGCAGATCACTTTCATAAGCAGCCCCTTTGCCGGTTTGGAAACCGTTGGGCGTTGGGTTGTGCTGAACAATGTAGTTGTACCAGTCCAAGACCCATACGTTGCCATCGGGGCCGACCTCCGACATGATCGGAGCTGACCAGTCATCGATGCTGGCAACCGTGTTGAACGCATTTCGAGAACGATAGTTTGCACCGTCCTTCTCCAGCACGAAAGAACCGACGAGGTGTCCCGTCGGACCGCAGACCATTTGAATTCGGTTCCACCAGGTCGGTGGATAGTTGCGGGCAGTGTAGATTGCTGAGCCGCAACCGGCTGTAAATCCGCCGTGCCAGTCCACCTGGCGAATGCGATCATCGATCGGATCGAACCGATGGGACTGGGCAATATTTTGAAGAGTCTCGGGCGACCAGCCGGCGACTTGATCGTAATACCGATTGGGAATCGGCATGTGAACGCTCGGGCAACCGTTTGCAGTTGAACCAAAGACATAGCCTTCCTCGCTGAAACCCAGCCCCCAAGTGTTGTTGTTCGTGCCTCGCATGAACTCCAATGCATCGACACGGATTGTGTGCTGATCGAAGTCGCTTGATTGGTTGTCTGCGACTTTGCCCGTTTCTGTGTCGATCGCATAGGCTGGCGCTGTCTCGTCCGACGCCCCCGCTTTGACTTTGAATCGCCAGAACCCTTGGCGGAAACGCATTTGCGGTTCGCCGTTGATGATGGGCTGGGAATTGTTGTAGCCCTGCATGCCCCAGATCCAATTGTCGGGGCCATACTGAAAATTGCTAACGCCGCCGTGCGTGTCGCCCAGCGCCCAGCCGGTAATCAGCGACTGTCGAAAATCGGCTTTGTCGTCGCCATCGATGTCCTTCAAATAGATCGTCTCTTCGCCGTCCTGGACGATCACGCCACCCCGGTAGCAAACCAGTGTCGACGGAATGCTCAAGTTTTCGGCA
This sequence comes from Crateriforma conspicua, assembly GCF_007752935.1. NCBI lineage: Bacteria > Pseudomonadati > Planctomycetota > Planctomycetia > Pirellulales > Pirellulaceae > Crateriforma > Crateriforma conspicua. The sequence continues at coordinate 2,030,443 of NZ_CP036319.1, read as the reverse complement.
AAGACCGTGAACTTATCGGCCTGGCCATCGTTGTCCGTATCTTCGCAAATCTTGATGCGGTCGCGGCCGACGGCTGATTCTTCTTTCAGTTCATTGGGGTAGTCGACCGTTTCGCAAACCCACAAACGCCCGTCCTCATCCCAGTTCATTGCGATCGGCTTGCCCTTTAGCCCTGCAGTCTTGTCGTTTTGCTGGGGATCGCCGGGCCAGTTGTCGGTCGACTCCTTGGCCCAGATTGCGAGCTGCATTCCTGCCGGAGTCGCGAACGCTTTGATGGACTGTTCCGCTGGGAGAGGGTCTTGCATCTTCGAGAACGGTTCGGCCTGCGTTCCCCACTGAGCACCCGGCGTGTAGTTGGGGATCTTCGCCCCCACGTCTGTCGTTGCAAATTCTTCATCGTCGACCGATGGCGGATTCATCTCCGGCGAGGAAAAGGGACGATTCGCAGCGATGACCGCTTCCGCTTTTGGATCTGTAGGCTTGCCACTGTCGGTCGAAGCTGCGGTGAGCGTCTGGCCACAGGCCCACAAAACACCGCGTGCGAGCAATTTTTGAAAGTCAGCGTTGGACCACGTCCGATGATCGTGCCCCCACGCGGTATAGAAAACGCGTCCTTGTCCGCTCGTTCGGATCCATGTGTAGGGTTCACCATCGGGATCGCTCACGGGACCGGATTCGTCGCTCCGTGTCTCAAGAACGGTCATGTCTGGGTTGAGCTTACTGTGACGGTAGCTTTCGTCCATCGAACGAACCGGTTTCAGCCCCCGCATGATCTCATGGTCGGAAGCCACGATCTTGGTTTCAAAGCGAGTGAACCCGTGACTTCGAAACTGACCGCCAACCAATTCGATGTACTTATCGGAATTGAGAAAACAGAACGACGCGCAGTGAACGGGAATCAGGCCTCCGCCATTTTGAACATAGTTCAGCAGAGCCGACTCGGCCTCCGGTGTGATTTGTTCAATGTTTGCGAAGACCATCAGCCCTTCATATTTTGCGAGATGATCTTTGTTGAGGTCGCTCAGCTTCTCCGTGTAAACAAGTTCGATGCCTTGCTCTCGGAGCGGCCCTGCCAAATGCCGGTAGAATTCGGATGGCCTATGGAATCCTCTGTCGCCAAGCATCAATACCGAGACTTGCGATTCCTGTGCCGATGCAAAACCGCAGGCGAGAAGTAGAACGACGAGCAGATTTGCAGTTGCAAAGCGTTTCAATAGAGCAGTCATCTTGTTTCTGGTAGGCCGATTTGGTTGACGGTGCAAACTCCACCAGCTTGATGTCGATCTAAGCAGATGAAGCTGGATTCTCGGTGGACAACTTGCCGCCGTCAGGATCAATAGTGGGACGAGATATCGCGAATGATGGAGTGGCAGTACTGTGCGTTATAGCCACATTGAGTTCAATGAAAATGAGGAATTGCGCACCCCTGCGGAGATATTTCACAAGTTCGCAGCAGATCCGCTCAGCAGATAACCGTGCGTACACGCATAAACCCCAGGCCGGTCTAAAAGTTCTGCAAATCGGTGAGCCAATCCATTACTTTCGGGGATGTTTCGATTCTATTGGGCGAATTTAACGAAACGACGCGCCACCTCTTAATGGGCGATTAATTTGCATTGTGCAGCAGCAGCGGGCCATTCGCTAGAATTGGCGGCGCTGCGTCATTTGGGACAGCATCCACTTGCCAGGAAGCGCGGACAGTAACGATGTGGACCGCCATTGCAAAGAGCCGCCCCCTCAATGCACGTGGAATGGTTTCAAAAGTTGGGACTACGTCCTCATGTGTTTGTTGTGTACACTCTGCCGAAGTGGAGGTATTTCACGGCCTCATCTCGAAGATCTCGTCAGAGAATCCGGCTCGCGTGCAGGGAAGACGCAAGCATCGCAAAAATTATTAACACAGGCACTTCATGCGATTCAGATCTTTGCTCGTTTTTCCAAATTCTCACTTCCGTTGGTTGTTGCGAGTGGAGGCATTCGACAAAGAAAGCGAAGGACCAATTCACACGTCAACTTTGAAAGAAGTGGCATCACGAACGCCCATCGATCGGCGAGGGCGGCCATCAGACATTTTCTTTCGCGTAGGAGTCGCTTGAATAGATGAAGGAATCCACACAGCAAGAGCGAGAGTTGCCGTTAGCATTGCGTGCGGCCTACATGGCGCTTCACCGCAACACGGAAGCAGCGTTTGCTAAGCATGGCGTGACCGCTGACCAGTTTGTGCTTCTATTGGCACTCTCGGAGGGCCAAGCATTAACGCAGCGTGAACTGGCCGACCGAATCTCCTCTGACCCGAGTACGGTCCGAGCGATGCTGGTGTTACTGGAAAAGATGGAACTGATCCAAAGGGCAAGCCACCCAACCGATTCCCGCGCCAAAACCGTCACGCTGACCGCCAGCGGAAAACGAAAGCTGCGCAAGCTTTGGAAAGCCGGGCAATCCATCCGCGATGAAATGTACGGGTGCATGACGCCGGATGAGGCGGACACCCTGATCCGCCAGTTAAGAAACATCACTTCCACGCTCAATCAAGAAAACTCACTTGTATAGCGTCCGTCGATAAGATCGCCGATTCTTAGGAATTCATCACGCACAAACTGGATTGACCGATTACTCCGGCATCAAATTCTCGGCTCACTACGGAGTCAAATCCGCGGGCGCCCCTGAGGAGGAACGCGTGCAAGAGGCCTGTCGCCGACTCGGGAGAAGGTTGTCGGAGTGGACGGCAAGCATGATTCAAGGGCGAACGGAGGCACATCCTTTGAACCAGTCCTATGAACGCTTCAAAGACCTAGGCAAATAGATCCCAAGTACGATTTCTACATTTCCCGTTCCTTTCCCCGCTCTCTTAACGAGGTTCCGCAATGAAGCCGCAAACAAGATTCAACCGACGTGATTTTCTTCAAACGGCAAGCGCCGCCACTGCGGCTGGCGTCTTTATGGGCACCAGCTCCGCTTCCCACGCGCAAGACTCGCCGAATGAACGTCCCGTTTTTGCCACGATTGGACTGCGAAACCAAGGGTGGACGATCACGGACAAATCAACCAAGTTCGCGGACTTCGCGGCCTTTGCCGACGTCGATGCCAACGTGCTGGGTCCGATCAATGACAAGCTTGAGAAGAAAACCGGCAAGAAAGCTGAGGGATACAAAGACTACCGCGAAGTGCTTGACCGTAGAGACATCGATGCGGTGATGATCGCAGCTCCGGATCACTGGCACACCAAGATCTCCGTCGAAGCGATGCTCGCTGGCAAAGACGTGTACTGCGAAAAGCCGCTGACCTTGACGATCAACGAAGGCAAGTTAATCGAAAAGATCGTCAAACAAACCGGGCGAGTGTTCCAAGTCGGAACCATGCAGCGGACTGAAAGCGAACACCGATTCCTCAAAGCCATCGCACTGATCCGCGAAGGACGAATCGGGGAGATTCGCAAAGTCACCTGTGGAATCAACGGTGCTACCGGTTCGCCCGTAATCCCAGCCATCAATCCTCCTGAAGGTCTCGATTGGGACATGTGGCTCGGCCCAGCCCCCAAGGTTCCGTACAGAGCGGGGACCGAAATGCGTCGAGGCTATGGTGGCGGCGTACCGCTTTACACCAATTGTCACTATGCATGGCGTAACTGGTACGAAACCTCCGGTGGCCAGATGAATGACTGGGGTGCTCACCACGTTGACATTGCGACGTGGGCACTGGGCGCGAGCGAAACCGGTCCAAATACAGTGACGCCGGTCAGCTACTCATTGCCGGTCGAGTACAAGGATGGCTATCCGACGGTCAGCGATCAATACAACTCGCCAACAAAGTTCGAGATCCACGTTAACATGCCGGGTGACATTCCAATGATCATCACTAGCGAAGGTGACAACGGCATTTTGTTTGAAGGAACCAAGGGGCGATTCTTCGTTAATCGCGGAAGGCTGGCGGGCAAGCCGGTCGAAGATCTGGAAACCAACCCGTTGCCTGAGGACGCAGTGGAAAAAGTCTACGGCGGCCCTGTCAGCGAGAATCATACCGCCAACTTCATCGAAGGCATGCGCTCGCGTGAACAACCGATCTCCGATGTTTGGACACACAACCGGATGCTCGAAACTTGCCACTTGGCAAACATCGCGATCCGCTTGGGGCGTGAACTGAATTGGGATCCGACCAAGCGTGAGATCATCGGCGACGACGAAGCCAACTCGTTCCTTTCACGAGAAAGTCGCAAGGGTTACGAGATCAACATGTAGTGGTTTGTAGCGCCGGACGCCTCCGTGAATCGATACGGTTCCGGAGGTACGTTCCAGGTTGATGCCGGCATTTCACAATTACTCTCCCAGTTGTTTTGTAGCCAATGACTCGACGATCTGTCGCCCTGCTGATAGAAACCTCAAACGGCTACAGCCGAGGCTTACTCGAAGGGGTCATTTCCTACACGAAAGAGCATGGAAATTGGTCTGTCTACTTGACCGAACAGGAACGCGGTGCACCGCCACCCGCCTGGTTAGGAACCTGGGGCGGGGATGGGATCATCGCTAGGATTGAAACCGATTCAGTCGGTTGCCAATTGCAACGCTGTGGCGTTCCAATCGTTGACCTCAGTGCGGCTCGGCACGTCAAAGGAGTTCCCTGGGCTGACACGGAAGACAGAGCGATTTCAAAATTGGCAGTCGAGCATTTTATTACACGAGGTTTTCGGAATCTTGCTTATTGTGGAGATGCTGGTTTTCAATGGTCAACGAAACGTTGCCAGCACTTTCGGCAGTTTGCTGAAGCATCTGGATGCAAGGTTTTCGAACATCAATCCGTAGCACGGTATGACCGCGCCTTTGACGCTGTCGCTGAGAAGAGGCGAATCATGGTTTGGGTTCGCCAGCTTCCTCGCCCGGTTGCAATCATGGGATGCTATGACTTCAAGGCGCAAGAGGTTCTAGATGTCTGCCGGCAGTTGAAGCTCGCTGTTCCGACAGAAGTCGCGGTGCTGGGAGTCGATGACGACCATTTGATTTGCGAACTGTCTGATCCGGCGCTCTCGAGCGTCATTCCAGATACCAAACGCACTGGATACGAGGCAGCAAGTTTGCTTGACCGAATGATGTCCGGAGAGGTTTTCACAACTGAAGAACCGCTGATCACTCAACCGCTAGGGATTCAGCTTCGCGAGTCGACTGATACAGTTGCGATTGAAGACGAGCAGATCGCCAAGGCACTCCAGTACATTCGGCGGAAGGCATCAGCCAACATTCGCGTCGTCGATGTTTTAGACAATATTGACCTGTCGCGTCGAGTCTTTGAACATCGCTTTAAGAAGTTAGTCGGGCGGACGCCGCACCAAGAGATTCAAAGGGTCCGAATGAATCGGGTGAAAGAGTTGCTGCGAGAGACGGACTTGACCGTTCCCCAAATTGCTGAGCGACTTGGGTTTGAGCATTCCGAATACTTGGGCGCTGCGTTCAAGCGGGAAATTGGCGTTTCCCCAGGTGAGTACAAGCGGAAAACACTTGACTGAACTGTCTTCATGCCGTGCGGCGATACGAAATCAAGTGACCACCAAGCGTCGTGTCGCAGATCACTTGGTTTTTCGAGAACGGTATGAGCGGAAACGAGGCTTCGCCCTGAGTGGGCGGCAAGTGGTCTCGTGCTGAATGCCCACGGCGCTTGTTGTACCAGTCTTCCGCAGCACGAAGAATTCGGTCGAGATGCTGGTTTGTCACAACGCAGAATGCGTTCAGCACCTCATGTTTGATTGTTTGAATGACTCGCTCGACGTGAGCCTGCAAATTAGGTAATCGAATCGGTGTCAACTTGATCTTCCCGCCGGTCGATCGGACGATCTCATCAAACGAATCAACGTACTTTGCATCGCGATCGCGCATCAGCATCTCGCACGTCAACTCATTGTATTGCAGGTGCATTTGGAAGTTGCGTCCCTGTTGGGTCGTCCATTCACCGGTGGGATTCTCGGTGCAAGGCGAGATCCAGATCTGCCGCGTTCCAATGTGAATGAAGACCATGAAATAAAGGTCGACCAACCCTTTCAGTGTCCACTTTCTCTTGCACGCAAAATCGCATTGCCAAAGCGTATCAGCGTGACGCTTGATGAATTTGTGCCACGTATCCGGGTGGTCGCCTGGCGTCGGCTTTAGCCCTGCCGCAACGATCACGTTCTTCACTGTTTGCCGGGACACGTGAACGCCCATACGGCGCATTTCTTGCAGGATTTTCGTGTACCCGAATCCCGTCTCTTTCCGAATACGAATGATGGTTTCGCGAACGTCTTCCTCAAGCTTCGGTCGCCCGGCGCGGCGTTCCGGCGACTTCTTTGCTGGTGGCGGTGTGTCGTCCTCTATCTTGCGAACCCACCGCCGAAACGTCGAATACGACACGATCGTCATGACGTCCTTGATCTTTCCACCCAACTTTTTCCCGTGTTTGACAAGCGTTCTCCTCTCACGATTGTCGAGCGTGATTCGTTTGGGTAACTTACTCCGAAGGATCTCGTTCTCAGCTTTCAAGAACCGAATTTGCTGAGCAAGTTCCTGCCGAGTGAGCGAAGCGAGGAGTGTCAAAAGTGGGTGAACAATATTCGCCATCGATCGCCATTTCGCCTTGCAAATCCCGATATATTCGGGGTGGCAACATTTTTGTACCCCGCTGAAACAACGAGCCTACGAATTGCCTCGCCGGCCGCAATGGCCTTGGGTTCGACCTGTATTCGGCCAATCGGATTATCTGTGCCGCTGTCAGATTAACCGGCACAGATTGCCGAGCGGACGCCCGCTTCGGGAAACATTCTCTATCCCTGTTAACCACTCGCAGACATGCGAGAAAAAGCAGCTTCGGTTAACAGCAAATCTACAGATAGCTTTCGCAATTGCTTCGTCTCGTGACGAATCGGAAGAGACGAGAATCGCATCGAATTGGCCGACTCAAGCAGAAAAAGCCAGCATATTCCCGGAATTCTCTCCGGATTGGTTTTGTACGGGGAGGACGTAGGTCGCCGTTTTCCCAATGAAAAACCAGCTTGTCATGTACGGCATTTTGCCGTACACTAGACCTGTACGACGAGCCGAATTCCGGAGCTAGCGATGGAAACCAAATCCGCCCGCATTGAGACACGACTCTCCACTGAGCAGAAAGCGCTCATCGAACGCGCGGCAGCCTATCTTGGCCGTAGCGTGTCCGATTTCGTGCTTGGTAACGCGGAACAAGCTGCCAAGGCGGTCATTGAAGAGCACGAGCGGATTCAGCTCGACCGAACCCAGAGCCGTGTGCTTGTCGATGCACTGTTGTCACCACCATCTCCGAATAAAGAGCTGCGAGCAGCCGCGAAGGAGCATCGCAAGAAGGTGACAAGCCGGTGAGCGAATACGTCTGCGAGGCCCTCACCAAAAAACACAATCGAAAAGACTTTGATTGCGGCGTCGAAGTCCTCAACGACTACTTGGTGCGATTTGCCAGCCAAGACGTCAAACGGAAGGCGGCCGCCGTGTTCGTCTTCACGGCGTCAGAGGAGTCCAATCGCGTCGTCGGTTACTACACACTTTGTGCAACATCGGTGGAACTGAGTGGCCTGCCTGAGGAAGCAGTTAAGCGTTTACCTCGCTATCCACAGGTGCCTGGAATTTTGATCGGGCGTTTAGCCCGCGATGTAGGCCATCCAGGACTTGGGCGATTGCTTCTCGCTGACGCGCTATCACGCTGTGCCCGATCGGCGAAAGAGATCGCCGCCGCGGTTGTCGTTGTTGATGCGAAAGACAAATCGGCCGCGGATTTCTATTCGAGATTCGGATTCATCTCGCTACCGAAGATGAGGTCCCGTCTATTCCTGCCGATGGAAACCGTCCAAAAACTCTATTCATCTTGAATTGTGAAGTGATGCCCATCTCTTTGCAATCGATTGAGTGTCCGCGATGCAACCGAGTCACGAACAATGAGTGAGTATCAGTACATCCACTTCGCCGCGGTGGATAAGCCGTTGAACGACAAGCAACTCGCATACATGCAGGACCAGTCGACGCGGGCAGAGGTCACACGTTGGAGTTTCCACAACGAGTACCACTACGGCGACTTTCGCGGCAACGCACTCGAGATGATGCTGCGTGGGTACGACGTGCACCTGCACTACGCAAACTTCGGGATTCGCAAACTGATGTTCCGGCTGCCATTTGGATTGCCGATGCAACAGAAACAATACAACGAGTACGCGATGAAGTACTGCATTGAATGGAAGAAGGACAAACGCGGAAAGGGAGGCGTGCTGTCAATCCAGCCCGATGCTGACGCTGGAACCTACGCCGAAGAGTATTTCGAATTCGACCATCTTACGGAGCAGCTACCAAGAATTCGTGAAGCCTTGATGGCTGGCGATATCCGGGCTCTCTATCTTGGATGGCTTGCTTTCAACTGGGATGAAGATGACCTCGAACCAGCCATACCCGCTGGACTGAAAAGCTTACCGCCTGAGCTCGCAGAGTTTGTCGACTTCTATCAGCTCGATCGTGATCTACTTGCCGCGGCCAGCACCAAATCTCCCGATGCTCCAAGCCGCCCTGGCGACGGTGGACCAGGTGCTGATGAATGGTTGGCCCAGCAATCTCTTGGCGATCTTCAAGAGCTCATGCGGCGAGTCCTTGAAGGTGATGCTGCGGCCGTTCGAGCCGAGTCGTTGGCCGCCATTCGAAACGCTTCCGGCATGGAGACGTGGCCAACAACGGAGGGCACTCGAACGCTTTCCGAGCTTCGAGAACAAGCCTCTGCAGAATCCGACCAAAGAAAGAAACGAGAGCTGGCCGCTGGGCAACGCAAACTGAAGAAACGCCTTGCAAAAATACGCGAAGATCCATCCGCAGCGATATCGGAAGCGGAGAAGTTGATCCAAAAGCGGTCGACAACCAGTTACCAGCGAGCTGCAAAGCTGCTGTCAGAACTCCGAGTTGCGATCGGTGGTGAAAAAGGTGAACGCCTTGCGAACTACGCGGCTAAGAGAATCGTCACGAAGCATCCCACACTTCATTACGTCAAACGAGCTTTTAACGATGAAGGCTTGAACTACAAGTAAATCCAAATCGAGCGGGGATCGTGACCGAGTCACATTCGGGCCGACCGAACTGCCGGTTGAAGCCTCAAACGCACCCCATCGAAAAAACTAACTCGCGGCATTAGTGGACCGGGTCCTTCTCATAGTCGCTGATAACACTGCTTCAATACGGGAACGGGTGCTTCCGCTGTAAACTTGGCTGTCAGAAACAAGCTCAGGCGGTCTTTAAAAATCTGAGCTATAAGTGGATGCGGGACCAGTCGAAAATTGCCAAAGGGATGACCAAGCCGGCGCATCGCCTTGACGATCTGTTCGGGCTTACGTCGCTTTCGTGCTTGTTTCATCTCGAGAGTCTCCTTGGCCGTTATTGGCCAGTACACTCTCATAACTTATGGACCAGTTTTTGGGGAGCACGCCAGGACTACATGCTGAGGAGATCTTCCTCCAGCATGTACTACTTGTTTCCACGCTCAACCACCGGTGCAGATTTTGTGATCGGAGCTTCCGAGTTGGATACACGTGCACTGGCGGACCGGCTTAGCAACTCAGTCAAGTTTGATACGCAATTGTCGTTTGAGCTGATCGGCGGAACGGTCAAGAAGGAAATTCAGATCGTAGGAACTCCATTTCGGATCGAGCAATTCGAATTGACCGACCAGACCTTCGATCAGTACCGATTCGCTCGCCGGCGAAAAGTGTCGCCCGGTGGAATGGAAGTTTGGATTTTCACCGTCGAATACGTCAGTCTGCAGAAGCTGATTTGTTCTCGGCTACGAGATCTCGATGACCTCAAGTGGACCGGAGCCTGCCCTTAGTCGGCGTTAACACTGCTCTAGTGCGGGAACGGTGCTTCCGCTGTTAACCCGGCTGTCAGAAACAAACCAAGGCGGCTCTGAGCCGGAGGCATCCGATCCGCGGGTGCCGTCGCTTGCCTGGCGAATCCACATTGTATACAATCAGTACCCAACGTGACCACAAGACGTTATCGGAGTCAAAAACGTTGGAAACTGCCGCGTCAAAGAGCCTTGCCCCGACCGCCAGTGACCGGGTGTTCGCGGTCTTGAAATCCCGAATCCTGAGTGCCGAATACTCTCCGGGCCAGCCGCTGACCGAGCTGGGAGTGGCTGACGACTTGAAGGTCAGCCGGACCCCCATCCGCGAGGCACTTCGCCGTCTGGAGCATGAGCACCTGGTCCAGATTCTGCCGCGCAAAGGTGCCATCGTCGTTGGAATCTCCGCAGAAGACATCAACGAGGCTTATCTGATTCGGCAAGCACTGGAGGGTATCAGTGCGCGACGTGCCGCCGAGTTGCTCAGCGATTCCGCCCTCGCACATTTGCAGGAACGCATGGCCGTGGCATCAGCAATGCTTGCCGATGGCGATCGCGCCGGCGCCTCCGATGCAACGGATGAATTGCACCGAGTGGTCCTGAGTGTGGGAGGTACGCCTCGGCTGCTGCGAATGGTCGCCAACCTGAAGGAGTTGACCGAGCGGTTGCACGAACTCGCGTTATTGGTTCCCAATCGACTTGAACGATCGATCGAGCAGCACCAAGAGGTCTTGGAAGCGCTGAAGCTGCGCGACGGTGAAGAGGCGGAGCGACGAATGCGCGAGCACATCGCTAGCACGCTGACAGATGTTCTGGCTGCCTTTCGAAACCGTCAAGTTGGTACGGCAGGTTCCGTTTCCACCGCCAGTGACTGAAACCAGAGCCGAAGACACCATGCCAAGTATCAATTCACCGAGATGAATGGATGAAGATTCAGTCGGTAAAGACCTATGTGCTGACCGTCCAGCTCGGCAACGATCGGTTTTATTCATCGCAATGCGCGTTTCCCGAACGTAATAGCTTGCTGGTTCGCATTGAAACAGACGACGGTGCGGTCGGCTGGGGTGAAGGTGGTCAGTACGGTCCCGCGGAGCCGGTTGCTGCATGTATCGATCATGTACTTGCACCCGAGATCATTGGTCGGTCACCGCGTGAGTCGGGCAGGATCTGGGAGGAACTCTATGCGGCGACTCGTGACTTCGGCCAGAAGGGCTCTTACATCGAGGCGATCTCCGCTATCGACATCGCTTTGTGGGACCTGAAAGGTCAATCGTTCGGTGTTCCGGTCCACGAACTACTGGGTGGTGCTTTTCGCCAAAGCGTGCCTGCATATGCAACGGGCTGCTATTACCGAGGCGAAGACGTCCAGGACATTGAGCGAGGACTGCCGCAACTTGCGGAAGAGGCCCATTCGTACGTTCAAGCAGGCTTTGATTTGCTGAAAATTAAGATCGGCCTGGTCAGTATTGAAGACGACCGCCGGCGTCTGGAGGCTGTTCGTAGCGCAGTGGGACCGACAACCGGGATCTTGGTCGACTGCAACCACGCCTACAACGCGACGACGGCGATACGCATGGGCCGCGTTCTTGAAGAATTCGGTTGCCTGTTATTCGAAGAGCCTGTGCCGCCAGAAGATCGTGATGGTTATCGACGTGTGCGTGAGACTCTGGACATCTCGATCGCCGGGGGTGAAGCGGAATACGCGCGTTGGGGATTTCGGGATTTGATCAGCAGCGGATGCGTGGATATTGCCCAACCCGATCTTTGCGTTTGCGGTGGCTTTTCCGAGTGGCAAAAGATCAACGCGATTGCCTCGGCGTACGGTGTCCCCGTGCTTCCACACGTGTGGGGATCGGGAATCGCATTGGCAGCAGCTCTTCACGCGATCGCCGCTTTGCCGCCGATGCCGCATACGGCCAATCCGATTCCGCTGCAAAACGAGCCGGTCGTCGAGTTCGATCAAAACCACAACCCGCTGCGTGACGATTTGCTGACGCAGACAATCGCGATTGGTGCGGACGGAAAGGTTCCCGTACCACAGGGAGCCGGGCTGGGTGTAACGGTCGACGAATCGACCTTACGACAATTCAAAAAACAAGACTCCCAAAGCGTCGCAGAGGCAAAAGAGTTGTCATGAGACGATTCGAAACGAAGAACGTCATTGTCACCGGCGCCGCGATGGGGCTGGGGAAGAGCCTGGCCGAGCAGTTTGCTGCGGAGGGTGCTCGATTGGTCGTATTGGATCGACAAGATCCCGCCGCAGCCGTCCAAGACTTGCGACGCCTTGGTGCGACCGCTGACGGCTTATCCTGCGACATTGCCGTGGAAAAGGACGTGACGAAAGCGGTCGCCGACGCAGCGCAACTTCTGGACGGGAAAATCGACATCCTGATCAACAACGCTGGATTCAACGGAAAGGCGCAGTTGCTTCAGGACATGAAACTCGAGGACTGGGACTACACGCTTCGGGTCAATCTGACCGGCACGATGCTCGTCACACGTGAAGTATCGCACCACATGATCGCTCGCAAATCGGGTCGGATCATCAACATCGCCAGCAATGTTGCCAGGCGTGGTTTGCCCTTCCGAGCGGATTATGTCTCAAGCAAGTGGGCGCTAATAGGGCTGACGCAGACGCTTGCACTGGAGTTGGTAGAACACGGAATTCGTGTGAACGCTGTCTGTCCGGGTCCGATTGAAGGCGAGCGAATTGGACAACTCGTTCGCATGCACTCCGAAGCAGAAGGTGTCGATCTTGCGGCGATGCACAAGGCCTGGGAAGACGTGCCGATGAAGCGGTTCATTCGCCCGGAGGAGGTAGCGAACGTCGTCAAATTTCTTTGCGGTGAAGAAAGCAGTGCTATGACCGGGCAAGCACTCAACATCACCGGCGGAATGATCATGACTTGAGCTTTGAGGCGTTTGCGATGCATGAAGAAATCCCGATCATCGACGCGCACGTTCATGTGATTCCCACGGTCCGTGGCCGCAATCGCTTCGGCAAAGTGGTTTCAGGCCGTTGTGGATGTGTAAATCGTGGTGCAGAGCTCGTGCCCATGTTGCCGACCACATGTGTCGATTCCAACTATCCGGTTGAATCATTGTTCGAGCTAATGGATCGGTCAGGCGTAAAGCAAGCCGTACTCCTGCAGAACCCCACACTGGGTACCTGCAACGAATACATCGGTGACTGCACACAGCGATATCCTGATCGGTTTTGCGGAGTCATTCAGATCGATCCCCGCGACCCGCTCGCGACTGAGACGATACGCCAATTCGTCTCGCCCCAGCATCACACGTTGAAAATGGAGATGAGTTTTGATTGGGGTTGGACCGGCTTGTATCCCGATTTCCGGATCGATTCTGCGGAGATGGATGGAATTTGGCAGACGGTTGCCGATGAAGGTCTTGAAGTGATCATTGATCCGGGACCTCCAGGGAATCTTGGCTATCAAGTCGAAGGCTTTGATGCGCTGATCTCGCGAATGCCCTCGACGCGTTTCGTGCTTGCACATCTGGGCTATCTACCCGCAGATCAATTGTCTGACACGGTCGCGTTGAAGCGTCGTCAGAGCCTGCTGGAACTCGGGCAAAGGGACAACGTTTGGCTGGGCTTATCCGCCGTGCCAACCCTCTTGGAAGAAAGCTATCCATGCCCTGAGGTCGCCCGTCTGTTACGCGAGGCGGTAGGGTTGGTCGGGGCTGAAAAGCTGATATGGGGATCCGACGCACCGGTAACGCTAAATCTGCACACGTACCAACAGTTGATTGATACGGTTCGCTGCGATTCGGACTTCCTGTCGGCGACACAGAAACGACGGATCCTTCACGACAACGCAAAGACCGTTTTTCGAGGATTGAATAACCAATGAAACGCTTCGTATTTACAACTCTATTTTCGTGCTATGCCTTTGCGGCTGTTTCGCTTGTCGCTTCGGAGCGTCCCCCAAACGTCATCCTGATTCTGACGGACGATCAGGGATACGGTGATTTCGGATGTCACGGTCATCCAGCATTAGAAACGCCGGAGATGGACCGCTTGTATTCCGACAGTGTTCGGATGACCGATTTCCACGTCGATCCCACTTGCTCGCCCACCCGAGCGGCATTGATGACCGGTAAGTACGCCAGCCGCGTCGGCGTATGGCACACGCTTCAAGGACGCTCAATGCTACGTCACAACGAAACGACACTGGCTGAGAGATTCCGTGACGCCGGTTATCGCACTGGCATTTTTGGAAAGTGGCATCTTGGGGACGCGTACCCTTATCGGCCCCAAGATCGCGGTTTTGATGAAACGCTGATCCACGGCGGTGGGGGTATCGGGCAAAACCCAGATTACTGGGGCAACACCTATTTTGACGATCACTACTGTCGGGATGGACGGTGGGAGAAGTTCAACGGCTACTGCACCGACGTATGGTTTCGCGAGGCAACACAGTTTATTGAGCGAAATCAAAGCGAACCGTTCTTCTGCTACCTCCCGCTGAACGCCCCCCACTTCTGGTATCGAGTGCCCGATCGATACGCCGAGCCTTATCTCGAACTTGGCATGGAAGAATTGCGAGCTCGATTCTTCGGGATGATCGCCTGCATTGACGCAAACCTTGGGCAATTGCGAGATCGGCTTGGCGAGCTTGGGATTGCCGACAACACGATCCTGATTTTCATGAACGACAACGGACACGGCGGCCCCACGCCCGGTAAGCCTTCGCCCTACGCCTATCATGCCGGATTGCGGAAATGGAAAGGCAGTCCGTATGACGGTGGGCATCGCGCCGCATGCTTCGTTCATTGGCCCAATGGTGGCCTCACCGGTGGCCGAGATATCCCACAACTCACCGCACACTTCGATCTCACTCCGACACTGATCGACCTTTGCGGTTTACAGCCTGCAGCCCCAAACGAAATTGACGGATGTAGCTTCGCGGGGCTGCTTCACGGCGAACAAGTGACTTGGCCAGATCGCACCTTGTGTGTCCACAACCCTCGTGTTGAGCGGCCGCAAATGTGGTTGAAATCGGCAGTTATGACCGAGCGTTGGCGGCTGGTCGAAGGAAAACAACTCTTTGACATCCAAACGGATCCGGGACAGGCAAACGATATCGCTTCGAAGCATCCCAAGGTGGTTGAAGAACTTCGATCCAAATACCTGGATTGGTGGAGTACCCTTCAGCCCCGCTTCGACGAATTTTGTCGCGTCTACATTGGCGCAGCACAGGAAAACCCGGTCAAACTAACCTGCCACGATTGGCACAGTCGGTCATCTTTGCTGACCTGGAATCCTGACGTCATTGCCAACCGCCAGCAAACCAATGGTTGGTGGACAGTCCAAGTAGAACGCCCCGGAACCTACACCTTCCGCTTACAAGAATTGCCCGACGAAGCTGAATCCACCGAACCGATCAGGGCGGAACGTGCGAGACTTCGCATCGGTGCGATAGATCAAGAACTAACGATTCCCGCAAATGCAACATCGGTTGAGTTCAACATCAATCTTCCTGCCGGACCATTCACCATGATGACTTGGCTGATCGAAGATTCTGGTGATTCGCGAGGAGCCCCCTTCGTCTATGTAAACCGACCCGACAAGAGCGGTCAATGAACCGGATCTCCAATGGCAACCACCAACGACCCACTGCGATGAACAGAAGACCTGAACGAATGCACTGGTTTGCATTACTGATGCTCGGTTGCGTTTGCTTTCCGTCGAGCGGAATGGCCCAGATCAAGTATTTTGACTTGATGAAGAAGGAACCCGAAGTTTTCGACATCAAGCTGGCGACGTGTAATCGAACCTTGTCACCTCCCGTTGTGGATGGAGTCCTGGACGACGCTGCCTGGCGCAGGGCAACCCGATTGTCAGATTTTTCCAATACCATTCAGCTAGGTTCAAACAACAACTTCCAGGAAACCACCGCCTGGTTGACCCATGACGACGACTATCTGTATTTCGCATTCTCTTGCCAAGAAGAGCAAATGCAGAGAGTGCGGACAGAGACGGTTCGCTATGACGATCCCGACATCCTGTTTGACGATCGCATCGAAATTTTGCTGGATCCGCAACACAACCACAAGAACATCATCCGTTTAGCATTCAATGCCAACGGAATCACGTACGACACCACGTTTGATCGCCCGGTCCAGTATTCCGTTTCATGCATTAAGGGTGACGATCGCTGGAATACGGAATGGCGAGTAAAGACACAGAAACTTGATGATCGCTGGACTGCCGAAGTGGCTATCGCCATGGATCGCATCTATCCCCATCCCATCCGCCCCGGCACCACTTGGGGTTTCAATATTGTCCGAGACCGTCACTCACGTTTCTATCATGGTCCGCGCGCTGGCGGCGGAGCCAAACCGCATGGAACGCAACAAATGACGGCCTGGCAACCGGTCGACGGCAATGTGAAAGGAAGCTTTTCCGATCGCTGGCTGGAACCCAATGGCTATGCGGACTTGGTCTTTGACCAGAACGACCTAGCTGTTTCCAGACTTGCCTTTCACGAAGCGTATGCGAACTACAACGGAAGCGTTTGGCACAAACCACAGTTCTTTGGCGACAACCCGCTTGAAGTGACGCTGCAAAATCACTCCGGCCACTCGATGGATCTTCTTTTGGTTAGCCAAACAACCGACTACCGTGGGGATTCAATCCGCATTGAGAAGGACGTCTCATTGAACGCGAAAGACTCGCGTACGGTTACAACCTTGATCCCGATCCGCGACTGTGAACGTCAACAGTTTTCATTATCGGTCGTCGACAAAGACGCAAACGCGACTCTGTACAGCACGTCTTATGATACAAGGGTTCCACCGTTCGTTGAATTCGATCTATCTGCGATCTATTCGAACAGAACGAAAGACAGAGAAATAGCTTTCAGCCCGGTGGTTATCCCCGAAGCCATCGACGGCTGCAGTATCTCTTTTGATTTATACCGCACCAACGAACCGGCTCCCATCGCTACAGATCGAAAATCGAATCTGAAACCGTATCTGTTCGAAACTTGCTTCGAGGGATTCGATTGGTCATCCCTACCATCGTCGAACTACACCATCACCTGTCGACTGCGGGATCCAACAGGGAAAACTATCGGAGAATTTGATCACGGATTCACCAAACACCGCACAGAACCGTGCAGCAACTTACATGCTTCGGAAACCCAGTACAGCTTCGGTGGCCAAGAGGGCAAGGCCACGGTGGTATCCTTCCCCGCCGGTGAACGATTCGTTTTCTGGGAACATTCTTCCTATGTTCCCTGGTGGGACCTCGAGAACATGGCCGTCACCTACGAGTTCATGGAGTGCTGGGGCTTTGGCAACCAGGGATGCAGCGAGCCGATGCAGGACAAGGAAAACCGTTACTCCAAAGTCGACATCATTGAAAACACGCCGGCGCGCGTCGTATTGCGTTGGCGATACGCACTGGGTGACCCGAATTACCAGATCATTTTCAATGAATGGGTCACCGAGTATTACTACCTTTACCCAGATGGCTCCGGCGTTCGAGACATTCAGTTCTGGGCCAACAGCGATGTGCGACACGAAATCCTTCAGCCTCAATACGTCTTCCCCACCGGTGTCATCCCGCGGCAGATGTTCGAAGACATCACTTGCAAGGTTTTCAATTTTGACGGTGAATCCGTTGTCAACCGAATCGATGCGCCAGTATTGAAGCATCCCGAACAAGCGAAAGATTGGAAGGAGGAAGTGATGCGGATCTTTCTGAAAGACCGCAAACATCCCTACCTGATTTGGTCGAAGCGAGAAGACATCGTCCCGAATTCAATCAACAAGGGCCTCGTTGTTGGCGACGTCGGACGGTCCATGGGCGGGCACTGGCCGATGCAACCGATGAACGTGGATGTCTACAGCGTCGTCGGAACCGACCGGCCGTATCACAGTTGGCTCGGAAGCGTCCACGTTGTGCCCGATCCCAAGACGCAACCGAATCGATGGAAGCACTTGATCGGTGTGTGTGATCAAGGTGACGAACAACTCATCACAATCGGCACGAACTGGCTTTATCCGCCATCGGTGCATACACAATGCGAGGGAATTTCATTCACTGGTTTCGATGCAGCCCAAAAGGCGTTTGTCTTCCACCAAAGCCATGAGGTTCCGGAGCTGAATTTTCGTTTTTCAGGAGAGGAGGAAACGGTCTTTCACCCCGCAGTGATCCTGGAAAATTGTTTTATGGAGATTCAGTCCATCAGCGTAAATGACAAAGCGTTGGCCCCAGAGGAATTCAAGTCTGCAACGATTACAACAAGTGGCGATGCAGGCAAGATCATCTGGCTGGACCGAGAGATCCCCATTGAAACAACGTTGTCGATCCGATTCACCAGCACCACGGGCAGGTAGATTCAATGACTACGACTTTACGATCCATCAGCCTTTCGATCCTCGTACTCGCGTGCAGTCCCTTGTCCGCGCAGATGAAATACCTGGACCGGATGGATGCGGGACTGAAGAATTTTTCATTGCGGAAGCTTGTTGCACTGCGAGCCGACCAACCGCCGGTATTGGATGGAAAACTCGATGATGACTGCTGGAAAGAGTCGAACGTTTACACTGACTTCCAGAAGACTTGTGTCGGCCCCGGCGAATTGGTCGCTAATCAGACGAATTTCTACGTCCTTTTCGACCAACGGTATCTGTACGTCGCGTTTGAATGTTTCGAAGACGACATGTCGGGTCTACGGACCAAGGCATTCATCCAGGATGACGAGCAAAATATCCAAGGCGACGACCGAGTGGAGGTATGGTTGGACCTGGACCACGACCATTGGCAGGCGGTGAACCTGGTGTTGAGTGCCTCGGGCGCCACGATGGACCAGACGATTGAACGGCCGGTTCAATACGCATTTTCGTCCAACTACAAACCACAGTGGAACGGAAAATGGCATAGCAGCGTTTCCCGATACGACGATCGCTGGACGGCCGAAATCTTCATTGATGTCAACCATATCAGCAACCGCAAGAACTTTGACGGAAGAACGTTTGGCCTTCTTGCGGGGCGAGGGAGAAGCAGTCGCGTTGGAAACCAAATCCAGGTCAAGCAGAGGCAGCAGACACAATTCCTTTCCGCCGAGCAAAAGAATGCTGTGAGCGAAAGAAACACGTTTGATTACGCGAGGTTTGCTGAATACAGTTCTATTCCCTACTGCGAGGACCGTACCGACCGAATGAATACCTACGCGGGGTTTTCATCTCCGATCCGTTTTGCGGATTTAGTGTGCGGAGAAAACCCTCTGGCCGTGAGGTCGATCGCCTTCAACGAGGCCCACGCCAACTATAGTGGACGGGTTTGGCAAAAGCCGATGTTTTGGGGCAACAACCCGCTGCGACTGCATCTTAAAAACACGAGCGAGAGTGCTTTGAACATCGCCGTGGAGGTTGCCACACAGGACCAAAACGGGGATAGAGCGCTGAACCGCCAAACGCTGAAAATTCCCGCTGAAGAGAGTCGACAAGTCACCACAGAGATAAAGATTCGAGACTTCGATTTCCAATCGTTTGAGGTAAAGATTTCGGATGCGAACACCGGACGCCTGTTCTATCACACTTCTTACATGAGCCGAGTGCCGCCGTTCGTCGAATTCGACCTGGAGGCGGTCTATCTTCCGCAGGAACAATCGGGACGCATCCGGTGTATTCCGGTGATGCACAACGCAGACACTTACGACTTGACTGTGTCACTCATTCGCCAAGAGACAGGGGAAGTAATCGCCTCAGAATTGTTGACCGAGTTCAGCAGCGGAAATGACTACATCGTTTGCCTTGGTGACCATGACATCAAGAACCTGCCGGCTGGCGACTACGCTTTGCTATGTCAACTGATCGACGCGAGGGGAATGGTCGCCGGCACGTTCAAACAACTTTTCACGAGAAAAGTGTACGGCGACGACAGATCGTTCAGCGCTCGACGGGAAACGTACAGCTATGGCGGAGTCAAGGGAGACGCCGTCGTGGTTAGCTTTCCCGGCCGCAAGGATATGGTGTTCCCTGAGCATACGTCCTATATCCCCTTCTGGGATTTCAACAATGTGGGTGTCAGCTACGAATTTGTGGAGGCCTGGGGATACGGTTCACAGAGTTGCAATGAACCGATGCAGGACAAAAAGAACCGCTATACCCGCGTCGAAATCATTGAGAACACACCGAGTCGAGTCACCGTTCTTTACCAGTACGCATTGAA
The DNA here is from genome assembly GCF_007752935.1 of Crateriforma conspicua. Lineage (NCBI taxonomy): Bacteria > Pseudomonadati > Planctomycetota > Planctomycetia > Pirellulales > Pirellulaceae > Crateriforma > Crateriforma conspicua. Next base: position 2,010,384 of record NZ_CP036319.1, on the reverse strand, counting down.
CAACAACAACTACAAGATCTATTTCAACGAATGGGTCGATGAGTTGTACACGTTTTATCCTGATGGCACGGGAACCCGAAATATCAGAATCTGGGCGAACACCGACCTTCACCACACGACTTGCCAGCCACAGTACGTGATACCACCGGGGATTTTGCCCGAAGCCATACTCGAACCGGTGATAACCCGCGTATCGAACATCCAAGGTGAGAACGTTGAGAATCGCCTTGGCAGCGAGGTGACAGTCAAGGGATACAACAAGAGCTGGAATGAAGAGATTTTGAGAATCCCATTGAAGAATCGACCGGATGCCTTCCTGGTGCTTGGTAAGAACCAGGGCCTCGTCGATAACTACGTCACCAGCAATTTCCTTTATCAAAACGAAGACAGCCGAGATGTGCGTTTTAACTTGGGCGCACACTGGCCAATGTCGGAGATTGACATCGATGTCTTCAACATCGTGTCAGTCAACCGACCGTACCATAGCTGGATTGGAAACATGCGCATCAACACCAACACGGAACGCGAACCGAATGAGGTCACGCTTCTGATTGGTGCCACAGACCAAGATGATGACCATATTCGCCTGGTGGCAAGTTCCTGGCTCTACCCCGCTCGCGTTGTGGTCTTGAGTCATAACGCCGTCGACACCGGATTCAACCACGTGAAGAAGGCATATGAGCTTACCCTGAAGAAGGGAGCACTTCCCAAGGTAGAACTAAGATTCTTACCGCAGAAATTTGAAACGATCATCAATCCCGCCATCATGCTACGCGATTTCCACAGGAGTCCTGCAGATTGCGAGGTCTTTATCAAAGGGAACAGGCTGGCCGCTGATAAGTACAGCCTAACCTCCATCGGTAGTAACGATTCGGACATGTTGATCTGGATCGACAAGGCCGTTTCCGCGCAGGACACCATTTTGATCCGCTGATCGCCAGCCTGGCATGTAGCGTGGTCGAATCCGCCGATTCGCGAATTGCAGTAGTCACATTCAAGCCCCCCCGTTCATTCCAAGCATCATGATTCATCGAAACAAGATTGGAAGCTGTACGATGCGACTTCGAGAACGGCACCAGCACGACGTTCCTGTGGGTCGGTTCCGGAAAAACATCAAGGAAGGTTGGCATTCACTACGAACCGTTTTAATCTTTTGCATCTGTTGGGGAGTCGTACTCGTGATGGGGCATTCAACCTCAAGGGGCCAATCGGATGGAAACGCGACGATCGAGACTCGGAATCTCTATGCGAACATGAAACGCATGAGTGGAAGGGGAATCATGGTCGGGCATCAAAACACCCAAACAATGTTTCGTGACGGGCGAAACTTTGAAAACGTGCCTCCGTATCCCTCCGATTGCGTCAGGGCAGTGGGCGAGTACCCGGCCGTGCATGGATTTGATTTCAATCCAGTGAATCGGGAGCACAACCTGATTCGAGATGAGATCATCGACGCCCACCTACGTGGTGGGATCATTACAATCAGCTGGCATGCTCACAACCCGCTTTCCGGAGGCGGTCACAAGGACAGGGCGGGCAATCCCATGCGAGAGATCACACCTGGTGGTTCTGCTAACGAGGCGTGGAGATCAGAGCTGGACAAAAAGGTGAAATTTTTCAAGGGTCTTACGGTTGATGGTGTGAAAATCCCTGTCCTGTTTCGCCCCTTTCATGAGCACACCCACAACGCGTTCTGGTGGGGCGTTAAGTCGTGTAGTTCAGAGGAGTATGTCTCTGCCTATCGCTACACGGTCGACTACCTTCGCGACAAGGGAGTCGACAACCTGTTGTTGGTCTATTCGCCGTATTCGGTTACCCGTACCGGCGAAGAAGAAATGCGTTCTAGGTATCCGGGAGACAAGTACGTCGATTTTCTAGCTGTCGACCACTACGGCAACGAAACCTACAGGGACGGAGAAGAGCCCTGGGAGGTTTTTTACCGCGAGTTCCTGGAGAACTGCGAGATTACGGCGTCTTTTGCCCAGAAGCACGAGAAGCCAGTTGTCATCGCGGAGATCGGCGTAAGAAAGGGCCTGAAGAATTCGTCAAAGACGAGTTGGTACGTCGACCTGCTAGAAATGCTGAAGTCCGACGCCCACGCCCGCCAATTCGTCTACATGTTGCTGTGGCAAAATGGCCCAGAAAACTATTGGGTGCCGCTTCCGGGCGACCCACACCATGCGGATTTCAAGTCTTTCCATAAAGATCCTTACACTCTTTTCGAAACAGATCTTCCGGATATGTATCGTGCTCCGTCGGCAGAAACCGGACGCTAGGCACTGTTTATCAATTGGTAACCCGAAGCGTCAGCAAGGGGCCGAAGTTATTCATTCATCAAGAATCCCTCGCTGACGCGTCGGGTTACCGTTTTCATTGGCCTTCGTCTTGAATTGATAAACAGTGCCTAGTCTCTCAACGACAAACGGGACCTCCCTATGAATTTGAATCGCAACCTGAGCCGCCTTTGCCTTGTGTTTGCTATCGCGATCTTGGGGCCAGCGCCCGCTGATGCGTCTTCCAATCCGAACATCCTCTTGATATTAATGGATGACATGGGGATTGGAGACTTGAGTTGCTCGGGGAATTCCGTGTTCGAGACTCCTCAAATTGATCGATTGAGCAAACAGTCGATTCGTTTCGAAAACTTCTTCGTCAATGCGTCATGTTCCCCCACTCGGGCGGCCTTGATGACGGGTCGCTACTTCGTTGACGCTGGCGTTTGGGGGGTTCACGGTGGGCGCGAATACATGCACACCGACGAAGTGACGCTGGCCCAAGCATTGCAACGTGGTGGTTACGCGACCGGCCTATTCGGCAAATGGCATTTGGGTAAATCCGAAGACACCAAACCGTATCGTCGCGGCTTCGACGAAAGCATTCACTTGGTCGGACGATTGTATGCAGACACGGGTCCTATTGTGGAACGAAACGGTATTCAGGAGTCGCCGAAAGGATGGAGCGTCGACCTGGTAACCGAATGGACGAAGGACTTCATACGGCGCAAACAAGCAGAAGGGAAACCATGGTTTGCGATGGCGAGCTATCCGCAGATTCACACCCAGTGGACCGCCAAGGAAGAGTACATCGAACGATACCGTGGGCGAGGATACAGCGAGGGATTCGAGCTTCTTGCAGGGTATGTCGCACAGACGGATGAGGGCGTCGGACGTTTGATCGAATCGATTACCGAGAGCGATCTTGCACAGAACACGGTGGTTGTCTACTTGCACGACAACGGCCCCATCAACCGGATGTCAAACAACTCGCAATTCATCGCTGACGACGAAGCGGTCATCCGGAACGCAATGAAGCTGCGAGGACAGAAGGGGCAAGTGTGGGACAATGGTGTGCGTTCACCGTTGTTCATCCGGTTGCCCGGCGGCCACGGTGGCGTTTCAATCGCCGACAATGCCCACGTCATGGACTTGCTGCCCACGATATGCGAACTGGCCGGTGTGGCGATACCCACCGACACTGCGGGTCCGCTTGCCGGGCGAAGCTTGAAACCGCTAATGGATCTTGGCGAAAACGCTAACTGGAGCGATCGCTACCTCATGGGCACCCGGCCGACGCCCACCTGGGGAACGAAACCCTTCACCAGCAGTGGCATGCACAAGGCAATGCCGATCCGACAGCGTTCCGTGCTGCGTTACGAGTTTCAAGACAATATCTCCATCCGCGATCAACGTTTCAAATTGGTCAAATTCAAAGACGACGAGATGTTGTTCGACATTCAAAGTGACCCGTCGGAACTGGTGGACCTAAGCGATACTTACCCGAACCGTAAGCAGAAAATGTCGGCTGCCATGAAAACCTGGTTCGAAGCCTTCATCGATTCGCCGCGTTGCTTCACGTACCCGACTTCAACGATTGGAGTCGCCGGCCAAGTGAGATCCAGTGTGCACATCGCTTCTGCGTTTGAAGATCATGGCGTCACAAGGGGCAGCGAAGGGATTCGGGACTGGGACGATGGCGGCGATGTGGCACGGTTCCGAATTCGGGTCGAGCAGAAGGGGACCTATGCGGTCTGCTTGCAATCATCCAGCTCGGACAAGGCGATCGATGCTCAGGCTCGTTTTCGAATTGGCATCGGAGAACAGCTGATCGAAGCATCGCTGCAGCAGCTAGCGGATAAGCAACACTCCGTACGACGGCCAAGACAGACTAGCTTGCCTCTGACGCCAGGCGAATACATTCTCTCGGTGGAATTGATCGATCCCGCGACGGCGAAAGGCAGGTTGCAGATAAAGGCCGTCTGCTTTGATCTGCAAGGCCCCTGAGCTTCCAGTTAGGAAGGGAGGTGGCGTGCTCCCCAAAAACTGGTCCATGAGTTATGAGAGTGTACTGGCCAATAACGGCCAAGGAGACTCTCGAGATGAAACAAGCACGAAAGCGACGTAAGCCCGAACAGATCGTCAAGGCGATCGCCGAGGGTGAAGCCATGTTGGCCGCCGGCAAGAGCCTGGCGGAGGTGTACCAGAAGCTTGGGATTGTTGAATCGACCTGGATGCGATGGAAGAAGCAGTACGGCGGCATGAAGTCCGATGAGGCTCGACGGCTTCGCGAACTCGAAATCGAGAACCAGAAGCTCAAAGAACTGCTGGCCGAAGCAGAACTCGATAAGCGAATGCTCAAGGTGATCGCTGAGGGAAACTTCTAAGCCCGACGCGTCGCCGTGAAGCAGCCTGCAAGTTGCAGAGTTGCTTCGGCGTCTCGGAGCGTCGGGCTTGCAGGACGCTCGGCCAATCGCGAAGTAGCCAACGATACCGGCCAAACGCAAAAGAAGACGAACCACGTCTGGTTGCTCGAATACTGGAACTCGTCCGCGAGTTTCCTCGCTATGGCTATCGACGCATCACTCGTCTTCTGCGGCAGGAAGGCTGGCGTGTGAACTTCAAACGAATCCACCGACTCTGGAAACAACAAGGTCTCAAGGTGCCGGTCAAAAAGGCGAAAAAGCGACGATTGGGTAACTCCGAAGGCGGCGTCATTCGTCGATCGGCCGAGTACCCCAATCACGTTTGGTCGGTCGACTTCATCTTTGATCGAACCGAAGACGGTCGCTCGTTGAAGATCCTCTCTCTGATCGACGAGTTCACTCGTGAGTGCATTGCACTGGAAGTGGGTCGAAAGTTCACCGGCGACGATTTGGTGGCGCTGTTGAGCGACTTATTCGTCAGCCGCGGCATCCCGTCGTTCATCCGCAGCGACAATGGCCCGGAGTTCATCAGCAAGGCGGTCCGCTCCTTTCTGGACTTCATTGAGGTGGGGACTTCCTACATCGAACCGGGCAGTCCCTGGCAGAACGGCTACGTCGAAAGCTTCCACAGCAGGCTTCGCGATGAGTGTTTATCGTGCGAGCTGTTCAGCAGCTTGTCCGAGGCACAGTCGATCATTGAGTCATGGCGTCAAACGTACAACCATCGACGTCCGCACAGCGGCATCGGTGGAATGGCCCCAGCGGATTTTGCTTCACAGTGGGCTACTTCCGCTTCGTTCGCTGCGCTCCCTTCGCGGAAGCAGCCCACTGTGGAATCGTTTAACCAACCCGTACTCTCATAACCGTGGATCAGGAAATGGGGGCATTCCACCCAGCCGGTCTCTTTCCGGATCCGGATGATCGTATCGGCGATGCTTTCGTCGATTCGCGGCCGACCAGGTTTATCGTCCACTTTCGATTTCGGCCGTTTCGCCGGCCCGTCCTCCATGTTTCGGATCCAGCGGCGAAAGGTCGAATAGCTGACGATTGAGATCAGTTCCTTGATACGCGGGCCAAGCTTCTTGCCGTGACGAACCAGCCGGCGTCGCTCCTGATTGTTCAACGTGATCCGATACGGTAACTTGCTCCGCAGGATTGCATTCTCCGCTTTCAAGTACGTCACTTGCTGGGCCAGTTCCTGCCGAGTCAGTGACGCAAGCAGTGTCAAAAGCGGGTGAACGATCGCGGCCATTCGTACTGCCGATTCCCTTGCAAATCCTGAAATATTCGGGTTGGCGACGTTTTTGTACCCCGCTGAAACGACGAGCGTACAGACCGATTCGCCCGCCGCAATGGCCACAAGTATGAAGCGTAGTTTGCCATTTAAACTTCGGCATCGCCGTTCAGAAAAATCGGAACAGATTGCCAGCGATCGAGTCGCTTCGGCCAGCATTCTCTCTCCCTGTTAACCACTCGCAGACAGGCGAGAAAAAGCAGCGTCGGTTAACAGCAACGTCCCATATAGATTTCGCATCTGCGTCGCCCGAGAACGGATCAAAAGGGACGGCAAGTGCATTGCAACAGGCGTATTCCTCACAAAAAATCCTGCAAAATCCGCTGAGTCTCTCCGGATTGGTTTTGTACGGGGAGGAAAAGCTCAAAAGGGACCAGAGGCGCCCCCAGGTGGTCCCTTTTCAAGCGCCCCGTGACAGGCGAGTTTCAAAATCAGCTTTTCGATGTCCGCGGCAGTTCTTGGCCGGCCCTTCTTCGGTTTCTGCTTCTTCTTGCCGGATTCTTCTCGGATCCATCGACGAATGGTTGAGGGATGCACGATCGTCGCCAGCTCGTTCAACGCCGAGCCAAGATTTCTGGCGAACCGGATCAGGCGATTTTTCTCACGCAGAGTTAGGCTCAGTCGCTTCGGCAGTCGGCTTCGCAGGATCTGGTTTTCTGCTTTCAAATAGCTCACTTGCCGAGCCAATTCCTTGTCCGTGGACTTGGCGATCACGAGCATCAAAGAGGTGTAGACGTTTCGGAAGCTCGCCATTGCAATTATGCTGTTTTCATAGGGAAAGTCGCGGTCGGAGCGGACTTTTTGCACCCCAGGATCGGCCCTCCAAAGTAATTCGAACCCGCCCCGGTTCAATGGAGACGCGTCGTTTCACCGTCACTCTTCAATCCGTCACACGCGGCCACCGTCATACCAAGTGTGACGCCCGTAAGCCGCGAACTCTTGCTCGCTAGAACGTTCGTAGCCGTGACATTTGTGCCGCTTTGAACCCAAACGGCCTCTGACTCAGTAAGCCATTTCCCCGGCAGTGTTTACGAAAAAGAGAACTCCCGCGAAATCTCACGCTGGGGGTCCTGCACGGGGAGGTGATGGGGCGTAAGAAGCCAATGGAAGTATCAATGGTGAGAGAAGTCTTTGGAAAAGTCCGCGAATTTCAGTCGTCGCTTTGACCAGTTGATTGCGAGTTGGCGACCGTGCTGCAACGCGTCCGATTTCGTGCTGGGCAACGCGGAGCGGGCTGCCAAAGCGGTCATTGAACAGCACGAGCGGATTCAGCTAGACCGCGTCCAGCCCCGCCAGTTTGTTGAATCGCTGTGATTACAGGCTGTGCGTATGCGTGCGAGTGGCGCCAGACAGGCCGACCGACGAAGTTTGCCAATATGGAATTTTTTCCTGGCATTTTCAGAGAATTTGCGGCAGGTTGGCGATTGTCGATGCATCGGTATGCATGACGATGTCACAATCCGGTCAAGAACCGGCGACGGTGCCAAAGGTCAATGCACGGTTGTTCCTAGTGGCCGGATCGATGTCCAATGTCAGGCCGAAATGCTGTATCGCAACCTGTGTTACTTGCCTTGCTAAACTTTGACGCGAGGGCGATGCCATCGGACAGCCCCGATTCCGAACACTTTGAAAAAATGACGACGCAAATGAGAGCGTTTCTGATCGTTGCTTGCGTACTGTGCCTGTCGGCCGCGCACGCGAATGCTGAACAGCAAGAACCGAAGTCGAAGCCCAACATCATCATCGTCTTTGCCGACGACATCAGCGCTCGAGAATTTCCGATCTACGGATCGTCGGTCTGGACGAAAGAGAAGGGTGTGGACACATCGGATCGGGCGTTTCGAGCCGCAACACCGGTGCTGGATCAAATGGCCCAGGAAGGATGCTGGATCAAGACGGCATGGGCGTCGGTCGTCTGTTCGCCCAGTCGTGCGATGATGATGACCGGACGATATGCCCACCTGCATAAATGGTGGCAGAATTCCTACAAGGGACGATACATCGACGAAAACGGAAAGGAAACCACGTGGCCGCTTTACATGAGTTCGCCGCTGCAGATTGGACACGTCGCTCAACGCGCAGGGTACGGAACTTACTGGGCTGGCAAAACTCAGATGGCCGGAGACCTTCGCGAGTATGGTTTTGATCAAGGCTGCTTCACACCCGGTAGCCTAGCTGACAAAGACAACCCCTACACCGACTTCAAGCTGGTCCAGAGAGTTGTCGACGGTGAAAAACTGATCTTCAACGCGGACACCGGCAAACCGATTGACACGTACCTTCAACATGGTTGGTACTTTTACCCGCACGTCCGGTTGATGAATCACGACGACCAGGAATTTCAGTGGTGGCCAAACACCGATGAGTCCAGGGAGGCGTTCGGTCCCGGCACCTACGGCCCCGACGTCGAACTGGATTTCATCTTTGACTTCATGGACCGCCAGCATTCCAAGGGGCAACCGTTCTTCGTCTATCACACCACGCACCTGGGTCACGGTGCGTTCGATTGGCTGAACCCCACCAACGGCCAATGCTGGCCGGGGACTCCCGTCGTCCAGTGGGACGGTGACAAATACACGCGGACCGAACCTCGAATTACCGGCGACGACGGCGTTTATGACACCCACGGAACGGTCACAGAAACGGGGATCCAGTCGCACATTGAATACCTGGACTATCAGATGTGGCTGTACCGCAACCGATTGCGGGAAATGGGGATCGCCGACAACACCGTGATTATCTTTTGCGCCGACAATGGAACTTCCGGATATGGAAAGGGCAGCCATGATCGTCAGAAGGGCGTCCATGTGCCGCTGATCATTTTTGCACCGGGAATGGCGAAACACGGCCGGCAAGATGTCCTGGTCAACCTGTCCGACCTGCTACCGACGATCGCTGATTTGACGTGTGCAACGCTCCCCGCAAATTACGTGCACAACGGCGAAAGCCTCGTTCCGTTTTTATTCACGGACAAGCCGAGACATCGTCAGTGGATCTACGGATACAGTCGCCAGCGACAGATCATTCGTGGCGATCTTGTGATGCGAGACGGCAACGGCAAGTGGTGGGATGTCGCCGAAGAACCCGCGGATTTGATCAGTTACAACCAGATCACTAACTGGGACGACGTTTCACAACAGCATCGCGATGAACGCGACAAGTTGAACACCGTCCTTCCCCAGTTCGATATGTTCGATACCGAACCCGATGCGCCAGGAGTCCGCCGTTCGGAGAAACTCGGTGACCTCAAAGCATCGGGCTCGGTGAAGAAGGGTGCAACGAACCGAGCGACAGGCTCGCAGATGGCATCACCCGCGGCTGGCGACGTTGGTTCACAACAATGGAGGGCCGTTTTTGAAGACGACTACGACAACCGAAACAAAATTGGCAAGGATTACACGACGGCACGGGGCCACGAGGATTCTTGGTCGGTCATCAACGGCGTGCTAGTTGGAAAACAGACCAAGGCGGATCACGGTGCGGTCATCCGGACACAGCTTGATTTTGACGACATCGATATCCAGTTCGATTTTCGGTTCAGCGGCGGGAAGAGTTTCAACTTTGTGATCGATGACGAGAACGAGAAATCCGTTCATGCCGGACACATCTGTCGCGTTTCTGTTTTTCCGAAGTCACTAAGGATTGGTGACGACAAAACGGGCAGCATGAATCTGGACGTCCGCAAGCAACGCCAAGACAAGAATCTATCGGCTTCTGATGCCGAGGCACTGCAGAGGCTACTGGAACGCACAGCTGCGTCCGCAAAGATCAGCATTCACCCCGAACAATGGCACACGCTGCGAATTCGAATCCGCAGTGACGTCATGAAAGCGTTTCTTGATGAGGCATTGGTCACAAGTCTGCGATCACCGGGTTTCGACCATCCGACCAAAACCAAGTTCGGCTTCACGGTGAACGGACGGTCCATTGATTTTGACAACCTGGTTGTGAAAAGACTCGAAACGATGGACGGACGCTGATGGCGCTAGGTAGGCGTCGGTTTACTGAACTTAAAAAAGTCTGTCCGGCTACTTAACGCCAGCAAACGCGGCCTTCGAAGATCGACAACTGGTCACAGTCGAAGGAACAAAGGATCTTTTCCAACGCTTCAAAGCGGATTCCTGGGGCGATGATCTCGTCCATGATTGCATCCGCCTCGCTCATCAATTGTTCAAACCGCTCGGCATCCATTTTTTCGTCGACCTCACCGGCAAGCCGTCCCAATTCATGCTCTTTGTCGAACAGAGCTTTCACCTTGTAGAACGCACCCGTCGGCTCAAAGGGTTCGCATGGCCACTGGTCATCAAAGCCGACGTAGCCAAGCACAACCTCGCCCCGAACGACTCGATATCTTCGTTTCAACGATTGCTCCGATACTTGTCTTGGGGACTGAGAAAAACCTATCGCACAGCGAGACAAGCATAACGTTGATCCGTCGCGATCGCTGCAGCGTTTCGAACGCCGTAAGGCGCCGAGCCATCGCAAGTTGAAGAACCAAGACAAATCCTTGGGTAACCATCAGCACTCTGCGGTCGGCCAGACCAATCACATTGGAGCTTTCGTGATCAGTCGCGCCCAAGCCTTGCCAGAACAGGCCGGTTCCAAATCTGCTTGCCGCCATGCGTCCCGCAAATCCGAAAGCACCGTTTCTATCCAGACACACCGTTCGCGGTGGGCAATCGCATTCGGACACAGGTACCGCCACACGGAACGGGTTCGATATCAATTTCGCCGCCGTGCTTGGTCACGATGGTGTCATAAACAAACGACAGGCCTTGCCCCATCCCCTTGCCGACTTCCTTTGTGGTGAAAAATGGTTCAAAAATTCGGTCGCGGATCTTCGCGGGCACGCCGGGCCCGTTGTCTTGCACCCGAATCTCCACCGCCTCGGCCTGGGCGTGACTGGAAACACGAACGCATCCGATCTGGGACGATCCCTGTTCCTGAATCGCCTCCAATGAATTGTTGATCACGTTCAAAAGACATTGGCTGACCGGACCGGACAAACAAACCACGTCACCAACCTCGGGATCCAATTCTGTTTCAATGGTCGCGATCTGGTCGGCTTGGTTGCGTATCACGGTCAGTGAGTTTTCGATCATTCGGTTCAACTGAGTTGCCGTCTTGTTTTCAGTGGAGTTTTGCGAAAACTCCTTCATGGCACGAACGATGGTCGCCACCCGTTGAACTCCTTCCAGCGACTGGGCAATCGCGCCGGGAAACTCGCTTCGCAAGAACGGAAGGTCCACCAACTCCTGTTCCGTTCGAATCGTCTCGATCAAATCGTCTGCCGCCTCACCGTTCTCGATACGCTTGGCCAGAAGATCGAACAGATCCAGCAACTTTCCGAGGTCCCCGAAAGCACCCTCCAGAAACAACATGTTGTCATTGACAAACTGAATGGGCGTATTGATCTCGTGTGCAATCCCCGCCGCCAACTGGCCGACCGATTCCATTTTTTGGGCTTGAGCCAAGCGGGCTTCCAATGTCTTTTTGCGTGTCAGGTCACGTACCAGCATCGTGTATTGCGAATCGTCACCCGCACCGCTTCGGCTGATGGCGACTTCAGCACAAAACTGTCGGCCGCTCTGCGTGACGCCTTGAATTTCGACGGGTTCAGCATCATGGGCACCTTCGATAGGCGACCAATTAGACTGTTGAGGAAAAAGAACCTGTTCAAGATCCTGCGTCGTCTTGAACAACTGGCGAATGCCGATGTCGTTCGCGTCATCGCGTTCGAAGATCCTTGCGGCCGAGCGATTGAACAGATCAATCTGACCGTCGTGCGAATAGGTGACGATTCCCTCCGCGGCGGTTTCCACAATGGCACGGGTTTGCCTCGCTAAACCATCCAGTCGTTGGTTCGCGTGGAAGATTTCGATCGATTTTTGTTCCAACAGACGTTCGGCTTCTTTGCGAGCCTTGCGTTCACGCTCGAAACGTCGTTGGAGTAGAGGATCATCAGACATACGCCTGAACTTCACCATGACGATGTTGCTCGACGGGCGTCAAACAGAAGCACGCTTCGGTCCCATTACCGTCCCCCAAGTCTTCGCGCACCACCATCACTTCATCACCGAAGTGATCCACACACGCACGGACCAATCCCTCCGCCAAGTCGGCGAATGGTCGCGAAGATTGATAGTGCATCGTCAAGGTTCCTTCATGAATCCCGCAGTCGAAGGTGGGCAGTTCCGCATCGGGGTACAGTTTTCGCACCTCCACATGGATATAGGTTTCCACCAGCGGCAGAAAATCGAAGGCGGACTGTGCGTGTTCGAAGAACTGTGGATACAGTTGCGAAAAACGCTTGAACAAATGCCGCCCAAAAGTCTGCACCAACTCCGGAACGGGAACTCCTGTCTGATCCGACAGAGCCAGGACCAGTTGAATCAACTCGGCATGGTCATAGCTGCCGACGGCGGTGTAGGCACCCTCGTTCGATGTCCCTGACGTGGAAATCACTCGATCCGCGATCTCGATTCCCAGATCGTCTTCGACCATCTCGATCAGTTCGGTAAATACAATGCCCTTCATCGAATTGGCCCTTGTTGAATGCGTGGAAAATGTGCGAAAGAAAACGACCTTTTACGATGTCGTTGCGAGACGATCTGGACCGGGTTGCCGGTCGTCGGTCCCGGAAAGACTGCGTCGCCAGCGTCCCCTTCGAAAGCCATCCAGTATCTGCGACACACGTTTGCTGTCGCCGTTGAGATCGGTCAATCGTTGACCTCGAAAGAAATCGACAAAGCCGGGCAGTTCTTCCAGCGTGTTCAAGCCACTCAGAAACCCCATACTCCATTGACCGAAATTTCGTTCGGTGATCGTTCTTGACGACAGCAACAAAACATTGTCGTGCCTGTTATCACGAGCAATCTTCTGATACAGCCGATCCACGGCGTCTGGCATCCCTTCCAAAACCTGCAAGAACGTCCCTTCATGGAACAACAGCACGCCGGAAACGTCGATACCGGCGTTATTGCGTCGCGACTGGGCCAAAAGCGTTTCCAGGTCTTCATCGGAAAACGCAACCGTCGCGGCACTGACGTAGACCAGTTGCGTCATGTCGCTTGGGTGATCGCAAAGATTCATTTCCATCGTGTTCTCCAATTCATCGAAGGCAAGTCCGCCAGTCATAAGACAAAATTCGGTTCATCAAGTTTCGTGCGCACGGTGCGGCCCGCTATTCACAGGCAGCTGTCTTTTGATGCACCGGCAAACGCATCGTCACTTTCGTCCCCAGATCCACTTGGCTTTCGATGGTGATCGACCCCATATGTTTTTCGAAGATCCCGTAGGCGATCGACAGCCCCAACCCGGTCCCTTCGCCGACCTGTTTGGTCGTAAAGAAGGGTTCAAAGATGTGTTCAATGTCTGAGGGTGGAATGCCGACACCTTCGTCTTCGACGACGACGCTGATGGTTGTGTCGTCGGCGGTGGCCGATAATCGAACGGTCCCGCCGGTCGGCATCGCTTGGCTGGCGTTCAATACCACCCCAGCGATCGCTTGGCCCACTTCGCCCGCGTTACACACGGTGGACGGCAATTCGGCCAATTCGCACTGGACATCGCACCCATCGGGTAATTGGCTTGAGATCAACTGCAACGTATTCACCACAATATCTTTCACATTGTTGACCACGTGCCCGCAGCGATCCACGTGTGAAAAATCCTTCAAGCCTTGGACAATGCCTTTGATCCGAGTGACGCCGTCACGAGTCTCTTTAACCAATTCTTTGGTATCGTCGATTACGAATTCCATGTCTTGGGTCTGAGCTTCCAATTGCATTCCCTTGATGACATCGTTGCCCGCGTTGCTTTGCTTGATCAACGTCGCGCACAACGATTCATACAGTTGTAACGTGGACTCGATGACTTCGATGTAATCATTCAACGTGGTCAGGTTGGCATCGACAAAAAACAGTGGGCTGTTGATTTCATGTGCGACTCCCGACGCCAACAGCCCCACTGACGCCATCTTTGCAGAGTGCACCAACTGTGCTTGCTGTTCGGCCAAGTGCTCATTCGCTTCCTTCAGCTTCGCGTTGACTTCGATCAACGAATCCATCGCCTGGGAATAGGATGCAGCCAAGTCCAGTCGCATCAAATCCAAGCAGAAGTGGCACTCGATGGGGCCATGTTCCGTTTTCAAAACGCATCGCCCGGTGCGGAATTTGGGATAACGAATGCACCCAAAATAGATTCGCGGCGACGTGATGGTCAGCTTGGTGTAGGTCTGCTGCAATGTCACGATGCTTTCACCCACGATGGTGTTCAGCGTCTCCGACATCGCATCACACAGGTCTTCTCGGATGGCATCGCGATTGTCGTCGCTAATCTGTTCGCAGATACCGATCACGTTTGCCGCGGTTTGTTCGTCCATGGCCAACAAGTATTCGCCGTAAACGCTGCCGGTGTAGTAGATCGAGACGATGAACGTCTTGTCGGTGTTCACCGAATCGGTTTCGGTCACCGATCGAATGGTCGGTTGGCTGATCCCGAACATCTCGCCAAGCGTACGTGCAGCAACGCCGGCAAACAGTTCGGTGTGTGTGTTGACGATTTCCATTTTCAGCAGGCCTTCTCTACAGCTTTTTCCAGTGTGGAGCACAGGCGAGACAGATCCGCCGGACTGTTGGGGCGAATCGGCTTCTGCAAAAACTCGAACGCCCCCGCGTACATGCATTGTTCAATCACCGCAGCGTCGCGGATCGCGGAGAGCATCACGACACGGGCCTCGGCATCGATTTCCAAAATCTTCTGCAGGCATTCGACGCCGTCCATGTTCGGCATGGTGACATCCAACAGGGTCACGTCGGGTCGTTGTTGTTTGAACTGATCCAGGCCTTCGAATCCATCGTGGCCAACGCCGACGACTTCGAAGCCCATTTCTTGAAGCGAAGTCTTCATGGCACGCGCCATAAACTTGCTATCGTCAACGACAAGGGTGCGAATCATAGTTCTGGTTTCGGTGCAAGTGAGTGGTGGTTCGGTTTTGGCTGAAAGGTGGTCAATGGTTGCGATCGAGTCATCCGTCAGGTCGACACAGCATGGTCGGCCAAGCTGTGGTGTGATTCATTGTTCTCATTTGCCGCTTCGCGCGATTCCAAGCCTTCGCGAATTGCAATGGCCAGTTCCACATCACGAATCGGTTTGGTCAGGAACCGGAAAACGCCGCCACGATTGATTGCGTCCTGGGCGACGTGCACGTTTGCATGCCCGGTCAACATCAAACGAATCGTCTTGGGATGATGCTGACGAATCCAAGCCAGCAGTTCTAAGCCGCATATGTGGTCCAGACGCTGGTCCACCACGGCGACATCAAAAACGCGATGTTTGAACAACTTCATCGCTTGGTCTGCCGAATTGGCGACATGCAAGAAGTACGGTTGGTCCCGCAGACTGCGTCGCAGCCCCCGCAACAGATTCATGTCATCGTCGACGAATAGTAGGTTGGTCATTGAACAACTCTTTGGGTCATTGCTTCGTTGGTCCTGAGAACAGTCGGTCAACCGATTCCCACCGCTTCGGTTTCCGGTTGGCGATCGGGAACGGGAGCAAGGGTTCGCACCAAGATCGGTTCTTGCACACCGTTGCCCGATCGACAGAGGGCCTTCAGCTTTTGAATCAGTGAATCGTGGACTTCGTGTCCCTTGGCGACCAAGATTCGGCCGGCGTGGTCCAGCAAGTGTTCCTCCAGAACCATCCCTTCGGTCAATTGCGAAACCAAGACTTCGACTTGTCGATAGGTGGCTTCGACGACTTCGGCTACGAGTGCCAGGATCTTGGGGTCATAGGCCGGTGAGCCTTCCATTTCACGTAGCGCGACCAAGGGTGATCGATCATGCCGATACCGCTGAAAGTCACCGACGACCTTCAGAATTTGCGATGCCGCCGGCACCTGTGGTGATGGCGGGTCGTTCAATCGGGAAATCAACGCGGCGACGTTTTCAAGTCTTGGAATGGACGCAACCAATTCGCTGCCCAATGCTGGGGTTTCATCCACCAGTGCCAGCAGTTTTCCATCCAGCGGCTCGGCCCGCAGATATCGTTTTGCGATCTCTGCAGGCAAAGAAACGTAGCCCAGACGCATCAGCATCGCGGCCATTTCCAGCTCCCACAGCGGTTGCACGTTCATCTGCTTACCGACTTCGCGTGCCAACGTTCGCGCTTCCTGGGTCAGACCAAACGCTTCGGGCATGGCCAACGAAAGCACTTGAGTCAGCACTCGAATGCTTCCAGAGACGGTCTTGCTTAGCAGGTCGGCTTCGGCGGTCACCAAACGATACTGTTCCAAAGCCGCGTCCAGCGTTTTGGCCAAAACTTCCGGCGGACATGGCTTGCCCAGGAATCGAAAAATGCATCCTTCGTTCACCGCATCGACGGCCGTCTTTTGATCTGCATTGCCGGTCAACATCACGCGAACAGTGTGTTCGTGCATTTCGCGGACACGGGCGAGCAGTTCGACGCCGCTGATTTCCGGCATCTGCATGTCTGAAACCACCACGGCGAAGGGACCTTCGTTCCGAATTGTCGCCAAGGCTTCATGCGGCCCGACGGCCAGCGAAAGCTCATAATGCTTTCGAAGGTTGCGTTTGAAGCCTTGCAGGACATTGGGGTCATCGTCGACCAACAGCACTCTTTTGTTCACGGCATCGCCTCCGCAAGCATTTGGTTGCACCAATGTTCGGCGCGAAGTTTTAGCTGCAGCGATTCCAGATACTCAAAATCCATGTCGTTATTCTGCGGCGGACTCGACTCGGGACACTTTCCCAGCGTTTCGCAACACGACACATCCAGACCGATCAGGTTGTTGGCGACATGGACCGCGGTCAGCGGGCAAAATCGGCCGCCCGGTGCCGATCCCGGCTGATGATGAAACGCGACCGCTTCGACGACCGGGTTGGGCAGCCCCCAGAGGCCGAGCAAATGCCCACCGATGGCAGCATGGGTCGTTTGGAAAATCTCCAACTCTGCTTGCCAAAGTGGTTGCTGTCGTGCATCGGCCAAACGGATGGCGTCGGCAAAAGCTTCGGTGTGATGAACCGCCAAGATCAGCTTGCCGATATCGTGCAGCATCCCGGCGCCAAACGTATCGTCGATTACCCCAGGATCATCCGTTTCACATTCCGCGACCCGACGTGCGGCCACTCCCACCGCCAGACCATGCTGAATTTCATGATCCAAGCAGAATCCATCCACATCCAGCGATTCATACTGCAGAAAAACGCTTGCCGAAAGAGCCAGCGGTCGCATGATATTTAGCCCCAATAACGATGCTGCATGCTTTGGGGCAGTGACTCGACTGGGCAAGCCAAAGAATGATGAATTGACAAGCTGAAGCACTTTGGCACTCATGGCCAGGTCGCTTTCGATCATCTCCGCCACGCGATCGATGGATGCGTGATCCGATTCCAGTTCATTGACCAGATCGCGATAGATCTCTGGCAAGCTTGGCAAGGCGGTGATCTTTGAAATGATTTCCTGCAACGCTGTGTCTTGCAGTTGGGCACGCAGATTGACGGCTCGTTCAATCGTGTAAATCAGCCGATCCGCATCACAGGGTTTCGATAGGAATTGATGGGCCGGGCCGATAACACGAAAGATCTTCTCTTGTTCCGACTGGCCACTTAACACCAAGCGGATCGTATTCGGGTATCGGTCGGCGACGTGAGTCAATAATTCGGCACCATCCATACCCGGCATACGCATGTCCGAAACAATCACATCGATCGGCATTTGTCGCATGACGTCCAACGCGGCTTCGCCGCCGCCGGCAAAGTGCATGTCCCAGACGTTTCGTTGGCATCGCAGCATCCGCCGCAACCCTGAAAGCACGTTGGGTTCATCATCGACAAACAACACCTGACGCTTAGGTCCCATCGATTCTGTCATTTTGTTTCACCTGTATCGCCCGTTATCAACTTGTGACCCAACTGTTTCCATTCGTCGAGAACGGTTTTCCTTCCACGACGCTTACCAAGAGAATGTTTTGCTTGCCCGCTTTGGCATGGATCACCCCACACATGCCTTCTCCATCGACTCGGCTGGCTGGATGCCTTGTTCCGTTGTGTTGCCCAAGGGCAGCCGAATGACGAAAGTCGTCCCTATCCCAACCTTGCTTTCCACATCAATCGTCCCACCATGTTTTTCAACGATCACGCTGTGTGCGATCGCCAGGCCCTGACCGGTACCCTTGCCGGCGGCTTTGGTGGTGAAGAACGGCTTGAATATCTTTTCCACGTTTGCCGCATCGATTCCCGTCCCCGTGTCAGACACACGAATCTCCGCTGCGGTCCCGCATCGGTGAGTGCTAATTTCAATACGGCCCTTTTCGGATCCCGTGTCCCCTTGACGATCAGCGATCGCGTGGGCCGCATTGACGATTAGATTCAATAGGACTTGGTTCAGTTCGCCGGGCAAACAGGGAACGGCGGGCAATTCGGAATCAAACGCGGTCTCCAGGTTCGCCACATACTTCCACTCGTTCCGTGCCACCATTGCGGTGTTTTCGATGCACTTGGAAAGATCGGTGGGCACCATCTCCGATACCCCAGGGTGTGCAAATTCTTTCATCGCGCGCACGATGTTGGCCACGCGTTCGACCCCTTCCAGTGTTTGTCGGATGGCCGCCGGCACTTCATCGATCAGGTATTCAAAGTCGGCCTGTATCATGGCGTCGTGGATGACCGTCTTGATTGCAGCAACGTCACGACTGGGCTGTTCATCGCTGACGATATCGCTGCACTTGGTCAGCACATCCATCAGGTCTTCGCAAGCGTCACGCACGAAACGTGTGTTGTCGCCGACATATTGAATGGGTGTGTTGATCTCGTGCGCGATGCCAGCCGCTAATTCGCCCACGGCCTCCATTTTCTGTGCTTGAACGACACGGTCTTCCAAATCGGACACGTACCGAATGCGTTCGACCAGTGCGTTCAAATGCTCGATACCACAATGTTTCGATAAACATTCCGATACGCCCAACGCAAACGCTGCCTCGTTTTGTCGCTTGCTTCCATCGGTCAGTGCGATGGTGTGATGGCATACGTCGTGAATGGATCGCAGAAACTCGCTTGGCTCCGAGCACCAGTCGAAGGGGAACGGGACCATGACCGCAGACATAAGATTGCAATCCAAAACATCACGAACCTCCGATTCATCGGCGGCTTCATGCAGTTCCAGTTCGTGGGATCCCAGCCGACTGGTCCATGCTGCTCGGATACTCCGTCTCGGATCAACAATCAATAGGCGCATGGCAACAAGGACATCACTTCAAATAGCATCGGATATAGACTGATCTACAGTGTTGAAACATCGGAATGACAAAGTCGTCATCATCTTGGGACGCGTTGATCACCGTTGGGCATGAAGCAGACACACACCAATCTGTTCAGGAAACGGTCGTCAACTTCACCATTGATTTCCGTGCGGACTTGGTCTCGCACCCCGTCTCATACGTCTGGTTGGGATCGCCCGCCATGCACCAAGACTTGATTGCCGGACGACGGTGTTGGCGAAGTCGGATTCACCGCCGTTCTTGGCTGACTGTGATGATGGAGGGCCTTTTATTCGCGAGGTATTGGGACTGAGGGTCGTCCCAAAGCCTGGGCAGAACCAAGCGTACGTTTGGTCAATCGCGACGCTGAAATCGAGCAGCATGTCGTCGATCGCCGCGGTCGCGGATAGAGATGGTGAGAACTTCATTCGCGTCACTCGGATGTGGATGACGATTCGTTCCCCCGTAAGCGACCGATGATTTCATCCGTCGCCGTGTGCACTTTAAACCTGTGACAGATTCCTACACAAAGCTGCCTATATTGGAGCGAATTGTCGCACTGAACCTTGGTGGCAGGCCGGTTGTATCGATCAATTTTGAGTCCGACCAAAAGGGCCGATCACCGTGATCAACGCACGCTCAAAACGCAACATCGCCGCAAGAAGCGATGCGTTTTCTGAGCCATCGTTTATGATGCCGACCTTCGAAGAGAGACCAGCGCAATCTTCAGCGAAGTCCGTGCGTTCGGATATAGCCACTGTTTATCTATTGGTAACCCGAAGCGTCAGCGAGGGGCCGAAGTTATTCATTCATCAAGAATCCCTCGCTGACGCGTCGGGTTACCGTCTTCATTGGCCTTCGTGTTGAATTGATAAACAGTGCCTAGCCGATCCTTGTCACTTTGCCTCGGCCCGAACGGAATCCAATTCTTGTCGCACGTCATCCAAGATCCTGGACCAATCCATGTAATGCGTTCTTGAGAACAGTTGCGGACGATACTGGCTGGTGGCGACGTCGGCATAACGAGTCCATTGCTGCACCGCATTTTCGAAATGCTGCACCGCGCGATCGTGGTGAACGGTTCGTGTTCGATCGGCACGATAAACCGCCAATTCCGCGGCACCACGAATCTTGGCGGCGTAGTATTTGCCCAACCACGCCATCGCCTCCAAATCGCTCAGCGTCGACCGCAACTCCGGACTCGATGCAGTCGTGTTACTTCGAAGCGTCTTCACACCGGCCAGCGTTTGAGCCGCATCGGCGTCCAGCGTGTCGGCAACATCCATCGGCGTGATCCCATCGAACGATTCGTCCTGGATGATCTTCTGGGCGTACTGCTGGACCGACAGTATCCCTGAACCCTGCAGCGGCGGATGTGCGAAGAAGGATCGATCAACCGTCAGAAATCCCTCTTTTGCAATGCAACCTTCCGGCGAAAACTGGAGATCATTCACACGGAAGAAGAATCGATTGACCAAGGGAATGATCTGAGAAGCGGATTGCCAGGTTTCGTACAGGCGTTTCGCATCGGTGTCAGGAAAGCGTTCGGCCAATCGTTTTTCAAAATAGTCTCGCGTGAGGGTCAGGTCATAGCTCAACCGACCGAACATCATGAACCGATACCAGTGTTTGTCGACCTCCATTTGGCCGGTCAGTTCATCATTCTTACTGACGAATTCCTTGCCCTGCACAAAGCCGTCGGGGCCCATGAAATAGCCAGCTTCGGATCGCAGCACGTCACGAGGAATGTTGGCCCAGAATTCGCGAACGTAGTCGGGATCACCCCAACGAAAGATGAACAAATCATCGTTGCGAACGTTCAGCCAACACGGAATTTCGAACTTTTCCAGACCGTCACGATACTCGATGTCCAGATACGGGGACGTGGTCGTGGAATGAACGCGTGCGCGAGCGTATTTGTGGTCGGTATGGAAGGCACCGACGTCATAGTCTGCGAACACATCCATGATGTTGTCGGCGTTTGACATCAGGCTGCGGAAGATGAATGTGATCCGGCGATCGGGGTGGTCGCGGCAGTAGTCTTTGATGCCCAGTGCGTAGGTTTTCCACAACCATTCTTCACGAGCCCCGCCTTGGGGAAGATCAAAGTGTTCGCCGGCAGCAACACCGATCCCGTCAATCTGCGGATACGTTTCCAACATCCGGCGGACGCAGTATCGCATGTACTGGACGGTTGCGTCGTTTTTGCCACTGTCAGTGATTCCGTATTTGCCTTCCGCGCCGAAGGTATAAATGTTCCAGTGGTACAAATGGATGGTGATCCCGTGTGCCTGGGCATAGTCGAAGACGCGTGTCCAGAACGCGATTTTTTCGTCCAACGTGATTTTCTTGACCACTTTGGTGTTGGCGGGATCGAAAACATCCAAGCGATCCCAATGGCGATCGCCATGTTCATCGACCGGCTTGGCCAGTACACGTACGTCGTCGTAGTTTGCATCCGGGTACTCCGGCAATCGGACCATTCCGGGATAGGGATGCGTGACCCACAGGGTCAGCGTGTCGTACCGATTGCGAATCATCTGATCGATGAACGACTTCCAAAAATCCCATTCCCACATGACCGGGATGTTTTGGTGGGCTGACGTACCGGTGTCATCGTAGCTGGGGGCTCGGGCGTCCAGCGGGATGTTGAACTTCAAGCCACGATGGGGCACATACGGCTTACGTGCCTTTTCCCGTATACCTTGCAAGCTGTTGCCCAACGCAATGTCTTCGGCCAATTCCAATGCGCCGTACATTGCCCCCACGGAATCGCCGTGAAAGATGCGAATTCCACGCGTTCCTTCCTTTTGAATCCGGAACGATTGGGGGCCCATCCCAGGTTCATACTGTGAGAACGCGATATGGAAATCGGCTTGTTCAGAGACGACTTCATTGCCGGTGGACTTCAGCGCTGCTGTCAAATCACCGACGCCGAAGACCTGCATCGGATCGTTCGCATCGTACTGAATGGAAACGCGGTCACCCCAGGCATCGGAAAGAACACCGGCGCAAAGAACCCACGCGAAAACGCACCACCAGTTCGAACGAAACATCACAATTGACCGGGACAGCGAGAATGAGACCCCAGTGCCGGCAAGCCAAGGCTCGCATGGCACGCGGGATCCATGATAGCGACGGTCGTTAGGATGCCTGTGCCAAGAACGGCTTGATCCGCGTCGCTAGGTCAATCTGTCAACTTTCGCGGCCGCATCGCGATTCAGCGTGATGCCGCCAAGACTTCGCTTAGGATCGCGTCCATCGTTTGGACGACCGCCGCCGATTTATCAACATTCAACGCGTCGTGGTGCGGTTGGCCAAATCGCCGCGAATCGTTGTCGTAGTAGCGTCCGGAGGCTTTGTCGAACTCATTTGAGGTTGCCGCACGCACCAGGATATCCGAACCAATCGAAAGATCCTTGCCGTCGATTCCAAACGCACGCTTGACCATCTTGCTGGCCAATAGCGAACCGGGATTCACCGAAACCATCATCGGCCCGTCATTGCCCAGCGATGCCGCCATCTGATTGGTCCACATGATCAGTGCCAGCTTGCTTTGGGCGTACGCGTCACCATCGGACAACGTTCCGGTGCCAGACAAAGCACTCAAGTTGACCGGCGCTTGCGCAGCAGACGAAACGTTGACGATGC
This sequence comes from Crateriforma conspicua, assembly GCF_007752935.1. NCBI lineage: Bacteria > Pseudomonadati > Planctomycetota > Planctomycetia > Pirellulales > Pirellulaceae > Crateriforma > Crateriforma conspicua. Next base: position 1,987,461 of record NZ_CP036319.1, on the reverse strand, counting down.
GTCCGTCGCTGCCCAACGCTGGGATCAAACGTTTGGCAAGAATGTACGGTGCGATTGTGTTCACCGCGAAACGCACATCCAACCCGTCGTCGGTTCGAGGTTCATTGACGGCGAAGACGCCGGCGTTGTTGATCAACACGTCGATGCTGGGATGATCCGAAACAACATCACCGGCCAGTCGTTCCGCCTGGGACAGGTGCGAAAGATCGGCAAGGTAGCCCTGCACCGACTCGTCATTCGATGTCTGCTGAATGTCGGCCTGGGCCTGACGAAGCTTGGCTTCGGACCTGCCATGCAGCAGGACGCGATGTCCGAGCTGTGCAAGTCGTTTCGCAGTGTTCAAACCGATGCCATCGGTCGCACCAGTGATCAAAATCGTTTTTCGCATCGTTAACTCAAATGGGGCGATGTCATTGGTCCGCGGCCCTTACCCCTGTCGGGAGCGTTTGGCTTGGCCGGACGATTGCGGCCATCGGTGGATCGTCCGAGCAATCAATCGCTTCGCCGACGCTGGGACATAGTGCCCAGATGTGCGCACTTCAAGAGTTCCAGTGTCAGGCGACGGCCAGCGTGAAAACGGAGCAACCGGTCGGATAAGATGGATACCCGATCGAAATTTGCACCGACTGCGTCGACACATCAATTGCGAACGTCGTACCAATAGTCAGCCCGACACTGTGCTTATGGCTGTTTCCCGCCGATTGACCGCCGCCGAGCGTTTCATCAGTGACCAGATTTCGGCGACCAGATTCGGTCGGCTCCCGCCCCTGATCGTGTGCCTCCCCACAGACGCCGCTCCCCTGCTGCCCGCCATGAAGAAACACCGTCCCGATGTCATCTTGTTCCTAGCGATGATGCTGATTGGCATCATTCCGTTCGCTGGTCGACCCGCGATCGCGGCCGATGATCGTCCGCCGAACGTTGTGGTCATTTTCATCGACGACATGGGGTTCGCAGACCCGAGTTGTTTTGGCAACCCGGCGATGAAAACGCCCAACATCGATCGGTTAGCCGCCGAGGGAATCCGGCTGACCAATTTCTATGTCAATTCGCCCATCTGTTCCGCGTCAAGGGTCGCGCTGACGACGGGCCGGTATCAGCAGCAGTATCGCATCCATTCGTTCCTGGCAACTCGCAAATCGAACCGCCAACGGAAGATGCCCGACTGGCTCGACCCGGATGCTCCGACGCTGGCCAAGCTATTGCGACAAGCGGGATATCGCACCGCGCATTTTGGCAAATGGCACATGGGCGGCGGACGCGATGTCGGCGACGCGCCACTGCCTCAGGCATATGGTTTTGACGAATCGCTGGTTTCTTTCGAAGGCTTGGGCGACCGCATCCTTTGGCAGAAGACGGGCAACCAGAAACTCAGTTGGACGCACGGTCGAGGCAAAATCTTGGATTTGCCCAAGCACCGGACAACCGAGACCTATGTGGATCACGCGATTGAATTTTTGAAAGCCAACCAAGAACGGCCGTTCTATCTGCGCGTCTTTCCGAATGATGTTCACGACACGCATTCACCATCGGAACGGCAAGCGAGTAAGTGGCAGGGAAGTTCTGACAATCCGCCGGACGAAGCATTCTTTGCCGTCCTTGACGAAATGGATCGCCAGATCGGTCGTCTTCTGGACACACTGGATACGCTCAAGCTTTCAAAAAACACGCTGGTCCTTCTGACCAGCGACAACGGCCCGACTGATTGGCCGCGATACTACGAGGCCGGTCACCAACCGCCCGGTTTTACCGGACCGTTTTTTGGTCGCAAATGGAGCCTGTACGAAGGCGGCATCCGGATGCCCTTCATCGCACGATTGCCGGGCCGAATTCCGGCCGACCGTTTGAACGATTCAACGATCATGGCCGCGATCGACGTCTTACCGACCGTCGCGGCGATTTGTGGTGTTACCGATCAGATCACGCAATCCGACGGCATTGATCTATCCGACGCGTTGCTTGGTCAAAAAGTTCAGCGGGACCAACCCGTGTTCTGGGAATATGGCGTTCACGGCAGCATCCAGCCCGGCAAGGCGGAACACCAAAGCCCATCACTGGCCATGCGTGATGGTCGATGGAAGTTACTGTGCAATCCCGATAGTTCCCGCGTGCAATTGTTTGACTTGACCGCTGACCCTGGTGAGACGAAAAACCTGGCTGATGAACAACCGGCGACCGTCCACGCGATGAAGCAACAACTGTTGGGTTGGTGGCAAAAGATGGACGCCCACTATGTTCAAAAACCGAAGGCGGCGTCGACGCGTTCAGCGGTCGGTAAAACGCGTGATGCTGTCTCCGTACAGCATGAGTCGACGTCGCAAGGTCGATCTGCGGCATCCCCGAACATCGTTCACATCATCGCCGATGACCTTGGCTGGAACGATGTGGGCTTTCACGGCAGCGATATCAAAACTCCTGCGTTGGATCAGTTGGCCGAACAGTCCGTGGTCCTGGACCGCTTTTATGTCACGCCCATTTGTTCGCCCACGCGGGCCGGTGTCATGACCGGCCGCTACCCGTTTCGTTTTGGAATTTGGGGTGGCGTATGCAATCCCAATGCACGGCACGGTTTACCACCCCAGGAAGTCACCACGGCGGAAGTCTTATCGAATGCCGGTTATCCACACCGCGCGATGTTCGGCAAGTGGCATTTGGGATTGGCGTCCGATCTGTTTCATCCGCTGAAGCATGGATTCAATCATTTCTATGGTCACTACAACGGCGCGATCGACTACTTCAGCCACAAGCGGCACGGGCAACTGGACTGGCACCGCGGGTACGACGCATCGGAGGATGAAGGTTATTCGACGGACTTGATCGGCCGCGAAGCATCAAAGTACATCCGTGACCACGCCGCAGGCGATCCTTTCTATATGGTGGTCGCGTTCAACGCACCGCATTCCCCCATTCAAGCCAAGCGAAAGGTGCTGGATCAATACGGTTTCGATCCCCAGGGTGATCTGGCACCGAACACGGATCGTCGGTTGGCGAAGCGTGAAAAGGCACCGAATTACGGTAAGGCCGGCCGCGGCAATACGGTTCGCCAAACGTTCGCAGCCATGGTGACGTCGATGGACGAAAACATTCGACAGATCTTAGATGAGATCGACAAACAGGGAATCGCCGAGAACACGATCGTCGTTTTTCACAGTGACAACGGCGGCACGCCCACCCACGGTGGCGACAACTCACCGCTTCGCGGCAACAAGTTTGACACCTGGGAAGGCGGCGTGCGGGTTGTCGCCATGATCCGCTGGCCACAGCAACTGCCCGCCGGTCAACGGTTCACGTCCGTGGCCAGTTACGTGGATCTATTGCCCACCATTGCAGCGGCCGCCGGGACAACGCCGCCGCAGGGATGCGACGGAAAAAACCTATTGCCGTACTTGAGTGGCAGCCAAACACCGCCGGAACGATCGATCATCTTGGGTGCCCATGCGGTCGTGTCCGACCATTGGAAACGGGTGGACGATCAGTATTTCCGCATCGCGGATGACCCGACCGAATCCGAGCCGGTCAAAGACGTCCCCGCCGATGTTGCCGGCCGGCTAAGCGATGCACTGTCTGGATTCGAAACAATCCAAGGCTCAGCTTTTGAAACGCAACTTGCCAAACCCGACGTGTGGCCACCGGTGGATTGGAAACTGCCATCGGAACCGGATCGCTTGCACTGATCGACAGACGCCAATCAAAACACCTTCACGGTCCGCCGCGCGTTTCCCAATCGACCTGTGAGTCAAACGGGCTGGTCAAGGAACCGGCTGTTGACACTCGGATCAAACGATCATTCAGAACTGGAACAAGTCCGTGCGGCGATCGGAAAACACCGGAATGCGCGCTCGCACATCATCGATCTGATCCGTGTCGATCACCGTCGTCACCACCTCTTCCTGATCGCCGGCTTGAATCGGTATTTCGCCCCAGGGATCAATGACACATGAATGGCCACCAAAAACCGTGGGACCGATTTGTCCGACACAATTGCATGCGATCACAAACATTTGGTTTTCGATTGCTCGGGCACGCAACAGTGTTTTCCAATGCTCCACACGCACCTTCGGCCACTGTGCGGGAATCAACACCATGATCGCACCGTCGGTCGCGTACGAAGAAAACAGTTCGGGGAAACGCAGGTCATAGCAGATCGCCATTCCCGCCTTTCCCCATGGACTGTCAATCAAGACCGGTCGGTCACCTGGCTTTAGGAACTGGTCTTCGTGCATCAGGCGAAACAGATGAAGCTTGTTGTATTGCCCCAACGCTCGTCCGCCGGGTGCCGTCCAAACACTGGTGTTGGCGTACTGATTCGAGACGTCTTTCGATAGACAGGACCCGACGATGTGAATCGCATGCTCGTCGGACAATCGTTGCACTTCGGCAAAGACACCGTGACCCACCGCATCGGCAAGTTCGCCGGCACGCTTCAGCACGTAACCGGTCGACCAAAGTTCCGGCAGGACCAACACATCGGCGCCTGCGTCGGAGGCGTGCCGTGCCATCTGGCTCGCTTTGGCAATGTTGGCATCGGGATCACCGGGAACGATGTCCATTTGTCCCAAACTGATGGTCAACTTCATCAAGATTCCTTCGCCGGTCCGATCGCTTGAGTGGCTGTCTGGATTAGGCGGCAACCAACGGCATCGCAATCGGAATTTTTTGAGGGGCTGAACGCGTGAAACCGAGTGATCCGGTCGTTTTACGGATGGAAATCGGGGACTTTCGTGACCGGTTCTTCACCGCGAATCACACGAGCCGCTTCGCCGACCAAACGCAGATAGTGATCACTGGGCAAGCCTTCATAAGTTAGGAAAGGCACGTGATCATCAACAGGCGGGTCGTTGGTGCATTTGAAAATTGCGGTCCCTTCGTCCACTTCGTCAAACATCGCGACGTACAACATGTTTGCACCGGCCTGCTTCGCCGCCATGACTTGCGACCAAAGAAACTTGCCTTTCTGGCGCGGGATCGCGCCCAATTCCGCTTGGCCTTCCTTCAAGTTGTGCCAGCTGAATCCAGGGAAAATGACCGGCAGATAATCCTGGCCCAGCTCGTCACAACGTTGCTGATCGGCGGCCCAAAACTCATCGGCGTGGCGACGCACCTGGTCAATGTCTCGGTATCGACCGGGCGTCCAGGGGCTGATGACATCGGCCATCTGCAAGATCTCTTGGACGATGGGATCATCGATGCAATCACGTGTTTGCTGTCGCCATCCCGTGGGAACGCCCAGCATGACGCTGCAGCCGCGAGATTTGATCTGGGCGATCATATCCCGGCATCCTTCCAACGAGTACGACCCTTCTTGATGGCGGTCTTTGAATCCAACGCCCCAGATCGCCACCAAAGGCTTGCCGTGATGTTGCAGATAAGCGGGGCTTTGGACCACGGCAAAGGCGGAATCCAAACGATCCCAGTCATCGGCAATCATTCCGAGCTGTCCTTCGCGCAGGCCGGACAGGTCGTACATCACGACAAAGGCGCGGCCATGGTTTTCCGCCGCCTGTCGACAGTGATTCAGGATTCTGTCACGGTTGGCACGACTGGCAACGGATCGCAGCGACGTTGCAAACCGCTGAACGAACGCGCCGTCGATGCCATAGTCCTTCATCCAGCGGAAATGCCGGTCGACGGTTGTTTGATTCGCACTGCTGAAAACCTTGGCGATGCTGCCATCGGCATTTCGAAATCCGGTTTCGAACAACTCGTCATCGCCATATTCCGACACATCCGGCCACAGGTCAATCGTCACGCTTTCCGGTCCGAACATCCGGCGACTGGATCGCCCCCAGTGTCGCCATCCCAATTCCGATCCGTCGCCGGGACAGTTGAACCAGCCCTGGTAACCACACATCACCTTGCCGTCCAACGTCGTGCAATCGACCGAACCAGGGCTGGGTGAATCCGCTTGCGAAACGGCAGATAGCCCAACGACCAAACACAGCCAAACGAGGGGCAGTACCCGGTTGCGTTGATTGGAAAGGATGCGTTGATTGGAAAGGATGCGTTGTTGCATGGTTGATCAAGGCGGGGCGGGACCGCGTCGTCTGAGACAGCTTGAAGGAAACAAGCGACGACGAAACGCGATTGGTTCGGCGGGGCAGGGGACCCAACGGGTCGGAGGCCGACACATCATGGCACCGATCCGCCGGTCCGTCAAAACCATCGCCGAACATCGCACCATGCACAGACATCCGCCATGTCGGTGGCCACGGGACCAGTGACACCGAGCAAAAACGGAAAACCAAATCAGCCACGGTGCAGTGGTAGGATGATATTTTCCGCCACTTGTTCCGCGTTGACCATGTTGGAGATTACGGCGCTAAGTTTTGGGTTTCGCAACGCCCAAAGGTACGCCTTTTGAGGGATCGACCAATCGCCATCAACCGCCTCGTTCAACCGCTTGCGGCCTTCCCTATTGCCGTTGGCCGACTGGGGGCTGCGATACACCGGTCGCGCGACTTTCATTGCGATCACCCCGACGCCGGCATCGTGGGCCGCATCGATGGCCTGGTTCATGAACGATTCGTTGACAACGTTGTAGGCCACCATGGCAACCGAATAGATCCCAGATTTTGTTGCAGCGTCCAACACGCCGGCGGGATCATTGTGGGACGACACGCCCAAGAAGCGAACCTTTCCGTCGACTTTCAATTCGTTGAATGCATCGAAGATTTCGGGATACCTTGTCAGTTCAACCGGACTGCTTGCGCCGTGCGGGCACATCAACACGTCCAAATGATCGGTCCCCAAGCGTTGCAGGCTGCCTTCGACCGAATCAATGATGATCTGACGATAGTTTTTGACACGATCGATTCGGTCGCCATAGGTCGCTTCCATCACGTCCGACAGTGCAGCCGCATTCAATTCGCGAGTCTGGCCGCCAAAGTAACCGCCCAGATAATCCGGTTCGGCCGCACCACGTTGTGCAATCAAGTCATCCGCCGCGCCACGCAATCGCGATTGTTCGTCACCGGACAAACCGTTGTAAATCTTTTCAAAACGCTCGTTACGGTTCAGATCCCAAACGCTGACCTTGGATGTCAGAAAGAAATGATCTCGTGGCCGCTGCTTGATCACCTTAGCAAACCCCAATTCACTGGCGCCTTTGCCGTAGGCGGGCGAAGTGTCCAGGTAGTTCAACCCCATGTCCATCGCTTCGAACACATGTTGGTAATTGTCCGGCGTGATTTCATTGCCCCCCATCACGATCTCGGAAACCATCATCCCGGTTCGCCCCAGCATCCGGTAACGCATCGCTTCATTGCGGTTTCGCCACTGGACCTGAGGGGCCGCCGTCGCGGAATTTTGCGATGCGGGATCGTCGCCCGCTGCCGACTGGCCGTTTTCCGCCAATCCGGCTGCCACAGCGGTACCGATGGAACCTTTCAAGAAACGACGACGAGAATTTGGCGACGCCATGCGAACACTCCGCGGGAATCCGTGACCGGACGAAACAAGATGGCGTCCAGTTTACCCGGGAACCCCGACGCCCGGCTTGGGCCAGCGAGCATTTCCCACGCACAATGCCCAACAAGACAAGCGTGATTTGTCACGCAAATTTGGCACACGGATTTGATACTGCGGGTCGACCGGTCTATTGCTTCAAAGCGTCGTAGACCGCATCAAAGGCGGGTTTGGGCTGAAGATCGCGGTCAAATAGCAGCGGGTGATTCACACGTCGCCAGGGAAACGTGTTCAGCCAGCTTTCACCATCGTGCAGATTCCAAAACGAAACCCTGGCGATGATGTCGCTGTATTCATTGAACAGTTCAAACAATTGGACGTATTGGCGGATCTGTTGGTCACGAATGTCATCCGGCATCCCATCGGGATAGGGATCATAGGCGGACAATTCATCACGAAACTTTCCATCCTCGGACCACCAGCGGCCGCGTTTGACGACGTCGATATCCAGCTCCGATACAACGACCTGTAGCCCCAGCCGACGAAGCTCCTGAAAAGTGTCGCGCAATTGGTCGATGGATTCGTCACCAAGTTCAAAGTGGCCTTGCATGCCATACGCGTCGACCGGCGCGCCCGCAGCTTTCAGCTTCGTCAGGAACTCGATCAGCTTCTTTCGCTTGTCTGGTTTATGGCCGTTGTAGTCGTTGTAGATCAACAAGGCATCGGGATCATTTGCGTGAGCCACTTGAAAGGCTTTCACGATGAAGTCCATCCCGGTAGCACGTGAATACACCGAATCACGCAACAGGCCTTCGTCACCATCGCCGATCGCTTCATTGACAACATCCCACATTGTCACGGCATCGGCGTATCGCTGCACCACCGTTTCGATGTGGGTTTCAATTCGCTGCAGTAACTTGTCTCGGCCGACGTCGCTGTCACCGTCTTTCATCATCCAAGGGTCCGTGCGGTCATCCTTGGCCCAAACCAGACAATGCCCAACGACCTCCAAGCCATGTTCTGTCGCGAAGTCCACAAACTTGTCCGTCGCGTCAAAGTTCCATTCGTCTTCGGCCGGATGAATGCCCTGAGGTTTCATACAGTTTTCCGGCGTCAGAATTTGAAAGTGTTTCTGGATCAGTTCGGCGTTGGCTGGGTCTTCGATCACGCGATGGCTGACGCCCACACCGATCTTATAGCGGTCGCCGACCGCGGCTTTCAGCGATCGCTCGCCGCCATCGCGGTGATCCAACGATTCGGAAACCGTTTCTGCATTGCCGTCGGATTCGTCGCGTTGAACTGTGACCGCCATCACGATGGGAGCGGTGGAATCATCACCCTTGACCAGCTCGATCGTATTGATCATTGCGGAACGGCTTGGCACGACCTTCAGATAGCGAATTTGCTGATCACCCAACGCAAAAGCGAACTCACTTTTGGGCACATCCACGCGGCGGATGTAATCCGCGAAGTGCAAGCCGTTGATCAATTCATGATCTTCGGATGATCCATCGGCATAGTGCAGACGAACGATCATCGATACCGATTGTTCTTGCTCAAACGGATAGCTCCATCCACCCACGCCACTTAACAGATGGATCGCCGAGGCGGACGTTCCACAAGGCAGCGACACGGACGCCGGCATGCGTGGCGGCAAGGTTCCGCGTGGCCCACGCAGCAAAATCAGATTCTTTTGGCTTTGCCCCATCGGATCAGTCAGGACGAAAGGCACCCCATCGAACGTCTTGGGATCCCAATTGTCGAACACCATTCGATCCGGGCCACGATCGCTTTGTGAAAACAGTCCTCGTGTGCTGATCGCCGTCGCCACATCGTCCAAAGGAATGGGAACAAACGGCCCCTGGTCGGTCAAAAACTGCAACAGGTCGGCCAATTCGTCGTCGCTAATCTGTTTTTCGAATCCCTCGGGCATCACGCTTTTTCGCGACGCGATCAGTTCTTCGATGTCTTCCCGCGCCAACCGAATCTCTTTCGCTTGAGCGTCGATGATCGTGATTGACGTGCGGGATTCACCCGCCAACATTCCACTGAACACTTGGCCGTCGACGGTCAACACGTTGTACAGGCGGTAGTTGCCTTCCACGTTGCGCGATGGATCAATGATATGCGTCAACAATTCCGACTTCGGATGCGCAGCCATGCCCGTCAGATTGGGGCCGACCTTTTGCCCAAGATCACCGTATTGATGACAGGCGCTGCACACTTTTTTGAACACCTCTTTGCCCGCTTTCACATTGCCGGTCCGAGTGGTGACATGCATCAGCGACTGCAGCACCTTTTCGCGGTCCGCATCGGGAAGCCCGCCGCCCATGGCAAGCTTGGCTTCGGCACGCCGGCGGATGCGCCGATCAGGAAAGGACCGCAGTTGTTGCTTTTGTTCCAACGTCAATTCGTTGATGTCAAACTGGTCGGCCTCGGCGGCATCCAGCAAGGCACGAGTCCAACTGGGCTTGCCGATCATGACACTGATCGCGGCCGATTTGACTTGCGGCGTCAACGTGGACAACGCATCGATAATCAGCTCCGCGGCTTCTTCGGAACGACTGCGTGAAACGGCGTTTAAGAAGCCGGCCGCCAATGCCGGATCGGTCTGCGGCGTGATTTCCTGAACAATACTGTCGACCACATCGGGATCATCGGGCCGGAAAGCGATCCAGTCCTGTGCCGCACGAACCCGCCGTTGCGGATCGACGTCGGGGTCGGACACCGTGTCCCGCAATCCGGCCAAGATCGATTCGGCTTCATCGTCCAGCGTGTCCAAACCTGCTGCCGCCGCCAATCGCAATAGTTGAACCTTGCCCGCCGATCGGGACGCACGAAACGCGTCGCGAAGCTTGGCAACAAGCGTATCGGTTGCCGAAACACGATGGTCCTTGGGCCAACCCGCCAACAAGCCGTCGACCATTGCACCGGCGATGTTCGGTTCCGCGCTGGACAGCGCTTCCAACAATCGCTGCAGCGTGGCGCTGTCGGGTCGCCCACGGGCGACATGCTCCGTAACTCGTTGCGTGACCGGCGACACCACCACCAAGCTTTCGCGGCCCAAACGAGTCTGGGCAATTTGTCGAAGAAACGAGGGGGCATGTGTGGCCGCTGCGGACGTCAATGCGTCCAGCATGATCGGATCGGTCTGACCGACGCACAGTTCCGCCACCAAACGCCCCGCGTCCTCGGCTTCCGGCAAGTCCGACAACGTCAACACCGCCTGCAGTCGGACTTGGGCATCCACGTCGTCGAACACTTCACGGTGCCGAAGCAACAACCGGCTGCCGGCTTGTGTTTTTGGGATGACCGCCAATGCGTTTCGACGCACGCCGGCCGAAGGATGACTCAGGGCGTCTTCCAAACCATCGATGAATTTCGAATCGGTGATCTCCGCCTGTGGCCCCGATGCTTGCAGCATTGCGGCGAGCGTGTGCAACGCGTGAATGGCACCGACGTTCAGTCCGATCGTGTCGACTTCTCGGTTCGACACCAGGTCCATCAGTCCGTTCACTACTTCGGCGTCCTGGCCGAGTCCTCGTTCGACCAATAATCGCTGAGCATGCAAACGCCAGCGCATCGACGGATGCGAAAGGCTGTTGACCAAATCCTGGTTCGAGCCTTGAGAAAGATCTTCGATTGCATGCAAGCGTTGGTCGTCATCGGGAACGACACGATAGATCCGACCGTGCGTTTTGTCGCGAAGATCGCTTTCGTAGGCACGACCTTGCCCTGTTTCAAACCCGTTGGGCGTCGGATTGTGTTGCACAATGTAGTTGTACCAATCGATCACCCAAACCGCGCCGTCGGGCCCCACTTCCGCCATGATCGGAGCCGACCATTCGTCATCGCTTGCCAACAGATTCACGGGGCTGGTCGATTGGAAGTTAGCGCCGTCGGGACGCAGCACGAATGTCCCCACCAAATGACCGGTGGGACCGCAAACAAATGCCGTGCGGTTCCACCATTGACGCGGAAATGCACGAGCGGTGTACAAGGCATGCCCGGCGCCGGCGGTGTACCCACCGTGATGATCGACTTGGCGAACGTTGTCGGTGATCGGGTCAAATTCGTGCGTGTCGGCGATCGAATGCAATGTCGATGGCGACCACCCGCGTACGCGTTCGTAGTAGCGATTGGCAATCGGCATGAACATGCTGGGGTTATGATTGGCGGTCGATCCAAAGATCAAACCGTCTTCGCCAATCCCCAGCCCCCAAGTGTTGTTGTCGCTGGACCGCACAAATTCCAAGTCCGTCACCACCGGTGGGTCACTTTGTGACAGCTTGAATCGCCAGAAACCCTGACGAAACGATTGTGATTGCTTGCCGTCATAGGTCGGCGTGCTGTTGTTGTAGCCCTGCATGGCCCAGATCCAGTTGTCCAAGCCGTAACGAAAGTTGCTGACGCCGCCGTGCGTATCGCCCAAAGCCCAGCCTTCGATCAAAGTCGACCGTTGGTCGGCCACGTCATCGCCATCGGTGTCCTTCAAATAAATCGTTTCGGTTCCGTTTTGAACGACGGCGCCACCCCGCACGATGACGATCGAGGTGGGAATACTAAGCCCGTCGGCAAACACGGTGAAACGGTCGGCGACATGGTCACCATCGGTGTCTTCACAGATGCGAATCCGGTCACGTCCCTGCCCCAGTTCATTGGGATAGTCGACCGTTTCGCAAACCCACAATCGCCCACGCTCGTCCCAAGTCATGGCGATCGGTTTGGACTGAAAATCACGCTCATCGGCATAGCGTTCTACCGCCAAACCGACCGGCGTGACGAAATGCTTGATGGACTCCTCTGGGTCCAGCGGCATCTGCATCAGTGTTTTGGGATCCCCCTGAGTTCCCCATCGCCGACTGGGGGTGTAGTTCGGAATTTTGGGACCGACATCGACGTACTGGAAATCAGCCGCATCGTCACCAACCGTGGTCATCGCCGGCACGTCAAAGGTTTCGACATCGCGAAAATCGGCCACGACCGACGGATCTTCGCCACAAGCCCAGCGAATGCCGCGTTCGACCAGGTTGTGAAAACCTGGCTGGGTGAACGTTCGACCGTCGTGTCCCCAGGCGGTGTAAAACACGCGTCCGCGCCCGTGCGTGCGAACCCATGTCCAGGGTTCGCGATCGTTGCCCTCGGCTTGCTCGTCCCCGACGCGATACTCCAAGACGGTTCGATTCGCCGTGTTGTAGCGGTGATGAACGTAGGTTTCATCCCAACTGGAAAAACCTTCGAATCCATTCATCACCGGATGCTCCGGTGCAACGACCTGCGTTGAAACGATTCCGGTCCCGTGCCGCAAAAACTGTCCGCCCATCAAGGCAACGATTTCGGGGTTGTTTCGCCAACAGTAACTGGCACAGTGCAATGGAACGAAGCCCTTGCCGGCGGCGACGAAATCGAGCAGAGCAGCGGCCTGTTCGTCTTCGATTCGGTCGATGTTCGCGTACAAAACCACACCGTCGAACGTTTGCAACGTCGACGGGTTCAGGTCGCCCATACGCTGGGTGTAGCGTAGTTCAATGCCACGACGTTCCAGCACCGGCGCCAGTTCTTGGAAGCGTCGCGTAGGTTGGTGATGACCGGAATCACCGATGAACAACAACGTCAGGTCGGCCGCACCGACCGGTGTGAACGTCAGAAAAGCGGTCTGCAACCACCCGACGATCATCAATGCCCACAGCCTGTGGGAGATTGCCATAAACGAACAAGGGCTCATCAACGTTCTCAATATCGAAACCGATGTGAAATTCAAAAAACGACCACCTAGCGCACAGCGAGCGAACCGCAAAATGTTTCAGCCAGACCACCGCCAATGGGCCGCGATTATCCCAGCGTGAATTCCGGCAATCGAACCACCTGTCCGCCCTGCAGCGCCGACTGGTGTGCACAGATGCCGACACAAGTCCAGTTGGCACTGGTCACCGCGTTGGGCCGTGGGTCACGGTCCTCCAACAGCGATGAAACAAACTCGTGGACCAAATGCGGATGCGATCCGCCGTGTCCGCCGCCCTGAATGAACGACAAGTGTTCGGCGTCATGGATCTGTGCCGGTAACGTGAACCGACGAATCTGTTCGGGCAAACGGTCTGCAAAGTCGGGCACCTCCACCTTTTCAGGGATTTCGGGTTCCGGTTTCTTTGCGGTGTGAATGACGTGTGGTTCGTTTTCGACCAACGTCCATTCGAAGCTTTTTTTCGTGCCGTACACGTCAAAACTTTCGCGATACTGGCGGGCCACGTCGTACAGGAAACGCCAGATGTGCGCCGTCAGATCACTGTCTTTGATTTTGATGTGACAAGTTTCGACGGCAAACGAATTGCCAGACTTTTGGGCGATGTCATCGCGGACGGTTCCCGATCCGAAACAACTGACGTATTCCGCCAAACCGTCCACCAAACCCAAGCATGGGCTGACGACATGCGTCGCGTAATGCATGGGGATCATCTTTTCCCAGTAACTGGGCCAACCGTCCATGTCCTGGGGATGCGATGCGGCCAAGTGCTGGATCTTTCCCAATTCGCCTTTGCGGTACAGGTCTTGAATGAACAGAAATTCGCGGCTGTAGACCACCGTTTCGGCCATCATGTATTTCAAGCCGGTGTCGTGCACTTTTTGCACGATCTGTTCGCACTCTTCGATCGTGGTCGCCATCGGCACCGTGCACATCACGTGCTTGCCGGCGTCCAAGGCCTTAAGCGACATCCATGCGTGATCGGGGATGGGGCTGTTGATATGAACGAAGTCGATTTCGGGGTCGGCCAAAACATCGTCATAGTCGGTGTACCGCCGGTCGATGCCGAACTGGTCACCGGCCTGATTCAACTGGGTGGCATCGCGTCGGCAAATGGCGGCGACTTCGGCGTTCGGATGCGCCTGATAGATCGGAATGAACTCGGCTCCGAAACCGAGCCCCACCATCGCAACTTTCACTGACTTTCCCACCACACGGGCTCCCCAACATCAGAACACTTCGAACAGGACCTTAGCCATCGTATTGTGCGCCAATCGGCCCCCTTGACCATGACGTTTTGCGCAACAATCTTGAGATATTTCACGGCTCCGGAACTTTCGCCCGACCGCGAACTTCAACGTAGAAAGCCGTATTTTTCCTTTCCCGGAAATGAGCCCCGTCGCTTCTTGAGTTTTTATGCCGCGTCGCAGCGTCGCACTACTGATCGAAACGTCCAACTCCTATTCCCGCGGGGTCCTGGAAGGCATCGTCGACTACGTGCGGAAACACGAACGATGGGCGATCTATTTGCCGGAACAGGAACGCGGCGGCAAACCGCCGCCGTGGCTGCCCCGATGGAATGGCGATGGGATCATTGCAAGGATCGAAAACGACGCCATCGCGGACGCGCTGCGCCGCAAGAAAATTCCGGTGGTCGACGTCAGTGCCGCGCGACAGTTGCCGAACATTCCGTGGGTGGAAACGGATGACACCGCCATCGCCGCGATGGCAATCCGGCATCTGGCCGATCGTGGTTTTCGGCATTTGGCGTTTTGTGGCGACCCCGGATTCAATTGGTCCAATTGGCGGCGGGAACAATTCAATCGCTTGGCGAACGAGCACGACATCATCGCACACACGTACGATACGTTGTCGCGCACCGATCCCAAGTATTCGTGGAACCGCGAGAAACGTGGCCTGGCCGCTTGGCTGAAAAAGCTGCCGCGCCCGGTGGGCATCTTGGCCTGCTACGACATTCAAGCTCAGAAAGTCTTGGAAGTCTGTCGCGAGATCGGCATTGCGGTTCCAGAACAGGCTGCTGTTCTGGGCGTGGACAACGATTTGTTGTTGTGTGAATTGGCCGATCCGCCACTGTCAAGCATCATCTGCAACACACGCCGAACCGGTTATGAAGCCGCCGCGATGCTGGACCAGATGATGGCGGGTGCGGATTTCGAATCAAAGCGTGTTTTGATCCCACCACTTGGGATTCAAACGCGACAATCAACCGACGTTCTTGCGATCGATGACCCTGACATCGCAGCGGCACTTCGGTACATCCGCGAAAACGCATTGGACGGAATCAATGTTGCCGATGTGGTTCGACACGTTCCGCTTTCCCGCCGAGTGCTGGAAAGCCGTTTCCAAAAAATGTTGGGACGAACACCTCACGAAGAAATCACGCGACTGAAAATCGATCGCATTAAAGAGTTGCTGACCGACACGGATTTGTCGCTGGCCCAGATTGCGGTGCGAACGGGTTTCGAACACGACGAATACATGTGCGTGTTCTTTCGAAAGGCGGTGGGCGTCCCGCCTGGAAAGTATCGCCAACAACGACGCTGAATCCATTCGCCAATCGACCAACCGCCGCGGCGCGCACGTGGACGTTTGTGACGCCTCGATCGATCCGATGGCAAGCCACGACGACGGCGGTTAGACTGGCGGCAAGCCCAAGTGTCGACTGTTGACAATCTGGGTTCCCGCCTCTCCCGCCACCTTCAGGACTGCGTTCGCATGAAACGAAACGCCTTGAACCCCACCTACGCCGCGCTCACCTTTCTTCTCGTTTCGCTGGCGATGCCCCACTCCGTCCTCGCGATCAATCGGGTTGATTACCAAGAAGGTGCCGTTGCAGGGCGGCAGTGGGAGGTTTTGGACATTGCCTTCGCAACGGCAACCGCCCCGCAAGCCAGCGAAATCGAGATCGCTGCCGACTTCACCGGCCCGGATGGAACCGAGATTGCTGTCGACGGCTTTGACGACGGCGACGGCCGATTCGTCATTCGGTTCACGCCCACCAAGCCCGGATCTTGGACGTTCAACGTCCGGTCATCGGTCGCCGCGCTGGACGGTAAACAAGGCAGCCTGTCGGTCCAGCCAGCCGGTCAGGATCGAAAAGGCGGCGTCGTGATCGCGAAAGACTCGCCGACGCGGTTCGAATATGAAAACGGTGAGCGTTATTACCCGATCGCGTTTGAATGTGATTGGCTGTTCGCGCTCGATGCAGAAAACCCGGATGACATTCCACAGACACGGCGATTCGTCGACACGCTGGCGGAAAACGGTTTCAACCAAGTCGTCATGAACGTCTTTGCCTACGACGTCAACTGGCCGAAAGATGATCGGCTGGTGAAAGAGTTTGATTACGGCAGCCCGGACGTCTATCCCTTCGGTGGCCACAACGAAAATCCCGATCATTCGCGTTTGAATATCGAATACTTTCAGCGTCTGGATCGTGTCATCGATTACTTGGACCAAAAGGGCATCGTCGCACACCTGATGATTTACGTTTGGAACAAGAACGTGAACTGGCCGGAGGCTGATTCACAGGCGGACAACCGTTACTTCGATTACGTCGTGCGGCGATACCAAGCGTTCCCCAACATGGTGTGGGACATTTCCAAAGAAGCATTGGGCTATGGGCACAACGACGTCAATTACATCAGCCACCGGATCGACCGTTTACGAAAGGCTGACGCGTACCGTCGCTTGGTAACCGTCCATGACTATGCGTATTGTCGCCGTTTCCCCGAAAAGGTGGACTTCGTCAGCGTTCAGCTTTGGCTTTCCGAACTGTACAGCGTGATGCGTGACGTCGTGAAGAACATTCCCGGTAAACCGATTCTGAATATCGAACACGGCGGTTACGAACGTGGTCCCTACGTGGTCTTTACCGGCAATTACACGTCGCCGGAAGTCTGCTTGGAACGTGCCTATCAGTGCGTTTTCGCGGGTACGTTCCCGACGCATTACTGGCAGGGTGCGGCGTGGAATGTGATCATCCCCGATATCAAAACATTGCCCGCCGATGAACAACCTCGCCTGGATTACTATCGGCACATGCGATCGTTTGTGGACCGTTATCGCGTGGATGAACTGGTGGCCGGCGACCGCAAAGCGAATGCTGGTTTCTGCTTGCACGACAACGCTGACACTTTGATCTATTACATTCCGAAAGAATGTGATTTCATCGGCGTCCGTCTTCCTTCGGAACGTCGCGGCGAAACCATGACTGCGACCTGGTTCGATCCATACACCGGCGAATATTCCAAACCGGAAAACCACAAAATCACACAGTGGCCTTCACTGAAAGTCCCAGCGGGTGACGGGCTTCGAATCTTGGTGCTGAACTTGGACACACCGTAGCGATTCGAAACGTTTGCAAGTTGCAAAACATTGCGATGCTGGGGCGTCGTCCGTGCGATGACCGCCTCGGGTGGCTTGGGGAACACGGCGACGCCGCGGAATCTATACTGGGCGTTTGACGGATCGGTTGGACCGCCGGACCAAAAAATCCAGCCGACACCTTTGCTCGTGCGATCGGTCGTCCGTCGATCAACCGACGTCTTGCCCTTGTTTCGATTCCCTCCCCAGCATCCCCACCTGAAATGCATCTTCATTCTGCCCGATCGGGCCAGCCTTACCGCCAACCGACGTTGCTTCGCACCGGTATTTTCTGCGTCGCTGCTTGTGCTTTCGTGACGATGACCAGCGTGTCGGCGCCGGCTGCGTCTGACGAAGACGGCGCGAAGGGTCCCAACTTCCTGTTCATCATTGTGGACGATCAGTCGCCGTTTGATCTGAAGGTGTACAACCCAGATTCCACGCTTCAAACGCCCAACATCGATCGTTTGGTTTCCGAAGGGATGACGTTCGATACCGCCTATCACATGGGGTCGTGGAGCGGTGCGGTATGCACGCCATCGCGGCACATGGTGATGTCGGGACGAACCGTTTGGCACCTGCCGCAAAAAGCCAAGCGAGGCCGAAAGCCTCTGACAACCGCCCCCAAGGACTTGGCTGACCACACGATGGCGGCGGTCTTCAACGACGCCGGCTACGACACGATGCGCACCTGTAAACGCGGCAACAGCTATGAAGCAGCCAACGCCCAATTCACCGTCCGTCACGATGCCAGTAAGCGCGGCGGAACCGACGAAACGGGCAGTCGCTGGCACGGCGACCGCGTGATGGATTACTTGACCGAACGAGACCAGCAGGCCGACACCGATCCATTTCTGATCTACTTCGGGTTTTCCCACCCGCACGACACACGCGACGGCGTTCCAGACCTGTTGGAAAAATACGGTGCGACCAACCATACCGACAAGAACCGTTTGCCCACCGCCAACCCCAAACAGCCCGAGTTGCCCACAAACTATTTGCCCGGCCACCCGTTTGACAATTCGCATATGAATGTGCGTGACGAAGTTTCCGTCAGTGGAGTCTGGAAGAATCGCGACGAGCGTACGATTCGAAATGAACTGGGGCGTGAATACGCGTGCAGTGAAAACATCGACCGACAAATCGGTCGAGTCCTGGACCAATTGGAAACCATGGGCGAATTGGACAACACGTACGTCTTCTACACATCGGACCACGGAATCGCGATCGGGCGTCACGGCCTGCAGGGCAAGCAGAATTTGTACGAACACACTTGGCGTGTTCCCATGATCGTCCGTGGCCCGGGTATCAAAGCCGGTACACGTGTGACGGGCAATGTGTACCTGCTGGATGTTCTGGCCACCCTTTGTGACTTGGCCGAAATCGACGCGCCGGCGACCAATGAAGGCAACAGCTTTGGTCCCATCCTGCGTGGCGAGTCATCCGAAGTCCGCGACGTCTTGTTCGGCGTCTATTGCGGAGGCACTAAACCGGGCATGCGGTCTGTGCGTCGCGGTGATTGGAAGCTGATCAAGTACGAGTCGATCGATTCGGGTGCTCGCGAAACCCAACTGTTCAATCTGGCCGAAAATCCACATGAATTTTTGCAAGAGCATCATGCATCCGACGTGGTGGCGTTGACGGGGCACCAACCCGCCAAGAACCAGATCAACCTGGCTGATTCGGCCGAGTACGCCGACCAATTAGCAACGATGGAAGCCTTGTTGCTGTCGGAGATGAAACGTCACGACGATCCGTTCCGATTTTGGGATCAGCCCAAATCGTCTGCGGCAAAGTGACTTCGTCGCAGGTGTGTTTTGTCGGCCACGCCGGCCGACAAAACCGTTTCTAATGACGCCTGTTTGAACGTCAGTCAGATCCTGATGCGCAATGACTTCGCACCTTGGTTTTGCGAATTGCATCCGGATTGTTATTTCCAATGCCCTTCATCTCGATTGATCTCACGATGCGATTATCGTTTCGCTTGACTTGCCTGCTAACCATCATCTTGGCCACGTCTTGGCTTTCTTCTGACGTATCCAGTGGCGAATCACCTTGGACTTTGCGTTACGATGAACCCGCCGAATCGTGGAACGACGCGCTTCCGGTCGGCAACGGAATCATGGGCGGGATGGTCTTCGGTGGCGTCACCGACGATCGCGTCCAATTCAATCATGACACCCTGTGGGCGGGTCGCCCGCGGTCTTATTCGCACGCGAACGCCGCGCAGTATTTGTCGGAGATCCGACAACTGCTGTTCGATGGAAAACAGGCTGAAGCCGAAAAGCTGGCATCGGCCCATTTCATGTCGCAACCGTTACGGCAAGCCCCCTATCAACCGTTCGGGGACCTGGAACTTCATTTCGCCGATCCTACCGCGGTTGAAAACTACGAACGCACCTTGGACCTGGATGCCGCGGTCGCACAGACCACGTATGAAGCTGACGGTGTACGTTTCACTCGAACCGTGTTTGCCAGCCACCCGGATGGTGTGATCGTGGTCCATCTGACCGCCGATCGGCCGGGTGCGATCAGCTGTTCTGCCCAACTGTCGACCCCACACCAAAGCGATGCCAAAGTCGCCAGACTGGACGATCACACGCTGCATATGACGGGCAAGGTGGACGAAGTCGATTACAAGCAAGTGGTCTTCGAAGGGGCCGTCCGATTTGAAGCCCAGCTTCGCGTGGTCATCGATGGCGGGACCGTCGACGTATCGGACGCCCAGATTCAGGTTCAATCCGCCGACGAAGTCACCTTTTGCCTGGCTGCCGCAACGACTTATCAGGATTATCAATCCTTGACCGCAGATCCCAACACGATCTGTCGCGATGTGTTGGATGCGATCGCCGACAAGCCGTATGCGTCCTTGTTGGCCGATCACCTGCGGGATCATCGCAAGCTGTTCCGTCGTGTCGATCTGGACCTGGGCGGCGGCCAATCACGTTCAATGACGACAGACAATCGTTTGGCGGCGTACCAAGACGAACCTGACGCGGATTTCATCGGCCTGTTGTTTCAATATGGACGTTATTTGTTGATCGCTTCGTCCCGTCCCGGGGGCCAACCGGCAAACCTTCAAGGCTTATGGAACGAAAGCAAGACGCCGGCTTGGGAATCCAAATACACCATCAACATCAATACGGAGATGAACTATTGGCCGGCGGAACTGACGGGGCTTTCCGAATGCCATGATCCGCTGTTTGACATGCTGGAAGATTTGACCCAAACCGGTCGCGAAGTGGCCCGTGAACACTATGGGGCCAATGGTTGGGTCACGCATCACAACACCGATGCGTGGCGGGGCGCGGCGCCGATCAATGCGTCCAACCATGGCATTTGGCCGACCGGCGGCGCGTGGCTTAGCACACACTTGTGGGATCGATACCAGTTCACGATGGACGAAGATTTCCTGCGGGAACGTGCGTACCCGATCATGAAGGGATCATCGCAGTTCTTTCTGAACACCCTGGTTCCCGATCCCGTTTTCGACAAAGACTGGTTGGTCAGCGGCCCCAGCAATTCACCCGAACGTGGTGGACTGGTCATGGCGCCGACGATGGATCATCAAATCATCCGCCATCTGTTGGACGCAACCGCGGAAGCCGCAGACATTTTGAAGGTCGATGCCGACTTTGCCGATCAACTTCGATCCACCAGCAAACGCATTGCCCCCAACCAAGTCGGCGCGGAGGGTCAGTTGAAAGAATGGCTGTACACCGAAGACCCACGCACCACGCATCGGCACGTGTCACATTTATGGGGACTGCATCCGGGATCGCAGATCACGCCGGAAACACCCGAGCTTTTTGATGCCTGTCGAAAAACACTGCAATTCCGTGGTGACGCCGGCACAGGTTGGTCGCGTGCATGGAAGGTCAACTTCTGGGCGCGATTGCGAGACGGCGATCACATGAACACGATCTTGCACGGCTTTTGCAAGAAAGGCGGCGGAGGATTTTATAACAACCTTTTTGATTCTCACCCGCCGTTTCAGATCGACGGCAATTTCGGCCTGACCTCCGGCGTTGCGGAATCATTGGTTCAGTCGCACCGTCGTAATGCCGACGGCGATTACATCATCGACTTGTTGCCCGCGCTTCCCAGTGCATGGCCCGACGGTTCGGTGACCGGCTTGCGGGCCCGCGGCGGATTCGAAGTGTCTGTTCAGTGGAAAGATGGACAGTTGAAAGAAGCGTCGATTCGATCGCTTCACGGCGGCCCGCTGGTGGTGCAGACGGCCGATGGTGTCAAAATATTGGAATCAGAAACGACACCGAACGAAGTCTACGTCGTACGTTAGTCACCGCGAACGACGGTTTTTTCATCGATGTTGCGCAAGCCCTACGGTCCGGCAACCATGTTGCCAGGCCCGGGGTGGGGACCATCGATCGTGCCCCACAATCAACCTCGTCGAAGGAACAACATGAAACGACTCTTGGCCGGACTTTGGTGTCTATCGATCACGGCTGGTATCGGCGGCAACGCAATGGCGGCGGCCACGGACCGTCCGAATGTCTTGATCATCTACTTCGATGACATGGGGTGGGGCGACATGGGTGCCAACGCGCCAACGGACCACGCCATTCCTGAAGATTCCCAATACTTGGATCCACAGGTTCCCACACTGACGCCTCATCTGGACGCGTTTGCGGCACAAGCGATGCGGTTCACCAACGGCCATTCTGCCGATGGCGTGTGCACGCCGTCCCGGTATGCCCTAATGACGGGGCGATACTGTTGGCGAACACGATTGAAGAAGGGTGTCAACGGTGGGTACACGCCCACGTTGATGGAACCGGATCGCTTGACGATCGGAAAGATGTTCCAAAGTCGCGGCTATTCAACCGCGATGGTGGGCAAGTGGCACATCGGCATGCAGTTCCATGATTCCGCCAATCGACCTGTGAAGGGCAACTTGGGGAACCGATCAGATGTATTGGAGAAGAACCTGATCGACTTTTCCAAACCGGTCACCGACACACCGATCCACAATGCGGGATTCGATGTCTTTTTTGGAACACCAGCCTCCCTGGACATGCCGCCCTATGTTTGGCTGCAATCCAACGGCGACGCAGTCCGCGTGATGTCCCAAGGTGGCGTCGTTCGTGACGGCGAAGTTGACTTTTCCAAAGCGCGCGGGGCGACCAATGACGACCTGGTGGAACGTCAGAACTTCAAACGATCCGTCGGGATCGCAACACGTGCGGGTGTCCATGATCCCACGTTCGACCTGCGAGATTACCTTCAAATCCAAGCCCAAAAGGTTTGCGACCTGATTCACCAGTTCGACGACGAATCTGAGCCCTTTTTCATCTACGTCCCCATGCCTGCGCCTCACACGCCGCATGCGGTGCAGGATCAATTCGTCGGTTCGGCGGGATGGACCTACGGGGACTATGTCGTCCAAACGGATCACTACACCGGCCAGATTTTGGATGCCCTTGGCGACCCGACCGACGGCAATAGCATCGCAGCTGAAACGGTGGTGTTCATTTCCAGCGACAATGGTCCGGAAAATGGCGCCTATCACACCAGTCTGGAAGTCGACCATGACGCCAATGGCCCGTATGCCGGTCGGAAACGTGACAATTACGAAGGCGGCACCCGAGTCCCGTTTCTGGTCCGTTGGCCCGGTGTGATTCAACCGGGATCGGTGACCGATCACCTGTGTTGGCAAGGTGATTTCATGGCAACGATGGCGGATCATTTGGGTATCCCGTTGGGCCCCGACGACGCTCCCGATGCGGAAAGATTTTTGCCAGTGTTGAAAGGCCAACCGATGCCCACGCAACGGCGTCCTGCGATCATCCAACACTCCAGCCGTGGACAATTTGCGATCGTCGATCAATCCGGCGAATGGAAACTGCTGGACGGGACCGGGGGCGGCGGAAACGGCACCACCTGTGATGCCGACGACCAGGAAACGTTGCGGGCGGGCAAGATTCGCGAAACGCCGCGACAACTGTTTCGTTTGTCGGTCGATCCGGGCGAAAGAAACAACCTGCTCAACGATCCCGATCAAGCGGCCACCGACAAGGAATCCGAGTTGTACGAATTGCTGAATCGAATTCGTGGCGATCAAGAATTCGGGACCGACGGCAATAGCCAAGTCCCGCGTCCGTAGTGATTCAACGATCGGTTCATAAGCCAGACCCTGATCGTCCGCAGTCGCCCTAAGTGATGCAAATGCAAAGTAAAAGTGTCCGTTTGTTGTTTGGCTGGCTGGTGATCCACCTTTTGGTCCCTGTCGATCACGTATCGCTTGCGAAGGACCAAGGCCCAGACGACAAAGGCCGACGCCCGAACGTTTTGTTCATCGTGGCCGACGACTTGAACTGCATGATCCGACCATACGGTGACAGGACGGCGGTCACACCAAATTTAGCGTCCTTGGCCGATCGCGGAATCGTTTTCCAAAACGCCTATTGCCAACAGGCCGTTTGCAATCCGTCCCGGTCGTCGTTCCTGACCGGGTTGCGGCCGGATACCGTTGGCGTGGACGATTTACGCAAAGGATTTCGCGACACGGCACCTGGCGGTGAATCACTGGTCACGTTGCCGCAGCATTTCAAGAACCACGGGTACTTTTGCCAAAACATTGGAAAGATCTTCCACAACATGGGCGACACGCAAGATCGCCGGTCTTGGTCGATCGATGAAGTGCTTCACGCAGGGACACACGCGGCCGATACCGTGTACACCAACACGGCACCTGGTTTACGAAAAGAACGGTTTCGCAAAGCACCGGTGACCGAGTCGTTGGCCGTCCCGGATATCGCCTATCGTGACGGGCAGATCGCGAACTTGGCGGCCGCGATGCTGCGTGATTACCCGCAAAATGGCATGCCTTTTTTCCTGGCGGTTGGATTTTGGCGTCCGCATTTGCCTTTCGTTGCACCGAAAAAGTATTGGGATCTTTATGACCCGCGAACGATCCCGATGCCCCAGCCGTTGTCGCCGCCGGCGGAGGTGCCCGACATCGCGATGCATGATTCCCGCGAAGTCCGAGGCTATGACGGCCCGGCGTCACAGGATCCGTTCACTCCAGAATCCCTGCGGCATCTTCGCCACGGGTATTACGCTTCGATCAGTTTTCTGGACGCTCAGATCGGCGAGATCCTGCGTGGGTTACGTGACGGCGGTCATTGGGACAACACCATCGTCGTCTTCACATCGGACCACGGTTTTCATATGGGCGAAAAATCGCTGATCGGAAAGACCAGCAACTTTGAATTGGATGCTCGAGTTCCGTTGATCATCGCGGACCCGAGGCGTCCCGACGCCCACGGCCGATCGACCCGGTCGCTGACCGAATTGGTCGATCTTTATCCCACGCTGGCATCCTTGGCCGGCATCCAGGGTGACTTATCGGACAGTCTGCAAGGCGTCGACGTTTCCGCCGTCATCGAATCACCTGATTTGAGTGTCAAAGACGTAGCCTTCACTCAGCACCAGCATCCGTTCTACGGCGCACCATCGAATTGGCGGGCGTGGGGACGTTCCATCCGTACGGCGGATTGGCGTTACACCGAATGGCATTCCATTGACGACGGATCCCTTCTGCACCGCGAACTTTATGATCAGGCCGGCGACCCGACAGAGTCGGCAAATGTCGTTGCACGCCATCCCGTTGTCGCGGACGAGCATGCGAGGCGTCTAAGGGAGCACTTTGGAATTTAGAGGAGTCCACCCGAAGGTTTTCGAAACAAACTGTCGCAGTCGGCACCGATGCGGGTACCGTTAGAATGAATGGACTGACATTGGGTGTATCCGCGTCAATTTAGTCGATCAGACCATATACGCCTCCGGTGCATGCGTTTGTCACTGCGAAGATGAACCACAGCAAGATTGCGAGTGTCGCTTTCCACGCGTCGTCAATCGACGAAGTGACCGGCCACTTTGACACATCCGCTGATACAGGCTTGGACCAAGACGACGTTGTACGTCGGCAGTCGCTTTATGGACCCAACCGATTGAACACCGAAACACAATTGCGGTGGTATCGAGTCCTGGGACGCCAATTCTGCGATGTCTTGATTCTGGTCTTGGCGATTGCTGCCGGGGTATCGGTTGCGGTGGGCGCATGGACCGATGCGTTGACCATTTTGGCAATCGTAGTGCTGAATGCACTGCTGGGATTTGCTCAAGAATGGAAAGCCGAGCGTGCCCTTCAAGGACTGCGTCGGATGCTAAGTCCGCGTTGTACCGTTATCCGCCAGGCACATGAACAGACGGTGGATGCCGACGAGATCGTTCCCGGCGACCTGGTGGTCTTGAGGACCGGTAATCGTGTGCCCGCCGATTTGCGATTGGTGCGATGCGTGAACCTGAGGATCGACGAATCGGTACTGACGGGGGAATCCGGGCCAGTGGTAAAACGAACCGCGCCGGTCGACAGTCAATGCCCGTTAGCCGAACGTGCATCAATGGCGTGGATGGGGACGGAAATTTGCACCGGCCACGCACGAGGAATTGTGGTCGCGACCGCGGATCAAACGCAGTTCGGCAACATTGCTTCGCTGACCGAGTCGGTCCATCGGGAAACCACACCCCTGCAGCATAAACTGGGACGTCTAGGACGCCAGTTGGGCGTGGCGGCGGTGGGCATTGCCGCCATGGTGATGTTGGCCGGATTGTGGATGCAGAAGCCTTGGTTGGAAATGTTCTTGACCGGCATTTCGCTTGCCGTCGCGGTCGTCCCGGAAGGCCTGCCTGCTGTGGTGACCCTGACGATGGCATTGGGTGTACGTGCCATGGTGCGGCGAAAAGCATTGCTGCGTCGTCTTCGTGCCGCCGAAAGTCTGGGGGCGGCCACGGTCGTTTGCACCGATAAAACGGGAACGTTGACGAAGAACGAGATGACGGTCACGGAAATCTGGTTGGCCGATCAAACCATCAACTTCGACGGAGCCGGATACGATCCGCACGGAAAATTCACCAAGAACGACCACACCGAAGTCACGCCGGAATCGGACCTCCCGTTGCGTGAATTGCTGGACGCTGCTTCCCGATGCAGTCACGCCAGGCTGGAATTCAGCAAAGCATCCCGAGAGTCGTTGGGCGAGAATGGCCTCGCCTCCGGCAACCCGCAAAATGATCTTTCAGGGGACACCACCACATCGCTTTCCGTTGGCGGATGGACCAGTGGCGGTCGGTGGATCCCGCATGGCGAACCGACCGAAAGCGCTTTGATCGTTGCTGCTGTCAAAGCGGGACTTTCCGCACCGTCGGATCTTGATTGCGAAGTCGAGTTTCCGTTCACTTCCGAGCGCAAGCGGATGACCGTTGTGCAGCAAATTAACGGAGGGCTTATCGCATTCTGCAAAGGCGCACCGGAGGTCATTCTGGCGCGATGCAACACGTTCCGGTCCGCGGAAGGCATCGAGAACCTGACCGAAACGAAACAGCGATCGGTAACGCAAGTGTACGAGGAAATGGCCCAACGCGGACTTCGCACGCTTGCCGTTGCCACCAAACCGTTGGCGGATTCGAAGACGATGGACGCCAAGAATGTCGAGTCCGAACTGACGCTGTTGGGGATCGTCGGCATGATGGATTCGCCGCGCGATGAAGTGCCCGCCGCCATTCAACTTGCTCATCAAGCGGGCGTGAAGGTGATCATGATTACGGGCGATTCTCCGGTCACCGCCATCGCCGTTGGACGTGGAATCGGGCTTTCGCCCGGCGGCAGTGTGACCGGCGACCAGTTAAACGCCATGACCGACGAACAACTGATCGACGCCATTGACCGTAATGTCGTCTTCGCACGGACGACACCCGAGAACAAACTGCGCATCGTCAATCTGCTTCAGAAACTGGGACACGTCGTCGCAATGACGGGCGATGGTGTGAATGATGCCCCCGCACTGAAGAAGGCCGACATCGGCATTGCCATGGGGATTCGAGGAACCGACGTTGCCAAGGGTGCCGCCGACATGGTGTTGACCGATGACAATTTCAGCTCGATCGTAGGAGCGATCCAAGAAGGCCGCCGGCAATATGACAACATCCTGAAATTCGTCCGCTATCTGTTGTCATCCAACACGGGCGAAGTGGTTGCGATCTTTCTGAACATCCTGTGGGGTGGGCCGCTGATTCTGCTGCCCGTCCAGATTCTATGGATGAATTTGGTGACCGATGGGTTGACCGCAGTGGCACTGGGCCTGGAGCCCGCCAATCGTTCGGTAATGCAGCGTCCACCGCGTCGTCCGGACCAATCGATGGTCGATCGGCCCGGATTCGTATTGATCCTAGCCATTGGGATCTACATCGGAATCGCCGCCCTATGGATATTCCATCGTTATTTGACCAGTGGCGATCCGCAATCCATTGCCGTTGCCGGCACGGTCGCGTTCACCACTATCGTGTTGATTGAAAAGGTCAACGTTTTGAATTTTCGCTCGTTACGTTCACCCATTGGCGACATCGGATGGTTCAGCAATCCATGGGTACTGCTGGCAATCGTGCTGACCGTCGGTTTGCAAGTCTGTGCCGTCTACATCCCGGTGTTGCAACAGGCACTGCACACCGTGGCCCTGCGCCCCGCCGACTGGGCGATCATTCTAGTGACCGCTGCCCCGATCTTTGTTTTCGTCGAAGCGGGAAAGTGGATCTTAGCGCGTCGCGTTTCAGTTGACCGAGACAGTCGGCATTGACGGAACACACCATTGCACCGGAGACATTCACCGCGGAACGCCGACCGGTGACCTCCGACGAACGTCTTCACAGCAGTTGCCCCTCCTGCTGTGAAGACGCGTTTGTGGAGAATGGATTACCGATCGCGTTATCGCAAGAAACGCGGTCTCAGATTTCTGTCAGGATTTCCGAATACGGAAGACGCGACTTTGGCAAATCGGCGTTGTAGTCTTTCTCCGCGTCGTGATAACCCAGAGTCACGACCACCAGGCTTGTGAATCCTTTTTGACGCAGTCCCAGTTCTTCGTCCAACGCCTTCACATCGATGCCCTCCATCGGCGTCGCATCGATCCCAAGGGCGGCCACCCCCAACAAGAATGCACCGATGTTCAAATAGACTTGCTTGTCCATCCAGTGCTGGACATCTTTGAAATCGTGTTTGTGCAAGTTGATGAACAGATTGCGTCCGGCATTCATTTTGTCCTTGAAGGACGGGTCTGCGTCAAATCGCCCGTCCCTTTCTTCCTGTTGCAACAACCGCGTCAAGTAATCTTGCTGGATGTCCAATCGGCTACAGAAGACCACCACGTGGGAAGCAGCGCGAATGGAACCGCTGTTGAACGGATATTTCTCGTCAGTCCCCTTGGCAACCCGTTCCTTTCCTTCGTCGGTGGACGCCAGGACAAAATGCCAAGGTTGTGAATTCACGCTGGACGGGCTGAACCGCAGCAGCTTTTTGATCTTCTCCACATTCTCCGGTGAAATCTTTCGTTCCGGGTCGTAGGCCTTGGCGGAGTAGCGGTTCAGTGCATGATCGACGATATCCAGTTGTGCTGACTCAGTGTCCGATCCACAGTCGACGTTCGTATCTAACATGATCAGTCTTTCCCACTGGTCGAATCGCAAAGGCAGTGACCGGTTTCGGTTGTCCGACCTCCGGCGAAGATTTCGGCTGCGGGCGGGTAAGATCACGAATCGCCCAATCGGCCGTCGCCACCGGAAAGGCAAGCTGCGTGCCAATTGATTTACCGGAGGGCAAATCGCGTTAATTGCGGGTTCCAAAGCCTTTCAAACGCAGCCGGTCACGATGCCGCCGTGGGCCCGTCGCGCGAATTTGCGCACCTTTGTCAATGGGCGCACAGTCGGCCGCCAGACAGCGGAAGGGCGCTTGCAGAAGACGGACTGCAAAAGACGGCCGATAGAAGATGGCCGCGTGATCGAGTTTCACGGCGCTGATCGCCGATCAGCCATCGACGCCGTGCTGCTTCATCATTCGGTACAGCTTGCGGCGTTCGATTCCCAGCACCCGAGCCGCGGCCGATTTGTTGCCATTTTCTTGCTGAAGGACTTCAATGATGTGTTGACGTTGCAGACGCATCAAGGTTCCTTCCTGAATGCCAGATTCTTCGCCGTCGGCCGGTTCGTTCGCGGCGACTTCATCGGGCAGATCATCGATCGTGATCTCGTCATCGGTCAACACTTTGGCACGTTCGATGGTGTTGATCAATTGGCGAACGTTCCCCGGCCAATCATAGGACAGCAAAGCCGATCTTGCTTGTGGGTGCAGTTCGTGCTGGTCTCCCAAGAAATAATCGATCATCGTTTCGACATCGGAGCCACGATCACGCAGGGCGGGCAAGTCGATCGCCAAAACGTTGATCCGATAGTACAGGTCCTCGCGGAAACGTCCCGCTTCGACCTCTTCTTTCAGATTTCGATTCGTCGCGGCGATGATCCGGACATTGACACGTCGTTCCTTTTCGGATCCGACGCGTCGCATCGAACCATCCTCCAACACTCGCAACAGTTTCGGTTGCAACGTCAACGGCAACTCGCCGATTTCGTCGATGAACAGGGTGCTGCGATCGGCGACTTCGAACAGCCCCGGTTTGGCAGCGGTTGCACCGGTGAAGGATCCTTTTTCGTGACCGAACAATTCACTTTCGACCAACTGTTCAGGCAAAGCCGCGCAGTTCACGGTCACCAAAGGGCGGTCACCACGCGTGCTGTTTTGATGAATCGCTTGGGCGACCAGTTCTTTTCCAGTCCCACTTTCGCCTTGGATCAACACGGGCTTGCCGGTGGGGGCGACACGATCGATCAGACGAAAGACTTTCTTCATCTTTTCCGATTCGCCGACCATTTGGACGGCCGGGCTTTTGGATCGATCGATGACTTCGCGTAGTTGGGCGTTTTCTTTGCGTAGCCGTCGGGCTTCCGATGCGACTTGGCAACGCCGTTCCAGTTCGGCCATCGGGAACGGCTTTGACAGAAAATCAAAGACGCCACGACGCATCGATTCCACCGCATTTTCGATGGTGCCTTCGCCGGTCAGCACGATGATTTCCGTGTCGACGCTGGTATCGCGCATCCGCTGGACCAATTCCAGACCGCTTAGCCCCGGCAGATTCCAATCCAAAATGGCGATATCGAAGTCGCGTTTTTGGCTTTCGCTGATGCCGTCCTGGCCGCTTGCCGCATGAACGACCGTGTGTCCACTTTTTTCGAACCAGCGCACGCATGCACTGGCAAAATCGGGATCGTCATCGACGAATAAGATCTGAAGTTGGTCGTTGCTCATGATGATTCCGATTGTAGAAAATCAGCCGCCCCGCGGCAGGTGGCGTTGAAAATGAGCACAGGCCGACGGCCACACAGTGCTTGCACCAACCGATGGGATGCCGTGTGATAGATGGGGCAAACACGAATGGATTCAGTGCCCGACGCCCCACCGAAACTCTCAAGGTGCGGTGATCGGCACCCATCGCACGCTACCAATACTTCATCGAATCCTTGGAAGGCAGGCATGCTTGCACAACACGAGCGGATCGAACGCGACTTGCGGGGGCAAACCCGCGTGCTGAAGCGTTTGGCCGAAGGGGCTTCGCTGGACGAAATTTTGCACACCTTGGTCGAGGTGGCCGAGGAATCGCGACCGGAAATGATCGGTTCCGTGTTGTTGTTGGATTCCGACGGACGTTTGCGCAATGGTGCGTCGCTGCGTTTGCCGGACGAATACATCAAAGCGGTCGACGGCGTGATTCCATCACCCGATATGGGATCCTGTGGAACTGCCGCGTATCTGAAACGACGTGTCGTCGTCGAAGACATCGCAACCGACCCGTTGTGGAAGATGGCCCGCAATGCGGCGCTGAAAGCTTCGCTGCGTGCTTGTTGGTCCGAACCCATCATCAGCACCACGGGTGATGTGTTGGGAACGTTTGCAATGTATTACCGCGAACCGCGGAAACCGAGCGAAAGCGACCTGGATTTTGTTTCCAGCATGGGCAGCCTGGCCGCGCTTGCCATTGAACGCGTGCGTCACCAGAACGCGGTCGAACGCGAGCGTGCGGTCCTGACAGCGATCGTCAACGGGATCCCCGATGCTCTGGTCATGACGGGACTGGACCGACGCATCACACATTTCGGCGGATCGGCGGAAAAGCTTTTCGGCTACACCGCGGATGAAGTCTTGGGTCAAACCACCGAAGTGCTGTATGCCAGTTCCGACGACTACAAACGGATGGGTGACGAACACTTCAACACGATCTCCATGACGACGACCGACGCAACCGAATTGATCTGGCGACGCAAATCCGGCGAGACGTTTCCGGGTGAAGTCGTGGGCGCGGTGATTCGTGATGAACAGGGTTCACCCTTTGCCTTCCTGGGATTGATCCGTGACATCACCGAACGCAAGATTGCGGAGGAACGTTTGGCCGAAAGCCAGTTGAAGCTGGTCCAATCCGAACGACTGGCCGCGATGGGACAGATGGTTTCGGCGATCGCGCATGAAAGCCGCAACGCGTTGCAGCGAATCCAGGTCGGGATCGACGTCCTGGGCTATGAAATCAAGTCGGGAACGGAAGCCGGTGATGACCTGGAACGAATCAGCCGTGCCAAAGACGACTTGCTGAAGCTGCATGATGGCCTGCGGAATTTCGCAGGACAAATTCGACTTCAACGATCGACCGCGAACTTGGCGGATGCTTGGCATTTGGCCTGGGGCAATCTGAATGTCTTGCGAAAAGGACGTAACGCCACGCTGGTTGAAAACGCCGATGGCGTCGATTTGGAATGTCCACACGATGCGTTCCGGATCGAACAAGTGTTTCGAAACCTGTTCGAAAACTCGCTGGCCGCGACAGAAGATCCTGTGACCATCGACATCAAGGCCGCTGAACAGATCGTGGATGGTCGCGACGCGATCGTGGTGACCGTGCGTGACAACGGTCCAGGCTTATCGGCGGAACAACGTGAAAGGGTTTTTGACGCTTTTTTCTCCACCAAACCCAAAGGCACCGGATTGGGCATGGCCATTGCTTTACGCTTCATGCAAGCTCATGGTGGCACGATCCAGATCGGGGAATCCCGATGTGACGGAGCCGAATTTTTGTTGACATTTCCTAAGTCCGCTGATGAAAACGCCCCTGCGAATCGTGATCGCCGATGACGAGGACGATATTCGATCGTGCTTTGGCCGGTTGCTGCGAAAGCTGGGCTACTGCGTCGTCGGTGAAGCATCGGACGGCCAGCAACTGGTGCACGAAAGCCATCGGACCACGCCCGATTTGATCATCACCGACGTCCGCATGCCGCATAAATCGGGGCTGGATGCGGCACTGGAAATCAATCAACAGCACGACATCCCGATCATTTTCATGTCCAGCTATGAAGAAATTGCCGGACAGACGATCGAGTTCGCCGTGGACTTTCTATTGAAGCCCGTCGACGTTTCACAGTTGCAGCAAGCCATCTGCAAAGCGTTTCCCGATCGTTGTAATCTTCACTGATGCGAGCGGCCCGCGGCCACCCTTCTTCGCGTCGCATTGATTGACCGGTCAAACGAGGATCTGTCCCCCCACCGTGGCCTAAGGGAAACCGAGCGGCCACAGGCGCGCGTATGTGGGCAACCGCAACCGCCGACGCCCACCGGCGGCCAGTCACCCAATGCGGGCCCCACCCCAACCCCCGACAACATTCCAAGATGAATCCCAAACTTGTCGCCATCACCGGAACCACCGGCGAACTAGGACGTGAAGTCGCCGAACGTGTGGCCCAATCGGGTCTTCCGATGCGATTGTTGGTTCGCGATTCCGATCGGGCGCCGCAAATGCCCAACACGGACGTCCGCGAGGCCAGTTATGAAGACGTCGATGCATTCGCCACCGCCGTTTCGGGTGCGGACACAGTATTCCTGGTGTCTTTGCCGGAATCGGAACAGCGACGTGCGTTGCATCGGTCCGCGATCGATGCGTGCCGCCAAGCTGGTGTGAATCGGATCGTCTACACCAGCTTCACCCACCCGTCGCCCGATGCAGTCTTCACGTTGGCAAGGGATCACTACGACACCGAACAAGCGTTGGAATCGTCGGGCATCCCCTTCACCGCGCTTCGCAACAACTTGTACATCGAAATGATCCCGACCCTGGTGACCGCTGGCGTGATTCGGGGTCCCGCCGGCGATGGCCAGTTTGCTCCCGTGGCGCGGACCGATGTCGCGGCCGTCGCCGCGAGGGTGATCGTTGACGGTTTCGAAAACAACCAGCGGTTGGAAGTCAGCGGTCCCGAACGGATTGACCTGCACCATGCGGCCGCGTTGATGTCGGAGATCACCGGCCAACCGGTCGGGTACATCAACGAAACGATGGACGAAGCGTTTCAGAGTCGTGCCCACCTGAACGCCACTCGTTTCGAAATCGAAGCATGGATCAGTAGCTATACGTCCATCGCCGCCGGCGAAATGTCGAACATCAGTGACACCGTTGCGAAGCTGACGGGCCGTCCGGCCCAAACCCCGCGGGAACGACTGACGCAATACTTGTCCACGGCGACAACATCGTGCTGAGTGGGTTTACCACCGTCGTGCGTCGAATCGGCCTGGCGTGACTTTGATCGGCCGAGCAGCCGCCTCGGCCGCGCGACCATCGCAACCAGCCGTTACATTGTCGGTTCGAACAACGATCCGACAACTTGCAAAGGCTGTGACGATGAAGCCGTTTCACTCCGTGTCCTGTTGGCTGGTGCTATCCCGCCCGGTGCTATTCGGCCCGATGCTATCCGGCCTGGTGCTTGCCTGGCTGGCCTGCCCGCCCACTGCCGCCGCCCAGCCCCAGCATCCCAACGTTCTGTTCATCGCCGTGGACGACTTGAATGACTGGGTCGGCTGCCTGTCAGGTCATCCCGATACGGTGACACCGAACATCGACCGCTTGGCCGGACGCGGCATGTTGTTTACCAACGCACACTGTGCCGCACCGGCGTGCAATCCATCCCGTGCGTCGATCTTCAGCGGCCGGATGCCGAACGTCACGGGCGTCTGGTCCAACGATTCTGGATCGATTCAAAAGGTCTATCCACAGGCACGCCACTTGCCGACGGCGTTCGAAGAAGCGGGCTATCGTACGGCCGCAGTTGGCAAGCTGTATCACACCCGAGGCAAAGAACAGTTTCAGCAATACCAGGTTGAAAGCCAGCGTTGGAGCCCTTTCCCGGCCGGCGATGTCAAATACACACAAACGGAATTGCCCACCAAAGGCAGCGATCACCCTCGTCACATGTTGCAGGACAGCATGGGGCGTGAAGTCGTTCTGCCCATCAATCGCATGCCATCGGATCGGCGTCCCGACGATGTGGCGGGCGAATCATTTGATTGGGGCGGATTTGATCTGCCTGACAGCGATTGGGGTGACACTCGCGCGACCGACTGGGCCATACAACGTTTGACGGAATCCGAAACACAGCCACAATTTTTGTGCGTGGGATATTATCGTCCGCACATTCCACTGTTTGCACCGGAGCGATTCTTTGATCGATTTGCGACAAAGCACGCGGCATTGCCGCCGTATCGCAGTGACGATCTGGATGATCTGAGTGACACCGGACGAAAATGGGCGATCGAAGCGATCACTGCGGGATTGCATTCCACCGTCGTCAAGCACGACCAATGGCGTGTCGCCGTCGAAGCCTACTTGGCCTGCGTGACTTATGTCGACCAGGAAATCGGCCGCCTATTGGATTCCGTGGATACCTCACCGATGGCCGACAACACCTGGATCGTTTTGTGGTCCGACCATGGTTGGCATCTCGGTGAAAAAGACCATTGGGGAAAGTGGACCGGTTGGGAACGTTCGACGCGCGTTCCGCTGATCATCGTCCCGCCGAAACAGTCTGCTGCCGGTTTTGCGGCGGCCGGATCCACCTGTGATGCTCCGGTCGGTTTGATCGACTTGTACCCGACCTTGGTGGAACTGTGTGGTTTGGAGGGCCCGCAAATTCTGGACGGGCATTCGCTGGTCCCGTTGCTGAAGAAGCCGAAGGACGAATTCCGCGACAGCGTCCTGACGATGTTCGACCAGGACAACGCCAGCGTCCGTGATCGGCGATGGCGATACATTCGCTATCAAGATGGCAGCGAGGAACTGTACGACACGCAAACCGATCCCAACGAATGGAACAACTTGGCCGACAGCGACCAGCACCGTGACGCGAAGGAGGCGATGAATGCGCAGCTGAACGAACACCTTGCCCGATACGAAGCAGACGCCAATCGCATTGCCGCGTCTCAACTGAAATGGGTCGGCGTGTACCGCAAGCAACCATTGTTGCCGGATCCGTCGGAAATGCTGACGCACCAGGACGCCGAACCTGATTTGAACGATGGATTTCAGCCTTTGTACAACGGCCAGAACCTGGAAGGCTGGAAACCCATCGGCGGTGATTGCAAATTTGAAGCGTCCGGCAACACCATCGTCGGAACTTGTGTCCCCGGGTCGCCCAGCACTTATCTGTGCACCGACCGGAGCGATTTTTCGGATTTCATCTTTTCCGCAGAACTGAAACATGTCGTCGACGGCAACACGGGCGTCATGTTCCGCGCCGCAACAAAGCCCGGCGAAGGCCGATCGGCTGGCCAATTGACCGTCTTCGGTCCACAGTGCGAAGTCGAAGCGTATTCGAAGCAGCGGTTCTGGTCCGGTGGGATCTATGGTCAAAGCGCCGGCGGATGGATCTATCCCATGTGGCTCAGCCGGCACGAATCGGCCAGACAAGCGATGCAGTCGATGGGGCAATGGAATCGCGTGACGATCCAGGCCAAGGGTGACACCATCCAAACTTGGATCAACGGACAACCGGCGGCCAAGTGGAAGACGGATCAGTACGACCAAGGCTTCTTCGGTCTGCAAATTCACGCCGGTCGCGAGGGCGAAGTCCACTTTCGCAACGTGATCGTCAAAGAACTTTCGCCCTGATCCGACGACCGATCGTTGGCGGACCGAGCGGACGATTCGTCATTCCCACTCGCTTGGCGGTTCGACCACGTTGCCGACGGCCGGCTTGGAGAAAGTGCTCGCGCCCAACAGCTTGACGGTTCCGATGGTTGTCGACGAATCCACGACGAATACGCCGCCACCGGGTCGCGTCAGTTCGAATGCGACGGTGGCATCCGAGAAACCCGATCGGCGACGATGGATGACGCGTTTGCGGTTGGCTGGATACCTGGTGATCGCAGTTTCCGCCTTGGTGATCGTTCGATCGTTGCCGCTGGACAACGCGATATCACACTTGCAAGGCTGGATCACCGACCTTGGATTCTGGGGTCCGTTTGCTCTGGTCGTTCTGTACATTCTGGCGACCGTGTTGTTTGTCCCGGGAACCCTTTTGACGTTGGTTGCGGGTGCCGTTTTCGGACTTGGTATCGGCACCGCGATCGTTTCGGTGGGATCCACCGTTGGATCCGCTTTCGCGTTCTTGATCGCACGCTATGCCGCACGTGATTCGGTCGAACGACTGGCGTCGAACAACCGACACTTTGCGGCCATGGATCGTGCCATCGGCGAAGGCGGTTGGAAGATCGTGGGACTTCTGCGGCTTTCCCCCGCGATACCCTTCAATGTCCAGAACTACCTTTACGGTTTGACGCCCATCGGTTTTTGGCCATGCGTGGGGACCAGTTGGCTGGCAATGCTGCCCGGTACCTTCATGTACGTCTACCTCGGGCATTTGACCGGCGCGGCAGTGGAAAGCGATCGTCAACGCACCACGGGTGAATGGATCTTGCTAGGCGTCGGCTTGCTGGCCACGATCGTCGTCACTGTCTACGTCACACGCTTGGCCAGCCATTCATTGAAGGCACAGGTCGCTGCACCGGAGAATACTGCGTCGTCGGATGAAACCGCTGAATCGATCGAAACAGCGAAAGTCCCGACCCCAGCCAAAACCATGCGAACGGGGTTGGTCACGGCGTTTGCCGTGATCATGGGGATCGCGGCAGCGTATGTTGCCACGAACCAAGACCAAATCGCCGGTCTGTTTGATCCGGCCGTAAAGTCCGCGGCCGCGTCAAACTGAGTTCAGCGGCCCAGGCACCTGTCACCATTGACGCGTTGATCATTTGCCGGTTTCGAATTGCCCAACGGAGAACGCTTGTATGAACGCCTTGCAACCCGACGGTGAAGACAATCAGCGTTTGGAATCCAACGTTCATCCACCGGATTGGACCAACCCGACCCCGACGGGTCCCTATCATCTGGTGGTGATCGGCGCGGGCACCGCGGGCTTGGTGACCGCGGCCGGTGCCGCGGGATTGGGTGCGAAAGTCGCCCTGATCGAACGCGATTTGATGGGGGGTGATTGTCTGAATGTCGGATGTGTTCCGTCCAAGGGCGTGATCAGTGCGGCGCGGGTGGCTCGCGGCGTTCGGCGATCTGCCGATCACGGCGTGAAGACCACGGGCGACGTTGAAGTTGACTTCGCCGGCGTGATGCAACGCATGCGTCGATTGCGAGCGGACATCAGCGACAACGACTCGGCGGCGAGGTTTTCGGATCTTGGGGTCGACGTCTACTTTGGGTCCGCCCGATTCGTCGACAGCGAAACGATCGAAGTCGCTGATCAAACGCTGAAGTTCAAACGTGCCGTCATCGCCACCGGCGCCCGAGCCGCTGTTCCGACGATCCCAGGCCTGGATGATGTGAACTATCTGACCAACGAATCGGTCTTTTCGCTAACCGAATTGCCCAAACGTTTCGGAGTCATCGGTGCCGGCCCCATTGGTTGCGAATTGGCACAGGCCTTTGCACAGCTCGGTTCGGAGGTGTATCTGATCGACTCCGCCCAAGGCATCCTTTCAAAAGAGGACCCGGATGCCGCAAACATTGTCAGGCAATCGCTGATACGTGATGGCGTCCAACTGTTGTGCTGTGGCCGCGAATTGAAGGTCAGGCAGTCGCCACAGATTCACGTCAGCGTGGAAGCCGGCGGAACGTCGTACGACCATTCGGTGGATCAATTGCTGGTCGCTGTCGGACGAACGCCCAACGTCGAAGGATTGAATTTGGAATCCGTCGGCGTCGCCTACGACCGGCACGGTGTCCAGGTCGACGATCACTTGCAAACCACCAACGCCAAGATCTTTGCCGCCGGCGACGTCTGTTCCAAGCTCAAGTTCACGCATGCCGCCGACTTCGCAGCCCGAATGGTGATTCAGAACGCGTTGTTCGCGGTGGGACCGCTGGGGAAGAAGAAGTTCAGCGACCTGATCATTCCCTGGTCCACTTACACCACCCCAGAAATTGCTCACGTCGGGATCAGCGAACAACAGGCCGACGAAAACGGCGTGAAGATTGATACCTACCGGCAATCGATGGCGGAAGTCGATCGAGCGATCTTGGACGGTGAGACCGATGGGTTTGTGAAAATCCACACACGCAAAGGCACTGATCGCATTTTGGGGGCCACCATCGTGGCCCCGCACGCCGGTGATTTGATTTCGCAGATCACACTGGCAATGCAGCAAAAGATCGGACTCGGTGCCATCGCCAACGTCATTCATCCTTACCCGACCCAGGCCGAAGCGATCCGAAAATTGGGTGATCAATACAATCGGACACGACTGACCGCCACCAGTAAGAGCGTGCTGGCCGCGCTGCGTCGGTTCAATGTTGGGGGTTAGAAGTCGTGGCCTTAGGCGATCGCCGATAAGTGGCCCGAAGACTTCAAGGCTTTGTTCGGCCCAGGGTCACCGATACGTCCTTGGTCTGGCGACACCACTGGGTCAATTCCGACAACAAGCGTTCCCTGTCATCGTGGTACTTCGGATCGTCAATCCGATTGCGGAGTTCATCAGGGTCAGTCGATAGGTCGTAGAGTTCCAATTTCGGAACGACACCTCCCAGATTCTGTGGATCCATTTCAGCCAAGACTCGATAGGCGACCGGGAAGCGATCTTTCAAACGAATCGTTTCGTCGTAGACACGATTGCCCCACTTCGGAAACTCGCGGGAATCCGCGTTGACCTGACGCCAACCGGTGTCGACGTTCTCACGATAGATCAGCTTCATTCGGCCATCAAAGATCATGCGTTCTTGCATCCCGTCGTTGGGCAGCGGCCCACGATCGGATATCTCGGCATAAATGTTTTCCCGCCCCGTCGATGTTGTGTCACCACGAACAACGCTGGCAATGGATTGACCATGAATCGGCACGTCGAACGTGTGGTCGATGTCACAATATTTCAACAACGTCGGCAAAAGATCCACTTCGCTGACCAAAGCGTCCGAACGTTGTCCGCGAACCACCCCTGGGCCTCGAAAGATCAACGGCACGCGCAGCCCCAAGTCATACAGCGTCATCTTGCCATGTTGATACGTCGGACCATGATCGCTGAGATAGACGACCAGCGTGTCGTCGGTGTGACCGGTTTGCTGCAGCGCATCTAACGCCTCGCCCACCGCATGGTCGGTTTGTTCGATCGCCGCCAAGTATTCGGACCAATCTTTACGGATGACTTCGGATTCTGGCAAAAAACTGGGCGGCTGAACCTTGTTCGGATCGACGCGAATCGCCTGCTTGTCGCTGTTGGGATACGGCCGGTGTGAATGGGGAATGTTGACCATCAAGAACCATGGCCGTCCCGACTGATCCGCAGTATCAATGAAACGCTGTATCTCACCGCGTCCCCCGTGCAGGAACTGGTCATAGGGAAACTTTTCATTGGGCAAGACATGCAATTTGTGCGTGACGCCTTGGAAGTAGCCGCTGTCATGCAAAATCTGTGTCAGCGTGACATAGGGATCGCGAATTCGGTTGCGACGGAACAACGGCCGCCGACGTTCTTGCGGCGTCACTTGCTCGGCGGGTTTGTGGTAGTTGTACGTGTTGTTCAAAATTCCATTGGTGTGATTGTGCAGTCCCGTGTACAGGGCGGCTTTGGATGCCGAACACACCGGATAGGCGACCATCGCATTGGTGAAATGGATCCCGGATCGCGCCAGACCGTCAATGTTGGGCGTTTGCAGTCCCGGCGTTCCCAAGTAACCCGCCTGCGCCCCCTGATCTTCGGCCAAGATGAACATGACGTTGGGATGGTCGGCACAATGCCCCGTTCCCATCGATGCTAAAACGGCAATGGTGATCCCCATCAACCAAGTGCACGGGTTCGGTTTCATCGACAACATTGCTGGGACGATCTCTTGCATGAAAGGTCAAACGTCGGTTGATCCATTTCAATCGATGTTCCGATGCAGTATACGCATGTCGTGATCGTTCAATGTTCACGACGGTGGTCCGAATCATGCAAGCGTGACGCTTTGGCAACGGCTATGATCGGGGGCGACCCTCGGTCATCCCGCCTGTCGAATCGTTTCCCGCCTGAAATCTTCGGAACACGTCATGACGTTCGCTCTTCCCCGCCTTCGATCCTGGCGACGCTTGTTAACGATTGCCATCGTGTGCGTCGCGTTCCTACCATCGGCCGCGCGTGCCGAAGCGACCAAGATCAAAGACCTGGAATTTGCCAGCCTGGACGGGCACTCGCTGAAGCTGGACCTGTATTTGAGTCAGCAGCCTGACAGCCCGCTGTTGGTTTGGATCCACGGGGGCGGATGGCGTGCCGGCAGCAAAGCGAAATGCCCGGTGAACTGGTTGACCGAAGAAGGCTTCGCCGTCGCCAGCATCTCTTATCGGCTGACCGACAAGGGGACGTTCCCGGACCAGATTCACGATTGCAAAGCCGCGGTCCGTTGGCTGCGTAGCAATGCGGACAAGTACGGCTACAGCGTCGACCGCATCGCGGTCGGTGGCACCAGCGCCGGCGGACACCTGGCCGCATTGCTTGGCACCACCGGCGGTGTCAAGAAATTGGAAGGAAACGTCGGCGGCAACGAAGACCGGTCGTCGCGCGTCGATGCCATCGTCGACTTTTTTGGCCCCACCGACTTTGTGCACCGCACCAAAACACAACCACACAAGACGACCGAAAAAGGATCACCGGTTAGTTTGTTGTTGGGCGGACCGACCGACGAGAAAGTGAAAGCCGCCAAGTTGGCGTCACCGATCTACCATGTCAGCGAGGACGATCCGCCGCTGTTGATCTTCCACGGTACCGACGACACCACGGTTCTGATTGCTCAATCGGATCGATTCGCCGACGCCTACCGAAAGGCGGGCCTGAGTGTCCGGTACGAGAAGATTGACGGTGCCAAGCACGGCGGCGCCGTGTTCTTTTCCGGCGAGCAGCGGAAGACGCTGAGCGAGTTCCTGAACAAGCACTTGCGTTGATCGACCGGCTTCCTATCGATCCAACGGCACGTCCGCCAAATGGATTTCGACGGCGGTCAGCCATCCCGCTTCGATGCTCGCTTCGCGATAAGCGAACTGCACGTCACCGACCTGGCCCATGTGGACGGCGCCGCGTTGTTCGGTGAACGTGGGAACTTCTTCCTCGGGCACCTGACACGCGGCAAGCAGGTTCAATAGTGCCGTCACTGGGACCGGCGTGCCTTCGGGTCGTCTGCCACGTCTGGATCGATACGAACGCTTATCGGTGCTCTCGGGCAGCGGCAAAGGATCCTTGCTGATGATCAGCCACAGCGACATGGCTTCGGTCGGCTCGGTGCCACCGATCACTTTGCCATCGGCCGGCATCGTCACCGACAGTTTCTGTTCAAGACGCTCCAGCGGCGGAAAATGGCGCTGATCTCCCGTGCAACCGACCATCAACAGCATCGCCCCGGCAATCCACGCATAGTTCGGCGCGACAATCGCTCTATTCGACGTTGGTTGCAATCTCGCCTCCATTGCGACTTCCCATGGCCCACCACGTCTGCATGTCGATCGATTCCGATTGAAAATTCACACTGCCATCGGCCATCAAGACGTGAATGCCGCCGACGTGATGGCTGCCCGGCGTGACCAGGTTACTGCCGATCCCTTCACCACCATAGATGTGGCAATTGCGATCACCGATCGGCATGGCGTGCATGTAGGT
Source organism: Crateriforma conspicua (assembly GCF_007752935.1). NCBI lineage: Bacteria > Pseudomonadati > Planctomycetota > Planctomycetia > Pirellulales > Pirellulaceae > Crateriforma > Crateriforma conspicua. The sequence continues at coordinate 1,945,024 of NZ_CP036319.1, read as the reverse complement.
ATTGGCGGCAAATGTCCATCCGCTGATCCAGGCATGGCCGTGCCTTTCGATGTAGGCCGGATCACCATGAGTCACCGAACCACAGTAGGGAATCCACTTCTCCAGTGAACGGGCACGATGGGAACTACCACAGAAGGATTGCATGTTGACGTCTGTGTTACCAGCGACATAGCTACCACCCCAAGGACTGCTCACAACGGAAACCGAGCTAATCTTTCGCTCCGCCACTGCGGCAGTGTTTGACAGGCCGTCGGTGATGTCACGAAAACGGATCTGGGGCACTTGCCAACCATCGGGACTGGACGGGTTCAGCAATCCGAAAACTCCATTTTGCTTCTCAAGTGGGCTCTCGTCGTTTCCGGGCCAAAACGCAAGTTTGGGCCAACCCACGTTTCCGGCATAGCTTCCCGGAGCCAGCGTTTCTCCATCATCGTGATACTGCAAAACGGACGCCGGATCCGATGGGCACAAGTAGGTACCGATCATCGTCTTGGCGGCCTGGGCATTGGGGTGATTCGGCCCGATGCTGTAATTCAGATAATCGCTGCTTACGTTGTAGTTGCAGTGATCCGCCAGCGGCTGGCTGAAGTCGATTTGGTCGTACAGCGTTTCCTGTTCGACAAACGGCAGGATCATCGCAAGCCAACTGTAAAACCCGCTTCCACAGCCGCCGTCCGTTTTGTCCGGTCCGGTGGTCGTGGTTGGAATGTAGTGGTGGGCACCGTGGTAGTTGTGAAGCGCGAGCCCGACCTGCTTCATGTTGTTCATGCACTGGGTGCTTCGTGCGGTTTCGCGAGCCGCTTGCACCGCTGGCAAAAGCAGCGACACCAGCACGCCGATGATGGCGATCACCACCAGCAGTTCCACCAGCGTGAACGCCGTCAATTGGTTTCGTTGTCGAACAATTTTCATCTCAAGTTCCCGTGCACAATTTATCTTTTGATTTTTGTCTGTTTTTTCTTCGGTCGTCCAATCTTTGGATCACCGAAACACCAGGCCAACGTGTCCAGTTGGCAAAAGGGTCAACAGCAAAACGAAAAGGCATCGCCACCGCCGATTATGTTTTCATGCAGTCTGCTCATACACGAGATCGGTCTTGGCCCCCTAGTAAGCCACTTCGTCGTCTGGGCTCCAGCGACGCCACGCCGCGCAAGATTTCTAACACATCCCGAACAAAAGTTCGGGACGTCGTTGACCAGACGGCTGCGGCGGTGGAGACAAATCCATGCTGTCGATTCACGGTCGAACAGTTTCAGACACTAGGCTTGGGCGACGCCCGACTTCGCCTTGCGGCGACGACGGATGTAGGCGCCGCAGGCACCCAAAGAAGCCAACGCAGCAAAGCTGCCCGGCTCCGGAACCGCGGTGGCGGAAGCCGTGAACTCGACTTGATAAACACCTTCCGCGGTGAACCCATAGTTAAAGTGGTCATGCCCTCCGATCGGAAATGTCACCTGGTCATCAACGGGATCAACACCGTCGAGCGCGGTCGACATAAACACATTCACTCCACCAAGCCCGTCCCCCTGATACAACGCGAACTCGCCAGGCCCAGAAAATCCGGTCAGTGACAGCGTTACATCGCTAGTAATGGGAGGATTCGTCAACTCTTCGGCTGCGAGCCCGACAAATGGAATGCCCATCGTGTTGGACTGCGGAAGAACCCAAACGAAATCGCCAGTCTGCGTACCGAGGAACGGAATATCACCTGTGGTCACATTTCTTGTCGCACTGGACGCACGCATGTATGCCTCGCCAGGCTCCAACTCCAAGTCAGAATTTGGTGCGGAGCCATTCAAACCATCCTCGAAGTGATAGTGCAATTCCAACTCGCCGCCTTCGTAGCCAACACCGATATCACCGTGGCCCGTGTTCCACTCGTTCGCAGAACCAGTGCCCGTATAAGGGGCATCACCAACCACAAAAGTGAAGACCGCTGTATCGGTAACCGTCGCTGCCGACGCGGTGCCGGCCGTGACGCAAAGAGCGCCCAGGCAGCAAAGGGGAATCAGACTTTTCCTGAGATACTTCATCTCGTTTCTCCAAAATTCAAAACCAGGTTTAAAAAATCAAAACGTTGGCTGCCTTGGGTTCATTCACGCACCGGCAGCCGGTTCCTTGCGTGAGTGACAATGGGGCTCGGCGGTCGACGAGCCCACCGCGGGATTCGTCAGGCCGAAGCACGATGTCGCGGTGAAATCTTGTTGTCGTCTTCTGGATGCAAACCGGACGGGCTTGTGCCACGGACACGGCAGACCGCTTTCGGTTGTTTGGCAGTGAATGCCCCACGGCACGCACGCCAACGGTTTGACACAGGTTGGTCGGACCGGGCGTCGCACCATCGACGCACGCGCACGCGAGGATTCCAAATGGATTCATCAACGTGTCAGCGTTGGCGACATTAGCGCGAGTTTCGCGCGGACCACCGACGGGATCGGCGCAGCCGCATACCGGTCAGCAAGCCCTGGCGATCAAGACGTCGGACGCTTTAGACGGTCCGACAGGGAGGCCCACGGGCGAAGCAATCATCACGCGGCATTGGGTCAACGATTGGGCCCTGTGACAGCCCGACGTAACCAACCACACAACGGTCAAAGACGATGTCGGCGTACCAAGAAACGATGCCGGCCGGAGCCGCCAACGCCTGGCAGATCGGACAGGTGTCGTGGTCGTGGGGTGACGGCCCCCGCATCGGATCGTGCGAAGAATGTCCATCAGGAACCGATCCCGCATGCGAAGCCAACCCCTCATGATCATCCGAAAGGTCGTCGCCGTGGCAGTGGTGGCAACAACCACCGCACGATGCCACCGGTTTCGACACGATCGCCCGACCGTGACCATCGCAATTCGCGACGTGCCACCATGCAGGCATCTGCCCCATCACCAAGACGGCGAGGAGTGCGTGACAGACAGCCAGTCGGGACAAAGAAATCACGGTTCGCCTGACGCGTAACCACGGAAATGACGATTGGGAGGGTCCGACCAAAGACTCAACAGGCTACGGTAAACCGGATTATCCGGTTCGTCAATGAAGTCCCCGTCAACGATGGGTAAAGAACTTGGCCGCATCGCTGACAGCCCCCCCCGTTGGTGCAATCCGGTTGCACTTCGAGCCCCCGCACCGCCCCTAGGTGGACGGCCGAGCAGCAAACGTCTTGCTGTAACCGACCAGCTTCGCCTGGAACTCGGCGAACAATCGGCTGTGGAAACGGTAGGGGTTGGTCACCGCGACGATGGTCCGCGACGGCCGCGGCTTGCCAAGCGATCGATAGACGCGGCGATCGCACTGGTCCAGCCGCCGAGCCATTTCGGGAATCATGGACACGCCATGTGATAGGGACACCAGTTCCTGAACGGTCGCCAGCTGGTTGGCGTTTTCGACGGCCACGGGCCAAACCGACTGTTCACGACAGAACGTCGTGATGTTGTCCGACAGACAATGGGCTTCGTCCAGCATCACAAACGGTTCGTCTTCGATGTCGGACAACCGAATTCGTTTCTTTTCACAAAGCCGATGCCCCGGCGGCAACAGCAACACCAACTCCTCGGCGAACAGACGCCGGACTTCGACGTACTTCTCCGTGACCGGTTCGGCCAAGATGGCGATGTCGATTTCGCCTTGCTTGATCTTCTTCAGCAATTCCTCGGTCGTGCTTTCGTGGACGATCAAATGCGACCTTGGGAACGCATCGGAAAACTGCTTCAGCAAATCCGGCAGAAAGTACGGGGCGATCGTGGGAATCGCCCCGACGCGAATCTTCCCCGTTTCGCCGTCGTCGGTGATCTCCGCCTGCGTGTCTTCGACGATCCGCAGAATCTGCGTCGCACTGCGTTGGAACAGCACACCGGCGTCGGTCAGTTCGACCGAACGAGGCTTACGCTCGAAGAAAGGTTGCCCGAACTCTTCTTCCAATCGCTGAATCGACCGGCTGAGTGCCGATTGCGACAAATTCAGTCGCGTGGCGGCTTCGGTGAAGTTGCCCGTCTCGGCGACACATTGGAAGTATCGCAGTTGATCCAGATCCATCGCAGGGCTGGCTCCGTTTGATTGCGGTTTCCGAGGTCAAAGACACCGGCCGCAAGTTTCCGCCAGTTGCGGCCAGCCCCATTATGCACCAAACGCATCACTGGCATACAAAGAATGCATTGGACGCAGCCTTGGCAAGCCCGATAATTCTTTGGCAGACGACCCTTCGTCGCCACTTGGTCTCAACGCGCCAACCGCAGGAATCCACTGATGATGAAAATCCACACGGAAAACCGACGTCTTGCCAACCGCCGTGCCAGGACGTCACAGCGTTTGCGCCGCCGAAAACCGGGCGTGCGCCGCATCGCGTCATCGCTGGCCATCGCGCTGGGCCTGATGACTTCGGCACCAATCAGCTTGGCCGTTGCCCAGGACGCAGGTTCCCAGGACTCAGGAGCCCAGAACAGCCGCACCTCGGCCGGTTCCAATGCCCTGGCCCAGTGTCCGGTGATGGGGCCGTCGGCCGGTCCCAACCGGCACACGATCGCCGGGTCGATGAGCAATGGTGACTGGTGGCCCAATCAATTGAACCTGGACATCCTGCACCAGAACTCGGCCAAGAGTGACCCGATGGGTGACGACTTTGACTATGCCGCCGAATTCAATTCGCTGGATTTGGAAGCAGTCAAAGACGACATCAAAACGTTGATGACGACATCACAAGATTGGTGGCCCGCCGATTACGGACATTACGGCCCGCTTTTCATCCGCATGGCCTGGCACAGCGCGGGAACATACCGTGTGACCGACGGGCGCGGTGGTGCTTCCGACGGAACGCAACGTTTCGCACCGCTGAACAGTTGGCCGGACAACGCCAACCTGGACAAAGCACGTCGTTTGCTTTGGCCGATCAAGCAGAAATATGGACGCAAGATCTCTTGGGCTGACCTGATGGTATTGACCGGCAACTGTGCCTTGGAATCGATGGGCTTTGAAACGTTCGGCTTCGCCGGCGGACGCGTCGACGTTTGGGAACCGCAAAAGGACGTCTACTGGGGCCCGGAAAGCACGTGGCTGGGTGACCAACGTTATGAAGGCGATCGCAATCTGGAAAACCCGTTGGCCGCGGTGCAAATGGGTTTGATCTATGTCAATCCCGAAGGCCCCAACGGCAAACCCGATCCGTTGGCCGCCGCCAAAGACATTCGCGATACGTTCGCACGAATGGCGATGAACGATGAAGAGACCGTGGCCTTGATCGCAGGTGGTCACACGTTCGGCAAAGCACACGGTGCGGCCAGCCCCGAAGGCAACGTCGGCCCCGAACCCGAAGCCGCTGACTTGACCACGCAAGGTCTGGGGTGGATCAACCGTCACGGCAGTGGAAACGCAGGCGACACGATCACCAGTGGTTTGGAAGGCGCGTGGACCACGACGCCCAACCAGTGGTCGCACGGGTACTTTGAAAACCTGTTCGAATACGAATGGAAACTGGTCAAAAGCCCCGCGGGAGCCTGGCAATGGACGCCCACTGACGAAGCCGCCCAAGACACCGTGCCCGATGCTCATGATCCCGCAAAGGCACACGCACCGATGATGTTCACGACGGACTTGGCCCTGCGGATGGATCCGGAATACAACAAAATCTCGCGTCGGTTTTACGAGAACCCCGAACAGTTCGAAGAAGCATTCGCCAAAGCCTGGTACAAGCTGACCCATCGTGACATGGGCCCCGCATCGCGGCTGTTGGGTGATGACGTTCCGCCACCGCAGGTTTGGCAAGACTCGGTGCCACCGGCCACGGGTGACTTGATCGAACCGGCCGAAGTCGCCCAGCTGAAAAAACAAGTCCTTGCATCGGGGATCGCGACCAACGACTTGGTTTCGACCGCTTGGGCATCGGCATCGACCTATCGCGACAGCGACATGCGGGGCGGAGCCAACGGTGCACGCATCCGCTTGGCACCGCAAAAGGATTGGGAGGTCAACAATCCGGCCAAGCTGGCCGGCATCCTACAAAAGCTGGAAGGCATCCAGAAACAGTTCAACGGTTCACGCAACGATGGCAAACTGGTGTCCATGGCGGACCTGATCGTGTTGGCCGGTTGCGCGGGGGTCGAACAGGCCGCAGCAAAAGCCGGCGTGGACATCGCGGTTCCTTTCACCCCGGGACGGACCGATGCGACCCAAGAGATGACCGATGTCGAATCGTTTGAGTATCTGAATCCGGTCGCCGATGGCTTTCGGAATTACCAAGCCCATAACGCCGATCGACCGGCCGAAGAAATGCTGGTCGACAAAGCCAACCTGCTTTCGTTAACCGCGCCGGAAATGGCGGTCTTGGTTGGCGGCATGCGTGCGCTCGGAACCAACGCGGGATCCGGACCGTTGGCGGATCTGGGCAAACTAACCAGCCGCCCCGGTGTGTTGACCAACGACTTCTTTGTGAACTTGTTGGACATGAACACTGCATGGGAAAAATCGCCGATGTGCGAACACTTCTTCGAAGGCCGTGATCGGTCGACCGGAGAATTGAAGTGGACCGCCAGCCGAGTCGACTTGGTGTTCGGATCCAATTCGCAACTTCGCAGCATCGCCGAGGTTTATGCCAGTGATGATGCCAAGGAGAAATTCGTCCAAGACTTCGTCGCCGCCTGGGACAAAGTCATGAACTTGGACCGGTTTGACGTGAAGCACGGCAACGCCGCACCGGCAGCGCAAGTCGTTGCCAAGTAAGCCGGCGTAATCACGACGTCGCTATACCAACGACGGTCCACCCGCCCAAGACTCTCGCCCAGCGTCTTGTCTGCCGTTCCGTGCAGACAAGACGCTTTTCTTTTGTCGGCGGTGGCCGGATCCCCCTGGCTGGTCGACCGAAATATCCACGGTCATCCGAAACTTTGGCGTCGCGTTTGCACTGTTGGCGGAACGAAACCCATCGAACTTCCTTCCAACCCCAGTTTGCCAAACATGACCATCACCAGCGTCAATCCCGCAACGAACGAAACCATTGGCCAATTCGAATCGCTTCATAAAGACGATGTGACCGACGCGGTCGCCAAAGCCCACGACGCGTTCCAAACCTGGCGAGAAAGCACTTTCGAGCAGCGTAAGAAATGCATGCTGAAATTCGCCAAGCTTCTACGCGACGATGCCGATGAATACGCGCGGATCATCACGCTGGACATGGGCAAACGCATCTCCGAAAGCCAGTATGAGATCGAATACTGCGCTAATATCGCCGAATACTATGCCAATGGTGCCGAAGAATTCTTGGCCGACCAGAGCATGAATCAAGACGACGCCGAAGCGTACATGCGTCATGAACCTCTGGGCGTCTTGCTGGGTGTGATGCCGTGGAATTTCCCGTTCTATCAGGTCGTTCGATTCGCGACGCCCAACATCATGGCGGGCAACACCATCCTGCTGAAACACGCCAGCAACGTTCCCCAGTGCGCCAGGGCGATCGAAGACTTGTACAACGAATGTGGTCTTCCCGGTGGCGTGTATCAGAACCTGTTCATCCCGTCGGAATTCGTCGAAGTCATCGTTTCAGATTCTCGGGTTCAAGGCGTCTCGTTGACCGGCAGCGAACCGGCCGGACGCGCCGTCGCGGCTTTGGCCGGAAAGAATTTGAAACGCAGCGTTCTGGAACTCGGCGGCAACGACCCGTTCATCGTGCTGGAAGACGCGGACCTGGACGATGTGGTGGAAAAGGCTGTCCAAGGTCGCACCGTCAACGCGGGCCAGTCCTGCGTCGCCAGCAAACGCTTCATCGTTGTCAGCGACATCGCCGATCAGTTCATGAAACGGTTCAAACAGGCAATGTCGTCACTGCAATTAGGCGACCCCATGGACGAAGAGACCACATTGGCACCGCTGTCCAGCGAAAGCGCGGCGGTCAAACTGCAAGAACAAGTCCAATCGTCGATCAATGCCGGCGCCACCGTCGTGTTGGGCGGCGATCGTCCTGACCGCGAAGGGGCCTATTTCAATCCGACCATCTTGACTGATGTGACCCCAGACAACCCAACCTTCGACCAAGAATTATTCGGTCCGGTCGCGACCGTTTACGTAGTGGACGATGAAGACGCCGCCGTCGAACTGGCGAACCGATCGTCCTACGGCCTGGGCGGCAGCGTGTATTCCGCCGACCGCGAACGTGCCGAGCGAATCGCCCGTCATGTCCACACCGGCATGATGTTCATCAACCAACCGACCAAGTCACAAGCCGAATTACCGTTCGGCGGGATCAAAAATTCCGGCTACGGCCGCGAACTTTCGCACCTGGGAATCTTGGAATTCGTCAACAAGAAGTTGATCCACCTGGGACCAAAGTCTTGATCACCCGCCACGCCAATCCGAGGTCGTCGGACGTCACCACCGACGCACCGGTTGGTGACGATGGCTTGTCGCGACCGTCGCTACGGCTTCACCACCGAAGCTTGGCGACTGGGCGCAGTGGGTAGTCGCGATTCCACGATCTGTTGGTAATCCGCCAGCAATTCAGCCACGGTGGCTTGATATTCCGGCTGCTTTGCCAAATCGCGACTTTCAGTCGGATCATCCATCAGGTTGAACAGAGCCTTTGGTTCGAACGCGGTCCGTTTTTGATTGCTTTGGATGATCAGCTTCCAAGGCATCTTCCGCAGCATCACTTCGTTTCGTGATCCGGCCTGTTGGATGAAGTACGGACGTGATTGAAATTCGCCTTCACCGGTCAACAGCGGCAAAAAGTTATTCGAATCGGGTGCCTGACCCACAGGAATCTCGGTACCGACCAGCGCGGCAAGCGTTGCCACCAAGTCCTGGTTGACCACCAATTCGTCACAAACCCCCGCTTCGATTTGTGACGGCCATACCGCGATGAAAGGCACCCGATGACCGCCTTCCAAGGGTGAATTCTTGCTGCCGTTCCATCCACCGCCGGGTGCATAGCCGTGCTTGGCCGCTTTCCCGTCCTGCAAACCACCATTGTCGGACATCAAAACGATCAAGGTATTGTCATACGTCTTGGTGGACTTCAGCGCATCGACGATGCGTTTGGTCTGCATGTCCAGTTCCGCCACCATGTCCAGGTGATTCGACGGCGTGGTTCCCTTGATCGGTTTGCCATCGAACTCGACCGGTGGACGGTGTGGCAAGTGAACCGCGTGAGTACAGAAGTACAAAAAGAACGGTTGGTCTTTCGCTGCCGAACTGCGAATGAAGTTGCTGGCCTTTTGCGAAACGAGCTTGCCCAGCTGGCTGGCATCCCAATTCGAATCTCCCAGCCCCGGCCCCTTGTCCGAAACATCTTGTGGATGCTTGGCCGTTTGTTCGTTGAAGAAAATGATTTCTGAATCGTCACCCAGGGGGAACCAAGTCTGGTTCTCATAAACCGTATAGATCGGTCCTTGAATTCCGCATGGGACGGTGAAGTCATAGTCAAAGCCCATGTCGCGAGGGCCGCCGCCGACCATCTTTGACATGTCGACTTTGCCGGTCAGATCGCCATTCTTTGGACCTCGATAGATCTGGTCGGTTCCCGGTACCAAGAAGTCGCCGCCAAGATGCCACTTGCCGACAAACCCGGTCCGATAACCGGCGTCTTGCACCACACTGCCCAAGGTGGCTTCCCCTTCGATCATGGCGGACGGTGCGAACGTGCTCCACACGCCCCAAGGTGCATAGGACCGATAGCCGTTCTTGCCGCTCATCACGCTGTAACGTGTCGGTGCACAAAGCGCCGTCGCGGAGTGTCCGTCGGTGAACCACAAACCTTGTGCGGCCAGCGCATCAATGTTGGGTGTTTCGACGATCGGTTCCTGATTGCGAAACTTCCGCGCGTGAAAGCCGACGTCTCCCAGTCCCAAATCGTCCGCCATGATGACGACGATGTTGGGGGATGGGCTGTCGGCCCAGCCATTGGCAACGGCCAAGGTGACCATCAACGGAATCATTAAAAAACGGTTCACGATTCGATCTCTCATGCGAAACAGACACGGGGCGGGAAGTTCGGTAGGAAGTGTCAACGGCGGGCAGAAGATGACACGCCAAGATGTCTACAATAAACAAGTTTTCGTTCATCGACAGCCAGCACGCACGTCGCCGGCGGCCAGCGGTCCGCGGCGATCAATCATTGCCAAACCACGCACTGCTACAATGTGCCGCACCCCGGTCCCTCGACACGCGGCACGAGTCGGCAGAGTCTTGCCACACGAACGCCCTGTGCTCGTTGCCGATCGGAACATCCCATCCGCAATTATTCGGAGCCCGATATGTGCGATCCCAAAACCTACGAAGAAGACCTGAAGAAGTACTCGCGTCGTGACATCGGCGCCTTGGCCGCCGCCGGGATGGGCGCGGCAATGATGTTGCCGCGAACCGCCGATGCGGTGGAAGTCAGCGACGAAGACGTCAACATCGAAACCCCTGACGGCGTCTGTGACGCGTATTACGTCACTCCGGCATCGGGTGCCCACGCCGCGGTGCTGATCTGGCCCGACATCTTCGGTTTGCGGCCCGCGTTTCGACAGATGGGCAAACGCTTGGCCGAATCAGGTTACAGCGTTTTGGTGGTCAACCCGTTCTATCGAAAACAGAAAGCACCGACCGCCGCCAAAGGTGCCAGCACATCTATCAGCGATGTCCGTTCGCTTGCTCGCACGTTGTCACCGGAAACGCATACGACCGACGCCAAAGCATTCGTGGCTTGGTTGGATCAGCAATCACAGGTCGACACCAACAAGAAGGTCGGCACAACGGGCTATTGCATGGGTGGCCCGATCGTCTTTCGCACGGCCGCGGCGGTTCCCGATCGCGTCGGCGCCGCAGCAACGTTCCATGGCGGCGGACTGGTTTCCGATTCGCCGGACAGCCCCCATTTGCTGATCCCACAAATGAAGGCACAGTTCTTGATTGCGGTGGCCGAAAACGATGACCAGCGTGATCCCGAGGCCAAAAACGTCTTGAAGGACTCGTTCGCTCAGGCAGACTTAAAAGCCGAGATCGAAGTCTATCCGGCCGGTCACGGTTGGTGTCCGCCCGACACTCGCGTCCACAACCCGGAACAAGCCGAAAAAGCCTGGAGCCGTATGCTGGCGTTGTTCAAAGAAACCTTGGCGTGAACCGATGATCGCCGGCAAACGAATCCATGTCATTTGACCGGACGATAAAGGTGACGTGACGCAGTGATCGCGAAGAAGATCGTTAGCGCGCTGATCACGACCAGGAATGCAGCCGCGGTCCCGGTCGCGCCCGCCATGGGGGCCAACACGGCGGTCAGCCCCAGCAAGGCGATCGCCGCAACGGCTTCACAAGCGATCACAAATCGGTTGAAGTTCACAAACCGCAAATAGGCGGGTGCGAGTGACCAATACGCCGTGACACAGCCGCCGGCCGACACCAAGCACAACGCGGGATAGCCGGCGACATAGGCGTCCCCATACAGCCGCAAGATCCAGCGTCCGAACACGATCACCACCGTCATAAAGATGGCACACAGGGATCCAATGAACAGATGCCGTTTCCAGCTCATCTGTCGGGCACGATCGATATCACGCTGTTGCACCAGCACCGACATCTGTGGCTGGTAAAGCTTGTCGGTGGACTTCGACAACAACAAGACTTGCAACCCGATCTCCGATGCGGCGGCGAAATAGGCGACCTGGGTCTCCGCAATCGGCAGCATCTCCATCGCGATGATGGGTAGGCGGAACAGTGATGCCCCCAAGAAGCCCGACACCGCAAAATAAAACCCTTGGCTCATCCAAACCCTGGTTCGATAAACGGGCTTGCTTTGTCGAATCGTGGAATCGGTGATGCCGATTAACACGCCCCAACACAGAATCGCCCCCAGGGCGGACCCGAGACCATAGATGGCGACACCCTGCATGGAGTTCAGTGTTTCGCCACGTGTCCAAAGGTAAACCAGGACGGCCAAACTGGAACCAGGAATTAGAAATCGCGAAACAAGGCTGCCGAAAACGGACATCCGATTGGCCATCAACAGATCAATGCCGACACCACTGAGCGCGGTCAACGGCAAAAACAAGGCGGCGATCGCCGCAGGGTGACTGGTGAACGGACCGCCTTTACGCCATTGGCTGATCAACATCACAACGGCCAACGCCACACTGATCAACAACACTGACACCGCGCTGTAGCGATAGTAGCCCGACAGCCGTCCCCAACGCTTCTTCAACCGATACCTCGGCAAGACCTTCATCGCGTACTTGCCGACCCCGGCTTCGGAAATCGTCGTCAGCAAGCCCAACGTCGCGACGGCCACCGCATAGTCTTCGAATTCATCGGTGCCCAACAGACGTGCGGCAAACACGGAAGTGGCGAATCCCAAGACTGAACCGACAACGGTCAGCACCAACAAGATGTTGGCGCGCAACAACCCGTCGTCGATCTCAACGGCACGGTCTGTGAGGGGTTTCGCCATGCTTAGGACTATGTTCCAGCGCGTCGGGCATTGCCAGACGCAACAAAAAAATCGGTTTCAGTTCGCACCAAAGAGGGGGACAAGGCAACGATTTCAACGTCAACAATCACCACGATCGTCTCCACCGACCGTCCCCATCGGTGGCCGATACGCCATGGTATGAGAATGCCGGATCAATCCAACCGTCGCACGAACCGCTTTCGATAGGCCGCAGGGGTCATCCCGGTGGCTTGTCGAAAACGCTTGGTCAAATGACTCTGGTCGGTATAACCGACGTCGACCGCAATCTGTGCCAGCGTCAGCGAGGTCGTCGTCAATAATTGCTGCGCCGTTTGGATTCGCACGGACCTCAAATAGTCGTTCGGTGTCATGTGCAGCAGTTGGCGAAACCGACGGTTGAAATGAGTCGTCGAAAGGCCGGACATCTCCGCCATGGCCGCCATCGAAATGGGTTCGGCATAGTGGCGTTCGATGTACCGTGCGCACGGCAACAGTTCTTGCAAATAGCCCGACAGTTCGCTGTCGCGTTCGATGCGGTACATCGATCCGGCCAACCCGATGACCTGACCATCCGGATCCATCAACGGGGTCTTGGTCGACACGTACCATCGCGGGACTCGGCGACGGTGCAACACCAGCCAGACTTGTCCCGGCATCGGTTGGGCCGACTTCATCACCCGACGATCTTCGGCGATGTACGCCTCGGCCATCACGGGGGGATGCAGGTCGCGATCCGTCTTGCCGATCGCTTCGGATTCATCCGCCAAACCATGATTTTCCAAAAACTGTTGGTTGACTTTGACAAACCGGCTGTCGCGATCCTTGGCATAAAAATAGGTGTGCGGCAGACAATCGAACAAGCGAATCACGGACTCGGCCAAAGGATGACGGCTGAAAAATGCATCCTGAATCGATTGGGACACCGGCTGACTCATGGTCAAAACGTACCATTTCGAACGTCCACTGTCCAAGAAACCGCTGCCCGGTTGGCCTACACTGAAACCACCAAGGTCTTGGCACCTTCGGCGTCTGGCCCCACCGATCCGCCCACCGCTTCCCCCAATCTGATCCAAGCGAGATCCATGACGTATCGGGATCCTTCCTTTACCGTCGCCGATCGGCCGTTGTCCCTACGACGACCTGGAATGGCGGTGCAAAACGCAAACAATCGCCCGCCGACCGGTCAGCGAAACAAAAGAATGCGGATCATCGCGGGGCAACCGTCGTCGTGGTTGTGGTTTGCCTGTGTGGTGACTTGTGCCAGTTTCGCATCGGCCGACGACATCCGATTTTCGCGAGACGTGTTGCCGGTCTTGTCGGACCGGTGTTTTCATTGTCACGGTCCGGACGAATCGAATCGCGAAGCCGACTTGCGTTTGGACATCGAAGACGCCGCGAAAGAAGACCGTGGTGGATATTCAGCAATCACCGCAGGCGATCTGGAGGCCAGCGAAATCTGGCTCCGCATCACCACCGACGACGAATCCATCCGCATGCCACCAGCGGATTCGCACCGAAAACCTCTGACCGCATCGGAACGCGACGCGATCCGCGATTGGATCGTGCAGGGTGCAAGGTGGGGGAAACATTGGTCCTTTGAACCGATCGTCCGACCCCAAGTTCCCCCACACGCCGATCACCCCATCGATGCCTTTGTGATCGACAAGTTGCAACCGATGGGCTGGACGCTCAGTGAACCAGCCCCGGCACGAACACAACTTCGTCGTCTGTCGTTCGACTTGACCGGACTGGCCCCAAGCGATGACGAGGTCCGGGCGCTGGTCGATGCATCGCCATCGCAACCGGAAACCGATGCGGCTTGGAACGAAGCCTTGGACCGCATCTTCGCTTCCCCCGCCTACGCCGAACGCATGGCGATGTGGTGGTTGGACGCCGCCCGCTATTCGGATTCCGATGGCTATCAGCAAGACGCGACCCGCCAAAATTGGCCTTGGCGTGACTGGGTGATTCGACAGTTTCAAAACAATCGATCGTTCAAAGATTTCACCATCGAACAATTCGCCGGTGACTTGTTGCCCGATGCGACCGACAGTCAGCGCTTGGCGACCTGTTTTCACCGCAACCACATGACCAACGGCGAAGGCGGTCGTGATCCGGAAGAATCACGTGTCGACTACGTCATTGACCGGGTCAACACGACGGGAACGGTTTGGCTGGGATTAACGCTGGGCTGTGTCCAGTGCCACAGCCACAAGTTTGATCCGATCTCGCAACACGACTATTACGCAATGGCCGCGTTCTTCGACAGCATTGACGAAGACGGCAAAGCGGGCATGTCGGCCAAACCGTATCTCAGTTACACGTCACCCGATGTGCAACCATCGATCGATGCGTTGACCGAATTCGTCCGCCAATGCGAAGACGAACACACCGCCGCGCAATCCGATGCTGCGAAAAGGTTTGAATCTCACTTGGAGCAACTCACGTCCAGTTCCACAGTCCCGTCTCAAGCGTGGTGGGACGTCAGGCCACAGGTGCAAAGTAGCGAAGGCACCGAGTTTCGCATTGAATCGGACCACACGATTCAAACGTTGGGTCCGACGCCCGAACAAGACGACTATCGCGTCATCATCCGGGTCCCCGATGACATGCCCATGGTGACCGGCTTTCGCGTGGAGATCTTTCCGCACCAGTCCCATGTCGACGGACGCTTCGCGCGGTCCGGAAACGGCGAATTCACGTTAACCAGCGTGCTGGCCCTCGGCCGCCGAAACAACAGTCCCGCTGAATCGCAATTGGAACTGGCCGGTGCGGTTGCCGATTTTGAGCCTGCCAAGGATCGCAAAAGCAAATGGGATCGCCGCTACGCGAACATCGCCGAAACCCTGAACGACGATGCACGCGACGGTTGGACCACCGAAGGCGCAACGACGGTCACACCGCATGTCGGCGTTTACGAATTGGCCCAGCCTTGGACGGTCCAGCCCGGCGACCAGTTCGTCGTCGTGCTGCGTCAACGATCCACCCACGGCGACGCCAACATTGGACGTTTCCGAATCGCCTTGGCCTCCGAGCGTGGTGAAACGGTGCGACGTACCGACGGTGATTCACCGATCGCGCAACTGCACCGCATCGTTTCCGCCGGTGACGAGATCACCGACGAACTTCGCGACCGACTGAAACAGCAGTTTCTGTTGGGCGATACGGATTACCAGACGGTGCTGCAGCGTTTGAAGACGGCTCGATCGCAATTGGCGGAACTGAAGAATCAAGCTAAACCGCGAAAGGTCATGGTGCTGCGGCAACGCGACGAACCACGCGATACGCACGTCTTGGTGCGTGGCGTCTGGGATGCCAAAGGCGACGTCGTCCAGCCCGCCGTATTGCCCAGCGTATTGCCGCGCCCGACCGACGCGATCCATGACCGTTTGGACTTGGCTCGCTGGATCGTCGATCCCGAAAATCCGCTAACCCCACGAGTCGTCGCCAACCATTTGTGGCAAATCATGTTCGGCGCGGGACTGGTGCGAACACCGGAAGATTTTGGTTTGCAAGGCGAAAGGCCGACGCACGATCGTCTGCTGGATTTCTTGGCGGTGGAATTGATCGAAAGCGATTGGGACGTCCAGCACATTTTGCGATTGATCGCCAACAGCGACACGTATCGACAAAGCAGCGTCGTGTCACCGGAACAATTGGCCAAAGATCCGGAAAACCGATTGCTTTCACGAGCTTCACGATACCGGTTGCCGGCATGGATGATCCGCGACAATGCATTGCACGTCGCCAAGCTTCTGAACCCAAGCGTCGGCGGGCCACCGGTGATGCCGTATCAACCGGACGGCGTCTGGGCGGAAATCACCATGGGGCGGTTCGACTATCAACACAGTTTGGGACCGGCTCAGTATCGTCGCACGATCTATGCGTTCTGGCGACGCAGTAGCGCGCCCACGTTCCTATTCGACAGTGCCCAGCGACGCGTCTGCGAAGTGGGGGTCCGGCGGACCAACACGCCACTGCAGGCGTTAACGCTGATGAACGACACCACAATGTTGGAAGTTTCGCGAGAGATGGCGGATCAGATCATCGCAGACAATAAGTCAGGCCGTTACACCGGAGCCCCCGCGAAGGACGTCCAGCAGATAGCGAGTGCCGTGCTGTCACGTCGCTTTGACGCCAGCGAAACCGATGCTTTGGTCAAATTGTGGCATTCCACCAGAGACCATTACCTTCAGCACACCGACCAAGCGATCGCATTCTGCACGGTCGGGCAACAACCGCCGCCGCGTTCCGATTCGGCCGCATCCACGGCAGCTTGGATGACCGTTGCCAGTTTGATTCTGAATCTTGACGAAGCGATGACACGCGAATGAGGCGAACCGAGATGAACCTGGACTGGAACCAATTGGGCCGCCGCAGTTTCTTGCAACAGGCCGGCTTGAATTTTGGGGCTTTGGCCGCCGGCGCGATGCTGGGCGATCAGGCCGCAGCGTCCGAACTGAAATCAGCATTACCCCATTTCGCCCCCAAAGCCAAACGGGTGATTTTCCTGACGCAATCGGGCGGTCCGTCCCAGATTGAATTGTTCGACTTTAAACCCAACTTGGCGAAACTGGCCGGGACCAAGCTTCCTGATAGCGTTCGCCAAGGCCAGCGTTTGACCGGCATGACCAAGGGCAAGCCCCAGTTGATCATGCCGCCGATCACCAAGTTTCATCGACACGGCGAATCGGGCACGCTGCTGGGCGAATGGCTGCCGCATCTCGGGACAATCGCCGACGAGATTTGCTTGGTCAAATCGATGGTGACCGATCAAATCAATCACGCGCCGGCGATGACCAAGTTTTTGACCGGACACCAGTTGCCCGGACGACCAAGCTTTGGCTGTTGGGCCAGCTATGGATTGGGCAGCGTCAACCGTAACCTGCCCGACTACGTCGTCTTGATCTCGCGAATGAAACGAGGCAGCGATCAACCGCTGTACAACCATTACTGGGGCAGCGGTTTTCTGCCCTCGCGTCACCAAGGCGTCAAGCTTCGCAGTGCCAAAGACCCGGTGCTGTACTTGAACGACCCCGACGGCATGCCGCGGTCGCTGCGTCGTGAAATGTTGGACGCGATGGGTGACTTGAATCGGAAGCATCATGCCGAAACATTGGATCCGGAAATCGAAACACGGATTCAGCAGTACGAGATGGCGTTTCGGATGCAAGCCAGCGTCCCCGATTTGACCGACTTGTCGGACGAGCCAGATTCGACGTTTGAACTTTACGGACCCGATTCACGACGGCCTGGCAGTTATGCCGCCAACTGCATTTTGGCGAGACGACTGGCCGAACGTGACGTTCGCTTCATCCAGCTGTTCCACCCCGACTGGGATCACCATTCACGACTGCGGTCGTGGTGTGTGTCGCGTTGCGTCGACACCGACCAACCCAGCGCGGCGTTGATCAAGGATCTGAAACAGCGTGGATTGCTGGACGACACGCTGGTGATTTGGGGCGGTGAATTCGGACGCGGCGTCGCGGGACAAGGCCAATGGGATTCGCCCGAAGCCGGTCGAGATCACCATCCGCGATGTTTCACCATTTGGATGGCGGGTGGCGGCGTGCGTCCGGGAATCAGTCACGGTGCGACCGATGACTTCAGCTACAACGTGGTCGAAAACCCCGTTCATGTCCGCGACCTTCACGCCACCGCGTTGCACTTGCTGGGCATCGACCACCAGCGTTTCACGCATCGGTTCCAGGGTCTGGATTTCAAGCTGACCGGCGTCGAACCGTCGCGAGTGGTCAAAGACATTCTGGTATAGCGACGCTCGACAATGCAAGGAACCGACAAAACGGCCTCCACCTGATCACTGTACGAAGGTGGGGGGCAGCATGGACCCGTCTTCTCGAAAATTCAGGTCATAGACTTCGCATCCGATCTCATTGTGCACCTTGTCGTGCTCCAGCAGGATCGAATCGAAAGTCATCGCCTCGGGTGTCAGAAGATCTCCCTTTTCGCGACTGACGATCGTAGGCACATTCGGCAGTTTGGGTGGGTTCTTGTCCAGCACTTTGAAGTTCGGGTTCGTATACACGACCGGCGTGAAACAAAGAAAGTGTTTTCGATAGGCTGTGCTTTCGAAATGCCCGGGAAAAAGGTGGTCCACGCATCCATCCGGTGAGATCACGCCATCGAGAACCTCCAAATCCGAAATCAGCAACTCGCTACCGATATAGATCGACTGGAATCCGTCGCCGATCAGATTGTCGATCCCCGCACCTCCGACGAAAGTGATTTGATCGACTCCTTCACTGGTGATGATGTCATTTCCATTGGCCCCATAAAGGATGAACTTGGCGCGATCGAACAACTGCATCGCGGATTGATCTGTGCGAAGCGAAATCCAGTCGTTCCCACCTGCACCGGAAACCATAATTTTCAAAATTGACGTGAGGTCAGGTTGCATTTGTTCGGTGTTTTCATCCCAGGGATCGGGGGGAAGGTCACGCTGGCGAATTCGGCCTACGTATTCGTCGTTCACCCAAAAGCGAATTCGATCGTCTTCGACTTCAATGGCGATCTTGTCGTCGCCAGGAGTTCCAACAAGAACGATCGTGCCTTCCAGCCAATCGTCGATGAGTTCGATGTCGTCTTCGTCCTCCATCGCGGGAGGCAAGACGTCCGTCAGTGACACGGGGTCCTGGGCCGAAAGCGACACCGCAAAGACAGACATCAGACCGAGAAAAAACAGGCACGCGTTGGGGCGAATTCGAGTTGGCATCGCAGATTTCCGATTTGCTTGAACTTCGAGCGGTGTGTTTGGCTGACCTGCAAAGCGTTGAAAAAGCGGAGATGTGACACGCATTTCTGAAAAACGTAAATCTGCGAATCTGAATGGCTGAACCCGCATTCTTATCCCCCCGATCGCTTCCGATTTGTACGGCAATTTCAACCGAGCATCCCTCAGCAGAGGCCGCTGCGGCGGATGGGATAGAAAGACGCCCCCAGGTGCCGAATCTGGATTCCAAGCTGACCGGTGTCGAACCGTCCCGAGTGGTCAAAGACATTCTGGTTTAGATCCAGGGGAATCTGCGCCACCGCCTCGAATAACGCTGACGGCCGCTCCCCCCGCTTTCGATCCGGTTCGTGAACCAAGATGATGGACCGACTGTCCCACCATCGGGAACGGATCTTTCGCAGCATTGGCATCACGTCGGGATAGGGTCAAACACGCATGAGTCTTCCATTTTCACAAGTCGACGCCTTTGCCGAACGACCATTCACAGGGAATCCAGCCGCCGTGGTCGTGCTGGATTCGTTTCCAGATGACCGATGGATGCAATCCGTTGCATCGGAGATGAATCTGTCCGAAACGGCGTTCGTGGTTGCCGGTGCGTCTGAGAACGAATTTTCGTTGCGTTGGTTCACGCCTGCGGCCGAAGTCGATTTGTGTGGTCATGCAACACTCGCATCGGCTCACGTCTTGTATGACACGTGGCGTGTTGGACGCGCAGACCCAATTCGTTTTCAAACCCGCAGCGGTCCACTGACCTGCCGGCATCGCGAGGGTTTAATCACGATGGACTTTCCGGCGATCGATCGCCGGGACGATGTCGCCCCGGATGTCCAACATGCCGTTTTGGATTGTCTCGGATTGGCCACCGCTACGGTGTTCCAATCACGCTTTGACACCGTGGTCGTTGTTGAAGATGAAGCGTCGGTGATTGACTTGACCCCCGACTTTCATCGAATGAAGCGGATCGCGACTCGCGGCGTGATCGTTTCGGCATTGTCATCGCAGCCGCAAAGCGATTTCACGTCACGATTCTTTGCACCACGCCACAACATTGACGAAGATCCCGTGACGGGGTCGGCACACTGTTGCTTGGCCCCGTACTGGTGCCAGCGTCTGGGCCGCCAACAATTGATCGGATACCAGGCATCACAGCGTGGCGGATTCGTGGATTGTCAGTTGCGTGGGGACCGGGTTCGATTATCCGGTTGTGCCGTGACCGTCTTCGATGGTCAACTGCGGAAAATCGCCGAACCGGCAAACGCGACCTAAGCATTGCATTGCACGGCGCCGTCACCGTCGGCCGAACGTCCGGCATGACGAACCAGCGAATCGTCAAACAACGCTCGCGTCATGCCATCGGCAACATGCACGCAAGTGACGTTCAGCGTCGAGACTTCGCGAATGTTTCGCATTTCGTCGTCAAAGAACAGCATGTCGCAAAAATCCACACCACTTGCCGATTGCAGAGCTTGGAAATGTTTTAACTTGGACGACGGATAGATCTCGGCCAAGGTGAAGTAGTGATCGATCTCCAACATTCGCACCAACTGGCGTGCCCAAGGCGGTTGCTCCGTGCGTGACGCAAGTGCCAACGCGATCTTTTCCGTTTTACACACCTCCAGAATCGCATTCACATCGTCATACAATCGAATGTGGCGTCCGCTACGATCAGTGACACGCGGTCCCTTGGATCGGAAGGGCGGCGAAAGGCAATCGCACCAAGTGCCACCGCAATCCCACAGGGTGAAGTCCAGATCGAAAACAATCAGCTCCGGCAAGCGGCCGGGATATGCTGTGGCCATCGGATCAGCCGTCCAAGATTTCGACGACTTGTTCGATGGGACGCCCGATGGCCGCTTTACCGTCATGCACGACGATCGGCCGTTCGATCAGCCTCGGATGCTCGGCCAAAATCGCAATCCACTGCTTGTCTGTCTGCGTTTGATCCGCCAGCCCCAATTCCTTAAAAAGCTTTTCGCCCTTTCGGACCAACTGTTCGGGGCGGATGCCCAGCAATTTGACGATCTGGCGAAGCTGTTTCTCGCTGGGTGGTTCTTCCAAATACTTGATCACTCGCACATCCAAGCCACGCGATTGCAACAGCTTCAGAGCTTCACGTGACTTGGTACAGCGAGGGTTATGGTATATCTCGGTCATCAACGGATCGGCATGTCTGGTTGATCAAGATGGCCCGATACCTTCAGGGGCCTTGCGGCGGCATTTTAGCGACCGCTTGTCCATCCGGTCGACCAGGGACCGCCAACCCCATGAATCAACTTCACAGATCAACGGACGTCAGCATACTGGCCTGCGTTTCGATGTTGCTGTCGTCATCTTCACCGACAGGTTCCGCGTCACGAAGTGCGATCCGCTCCAACGCACGTGCACGTCGCTGGGCCCGTTTCGCTTCGGCGCGTGCCAATCGTTGTTCTTGGATGGATTGCTGTCGATCGACCTGTTGTCGGGCGTATTCCTGGGCCTGCTGTTGGCGCATCGATGCCAGCATCAGCTGTTGTTGATACAGCTGCTGTTGCAACGCATACAGTTGCTGACGCTGATACGCCAATTGACGCTGATAAGCCGCGTCGGAAGCCGTCGGTGAAAAGGCGGCGGTGCTGATCCCCAAGGATGACGATCGACTTGGGCCGCTGCCCCCTCGACCGCCGCCACCCCCACTGCATTGTGCCGATGCGTCGCACACCACCAGCATCGCGATCATCAGGCCCAGACACGAACACCACGTTTGACAACGAATCATCGTCATTCCCCCATCGGCTTGGATTGGTCACGAACACCGTCACCCAACCCTCAAGGACGTCTTTGAAACGAGACTGTCACGACGCAAAAAAAAGAATCAGGACGCCCCCGGGGGGACGCCCTGATTGATCGAAGATGCGGATGTCCGCGCTGCGAAAGCTTTGATCAGCGGGACAGCGCCGCCTTGACCTGCATTTCGCGGTATTGCTGCAACTGTTCGTCGGTCAACGTATGATCGGTAATCTTGATCGTCACCGTTTCAAGTCCGCCCGTGAACTCAAACGGCACCTGATAGTCTTCCGCGATCGGCGTTCCCGTGTCTTCACCGATGTCTAAGGTTTCATCCAAAGACATACGGAATGGGATCGTCCGAGGGACTCGATTCGTTCCCACCACTTCACCGTCGATCGACAGCGTGGCTTCGCCGCCTTTGCCCAAACCACCGCCGTCATAGTTGAAATCAAGCGTCACCACATGCTTGCCCGCGGGAATCGCCGTTTCTGATTCAACGCGATATCGATGCACATCGGCCAGGTTGTAAACGAACACGGGCTTGCCATCCAAAACGTACAGCCCCATGCCACAGAACCGGCCGCCTTGAGTCATCAGCAATCCTTCGGCACCGTCGTCGGGAATGTCCACCACGGCGCTGATTCCGAACGACTTGTTCTTCAAATCTGGCGCTGAACCCTCGGGGATTCGCGTCATGCCGTCGTAGTAAACGAACGTGTCGCGACCCGCGGTCAGACTGGGACGGTTGGTCACATCCAAGCGTTCAACTTTGCTGTTGTCCAATGGCAAGACGTCATTCTTCACCGCTTCGATATAGAACAATCGCTGAAGCTCCTTCAGTTTTTCCGGATACTTCTTTGCCAAGTCATTCGATTCGGAAAAGTCTTCTTCGACGTTGTACAGTTCCCACTGATATCCATCGATGACGTCCACCGGATCCACCACGCTGACCCAAGGCGGTGACGTGGGTGTGGTGCAGGCCACCCAACCATTGTCATAGATCCCACGATTGCCCAGCATCTCGAAATACTGAGTCGTTCGATGCGAGGGCGTTTCGGCATCATCCCACGTGTATGACATGCTGACGCCTTGAATGGGTTCCTGGGTGATCCCGTTGATCGAATCCGGCCCGGGCACTCCCACGGCGTCCAAAATCGTCGGCATGATGTCAATCACATGGTGAAACTGGCTGCGGACGGTGCCCGTTTGTTTGATTCGCTTGGGCCATGACATGACCATCCCGTTGCGAGTACCGCCGAAGTGCGACGCAACTTGCTTGGTCCATTGAAAAGGCGTGTCCATCGCGTGGGCCCAACCGATTGGATAGTGATTGAACGTCATCGGACCGCCCAGTTCATCACGATGCTGGTACACCTCATCAAAGGGGACTTCGATGTTGTTGAAGAACGTCATCTCGTTCAACAATCCCTGCGGGCTTCCTTCCGCACTGGCGCCGTTATCCCCTTGGATGTAGATGATCAGTGTGTTGTCCAATTCGCCGGTCTGATCGATCGCGTCGATGACACGCCCGAATTGATGATCCGCATGCGACAGAGCCGCCGCATAGACTTCCATCATACGGGCGAAGACCTCTTTCTTTTTGTCGTCCAGACTATCCCAAGCCGGGATTCCCTTGGAACGTTCGGTCAACTTGGTTCCCGGCGGCACCACTCCTTGGGCTTTCTGTCGGGCCAGGGTTTCTTTGCGGACTTCATCCCAGCCATCGTCAAACTGGCCTTTAAATTTCGCAATCCAGTCTTTTGGCGCGTGATGGGGGGCGTGGGCTGTCCCAGTCGCGTAGTAGCAAAAGAACGGTTTTTCGGGTGCCACCGCATTCTGCATCTGGATCCAGCCGATCGCTCGGTCGGCCATGTCTTCGTCAAAGTTGTAAGTCGGATCGTCGTGCGGTGGCTCGATCGGTCGTGTGTTTTCAACGATCGCTGGTGCCCACTGGTTGGTATCGCCACCGACGAACCCATAGAAGTATTCGAACCCCAGACCGACCGGCCACAAATCAAACGGTCCCGCTTGGCTGGTGTGCCAGTCGGGGACGTTGTGGTTCTTGCCAAACCAAGACGTGTTGTAACCGTTGTCTTTCAGGATCTGGCCGACCGTGCCACAGGACTTTCGCACCAGCGTGTTGTATCCCGGATACCCCACACCGATTTCCATGATGCCACCGGTCGACGCGGTGTGATGGTTACGTCCGGTGATCAATGCCGCTCGCGTCGGTGAACATAACGCGGTGGTATGAAATTGGTTGTATCGCAAACCCGACTTTGCCAAGCGATCGAAGGTCGGCGTCGGAATCGGTCCGCCGAACGTGCTGCTGGCACCAAAGCCCACATCATCAGTCAAGATCAACAGAATGTTGGGTGCATCCTTGGGAGGTTTGACTTCGGCTGGAAAGTCTTTGACCGAATCCGACGGTCGCAATCCGATTTTGCCACCAAAAGGCGTCTGGGGAATCGGTAGCGACGTCCGATTCCATGGTCCATCACCCATCAGCAATGGGCTCATCAAAAAGATCAACGATGCAATGCGAAGAGAAGGAAACATGGTGCGTGTGCCCGCAGAAAGAACGTGGAATACGATGAACCGCTTCGGAATGTCGATTCGGTTCGGCGTATCGGAGGACGAGTTCCCGTTATCTTAACAGTCTGACGAATGTCCGATCTTGTCGTTCTTCGATGCGTTCGATGCAAATTCACTCATTCTTCAGGCAACACCCCACAGTCGCGTCCTGAATTCACCTCACGACCACAATCACTCTGAATCGATTTAGTAAGCGGACAGATCATTTGAAGCTCAGGAAGTCGACGCATAAGCTTTGAAGTTGCGCTTTCCTGGTAACCCGACGCGTGAGCGAGGAAAAAGTGATGCTGACATCGCCTCGCTCACGCTTCGGGTTACCAAAAAACCAATGGCTCGGGTAAAAGCACAATTTCAGAATTCACGCGTTGGGCTACCATTTGTCGCAAGACTCCTGTCCGCCTGCGTAGATGAACACATGCATCATTGGACATGCCACGAACACGGACCTAAACCTCGGCCCGCTGCAGTTGCCTGAAGACTTGATAAGCTTCCTTGATCAATGGCGCACTGGAATCGGTTTCAACCTGCACACCACACAGTGAACGCGAAGGTTGATCGATCGCACCCCCGGCCAAAACGGCATCGGCAACCGACACGGGGTCATTGCGAACCGCGTCATTGCCGATGATGCGAATTCGATCACGGGGCAAGGTCAACGCGTATCGATAGTAGTCCAGCCAACGCTCGATCCAGTAATCGAACGAGTCAGCGTCATGATGGCGAAAGGCTTGCGATTCAAAGACAAAGTCGCGTCGGTTCAGACCGAATTCGTGATGCCCCAACATGTTCATGTAGTCCAGGACAAAAGGCGATTGCTGTTGCAACTGACAATGCAATCGATGCTGGCGAAGCAAACTTTGGGCATGTTGAATCGGATCGCGATACACCAACACGATCGTGTATTGCGGGGTCTGCTTTAAGAACGATTCCGCCCTTAGCAGAAAGTTGTTGTTCTTCGACAGATAGACCGACGACGGTGAAGCGCCGACCGTCGCGAGCCGCTTGAACTGTTCGATCTGCTGCGTGGAAACGGCATGGCGATGGAGCGTCCCGTCGCGATAGTAATGCTCCTTCAAGATGACTCGCCAAACAAACTCGTCAAAGGCTTCGGGACTGTCCAAATCGACCAACAGCCCATCGCGATGCGTCCGCTCCACCGCCTGGCTTCTCGCTCGATTCACCGTTTTCCACAATCGCGGGGCCATCGGAAACGGCATCTGTCGATACGTCAGACACCAGGTCTGGTCGTTTGAATGCAACACACGCAACATCGCCGTCGTTCCCGCACGTGCCAGGCCCGTCACGATGATGCCTTTGTTAGCGGGACGGTCACCACACACCCACCGATCGACGCGACCGGCCGTCAAGCCGACCGACGGGACGCCCAGCGTCAGATAGTAAAAGCACTGCTTACCGGCGGAATACTGGTCTGCTGATGTTGGTCGGCGAAGTCGCCAAACATAGATCACGCAAATCGGCAAACTGCCCAACAACGCCCGACCGACCACATCGACACCGGACCGCCCCACAAACGAAACGGCCAGAAACGGCAATCCGGACACGACCACGATTCCCACCGTGGCAAGGGACAGGGTGAACAGACACCGCACCAAAGCAATGGCATCGCGTTGAGCTTTGAGAAGCCGAACTTGGTCGTCCAGGTTGTACCGATTCAGTTCATAAACACTTTGCCCCAGCGTGACCAGAAAGCGGTCCACCAAGTGTTGAAACCCGGTCCAGTGGTACAGAAACAATCCGATCAAAGCTGACAGAAATCCAGCCGCAATCGCCGGCATGAATCAATCGCCTTGATCAAGAGGTGGTTTCGATTCATCCCGTTGACGACGTCGACGCATCTGTAACGGCAGAATCGCAAACGCATAGACCAGGAACAGGCCCGCCGCGACGAATCCCAGCAACAAGACGAGACCACCGATGCCAATCCCGGGGCCAATATACGCAAGCATGTTTTCCAAGACGTTCATGACGGATCCATCAAACGGAACCAAGCGACATGCCCCACCTTGCCATCACGATTGCCGGGGCAAACAAACTTGTAGGAGCGGTCACTGGCCAAGTCAGCCGCGACGAAAAAGCTTTGATCCGACGCCTCGATAAACAACCAGGCATCTTCCTTCCACCACTTCACGCGACCTTGGGTGGGCGTCTTGCAATCGTGTCGGGCAAAAACGTCCTGAAAGACCGATTCGGCTTGGTCCGCGTCGAAATCGTAAACCATGCAACGATTGTGTTCGCCGTGGCGGTACACGAATCCGGATCCCCAAGGCGAATTATTCATCACGTTGTTATCGAACACACTGATTTGATGATCGCTGACCACGGTCACATCGTGTTGATAGGACCACGCAACGGCGTTGCTCCATATGACTTTGCCGGTCGACGGACGGAATAACAGGACGGTGCTGATGTTTCGCAAGCTTAAAAAGACGTCTCCCGGTTCCCAGTACTCCGATCGCCCCCGAACCGGTTGGACATCATTCAGATGGAACGGGTCGGCGTCGGACCGTGCGTGATGCGAATAGTCATGTTCCGGATTGGCTTGAAAGATTTCGCTGATCGGATACCGCTGCAAAACCCGGCCATTGGTTGCGTCAATCTTCAGCGCCACGTCATCGCGAAACCCCTCTTGATCGGCGACCATCGAACACGTCCACAGATTGCCGTCGTGATCGACCTCCACCGAATGGTGCACCATCTCGGGTGATTGCCACAGCAACGTGCCGTCGGGATCAAAGCAACATAGCGATTGCTGTAGACGCGTCACCAAGCGGCCACCGTCCAGTATCAAAGGCGAGGCCAAGGGAAAACGAATGGGACCGCGGAAATGGAAATTCGGGTAACGCCGTTGATTTTCTTTCAGCCACTGTTTGTAACGTGACGCCAAATCGTCATAGGACCAATCCCAACGGTGAACCACCTGTTTGTCGGCCAAGCGACGACGAATCACGCTGATCCGGTTGGAATCTTGGTGATAGCGGCTGTATAGAAAGTCCTTCGGTACCGGGACGGCGTCGACACCGACAATCGATACGGATCCCGGCGGCAACATCGTCTCGGGTTCGGTGTCCAAATTGCGAACGACGTCGGGGTCTTGGATCACCGCGGTCGCGTGCTCGGGAACTTCGCGTAGGCGTCCGACCATTCGTTCCAGCGGGCTCAATTGCTGGCGATCGTCCAGCTTTTTTTGAATCCGGCCGCCGTACCACAGCCCAAAGACCAACACGAACAACAACAGCACGGCCCAGCGTGCCCGCAAGACAAATGCCTGAAACGGGGATTCATCGTCGAAATCGTTCCGGTCGCGGACAGGTTTCGAAGACATTCGTCTCTCTGCAGAACTTGGGCGAATCGGCGGTGAACATACCGGGGCCGTTTACGCAGGGTCAACCGCCACCGCATGAGGCCCGAAACGATGGCGTCGGCGATTCGTATCCGATCGGCGAAAATCGGGGAGAACCGTTGAGTTCGATCCAAAAGATTGGCGATCGCTGGCCCACGGATCTGTCGGTTGCCGCTTCCGGTCCGGCCCGCCAGGGTGCAGAATGCAGGTACCAAGGCGGAGCATCCACTCTTTTACCCGACCAAAAAACTCAAAGTCCCCACCGTGTCCCAACTATCTTCCGCCGGTCAACAATTGGTCCAGACCCTGGCCCAGCGCTACGGACTGTCAACCGATGCCGTCACGCACATGCTGATCGCCGTTCACAACGGCAACGGCACGATGGCCCAGTTCAACCATCCGGAGTTCGGCGGCTCGGGCCAATGGATGCAGGGTGGCATGACCATGGTCAGCGACCTATTTAACTATGCGTTGAAAAACCGCGTCGATGGCATTTGCCAAGACATCTCCAACGAACTTGCCAACCATCAACTGGTGCCATTTTCGGGATCGTTTCAGTCCCAAAGCCAGAACGGGTCATCGGCACAGTCCCAGGCTGCCGGCACCATCGGATCCCAAAATACGTTGTTTGTTCCCGACCCGGCCACGAATTGGTGGCCGGTCGAACTGGGCGCGCCGTCGGCCATCGGTTCACAAAACAACATTCGCTACGCCTACTTTCCTGCATCGCAACGATTGGCCATCAGCACTGGCGGTGAACCCTGGGTCTATGACACGCTGAATCATCAAATCGGTGGCTTTTCGCAGCAACAGGGAACCGGCGGTTCGATCTTGCTGACCAGCCAATTCGGGACGATCGACCTGGCAACCCTGCCTGTCGTTTCGCGCGGTGGTGTCATTCAATCGCCATCGGCACCCGACGTCGCTCCGCCCGCCCCGCCGGCATCGGAGTCGCCAACACCGCCACCGATCGACGAGCCGACTTTCGCTCCCGTCCAAGACGTCGCCAGCGGCGAAGCGCCGACGCCGGCCGGCGAACCATCCAACCCGCAAGACATCATCGAAACGCTCGATCGCTTGGGCGCGCTGATGGAAAAAGGCTATTTGTCCGAACAAGAATTCGCGGACAAGAAAGCCGATTTACTCAGTCGACTGTGAAACGTTTCGAAGGTGCCGCCCCGAACCGTCTTCGCCCGCGAAAGCTGCATGATCGTTGATCCGTCGCCGCGCGAGCGAGCGTTTTCGGGAATGATCGATGGCGAAGCCAGAAAAATTCTCGGTTTCATCGGCAGGTTCATCGAAGACGCCGGATAGCTGACCATGCGACCCAATGCTGTTCCCTCTTCGCCGCCCGAAGAAGCCGAATTCATGCGGCTGTTTCTACGTCACGAGAATCAGTTGCGCGTCTATGCGCGAACCATGCTGCCGGACTGGAACAGCGTCGACGATGCACTGCAAGAAGCCAGCGTGACGATGTGGCAAAAGCTTTGGCAGCTGGAAAATGCCGACGGCTTCCTGCCCTGGGCCAAGGTGATCCTGCGTTTCAAATGCCTTCACTTGATCGAAGACCTGCGACGCCGTCGACCGATCCTGAGCGATGAAGTCTTGACCATGTTGGCAGATAATCCCGACACCCGAATCCCTGAACAAGATGCGGAGATGCGGTCGGCCCTTCAGCAATGCCTGTCACAATTCACCGCGGCACATCAAGAACTATTGATCGCACCCTACACCGCCGGCCAACGAGTCGGCGAACTGGCCGAGCAATCGGGCAAGACCCCCAACGCGTTTTACAAATTGCTGGGTCGGCTAAGAGAAAAACTGACCGACTGCGTTCAACGTCAGATTCACACGGCACAGTTTCCATCATGAATCCCGACCAATTATTGCATCAGTATTTGCTGGGAAACCTGGACGCGGCCGCGACCGCAGAACTGGATCGACTGTTGGCCAACGACGCCGATCTGCAGCAACGCTATCGATTGGCCATTCAGATCGATACGGAACTTCGCAACCGATCGCTTCAGTTGCCGGATTCACACACCGATGATCCCGACAAAGCGATCGCTTCACCTGCCACGCCACGATCACCATATCTGCGAACCATGTTCGCGATGTTCGCGACGGCGGTGTGTCTGATGATCGCGGTCGGGCTATGGCAATCGTCGCCGGATGTCGTTGCGACGTTGGTGTCCAGTGAAAACGCGGCTTGGGAAAGCGATCTGCCCACCAATCCAGGATCCGATTTGCGCCCGGGAACGCTGAACCTAAAAACCGGCTTGGCGACGATTCGATTCGGCTCCGGTGCGGAATTGACCGTCGAAGCACCAACCCAGGTGGAGCTGATCAGTGCCATGGCCGCCAAGCTGACCACCGGGGCGGCGATGATCAACGTCCCCGAATCGGCAATCGGCTTTCGATTAGAGACCCCCGGTGGCTATGCGATCGATCGAGGAACCAAGTTTGCTGTTCGTGTGGATGACAACGGGCAAAGCACGGATTTTGAGTTGATCGATGGCGAAATCGATGTCCATCACAAGAGCACCGGCGACTCCATTCGTCTCCGCCAGGCTGGTACGGCGGCCTCGGTTTCAACCGATGTCATGTCGTTGATTCCATCTGCCGTGGAGTCCGATTCTGCGGACACCGCCGACAATCAAAGCGAATCCGACACACCCGTTCCATCCGGTCAACGCATTCTTCGAATCGGCACCCAAGGCCGCTGTGGTACGGCGATGCCACGGTCACACAAACGCCACAAGTTCATCGATCCGGCGGTGCTATCGGTCAAACGCAGCGGCACGGGGAAATGGGACTTTCGTTCCTTTTTCGAATTCGACGTGACCCACATCGATGTCGCTGACGTTGTCCATGCACGCGTGCGTTTGAACCTGATTCCCAGCACTCGCGGCGTCGCATCGCGTCTTCCCCGCATCAACCGGTTTGCGATCTATGGATTGACCAACTCGGAAAAATTCGGCTGGGACGTCGAACCGACCTGGGAAGCATCGCCGGGCCCCGAAGATGGTGTTCTGTTGGGAAAATTTGAGATCCAGCGCAGCCAGAATCGTGGTACGTTCGGCATTGAATCCGACAAACTTCTGCGGTTCCTGCGGTCCAATGCGGATCGACCGATCACGTTGATCTTGGTCCGCGAAACGACACAGATCGAAGGCATCGGCGTCGGCATGACGCACATGTTTGCCAGCGATCGTCATCCCGAATCCGTCGGACCGACCTTGGAATTAACGGTCCGCTGAACACGGTGCCGCGATCTTCCGCACCGCCCGCGTGGCCCCGTGGCCCGCCATGCATCGAGACTCCAATGGACGCGGCGACTGGAAAGACCGTCGTAAATTTTTTCCGGAATCTGCGGCAGATTGTCTCGCTGGTCTAGGATAAAGACCACACCCACCGACTGTTTGCCCCACCTCTATCCCGCCTTGGAAAGTCTTTGATGTTGAATCGTCGTGCTTTGGTACGTTCATTTGGCGGCGGCATGATGGCGTTGCCGATGCTGGAATCCGCTCCCAGTTCCGCCGCAACGCCACGCAGCAGTTCGCCGCATGCCAAGCGTCTGTTGATCGTGGGGAATCCATTCGGTGCCCATCCCGAACACTTCTTTCCGCAACAGTTCGGCAAAGACTTTCAGTTTCCCAAAACGATTCGTTCGCTGCAGTGGCTGAAGGATCGTTTGAGCATCCTGTCGCACACCGACCACAACATGAAAAGTGGTCACGGTCGCGAGATCGCGTTTCTAAGTGGGGTGCTTCCGGAAACCAGCGCGGCGTATCCGGAAAAGAACATGACGATTGATCAAATCGTCGCCAGACGGACGGGGACGCAGACCCGATTCGCGTCGGTCAATGCGTGCTTGCAGCGTGGCATTCGGCTTAGCTGGAACGCGAACGGGATGGACATCGAACCGTTCACCGATGTTCGACGAATGTACGACCACCTGTTTTTGAACCTGACAGCCAAACAGCGGCAAGAACGCCGACAATTGCTGCAGCAAAACGGCAGCGTTCTGGATGCCGCTATCGACCAGTTCAATGGCTTGCGGCGAAATTCCCCCAAAACCGACAAGGAACGTTTGGATCTTTACGCAAATTCGATTCGCACGCTGGAACACAACTTGGTCGATCGCCAACAGTGGGTGGATCGCGACAAGCCGACTTTCGAACTGGACGGCTACGTAAGCGGTGGCGAAATCACGATCGAAAATCACTACAAAGCGATCTTTGACATGGTGTCTTATGCGTTCCAAACGGATCTGACTCGGGTCGCGACGATCGGGTTTTCCCCCGAACTGAAGTACACCGACATCCAAGGTGTCACCAGGGGTTATCACGCCTGCACGCACAATGGCAAACGCGAAGACACCGTTGCGGAACTGGTTGCGATCGAATCGTTTCAAGTCCAACAGCTGTCGCGTTGCCTGAAACAACTGGACCAGATCCCCGAACCGAACGCGGACGGCAGCATGCTGGACCACACCGTCGTGTTGTTCGGCAGCGGCATGGGATATGGGGGAACCCATTCCAATCGTGACCTTCCCATCTTGGTCGCCGGTGGTGGTTTCCAGCACTGTGGGCACGTCGACACGCGTGATTCCAGCGGTGACAACATGCCGCTGTGCAATTTGTATTTGGCCATCTTGCAACGTTTCGGATTGGAGTACGAACAGTTCAACCAGAGTTCGGGCGTCTTTGATTTCACCCATGGAAAAGCTTGAAAGGATGTCCGTGATGTACCGAACGTTTTTGACGACGCTGATGGTTGTCCTCTTGCCTTCCATCGCACCGTGCTTTGCCGACAAGGCCCTCTTGCGGGAACACTGCGCCGATTGTCACACCGGTCCCGATCCCGAAGGCGACTTCAGTCTGCATGACTTGGGACGCGGTCCCGAAGAATCGAATGTTCAGCTTTGGATCAAAAGCCTGCAGCGGATCCGTGCCGGCGAAATGCCGCCCGATGACGCCAGCGAATTGTCACCGGAACAATCCCAGACACTGCAATCCTTTTTGCAACATTCCGTGACGGCTTACGAACGCGCATCGGCACCGACACTGCGGACGCCGCCACGCCGATTGAACAATCGCGAGTTTGAAAACAGCGTCCGCGATGTCTTGCTGCTTGATCATGTCGGCACGAATGATCCTATGGCGATGCTGTTGGGGGACACCCTGCATGACGGATTCGACACCCACGGTGAAACTTTGGGGATCAGCGAATTTCATCTGGACCAATACTTGGCCGCGGTTCGCGCCGTCCTGGATCAATGCATCCTTTCGGATCCACAACCTGAATCACAACAACATGTCGGTACCCCCGACGATCTGATGATTCAAGACGACGGAAATCGCCAACGCCGGGACAGGACCTTTCGAAGTGACCGGGGAATCGAAATTCGCAGCCCACGTGAAAGGGCGGTCTGTAAAACCTTCCCCGAAACGACCGCAACAGGGTATTACCGCATCAGCGTTCAAGCCAAAGCACTTGATCGGCACATCTATCCACAAGAAGCGACCGGCATCCACGATGACGATCCCTTGATCCTGCGGATGCATTTGGGCAATCGAAGCGTGGACTTTTCGTTGGCCGAAGGCGAATTCCAGGAATTCGAAGACACCTATTGGTTGGCGGCGGGAACACCGATTGAATTCTCGTTTGCGACCGATGGCCTTCGACTGTTGAACAACGGTAACTTCAAGTTCCAATATCGCATCGGCCACGACCACATCAAGCAACACAAGCCGAATCTTTACCGGAGGGTCGTGACCGAAGAAGTCCCTCGAGCAACGAATCGCCGCGACATGCCCAGTCATTGGGTCCACTGGGTGAAGTATTGGCAGGGGCCACGTCCGATGATCGGCGGCCTGACCATCGAAGGGCCGTTCTATGATTCATGGCCCCCCAAACGCCAAACGGCGTTGCTTGGTCCGGAACCCTCCTTGAATGATGCCGCGGAAATCTTGCAACTCATTGCCCGGCGTGCATGGCGACGCAATGTCACCCCCGATGAACTGGATCCCATCGTGCGACTGGTCCAACAACAGGCGGATTCATTGGGCATCGTCGGCGCGTTGCAGGAAGGCATTGTTGCCATCCTGATGTCGCCATCGTTTCTGATGCCGGGCAGTGATCAGCTAACCGACAACGAACGCTTTGCCGCAAAGTTCAGCAATGTTTTGTCGGCGACCATCCCCGACGCACCGTTGATGGCCAAAGCCGAACAGGGGCGGTTTGACAGTGAATCCGGAATCCAGGAAGAGCTAAGCCAATGGCTGCGATCCGGCCGTGCCGAACCGTTCCTTCGCGAATTCCCCTACGCTTGGCTGCAATTGGATCGCATCAACTTCATGGCACCTGATGTCGATCGATATCCGATGTATGAAAAGAAGCAAATCGGGGACGACATGGTCCGCGAAGCCATCGCTTTCTTTCAGCACAACGTCCAAAACAACCATCCGATTCCCGAACTTCTGACCGCCGACTACTCGTTCGTCAACGCGGACTTGGCGACGGTCTATGGTTTGACCGACGTCCCCGACGATTCCGTGCTGCGCAAGTACACGTTCGGTGATGGTCGACGGGGTGGTTTCCTGGGGATGGGAGCGTTTTTGACCCTGACCGCGGACACGCTCAGCACGTCCCCCATCCATCGTGCGGTCTATGTGATGGAAAACTTTATGGGCATTCATCCCGCCCAGCCGCCTTCGGACGTGGACATCCAAGAACCCGACATTCGATCGGCGCGGACCATCCGTGAAGTCTTGGAAGCCCACCGCAGTGACACGTCCTGTGCGGCATGTCATCAAAACATCGACCCGTTCGGTTACGCATTCGAGAACTTCGATCCGATCGGTGCGTGGCGTGATCACTACGTCGACGCATCCCAGCAGGCCGATGCGTCCGCAGCGGGAAATCGGCGACGTCGCACAGTCGACGTGGTCACCATTCCCGTGGACGCATCCGCGACGTTCCTTAGCGGCGCCCGCTACGACGACGTCACGGAATTTCGCCAGATCATGATGAATGATGTCAGCCGTGATCGCTTTGTCCGTTGTTTCGTCACGAAGTTTTTGACGTACGCCAACGGTGTCGCCCCCGATAACTTCAGTGAAATCGAAGCCATCGTGAAACGATCGTCCCGGCACGATTACCGAATCATCGACACGATGGCTGCAGCGATGGACAGCCCGCTGTTTCGCGAAACCAACCGCTAAGCATCGACCGCCAATTCAGCCGCGACTTCCGGTTCGCGGCGACGGGATGCAAACAGCACGGTGATGTCCTCCAGGATCATGTACAGACAGGGCACCAGCACCAAGATGATTGCGGTGGCAAACAGAATCCCAAAGCCCAGGGAAATCGCCATCGGGATGATGTACTGGGCCTGAAGTGACGTTTCAAAGATCAGCGGCACCAAGCCACCAAAGGTGGTGATCGTTGTCAGCAAGATCGGGCGGAATCGTCGCAATCCGGCGAAGGTGATCGCTTGGATCGCCGATTCTTCACGACGCAATTGGTTCGCATAATCAATCATGATCAGCGAATCATTGATCACGACGCCCGACAACGCGATCACGCCCATCAGGCTGACCAATGACAAATCGTATCCCAACAGCATGTGTCCCAGCACCGCGCCGACGATGCCAAAGGGAATCGCAACCAACACGATCAGCGGTTGGACGTACCCGCGAAACGCAACCGCCAACAGCGAATAGATGACGGCCAAAGCCAATCCGAACGAACCGTACAGGGATGACGTGGATCGACGCATTTCCGCATCGCTGCCTTCGAACGTCCAAGTGATGCCGGGATAATCTTCACGCAGTGCGGGCAGTTCCTCTTGTTGCAAAGCGGCCAAGACCTGGGTGATCGCTCGCTTGGGTTCGACGTTCATCGAAACATTGATCACGCGCCGTCCATCGCGACGGGTGATCGATGAAAACGCAACGTTCTTTTCCACGTCGGCAACGTCCAACAGTGGAACCTCGGCACCATTGGGCGTACGGATGACAAGGTCTTCCAAGTGGTGCATGTCTTCGCGCTGGTGTTCGGGCAGCTTCACCCGGACCTCGTTTTCGTTGGTTCCGCGTAACAGACGCAGTGCCAAGGATCCGAAATAGGCACCACGCAATTGCCGTCCCAGTTCTTCGTCGGTCAGCCCCAAAGCGCGGCCTTCGGGGCGTAGCCGAAAGTCGTACTGGTTCTTACCACGGTTGAAACTGTCGTTGACGTCGCGAACATCGGCGTACTGTTCGACGCGTTGGACGAAGGCCTTGGACGCCTTTTCCAGAATGTCGATGTCGCTGTGGCTCAGGTCGATGCTGAGGTCACGTCGATGACCACCGGGCCCGCTTTCCGCTTCGAAAGTCACCTGGTCCACACCGGGCAGATCGCCGATGGAATCACGCCACAGGTCGATCACATCTTTGGCCGTCATGTCACGCTGATCCGGCGGCTTCATCACGATTTCCACGTCGATAAAGCTTTGTCCGCGGACGTTGGTTTTGATGCCTTCGGCGACCTCATACAGATTGTGTTCGTCGAACATCCGCAAACTGGCCCGTGTCACCGTATCGGCGATCTCGGCGGCTTGGTCTTGGGTCGTCCCGACGGGCATACGCACACCGGCTTCGATTTCATCGGCCGAAACTTCGGGCATTAAAATCATGCCCATGTGGGCACTGTTGGCATAACCCGTCACGATGATGAACAGCGCCAGCGCCGCCGACGTGGTCACGTAACGGTACCGCAGACACCCACGCAACAGCGGCCCATAAAGCAACTCCACCATGCGGTTAAAAATGCGGCTGAAGCCCTGCTGGCCCCGGTGAAGCCATGCGCCCGGACCGCGTCGACGGATGGTGCCATCGGCGCGCTGGCCGGCATCACGTGCGTGGGCCAAGTGGGCGGGCAGAATGAACAGCGATTCGATCAGCGAAAGCGTCAGCACAATGATGACGACGATCGGCAGCGGCTTCCAAAACTTGCCGGTTTCGCCGGGAATAAAAATCAGGGGAACAAAGGCGACAATGTTCGTCAGGATGCTGAACACCACCGGGCTGGCGACTTGCTGCGTCCCCTTGATCGCGGCCTTTTCGTGATCCGGTTCCGTTTGTCGTTTTTCGTGCACGTTTTCGCCGACCACCACGGCGTCGTCGACCACGATCCCAAGAACGACCAGGAAACCGAACAGCGAAATCATGTTGACGCTGACACCGACCACCGGCATGAACACCAGCCCGCCGATGAAGGACACCATCATGCCCATCATCACCCAAAACGCCAGTCGCATTTCCAGGAACAATGCCAAGATGAACAACACGATGCCGACGGCGATGACGGCGTTTTCGAGGACCAGGTACAGACGGCGCCGGAACTCCTCGGCGTTGTTTCGATCGACTCGCCATTTGACGCCCGGCGGCAAGACCGTTTCAAAGTCGGCCATCGTCGTTTCCACCGTCTCGGCGATTTCGATGGGCGATTGCGTTCCGGCACGAAAGATGTCCAGTTCCACCGACG
Source organism: Crateriforma conspicua (assembly GCF_007752935.1). NCBI lineage: Bacteria > Pseudomonadati > Planctomycetota > Planctomycetia > Pirellulales > Pirellulaceae > Crateriforma > Crateriforma conspicua. The sequence goes on along the minus strand of NZ_CP036319.1, from coordinate 1,907,619 downwards.
GTGTCTGGCTGAACTGTGAATGAAAGCCGACGTCTTCGAAACCGTCACGAATTTCAGCGATATCGCCCAAACGCACGACTTGGCCGCCTTGCCCCGAAACGATCTCGATCGCGGCAAACTCGTCCGCCCACTGTTTGCGTGCTTTGACTCGCAACAGCACTTCGCCCGCATCGGTTTGAACCGAACCGGCCGCCACGTCACGGCTGGACCGGCCGATGATGTCGGCGACGTCGCTAAGCGTTAGACCGTATTCACGCAAACGTTGGCGTGGGATTTCGATGTGGGTCACATAGTTGGGAACACGACGCAGTTCGACCTGGGTGATCTCCTCGGTCGCCTGCAATTGATCCCGCAGCTGTTCGGCCAGTTGTCGCAACGCCCAGATGTCGATCGGTCCATAGATCGCCACCTGCATGACTTCTTGTTGCTCGGACTGCAGTCGGACTTCGGGTTGTTCGATCTGTTCGGGAAACGTTCGAATCCGGTTGATCGCCTGTTCGATCTCTTGGAACGTTTTGACGCGGTCTTTGCCGCCGACCAATTCGATCAAGACTTCACCGCGACCTTCGCGTGCTTCGCTGGTGATTTCGCGGATGCCTTCGACGCTGCGGATGGCCCCTTCGATCGGGCGCAAGATTCCCTGTTCCACTTCTTCCGGCGAAGCACCGGGATAGCCAACGTTGACTTCGACGACGTCCAGCAAGTACTGCGGAAAGACTTCCTTTTGGACCGCAAAAGCCGACCAGATTCCGCCGCCCAACAGCAAACACATCAACAGGTTTGCCGCGATCGGGTTGCGAGCCATCCACGCGATCGGACCGCGAGGTGTCGGTGATGAGGATGCGTCACGTTCCATCGCGTTTACATGATCCGCAGGTCGGTCGGTTTACGTTTCATCGTCGTTTTGTCCCCTTTGGTCCGGGGCTTCATCGGACACGGTCGAATCCGCTTGGTTGGGTACGTTCGGCGACGCGGTTTCAGCGTCTTCGGGCTGATTTGAATCAATGGCTTCATTGTCATCGGATTCGATTTTTCGAAGCGAGACTCCATCGGCAACGGTTGCCAGTGTGGTCGCGACCACTTCATCGCCGTCGTTCAATCCGTCACGGATGTAAACATGATCGGCGTCACGAAACACCACGTCGGCTTGTCGAATCCGCAACTCATCGTCCTGCATCACCCAAACGGTGTCACCGTCGCGAAGATAGGACCCTGATAATCGTATGACGTCGTGAATGGGCCGTCCTTGAATCTCCACATCGACCAACGAATCGATGATCAACGGCGGGTCATCACCTTGCAGGCTAAGCGGATCGGCAACACTGATCAGCACCCTGGCCAAACGTGTTCGCTGGTCCAGTGCACCGATCATCCGCGAAACCACACCGATTCGATGGACGTCGGGTCCCCAAGCATCACGATCGCGCAGGATGACTTCCGAACCGTCTGGGACGGCATCGGCATCGTAGGATCCAACCGATTCGGGATTGGCGAATTGGATCCAACGCAGGCTGCGTAGCGGCACGGCGGCGGATACCCAGTATTCATGAATGCCGACCAACCGGCCCAGTTCGTCACCGGTACCGACCTGGGATCCGACGTGAACCGTGCGCGATAAAACCTGGGCATCGAACGGTGCCAGGACCTTGGTGCGTTCCAATCGTAATTTCGCACGCTGGACGCCGGCCTGGGCCGCGGCGACTTCGGCGCGGATCGACGCGATCTGTGGCTCGCGCAACACCAGCGCACGATTGGTCCCCTCGATGGTCCCCTCCAGCAGCTTCAGTTCTTTCTGCGCCAAGCTTTGTCGGCCGGATTCGATATCCAGCGAAGCCTCCGCTTTGCGCAATTCACTTTCGCTAATCCGCAGATCGTTTTCAAAGTCGGCCGGGTCGATCTTCAGCAACACATCGCCCGCTTTGACCATCCCGCCGGGGATGAAGTGTGGCGACAGTTCGACGATTTGGCCGTCCACACGCGGACTTAGCGAGACTTCCTGGGCGGACTGAACGTTTCCCAGCACCGTGATGGTGGGTCGACACGTCTGGCGATGAACGGTGATCGTTTCCACCAACGCCGATGACTTGCGTTTGGCATTGATCGTTTGCGCCGTCGGCTCGGTCTGGTTAATGATGACGACCGCCCACACCGAACCGGCCAGGATCCCCGCACAGGCAACCACGCTGACAATGATTCGAAACCATTGCCATCCGGATTGCTGTTTCGGCGGGCTACTCATCAGGCGGGACGACGATCGTTTGGAAGGAGGGCGGTGAGGGAAGGCGGGTCGGCCCCGACCAGTTTGCTCGAGACGCTTCCACATTCAATAGCTCGTTCGGTGCCGAAACACTTGGCCCCGTCGACAATAAATCGATCAGGCGTTCGCGTTCCGGACGGTCCGGCGCCGGCAAACCGTCGTCACCAGCATCCGGCCTGCGATCTTCGTCGTCGGGCATTCCATCGGTCTCGGACGATTCGGCCGACGAATCGTCACGCAAACCGTCCGGCCGGTCATCATCACCCGCATCGGAATCGGTGGCGGCCGGATCGGATTCAGCCGGCGCTGGTGATTCCACGTCCTCCGTCGATACCACCACGGTATCGGCGGTCTGGCCCCTGGGATCAAAGCCACCGGCCAACGCCAAGTACAACGACACGCGGATCAACCGTAATTCTAGTTGAGCGGCCAGCGATTCGCGTTGCAAACGTTGCCAACCTTGAATCGCGGTCAGCACGGCCAAATAGTCTTCGTCGCCGATCAGATACTGTTCACGCAACTGTTCGGACGACTTGCGGGCAAGCTCGGTCTGTTCGGCCAAGTGTTCCAGTCGTTCCAGCTGATACCGTTCCTGGGCCAATGCGTCTTCGACTTCGCCAAACGCAATCAACATCGTCTGGCCGTACTCGTTATAGCGCAGACGCGCCACCGATGTGGTCCGATCCACTTCCGCACGCCGCTGGCCGCCGTCGATCAACGGGGCGACCAACTGGCCACCGATCGACACGAACCAATCACGGAACAAATTTTCAGGTGAATCGGCAACATTCAAAACCGATCCGGTCAGATTCAGCCGCGGGAACTGATCGGTGATCGCCGCCGCCACATCACGATCGGCCGCCTGAAATGCCAGGAATGCGCTGCGAACATCCGGTCGTCGGTTCAACAGTTCGGCGGGCAATCCGGTACGCGGCAAAGAAGGCATGTCGGGCAAACGCGTTCCCGGATCATAGCTGGCCGTTTGCGGCAATTCGCCCAACAAGATCGCCAACTGGTGCTCCAGCACATCGACACGCGATTTTGCGACGGCGTACTGTTCGAACGTCGACTCCAACAACTGGCGCTGACGCAGTACGTCCGGGCTGCGAACCAGGCCCAAACCGAATCGCGATTCCTGCAGGTCCAATCCCGTGCGGTTGGTTTCGATCTGGTCGTCCAACAGTTCCAGTTGTGCTTTCGCTTCGATCAGATTTAGCCAGGTCCTCGTGACTTCGGCCGAAACGGCCAACGCAATGGTTTGGTAGTCGGCATACGTGGCCGAGGCCCGCAAACGTTCCGCATCGACCAACGCATCGATCTGGCCCCACAGGTCAACGATGTACGAGGCATCCAAGCCGATCACGCTGGGAAAATCGTCGTCACCGGGCCCGAAGTCGCCGCCCGCGGTCGCGACGCCGTTGACGTCGGGAAAGAAGTCCGATGCCTGACGCCGAGCCACCGCACGGGCGGCCGAGACGCGCTGCAACGCGGCGGCCAGATCGTAATTGCCACCGAACGCCTGCTGGACTCGGGCGTTGAGTTCCGCGTCACCAAATGCCGTCCACCAGCGGTCGGACATCTCCGCCGGCCCCGAATCGGAAAACGTCGGCAAAGGTTCGCTGCTAAGCCGACCGATCGCTTCACGATTGGCGCAGCCGACGACGCCGACGAGGCATCCCGTCGCCAACAGACATAGCAATGGCCCGAGCATGGCGCAGGCTGGACCCGGACGGATTCTGCGAAAGTTGAACATCTCGAAGCTCGCATAGATCGAAACATTCATTGATCGCAAGCCCAATCGACGCGGCCCCATCCTTCTGGGGTTTCACCCTGGGCACAAACGAACCTGATCATCCAGTAAGCGATGGGCGATGGATACGATTAACTGTCAACGGGAAGCGTCAGGTTGACGTTTCGGCGATACCGATTTTGTAGCGCAGGCACTGACACGATCGGCTGTGCCACCACACCGCCAAAACGAGCCTCGGTGACCATCACGGGCCGGTCATGGATCAAGCAAAAGACGCACCCACAATCGTCAAACCGCACCTCCGTTTCGTGGGCATACTTGCAATACAAACCGCCGGAAAATCCGACGTTCCCAAACTGCAATCGTCGGCCATCGGCGTCCTCGGCCAACGACAAACATTCCTGGCAAAAATGCCAGGGATAGCGAGGGAAACTGCGCTGTGACGCGCCGCATCCGGGGCAGTGATGCACTGGCGGATTGGCAGATGGCGATGAGGACCCCGTCGATGACCTGTTCATGGTGAATCATCATCGCGATTGCCAATCCTGGTGTAAAGCAACGGTCCGTTGCCTGCCTGAGGGCAAGCAAGCATCACAGCATCGTCGCCGATCGAATCGACGACGATGCGTGCCTGCAAGTCTCGCGATCAACGGTGACGAGATGAATCGAAACCTAACGCATCACCCCATCAATCGAATCTTCAATCGACCGGCAGGTACAAAACGGAACCCGCACGCACGGTTAGAAGTTCGACATGCGCCGTCAATGGTGGTTCGCCGACCTCTCGTCGAAAGACCAGGTGCTTGTGAGTTCGCGTGGCCGGATGCGTCAGCTTGCCAACGGCATCTTCGGCGTAAACACCAACAACCTGGGCCGATACATCGTGAAGCGTTTCTTCGAACGGGCGTTGCGACGACGGAATCGGTTCCTTGCGAATCCGAGCGTGAACCGGACAGGCACCGTGAATCACGTGAACGTCGGCTTTGGCGAATTCACCATCGATCCGAAACATGATCGGTTTGGATGAATCACCGCCACGACGCTGGATCTGTTGCTGGATGAACGTGTCCAGTTCCGCATCGGTCAGGTCTTTGGGGACCACCGTCTTTTCCCAAGCGTCCACGTGGGCGCCGATCAACATGGTGGCTTGACGGTCGCCGGTGTCGCCCGCAACCGACGTCAATTGCCCCTGTGGATCCACCTGTGAAATCACGATTTGCCCATCGGCGATCGTGATCTCACCTTCCAAGCCCTCCAACGCACCGACGGCGAACAGGTTCGACACGGGCTTTAGATCTGACAGTCGCACACGGCCCTGATGTTGTTTCATCCCGATGACCTGATGCATCTGGCCAAATTGCAACAGGGCCCCGTGTTGATCCCCAGACGTTGACTGATGGGACGTTGATTCGTCTGCATGCAATGCCGAACAAGCGGTCGCCAAGCACGACAAGACGAAAACTGGAATGAAGTGATAACGGCGCATCATAAGGCTCCTTTGGGAAAGCGGCCGACACTGGTACTGTCGACCTCAAGAAAATGGAAATCAGTATTCACCGAACACCTCGCGTCCACTGCGGGTGCACAATGCGTGGTAGGTCTGCATGTCGATTTGTTCGGAGACCAATGCGACCGATCCATCGGCCTTCAAGAAATGCGTCCCGGCCGGATGGTCGCTGCTGAAAGTGAATGCGGGACTGGTATTGGAGTTCGGCGGGTTTTCGGCGACCGCGACCACGCGTCCTGGGGCATGCGCGGCACCGGCGAACACACCGATCCAAGTCGACGGTGAATAACGCGAATTGCGTTCGCCGACGACGAACGTGTTGGACAATCCGTCGGTGATGTCTCGAAAACGCATCGAGCGTTCCAACATGAAGGTCCCGTTGCCTTCGCAATCACCCTTGGGACACCCGGCATCCAACATGCGAACGGTACCAAAGACACCGACATAGTTGGCTTTCGCAACCAACGTGCTTTGGTAACCGGCGTTGTAGTTTGGCCTGGGCATCGGACCAGGCGGCAACACAAACGTGGGCGCTGCCGCATCGGACGGACAGACATAAGTCGCGATGACGGTTTTCCGGGCTTCGCTGTGGATGTCGTCAAGAATCGGCTTTTCGAAATCAATCCGATTGTCCACGACGTTGCCCTGTTCCAAGTACGGCAGCAACTGTGATGCCCAGGCCCATCCGGGACGTCCCAGCCAATACGCTTTGCCGGTGTCAGGGTGTCGTGACATCCACCCTGGCGGGAACCCGCGAAGCGTGTCGTGGTACATGTGCAGTGCAAGTCCGATCTGTTTCATGTTGTTCTTGCACTGCGTTTGCCGCGCCGCTTCGCGAGCGGATTGAACCGCGGGCAACAACAGGCCCACAAGGATTCCGATGATGGCGATGACAACCAATAGTTCGACCAGCGTGAACGCGTGTCGTCGGTGCCCGCCTGAAAATGAATGGTGCATAGGGATGGCGAATGAAGTCTCAGTAATGTTCGGTCAAGTCTTTGATCGTGTTCCGTCGGGCACCTGAATGATGCGCAGCGGTGAAAGACACGTCGGGATGAACCGTTCGCGTCAGAACTAAAATTCAGCGGCACTGTCGGTCTTCATCGACGCGTCAACGCTTCACCCACAGCACACTGGGGTGTGTACTTTGACGGCGGCGTCCGATCGCCGCGCGGGGCGCAACACGCACCTTCCGGCTAAACAGCCACAACCGTGACGCATCGCGAGCATCCGACGCAGTGGTGACCAGCACCGACAAAGATGCCGGCTGTCGGCGACGGCCAAGTCAAAGCAGAAGAAAGACGTCTGCCGCTAGGAAAGAAGCGACCGAAGAGGCACGGGAGGATCCACCGATTCGACGCGAGAACTTGCCATCTGGTCACCAAGACGATTCCAACCCAGAGGTACAAGGTGGAACCAGGGCCCGGCCCAGTCGTTCACAAACGCCACCGCCAGCATTGACCAAAATGCGGCTAGGCCGCGGCACTTGGCCGCTTTCCACATCAGTACCACGTGTACCGTACTAGACTCCATTGCACCCCAATCGGGCTTGTCGGAATCTGGCCGTGGTGCGACGGCCGGGGTGGCGTCTGGACCGGCGTGCTGGCAACAACAACAGGCCCCCGCGTCTGGCCCTGTCGCCGACCGATCAGCGGCCAAACGCTGCGATGAGCGGCCGACCCGTTGGACCAAAAAGGCCGGGGGTGTGACGCCATGACGGTCAGCCCAAGCCAGTTTTTCTTCATCGGTATGACAGCAACATTGGTCCCAGCAGAACTCCGCTGACGTGCAACCGCAGGGACAATCCTCACACGGGTAACGTTCGTCGGTCGGCTTGCCGATGGTCGTCGCACTGGGATGACCGATGATGCCGATCAGCGCAAAACTGACCGACCACAGCAATAGCCAGGCAAGGCTGCGTCGTGGCTTTCCGTCACGCAAACAGGATCGAATCAGAAAATGCAAAATGGACAATCGCCGGGGTGTTATGGCGCTCGCTCCTCACACCCTGATTATCAACCGCAACCCATCTTTTCACAACGCCGTGGCACTCGTGGAGTTTTATCCCACAAGCGTTGTCGGGTGTGGTTGTAAGAAACTCATGACGTCGTCGACCCAAAACCCCATCGCCATCGATCGTTCCTTGCTGGTGAAAGCCGAAACGTCATCTACGCAGTGGCGACGACCGACTCCAAAGCAACCTTAGCGACACACAGTTTGTAACAACTGTTGAACTCGGGACAGGCCGTGCACTGGTCCCATTGTTCCGTATCGACGGTGATTTTTCGTTCGGCCGGCATCATTGCGGCGGTACGTTGTAACTGAACGCTGAATACCTTTCCGCGATTCGTTCGCCCGACTCTCAAATGCAAATTGTCCGGATACATGGTGCCGAAACAATCGCGATGTTCGCCTACTACCATGATCAAGTGTCCAATTTCAATTGCGGCTCTGTCTCCGAATGCACCGCAGCCAGATCTTGGTCAAACCAATGTCGCGTCGAAACACAGAACCTAACCAACATCAACATCAATGGCACTTCGATCAAAACACCGACCACCGTCGCCAGGGCGGCACCAGAAGAAAGGCCGTACAGCATGACGGCCGTGGCGATTGCAACTTCGAAGTGATTCGATGCGCCAATCATCGCGGTCGGCGCTGCGTTTTCGTACGTCAGCCCCAGCCACTTGGACAGGGCATAGCCGATTGCAAAGATCAACACGGTTTGAATGAACAACGGAATCGCGATCCAAACAATCGTCAGCGGGTTGGACATGATGATCTCTCCCTTCAGTGAGAACAGCAAAACCAGCGTGACCAACAACGCAGCGATTGTCACTGGACTGAGCCAATGCAGAAACTTTTCGCGAAACCAGACCTCCCCCATCGCACCGATGATCCAACGTCGCGACAGAAATCCGGCAAACAACGGCAACGCGACATAGATTCCGATGGACAGCAACAAGGCTTGCCACGGAACGGGCAATTGCCCCACACCCAACAACAGTCCGCCCAACAGGCCGTACAGCAACAGCATTGCCAGCGAATTTACAGCCACCATCACCAACGTGTGACCGTCGTTGCCACCGGACAGGTATCCCCACACTAAGACCATCGCGGTACAAGGTGCGATCCCCAGCAGGATGCATCCGGCCAAATAGCTGCGCCACAGCGGAACTTCCAACATTTTCACGCCATCCACCAGGACCGCCTGACCGGCGCCGTATGTCGCCCCCACCTCCAAGTCAACGCCCATAGGTGGCTTCACCAAATCGACCGCTTCCGGCCCGATCACTCCAATCAAAACAGTGCCCAGAAAGAATGATGCAATCGCGTACATCGTGAACGGTTTGATGGCCCAGTTGATCAGCAGGGTCAACGCGACGGGCTTGGCCGCTTTCCCGGCACGCACGATTTCGGCGAAGTCGATCTTCACCATGATGGGATACATCATGAAAAACAAACACAGTGCAATCGGTATCGACACCACGGGTGCCCCGTCCACCATGATCGACATCCCGTCCAGCGTTTGAGCCAACCCAGGCATCCACTTTCCCAACAGCACACCGGCGACGATGCACAGCCCGACCCAAACGGTCAGGTATCGTTCAAAGACTCCCATGCCACGTTGGGGCTGGTCAGTCGGACAATCACTTTTCATCTTTTCAATCTTCTTCACAGGTCGTCGTTTGGGATTTGTGTGCGGCAGTGGCGGACGATTCCGGGTCGGTTGCCAACCAAGACTCAATTGATTCACGGACTTGATCACGGACTCGGCGAAACGCCTGTAGACGATTTTCGGCGTCGCCCTGAACGGCGGCGGGATCGGGGAACGGCCAACACATCGTTGCCGTGGCGAAGGGCCAAATTTCGGGACAAGACTTTTCCGCCTTGTCGCAAACGAAGATCACGTACTGTGCCTCGTTTTTGCGTAGAAAACCCTTCAATGATTTGGATTGCTGGGACGAAATGTCGACGCCCACTTCCGCCATGACTTGAACGGCCAAAGGGTTCAATCCGACGGGTGCGAGCCCGGCACTTTGTGCGTCGAAACGGTCACCCGCCCGTTCACGAAGAAACCCTTCGGCCATCTGGCTGCGTGCAGAGTTGCCCGTACATAGAAACAACACGGTTGTTCGTTTCATCACCGATCCCCTCAATTCAAACTTGGCCACATGGCAATATCGCCATAAATAAAGACAAAAAAAATTGCTACTTCAAAGTCGACTGACGGTCGCGGACGTCCGACCGCAGCACCGATTCCATGCACGCAAAGAAGCCTCCCAGACAATCGCAGGCGATGCGGTAATAACTGGATGCCCCTTCCTTGCGGACTTCCACCAAACCCACGTCGCGCAGCACAGCCAAATGCTTGGACACCGTCGACTGGTCAGCCTCCACGGCTTCGGTTAATTCGCCGACGCATCGTTCCCGCTCCTGAAGCAGATCCAGAATCAGCAACCGACTGGGGTGGGCAAGCGCCTTGGCGATCTTTGCCCGCGCTTCGTATTGCTTTCGAGTTTTTCGCTTCATGGCCATATCGCCATGCTTGCATGTGTCGGCATTGCAGGTCAACACTGGTGAGCCTGATTTCCCAGATTTCTCCGCCAGCAATCGGTCCATCCCCTGTTGGACACCTGGGTTCGCCGGCGCAAAGTCTTCAAACTCAGCCGGCTCCCGACAAAGGCGGATCGGCGCTCATCGAAGTGCCCCTGCGACATTCTGAACCAGCCAACCGCCGGAGCACACAGAATGCGACACAAGCGATTCGGATACACTGCGTTTTGCCGTTCCACGCCTTCGATCCACCGCACCGGCAATCGCGTCCATCACGACTTCCGCGTGCCCGACCACGGACCCATCCGGCATGAATCGCGTGCGTAAATCAATCGACCATCGGGGTATGATCGTCTTGCTGGTCTGGATTGTAGTGACCGCGACGTCTGGCAAATGTTGGTCCGATCCGTCCGACGATCAACGACGTCCGAATGTCGTCATCATCTTTACCGATGACCATGGATACTCGGACTTGGGTTGCCAGGGCATTGTGTCCGACATTCGCACGCCAAACATCGATCGCTTAGCCCAATCCGGTGTGCGTTTCACCGACGGCTACGTCACCGCGCCCCAGTGCGTGCCATCGCGCGGTGGGTTGATCACGGGCCAGTACCAGAACCGTTTCGGATTGGAATCCAATCCCCAGGCCCGCGATGCAAAGATCATGGCGAACTTTGCGCGAACGCAGACCATTCCCGAACGACTGCAGGCGGCCGGTTATGCCACAGGCATGTCGGGCAAGTGGCACCTGGGGGCTCCGCAAGCGATCACCTCTCACGGCTTTGATCATGTGTTCTTCAAGAACAGCAATGCCCAAGGGTTCTGGAACATGGACCTACAAGGCCAAGACATCCCGCCGACGACGCAAAAAGGTGGCGGTTATCACTTGGACTTGATTTCCGATTTCGCCTGTGCGTTCATCGAACGGTACAAGTCGGATCCGTTTTTCTTTTACTTGGCATACCGTGCCCCACACGTACCGTTGGATGCGCCCAAGAAGTATCTGGACCGATTCCCGGGTGACATGCCACAGCGACGTCGCCAGGCACTGGCCATGCTTTCGGCGGTCGACGACGGCGTGGGGCGTGTCATGGCGACACTGGAATCCAACGGTCTGCGTGAAAACACGCTGATCTTTTTGATCAGTGACAACGGCGCGCCGCTGAAGATCCACAAAGCGGATACACCGGGCGGTGGCCCCGGGTGGGACGGATCCTTGAACGATCCCATGAACGGTGAAAAGGGCATGCTGACCGAAGGCGGCATCCGCACGCCATTTGTCGGCTGTTGGCCCGGAACCTTTCCCGGCGGCCAGGTCTATTCCCAGCCCGTGATTTCGTTGGATGCCATGGCAACGACGCTGGCCGCAGCAGGGCTGACGATCGATGACACCATCGACGGCGTGAACCTGCTGCCGTTTCTGACGGGTGAATCGGACGGGGCGCCGCATGACGCGCTGTATTGGCGTTGGCTTAGCCAAAGTGCGGTACGTCAGGGCAAGTGGAAATACATCCGCAGCAATGACCGTGAATTCCTGTTCGACTTGGAAACGGATGCTTCGGAAACAACCGATTTGACCAGCCGGCACCCCGATCAAGTTCGGCGTTTACGGACCCTGTTGACCGATTGGTCGCAAGGTCTTTCGCCGCCTGGCATCGGAACTGTCCCCTCGGAAGCGATGAGCCGCCAAGCCGATCTTTATTTCGATTACTACATCGACGGCATACTGCGTTCGCCAACGAAGCCCAAGCGGCGTCCAAATCGTCAAAACCCCAAACCAGAATCTGGAAAGGCCCCACAATGAACCTGTCACGATGGTCCGCCCTCACGCTTGCCGGACTGGCTTGCTTGTTCGGCTTCGTCGGTTGCCAACGCGGAAACGAGGCCCCGGAACCAAACGCACAAATCGAACCAGCGGATGCACCGGAGACTGTCGAAAAACTGCCGTCGATGCGTGACGAGCGTTTCGCCGCCGCGGTTGCCGCAAAAGACGACCTGTTTCAAACGCTATCCGGTCGACTGATGGAAGTCATGCAAGCCGAAGGGCCGGTCGCTGCCATTCGCGTTTGCAGCGAAGACGCCCCGAGGATCGCGCAAACCGTTGCCGACGAACACGGTGTTGAAATCGGCCGCACTTCTTGGAAGCTTCGCAATCCCGATAACGCGCCCCGCGATTGGGTCCAACCATTCGTGGACCAAAAGGCCGATCTGCCTCAAACCGTCACCCTGGAGGACGGTCGCCTGGGCGTCACCTTTCCGATTCGCTTGGATGTGAAGTGTTTGATGTGCCATGGCGGCCCCGATGACGTGCTGGACAGTGTCAAACCGGAACTTGCCAAACGCTACCCCGACGACCAGGCCACGGGTTTCAAAGCCGGTGATTTACGTGGCATGTTCTGGGTGGAGGTCCCCGCCACCTAGGCTGTGCAGGCCGCGTCGCCTGTGCGCAGGACCTGAGGCCGATTCACCGCCGTCATCGCTTGGTCAGTCCTGCACCGAGCGATCCGCTGCTTAGGGTTTTGCGTCGTTCGCTATTTCGGTCGACGAATCCGCCAGAAATTGATCTCGCAACTGATACCATCGTTCGCTCAACGCTTGGACCTTGGCGGGATAGGTGTCCGCCAAGTCTTGCTGTTCGGCGCGATCGTTGGCCAAGTTGTACAAAGCCCAATTCGATTCGTTTGAGTCGCCTGTTTCAACCATTCGATAGGGAAACGGGCGTCCTTTGTCGGAATGGACAATTTTCCAGTCGCCTTGTCGCAGCGCGCGATTGGCTTCGTGACAAAACCAAATCTCATCGTGCAGCGAGTCGCCGTCCTTGGACAACAGCGGACGTAGACTTTTTCCGGTCATCGGCGGCGCACCGGGAAAGTCAGGTCGCTGCACGCCGGCCAAGTCCAGTACCGTCGGGGCAATGTCGACAACGTGCGCGACGGCCGACCGAAATTCGTTCTGTGCTTCCAAGCCCGCCGGCCAATGAACAATGAATGGCGTGGATATGCCGCCTTCGTGCACCCAAGTCTTGTGTCTGCGGAATGGCGTGTTAGCGGCACTGGAAAAACCAGGGCCCAAACACAGATAGGTGGCGGCAGATCCCGGCGCGGCGTCTGGATCGTGCCCGTCACCGCGGACCATCATTTCTGCACTGGCTCCGTTGTCCGAAAGAAACATGACGATCGTGTTGTCATACGAATCCATCGCACGCAATTGATCCAACACGCGTCCGATTTCGCGATCCATGCGATCGACCATCGCCGCATGGATGGCCATCTTCATCGCTTGAAACCGCTGTTGCTGCGACGTCAATTCATCCCACGGCAGTGGTCGATTGACTTCACCCGGGCCCAGCAATTCGATTTGATCGGGAAAGGCATAGGGTGGTCCCACGTCGGGTTCCATCGCCGATAGATTTCCCACCGAAAACCCAAGAGCCCGCTGGCGCTGGTAACGCTGGTTCCTCAGGTGGTCCCAACCGTCGTCGTATCGCCCTTCGTACCGCTGGATGTCTTCGGGCAAGGCGTGCAGCGGAAAATGGGGCGCATGAAACGCCAAATAATGAAAGAACGGTTGGCCCGCAAAATCCTCGGAATGTTCTTTCAAGCAATCGATCGCATGCTGTGCCGTGGCAACCGTTCGATAGAAATCGGGATCCCGTTCCCCACGTTTGTTGGTGTCAAAGAATCCCGGACCTCGCGTCGCTTCGTCGGACCGATCGAATCCGTTTTCGGTCGGCTTGCCGTCGATGTGCCACTTGCCGGAATGATAGGTACGGTATCCCGCCATTTGCAGGTACTGGCCGATGGTCTGTGCCCATTGCGGCCGGACACCGCGACCACCAAAACCCTTCGGTGCCCCCGGCATACTGTCGCGACGAATCTGTTGCGGATAGTACCCCGTCATCAACGCCGATCGCGTCGGCCAGCATCGGGCGGTGTTGTAAAACTGCGTGAACCGCAAACCGCCGGCCGCCAGAGCGTCCAAGTTGGGCGTCGCGATTTCGCCGCCGTAGCATCCCGGATCGGAAAACCCCAAGTCGTCGGCAATGATGACCAAAAAGTTGGGACGGCGATCGGACTCTTGTGCTGACGATTCAGCCGACGTTTTCAAACTCACGCCGAAGAACATCAGGGCAATCGCGGTGACCAAACCGGCGGATCGGATCATCATGGGTGGGGCTCGACCAAAGGCGGGGCGGGATCAGGACAGAAGCAAGCGAGTAACCAACGTTGCCGCTGAGAAGTCCTAGGAAAAATGAAACGCATCACAGCAGGCAATCAAGACGGCATGCCGGACAGCAAACAAACACGGCCATCGAAATACCAAGCCGTTTCACAACAACGGACGCGACGCATCATCCGTTTCGCGGCACCGATTTTAGCGGATCCGGATGGCAAGGTTCGTCGCCATCTCCAAACTCAAAACGCCCACTGATGAACCAGTCGCCCGTCCTGGGTGACCAGCCGCACCGCGTGAACCTGAATGTCGCCGACGGCGGTTGCCGGATCAATTCGGATGGCCGAAAGCGGTCCCTGGGTGCGGAACTTGATCACATAGGAATGCCGATCTCCGTCATGCGTTGGCGAATAGACTTCGCTACGTTTGGCCGTGAAAGGACCGCCCCCTTCGGTCTGCCAAAACACTTGCCCGGAACCGCCCGCGTTGGATGTGATCTCCATCTGAAGAACGAATGCGGTTTCGTCGATCGGCGGTTGCAATCGATAGCTGAAATAGGGGTCACCGCCGGTGCTGTGCACCAACAGCTTGCCATCACCGATCGACAATTCACACGTGCCGGCGGGCTGCCACCCGGCAACAGGCTTCGCCGATTTCCGCCGCTTTGTACTCGCGCCACCCGGCAAAAACTTTGCTGCCGGAGCCCCCTCGGATGCAATGTCATACTTCTTCGGATCGAACGACGGGTTGGCTTGCGGGACGACCGCACCGGTTTCGCGCAGATGTCGTTCAATCAACGCATCCATCTGTTGCACGCGTTCCGGCATCATCGCGGACAGGTCATGTTGCTCGCCAATGTCGTCTCGCAGATTGAACAGTTTGTATCGGTGACCAGTGTCATCGCCGCCATGAAAGATTCGAATCAGTTTCCAATCGTCCTGGTGAACGCAAATCGATGGCGGCAGCCAATCAGGCACGGGCGGATTGTGTGGAAAGTACGTAAAGATGCCATCGCGATCGATGGCCCCGCCCGTCAATGCCGGCACAAAGCTAATACCATCAAACAATTGATCCGACGCCGGCGCCATGCCAAGCATATCCAATAACGTGGGAAAATAGTCCACGCTTTGAATCATCGCGCCGCTGGTCGTTCCCGATTCCACATGACCAGGCCAAACGACGATGGCGGGCGTCCGAATACCGCCTTCGTAAACGGTCGCTTTGCCGCCGCGTAGTGGTCGGTTGCTGGTGGGACGTTGCCCGTCGACCAAGTTGTACATGTTGCCGCCGTTGTCCGATGCAAAGACGATGATCGTGTTCTCGGCGACCTGCAAACGATCCAGTTCGTCCAGCAAGGTTCCGATCGCGTCGTCCATGCTTTCGATCATCGCGGCGTAGGTGGGACAACGCTGCTGGTCGGTTGGGTCCACCGTCTTGGCATACTTTTCGATTAATGCGGCCTTGGCATCGAAGGGTGCATGCACGCTGAACATCCAATAGTTCAGGAAGAACGGTTGATCGCGATGTTGCCGCATGAACTGCACGGCTTCTTGGGCCATTCGATCTTCGATGTGCTGGTCGGGAACGTCCGGGTCGTGGTCAAAGTCGGGGAATTTCCACGGCGCGACGTAACTTCCCGCCGGCCCCGGTCCATGCCAATGCGGCACATCGATATCGAACCCATGTTGCAGCGGCGAATACGGTTCAGCCCCCAGGTGCCACTTGCCGAAATGCCCGGTCGCGTAGCCTGCGGTCCGCAATGTTTCGGCGATCGTGATGTGGTTCGGATCCAAACGCGTCACCGGATCCGGTTGAATGGAAAACTGGTGGGCGGCCGCGTTTTGCTTCACGACGGACTGCAGACGCACCGTCGGCGTATGACAGTTCGGCGATGTGATGCCGTGACGCGCCGGCGACAATCCGGTCAAGATGCTCGCACGCGTGGGCGAACACAGCGGGCTGGCGGCGTAGGCCCGATCAAACGTCATCCCGCGACGTGCCAAACGCTGGACGTTGGGCGTGCGATAGAAATCGCTGGTGCCGTAAAGCGATGTGTCGCTCCATCCCAAATCGTCGGCCAGGATGAAAACGATGTTGGGCTGACGTTTGTTCGGCGTCCCGGCTTCGTCCGCCAAGGATGTTCCCGCCGTGGACCACATCGTCAAAACGAACCAGCCGAAAACGGCAACACTGACCACCGCCCGAGACATCCGACACATATTCACGACAACACCTGTCTGATCAAAAGGTCCCAAACGCTTTCGTCGCACTGGGCCCCATCAAAAGAAATCCCAATCCCCACCGCCGTGATGCTATGCAGGCACCGAGGCGTCCGAGCGAAGCTTCAGCACGTCCTGTTCATACTGCCGTACAACGTCCAACCACTGTCGACCGGCGGGAACATCGGAAACCTGACAATAGTGGTCCCAAACCGCCCCCAGCGGCATCATTTTCTGCTCCTCCATCAACGCCAACCGCGCGGTGAAGTCGCCCTCACGTTCCAACCGCTGCAACTGTTCGGTGGGTTCCAGCAAGGCCGCCAGCAGAGCTTTCAGGGCGTTGCGTGTACCGATGGTCCAAGCAGCCACTCGATTGATACTGGCGTCGAAGAAATCCAGACCGATGTGAACGCGATCCAAAAATCCGCCACGCACGATTTCTTGCATGATCGCCTGAAGTTCATCGGTGAAGGTCACCACATGATCGCTGTCCCAGCGCACACCGCGACTGACATGCAGCAACAATTCAGGCACGTACATCAGCACCGATGAA
Source organism: Crateriforma conspicua (assembly GCF_007752935.1). NCBI lineage: Bacteria > Pseudomonadati > Planctomycetota > Planctomycetia > Pirellulales > Pirellulaceae > Crateriforma > Crateriforma conspicua. The sequence goes on along the minus strand of NZ_CP036319.1, from coordinate 1,890,603 downwards.
ATCTTGTCGGAAATGACTTCGGTGGGATGAAAGTGCCCGGCGTCCAGGCAAAGCATCTGGTTTCGCGAAATCGCATAGCCCAAGTAGAACTCGTGCGATCCCACCACACAGCTTTCACTGCCGATGCCAAACAGCTTGCATTCCACCGCATCGATGGTGTGCGTCGGCGGCAATGAACCGCTAAAAATCTCGTCCAAGGAAGCCGCCAAGCGCTCACGCGGCGTCTTTCGATCCGCCGGCGTATCCTTGAACCCGTCGGGAACCCAAAAGTTGTCGATACAAGGCGAACCCTGGGCCGCCCCCATCGCCGCAGCGATCTTGCGACACGCGATCCCATGATCGATCCAGAATTGACGAATGCCCGGATCGCTATGTGCCAGGGTGAATCCGTCGGCGGCATGGGGATGCGAAAAGAAACTGGGGTTAAAATCCAGCGGGACGCCTTGGTCAACGGCCCACTGAATCCATCCTTGGAAGTGTTGCACATCGATGGCATCGCGATCCACGGGCGTATCAAACTCCCCATACATCGCATGCAGATTCAAACGATGATTTCCGGGAATCAACGAATACGCCATCTGCAAATCTTGACGCAGTTCATCCGGCGTTCGAGCCCGGCCCGGATAATTTCCGGTCACCGCCAAACCGTTGCCCAGCGACTGTGCATCGCCCTCGAATCCGCCGACGTCATCGCCCTGCCAACAGTGCAGCGAAATGGCGACGTCCCCGATTCGACGAATTGCGTCATCGGTGTCCACTCCGATCGCCGCGTATTGTTGTCGCGCCAATTCATACATGGCGTCAATTTTGCCAGAACGGCCCATCCCAAGATCCAATGTTTGCGAAGCGACGGAGTTGCTTTCTAAGTAAGTCTTGAAGTTACGCTTTTACCCTAGGCATTGGTTTTTCGGTAACCCGACGCGTGAGCGAGGAAAAATTGATGTTGACCTCGCCTCTCTCACGCTTCGGGTTACCAGATATTCGCAACATCAAAACCCACGCGCCGAGTTGCCATTCGTCGCAAAAACCCTGTCCGCCTGCTCAGGCTCACGACTCGAGAGCGGTGACCACACAGCGTAAATATCGCTCCGGCAAGTTTGCCTTGACAATCAAGCCAGGCAATAGCACGATAGTGCCACTCGCGTGTTAACAATCGCGACGCCAAAGGCCAAACGTCGGTGCCGTCAGCCCCAACGACCGGTGCCCATCCCCCGGAAGATTGCCCGTCTCCGCTGCCCGCTTTTCTTTTCCTGCCCTCCTTCCCCGCCGGTGACCACATCATGATTCGGCGTCTGAAAAAACAGGACTGGTTTCATCCCGATGGGTTTCCCATCGTGGTGGAACGCCGTGATCCACAAGAGCCGTTCGGGCTGCATTGCCACGAGTTTTCCGAGATCGTCATCATCACCGGCGGGCACGGTCGACACATCACCGGCGAAGACAGCTATGAATTGACCACCGGTGACACATTCGTCATCGGCGGCGACCGCCCCCACGACTATTTGAACATGGACCAACTGAGTCTGATCAACATTTTGTTTGATCCGGACGACCTGCCCATGTCACTGTGCGACCTGCAATCACTGCCCGGCTACCACGCGCTTTTCAATCTGGAACCGGCGTGGCGGAAACGTCACCAATTCACCAGCCGGTTACAATTGAATGCAGCGGAGATGGCCGAAGCGTTGCAGATTGTCGATGAAATCGACAAGGAATTGCAAAGTCGCGGTCCGGGCTTCGGCGTTATGGCGATGACACGAATGCTGCAGTTGATCACTTTCCTGGCCCGTTGTTACGGCCGTGCCCAATCGCCGGAAAGCAAACAACTGTATCGGCTGGCGGGATCAATCTCGCACATCGAACACAACTTTAACCAGCCGATTACCTTGGACGAATTGGTGCAGATGTCGGGCATGAGCCGTCGCAGCTTCATCCGAACGTTCGAAGACGCGATGGGAACATCACCGATCAACTATTTGATCCAGCGACGCCTGCGTGAAGCCTGTCACTTGCTCAAAAGCACCCACCGTTCGATCACGGACATCGCATTTGACGTCGGGTTTTCCGACAGTAATTATTTCAGCCGCCAGTTCCGAAACATGATCGGTCATTCGCCTCGCGAATACCGCAAGCCGTTCAAGGCCTGAAACAAAACACTCGGAAACAAGGCAGCCCACCATCGCTTGATCGGGATCAAGCTTCTTCTGCCCCGCGGTCACTCGTTCACCCGCATCAGCGTCCACGGGCGTCCGACCAAGGGTCGCGGAAATCCGCCGGATTAACACCGACGCACGGGGCGTGATTTACAATCGCTTTGCCGTCTGGTTGTCGCCACGGCTGTCCCCGCCGCGTCATTCCCGCCCCGCCATTGCTCTCAAACCCACCAGCCAAATCCATGCGCCGATTTGCTTTTGCCGCCAGCCTGGTCTGCATTGTCGTTTCCGCCGTGACTTGCATCGCCCAGACACCCACGTTTTCCGAATCGGATTGGCCGTGGTGGCGTGGTGAATCCCGGCAGGGCATTGCCGCAGCGAATCAAGATCCCCCCACCACGTGGAGCGAAACGGATGGCGTGATTTGGAAGACGCCCCTGGACGGACACGGCCACGGTTCTCCGATCCTGTTGGGCGACCGGATGTATCTGATTTCCGCCGATGAAGAACAGCGGACTCAGTGGCTGATCTGCCTGGACCGGCAAACCGGACAGGAACACTGGAAGACGGCCGTCCATCGCGGCGAGTTCTTTCGGGTCGGCGATCGTCAGCCCAACGAGAAGTCATCCTGGGCATCGTCGACACCGGCAACCGATGGCGAGCGTATCTTCGTCAACTTCTACAGCGACCGAGCCGTCCATACCAGCGCGGTCGACATGAAGGGCCAAATCCTGTGGCAACGTAAACTTTGCGATTACCAGATTCACCAAGGCTATGGTTCATCGCCGACCGTCTACCAAGACCTGGTGATCGCATCGGCCGATAACAAAGGCGGTGGATGTATTGTTGGCTTGGACCGCACGACCGGCGAAGTCGTTTGGCGACGCGATCGCCCGAAGAAACCGAACTACGCTTCGCCGATCATTCTGACGATGGATGGCAAAGACCAATTGATCATGATCGGATGCGACCTGGTCACCAGCCTCCATCCATCAACGGGCGAGGTGTTCTGGGAGACAGGCGGGGCAACCACGGAATGCGTGACGTCCACACCGACCGATGGCAAACACATCTTCACCAGCGGTGGGTATCCAAAGAAACACGTCGCCGCGGTGGCGGCCGACGGGTCCGGTGAAGTGGTGTGGGAAACCAACACAAGGGCCTACGTCCCGTCGATGCTGCAGCGTGACGGCTATCTATACCTGACGCTCGACGCCGGGGTTGCCATGTGCATCGAAGCGGCCAGTGGTGAAACGATGTGGAAAGCACGCTTGGGCGGCACCTTCACCGCGTCACCGGTCCTGGTCGGCGATCGGATCTATGCGACCAACGAATCCAGCGAAACGACCGTCTTCCGTGCCGATCCCGATGCGTTCGACTTGGTTGCTAAGAACCAGTTGAACGGAACCACCTTCGCCACGCCCGTCATTTGCGACGGACGTGTTTACATCCGCGTCGCCAAAATCGAAGACGACGCGAAACGCGACTTCCTTTATTGCATCGGCAATGGCGGATAAGTCGAATCTACTTTTGAATCGGAATCTCGGTGGTGATGGTCCGGCCGTTGCGTACCAGCTTCAAAGTAACGCGGTCACCGGGACGATGGTTGTCGTTGACGTGATTGAAAATGTCGGCTTCGCGACGAAAATCATTGCGTCCATCGTATTCGATCAGAATATCACCGACTTTCACTCCCGCTCGATGCGCCGCACCATGGGCACCATGCTTTCCGGCATTGGCAACGCGAAACGCCATCGGCTTTGTGCCATCCGACGTCGCGGCGTCGTCTTCGGGAATCAAACGCATTCCACCGCCCGCGATACGGCGCATCATCCACGATGAAATCCGCCAAGCCGGATCGTCCCAACGCCGCCAAGCTTTGGGCAAAGCCAACGACAATTCGACTTCTCGTTCGCCACGCCGCACCTGGAAATCGATGGAACCTCCATCGCCTGGCACTTGGTTCAATGCCCACTGAACGTCGGCCATCGACACGATCGGTTGTCCGTTCATCGCGGTCACGTCGTCCCCCACTTGAAACCCGACGGATTTCGCAACTGAATCATCGACCAACTGCTTGATTCGCGCCGGGTATCGGGGATCCAAGATCAAGCCGATGGATTTCGGATGGGGAAACGGATGCAACAGCTCCTCGGGGATCGGACGATCGCTTTGCCAATAGAAATCACGGCGGGCTTCGCCGATTTGATGGCAATGGATACAGCTATTGGCGACTTCGCCTTCATAGTCCAGACGATCGGGATGCTTGCGCAGGGTGGGATACTTTTCCGGTGATTCAAATTCCAAAGGTTGTCCACTCTTGCCGGCCAACGCGTCTCGGTTGGCCGGATAAGCGTCGTGCAGTTTCAGTCCCTCGCGGAGCGCCGCCGCCATCCCTTCCAGTGAAACATCCCCCAGCCATTCGGTGCGGTGTGATCGAGTTCCAAACCGGCCATACACGGTTTTGTCTGCATTGATCATGAAGACGGCGAACGACTGGTCGGTGTCGTACTGAAACACGTTCAGGTCCAAGCCGTTGGTTCCGACGATCCGGACACGAACGAATTGATCCAACAACGCTTTGATTTCTGGATCACTTTCGACCAAGTCATCGTCCAGCTTGACGCATTCCTCACAGGGCAGACACCGCAGAACGACCAAAATCGGTCGCCCCGTTTGCCGTGCTTGCTGAACCGCGGCGTCCAAATCGTTGTAGATCCAATACCCGGCAGCCAAGACACGTTCACGGTCATTGCGAACGATGGTTTCGCGGTCTTCTTTCGCCACGGCGGTCACCGCCGGCAACGAGACCAACGCCAGGGCGATCATCACAACAACAACTTTGGGCATGCTACGTCTCCTATCGAATTCTCTTGTCAATGGACCGGATCAAACGATCCGCGGTCCCGTCAACCGATCACCGGCATGCCCCGAAGCGTGTTGGTCGATCGGCCGACCGGTCGAGGATTGTAATGGATCCCAGGCCCGCCCATGCCATCGGTCATGAAAAGCGATTTGGGAACGCTCGACGCGTTCAGAAAGCAACCACCAACGGCCAGACGAATCCGAGCAAGCCGTCCGGATCGGTTCCCAGATGCCCAAGCCGACAATCAATGGCATCGGTACACAAATGCCAAAGGCACCCGAATCCGACCGCTTGAATCTTCCATACCGGCACCATCAGCAAGGCGATATAAACCATCGCCGCCCAGACGGTATGAAGCGGGTGGAATCCGATACTGCATCGACGGGGATCGAAAATGGGATCCGCCCACAGGTGATCCAAGTCGATCACGATGGTTGCCACCATCAGGCCACCAGCGGCCCGCCAATGACGCGGGAATAACAACATCGCAATTCCAAAGGGCACGACCAGATGATTTCCATAGTGAACGATCTGTCGCAAGATTTCTGGCATCGTGTTTGAATCGCCGCGTGGCGAACAGGAAGGGTCTGGTTTGCCGCAGTGTGGCGGAACGTTAAGCTGTTTCGCCATTGGTCCAAATGCCGACCAGCACGACAAGGCATCAACAAGAAACGCGGCTTAAAGGCCGTACCGGCTTCTGGCATAGGGGCCTGTCCTGGCGAAGCGTCCCAGCGTATCGCCATGCCCGTGGCTCTGAAATCCATTGCCTGCAAATCCGTGGCCCTGAATTGCACGGGTCCGCGAAACAGGGTGGTGATCCAAGCACGGCGTCGGGCACAATCAAAACAGTTCATCGGAAACACGGAACCGATGACGGCGCCCCGGCAGGGCAATTCCCGAACCAACGAGAAAATAGAACCATGGAACAAATGAAAGGCTTGTGGCGTGACACCAAGTTCGTCTGGCTGACGTTCTTGGCCGCCATCTTTTCATTCGCCTTGCTTGCGTCTTGGTTTTACCTGTTGCTATTGCCTTGTCTGCCCGTTTGCTTCGTCTACTTTGCCTTCATTCGCTACGATGAAGAGGGCAACGAGAAAGCCGACATCGGCTAGGTCCCCAGGTGAAACGGGGCCGCCCCCGGGTTTCCACGGTCTTCAAACCGGGCCGCCACCTGGCAACACATGTCGCTACGCAGGTTCGGGCAAGACCTTTCCCGTTCGCGCGTCCACACGATGCAGCCGTGTGACTTCGCCCGACGTCCCCCGGCTGCTTTTTAGCGAGACCAACCAATAGGGATCGTGAGCCACGTTGGCCGCGACCATTGCGCGACGCACCTCGGGATCGCGCACACCGGTTTCGCTGTACAGCTGCGCATGAAACTCTTGTTCGCGACGAATCCTTTCGTGGTCAAACAAGACGGCCGAACACTTTGTTCCCGGGGGAACATCGCCCAGGTGTTCGATGACAATCATGATGGCTGCTTTCTGATCGATTTCTTTCTCTTTCACCGTTTGATTCCCGTACGTGGACCTTGCCGCCGCTGTCCGTCTGTCGAATGCGTTGCGACCGAACGTCAACCGGATCGAATTGCCCGACCTTTGTACAGGCTATCGACAAGAACTGGCGATGCCGACGCCGGGGCCACGATCGCATGTTTCGTGAAAGCAGGTTCCGTTGGCGGTACAGTGAATGGTTGCCGGCCCCTTCCCCACAACAAGCGTTTTCGGTATCGGAGATCACCATGCAAGACCGACGACGATTCGTTCGCAATTCGATCGGTGCGGTCACGGGATCCGTCGCCAGCCTGGCCTGGCTACCGAAGCTGGCCGCCGACGATGTGGCGGTTGCCCCGGAACACGTTCGCTTTCATGACGATATCGAACCATTGGTCCGGCTGCTTGAAGACACACCGCGGCGCCAAATCGTCGATCAGGTTTTCGGCGAAATACGCCACGGCCGCAGCTATCAAGAACTCCTTGCCGCACTGTTCCTGGCCGGGATCCGAAACGTTCAACCGCGTCCGGCGGTCGGATTTAAATTCCACAGCGTGTTGGTCGTCTATTCGGCACACCAAGCATCCTTGGCCGCCGTCGACCAACATCGCTGGACGCCGCTGTTGTGGAGCATTGACTACTTCAAACGTGCCCAACAGTCCGATGTTCGCGAAGGCGACTGGACCATGGCCGCCGCGCCGTCATCCAACCTGCCCGATCCACAAAAAGCTTTACGATCGTTGGATGATGCATTGACGCGATGGGATGTCGAAGCTGCCGATGCGGCGGCCACCACTGTCGCGCGAACCGCATCAGCCGCCCAGATCCTGGACCTGCTATCCAAACATGCCGCTCGTGATTACCGCAGCATTGGTCACAAATCCATTTATCTGGCCAATGCCTTTCGGACGCTCGGTGTCATCGGCTGGCAACACGCTGAACCGGTCGTGCGTTCACTGTGCTATGCGATCCTGAATCATACGGGTGATCCGAACCCGGCAACAAGTGATTTGGAAGTCGATCGAGTCGGGCGATCCAACTGGAAGCTTGCCGATCAGTTCTCCGCTGGGTGGTTGTCATCCGAGCGAAAACCGATCGAATCGGCAACCGTTGCCAAGGAGTTACGAACGTCTTCACCGGAGCAGGCCAGCGAATTTGTTCTGCAACTGATTCAATCGGGTTGTCATCCCGACAGCGTGTACGACGGGATCATGGTCGCCGCGGCAGAAATGGTTTCTCGTCAAGCGGCCATCGTCCCGCTTCACGCCGTCACAACGTCCAACGCGATGCGTTTCCTGTATCGCACGGCGCATGACGACCGAACGCGAAAGTGGCTGTTGCTTCAAAACGCAGCATTCATTCCTCACTTTCGTCGTTCGGCCGAAGACCGTGGAAAGCTGAACGACACGGACCTGCTTCAACTCAGTCCGTCGGAAGATGACAGCACCGATTTGGATTCTGTATTCGATCTGGTTCGCAAGGATCGCCCCGAAGCCGCCCGAGCCGTTTTGAAGCTGGCGTCGCAGCCACAAGTGACGCATCGCCTGATCGGACAGGCACGCGAGCTGGTATTTCTGAAAGGCAACGACGCCCACGACTACAAATTCAGTTCGGCGGCACTGGAGGATTACCAGCAGATTGCCCCCATTTGGCGAGCCCGATATCTGGCCGGCTGCTCTTATCTGCTTCACGGCCGAAGCGAAAGAACGACGGACTTGGCAGAACGAGTGCTTCAGTTCGGATAAACGCAATCGCGACCATCACAAGCGACCGTCTCCGCAATCATCCCGCCTGATCCTCGGGGAGCACACGTTTGCACAAGTGCTTCAGCACCGCGGTTGTCATGGCAGTGCCGCCGCCCGGAAAAACGCGTGTCCCCCGGTTTGGCGACGCCCCCCCTGAAGTTCGATCAGCTTCACCGGGGTGTACAGCACGCATCAACAGCCCCTCGTTTTCAATTTGCGCGTTGTTTTCTGACTTGCCGTCCCCGGAAAATGACACGATGTCAGCAAGAAAGCTTCACCGGTCTTTCGTCTCGCAAATTCCCGCTGCGCAGCGTCCGTTGACCAAGGCGGAACGAACGCGTGTGGAGATCTTGGAGGCGGCTGTCGAATTCCTGTGGACGCATCGTTTTCGCGACCTAACGATCGCCAAATTAATGAACAACACAAGCGCCGGAAGATCGGCGTTCTATCAGTACTTTGGCGACCTTTACGAACTGGCGGAAACCCTGCTTCGCGGGTTGGAGGCTGACATTTTTGGCGTGGCCCGACCATGGTTGGAAGGTGACGGCGATCCGGTCGTCCTGCTGGAAACATCGCTCTCCGGACTGGTGGACGTCACCTACGACCGTGGCCCCATTTTGAAAGCGGTGTCCGATGCATCCCGCAGTGATGACCGATTGGAAAAGGAATGGAATCGTTTTCTAGCTCACTTCGACGATGCGGTCACCAAACGTATTGAGCAGCATCAACGTGATGGCTTGATCGTACCGTTCGAAGCACGCCCGATTGCGATGGCGTTGAATCGTATGGACGCGAGCCTGTTGATCCAAGCGTTCGGCAGCCGACCGCGCAGTCAACCCGAACCGATTCGCAAAGCCATCATTCGAATCTGGCAATCCACGCTGTACTTGCAGGTGCCCACATCTGCAGGTGAGTGAAAAACTGATCAATCTCCTCCGATCCCGACAATGACCTTCATGAGAACCCTAGGAATCCTGGTCGCCATTGCTTTGACGACGACCGACGCACAATCGCAAACCATCCCTGTCAACGCGGACAACTTTGCCCAAGCGGAAACCGCATGGAACTTCAATCGCTGGGCCAAACTGGGCTGTGACGAAAAAATCGTGCACCTGCGAAACGTGGCCCCCACTGGTCCCAAAGCACCCACGGTTCGCATGAACTGGGACACGTTGTACTCCGTCCGCATCGTCAGAGTCCCCGACACGAAAACATTCTCGATCCACTTACCCAAAAGCGAACTGTACATGGCGGCCCACGTCATCGACGAAGACGGCTTTGCCCCCTATTACCTGATCGAGAAGGGGAAAACACACCAAGTCCAAGTCAACACGGACTATGCGTTGATCATCTTTCGCACCGAGATCATCGATCGAAAGTCAGACGAGTCGTTGGTTCGGACACATGATTCGCAAGACAAGATTCGGGTCACCGGAATCAGCGATGAACGATACCAGACGCCTGAATTCGACCAACAGCAGCTGGAAGAGCTTCGAAGCGAATACAAGCAGGAATTCCTTTCGAAAGGCGTCAATTTCACTTACGCCAAAGGCCCCGGCCGTCAGGATCAGCACCTGCTGAACCTATCCCATGCCGCGGGTTGGGGCGGCATGGAACCCGAGCTTAACGTATCGAATGCATATTTCAGTTCCGACGCGATGTCCGGCGACGTTGCCAGATCGATCACGTTTGACGACCCTAAAAACAAGTTCTTCACCTCGTTCACTCTTTATGACGCGAACGGCTACTTGATGGACGGCGAAACCCACATCAATAGCAAGATGTGGATCCCCAACGATGATGGCACCATCACCATCCACTTCAATGCGGGCGATGATGCAATCAACAACCTTTCGTCACACGGGCAACCATTCAATTACACGGTTCGCAATTATGGTGTCAGCCAACTCGTCTTGGATGGGTCATGGCGGCCGCTTGAACCACAGCCATGTCAATAGGTGACGCTCTTTTCACAATCCACCAACCATGAAACGTCCAATGAAAATCAATCTTACGATCCTTTTACTGACAGTCGCATGGATCGCATCCGCTTCCGCGGAGCCTCCCAAGATGAAGATGACCACGGATATTCCCGCTGGAATCGCAACACCCGATAAATTGCAAACGAGTATCGGGACGCTGACGTCCTTTGACGGCGTCCCTGACGACGAAACGACCCGAATGGTCTATGACAACTTGGCGTTACAACGTGCCCAACACGCGTACCTTTCGTCGATCCAGATTTCGTCCATGTATGCGATGGAACAGGGATTGCGGAAATTTGGGCCGCCCAACACGACGGCCTTGCTGTTCGAAGACCTGATGGATTCCAAGGCGTTGTGGCTGACCCCCAACACCGTATCGGTCTACATGGCAACGTGGATGGAAATGGATGATGAGCCCATGGTGTTGGAAACGCCACCAAACGTGCTGGGCTTCATCAACGACGCTTGGTTCCAATACGTCGTGGACTTTGGAAACGCGGGCCCCGACAAAGGTAAGGGAGGCAAATTCCTGATCGTCCCCCACGACTATGACGGCGATATTCCGGCGGGATATCACGTCGCGAAGACGTTCACCAAGGGGCACTGGGTCGTCTGGCGCGGCTTTCAAGTGGATGGTTCCACCAAGCCCGCGGTCGACGCGACCAAAGAAACCTTTCGAATCTATCCTTTGTCAAAAATGGATGATCCGCCCGAAATGAACTTCATCAACGTCTCGGGGATCCCACACTACACGATTCACCGGATGGACTTCGGTTTTTGGGAAGAATTGAATCAACAGATCCAGGATGAGAACATCGCCGGTCTGGATCCCGATATTCGCGGATTATTGGCAACGATCGGTATTGAAAAAGGAAAAGCGTTCGCGCCGGACGCGCGGATGAAGAAAATCTTGACCGACGCCGCCGCGATCGCATCGGTGACTGCACGAGCGCTTACCGCCCGCCCCCAGGACCAGCGACACTACCTTTACCCGGGACAACGCGTGTGGACCAACCCCTTCATTGATGGACGGTACGACTTTTTGATGGACGGCCAGCGTCTGTTTGATTCACGCGTTTACATGCACTTTTACGCAACGGGAATCACACCGGCGATGTCGGCCAAAAATGTCGGAAAAGGGTCTCAATACGCCATTGCCTACTTGGATTCCAAGGGCCAATCGTTGGACGGAAGCAAGACGTACAAGATTCATCTGCCGAAGGATGTCCCGGCGAAAGACTTCTGGTCCTTCACGCTGTACGACAACCAAACCCGTTCAATGTTGCAGACCGACGAACGTTTCCCCGGTCTCAGCAGCGTGGACCAAACGCCCCCGGTACCAAACGATGACGGGTCGTACGACGTCTATTTTGGCCCCGAGCCCCCGCAAGGAGCCGAAAACAACTGGATTCAAACGGTTCCGGGCAAAGGCTGGAATACGATCTTTCGTCTGTATGGGCCGCTCGAAAGTTTCTATGATCAAACATGGAAACCGGGTGACCCTGAACTGGTCGATTGAGAGTGCGCACCGTTTCGACCGTCGTCGTTCGGACAGCCCACGACGATCCTCGTTGGTATTCACCTCACGCGGTCATCTGTCGTGTGGCTGTCGGTGTCCGTTCGGGTTGCCGCCGGTGTGTCGTTGCAATGCGACGACGCTGATTCCCGAACGACTCTTTGTCGATTCCGCGCCAGACTGATCGAGACATTGGATTGAGCTCTGAAGACCGCCCGTCACCGAAAATTTTGGTCGACGCAGACGCATGCCCCCTTGCGATCAAAGACATCGTTTATCGGACGGCGAAGCGACGTGAAATCGAAGCCATTGTCGTTGCGAATCAGCCGATCGCGGTGCCGGATTCGCCGTGGGTTCGTCGCGTTGTCGTCAGCAGCGGTGCGGACCAAGCCGATCACGCGATCGTTAAGATGGCCAACCAAGGAGACATTGTGATCGCAGACGACATTCCCTTGGCGGCACGCGTGGTACAAAAAGGCGGGCTGGTGGTCGGAAGTCGCGGCGACAAATACGACGAAAAAAACATTCACAGCCGCCTGGCGACACGCGACCTGATGGAACAACTTCGTTCGGCCGGCGTGGAAACCGAAGGGCCCAAACCGTTGAAGCCAAAGGACGTCCAGGCGTTCGCCAATCAATTGGACCGAGTGCTGACCCGGCGACTGAAAAACGCGTCTGGCGAAGCGTGATACGACGAATCGATCCCCTGATCGCCTTCGACGGTCTGGCGGTCCGGTCGTCTAGTAGATCGACGGAACGAAGACTTCTTTTGGCATGGGATTGCGTTGGTAGTCGTCGCTGCGACGCCGTTCGGGAAGTTCGACCGAATCTTGTTCAACGTCCTGATAAGGAATTTGCTGCAACAGATGGTGAATGCAATTCAAACGGGCTCGCTTCTTGTTGTTGCCGTCCACGATCCACCACGGCGCCCCCTCCAAGTTGGTCTTTTCCAACATGATTTCTTTGGCGACGGTGTAATGTTCCCATCGACGGCGTGATTCCAAGTCCATCGGACTCAGCTTCCACTGCTTCAGCGGATCATCGATGCGGCACTGAAATCGAAACGCCTGTTCTTCGTCGGAGATCGAAAACCAATACTTCAACAAGTGCGTTCCCGACGAGACGATCATCCGTTCGAAATCCGGGACAGTTCGGAAGAATTCCTGATACTCTTCTTCGGTGCAAAACCCCATGACCCGTTCGACACCGGCGCGGTTGTACCAACTGCGGTCGAACAGCACGATTTCGCCGCCTGCGGGAAGATGCGGTACATAGCGTTGAAAGTACCACTGGGTTTTTTCGCGCTCGTTGGGTGCCGGCAACGCGGCGACGCGACAGACACGCGGGTTCAGTCGCTGGGTGATGCGTTTGATCACGCCGCCTTTTCCCGCCGCGTCGCGGCCTTCGAAGATGACGGCAATCTTTGATTTCGTGGCGACCACCCATTCCTGCAACTTGACCAACTCGATCTGCAGTCGCAGCAGGTGGCGAAAATACTGCGTGCGTGTCAGCTTCGGTTGCCTGCCATCGTCGTTGCGTTTCTCCTCGGTCTGATCAAGCAGCAGATCACGCAGTTCGGCTTCGACTTCTTCGTCGATCGAATCCAGCACTTCCTCGCGGATACGTTGATAGTCGTCCATCGCAATTTTCGTCATGTCGCCGTCGGCGGTTTGCTTAGATCAGCCCTTGGATCGGTATTCGGCCAACAGCACCGCAAGGAATTCTTTGATCGTATTCAGTGACAGTTCGGCACCGCGCATGTGTTCTTCCAAATGGTCGATTTGAATCTGCTGGGCCTGACTCTCACGACGCTCCAGTTCGGATTCCAGTTCGCCCAGGGTTTTTTCGGTATCGGCGATCAGCCTGCGAATGCTGTGCGTCGAAATCTTCTTGATGTCCGTCACGGTAATCTCCTAAACGATGCTGGAAACACCGAGGCAGATCCCCGGAATGATAAAGAAGACGCCCAAAATATACGCCAGCGCAACGAACTTGTTCTCGGCCGCGGTCACCCCCAACCATTCCGCCGCGCGAACCGGCATGAATCGAAGCAGGGGAATCCCGTAAATGATCAGCACGCCCAAAACGTTGTACGTCAAGTGAATGAAAGCGATCTGAAGAGCCGCATTGGCATTGCCATCGACGGCCGTCGCCGCCAGCAATGCCGTGATGCAAGTTCCGATATTCGCACCAAGAGTGAACGGATAAATCTGTTTCAGACCAAAGGCTCCTGATCCAGCCAGCGGCACCATCAACGACGTGGTGGTGGATGATGACTGGACGAAAACAGTGACGATGGTTCCGGAAACGATACCCGATATTGGCCCTTTGCCGATCGCGGCGTGCATGATCTCCTTGGCTTTGCCCACCATCAATTGCTTCAATAGTTTGCCGACGTAATGGATGGTGATAAAAATCAATACCACTCCGCCGACAATCAACAGAACACCGCCGACTTGGTCCCCCAGTTCCAATGCGTAATGCTTGGCATTTCCGACCACGGGTTTGGTCGCGGCTTTCACAAAATTCAAATTGCCCATCGACGCATTTTCAACGACAAACAGGCCAGCCAAAGCACCACCGATCTTTTCAAGAAATCCGAAAGCCATCTCCAAAGGCAGGAAAATGACCACCGAAAGTAAGTTGAAAAAGTCGTGAACCGTCGCCGCAGAAAACGCGCGAGCGAATTCCTTCTTTTCGCGAACGTGGCCCAGCGAAACGATGGTGTTGGTGATCGAAGTTCCGATGTTTGCTCCCATCACCATCGGTACCGCAACAGAAACCGGCAGCCCGCCGGCCACCAATCCGACGATGATCGATGTCACCGTCGATGACGATTGAATCAACGCGGTCGCAACGGTCCCCACCACCAAGCCCGCGAATGGATTGGTGGCGAAGGCAAACATTTCTTTGGCTTCATCGCCGGTGGCGGCTTTAAACCCCGAGCCGATCAGACCGACGGCGCACACCAGGAAATAGACCAACATCGCCACGGCCAGCCACTGGATCATATTGGACTTTGACGATGTGGCTTCCAGCATTTGCGGATCGGGTTCCAGCAACGAATCGCCCACGATTTCGTCGCCTTTCACGCCCGTCGCTGCCGTGGCGTCGCTCATGATTTTTCTCAATAGATTCGCATCGAAAAGATAGATCGGTGGCCCCATGCGACGCTTTGAAAGTAGCACCTGTCAGAGGGATGTCGTCACCTAACCACACGTCGGGCTCAGCCTGAGCATTCGGGTCGGATTTGCCTAGACATCCCGCCACCGATTCGCCGAATCTTAACAAACCACAAACGGATCGGGCGACTTATGGGGTGCGACAGCCCTGACGTTGCCCACCTGCGGCCGACCAAGACCTCGTTTTCGTTTGCCAGCCGGCCGTCCGCATGCCGTTACGATTCCGTCGCATCACGGTTGCCCATCCTCGCCGGTGGACTGGTCGCTTCAACGGCCACCAAGTTTTCCAAGATTCGATAGCGGTGTGGGGCTCCTTCGGGCACCATCCAGGAATCGCCACCTTGCAGCGTGGCGGTTTCGCCATCCAAATCAATCTCCAACCGGCCTTGGATCACATAGCCGACGGTCTCGTATTTCCGCGTCCGCATGTCGGCCCAGTCACAGGGCGATGCTTCCCAGCGTCGCATCGCGACTTGTTTGCCGGTTGCCAAATAGTCTTGCCCCATATCACCGGTCGGTGCGGTTTCGTTGGGAGTGACTTGTGGAATATCCATCAGCGTTTGCTTTCACTTTCAAAGGGTCGTCTTGGTTGTGACGGTACGTTTCGGTCACCACGTCTTCGCCCCAACGGTGTTGCAAACGCTGGGCCCTATCAGCGTTCCCAAAGAAAACGCTTGGGCATCGTACGGTACCTTTGAAACGTCGTGTGCTTCACCGAGTCGTTGTTTTTTCCGGCATGCGTGTCCTTGCGTGGGGCGATTGGGTTGACGGGATCGGCAGAGACACTGGTCGGTCGTCGCGCAACCGCGCCGACGGCACAGGGTTTGCGAAGCAATCGATGCCCCGCTGATCACCAAAACTTTCCTCACGCCCCTTTACACGGCCAAAGCCCACGCATGGCAAAAGCGAAATCGGACATTGCGACCATTGCCGCAGTCGCCCAGTTGCTGGGCGTCGTGGTCGCCGTGGCAGCTTTGTTCTTTGCCCGCGAAGTCTTCATTCCGCTTGCCCTTGGGTTGCTGCTTTCGTTCCTGCTCAGCCCCATCGTCGACCGACTGCATCGCTGGGGCGTTCCCAATATCGCCGCGGTCGTTGCGACAGCCGTCCTGGCATTCCTGTTCTTGGCGGGGCTGTTCAGTTTGCTCGGTCGCGAACTGACCACCTTGGTCGGTCAGCTGCCGGAATACCGCCATGAGTTGATTGACAAAGCTCGCGGCTTTGCCGGCTTAACCGGCGGTGTGGGCGGTTCGTTGGATGAATTGGCGGAAGATGTCAGCGAGGCGATCGAAGAGGGCACCGAACTGGAACCGGGCGAAGCCAACGACGCGGAAGATCCAAACGCGGAACAAGCGTCGTCCCCGACTCTGTTTCAAAAGTGGACCGACCGCCTGCTGCCGGAACCATTGACCAACGAAAAGCCAGACAACGATGGTTCGTCCTTGAAGCGGCCACTGTATGTCAAAACGGTTCAGCCTAACGCGCCCCTGGCATCTTGGGCGACGACCGCGGGTACCGTTCTAGGCCCATTGGCGACCGCGGGGCTGGTCAGCGTGTTTGCATTGTTCCTGTTGATTTATCGTGACGACTTGCGAGACCGAATCATCGCGGTGGTCAGCCACGGCGACTATGTGACCACCACCGAAGCGATGAATGAAGCGGGGCAACGAATCAGCCGCTACTTGATCGCGCAAACGATGATCAACACGGTTTATGGAATCCTGTTAGCCGTCGGGCTGTCGTTGATCGGCGCGTTGATGACCGACGATGGTTTTCCTAACGCGGTATTGTGGGGCGTCCTTGCCATCTTTTTACGCTACATACCCTATCTGGGTCCCACGGCCGCCGCGATATTTCCATCGGCCATCGCGTTGGCGGTGTTCCCAGGTTACAGCGTTTTTCTGACCGTGGTCGTGCTGATCGCCACCATGGAACTGATCTGCAACAACATCGTCGAACCATGGTTGTACGGCAGCAGCACGGGAATATCTGCCATCGCCGTGATCACGGCCGCGGTTTTCTGGGGCTGGTTGTGGGGCCCCGTCGGACTGCTGCTGTCCACGCCCCTGACGGTCTGTCTGGTGGTCGCGGGCCGGTACGTGCCAAGCTTTCGTATTCTGACAACTCTGCTGGGCGAAGACGTTCAAATCAAACCGGGGATGAGGTTTTATCAACGTCTGTTGGCCGGCGATGAATTACGCGCCAGTGAACTACTGCGCGAGCATATTGAATCCCAGGGATTTCCCGCCACGTGCGACGATGTCATTGTGCCGGCACTGAAACGAATTCGACTGGACCAAGATGCCGACCATTTGAACGAGGCAGATGCGAATCGCTTGTTCGCACTGGCGGGTGGCTTGATTGCCGATTGCAAATCCATGACAGGCGATCCGGCAGATGAAGCGGATGCATCATCGGACGACGCACCGAGGCTTCCCACGATGATCGGCTGCACGTCGCATCACTTCAGCGAAACTTTGGTTTTGAATCTTTTGCGAATCGGCGGCGTCGGTACTTTTCATTTGGACGTGATCGATGACGACGTGATGCCAGACGACGCAGGACGCATCATCACAGATCAAGATCCGCCCATGGTGGTAATCGCCGTGCTTCCCAAAGGTGGCTTTCCACAAACACGTTACCTTTGCCAGGCGATCCGTGATGAAGGCTACACCGGTCCCATCATCGTATCAGCGTTGGGGCGATTCAAAAATTACGATCGACTGTTCGTCGGGCTGCGAAAGGCGGGCGCGACTTACATGACAACGTCATTCACCCAAACGCAAAACAAAATCGAAAGCCTTTTCAGGCGACACGCTCGGTCGGCCCCCATCGCGCCATCGGTCGCTGCCGCCGAACCGTCGCCATGAATGCACCATCCTCAACAGGAGTCGTGGGCATCGCCCGCGAATCACCATGCCCACCATTTTGATTGTGGAAGATCACGATGACATCCGCGAAATGATCGCCCGTCGCATGGAGAAGCATGGCTTTTCCGTGGTCACCGCTGGTAACGGCGTCGAAGGAGTGCTGGCGGCGGCCCAGTCGGCCCCGTCCTTAATCTTGATGGACATCAACATGCCAGAACTTGACGGCATCGAAGCCACCGTGCAAATCCGCGCCGCTGCCCCGAACCAGCAAACCCCGGTGATTGCCCTGACGGCGTATGCCTTGCCAGGCGATGCCGCACGCGCCAAAGCCGCGGGATGTGATGACTTTCATCCCAAGCCCGTTGACTTCGATCGACTGTTTCGACAGATCGAACATCTCATCGGCCAGACAACCAGCGACTTGGATCGGGCTTCCTAGCATCTTTCCCCTGATTTTTTGTCTTTGACCGTGACCCTTCAATCCATTCTTCCACTTTCCGTACCTATCAGAAAATCATGACAACCACTGAACCGACCGTCGCGGGCATGGGTCCGATCATCTTGGATCACGGTGTGGCCTTTCGTGTTTGGGCTCCGCACGCGGATTTGGTCAGCGTGATCGGTGACTTCAACGACTGGGATGCCGATGCGACGCCGATGGTCGGGGAGGACGCGGGAAACTGGTTTGCTATCGTCGAAAATGCGAAGCCCGGTGACCAATACAAGTATGCGATCACACACGGCGACACGACGATGCAACGCATCGACCCCAGAGTCCGCCAGGTGACCAACAGCGTCGGAAACGGTGTGGTGCACGATCCATACTTTGACTGGCAGAGCGACAATTTTTCGATGCCCCATTGGAACGAGTTGGTCATCTATGAAACGCACATCGGTTCGTTTCACCACGACGGCGATGGGGATGTGGGGACGTTTGACGACTACCGAAAACGTTTCGACCACCTGCGTGGCCTGGGCGTCAACGCACTACAAATCATGCCGATTGCGGAGTTCGCTGGTGATCTTTCTTGGGGATACAACCCGGCGCACCCCTACGCAATTGAATCGGCTTACGGCGGCCCCGATGGCTTCAAAGTCTTTGTCCGTGAAGCCCACAAAGCCGGCTTTGCGATCATCTTGGACGTGGTTTACAACCACTTTGGCCCCAGCGATCTGGACCTATGGCAGTTCGATGGTTGGAACGAAAACGACAAGGGCGGGATCTACTTTTACAACGACCATCGTTCCAAGACGCCCTGGGGCGACACTCGGCCCGACTATGGTCGCGGAGAAGTACGGTCGTACATCCGCGACAATGCCATGATGTGGCTGGAAGACTATCACGTCGATGGTCTGCGATACGACATGACGTTGTACATTCGCAGCGTCGATGGCAGCCCCCACACGGAGATCCCCGAGGGCTGGGGCCTGACCCAATGGATCAACCGCGAAGTTCATGGATTCAAGCCTTCGGCGATCACCATTGCCGAAGACCTGCAGAACAATGACTACTTGACCAAGTCGGATGCCGATGGCGGTGCCGGATTTTCCACGCAATGGGACGCACGTTTCGTTCACCCAATTCGCGACGTGCTGACCCAGCCTGACGATGCCAGCCGTGACATGCACAAAGTCATTCATGCGATCAACCATCGCTACAACGGTGACGCGGTCCAACGCGTCATCTACACCGAATCACATGACGAAGTGGCCAACGGGAAAGCCAGAATCCCCAGCGAAATCGACCATGCCGACACGGATGCCTGGCACGCCCAGAAACGGTCGACCCTCGGGATTGCCCTTGTGATGACCACACCCGGAATCCCGATGTTGTTCCAAGGACAAGAATTCTTGGAAGACGGTTGGTTTCAAGATCACGAGGAATTGGATTGGAACCAAGCCGACGACCATACCGGCATCATCCACCTGACGTCGAAGCTGATTCGATTGCGAAAGAATGTCGACGGTTTCACCCGCGGCTTGACCGGCAATCATGTCGACATATTCCATGTCAATCACGGCGATAAGGTGGTTGCATTCCGACGTTGGCTCGACGGCGGACCGGCGGATGAATGCGTGGTCATCATCAATTTTGCCAACCGACACTTCAGCCAGTACGAGTTCGGCCTACCACAGAGCGGCAAATGGCAACGTCGATTCAGTAGCGACCGAAAACAGTGGAGCGATGACTTCGCGGGCGCCGCCAGCGGCGACATTGTGGCAACCGACGCACCCTATGACGGCCAACCGTTTCGGGCCAGCATCGAATTGCCGCCGTACACCGCGCTGGTTTACAGCCAATCGGCTTCGGCATCCGCCTAACAATGCCGGGCGGATGATCGGCGAACCGAATGCCCGGCAGTGGCGGTCAAACGCCATCGCAAACGGTATCTCGCGCGATCACGTTTCACTTTCGATAGGGAGCAACGTCAATGTCGTGGCGTTTCAACAGCTTGTTCATTCCTTGTCGCGATAAGCCCGCCTGCCGGGCTGCGGCGGCAATGTTTCCGCCATGTCGCTGCAACAAGACGTCCAGGTATGCACGGTCCGCGCGATCAAGCGCTTCGTCGCGTGAGATTTCGGCCAGGTCATCATCAAGACCCTGTGATTCGGGTTCAGCAACCGCGGTGGTCAGCGTTGGGGGCAAATCAGTCGGCTCGATCCACTGCCCATTCGCCAGTGTCAGAGAACGCTCCACTACGTTTCGAAGTTCACGAATATTTCCTGGCCAACGATACCTGCGAAAGCAATCAAGCGTCGCATCGGAAAACCCGAGGGCCGGTGAATCCGGGGCACGCAATCGATGCAGAAAATACTCGGCCAACAAAACAATGTCTTCCTGTCGCTGTCGCAACGGAGGCAAAGCGATGTGGATCACCGCCAGACGATAAAACAGATCACGACGGAAACGATCCGCATCCACTTCGGTTTGCAGGTCACGGTTGGTCGCACAAATGAATCTCGTGTCCACCCGGACCACCGTATCGCGACCAACGGGAGTGAAGGTTTGTTCCTGGACCACACGCAACAGTTTCGCTTGGGAAACCAGCGGCAATTCCCCCAGTTCGTCGAAAAAGGCGGTGCCCCCATCGGCCGCCTGCAACAAACCGGATTGATCACTGACAGCGCCGGTGAATGCGCCTTTGACGTGTCCGAACAGAGTCGATTCGAACAACGATTCCGGAATGGCGGTGCAATCAATCACCTGCAACGGTCGTCCAAACCGCGGGCTGCGCCGATGAATCGCCCGCGCAATGACTTCCTTGCCGGTGCCACTTTCGCCCGTGATCAGGACACTTGTATTGCTGGCCGCGACGCGATCGACGATTTCCATCACCTCCCGCATCTGCGGGCTCTGGCCGATCACATCAATGCCAAACGAATCCTTGCCCTTTTCGGTCGATTCGCCGCGTGCGTTCGTTTCTGAATCGTTGGGGTCCGTCGTACCAGCGACGTGTGCATCGGACTTGCCTGCCGATCCATCGCGTGGACCGCTCGCGTCCAGCGATCGTTCGCCATGGGCCAAAGCACGTCGCACGGCCACCAACAGTTCATCCAGCTTCACCGGCTTCAACAAATAATCAGCGACGCCCAACCGCACGCTTTCGATGGCCGACGACGTCGACGGGACCCCCGTAACAATGATCATCGGTGTGTCGCTGTATTTCGTCCGCCCTTCGTTCAACAGTTCAAGCTTCAGATTCCCCGGCATATTCAGATCGGACAGAATCAGATCGAACCGGTGGTTGTGCAAAGCGTCCAAAGCGTCGTTGGCGTCTTCCACACAGACACACTGAAAGCCTTCTTCACGCAGGAACTCCGCCGTCGTTTCGCGGTACAACGGTTCATCGTCAGCGATCAAGATTTGGGGGGCCGGTTCGGTCATACAGGTGCGATCGCTGTGTTCCTACAGCGTCCTTGGCAGATCAACGGTAAACACGGCCCCTTGGCCCACCTGACTTTCGGCGCGAATGTCCCCACGCATGCCTTCGACCAAGCCACGCGTGACGGACAAGCCCAAACCCATCCCTTGGCCGACCTTTGCCACCTTGGTGCTGACGAATGGATCAAAGATTCGGTCGATCAGTTCTTCGGGGATACCAGATCCCGAATCGGAGACCACCATTCGAAATCGTTCGCCATGCGGTTGAACAGTCACGTGGACCTCCTGGCCTCTTTCCGACGCCTGTATCGCATTGTGAATCAGGTTGATCAAGACCTGCTTCAACTCGCCACGACGCAAGCGAATCTGATCGTTTCCCAGCGTCCCCCGTGATGGCAAGGGTTCAAAATGCCATTGCACCACAACCCCATGTTTGCGAGACGTCGGAAGTGTCAACGATTCCACGTGCCGCCGTGTTTCGTGGATGGAAAACGTCGAAGCCGACTGTTCGCTTGGACGATACAGTCGATGCATTTGATGTGTGATACTGCTGATCCGTTCAATCTCATCATCAATCAAGCTCAGTTTGTCATAGTGCTTGACCGTGTCGGGCAAATGCCGTTTCAACAAAGCGAACGCATTCCGAATCCCCGCCAGCGGATTGTTGATTTCATGGGCAACCCCGGCAGCCAATTCTCCGATCGCCGCCAGCTTTTCCATCTTCAGTCGGTGTTCTTCCAGTTGCGCGATCCTTGCCGTCCTTTCTTGAACCAACTGTTCCAGATGCTCGTTCTGCAGTCGCAATTTTTCTCGCAGTGCGTGGATTTCCGTCACGTCACGCACGCTGACACGAAACCCTAACGATTGCCCGTCTTCGTCACGAAGCGGTTGCCAGGACATGGCCATCCAAGGTGTTGATCCGTCACGATGCGCGACCCGAAATTCGACATTGTTCTCGGTGCTGCCGGCAACGGCATTCCGCAGGTGCGCCGCCATTCGCTGTCGATCTTCTTCGACAATCAGCGGCAATGGAAAGGCATCCATCGCGGAACATTCCCGGGGCGTGTAACCGGTG
Organism: Crateriforma conspicua; assembly: GCF_007752935.1. Lineage (NCBI taxonomy): Bacteria > Pseudomonadati > Planctomycetota > Planctomycetia > Pirellulales > Pirellulaceae > Crateriforma > Crateriforma conspicua. The sequence goes on along the minus strand of NZ_CP036319.1, from coordinate 1,867,838 downwards.
AACCGACGGACGGCATCGTTCAACCACAGCAGGTCCCCGGCGGTCGAAAACCAGATCTCCCAATCAACAGTACCTTCGGCGATCGCACGAAAATACTCCGGTGCAATCGGCTGTCCGGGCTTGGGAGGGACCGTTTTTTGGGAAGCAGAGCGTGACGATGCGTTCATCCCAAAATTCTAAATCAGGTCGCCCGTCGGTCGTACCCAGTGTCCGCCGAACACGTCGATGAAAAACCCGCCCAAACCGTTGCTTGAAAAGCCCGGAAACGTCAACGCCGGTTGACGGTGCGACAACGCCAGTGGACGCGTCCGCCCCGAAAAGGAGGCGATTTCCGCGATAATTGGGCGTTTTTTGGCTTTGGCCTGCTGCGTGCTTCCTTCATCCAATGACCAACGCCGACTTCAGCGGTGGGACAAACTTGTTCGCGATGAACGGATGATTTGAACCGGGTTGTCTCTGCCGGAATCTCTCTCCGGAGGCCGAAACATGGCTACCATTTTCATCCCCGAATCGCAACATGTAACCCCCGTACCGACGGCCCGACACGCGGGCCGCCGTCCACGTCAGCGCGAATCCTACTTTCACAATGAAACAGCCGCGGACATTGATCGGAATCACAGCGAAACAACCTTCGCCATGGAATCCAGCGATACCGAAGCGCGTCATCTGTTGAGAATGTTTCTGTTGATGTTCGCGTTGATGGTGCTTCCGGCTTTGCTTCTGATCATTTACCTCATCGTGAACCCCGATGCGTTCATGTAAGAGATTGCTCCGCAAAGCGATTTGTCGTCATGGCATCCAGGAAAATCGTTGTAACGCGAGAGGATCATGCTCGCTATCGATGAAGTCATCTTTCAACCCGGACAAGATTCGATCTCCGCGTGAATGATGAAGGCCGCCGACGTCCGATCCGCGATCGGCAGGCTTTGATGAAAACGCGTTGACGCCGAACATTCCAATTGCTGTGTCCGATTGCAATTGCCCCGTAACGTTCATGCGATGTGGGTCATCTCGTACACGGCAAAGTCTTCGACCATGCCTTCGGTCGCGGCCTGGTAATCCTTCAGATGCTGATTGTTCATATGCTTCTGCCAGGCCTCGCGAGACTCCCAGTTTTCGAAGAATAGAAAGTGTGCCGGGTTGTCATTGTCTTGGTGCAAGTCGTACTGCTGGCAGCCTTCTTCGGCACGCGTGGTCGGGATCAGTTTTTCAAGTTCCGCTTTCACAATGTCGATCTTGTCAGACTTCACGGTGATGTCGGCAACGATGGTCAGCTTGGCCATGTGAAAATTTGATATCGGGCGAAGGAAACGAATTTTCGACAGCCTCAATTCGGCTGTCGGTGATGAACGCATCACGAACCAGGTTGTACCTGATCGTTGTCCCCCACAACATCCGCCGCTTCTTGCCGATCTCATCCTGGCGGTTGTTAACCACACGGCCTCGCGGTTCTTAAACACGCCGCCGCTGAATCGAGGGGACCATCATTCCACCAGTTTGTTGTTGAACAACCAGACTGGCCGATGAATGACCGCGGGTCGGCTCAAACTGCTTCCGACTGGGCCGTCTCCCGTGCATTGAAGGGCATCGCAGGGTTGCGGCACAAGCTTTGCGAAAACCGTTGTTCGTAACACGCTCTGGAAAAATGACTTCAACGAAAAGAGATTCCCATGTCCAATCGCAAACAGATCAACGACCAAATCACCGTTAGTGGCCAACCCTCGGAATCTGAAATCTTGGCCCTTCCGTCCGAAGGCTTTCGCGCCGTTGTTAACTTTCGCACGTCCGGCGAAGACGACCAGCCGATCGATCCCGACCAGGAACGCAAGATGGTGGAATCCGCGGGGATGAAGTACGTCCATCTCCCCGTTTCGATGGATACCATCAGCCACGATACCGTCGACCGATTTCGACAGCAGTTGGAAGCATTGCCGAAACCGGTCTTTGCCCACTGTAAGTCAGGTAAACGCGCCGGCGCCATGACCATGATGCATGTGGCGGTCGAAAACGACATGTCGGGCGAGGAAACACTGGCCAAGGCCGAACAGATGGGCTTCGAATGCGACGTCCCCGAATTGAAAGATTTGGTGAAGTCCTACGTCGACCAACGTAGCGATGCATCGACGGTTCAAAGTGGCAACGCCAGCAACTGATTGATTCGGTCACTGGCTATCGACATTCGGCATCAGATTACGGTCCAACCATGATTTTCGAACAGCACTTCGTTCCCGGTCTTGCCATCGCGTCCTATCTGGTCGGTGATGAAAAGACGTCTCAGGCCGCCGTCATCGATCCCACACGTGACGTCGAAACCTACATCCAGTTCGCCAAACAAAACGGCCTGCACATCAAGTACATCTTGGAAACTCATGTGCACGCAGATTTCGTCTGTGGTTCCAAGGAATTGAAGACTCGACTGAACGACGACGCCCAGATTATCACCAGCGGATACGGCGGCGATGACTGGACACAAGCGTTCGCGGATCGCCATGTCCAAGTGAACGAGACCGTGGAGTTTGGTGATATCAAACTCGGGTTCGAGCATGTCCCCGGGCACACACCGGAACACATCGCAATCACTTTGTACGATCGTTCCCGCAGCGACGATACCCCTTGGTTGCTGTTCAGCGGTGACTTTTTGTTTGTCGGCGATGTCGGCCGGCCCGACCTGTTGGGCGATGATCAGAAGCAACAGTTGGCGCACGAGCTGTACCAAAGCGTGTTTCAGCGATTGGATGCCATCCCCGACATCACGGAGGTCTTTCCCGCCCATGGCGCAGGTTCGTTGTGTGGCAAGGCGATCGGATCCCGAAGATCGTCGACCGTCGGATTCGAACGCAAGTTCAGTGAATCCTTGCGTCCGTTACCGGAAGATCGTTGGGTCCGGAAACTGCTGGACCAAATGCCGTTGTCACCGCCCTATTTCAAAAGGATGAAGGCGATCAACCGCGATGGCGCGCCGATCATCGGCCCCGAATTGCCGGGCCAGATTCGACAGACCGCAAAGGCCGTTCGCGACCGCGTGTGCGAGAACTGTTTGATCGTCGACACGCGATCCAAAGAAGCCTTTGCCGCGGCGCACATCCCGGGATCGATCAGCATCCCCAACGGTCAAAACTTGCCGACGTGGGCCGGATGGGTGTTGCCCTACGACCGTCCGGTGATGATCGTTGTCGACGACCCCAATGACATGTCGGGCGTCACGACTCACTTGCTGCGCGTCGGCTTTGACGACGTCCGAGGTTACCTGGAGGGCGGCATTGATGCCTGGGAGGGTGCGGGATATCCGATCGCACGTCTACAGACAATGTCCGTTCACGACCTGAATCGAAAGCTGGACGCCGAAAAACGCCTGACCGTCTTGGACGTTCGTACGGAAAAGGAATGGAACAGCGGACATATCGATGGTGCCATTCACCTCCACGGCGGCCAGTTGCAAGATCGAATTGATGAAGTTCCCAAAGACGGGCCCATCGCGGTGGTCTGTGGTTCCGGCTATCGCGCGTCGATCGCGGCGTCATTCTTGCTTCGACACGGTTTTGATGACGTGACCAACGTGATCGGAGGCATGTCAGCCTGGAAAGCGGCCGACTTGGCCACGACTTGATCCATCCGTGCGTTTCTTGATCAGCGATGCATGGCGATCACCGGATCCCCAGTGATCGACATTCATCCAGAAGCTTGGCAGCATTGCGAAAACTGTTCCCGGCGAACTTGTCTTTCCAAACCTCGGCGTTTTGGCTCCCGGGCCTCTGGACCCACATATACAACCACGACGATAGCAGCATCCCCACCAAACCGATGATCAATGACGGGATCAAGGCATTCGGATGCAAGATTTGGTCCAGTCCAGCGGCAACACCGGCGGGAATCCACATCAGCCACCAAGGGAAACCAATCAACGGTGTCAGTCGCAGGTACAAATCACGGATGCGTGTGATCCTGGCCCTTACATCGTCGACCGATTGCGAATAGTCGATTCGTTTGATCCGTGTCATCACCGCGATGGCGGCCGCGATGAACACGATGCCGTAGACATGAACGATGATGCCTATGGTCATGAGGGTTGGGTTCCCGATGTTTTGCGACCATCCGAAAGCCCCCAATCCGATCAACAGCACGCCGACGATGATTTGAACGGCCTGCCAGCGAAACAACGGTTTCAATGCCGATTGCACTTGATTCATCAAGTCGCGACGGGTCAGCAACCAACGTGTGGCGGACTCTTGCTGTTGCACACCACGGTGATCGACATCGGCAGGCATGCGCTGGCCGGGATGATCGGCTGTCGATTTCACTGGGATGTCACCCGCGACCAACGTGGCCGCCAAACCGGAATCGTTGCTGTCAGCGATTGACTTCAAGTCTGATTTGATCTCGCTGGCCGCTTGGTAACGCTGGCTTGGTTCCTTTTCCAAAGTTCGCAGAACGACCTCATCCAACCGAACATCGATGGCAACTTTTTGAGACGGGGCCGCGAAACGTCCCATGGGCAGCTCACCGGTCAACATTTCGTAGAACACCACCCCCAGCGAATAGATATCGGCGCGATGATCCACTTGGTGCGTGCCTTCAAATTGTTCGGGTGCCATGTAGCGGGGCGTTCCCATCACCTGATGGGTGCCGGTCAGATCGCTGGCCTGGCTGGGGCTGTCTAGCAATCGCGATAAACCAAAGTCGACAATTTTGACGGTGCCCTGATGTGTCAGCAAAATGTTTTCTGGCTTGATGTCGCGGTGGATTACCCCGTTGTCGTGTGCGTACTGCAAAGCGTCACAAAGATGAGGAATGATTTCCAACGCATGCTTGGGTGCCAGGCCACCGGCGCGGACGACGTCACGCAACGTCGGTCCATCAACGAACTCCATCAGAAAGAAGAACGTGTCCTGGACGTTTCCGAATTCGAAGACCGACACGATGTTGGGATGATTCAACTTTGCCAACGTGCGTGCTTCACGAGTGAACCGCAAAGAGAACTTGGCGTCGTGGGCAAATTCCGCCGGCAGAATCTTCAATGCCACAACGCGATCAAGCCCTTCTTGTTTGGCTTTATAGACGGCCCCCATGCCGCCGGCCCCCAACAGTTCGATCACCTGCAGATTGGGAAACATGTCCGCGACACGCTGGACCGGTGGCGGAACAAAACCGCTGGACGGCCGATCGCCTTCGTTCAAGGCATCTCGAATGTCATCGGCATGATCGGGAAAGCGGTCCAGATATTGGCTCGCTTCGGGCGATTCGCCACGCCGACGTCGATAATCGGCATCCAAAACAATCAACTCGGCCAGCAGAACATCGCGTTCCTGATCGGAAACTCCTTCGGATAAAACAGATTCGATCGACGGAGGATTGCCGGTCTGCCAGGCCTTTTCGAAGGCAGCACAGCGATCATCAATTTGCTCCAGAATCTGGATCGGCAATTTTTGTTGACGGATGTTCATCGGTGGCGAGCACTTCCTGTTGGCATTTCTGTCGGATCAAATGCAGACGACGTTCGATCGTCCGTTCGGAACACCCAAAACGCTCGGCCATTTCCGCGTTCGAGTAGCCCTCTAATTTGGCACCCGCCAAATCGCGAAGCTGCCCGACACCCAGATGGGAAAAAAAACTTTCAACCGTTTCCTGCATCATCAACACCATCTCGGGGGATGGTGCATTGCCGATGACCTCCATCGCCCGATCATCGTCCGCCACGGCATCAATGGAATCGACCATCGCCAGGCCCCCACGTCGCTGGCGACCGTCGCGACGCCGCTTATCCACAACTTTGCGGGCCGACATCCGCAGCAACAGGTACCAGAGGTCATCACGATCGGCCAAATCGGGAAATCGCCCTTGCTCGGCCGCTTCATAGAAGCTGTCAAAAACGCTCAGAACCACGTCTTCTTCATCGCTCACCGCTCGGTTTTGTCCCAGCAATTGCTTTCGCACCACGCGGACGAGGCGATCAAAGTAGCGGTGCCAGATCTGGTTCGCCGCCAGCGCATCGCCCGCTTTGACCCGATCGATCCAATGGCTGACCTCGTGAGTGTCGGACATTTCGTCAGCGTGTGGGCGATCCAAGGCGGAAAGAGAATGGACAGTCGTTCGACCGATGTCCTCGTTGGCGGTCAGGCATTCTAAACCACCGGACCCTTGGTGTCGTTCGCCAATACACGGAACCCAAACCGGCCCACGTTGTGGGGGTTGGCCCCTTTGCATCCGACTAGGCTTTGGCGCTGACGTCAAGCTTCGTGAGGGCCGCGATGATGTCATCCGGTTCGGCACGATGCCGATAATCCACATCGACAAATCGCCAAGTGACGATGCCGTCGGGGTTTAAAACGAAAGTCGCCGGGATCGGCAGCACGCTGCCGTTTCCACCGTTGATGTCCGCCAGTTCCAATTTGCGATCGTTACGCATGTGATCCAAAATCAGCTGGGGCACTTCCCAGGCAACGCCGTAATCACTCGCCACACGAGCATCTTGGTCGGACAGCACAGGAAATTCCAACGTTGCCTGTTCATCCGGTGACAGAGATTCGTCGGGAATCTCAGGACTGATCGCCACAAGTTCAGCCCCCTGTTGGTGAATGTCGTCCAATCGCTGCTGCATCGCCCTCAACTGAAGATTGCAATACGGACACCAACTGCCACGGTAAAAGGTCACGACGACCGAACCTCGGGCCAACAGATCCGACAGCGTCACCGTTTCCCCCGTCGGTTTGGGCAAAGTGAAATCGGGGGCCTTGCCACCCAAGTCCAATGCATTGGCACCCGACTGAAACGCTTCGGCAGACGATAGCAACTGATCGATCTTTTGCGCAAACTCAGGATTGTTTTTTTGGGTTTGTGCGATTCTGGCGTCGGTTTGTTCGCGAAGACTTGTCATGGGACTTCTTTCCTTTCGTGCAAACGGGACTGGACGGTGGACGACGTTGGATGATCCGAGGGATGCTGCGGCAGACACTCCCCCTTGGCTCGACTTCTTAATGGTTGCCACATCAACTATCCCGCCATCAAGCAATCGGGCCCACAGAGTCGATGGTCGCCTTCAGCCGCCTTTGCACCACCATCCGGCTCCGCCCCATCCCCAGACGCATTCATTCCGCCAGCGGTATTGATCTAGTCGATCACGTGAAGACCGATCATGCTTTGCAATCCACCGTTGATTGCAACTCAGCATCCACGTCGAACCGCCCCAGTTGTGGCCCGCGTTGGTGGTGCAAAATCAGCCGCCGGTCACATGCGTCGTCTCCAAAGGAAGTCAAGCTAACATGAACGAGTCCGGCACCATTACTTGGCAAGAATTCGAGAACGTTGACCTACGTGCCGGTATGGTCGTTCGCGTCGAGGACTTTCCCGAAGCTCGCAAACCGGCCTACAAAGTCACCGTCGACTTTGGACCGAAATGGGGGACCAAGCGAAGCAGTGCGCAGATCACCGTCAATTACACCAAGGAATCTTTGATTGGACGCCAAGTCATCGGCGTTTTGAATTTCCCACCCAAGCAGATCGGGCCGATGATGTCCGAGTTTCTGCTGGTGGGATTCAGCAGTGATGATGGTTCGGTCGTCCTGGCGGTCCCTGATCGTTCGGTACCCAACGGTGCCAAGCTGTTCTAGGGCCGATGTCGACGTTCGTTTCGCATCAGGGGACCTCGACCGGTTGGATCACAAGGCATGAACGTTTGGATTCGGGAATGACTAATGGCGTGTACAGCAACGGACCGACATCGCGGGGAAGGTCCGTTTCGATGATGTCGCCACCTCGCTGCAGCAGTTGGCGATAGTCATGCCTCAGCGATTGGTCGGTACCACCCCCCCTGGCGAAATACTCGCGATCCAGATTTCGCGACGTTCCAATCATCGTCAACGCACCGTTTTGATGGACGGCGTCAAAAAGCGATGAATCCGACGGCGGAACGTGCCCCAAAAACGCGATGACATTTTCCCACGGGACGCCTGTGGCATTGAAGGCATCCACTTTTGCGTGATTGGGAATCATGACCTCCATCATGATGTCGGGATTCATCGCATGGCAAGCACGCACGTCATCCAAGTTGCCGACGATCAACATGGCATAGGATTCCGCTTGGTGTTTGGTGATGGTCTCGACGCGAGTTTCCAAAGGGACATCTTTTTGATCCAACACCAAAACCGTCTTTCCTTTGGCCCATCGCAACACTTCATCCAACGTCGGAATTGAGTGGTCGGTGACTTTCCCGTCGACGTCTTTCAAGCGGTATTGGCTCAGTTCCGCCAACGTCTTTTCAGCGATCTTGCCGGTCCCCGTCGTGGTCCGGTCCAGCGTTGCGTCGTGATGAACCACCACCTTGCCGTCTTTGGTGATCCGCGGATCGATTTCCAAGAGCGAAAAAGTCTTCGTCAGGGTGTGTTCAAAGGTTGCGATACAGTTTTCCGGATAACCGGGACCGGCACCGCCGCGATGGGCACTGACCACGGGCAAGCGTTCACCGGTGTAGCGAAACAATTCACGCAATTGCTGCGGCGTTTCCGGACAGATCCGATGCATCGCAACCGCCGATCGGCTGTCGCGCGGCGATGGGTCTTTGGCGGGCAACCACGAAGAACTCAGCACCGCGACAGTGAAGAGCGTCAGGAACCGACCGCAAGGAAATCTTGATGAGCGTTTCATTGGGGCGTGCTTCGTGGTCGCAGACGGGTGATTCAAACACATTCCGAACAATTCCTCCCAGCGAATGCTTGTTAGCGGATCGCTCGACCAATCGGCTCCTCCACCGGGCCAAGCCTTCTCGTTCCGGATCCAAATTCGTGCGGACCTCGCCCCCGATTCGCTACGGGGTCAACATCATGCAGGCGATGAATCCAAAAATGAAGCACCAGTAGAACAGATGTCGCATCGCGGTACCGGCGTTGGGCATCCCCATCAACCGCCGATTGCCACGGCAATAGCCGCCCCCCCAAACAGAACGCCGCATCCGCCAGCGCCGCATCCGCCAGTTACCGGTACGCCAGCGCCGGTACGACGACGCTGTTCCTACGTCACCTTTGCGGTGACCGATTCGACGTTGGGGACGCTGTTCAGCGCGGCGATCATTTCCACCGCATTGCTGTCGGCTGATGGGGTGACGCGGTACAGCATTTCCATCGCCGCGCCGCGACGCGTGGTTTCGGCCGAAAGCAGTTCATAGCTTTCGGCAAAGCGGCTGAGTTCGCTCTCCCACCCCTCGGTCGCACTCAAACCGACCTGCAAAGTCACCCGCCACGCTTTGGGTTTCTTGTCCCCTTTGGTCGATTCGGAATCTTTCGTCCCCGCTTGCGATGTATCAGCCTTGGATGAATTCAGGAACGTTGCCAGCCCAACGACCGACAATCCCAATCCGACCACCCAGTATTGCCCCGCCCCCACCGCCATCCCGGCCACGACGGCGGCCAGCACAAAAGCGACGTCACGGGTCGCCGGAACCGCGGTCCGAAAGCGAACGATCGACAACGCCCCCACCAAGCTGAACGCCCGCGCGATGTTGTCACCGATGATCTGCGTTGCCATCGCGATCAAGATGCTCATCAGGATCAACGTCAGCGACAACGTATCCGGTTCCCCCGCCGGACGACGACTGCGGGCGATCCACGCGACGACCATGCCACACAGCCAAGCCAAGACCAAACGCAAGCCCAAGGTCGTGACCGTCGGATCGACCTCCGACGAGGTCACATTCATCATCCATTCAGGCATAACAAAGCGACTCCGCATGGGAATCCACCAATCCGTCACCACGGTTTGCGGCAAGGGCTTGCATCGCGTGCCGGTACTTTGAAAACCCGGATGCAGGGATCGTGAAGGTTCGCAACAGGTCTTTGAACATCAGTGGCAGGATGCCATTGAACTTCAGTTCCAAAACCTTGCCGTTGCCGAACTGAACGTCCGGGCAAAATTCTGACGCGAGCGGCACGGTCCAACCGTCCGCCGGCGACGCGGTCATGCAGTCATCAATCGTCAAGCGAATGGTCTGACCGTTGACCTGTGCGGTACGAGCAAAGCGGCGATAGGCGATGCGCACCATCGGCTGAAGCCCACGCCTGCGAACGCGTCGAAAGAACCAATCGTCATCCGCTGCACCGACCGGCCAATCACCGCGGAAGACGGAAAGTCCCCCAGACGCCCGTTGCGGTGCAGAATCGTGGCAAGCGAAAAACTGTGCTTCGTCGACCGTGGACCGTCGCTTCTTGACCACCATCCGCTTCTTGCGTTTCGTTTCCAACCACAATGACGATTCATTTCCGTAACGTCGAACGCGATGTTTGGCGCGTCCCACTCGACCCGTTTCACGCAACAAATCCAACTCGGGCGAATCCAGATACAGATTACAGATCTGATACCGATCATCTTCGTCGCCGTCGCAATGCGGATCCACATCCATGTGTTCACGAGCCCACTGGGCGACCTGATCAGCGATACGATCATTAAGACGGAATTTCATCTCAATGCGTTTCATGGTCGAACGTTTCTGGTCCGGATTCTGGGTACTTGGCTGGTTCATTGGATCCACTTCCCTGACGTTTCAAAATTCATCGACACCGCGACTGAACGGCCGGCGGTGCTACGCAGTGACGCCAATCGCGGTCAGTTATCATCCGAGCGTTGGGCCTTGCCTTGATCGGCCACATATCGCAACAAGTACTGGCTTCTTCCCTGAGCAAAGTCCTTCAACGTCGGACGATTTCGTGGTCCACGTTGCTCGGGTTCGAGTTCCTGCATTTGATCGGCCTCGCCCGACGTTGTGGCAACGAAACGCTCGTAAGTGGTCAGTGAGTGAGTTTCAGTCTTCACCACCGGCGTAATCAGTTGGAGCTGCGACTGGACAAAGGGTTCCAGCGTTTCCCAGTCCAGTGATTCATTGGCCAAAGTTTCCAGGTTCGCTAAAAACTGATCGCGGTACGCGGGAACGGCCAACACTTTGCTGTACAGCGGCTTGTCCGCATCGTTCATCGCGGTGAAAGGATCCAAGCCCACCGGCGACGATTCACCGCCCGCCTGACGTCCGCGGCCCGGGCCGCGTTCGGCTCGATCGTCCCGGCGGGGAGGGCCACCCAATCCAAAACTTGGAAAATCAAACCCACCAAATCCAAAACCTCCGCGTCCGCCGGGCCCTCCTGGACCGCCGCGTGCCGGGCGGAACGCTTCGTTCATGTCGTGCGGAATGAAGCGAAACTTGTCGTCTTTGCCCAAGTAGATGCTGTAATCGCTGGCACGTACCCAGTAACCATCACCGTTGATCAAGCCGACGTCCAAGGCCAGGAACCAAAGCAGACCATCGACGTCACAGATCGCTTCCAACTTTTCGGGCAACTGTTCGGTAGGGGTTTCGTTCAAGACTTTGCAAAACTGCATCAGCTTGGCAGTCGCTTTTTCACCGCCGGATTTGATCTCGTAGGGATGCCCGTACGCATTCAAGTCATCGCCGCGGTAATCCAAACCGCCTCCACCGCGCGGTGATCCATGGACCTTCCATCGTGCACCTTTCTTGGTGTCGTAGTTCTCTTTGAGGAATTCCTTGTTGTACTGTTGGGCATTCGTGTAGATCCCCCAGTCTTCACCGTTGATCACCACGCGAACAAAGTTGGCTTTCGGCGCCGGGATGTATTGACGGGCGATGTGGGAATACAACACGGTGCTCATCATCGAATCATCACCGTGGGCGTTCAACAGATTCAGCGTCTTGTAACCCATCAACCGCTGATCCGGGTCGGCCATGTCCATGGCGATGTTGAAGGATCGCTTGTATCCAGTGCCGACATGATCATAGGAAGACGCCCCGCGGAAACGGATGCCACAATCCGGATACATCTGTCCGTCAACCGTCAAATCGGCGGACAGATCGACATCGGTGTTGTGGAAATCCTCCAGTTCGGCTTCCCAATCGTCGGTATCGAAGTCGATGAAGATCGTCCGCAAGACACGGGTGTCGTACAGATCGCCTTGTTGAGCCTGCGTTTCGGTTTTGGCGACATGACCGCCGGTGGAAACCGCCGGCATGCTGCCCGCATGGCTGAATCGGGTCGCAATCGTGCGAACGTCAAATTGAAAGGCCCGGCTGGAACGGACTTCGTCACGAGCTCGGCTGCGTTCGATGTCATCCAACCAACCGTTTCCATCGGCATCAAAGGCATCGACCAATTCGATGCTTTCCTGTTTGCCAGGTCCCACGGACGCGTAGGCCACAGCCATGACGCCGCCAACGGCAAACAGTGCGATCAACAACAAACGTTTCTTTTTCATTCCCGTGGATCCGACGAGTGGAGGAATAGGGGGGGCTCGTCATTCCATGCGCCATCGGGTCGCAAATGGTGCCAACATTTTCGTTTGCCGCCGGAGACGAATCACGAGAGATTTCTGCGATTTGGCCCGCAGGTACGGCCAAAGACGCATTAAATGCCGGGCCGCGGTGTTTCCACCCAGACTCTGGAGACGAACTGGCCCAGTACACTGCGAACCCTTTACCGCTCGATTACCCCCGCATTCGGTCGCCCCACGCCCCATGTCTGTCGCCACGCCAAGCCCCCCTCGCGCTGTTGCGAATCTGACGCCGGAACAGATGCCCGTCCCAGACGAACAACTTCACAGCTGGCCCCATTTTTTGGGGCTGTACGCCGGTGAACATGTCGCCGCAACGGAATTTGTGATCGGTGCGACGTTCGTCGCGCTGGGGGCAACGACCCAGGACATTCTTTGGGGTCTGTTGATCGGCAATCTGTTAGCGATCGCCAGTTGGACCCTGATCACCGCCCCGATCGCGGTGCAAACACGGTTGAGTCTTTACACCTATCTGCACAAGATCGCCGGCGACCGGATGGCTGATCTTTACAACGGCGCTAACGTGCTGATTTTCACTGTCATCTCCGCTGCGATGATCACGGTGTCCAGTACCGCCGTGCGACTGCTTTTTGGAATCCCTGCCCAGTTGCAGTGGTTTCCCACCAGCGGGCTTTTCGTCTTGGTCGTTCTGGGTGTCGGGGTCATCGTCGTGTTGATAGCGATGTACGGGTTCAATGCCGTCGCGGAATTTTCCAGCATTTGCGGCCCCTGGCTGGTCGTGATGTTCACCTGCGGTGCTTTGGTACTGATGCCCGCATTGGCCGAGTCCGTCCTGGGGCGTACACAACTGACGGGCATGAATGACTTCATCACCATCGGTGACCATTCGATCTGGACAGGAGCCGCCGCCGACGGATCCGCAGGTATTGGATTGTGGGAAGTGATCGGATTCGCTTGGGCAGCCAACACGATCACTCATTTTGGCCTGATCGACATGGCGTTGTTTCGATACGCCAAGCGATCCATCTATGGCCTGTGCACCAGCGCTGGAATGTTGTTCGGCCACTATGTCGCGTGGATCGCCGCGGGCATCATGGGGGCGGGCACGGCCGCGGTGGTGCAAAAGTCGATCGCTGAATTGGACCCCGGCGATGTGGCCTATCAAGCACTGGGCCTGTCGGGATACGTGATCGTCATTGTTGCCGGATGGACAACCGCGAACGCCAACCTTTATCGCGCCGGATTGGCGGCCCAAGCCATCTTCCATCATCACTCCAGACGGAAGGTGACATTAACGGTCGGCTGTGTCACCGTCTTGGTCGCATGCTTTCCGTTTGTATTCAGCAAGATGCTGCCATTGCTAACGTATGCGGGATTGTTGGTCGTTCCCGTGGGAGCCATTGTGTTCGCCGAACACTTTCTGTTTCCGATTTTGGGTTGGACTCGCTATTGGTCGAAATACCAGGATCTTGAAACCAGCGTCCCAGCCATCGCGTCCTGGGCGGCCGGACTGGTCTTCGGCTTCGGGATGAATGCCGCAAACGTGATGTCGTTCTTCTATCTATTCTTGCCCACTTGGGCGTTCACGATCGTTGTCTACTGTGTGCTGGCTCGGTTCTACGGAGCGGCCGATTCGTATGAAGACCAAATTCAGCAGGAACAAAACGACATGGCTGTGATTCGACAGTGGCAACGAGATCAGGCCGCAGCCGATCACCATCCGACGATGCCGAAGTCGCCTCAAACAATGGTGTTGCGTACGGTTGCCTGGCTATGCCTGGCGATCACGATGCTGTTGGCTTTGCGAGTCATGTTTGGCAGCCCTGACATGTCGACTTACCAAGCCCATGTCACGGATTTTCATCGCTGGGGATTCTTGATGACGGTGGGATACTTTGGCACCGCCTACGCCGCCCTGCGCATTAAAAAAGCAAGACAATCCGTTCATTCAACCGACGCGAAAACCAACTGATATCATGTGCCCCGATCCAAACTTAAATGAAGCCAACCTGAAACACTTGCCTTCCAGCATCCGGCGTCCGACCTACGATCGGTCTTCGGTCCACACAGGCATCGTCCATATCGGCGTTGGTGGTTTCTTTCGTTCGCACTTGGCCGCCTATACTGACGAACTGTTACATCAAGAAGACACGGCATCCTGGGGCATTTGCGGCGTTGGCATCCGCGACGACGATGCGCGCATGGCCGCTGCGATGTCACCACAGGATGGTCTGTACTCATTGATCGTCAAACATCCCAATGGTCTGGTCGAAAGTTCGGTCATTGGGTCGATGATCGAATTCGTCTTGGGCTCGAATGATCCGTCGACGGTGATCGTCAAAATGGCTTCGCCCGAAACCAAAATTGTGTCCCTGACGATCACCGAAGGTGGTTACAACCTGTCGCCCGCGACGGGTGATTTTGATTTTGATCATCCCGACGTGGTGCACGACCTGGAGCATCCCGATCAACCAAAATCTGTGTTCGGCTACCTGACTGCGGCATTGAAAATGCGTCGTGATGCCGGCTCCGCGCCGGTGACGATCTTGTCTTGCGACAACATCCAACACAACGGCGATCTGACACGCCGCATGTTGCTTCGCTTTGCACAGCGTCAATCGCCCGAATTGGCAACGTGGATCAGCGATCAGGTGACATTTCCCAATTCGATGGTCGATCGCATCACCCCGATGACCTCCGAAGCGGACATCGAATACTTTCGCGTTCAATCGGGATTGCTGGATCGCTGGCCGGTTACCTGTGAACCTTTCCGCCAATGGGTGATCGAACACCGCTTTGCCAACGGACGCCCCGCGTGGGAACAAGTCGGTGCGCAGTTTGTCGCCGACGTCGCGCCGTACGAAACGATGAAACTGCGGCTGCTGAATGCCGGACACTCGGTCCTTGGTATTCTGGGTGCCATGCATGGATTCGATACGATCAACGAATGTATCGCCGATGATCGCTTTGCGGCCTATCTGCGATCGTTTTTTGATCAGGAAGCAACGCCGACACTCGATCCGGTTCCCGGCATCGATTTGGTTGCCTACAAGGATTCGTTGATCGAAAGGTTTGGCAATCCGAGCATCCGCGATAGCGTCAGCCGCATTTGTCTACAAAGTTCCAGCAAATTGCCCGTCTTTCTGATCCCCACCATCATCGACAATCTAGACAAGGGTCGTTCCATCCGGTTGGCCACATTGGTTATTGCTGCATGGTGCCTGTACTGCGATCGCCAAGTGGACCGAAACGGAAACCCTTTAGCAATCACCGACGACATGAAGGAACCGCTGCATCAAGCGGCGATGAAAACCGCTGATGACAAGCGCGCCTTCATTCGATACCGCCCAGTCTTCGGTGATCTTGCACAGAACGAAGACTTCGCCACCACGTACGAAACGCTTGTCGACGACGTTTATCGCAGCGGCGATATCGTGGAATGCATGCAGCGTCTGCTGGACGACACTGTCAATTAAAGATCCGCTGCGAATTGAATGACTTGTGTCGGCAGAATCGCATCGGACCGGATGGAAAGTGTTTCGATATCGGCCGTCGTCACTCCATTGATTTCACATTCCAGCGTTTGTCCGGGCAGCAGACCACGCAGCGACCGGGTCGCCATGTTTCCGCCGGCGCCAAAATAGGCGTCGCGATAGATCGGCGCAACGCCTTCGTTGGCCACACGCAAACGCAATCGCCCCTCCGCCAACGTGGCCTCGGTCACTCGAAACCGGTATCCGGTCGACGATGCCGCGTCGCGCAGTCGTTCGGCAGGCTGGAAACGCAACTGGTCGTTGCCGATCATGTACGAGATGTGGAACTGTTCCGCCGCCTGTTCGAATGAAACACCATGCGGGCCCTGATCGGCAAGCGCAAGCTTTTGATCCATGCGGGTGTAATAGCTAAACTCGCCGCCCGCCGGACTGTGACGCCAACGTTCGGGTCCCAAAATGCGCCAGTTCACAGCATTCTCGCGTGCGTGTGGCTTACATAAGAACGAATCGTCGAACACCCCAAACGAAAGCGTCAGCAATTCCGCATTTTCTTCCAGCGGTGAATACGTTGAATCGGCCGCGTCGATACTGATCGACCAGGGCAGATGCTGAAACGACGCACTCATATGCCGAAAAAATTGATCCTGAAATGCTTTGCTTGGGAACGTCTTTCCCAACTTTCGCGGGCCGCTGTAGATATGATACTCCGCCCACAAGCCGAACCCCGTTTGCAGAAAGGCGATTCGGGGATCGGAATCGTATCGCTGTGCGAAGCGGCTGTAGAACTGCAGTGTGAATTCCTGTAACGCTTGGTTGCTCCAATCACAGAAATGCGTCGTCTTCTTCTCGCTCTTGCCAACCGCTTCCCGATAGTCAGACCGTGATCGAATGAAATCCGGGACCGTCGTTTCTTTACCGACGTAGCAAAAGTGAAACCGCAAGACGGCTTGATGATTTCGCGATGCGATATCATCCAAGACTTGATCGATCCGCGAAAAATCGTAACGCCCATTGGCATCGACGACTTCATCATATCCGCAATAGCGAAATTCTAACGCGATCGCATCGGCCTGCTTTTTCGCTTTGGGATTGTCCGACCACAAGACGATGCCGGTCATCGGCTGGACCTGCGTGATCTGCGATCGCAGCCGGATTGGTTCGGACGAAACAGGCACCGGCGACAGAAATGCGAAAGCGGCCAATAGCCATCCAAACGGGCCAAGGTTTTCCGCCGGAATTCGAAAAAAAAGCATCAAAGGACAACCACACGAACAGACATTCAAAACGCATCCACGATCGACGCTGCGAAAAAGCGGCGATCACCGGCGCGGTCATCATAGTCGGCGGTCTAGCGGCCTGTGAATGCTCGATCGTTGCCTATCGCTCTGCGGATGACACGTCGCCAAACGCAACGTGCGCGAACCGGGCAACGGTGATGCTTCGCGTTGATCCGAAAAAATGCAACAGCCAGTTAGCCGCCGGCGCCCCCCTGGGACGCAACCGGCGGCGTGGCACGACGCGATCGTTTTAGAAGCTTTTCGACCAACTGGCCACGATCGACCAATCGGTTTCCAGCTGAATCCCGTCAAGATCCTGATGAACATCGGAACGATTTCAACGTTCAACAAATGCCCGTTCAGTAATGCCGCGGCCCCCACACCCAAGTTCAGCGTGTATCCGCCGCGAAAGCTTTCCACGTTGGTGCTGATCAACGCGTCGGGGCTCATCGGATCGGCACCACCGTAATTGGTTCGCCACAGGTTTTCGATTCGCAGGCTGGTCGAAAAATGGTCTGTCAGAACGTGGCTATACCAGGTGTTCAATCGAAATTCGTCTCCCACGCTGTAGTCACGGTAGTTTCGACCGATGGGCAAATCGGTTTGAAACTGGGTACCGAAGGAACCGTGATCAAAATATCGCTTCCACGTGATACCGGGCCGAGCGTTGAACTTTCCAGATCCCAATCGCATCGGGTACGGCAGCGGTTGCTCCATCATTCCGCCGGTCGGCTCGCGCGTCGTTCGAAAGATGTCTGCGGTCGGCAACGAACCACCCAAGTTCAAAATCAGATCGTCATCTGCATCGCTGTACAACCGCAGCAACGCACCGATGGTCGTGTCACCAAACCCGCTGTTGTGCGTCGTGAAATAGCTTCCCGCACCGGCCGGATTCATTGGCCCGCGGATGTGGTCCATCGTGATCGATGGCAACATGATCATCGTGTACAACGTGATGTCATCAGTCATCCCACGCATGATGTGCAACATGTGCATCTCATGCGTCATGCTTGACGGCGACGCACCACGGTTGGTGACCGGATCACTGGTCGCGCCGAACGCAATGGATTCGGCATCGCTCAACCGTCGTGTCCCGGCTCGGTTTCCGTCCATGTACATGTTCATGTACCGGTACTCCACCATCCATTCGCCGGGTTCATGGACGTGGTCGCCCATCAATCCCGCCGGCGCATGCTTGTCGGCGCGCGATCGCAGGTCGCCGTGGCCAAAGGCTTGGCTTCCAAAGGCGACCACACATCCGACCAATATGAGCTTTCGAATCATCCGCTTGTCCTTGCTGAATCTGTTTTCCAGCTCGTTCCTCACAAGCCTAAACAATCGTCAAAATCCGCGAAAAGCCTGCTTCATTGCTCAGCCTGATCCTGTCTCAGTCATGAAACACGCGTTTGCGTCAGGATGATCGGGACAATCGGAAAACATTCACAACATTTCTTGCCACGACAATGCCGGTGCTTCACCGGCCATTGGTCGTGAAGGAGCTTCGCGGCATCCCCTTCGCGGGACAGCTATATTGGCGTCTGCCCCCCACGGAATCACCGCCCCGCCCGACGATCCGATCGTCGATCCTTCCTTGTTCTTTTACCCAGCGCAGGTTCTTTCGATGGTCTCGTTCGATTTTTCTGGTGCGCACGCCGCTGCCATGATTGCCCTACTGGTCATCGCCCCCATGGCCGCCGCAGCCGAGCCCAATGACACGGCACCGTTCCATTCACTGTTCGATGGCCAAACCTTGGACGGATGGGAAGGCGACGATCGTTTTTGGCGGGTCGAAGACGGTGCGATTGTCGGCCAGACAACGGCCAAAGTCCCCGCGGAACACAACACGTTTTTGATCCATCGTGGCGGTTCATTCAGCGATTTTGAACTGCGGTTGTCCTATCAAGTCCAGGGATACAATTCTGGCGTGCAGTACCGCAGTGTCGACGAAGGCGACTTTGTGGTGTCGGGCTACCAGTGTGATTTCGAAGCACGATGGCATCCGGTCAAAGGAAAACCCGCCGCTTCCCCGGTCGATCAGTTCACCGGGATGTTCTTCGAAGAGAAAGGCCGCATGTTCTTGGGGCATCGCGGTGACGCAGTGATCGTTCGTGAAAACAACGACAATGCCAAGAAGCCGCATATCGAAAAAGTCGGCTCGGTGGGCGATCCGGTGGACTTGGAAACCCACATTCGCCGTGACGACTGGAACGAACTGATCGTCATCGCCAACGGCAACCAGTTCACGCACATCATCAACGGCCAAGTGATGGCGATTGGAATCGACGAAGACGCGGCCAACCGTCGCGGTTCGGGACTGTTCGCTTTTCAGTTGCACAAGGGGCCGCCGATGGTGATTCGCGTCAAAGACATTCGCGTCCGCCGGCTGAACGAAGCCGCCCACAACGCCGAAGATGCCGACGACGATGCCGCAGCCAACCACAATGACGGTGCAAAGATTGACCTGGATGCCTTGGAACAATACGCGCTGACGCACACCGGAAACGCCGGGAAGGGCAAACAGATTTTTCAGGATGTCAGGACGAAATGTTCGGTCTGTCACACGATCGATGGACGCGGTGGCCAAGTCGGCGTGGATCTGTCGCGAATCGGTGGCAAATTCGATCGGCCCCATCTGATCGAATCAGTTTTGGAACCGTCACGACAGATCGTCGAGGGTTATCGAACGAGTAATGTGCTGACCGTTGACGGTCGTGTCATCAGCGGAATCATGATGCGGCAATCCGACGATGCATTGACGCTGATCGATGCCAACGCAAAGACACACTTCATTGCGAAAGACGATGTTGACGAAATCAGTCACAACACCGCGTCGATCATGCCCGAAGGCTTGGCGGGCGAACTAACGCCGGACGAATTCACCGACTTGATCGCATATCTGGAAAGCTTGCGATCGGGAGTGAAGACCAAAACGGGCTCGGGGGTTGCCGGTCCGATCAGCGTTCCGGACGGCTTCACTGTTGAAACCGTTGCCACGGGTATCGATGGTGCCACCGCGCTGGACGTGCTTCCCGATGGCCGCGTTTTGGTGTGCGAACAAACCGGACAAATCCGTATCATTGAAGACGGCAATCTGTTACCCGAACCGCTGGCCACCTTTCCCGTGGATTCGACATGGGAACGTGGCGCGATCGGCGTGACGCACGCACCGAGTTTCCCCAAAGAACCCTACATCTACGTTTGCTGGGTGGCCAAAGATCCCTATCCACACCACCGAATCAGTCGTCTGACCGTCGACGGAAACGCCGCGATTCCCAACAGTGAATCCGTGCTGCTGATCGGCGATGACCAAACAAAAATGGGTGGCAAGGTCCCCGCGGGTCATCAAGGCGGCGGCATCCACTTTGGAAATGACGGCAAGCTTTACATCGGCATCGGAGAACAAACCGCCGGAACACCGTCTCAAGAATTGGATACTTTTCTGGGCAAGATCCTGCGAATCAATCCCGACGGATCCATCCCCGAAGACAACCCATTGCTTGATCGCACCGCCGGAAAGTACCAAGCAATCTGGGCATTTGGCTGCCGCAATCCGTTCACGTTTGCGGTTCGTGAATCGGACGGCTTGATGCTGATCAACGATGTCGGTGGGAAATCCGAAGAGATCAACGTCGGCCGCGCGGGCGCCAACTACGGTTGGCCGATCGTCGAGCACGGTGATTTCCCCGAGTACGACGATGCCCAATACGACGGTCCGATCCATTGGTACCCGCAATCATCCGTCAACGGTGGTGACTTTTGTCCTTCCGATTCGGCGTGGCCGACCTCATGGCAGGGACGCTACTTCTTTGCCGATTTCGTCCATGGCTGGATCCACACTTTGGATCCCGATCATCCAGCAAACGTGAACACGTTTATCGAAGGCATCCGGCGTCCCGTCGATCTGCGTTTTTCGGATGACGGATCTCTGTACGTCTTGCTTCGCAACGCTTGGGTGATCGACGACAGGTTCCAAGGCGGAACAGGATCGCTGTTGCGTGTGCGACCAAAGTCAGCGGCATCCAAGCAGAAGGTCGTGGTGACCACCGACGACCGCCCCAATCCAACCGGCGTCCATGTCACCGAGGACGCAGTGGATGCATCCGCCGGTGACCTACCCGCGTTCAAAATCCAAACGGCGACGGCGACTTACTATCTGGAGAAATCGGGCGGAGGACTTAGCAGTTTAGTCGACAACGACGGCAATGATTGGCTGGGCTTTCACCCCGGCAAAGGCAGTGGTGCGGCCGGCGAGTACCGCGGCTTTCCCAACGCGGTGTTCCGTCAAGGCGGCAACTATTTCCACGCGACAAATTCGCAAAGCGATTCGATGCAAACTCGACTTGAACATGCCAATTCAGACTATGCAGCAATCATCGCAGAGTCTTTGGACGGCCGGTGGCAAGGACGCTATGAGTTCTATCCCACCCACTGCACCTTTTCGATCACGCGGATGCCCAAAGACAAGCACTATTGGATCTTGTACGAAGGCACGCCCGGCGGCCGGTTGGATCCCGATGATTGGTGGATGAGCTCGTCGACGCCCACCCCCAAACCCATTGCCCAAAAGCACAATGGCGATCTTGATGCGCCGGAATGGTTCGCGTTTGGGGATGCCAACCATCGGCAATGCATCGTTTTGCACAGCCATGATGACGACCGCTGGCACGATTCGTTCTATGCCATGGATGACCAAATGACCGTGTTTGGTTTCGGACGCCAGAAATTGCACGCCCATCTGAACACACCAGGACAACGCTTTTCGATCGGATTGGCCGATGGCAAGGCCCCGACGGATGTAAGCCGACTGGTCGATTCCATGCAGCAGTCCAAGTCGACGCCGCACGCTAGCGACAGCACTGCACCGAACGATTCCGCGTCAGCCGACCGTGTGATTGCGGCCGTCCAACAACCTGGGCCGAAACCCGGCGATGTCTATCGTGAATACGCGATTCACAACGGTGGCAATTTCGCCTGGCGAGTGACCGACCCGAACGCTTCTGCCGAAGGTGCAAAGAAGTTTTTGCCGAATCCCGTTTTGACGCTTGCGGTGAAAGACTTGGAACATGCCATCGCCGCCGAAGTCGTTTTGGATCGCTGGGGCGGTCACGCTGGAACGACGGACAAGCGGATTCGGTTCAACGGTAACTCTTGGATCCGATTGCCGGAGTTGTCGACCACGCCAAAAGGTCATTCGCCGGAAAAGTTTCATTCGCAAGACAATCCCGTCATCACCCTTCCGCTGGATCACTTGGTTCAAGGCGATAACCGTATCGAAGCAACGGTGGGCCCGAGTAATCAGAATCACTGGGGCCAGTGGGGTCTCTATTCGCTGATCCTGCGTGTCTACTACGATCCGGTTGCGAAGTCGCATGCCAGTGGACGGATTGCTTCACCCGTCACGGGATCAATCATTTCGGATGATCCACCAATCAAAGTCGACGTGACGAAGAACGCCGAACGTGTGGACGTCTTGGCTTGGTATGACGGCTATGACGAAAACGGCGATGGAATCTACCAAGACTGGCACGTGTCGCGTTTCCAGCCTTGGCGTGGCCACGCCGCGGATCTGCAGAACCATGTGGGCACGATCGATCCGTCGATTGGACAACACGAACTGCGATGGGACACGCATTGGGTCCCCGACCAAATGCCAGAGTCCATCAAGCTGCTGGCTCGCATCCATGATGACGACGGAACGATTTTCGTCACCGACGTGGTTGATGGACTGACCCTGGATCGCCAATCGGTTTCGGTGCGTCAGTATCGCGCAAATGATGTTCCGGAATCTTTCAGCGTGCGTGTGGGAAAAGAAAAGTCCTGTCGAATTCCTATCGATCCGGCGGCGCCAATCGAACGTGCGGAAGAAGCCGTGCTGCACTACCGCACTTGGGAAGCCTCCGACGCGCACCACCAGCCATTCCGTCTGAATGGTCACCCCCACCGCCACGAAGGCAAGAATCACCACTACGACTATGACCTATTACCGATCCCCGTATCGCAGCTTCGTCGTGGAGACAATCGCTTCACCATTCGGTCCGAAACACAGCATCACATGGTGGAAGTTCTATGGCCGGGGCCGGCAATCACCGTTCGGTACGCCGCACCGTTACAATAGCGAACGGATCAAGCAGCATTGACTCTGCTAGGCGACCGCGATTGAAGCGTACGAACGTGGCAGACATCACGGATGTTCGATCGATCCTCCATCCAAATTCGGCATCGTCCGTCAAAAGAGCAACTTGATGAATTGGTCTCTTGTATTTTTCTCCACCGCGTTTCTTGCGTCGCTGGCGTGTCTGTTCAGTTTTCCTGTCGGTGCAGCACAACCCTCCGCCGAACCCGGAACCTTCGGCCATGACGTCGACTTTCTTCGCAAGCACTGTGACGTCATTGTTTTGCAAGGCAATTCCGATTCCAGCCAAATCGCCGTCGTCGCCGACTATCAGGGCCGGGTGATGACCAGCACAGCAAACGGTGAAGCGGGGGCCAGCTTTGGATGGCTGAATCACGACCTGATCGCTTCCGGCGAAACACGTCCCCACATCAACGTGTTCGGCGGCGAAGACCGTTTCTGGATTGGACCGGAAGGCGGTCAGTTTTCGATTTTTTTCAAGGGCGGCGATGAATTCACTTTGGAAAACTGGCAGACGCCGGCGGCGATCGATATCGAACCGTTTTCGGTCGTGTCCAAGAATCAATCCAGCGTTTCGTTTCAGCGGAAAATCAGCCTGAAAAACTACAGCGGCTTTCCGTTCGATATTCAAGTCGATCGCGACATTTCGGTGCTGTCGTCCGCACAGACGGAATCAGCATTGAGTGTCAAATTGGGTGACGAAGTCAAATCGGTCGGCTTTCAATCCGACAACCGTATCACCAACATCGGCTCACAAGCTTGGCACAAAGATACTGGCCTGCTGTCGATCTGGATTTTGGGTATGTTCAACCCGTCCGACCAAGCGACCATCATCGTCCCGTACAAAATGCCGTTGACGCTGAACAGTGACTACTTCGGCGACGTTCCAGCAGATCGATTGGTGACCACGGAAACCGCCGTTCTGTTCAAAGGCGATGGACGATTCCGATCAAAAATCGGATTGCCGCCCGAATCGATCGTTCCCGTGTGCGGCAGCTACGACGCACAGCAACAAGTTCTAACGATCGTCCAGTATTCGTTTGCCGATGATCGCGACTATGTGAATTCTCAGTGGAAGCTGCAAGACAAGCCGTACGGTGGCGACGTCGTCAATTCGTACAACGACGGTCCGGTCGACGACGGCACCCAACTGGGCCCCTTTTACGAATTGGAATCATCATCGCCCGCCAAGCCACTGGCACCCGGTGAAAGTGTTCGCCATGTCCACAAAACCTTCCATATCGAAGGCGACTACCAGGATCTGAATCGAATCGCCAAGGCGGTCTTGGGCGTCGACCTGGATGACACAACCATCCTTTCGCAAACGCAGCCGACGAAACAATGAACGCCAACCGCACGGTTGAATCGAAACAGAATGATCGCAGTACAACGAGAATTCGATGGCAACCGGCAAAAGACAGGTTGGCCAAGCGACGTTGTTTCATCAAGCAAATGTTTGCCGCCGGCGCCGGGTTGACGATCAACGCCACGGCCCGTCCCGTCAGTGCAGCACCTGTCAAAACGACCCAACCGGCACCCGACGGTTTCTTTACGCTGGGAAAACAAGACGATCACTGGTGGCTGATCGCCCCCGACGGCCGGCCATTCTTTACGGTGGGGATCAATCACATCGACCCGGCAACGCTGCGGTACCCGGAAAACATCGATCTGTGGCGTGACAAGTACGACGGCAGCACGATTCGCTGGATCCAAGAATCCGTGACACCCAACCTGCATGACTGGGGGTTCAATTCGGTCGGATGGGTTCAAGAAGTGACCGTTCGCAAATGGCAACATTCACGTAGCTTTACCATCGATGAATACCGGGCACTGGACATGCCCTATTGTCATCTGCTGCCGTTCACCGAATCACATCAATGGGAAAAGCACACCGTTCACTATGATTTCCGCAGCGACGACTGGAAAGAATGGTGTGACTATGTGGCACGCGCTCATTGCGGCGAACTTGCCGAAGAACGCAACCTGATCGGATACTTTTACAGTGATTGTCCGACATGGATTCACAGCCGACCAGACAACCAATGGCGCGGCTCCATCTTTGATCCCGGTCGTCTGGAATCCGAAGCCGGCCGCAAAGAACTGACTGAGTTGGCGACCCTTTATTACCAAACCACTCACGATGCGATTCGACGTTATGACAAGCACCACCTGATCTTTGGAGACCGATACGAAGCCAACGCGCCGATCGCCAAGCAAGTCATCGATGCCGCGCTGTCGTATGTCGACGTGCTATCGTTCCAAGACTTTCGTGATCCGGTCACCCACCTGCCGGAGTATCATCGACAGACGGGCAAGCCGGTGCTGTTGGCGGACGCAGCCCGCATGCGATGGCAGACGGCACCAGGCGAATTCACCCACAACGAAGGTCAGTGGTACGCCGCCACACTGCAACAGTTGTTTCAATCCCCAGGCTGTATCGGATTTCATCTGTGCGGTGCCTATCAACGCAATCGCGCCCGACGCTATGGCCTGTTAGATGAACAAGAGATTCCCGATTCCAAAAACGTGCCACTGATCCGCCAAGCCAATCATCGAATCGCGCAGCAGATGAATCAGCGATTCCCGCCAGTGCAACAGTGATTCCCCCCACCCATCATCCCGCCAGGACATCATCGATGAACCATCAACGCCGCCGTTTTCTCGCGTCTTCCGCCGGTTTCCTTACGGCAAGTGCGCTGACCAAGTCCGTGCTTGCCCAGCCGTCAGGGCGACGTCGTTTTACCGTGGATTTGCGTTGGGGCAGCATTGGCGTCAAAGCCAGCCAACGGGAAGCGATCGAACTGGCCGCCAAGCATGGATTCGAATCCGTGGCGGCGTCGCCGGCTGAATTGGCCAAGTTGTCCGATAGCGAAAACCAGGACTTGCTGGGTCAACTGGCCGACGCCGGGTTGGTCTGGGGTTCCAGCGGTTTGCCACTGGACTTTCGCAAGGACGAGGCGCGTTTCCAGGAAGGATTGCGTCAATTGCCAACGCTTGCTGCTGCCGCGCAGCGAGCGGGCGTGACGCGAATGGGAACTTGGATCACTCCCGGCAGCGACGAATTGACTTACGTCGCGAATTTCCGCCAGCACGCCCGACGACTTCGTCAGTGTGCCAAGGTGTTGAAGGATCACGGCATTCGGTTTGGCCTGGAATATGTGGGCACGCCGTCGTTGCGAAATTCCAAACGTTATCCGTTCATCCATACCATGCGTGAAACGGCCGATCTGCACGCCGAAATCGGCGTCGACAACATGGGATTTGTCTTGGATTCGTGGCACTGGTACACCGCTCGCGAATCCGCGGACGACATTCGTGCCTTGGATTCAAAACAAGTGGTCGGGTGCGATTTGAATGACGCGCCGGCGGGACTGGACATCGAACAACAACAAGACAACCAGCGGGAATTGCCGATGGCCACGGGCGTCATCGATGTTCGATCTTTTTTGGAAGCTTTGGTCGACATCGGATACGACGGTCCTGTTCGCGCTGAACCGTTCAACAAGCCGCTGAACCAGTTGGACAATGACGCGGCATGCGCTAAGACGTCCGCAGCGATCCACCAAGCGTTTGCCTTGCTGGATTGACCCATCGCAAGGGTTGCCCTTGCCATTCTTTTCTTCATGCCAGCGGAGTCCCCGACGCCGCGACTTTGGCGCGGAAGCTGCATCCCATCGCCATGCCGCTCAGCAGTAGCCATCCCTGCGGTTGGTTCGCACCTGCCGAAGATGTCATCAACGCACGCGATTGCTGCCAGACGCTTGCGTGGTGGATTTACCTACGATGCGAATCTGATTGAGCGGTAAACGATCGCGTTGACCGATGAAGAACTGGTCGGCGTTCGACTGACCGTCGCTTGTCGGACGATGACCGCGTTTCACCATCGCATCTATTGTCCGTCCAACGCGACCAATCGCTGAACTCATTTTTCGGGAAGCTCCACAGCAATGAAGATTCAAGACTTTCGCAACCGCCAGCAAATGCACTCACTGGAAGGTTTGATTGACACCCCGCTGCAAATCGCGGCGACCGATGTCGGTGACGGGGACGCAGTGGTGTTGTTGCATGGCATACCGACTTGGTCGTTTTTGTTTCACGAAGTCATCGATCCGCTGGCGGAGCATTTTCGTGTCATTGCCCCCGACATGGCGGGCTACGGCTATTCCGACCGTCGTGATCGATTTGACCGATCGATCGAGTTTCAAGCCGACGTGATCGAAAGCTTCCTTGATGAAATGGGCGTCGATCGCGCGCACTTCGTCGCCCATGACATCGGCGGTGGCGTAGCACTGATCCTGGCGGACCGTCGTCCCGAATTGGTACGTTCGATGGTACTGTCCAACAGTGTCGCCTATGACAGTTGGCCGGTGGACGAAATGTTGGCTCTAGGACACCCGCGCAACGCACAGTTGAGCAGCGAAGAGATGACCGACAAACTGGTCGAGAGCTTCCAGTTTGGGCTTTCAAGAAAAGAACGACTGACCGATGAGTTCAAGGAGGGAATCGTCGCGCCTTACCAAGAATCTGACGGGATTGTCAGCCTGGTACGTAACGCGGCAAGCTTGAACACCAACCACACGACACCCTTGACGCATCGCCTGCACAAGATGCAGCAGTCGACGCTTTTGTTGTGGGGTGAAGACGATCGCTGGCAACCCATCGACACTGCCCAACGCCTAGTCAAAGACTTGCCCAACGCGGAACTTCACCCGATGCGGAATTGTTCGCACTGGACACCGCAAGACAATCCGGACGAATTCGTCAGTGAAACACTGCGATTCTTGCAAGCAACCCCCGTCGCGGTCTAATTCGGCCGCTGGACGTGACGTCGTTTCCGTCCACTTGGTGCGTTTGCCGGTCACTCCGACATGCGCACCTGATATGAATCCGGCACTTTGAACAGTCGCCAGTACGGATGCACGTCGGTCGTCGGCCGGCCATCCGCCTTCACCAAAGGCAAACCGGCATCGCACCATCCCAGAATGCTGTCGCGATAGTTGACCGCGTCCAGCCCCGATTCGACCAACTTGGCGGCGAAAAGATAGCTGCGACCGCCGACGGTGCAGTACGCCACCACAGGCCGGCCGGAATATGACTGCGGGTCCGATTCGAATTGTTCGCGAGTGATTGCACCGGAGATCCGCGAAACGGAAAGTTCCGCGTCGCTACGGACGTCCACCAAAACCGGCGGCACTTTCGTGGATTCCAACCAAAGAACCAAGTCGTTTGTCGTGATGCTCCGCACCGGTGTTCGCCCCAGTCGACACCGTACGGATTCGACAACTGCGAAAGCGAAATTGCATAGGCGTATGATGCCAGCGCCAAAATGATCTGCACAGCAATCCGCCAGCGACATGGTGCCGTTCCTGATGCTTGTGTTGACTGGTGTTCGGCCTTGGCGGTCACGACGGGCCAAAGTCGGTGCATCAATCTCCCGCGTTTAATACGACTCGGTCGCGACCTGCCAACCTGATCTTATCCTATCCTCGGATCGCCGCTTGGAAATCGGACGAATGGTCGCCGCAATGCCATATCGCCCCGCGTTTGCTGTTCGGAGGAAACGTCCGCCGATTAGAATAAGGGATTGGCCTACGGCCGATGCAGCTTGTTTGTGCACCCGTTTGGGTTCGAAAGTCTGACATCCATGGAATCCTTCCAGTCACTCGCGATTTCTCTCGGCCTAGGGCTGCTGGTCGGCCTGCAGCGTGAGTGGAAGGAGTCGGACATCGCGGGAATTCGCACGTTCCCGCTGATCACCATGCTGGGGACATTGTGCGTGATCGCGTCGGGCGGTATCAGCTGGCTCAGTGCAGCGGGGCTGCTATCCGTGGCGGCCATGCTTGCCGTCGCCAACATCGCGAAACTACGGTCCGGTGTGAACAGTTCGGGGATGACCACCGAGGTTGCCGTGCTGTTGATGTATGTCGTCGGCGGTGCCCTGGCGGTCAACCAAACGGGGCCGGCGATCGTGACGACCGGGGTCGCCGCGGTCCTGCTGCACTGGAAAGCTCGACTGCACGGAGTCGTCGATGCCATGACGGCGAAAGACTTGCGCGCGGTGATGAACCTTGCGTTGATCGGTTTGATCGTTCTGCCACTTTTGCCAGACGAAACCTACGGGCCGTACGACGTACTGAACCCGTTTAGCATTTGGCGAATGGTGGTGCTGATCGTCGGAATCAGTATGGCCGCATATGTCGCACAAAAGCTGTTGGGTGCCAAAGCCGGTGCGGTCCTTGGCGGCATCTTCGGCGGGCTGATCTCCAGCACCGCGACCACCGTCAGCTACGCCCGTCAAACCAAAGAAACACCAAACATCAGCGCGATCGCGGCGTTAGTGATCATGATCGCGTCGACGATCGTCAATATCCGCGTGCTGATCGAAATCGGTGCAGTGGCGCCCACGCTACTCGACGTTGCGTTTCCGCCGATCGCTGCGATGTTGGTGTTGATGGTTCTGGTGTGCGCCCTGCTATACATGCCCGTGCGAAAGCAGGACACCACCGCACCGGACTATGAAAACCCAGCCCAGCTGAAACCCGCCATCATCTTTGGCGCTCTGTACGCCGTCGTTCTGTTCATCGTTGCGGCCGCCAAGGACATATTCGGCGACCAGGCCTTGTACTGGATTGCCGGCATCTCGGGGTTGACCGACGTGGATGCGATCACGCTCTCGACGGCCAAGATGTTCAGCGAAGATCGAGTTGATTCACAGACCGCTTGGCGAGTGATCCTGATCGCGACCCTTTCCAATTTGGTATTCAAAGCCGGAATTGTGGCGGTACTCGGATGCCGCCGAACGTTTCTGTACGTGTGTGTTGCATTCGGAATTGCAATTGCCGGTGGAATCTTGCTGCTGGTGTTTTGGCCTGGGTGGGATGTCAACGAATTGGGCCGGTTGTCGGGGGTTTTGCATCTGCTGAACAACGGTACGAAATAGCCGCGTCCCCCAACGCAAGATCACCATCACATCCATGGCGGTCGATCACCATCAGGGCCCGTCGGAAGTGCCATCGATCGGCATCACAAGCGTGATATTGTGCCGAACTTTTTCATAGGCTTCGCCGTTTTCTTTGCCGGGCGTTGAAAACTCGACGCTGCTTCGCAAAGTCAGTCTGCCAGATGCAGGACGCTGCAATTCGATTCTGCCATTGCCGTCGGTCTTCACGTTCAACCGAAGACCGTCCGGCCCGCGCACAAAGACCATTCGATCGGCCGCCGGCTTGCCCTTCCACAGCAGCGTGAACTCCAGAAGTCCGCCCACATCGTGGGGCACAAGGTCCAGGTCCATCTGCTCCGCTCGCCCGAGTTCATGCATGGCATCATGCGATAGGACCGACAGATTACGTGCGTAATAGTGAAGCAAGACATTGGTTTGACCGTAGGCGTAAACGCCAAACTTGCCATAAGCGTCCACGCTGTATTCGTTGGCCGGCGGAACCGTCACTCGCATCCACCGGTTTTCGCCGTCCTTGACTTCATCCGCTTTGATCGCATCCGGCGAAGGATTCTCGATCGTGCGAATCCATACGTCGCTGCTGCCGAGAAAGTGGTCCAGGTAAAAACCGTCGCCCGGACGCGCAGCTTCTTCGAAGTAAATGTTTGTTCCGGTGTCACTGTCCGCTTCGCGGTCAACGGCGATCCACAAGTAATGGGCGTTCGCTGACGCCGCGATGCCCAGCCAGGCGATGACGGTGGCGGAACGAAAAATGATCTGATTCACGAGGCGAACTCCCATCGCTTTCAATCGTTGGATTCTCTTGAGGCAAATGTCCGGTTTGGTCGGCGGCATTCTAACCAGCCCTTAAACGCGGCACCACGTTTTTCGATCTGATGTCGCCTAGGTCGTGAAACCATCACCCTAGACACATGTTCAACCGGCGGCAACGATCTAGGCACTGTTTATCAATTGGTAACCCGAAGCGTCAGCGAGGGGCCGAAGTTATTCATTCATCAAGAATCCCTCGCTGACGCGTCGGGTTACCGTCTTCATTGGCCTTCGTGTTGAATTGATAAACAGTGCCTAGGGTGAACGCGTCGATTGCGAACTCGAATCTGCAAAGGAACCGATCGGCATGAAAGTCATCATGGATCTGTGCATCGTCCCGATGGGCGTCGGTGTCTCGGTCAGCAAGTACGTCGCCGAGTGCCAAAAGGTACTGCTGGAAGCGGGGTTGGATCACCAGCTTCACGCCTACGGAACGAATATCGAAGGCGATTGGGATGAAGTCTTCGCCGCGGTGAAACGATGCCACCAGCGGGTCCACGCGATGGGCGCACCTCGCATCACGACAAGCATCAAAGTGGGCACGCGAACCGACCGCAACCAAACAATGCAAGACAAAATCGACAGCGTCCAAACCCCGTAGTGGACGAGGTCACGAGTCCCCCTGCCGCCTGGACGCTTCTCCATTACGATTTTCAACTTTGCCCACGACCAGAGTGACTGGCCAAATCAACCGACTGAACGGCCTTCCGCGGCGTCGACACATACATGATGGCTTCCTGGCCCGCTAATCCAGACTCCTGCAGCAACACAAAGTGATCGTACCGCTCCACTTGGAATGGATGATCGCCAATACAAAAGTACCGATGCATGAGCTTTTCGCTGCGTTTGGTGTATAGCTGGATCTTGCCCTTCACCGGGAACGTTCTTCCATCCCGAAGCGTTCGCTTCATCTGATTCCGGTGATAAAGAATGAATCCCCAAAGGATCAGGGCGAAAAGCATCGTGACACCGGCGTACGCCGCCAACGCTCTCGCCCCGAAGGTATCCCTGCGAAGCATGTCGGCACAGAAGCCAAAGAAAGCGACGCCGAACACAATCAAAAAGGCAATCCAAGCGAAACGCGAGTTGGCGTAGTGTGCACGTGCGATCTGATCCTTCTGAGTCGCCGAAAGTTCACCCGAACGATTGACTGCCAGGTCGTCTTGCGAAAAACCAAAGACCGTTTCCAGGGCGGCCTGCCCTTTGGATCCGGCATCCTCCGCCCTGTGCATGCCTTCGACTTGCCTTCCGCTCAAAGTTCCCACATCCGAAATACGACCGCTACGCAAGTCGAATTGTAGTATGCAGGAGGCCGCCGGGGACAGAGAACCGGCTTTAACCTAAACAAGCGAAGTCAAATCGCCAGGTGTTGCAGGGTCGACGACCAAATCGAGTCCAGTCGTTTGCGAAGACAATTTCGGCGTACATCGAAATGCCCGAATTCAATCGGTCGGCAACAACACCCACAGTTCAGGTCGGCCGACGTTACAGTGAACGGCTCGGACCAGCATCCCCATGCAAGCCCAGGAAACGAACAGCGTGATGCGAGCGGCATGCCACGCGATCGGGACGCCACCGGGCGTCGGGGAACGACGATTGTCGACGCTGGGAACGGGATGGAAAATGGTTTCAATCAATGCGGATCGTCGCGGCTCATCGTCCTGCAGAACATCAAGCGTCTTCACCGTTTGCTGCAGTATCTCCGGTGAAACGCCCGACAATAAAACCTGTCCGTCGATCGCGTACGAAGCCTGGCGACTGAGCGTCGGCAACGTCAGCAAGCCAAAAAATGTCCAGAGCGTGAAGCCCAGGCATGTCATTGTCAGCCCCGCAACGCTGGTCACGCCGGCTGCCGGCAACGATGTCGACAACGCGAACCCTACCACCACCCACCCAAGTGCCAGCAACAGCCCACGTGTTCGGCTGCCACTTTGAATCGCTTCCAGTCGTCGCGCAATCACAATCGCTAGCTGGTCTGGCGATAATTTTCTGATCGTGTCTGCCGGCAACACCACGGTCTCCATTCCGGGCAGACCGACAATGCCGCCGGTGAAGCCGGGGTCGTAATGCTGCAGTGTCGTCGTCGGACGCGGCTTCCAACCCCAAGCCGCAACGATCGAACGAGCTTTTTCAAGCTTCGCGTCGATTTCCCCGTCATCTGCCGCGCGACTCCTCAGTGCTCCCACAAACTTGGCGATCGGCAACTGTACACCGACAAGAAGGATCGCGAAGCCTGCGATCGCCACCACTGCACCCGCGGTCCCGAACCAGCGTCCGGTCAACAGGATCAACAGGCTGGCCGCGACGAAGAGCGTTCCCTGAACCAGCACGCCACGAAACCATCCTGCCGCAAACTTCTTCAGCGAGATCGTGTTTGGCCTCCAATGGTTCGGAAGCAAGAACCCGCCCAGCAAGTCCATCGGGAATAACACAGCGGCCAGACAACCAAACAGCAGCACAAGCGCGGTCAAATCACCGCCGCTCCAAGACTGCGAGTCGGGCAGGACTTCAAGCGGGTACTGCGTCAGCAGCAGAATCGTGCTTAGCACGACGATCAAACCAACACCGGACATGCCGAGTAGCAAACGAGCGCGGGCATAGGTCATCGTTCAGTCCTCAGCAAATAAACGTGGTGGACGAGGTCACGAGTCCCTTGCCGCCAATATGCACGTGGTGGACGAGGTCACGAACGCTCAGTCCAACTCCACCAACTCACCGTTCCGCAAGCACACATGAACCCGCCACCACAGGATTAAGCTTGCTTCTCCAGTTCATCGATTTGTCGCCCAATCTCTTCGGCCTCGGCACGCTTTTCGTCGCTCTTTTTCCGATTCACGGTCGAGAGTTCATACGACTCTTGCATCAGCTTGTTGTACTTTGCCTGCAGATTGTCTTTGCGATTTCCAAACATCGCTGGTGGTCTCCGTCGAGGGTTTTGAAAGAAGCAGATAGCCAACCGAAAGAAATCAATTGACTTCACAGGTCCCCATGTCGCATCGGCCGGTCCACCGACGGCGTTTCGTCGCTGGATTGCTTCAACCGGATCAGGATCTCGTTTCGGCGAAGCGGCCCGGGCGTGAACGGCGGATCGTACCCAGCGGCTTCCGCAGTCGTTTCTCCCTCAAGCCCACGGGCGTTCATCCAATCCCGCAACCTTGCCTCTTGCTTCTTTGCGAGTTTGGAATCCATCCGACCCGAGAAGCGAATGACGGCAAAGCGGCCACTTTCACGTCGGCGGATCTCGACCCCATCACTCTTGGGATCCGGCACGCCTTCGACCGCCACTTCCTTGGGCATCACAAATCCCATCGAGACGTCCGACAAACCGTTATCGCCTTCCATGAAAACCGGCGTCGTCATGGCGATCTTTTGGTCGTTCTCGTTATTTCCGCTGATGTATCGGAACAGCCGCATGAAACTGCCATCCCGCCCCTGCGAATCCAGCTTCGAGCTTGTCGCCGCCAGCATCAGATCGGGGTATTCGCGGATTTCGATATCGCCATCGGTTTCAACGACCTTGTACTCCGCTGACTCGTATCCGGCTCTCGCCGTCATCGTCCACGCGGCGGTCCCGAGCACCGCGGCCCCCACCAGCACCCCCAGATGAAACATTTTGCGTGTCATACCTCAAACCCTTGATTGAATGTCCGTTATGGCATTCTAGGTGCTTGGGAAGCAGACACCGTTTCGCGTCTGACAATGGGCAACGATGCCCCGGTCGGAACCGGACATAGAAGAGTCATTCGAGACCGCACAGCACCACTACCGACGGCAAGATACATCCGTTAGATACACGCCCGTTCAACGCCCCACGTTGTCGATCGCGTCGACAGGGCAGGCAAATCTTGAAGTAGGCCGGCGGGACGTGACGCGGTTCGTGCTGCGGGGGCGATATCGCGTTAAGCAGGCGGACAGGAGTTTTGCGACAAATGGCAACCCGACGCGTAAGCGAGAGACCACGTACTTCGCCGGTTCGTTCCTCGCTTTTGCGTTTTGAAGTTGCGCTTTTACCCGAGGCATCGTTCTTTTCGGTAACCCGAAGCGTGAACGAGTCGATGCCAACAGCTTTTTCCCCCGCTCACGCGTCGGGTTACCAGATAAACGCGACTTCAAAACCTACGCGTCGGGTTACCGAACTTAGAAGAATCTGTCCGCCTACTTAGCAACGATCACTGCTCTGCCTGGCACGCTTCGATGCATGCCCGACACGCTTTCGCACAAGCCTGGCATTCGGAATGGTCGTGCTTTTCGCACTCGGCGACACACCTTTTACAACTTTCGATGCACAGCTTCATGATCGATGCGGACATCGGACCGCCACGTGCATCGCTGGCCGCGCACGCTCGGCAGATGTCGGCACAGTCCTGGCAGATCTTGATGCAATCCATCATGTCGTCCATGCCATCAGCCAGAGCTTCCAGGCATGCCGCAACACAGTTTTCGCAGTGCGCGACGCAGTCGCTGCAAGTCAACGCGCAGCGGAGATCCAATCCGTCGGTGTGCGAATGACTGTGTTGATGATCATCGGCTCGCACTGCGGTTGAGGCCATCACGGCGGCGGGTGCAGCGGCAAGGGCGGAAATCACGTTTCGTCGGTCCATGTCAGGCTCCTTCGGGGAACAGTGGGTCTGGTGCATCGCACACGACGCCGATCGGGCATCGCAAGCGGGCGATCCTCCAGACGCAGAAAATCTGGCTTGCGCCAGATCGCGACAAGCTGCAAACTTCATGCCTGTCGGACCGCGGGTAATTCGGCGCCTGGCACGAAGGAGCCGATGCCCGACGGCGCGGCAATTTCGAAACCACATCCTCCAAAGAGAACGAAAATCCAACAATCAAACGTCGCGCCCTGTCGGACGCAGTCGGGATCCGTGGCGCATGAACCGATCGCGATCACTCTTCCCGCGGAAACCCCCGAAACCGGCCGGCCCGGCGCAGATGCGCAAGCGTTTTGAATCGACACCGACCTGAAAGCGAAACGGCTACGGAATCTCAAGCGTCTCGATTACATCCGCATTCTTGAATCCGATTCCAAACACCGCATCGAACACAGATGTGGCATCAGGGTCGCGATTGTTCAGCAGGCGAGTAGGCGATTCCGCGAGCGTGTTGTCGTGATCAAGAAAAAGACGTATTTGCACCTTGCACGGTTCAAGCGTGACACCGGCTGGATCCAGCTGGTCGCGTTGTTCGGACTTTGCCAAGACGAAGAGTGATCCGTTGACGATTTTGCGCGGCGTGACCAGTGACTGAGTGAATGCGATGGGTTCATCCGCCCAACGATCGGTCTTCTCGTCCCAACGGTGCACGAACACTTGAACGGTTGCCAGATTTGGCCACGATTCTGGAACGCCTTTGATACGTACAACGTGCTGGGTCGGATACCAATTGTCCTCGGGAAGTTCATCGTCGGACTCGTAGCCACCCGAAACGGAAGCTGCGTAATCCTCCAGCCAATGCAACCAAGCCTTGTATGACTGATCGCCTTTGTGCATCTTGATACCGCCCATGTGTGACACCGGAATTTGCGAAGACGGTTCGCCGATTTTTCCTTCCGAGGTCTTCGGCGGAAGTTTTGCTGTTGGCTTTTGGATCAACAAGCTCAAGGTGGGATTCTTAAGATTGATCAAAGGCAGAACCGTGCCTTTGCGTTTCTGTTCGCTTCCAACGATCCGGCTGCTGGCAACCAACGAACGCATCGTCTCCCACGGCGTCTCCTTGAAGAGGTTCATGCGTGCTCCGTACTGCTTGACGAAGTCTCGATGCCTTTCGATGGGCTTTTGATGCATCGGATTGTCCGCGTCCAATTCGCCCGGCGTGTGGCAGGGGAAACATCGCATCCGCTGGGACCAGACATTTCTGACGAATGAATCCAGAACACGATCTTTTCGTGTGTGGCGAATCAAGTCATCTGAATGACTTGGCCCTGCCTTCTGATTGCCTACCGACGGGCGGGCCGAAAGCAGATCCTGGTCCTGACAACAAGCGACAATCCAATACGAAAAGGCGTCGTACTCCGCCTTGCGATTCTTTGCGTGAATCCGCCGGGCTAGTGCATCGGGATCAGAATCGCCCATGGAAATCAGGTGCAGGATTTTGGATTCACCGGGGCGTTCGGTGTCGATCAGTCCTTGTTCTCGCAGCGACAAAAACGTTTCACGACTGGAGGGAAGGATGTAGTCCTTCAAGTCGACGGCGGAAAGATGGCACTGGACGCAGCTTGATGGATTGGGCGAATCAAAAATCGGCTTCAAACGCGTCTCGAATATCGACTCGGGCGTTGGTTCCTGAGCGGCCCCGGTCACTAGCATCCCCGCAAAAGTGATGACCGCGCCCCAGCATCTGACGTCGTGCATCTGACAAATCCATCGCCCCGGCCCAAGCGTTTGTAAACGTGCAGCTTTCAATTGTATCGCACCCGCATTCGGCCCACCGATAAAAGCAAAAACCGGCAAATGGAAACCAAAATGGCTGGCGAATTCCATTGTTCAAGCTCATCTCGCTGCAATCGGCCATTCGCTCACGCGAGCTGATTTCACGCAGCCATACAGGCATTCCGGTGTCGCGAGGCAGATGACCGTCGAAGCAGACGTCATCCTAATGAACGATCACCAATGCCCCGCATTCCAAGTCACATCACGGGGACCGGCCATCGTTCGCCAGCGATCTCATGGCGATGTGAAACTTGCAAATCACTTCCACCATCCACGGCAAGGAGCAACACGACAAATCGGCCAGGGTTTATGATGTGCAGTCCGAACAATGACTCATACAGTCCACTGCAACAGAACCGATGAGCACGCAACATCACTCGCTGCCAAGCATACTTCGGCTCGCCTGCTATTGCTCTTTGCTCTGGATGAAACCGCCGGCACCTCAAGCGATTGCCGCCGACGAAACCTATGATATTGTTGTCTATGGCGGCACGCCGGCGGACACGTGCGGCACGCGAGGCGACAACATCATTGGACAATACTACGAAGCATTCCCGGGACACACGGCTCGCTTGGACGAAACACTCAGTCGCCAGACAGGCCAACGATGGGAGTCGCTGGCGAAGCGTCGCGGCATCAAAGTCCCTGTCGTTACCGATTCGGTCACGCGAGGTGAATGGTTGCGTTTGACTCTAATTATGGGCCAGACCTCTCCAAAGACCGCAAGACAGAGACCAATCTATTTCGTGACGAGATAGCGCCGGAGACCGCGATCGGTTGCGGCCGTCTCCGTCCCAAAGCCGAACAAACGCCAAGCAACAATCGAGACACCATTTTTCAGCGAGCATCCGACGATGCAACGACACTTACAGCTCTTGACACTTTTCGTCGGGACCTGCGTCCTGAACCCGGCTTATGGACAGCCGCTTGACTGGGAGGATCTTGACCGAGGCTTGGTGGCAATTCAGGCCGATCAAGGCGTTTTTCTCAGTTGGCGTTTGCTTTTCGATGACGCCTCTGACGTTGCATTCGATTTATGGCGTGGGGTCGGCACCGACTCTGCGACGAAACTGAATGACCAACCGCTGCGTGGGTCGACCACCTTTCTGGACGCAGCACCTCCTGCATCGGGAAAGGTCACCTACGGTATCACCCGCACGAACGCACCTGGGGGAATCACAGAACCTCAAGCCAAAAAACAAGTATCCATCGATCTTGACCAGGCGCCGTTCGGCTACCTGGAAATCCCGACAGAGATTCCATCTGGCTATCACGCCAACGACGCGTCGGCCGGCGACCTGGATGGTGACGGCCGTTATGAGTTGGTGGTTCACGTCGCCGGTCGCGGCCATGACAACTCTCGCGGTGGAATGACCGACCCACCATTGTTTCATGCTTACACCTTGGATGGTCAAAGATTGTGGCAGATCAACCTTGGCAAAAACGTCCGCGAGGGCGCCCATTACAACCCGTTTCTAGTGTTTGATTTTGATGGGGACGGTCACGCTGAATTCGTCTGTCGAACGAGTGATGGAACGGTGGATGGGCGTGGGCAGGCGATAGGTGACCCATCCGCTGATTGGCGAGTGCCGTTGCCGGTCACTTTGCGTGACAGCGAAGGTGCGACACACCGACGTCGCCTGCCGGGAGACGTGGGCAAGATCCTCTCGGGTCCTGAATACATGACCGTTTTTGATGGACGCACCGGCGCTGCATTGGATACAGTGACCTATCTTCCCCAACGTGCTCCCGACAACGACAACCCGTCACGGGAACAGCAACAGCAGGTTTGGGGCGATGACTATGGCAATCGAATGGATCGCTTTCTTGCGGCGGTCGCATTCTTGGATGGCAAACACCCGAGCATCGTGATGTCCCGGGGCTACTACACCAGAACAGTCATCGCCGCTTGGGATTTTCGCGACGGTCAAATTCAAAAACGCTGGGTGTTCGACAGCGACGAAGTCAAATTCGATGGCCACCACAATCCTTGGGCGGGGCAGGGGAACCACAGCATTTCGGTTGCCGATGTCGACAACGACGGACGCGACGAAATCGTGTTTGGATCGATGGTGATCGACGACGATGGCACGGGGCTTTACTCAACGAATCTCGGCCACGGGGATGCTCAGCACACAGGAGACCTTGATCCACGCAGACCTGGCCTTGAGACTTGGAGCATTCACGAAAGCAATCGCCCCGAACCAGACTTTATCGGGTCCGAGTTGAGAGACGCCGAAACCGGCCGAATCCTTTTCGTTGGACGACGCGGTCGTGATGTGGCCAGAGGTATGGCAGCGGATATTGACCCACGTTATCCCGGCGCAGAACTGTGGGGTGGGTCTCGAGATCTTTGGACGGCCAATGGCAAAGTGATCGGGCCAGCGCCACGGTCGACCAACATGGCCATCTGGTGGGACGGAGACAGGCTACGGGAACTGCTGGATGGAGTTCGAATCGAAAAGTGGGATCATTTGGCCCACGAGCAGAGACTCCTGTTCGACGGACCGCGGGCTGGCGTCGTCGCGAACAACGGTTCGAAGAACAATCCCTGCTTGGCCGCCGATCTGATCGGTGACTGGCGGGAAGAGTTGGTCGCCCGTTCCGCAGACAATCAAGCCCTGCGAATCTACGTTTCAACCATCCCAACACAGCACCGCCAGGTCACTTTGATGCAAGACCGTCAGTATCGACTCGGCGTCGCTTGGCAGAACGTTGGATACAATCAGCCGCCACACACGCGTGACTTCATCGGCGCGGTCGATCATTCGCAGCCCAAATGAATCGTTCAGTATTCAAAAGCTCGGCTGAATCAACATCATCCGCTCTGAAAACCACGCACCCGTGAAGACCGAGAGATCATGGTCAACCAAACACGAACAGCGACGTCGCGAAGAACCTTCATCGAACTACTGGCTGGAACGTCCGCTGCCATGGGGCTTTTGACGGCCTGCAGCGTACGCACGCAAGCCAACGAAGACCTGGTTCAGCCGACGCCATCCGCCGACGAAGCCTACCTGCGACGGGGACTCAATGCACTCGCGCGGGCGCATCACATGAGTTCGATGGCGGGCCACTTGGGGGCGTCGATGATTGCGGGGTACTACATCCGCCGGCAACGCCCCAATCTGGCCCCACAGGTTTACGACGGGATCCATGATGATTTGCAGCGGGTTCAGGATGGTGGATCAGTCTTCGGAAAAAGGATGTCACGGAATGCAAGGCTGACGGATGCCGAATTGTTTATGCCTTTTCCGAAACAGGCAGCCGACGAGACACTGATCGATGGCATCGCCGAGGCACTAGCCAAGAGCATCGACCAACCGCGTCAATCCGGGCACAACGTCATTTTTGCTTCCTTCGCGATCCGAGCCCTCAAAGATCATCCGGAATATGCCACTCCGTCGATCGTCGACGGAATCTGCAAATTGATGGCGTTGTTCGAAGGACAGACGCCGGGCAACGGCTACTACGGAAAACAGAAAGGGCGAATTTACGGACACAAAATCAAGTTGCCTGACAACGATGGAACGCCCGTTTTTGACGACATCCCGGGGATGGTGGATGCGGTGCTTGACGAAGTCATTCACCAAGACCCGACAGTCCACCGCGTCGGCTTTGGCGGATTGGTTCACATCATCAACCACGCCGCCGCAATCAGCGATCTGAATGACTGCGGCTACGGCGACTTGGCTTCGCGTGCAGTTCGCTCTCATCGACAACACTTGCGTCTTTGGAGAAGCCTTCCCAACGTGGCCGACGAAAAAGGCCCCTTAGCGGTGTCAAGATTCACGCCGCACGACGCCGCCTATTGGACGTCCGGCGAAATCCCCTACGACCGAGCGTTGCTCACGCATCGGGTCAAGACAATGTTCGGTTTTCACGAACTCGTCGAACCCGTTGACTTTCCGGAAAAAGAATCAGCCGCCTACGACAAGTTGCGTTATCTGATGTAGTTCTCAAGCACGCACAATGCCCGACAAACTCGGCAGAGATCAAATACCTCGTAGACCAGTCAACGATTCCCCTCAGCACACGCTGCCCCCGGGGAAGATAGGCTCATCCGGGTTTATTGTGGGCAAAACTTGAGTCCACCTCAGTGAAAGAAGATCGCAACCTTGAAGTTTTGCAAGTATGGCTTTGCCGGCGCCGAACGCGTTAGCCAGGCGATATGCGAAGTGCGAAAATAAGCCAAAGATCCTTCCTGCTTCGCCGTTTTCCTGGCTTCGTGATGAGCGCTAATGCTGTGATGGACCATCGCGGTTCTGGACTGAAGAAACCACGCTGGTGTGGCTACCGTTCATCTTCTTCCAGCGGCCGCCTGCCTGTGAAAGCTCCCCAGTCTTTTCGTTTTCGGTAGTCTTTGTCCTGCTCATAAACCTTCAGGTCAGCACCAAGGTTCAGCTTGGGGATTCTGGCTCCGACTTTTTCAAAGTAGGTCATCATATCAGTGTAGAGCTTCTGGTGTTTGTCCGGATGCCGCGCGGCGATATTGGTCACCTCGCCCATGTCGGTGGACAAGTCAAACAGCATCGGAATCTCAGGGCGATCGTAGAAATGAAGCACTTTAAGGTCGCCGGACACGATTGCTGAATGCGGCATGCTCGATCGGTAGTGCGGGTAGTGGAAATAGAGGTTGCGATTCAAAAACGCCTCGTCGGGCTTCGCTCCGGCTAGGTAATTCGCAAGGCTGACGCCATCAATGTCTTTAAGTGTGCTTGAGCTGCCGCCGGCCCAGTCGACGAATGTCGGCAGGAAGTCGTAGTTGACGACATTGCCCGTGAAAACAGAACCTGCCTTGATGCCGGGACCTCGGACGATCATTGGGACGCGGATGCCACCCTGCCAGACCCACCACTTGGCGGCATGGTGTGGCTGAGTCAGCCCCTCCGTCAGCTGAAGTTCTTTGTGTCGGTACCCATTGTCCGACACGAGTACGACATACGTGTTGTCCTCGATCCCCAGCTCGCTGATGCGCTGGAGCACGGCTCCGATGCGGCCATCGAGGTCGTCGCCCATCCCCAGCCAGATGGCCGGGTCTTCCTTGCGTTTTATCGTCTCAGCCGTCTTTCCGATCTTCTCGTAGTAAGCCTGCACGAGCGGATGTCGCGCGTACTTTTCACGCGTCGCGGGCAGGCATTCGCGACCTTCGTGCATCGCGTAGTGGGAGATCTGCAGATAGAACGGTTGTCCGGCTTGTGCCTGCTCGGTCATGAAACCGAGCGCTTTCTCAGTGACGCTGAACATCAGCTTGGGATCAGTCAGGTCGTCGGGCAGGCTTTGGTTTGCGCCAGCGGGCAGCGTATTGCCTGGCTTGTTGCTGGTGTCACCGTCGTGAACCACATAGCCTTCGTCGCCGGGATCGCCTCGCATGTGCCACTTCCCAATGTGCGCACTGACATAACCGAGCGGCTTCAGAGCTTCGGGGATTGTCACCGCGTCGGCGTCAATCGTCATGTCCGAGATGCAAGGAATCACCGGAAAGCCGGGATAGCCCTTTTCGTCGTAGTAGTCCTGTCCGCGGTCGTTCATGAAAACGGTAAATCCATTCCGCGGTGAGGACTGACCAGTCTGAATGCAAACACGCGACGGCGAACATTGCGGTGACGCATACGCATTGGTGAACTTCATACCCTCACGAGCCAGCCGCTCCACATTCGGCATCTGCAAGACCGGCATCCGCGAGTTTTCCATGCCGTCGTGCATCGGAATTGGCGTGCCGTTCCACGCCCAGTCGTCGATATACAGGAGCACGATGTTTGGCATTTCTGCGGCATAACAGTTGCCGGCCAACAACCATCCAACGCATAAAAGCAAAACTGCTGGGGTGATTCTGGTACGACTCATTACGGCTTCCTGACTGGTGCTGTGTGCAAGGCTATTTTCATGGTTGGTGACTTTTCCTCGTTTGGATTGTCGTACTCGGT
This sequence comes from Crateriforma conspicua, assembly GCF_007752935.1. Taxonomy (NCBI): domain Bacteria; kingdom Pseudomonadati; phylum Planctomycetota; class Planctomycetia; order Pirellulales; family Pirellulaceae; genus Crateriforma; species Crateriforma conspicua. The sequence goes on along the minus strand of NZ_CP036319.1, from coordinate 1,824,526 downwards.
TATTTCTTCTCGAGTCGACGGACGCGAATCGACCGAAACGAAACGTGTCGTGCTTTCTCCGGTGACTTCTTGACGCCGTGGACCTGCAGTGCGATCACACCCGAGGGATACTTTGCGTAGGCTTCGGAATCCGTGACATCCCCCACCTGTTTGCCATTGATCCATGTTTGAATTCGCGGCCCTTTGGCCAAGACTCGAAGTTTGTTCCAGTGGCCGTTCACCATCGCTTCATTGCGGATCAGATCTTCTTTCGGCGTGATCCATGCGCCATTCCCCTGGTTAAAGATGTGGCCACTCCGTCCAGGCGATCGTCCGATATCGACTTGCGGGCCGTGAACGGACGCACGAACTTTTCCGTTATCGCCCGTGCGCGTGAGTTGAGTCCGAATTTGAATGCCCGAATTAAGGTCCGTGTCGTGAAGTTTGACTTCCAATTCGAGTTCAAAGTCACCGTAGGATTCAACGGTCTGCAAGAACTGAGTCTGGCTGGAGCTGGTGCCAACAATGACTCCTTCTGACAACGCGAACTGTGTGTTGTCACGTGATGGTTTCCAACCGTCGAGGCTCTTGCCATCGAACAAGGTCACCCAATCACCAGCGAAGGCGGAGCCACAGCAAAACGAGCTCACAAGAACTATTAGAACGAAGAGGGTCCGGTGTGTCGTTGAATTGGCAATCATCTGATTTTCTCTTGATAAACGATCGTAGTGGACGAGGTTACGAGTCCTCGTTCTGATTCCGTCGGTGAGCAGGACTCGTGACCTCGTCCACGACGGCTTCTCGTCGGCGTTTCCGCTTAAACATTGGGAAGAGAAAACTGGGGACGTCGTTCCTTGGTCAACATTGCATTGGCCGCCTTATCGCCGATGATCTGCTCGTTGTCCGCGTCCCAATTGATCGTGCGACCGGTAATCCGACAGAGATTGATCAGGTGCGCGACGCTGCTAATCAGATGGCCGACTTCCACCGGCGCATTGGGCTGTTCACGGGTTTCGATGCAGTCCAGCCAGTTTGCGACGTGCGATTCCGTTTGTGACCCGGTGAATGGAGCGAGTAAGTCCTTCGGATTACACGCGAAGCGTCCTCGATTGATTTCGAGTTTGCCCTGCTGGCCGATGAATATGCCGCCGAACGCGGGACCATCCGCACTTTCCAGCCGAATAACGGTGCCATCCGGGTAATAAAGCCTCACACCGCGATCCCAGTAGTCTTTCGCTTCGGTGGTGGGTTCGATCCGCGTCGGCGCGACTTTCTCCCACCCCATGGCAAGGTGAACCATGTCCAATGCGTGCGAACCACGATCGCAAATCGGTCCGCCTGTGAATGCGTCGTAACTCCGCCACCTACGATGAAGTCGTTCGTGATAGTCAAGCAGCTTTGCTTGGTCACAAAAACGATTCCAATCCATGCCTTCGGGGATGGGTTGCTGCTCGAGCCCCGTCGCAGGCCGAGAGCCTGAGTAATTCTTGACGAGGATCGTATTGACGTTTCCGAGTCCACCTTCGCGGACGAACTCGCAGGCATATTGATTGATCGGTGTGCTGCGTTGTTGCGTACCAACTTGCAGCACACGTTTGTGTTTTCGCACTGCTTTGACCAGAGCCCGACCTTCGGGAATGCTGAAACTCAGTGGCTTTTCCGCGTAGATATCCAGCCCCTTGGCGCAGGCGATCATGGCTGCACGCACGCGCACGTGATCGGGCGTCGCGATTATCACCGCGTCGAGCTCTTCAGAATCGAACATCTGCTCGTATTTCTGATACCGCTTCCACGAATCACCGGCCCGTGGATCGTTTTTGTTGTCAGCCGCAAGTGCATCGATCTGCGGCAGGTAGCAATCGCAGACGGCAACCAATTCGGCTCGATGGGATTCGCGACCCAAGGCACGTGTCAGCCATTTGGCTCGCCCTCCGGCGCCAATTAGTCCGACACGTAACTTGTCGCTGCCGGATGTTGACGGTGCGGCATAGATCATTGATGGCACCAGACCGGACGCAGCCAGCGTGGTGGTCGCGCCGATCGATTTCAACGCCGTTCGACGTGAAGGGTTCATGTTTACTCCTGTTTTCAATGGTCCGTAGTGGACGAGGTCACGAGTCCTATTCACCGACAGAATCAGAACGAGGACTCGTGACCTCGTCCACTACGGCCGGTAAGTTCTTAGTCCCTCTTCGAGACTCCTTGCGTTTCTTGGTCAGGGCCGAGGGAAGAGGTTCGGCGGCCTCGGCGAAACGAGGGACCAGGGCCCGGAGTTTATCAACGGTGTTTGCGTATTTCGGGTTGTCGATCTGGTTGTTCCATTCATGGGGATCCCTCGAGGCGTCATAGAATTCCTCCTGGTCGGCCCCGTAGCGGGTGTAGCGGCCGAGTTCATGGCGGATGCTGATATAGGCCATGTCCGTCTTGGTTTTATCGCACAATCCAGTGATGGCGGTGCTTTCCCACGGAGCTTTCGGGTCTTTGAGCAGCGGAACTAAGGAGCGTCCATCGATGGTCGCGGGCGGCGTGAGGCCGCAGAGTTCGGCAAGAGTCGGATAGATGTCCATCAGGGAAACGAACCGCTGCGACACCCCCCCGGCTTCGGTGACTCCCGGCGCGCGAAACATCAACAAGACGTGCGTTCCCTCCTCCCAAAGGGTTGTCTTTTGCCAGTGATGTTTTTCACCAAGGTGAAACCCGTGATCGGTGAGGAAGACGACAATGGTGTTGTCGTTGTAGGGGCTTTTTTCGAGGGCATCGAGAACGCGTCCTATCTGGGTGTCGACATACGTGGTCGTGGCCAGGTAGGCCTGAACCGCTTCTTTGTGTTTACCTGCCTGAATGACCTTGTCGGCGAAGCTCCCGATCCCGTCACTGACTGCTCTGGCGAGCGGAGGAAGGTCATCCAGATCGTTCTCCCGCAATTCCGGAAGAACTACCTGATCCAGCGGGTACATGTCGAAGTATTTCTTCGGGACATACCAGGGCATGTGCGGATTGAATGAGCCATAAGCCAGGAAAAATGGCTTGTCGTGTTGTCCCTGCAGAACAGCAACCGCCCTGTCGGCCCCGAGCGTGTCATTCATCTGTTCTTCGGTGAGATGAATGGGACCCCAGTCCTGTTCTCCTCCGCTGAGTTTTGCTAGGGGTGCTCCCGGCGGAGCCGGGTCTCGCTTGTGGCCAAACTTAACGTCCCAGTTTTCCCTCTGGTCCCAGCCGTGGGTGATCTTGCCGTAGCCGAAGGTGCCGTAGCCGCTCTTCTTGAACAATCCGGCCAGTGACAGCACGGCCTCCTGGTTCATGACCTCACTTGTGCTGATGGTCTGCGCGTTGTTGTAGATACCCGATTTCCAGGGAGTTACACCTGAAAAGAACGCGGTGCGAGAAGGCGAACAAACCGGAGCCGCCGTATATGCCCGTGTGAAGTTGACACCACTGGCGGCCAAACTTCGCAGATTGGGGGCAATGACTTTGCCTGCGTACCGCTCAGCATCCTCAAGCAGCCAACTGTTCAAATCATCGGCGACGAGAAACAGCACGTTCATCGGCTTGTCGGATTCAGCTCGCGCCGGTGAATGGGACAAAGCAAAAACAGTCGCGAGAATCAAAGGCAGAAGTAGATTGGCCACAGATGAACACGGATGCACACGGATAGCCCGAGAAAATATGCGTCTAGATTTCATTGAGTTTGCGTGTCCTTCATTGATGCGATTGTGGATCAGTTTGGGGAAGCGATTGGCCACAAAAAAACTGATGAATACGAATTATTGAAGGCGAAGGACCATGCCCTCAATGTGATCACCCGGCTTGTCGCGACGAGTTCTAGTTTCTTCATCTGTGTTCATCTGTGGCGAATCACGCGGTCCAAGGTGGTTGGGCCACAGATGAACACAGATGGTTAAAGGCGAAAACGCTTTATTTCTATGCGAGGTTTACCGAAATTCAGCAGGAGGCAAATCGGAAGTCCGGTTGCTTTTAAGTAGTTGAGGCACTGAGCCGCGAATGCATCGCTAATCTCTTTCACTGCTTTAATTTCAACGATTACCAAATCCGACACAAGGAGATCCGCGAAGTATTCCCCAACCACCGTCTCTCCGTAGATTACTTTGATCGGGGCCTGCTGCTTCAACTCAAGACCGTTCTTGCGGAGCTCAATCGCCAGCGCATTCTCATAGACCTTCTCCAGAAAACCCGCTCCCAACGTATTTGAAACCTGAAACGCGCACCCAATGATCTTCTCCGTCAACGCATTCAACTCGCTCTCATTCATCTGTGTTTATCCGTGTTCATCTGTGTTTATCCGTGTTCATCTGTGGCTAATCCCCTCCGGTCGAAACACCGCTGGCAACTCCCGCGGGACGTAAGTTCTTTCTGAGATCCGTCTCGAACGTTGCGAGTTGTCGTTTCAAACGCTGTGCGATCTCGGGATGTTCATCAATCAGGTTCGTCTGCTCACCGATGTCGTTGCTCAGGTTGTGGAGCGTCTCGACGTTGATCTTCTCCGGCTTTGTGACGCTTGCGGCCTTCCGTTTTGATTTCTTCTCTTTCGGCGACTTCTCAGTAGCAATGCGATACTTCCAGTCGCCAAAACGGATCGCCTGAGCCCCTCGACCACGCAGATAGTAGATGGCCTCGTGAAGCGATTTCGCGCCCGGAGCCGTCGCGACAGACTCGGCCCCAAGTGCCAAGAGACAGGTCGCAGCGATTAGAGTTTGAACGGAAGGTCTCATTTGATTTTGCGATTTTTCAGAGCATGTGACCGTAGTGGACGAGGTCACGAGTCCCGAAGTTGCACAGGACTACGAGAATTTCAACTACCGGTTCTTTTTGCTATCACAGCTTCGTTTCTTCGGCTCTGCCTTTTCAAATTTTTCGTATTTCGCTTTGGCTTTCGTTCGCCCGGCGCCGTCGCGGCGGATTCGCCCCCAAGTGTCAAGAGACAGGCCGCAGCGATTAGATTTTGAATGAAAGGTCTCATTTAATTTTGCGATTTATCAGAACATGTGACCGTAGTGGACGAGGTCACGAGTCCCGAAGTTGCACAGGACTGGCAACCTCGTCCACTACGAGAATTTCAACTACCGGTTCTTTTTGCGGTCACGGCTTCGTTTTTTCGGCTCTGTCTTCTCAATCTTTTCGTATTCCGCCGGCAGCTCGGCAACCCATGCCTGGAGCGACTTTCCAAGGCTGGCGACGACTTCTGGATGAGTCTCTGCAATGTTGTTGCGTTCGCTCGGATCGACGGAAAGATCGTAGAGTTCCGGTTCGCCGCGTTGCTTTCGTGGCAAGTGCAGTTTCCATTTACCGACGCGCATCGCGGGAGTACTGCCCGTGGAACTGGCCCTCCAAAACAGCGGCTTTGTGCGCTGGCGGTCGGCACCAAGCCAGATGTCGGAAATGTTCTCTCCGTCAAGTTGCGACGGCAGTTCCTCAATCCCGGCTATCGAGCAAAGTGTCGGCAGCCAGTCGACAAAGGAGACAATATTGGCGGAGTCGACTTTGCCTGCCTTTACTCGGCCCGGCCAACGAATGATGAATGGCACACGCGTTCCGCCTTCGTATTGCTCGTGTTTGCCGCCACGAAACTCGCCCGCGTAACCCAGCATGTTGTTCGAGAATTCGCGGGCACCTTGCTTCCCAAGGATCACCGGTGCAGGTCCGTGGTCGCTGGAGAAGACGACGATCGTGTTTTCCCGGAGCCTCAACTCATCGAGCGTCTTCAGCACCCGCCCGACATTCAAATCGATCTGGTAGACATCGCCGAGATACTGCCGCATGGATTCATCGAGATCGCCGCCGATCTTTTGGCACTCATCAAACTTGTGTTGCATGGTCAGCGAGAAGTCATTTCGGTCGACCTTCACGTCTTTGAATTCGGCAACCAAACCATCTGCCGTATTGACGGGAAAATGCGTCGCATGTCCCCAAATATTGACGTAGAACGGACCTTCCTTATTGTCACGAATGAAATCAATCGCCGCCGAATACAAATCGTGATCGCGTCCGGTCTTCCCGCTCGTTGCGTCTCGGGCCTTGCCGATTGTCTCGACCAAATCGATTCCATAGGTGCCGTCGCTGTCGCGGGGGCCAATGTGCCACTTTCCGAAGTGCCCGGTGCTGTAGCCTCGCTTCTTTAACAACTCGGTGATGGTCGTGCGGTCTCCAAAACCGAAGTCGGCCGCATATTTCGGAAGCCGCGCCGGAAACAGTCCGGTCATGAGCCCCGTTCGGCTGGGATTACATGTGACGCCTGTCACATAGAACTGAGTGAACCGCGTGCCTTCTTTGGCCAGTTGGTCGATCGCCGGCGTTCGAGCGTAGGGGTGTCCGTAGCAACCGATGTCTCCGTAGCCAAGGTCGTCCGCAAACATTAAGACGATGTTCGGCGGGCGCTCGGATGCGGTTTGATCGCCAAAGACACTGCCCGACAACAATAACAACAGCATTGCTGCGGTTGCATACTGATGCATCAAACTCAGACATCTCAAATTGTCCATCAGATACTGCTTCTCACTTTCGTGTCTTGGGCGATCGGTCAGTCAATTTGTAGTGGACGAGGTCACGAGTCCGCGATCAACAATATGCTTATTAAATCTGATGGATGGTGCCGGACTCGTGACCTCGTCCACTACGAATGCCCATCGTTCTCTATGCGTCGTTACCGTCGCGGCTTCGATTGCTCTTGCTTTAACGCCGGATCGGTGTAAGGCAGATACTTTGGATGTGGCACATAGTTGCCTTCGCCTTTCTCCCAGCGAAAAGATTCGCCTTCGACCACTAGGTCACGTCTCGCGTTGAGCTTGGGTTCCGGATCGGCGAACTTCTTCGGTGCCGACTCCCGTAGTCGGGCGATGACGTCCGCCTGCTGCGGGTCGGATGCGAGGTTGTCCCACTCATGCGGATCCTCTTTGACGTTGTACAGTTCTTGGTTCTTGTCGTCGTAGTGAATGAAACGCCAATCGCGATTCATCACTGTGTATTCACCGGGGTTCATATAGGGCAAATACACGGTTCGATCTTTGGCATCGCCGGGATACTGCAGTGTCGATGCCAGCGAAACGCCTTCCAGCTCCTGACGCGGCGCCGGCAAGTTGCACGTTTCAACCAGCGTTGGATAGATGTCGATCAGGCTGACCGTCACGTCGCAGCGAACTCCCTTTGCCACGCCGGGGCCCGCCCAGACGAACGGCACGTTGGAGGTTCGTTCCCACAACGTGTGCTTGCCCCACTGGCCTTTTTCACCCAGGTGATAGCCGTGATCGCTCCACAGCACGACGATCGTGTTGTCGGCATAAGGACTCGCAGCTAGAGCATCCAAAATTCGACCGACCATGGCGTCGGCATAGCTGGTGCAGGCAAGGTATCCGTGCAGAGCGTCCTTCCATGCTCCCATCGCTACGAGCTTGTCGTAGTGCTGCTTCTTGCGATTCTGTCGTTGCTTGATGATCTTCTGCGGAAGGTCAGCGAGATCATCTTCTTTGAACGCAGGAGTCTCGATGGCGTCTCGATCGTACAAATCAAAGTACTTTTGCGGACAATAGTTGGGGTAATGAGGAGCGTAGAAACCACAAGCCAGGAAGAACGGCTTGTCGTGTTTTCGTTTCAGCTGGTCGACCGCCCAGTTGGAACGGATCGTGTCGGCCATCTCCTCTTCTTGTTCGTTTGAAACAGCTCCCCATTCCAGGAAAAGCCCGCCGGTGATCTCTTTGCCTTTGTTGTAAACACTGTTCGGAAAGGGCTGCGGCACAGGCGTATCGCTGCTCCACGATTCCAAAGCCCAACCGCCTTCTCGCTGGAACTGGTTCCGCAGGAAGAACGTTGTCCAACCACGCTGGTCGATCGCTCCAGCGGGATGATGAAACAGCTTGCCAGCGCCCAGCGTGGTGTAACCCGCTTTGGCAAAGCTCATTTGCAGCGATTCAATTTCCGGATGATGCACAAAGTAGTTCGGAGTCATGTAGCATCCGGTTGTCGATGCGTACTGGCCGGAAAAAATCGCCGCACGACTGGGTGCACAAAACACACCGGCGGTATGAGCATTGGTAAAGCACACGCCACGAGCGGCAAGCCGATCAATGTTTGGCGTGATCGCACCCGGGCGCGACTCAAGACATCCGACAAAATCGTTCATGTCGTCGACCGCCAGAAACACGACATTGGGTCGCGTATTCGCCGCAACCAGTTGGCCAATACAGGTTGTGGTAAATACAACGATGCTGAAAAGAAGACGGTGTATTATATTCATAAGTTTCATGCTTTCGGGATAGATTTTTTGTAGTGGATGAGGTCACGAATCCCCTGTTTTGGACTCGTAACGATCGCCCACGACGTCGTACCTGGAGGCTGGCGACGATGCACTGATGGTGCTCCGTTGGCTGGACGTGAAGGCGCAGTCGTTGTCATCTTGATCTGACGATCTCTTCTTGAGCAGTTCGGTAAAGTGACGCGATTTCATTTTCGTTGAGTGCTCGGTCGAAAAGGGCCAACTCGTCGATCCGACCATCCCACACCTGAATCGCTTTAGGGTCCGTGCCGAACCAGACCGTAGCGTCAGAGTCACTGCCCGCCATCGCCGCACAGGGTGTCGATGCGACGAGCGTACCGTCTTCGTAGAGTTGCAATCGTTCTCCATCAGCGGTCACAACGACGTGCCGCCATGTCTCTTGCGGCAGGACGGAATCGCTTGTAGTGGACGAGGTCACGAGTCCTGTTCCCGGGGCACTCTCGGCTGGTTCAGGACTCGTGGCCTCGTCCACTACGGCGTCACCATCGTCGTTCTTGACCGTGGCCTGCAGCCGACCAAGCTTATTAAGAGAAAGGCTGAAGTTGCCCTGACCATCATGCAGGTTCGTGGCAACCATCGTGCCGCGTGCGGGCGCTTCGAGGTACACGAAACAAGCTAGAGAGAATTGCCCCGTGCCCAATGCCGGCGGCGAATCAACCCGTCCTCCGCGACCGGTGGAATCGGCGCCGATTCGAAGAGAACCGCCCACGAACACACCACGGGCATGTGGCGGACGCTTTCCATCCCCGGTCACCACAATGCCAGAATATTCGGGCGGTTCAGAAACCAGCCCGCGGTCGCGAATTGGCATTCGGTAGATGGCCAGTGGCTTCAACCGCTTGACCAAGCGAGCATAGTTCCACTTCGGTTCGTCAAAGTCACGAATGAATCTGTCGGTTGCGATGGTGATGCCCTCGGGCTCAACTTCGCCGTCAGCAATCCGCACAGCCTGCGATGCCTGCAAATCAACGGACCTCGACAAGGCACGCTGTTGCAAAGCCCCGGGATGAACTCGCACGAGCCCATCAAAAACATGCACCTCGCTTGCGCCAGCTTCTGCATCGACGCAGAACTCGGTGCCAAAGTCGACGACCTCCGCTGCGGGAGTTTCCACAGTGAACCCAATACCCTCGGGAGGTACTCTGGCCGACAGTCGACCGCTATGCAGCACCACACGCTTATCGCTAACTGCATCGAAATGCGCAGGAGCTTCGATATAGACCATCACGCCACCGCCGAACTGCAGATTCAACAATCCCTTCTGTAGCTCGTAATCGCCAGGTGGGATCTTAGCGTCGTCCCAATGCGAACCGCTTCTCATGAGTGTACCGCTGACGTTACCCACGATCTTAGCCGCCGCAGCAACCTTTTGTTTTGGCACAGATTCGGCTTCAGGCCACACGAAGGCAAAGAGAATGCTGGCCGCCGTCACGAGCCCCGTTATGCCCAGCCCCAGTGTCCTTCGCGACTGGAGAACCGACGCCTGTCGTTTCTCCTGCGATGAATCGAACGCAGCGACATGATTATCTTCGCTCGCATCCAGTGCATTCTTCTGAATAAGCTGTCGCTGCAGAGAACGCCGCAAGCCCGAATGCAACTCGGCACGAAGCGCAAATCGTTCGAGGTTTTCTTGATCCTGAAGCCAACTCTGCAACTCCGCGGCCTCCTCGTCGGACACCTCTCCTTCGAGAATGCGATCGATCAAGTCATTGTCGACGGACATCACGAATTCTCCATCGCGATTCGTCGCTCAATGCAACCAGCAAGAGCATTCCGCACGCGCGACAACAGAACGCGCACCGAGCTACCGGTGGAACCGATTTCTCGAGCCGTTTCTTCGGCTGATAACTCTTCCACATACCGCAAGTCGAGCAGTCGGCGTGACCTTGGCGGGAGTTCATCCAGACAGGCCTCCAACGCTTCGCGCCGTCGACTTCGGCCGTCAGCCTGACTGGCAATCGTGTCAGCCAGCCGTCCGAGCAATTCGTCCGAGAAAACAATTCGTGATCGTCCCTGAACCCTGTAAAAATCAATCACCCGCGATTTGGAAATCCACAGCGCCCACGCAACGAACGAACGCCCCGAGTCATACTCATCGAATCGACGCGCCAGCTCCTGAGCGATCTTTTGAACGACGTCTTCAGCATCATGAAAGCCGCTGATAGACGCAAAGACGTACGCTGATACCGAAGGCTCAGCCTCCAGCCAGTTCTGAGTAAAGTCTTCGCGTTTCTTGTTTTCGTCCATAGTCACGACTGATACGATACGACAGCAGATTGACCGTATGCCGACCGCGAACGGGAATCGTTAACAAGAATCCGAAAAATCTCCGACCATCTTTGATTCCACTGCGTTCACCGTCCGGAATTGGGTCTGTTCGGCCAACTCGACAGCCTGGAATCCATACCAGTTCCGATTTGGCCTGGGGAACTTTATGAATCATCAATTCAAAGTTAACGGCCGGAACTTATCGCTTCATTTTCGTGCATCGGCGAGAACGATCGACTGCAATTCCCAATCCTTCTTCGTGCAACAGGCTGGACCAGCCTCCAGCATGAAGCGTTTCCGTGTCGACGCGGAGATCATGCAGACCGACACGAGTTGCTGTCTTTCCCCGAGCGCGCACCGGCATCCGACGAAGCGATTGCCATGGAATAAGCTCAGCTTGCTGTCCGGTTCTCATCCAACTTCGTGAGCCACGCGTTTCGCGATGTCGCGATCTTGCTTGGCGCAGACCTGGGTGACATTGGCAGTTTCGTGACCGCACACCTCTTGGGCGGCTTCGATGCCGAATCGGCGACGGATTTCGGCTTCTTATGTGTGCCAAAAGCGATTCGGTGACCATTTTTCGATTTCCCGTTTCTCGCGCGCTCGCCGGCTGAATCTGTCGCAAGCCTGTCAGCGGCACAAGCAAATCAGCCTCGGCATTCGCCAACGAGCCCGACGGTTCTCACCCCATGATCCCGTCCCTTCAAACTGGCTCAGAAAGCCTCGCTCTCCGCTGACACAAATCACTCCCTCAGGGTCACACATGCAAACCGCGCGATCAAAATAGTGGATAATGGTGACCGAGATAAAAAAGCTTCTGAAGGCCAAGCCCCACAGTGGACCCGTTCAATCAAATCTGGGAATCGTCGCGGACCAACGATTACTCGTGGGGCTACCCAGCCGTCGTATGGGCTGGCGTCGGCGTGCTCATCGCTTTGTCGCTGATCCGGCACAACGTGCTTCGCCGTATTTTGAAAGTCATCGCGATCGGTGGTCTCGTGATGACGGCAACGCAGTGGTCATCTTCAGAGATCGAAGAGAAGTGGCGAATCCGAGCCGAATGGGCAGACACGCATCCGGCCGAAATGACCGAGCAAGGTTACGAAGCTCTGACCGTCGACGGAGCCAACCGAACTCTCGGCCCACTGATCTATGGCTTCCAAGCCGGCCTGATTTTTGTTGGCGTTGCCGCGGTCCTGTTCGTCATCCGACTTGCTATCCGCAAACAGCCCATGAAACCGCTCGTAGAAGCCCCACCAGAAATTGAAACCGAAGTCGCAACGGATCTGCACACCTCGGACAATCCGTATCACCCGCCTGCAGATTCAGCGTAGTTCGCGTCGACGAAATCGCCGAAACCCGTAGACTCTCTAAATCTCAGAAATTCACCTTCGCCGGAGATCGCAGAGACAGAGAGCGCCGAAAGTCTTGGCCCAAGTCCAAGCCAGCCCGACCCACTCAACGGGGACTCCCCACGGCCGGCCAATTCGTTTACTCGTCAGTCACTCGAGTTTGACTGGGGTTGGTACAGTTAACGATCTTTCAAGCGTTCAAAAAAACCAACGACCGTCAGGTTATGTGGTTCTCTGTGAACAGTGACGCTCTGCCATCAGCCGAGGGCGAGCCTTTCTAATAGTTTGAAGGGCAAGTAGAGTCGCATGGGGTAGCCGGGGAGTTCGGCGAAGTCGAACTGTTGATAGAACGCTTTGGAGGGGGCGTCGACGCAGTCGAGAATGACGGCGATGAACGCGAAGGTTTGGGCTGCGTCGTAGCAATCTTTTAAGGCGGTGGCGAGTAAACGCTTGCCGATGCCTCGCCCTTGAAACGATTTGTCGATTCCGAGCCACGCTAAGACGGCGACGGGCAACTGCCGACTGGGAAGTGACTTGGCAATTTCGACGGGTAGGTCAGAAAAGTCGACTTGGCATGTTGCCAACGTGTAGTGGCCGACAATGCTGCTTTCAGAATCGAGCAATGCCTTGGTGGAACTCAGGTGTTTCTTCTGATTCTGAAACGCTGTCTTTTTCAGCCATGCATCGACTTCGTCTTGCCCGGATTGAAACCCTTTCCGGTTGTGTGACTTGGACAGCAATTCGACTCGCCAGCCGTCGGGAAAGCGAACGCCGCTCACGCATCGCCTCGCATGATCGCTCCGAGTCCTTTTTGCGCCTTGGTCAATTTGGGTGGCTTAGCAAGCGCGTTCCAAAAATCCAGTTGTTCCGTGGGCGTCATCGCAATCGTGTGTGACCGTGCCGCTGCCAATTCACGTTCGGCCTGACCCATGACAACACTGCGAACGTAATCACTCACACTCACGCGCCGCAGTTCAGCGGCAGCGCTGAGCAATGCCTTCGATTCTTCATCGAGCCGCACCATCAAGGAACTATTCTTCTGCATCGCGTATTAGACTCCATGATTCAAACATTCGTTCGCCTGTTTCACCGAAGTTGATTGTACTGCAAACCGCTATACACGGCAAGCTCTTGTGGAGGATCCTCGTAACACGACTATCGAGAATGATTTGAGCTCCAATGACGGGCCGAAGTTGCCCCGAGCGGCGGCAGTCGATGTGCGTCAATCTCGAACAAGAGGACTCACCTATAGTTGCTGCCAGAACCAAACCGACCTGTGCCGATCGCTTGCCTCGCAGAAAGGATGGACGGTAGCGACGGTGTTCTCGGACGAGGGTCAGTCCAGCGAAACCTTGGATCGACCTGAACTCTCGCGATTGCTTGGCTTGGCGTGATTATTGACCTTTGCCGCGCATTACTCGACGTCGCGCCCACGATCGGTGTGCAAGTTTCGCTTTCCGCTGCACTCGCGAATCACGGAGAATGTCGAGACGCATTGGACATACTCGACTCGCTCGACACGGCGAAGGTTAAGGACTATCAACCGTACTGGGCCGTGCGGGCCGACGTGCTTCGAAGGCTCGGGCATGCAGAATCGGCGGCGGCGTACGACCGAGCTATCGGTTTGGCCAGCGATCCAGCCGTTCGCGACTTTCTTCTGCTTCGAAAGCGAGACAATGAGTGAGACGCTATGTGTCGTGCCTCAAATAATATGCGTGTTTACTCGCTAAACCTTTGGTGCAAGTCAATCAGCGGCTCATAGTTTCGTGAGTCAGCCGCCTTGATCGCGGCAATGTACTCGTCGCGAATTGGACTCTCTGTGTCGCGAAGATCAGTGGCGGGCCAAAGCGTGGCCGGCTGGTCATGTTGCATCAGCCATATGTTTGCCAAGAGTCTCGCCCAACGACCATTGCCGTCTTCAAAGGGATGAACCCAAACCGCGCGGTGATGAAACTCAGCAGCGGTTGCGATCACGAGAGCGCCCGTTTCGTTATGTCTCTTGTCGGCCTCCATCGCAATCACCCCGAGTTCCGCGGCGATGATGTTGGGGTTCACACCGATGTTCTTTTCAGTCGATCGGATCTCTCCTGCCCAACTCCAGATCGAACCCAGCATTTCGCGGTGGAGTCCGAGGAGCCAATCGAAATTGAACGGCGCGAACTTCCGGGAGGATTTCGACAGCAAGTATTTCTCTGTCACGCGAAGGATCGACTCAAACTCAACTTCGTTGAGCTCGCGTCGTGTTTTGATCGTCTTGAGCTTTAGGCCCGACCCGTCAAACGGCGTGCCGTCATCTTTCCCGCTAGAACCAAGCCCCGTGCTTTTGCCACGACCCGAGTTCATGAGGCCCACAGTTTTCGACTGGACGATGCAATCCGAGCTTTCGCTTCTTCGAGATGCGATTGAGCCGAAGCCCGCGAGACAGCTTGGGACTCGAGAGCCACATTGCCCTGCGTAAGTGCAATCAAACGTTCGGCTTTTGCGGTGGCTATCTGATCTCGAAATTGCTCGGCGGGAATCTCGGTTAGATCGAGAGAGCTACCCAACGCGGCCAGAATAGCCTGCAAGTTTGCGAACGAGAATTCGTGATCCTCACCGCCGAGAATCCGAATGACCGTGGCCCGCGAAACACCGCTGCGGCGCGCAAGATCCGAAACAGAGATATCGAGCTCTCGTTTTCGTTCTTGGATGCGGGCAACTATTTCGGAAAGGAGCATGGCGACACGTCCGGCTAATTTGGAGGCGCTGATTTGCAAATTGGGAACTACCTGCAGCTCATCGGCCGCAACTAAATTGTTGCATGTGTGACACAAAAGTCAATTGACAGTTTGTCTGGCAGCGAGGATACGCTTCGCAAAAGACGACAAAAACGCGATACTACTCAAGCGAGAGCGTTTGCGGCCCGATACCGGCCCCGCCTGTGCAGGCACCCCTCAACAGAGCGGTTACTGCGCCGCTTCGTCCAAGGTGCTGCAGAGGGAGTAGGCCTTGGTGATCGATGCCATCACGTCCAGGAATCGCTGCTTGCCAGTTTTGTCACCCTGCGGTTCCAACGCCAGGATATGGTTCGCGGTTTCCGGCAAGATCGCCAAGGCATTGGTGCGATAGCTGGAGTAGTCGAAACCGTGCAACAGACCACGAACGACATCCATCTTTTCACCCAGAACGGCCAGGGCTTCTTCGGCCTTCAGCGTCGGTTGCCCCTTGCCTTTCGCGTCGGTGTAGGTCTTGAGTGCTTGTTTTAGCTCGCTACCGATTCCGATGTAGTCCACGACGACGCCACCAGGCTTGTCCTTGAAAACTCGATTCACCCGAGCGATCGCCTGCATCAGGTTGTGGCCGGACATCGGTTTGTCGACGTACATCGTGTGACAGCAAGGCGCGTCAAAGCCCGTCAGCCACATGTCACGGACGATCACGATCTTCAGCGGATCATTGGGGTCCTTGAATCGCTTTTCGAGGCGCTTCTTTGCTCGATTGGTGAAGACGTGTTGTTGCAAGTCTGGCTTGTCGGTCGCCGAACCCGTCATGATGATGCGGATCGCACCGTCTTCGTGGTTGTAGCCGACCTCCTGGCCTTCATCGTTCTTGATCTTCGTACCCGCCCAGTCAGGACGTAACGCGATGATCTCATCGAAAAGGTCGACGCAGATTTGGCGGCTCATCCCTACGAACATCGCCTTGCCTTCAATTGAGGCGTTTCGTCGGTAAGCAACGACGCCGGCGCATCGCCACGAAAGCGGGACAACAACTCGTCGCGTTCGTCGGCAGGCGTCTCACCAGTCACGAAGCCACACTCGATGTCGTGATTTTTCGCCAACGTTTCGACGACTTGCCGGCCGTGGGCAACGCTGGCGGCGAAGATCAGCACGGCCCGGCGATCGGCCGTCAGGTCGACAACGACCCGATGCCGCTGCGATGAAATGAGATTTCGATCGTGCTGTCGCTCTGGTCGAATTCGACGCTCGCGACCAGCAATCCAAGCAACTCCGCCTGTTCGCGAATATTAAACACGTCCCAGATTCGGTCAAATTCTGCAAACGTGTTTGAGATGTATTCGGCTGAAAGACAGTGCTTCTTCGCATCGGCCAAATCTCGTTTGACCGACGTGAGTTTGCGTTCGGCCGACTCGATTCGCTGTTGCAAGTCGGCGATCCGCGCGCTCGTCGAACTGTGCCCATCCCGCTCCAACACCAAAGCCTGGATTTCTCTGTGATCGCGAGTCAGTTGCCGGGTCAGCTGTATTCTTTGCGTTTCAAACTCGCGAGTACGATGTTTCGACGACTCATTCGCTTGTCGAACAATCTCATCCCGCAGGTTCGAATCGCCTGCGATCGCCCGCACCTGGTCCACGACAGCACGCTCAATCTCGCCGGCCGGCAACGACGGATGTTGGCAGGCTCAAGCCGCTTGGGTAAAGAGTTCGCGAGATTTGGCGAAACAGGTTCCGAGCTTGGGGTCTCTTCTTGCGCATCGACGCCAACACTTCCGTCGGACCGATGAACGCGATCGATTCCGATCGCCAAGATGGCTGCGATTCTTTGCAGCCGAATGTCCGCGGGCGTGGCGGATTGAGAAAGGACATTTCGAGCGATAGCGGCATCTCCCACGTGCGAAGCGATGTTCCGAGAGTTCCAAAGCGAAACTCCCACCGGAACTATCTATGCCGCCTCCGCACCGCGCGCCCCATCACCCGAAAAGTCAAATTTCGTCCGCCGTCCATTCCGCCGAGTCAGACCAGCAACGAATCGACCATCCCGAGCGGGCCAGACGCTCGATAACCCAGCTCCGTTTACCCGAGACCGCCAAGCACCCAGAGAGTCGAGAGAGATTCCGCTCGAAAGCGTCTCGATATCGGCCCAAAACCGCCGGCACCCGCACCAACTGGCCCGCCAAAACTCTCTCACCAGAGAGTCCGCGATAGCAGCAAATCGCGGTAAAGCCACGAAAAAAGCCGGCGTTCTGCGGTTTGCAAAACGTCGGCTTTCGGAGTTTACCCCTGGCGGTCAGTTTCCTAACCAAACAGAGAAGTTGTGGGCGACCGGCGGTTTTCAAACTCTTGTGGGATTCTAACCGTTGGTCAGAACACTTGGCAGATTATGTAGTGATTTTCTCTTAGGAATTGCTCGATCTCGGGGATCGGTTTGTTCGTTACCGTTCCTTGGTGGGGTGAATATTTTTTTGATTGGCTTGAATTCTACTTTGGCGCGCAGGCGAACGGTAGGACGGCATAGGTAACCGGGGAGGGAGCGTTTGGTTGCTCCCGGTTGCTTGTCGTTCTTTCAAAGGGTTGCGTGTGGGTAAGTCGGATTTTGATGTGGGTGAGTTGTCGCCAGATGCGCGACGACGGGCTGTGGCTGAGTTGCTTGGTCGCGGTGTGGGGCGATGGAAACGGTTTTGCCTGGAAGCTGTTTCGGGAACTCTTGAAGACTCTTTGGGAAAACGGCTTGAGGCGGGTCGGTTTCCAGGGCTCTCTGTGACGGACGCGGTTTCTGAGCGGCAGATGACCGCGGCCGAATCCATTCCTTCTTTCACAGAGGTACCCATTCATGAGTGATGCAAGACGCAGCAATATCGCTGCCATTCTTTCGCGTGCATTGACTCGATGCCGGACCAAGGCAGAACAATCTTCGACGCAATGTGCGATCTACACTCGCCAGTCGAATCAAGTTGACGTCGAACAAGATTCCGATTCGCTCGACAAAAATGATATGTCGATCGTCTCCGAAACGGAGCAAGCTAACACGGAGGTGAGCCGATGACGGATGAAACTCGACTGGCGGTTGCCGCGCTTGAGGACAAGACAGTCAATGAACTGCGATCGCTCTACGAAGAAGTGTTTGATGAAGTTTGTCGCAGTCGCCACAAGAAGTATTTGGTGCGACGAATCGCTTGGCGGCTGCAAGCGTTGGACGAAGGCGGGCTGAGCAACGAAGCGAAGCAGAAGGCTCGAGAGTTGGCGGCAACATCGGATCTTCGTATGACGGCTCCACGCGAAGAAGTTCTGGACAACGTTCGTCGGGCCACGCCGGAGGAAGATGGGTACGTCGACTGGGATCCTCGCTTGCCACCGCCGGGCAGCTTTCTGGAGCGGCGATACAAGGGCCAGATGGTTCGGGTGCTCGTATTGACGGACGGATTTGAGTACGAGGGCAAACGGTTTCGTTCGTTGTCGAAAGTCGCTGGCGAGATCACCGGGGTCAGCTACAACGGATTCCTCTTCTTTCGGCTCGGAAGGAGACAGAAATGAAAAAGAAAACGGAATCTGAACGGCGGATCATTCGGTGCGCGATTTACACTCGTAAGTCGACTGAGGAAGGACTCGATCAAGAATTCAATTCGTTGGACGCCCAGCGTGAAGCCGGCGAGAACTTCATCGCCAGTCAATCGCAAGAGGGCTGGAAGGTCATTTCGACGAGGTACGACGATGGCGGCTACTCGGGCGGCAACGTTGACCGGCCCGCGATGAAACGATTGCTGGAGGATATCGCGGCGGGCAAGATTGATTGCGTGGTCGTGTATAAGGTCGACCGATTGAGTCGTAGCTTGCTGGACTTCTCGAAGATCATGGAAACGTTCGACAACCATGGCGTGTCGTTCGTTTCGGTGACGCAGCAGTTCAATACGACGCACTCGATGGGTCGGTTGACGTTGAATATTCTTCTTTCGTTCGCACAATTCGAGCGAGAGATCATCGGCGAGCGGATTCGCGACAAGATCGCGGCTCAGCGACGGCGTGGTAAATGGGCAGGCGGTATCCCGGTGCTGGGCTACGACGTCGACCGATCCGGGCCAAGCCCGAAGTTGGTGGTCAACGCGGACGAGGCGGCGAAGGTGCGGCGTATTTTTGGCTTGTACCTCGAGATGGAGTCGATGACGCCGGTGGTCGAAGAACTTGACCGTCGTGGATGGTGCTTGAAGTCTTGGAAAACGAAATCGGGAAAGACGAGAGGCGGCAAGCCGTTTGATAAATCGTCGCTGCACACAATGTTGACCAACCAAACCTACATTGGTCGGATCAAGCATAAGACGCAGACGTTCAAGGGTGAGCACACGCCGATCATTGACCAGAAGTTGTTCGACGATGTCGCGGCGATGATGCGTAGTCACGCTCGCGGCGGCGGCAATCACTTGGTCAACAAGTATCAGGCGTTGTTGAAAGGTTTGATCTATTGCCCGGCGTGCAACTACTCAATGGTTCACAACGTCGCTCGCCGCCGGTCGAAAGTGTACCGCTACTACACGTGTGTGACGGCAATCAAACGCGGGCGGAAGTATTGTCCGTCACCCTCGTTGCCAGCGGCTGATATCGAGGCCGCTGTGGTCGACCAGATTCGCTGCATCGCGGATGATCCAGGTTTGCGCCGCGATGTGCTGGAACAGTCGAGCAAACGTTGTGAAGCGGAGTTGGCGGAGTTGACTACCCAACGAACGCAGCTCACCCAACGGTTGAATCACCAGCACGAGCAGATGAAACATGTGAGCAATTCGACGGATGCCGGGTCTGGCGATTCAGAGCGATTGGCCGCATTGCACCAGGAGGTCGCCGGCATTATCGAGTCGCTTGAAATCGTTAACGGCGAGATCGAACGTTTGACTGCGGAACAGATCGACGAGCGTGATGTGAACGCCGCCTTTGCAGATTTTGGCAACGTCTGGAATGAGCTGAACACTCGCGAGAAGTCGGCGGTGCTGACGTTGCTGATCAGTCGGATTGAATTCGACGCAGACGAAAGCTCGCTTTCGATTTCGATGCACCCGGCGGGCATCAAAGCCTTTTCCGCCGAAGCGACCGAACAACAACAGGAGACGAATTCATGATTACGGTCAAATGTAAGGTCAACGTGAACCTGAAGAAACCCGCCAAGAAGAAGGCGGAATCGGCCGACGAACCGCCGGTGAAAAGGCGCGGAAAGGTTCCCAGGATTTCTCGCTTGATGGCGCTCGCGATTCGTATGGACGAGATGCTGCGGCGTGGCGAGGCACAGGACACGATCGAACTTGCCGAGTTGGGCAAAGTCTCGCAGCCCCGTCTCACTCAAATTCTGAGCCTATCACTGCTCGCCCCCGAGATCCAAGAAGCGTTGCTCTACCTGCCCCGCGAAATGACGGGGCGTTCCAAAATTCACGAAAGGAACTTGCGTCCGATCACGAAGCAACTGTGTTGGGTCAAGCAGCGTGAAATGTGGAGCGATCTGATTCGCTCAGTCGGTCCGGCGGCGAAAGATGTTTGACGCCATATTTAGAACGCCGGTGGCGTGATTCCCTTGGCTTTGAGGGCGGCTAGGTATTTGTCTGGTTCGGCGACCAACTTTTTGGCACAGCCGGGGCAGCAGATGTAGACAGCTTTTCCATTGACATTGACCTTGCCTGGGACGCCCATGCCGCCCAGCGGTTCGTCCATCACGGGACAGGTTTTCTGTGCGGCGATTGCGGCAGCATCGGCAAGCGTCGATTTGAAAACGCCCTCGCGGACTTGTTCGCCTTTGGCGGTGTAGTACTTGGTGAGGTACTGGTCGGGTGAGGCTTCGACTTTCTTCGTGCAGCCCGCACAGCAGACGAAGAGTGACTTGTCACCGATTGTGATCTTGGGTGGCTTGCCCATGCTGCCGAGCGGTTGGCCGCTGACGGGGCACGTGGCTTGAAGGCTGATGAGGAGTTCGTCAGAGAGCTTACCGCTGGCGAGTTTGCCCATCGCATGGAAGACCAGAGGCTGGCTTCCGATGTTGGTGATCTCGACGTTGATGTGCAACGGTCGATCGACGACTTTAGACAGGTCGATGCCGACGCCGATTGCTAGGTTTTTGAGCGTTTTGAGTTCGTAGGCGTATTCCTTTTCGCTGTCGCCGACTCGCAGTTTCAGTGTGCCGGTCGCGTCGGGCGGGGCGATCGGTTGGTCGTTCTTGCCAAGGATCATGAACATGATGCCTTTGTCGGCGATCACGGTTTCAACGCGGCGGTCGCCAACGGTTTGCACAGTGCCACCGTGCGGGCCAGTTGCCGCAGTGGCGTGACTGTGCCCAGCGTGGTCGTGTCCGGAGTGGACGTCCTGCGCGGTCGCGAGTTGGGGCGACGCGAACAGTGTGGCCGCGACAATTGCAGTGAGAATGCGAAGTTTCATTGAAATAGTTCTTTGAAAATAGTGATGGTACAGGGTGATGAACGTGGGGCTACTGATTCAACTTGGCGAGGTACTTGTCTGGGTCGGCGAGCAGCTTGTCTTTGCAGCCGTCGCAGCAAATCCACACTGACTTGCCGTTCACATCGACCTTTTCAGGGGCTCCCATCGTTCCAAGCATCTCGCCGCTGACGGGGCACATGTGTTGGGCCATGGCGGACTTGTGATCTTCCGGCGATAGCTCTTTCAAGCCCGCCATCATCTTGGCCATTGGCGAATCGGAATCTGCGGTGGCGTGGTCGCCGTGATCGTGATCGGCGTGGTCGCCATGGTCATGGTCTGCGTGGTCCTCGGCCGTGTCGCTGGCGGGAGTCGCGGGTGGCGTCACAGGATCGGATTCGGGCGAGTTGCAGCCGAAAATGCCGAGAATGAGCAACCCGCCGAGTAGAAACGGGATGAATTTCGTGAGTCGCATGGGGTTTTGCCTTCGCGGATGAGGAGGGCGAATTTTTCGATTGACGTGCATTTGGATACTTGGGCGGTCGCTTTCTTCACGCCGTGCGGAAAGAATTCTGCAAATTCACTGAAATGCGTGAATAAACACGTACTTCGGGCATCAAAAACACATCAGCAGAAGCGTCTCCCAGAGAATGAGTGGGTTATGTCAACCAACGATTGCAAAACTGTGCAGCCAGACCTGTCGGCTTATCACGACGGCGAGCTTGCGGCTGGACGAGCGGCAACGGTGGCGAAACACGTTGAGTCATGCGAATCGTGTGCGGCAGAGCTGAGTTCGTTCAGGTCAATCGGGTCGAATTTCGCTCAAACGCCCATCCCAGCAAAGCCGTCTAGTCTGTGGCAGCGAATTGAGCGTGAATTGCCGACGGCCGTTGAGCCGGTGACACTGTCGCGACGGTTTAGCGTTTGGATTCGCGAGTCGCCGTATGGCGCGGGGCTGGTGTCGATGGCCGCGTCCGTTTTGGTTCTATTGGGTGCAGGTCTGTGGTACGGCGGCGGCAACAATCACAACATGGCCAGCAGTGGTGCGATGGCGACGCACGGCACCGATGGACATTCGCCTGATGGTGAGATGTCAGCCGAACACATGGTCGAGTTCGCTGGCGTGATGGACGAATACTTGCAGAAGCTGCCCAGCGATCCAGACGCAGCGGAACGAATGCTGCTTACCAAGTACGACGGTGAGAAAGTCGACGCGGACGGAGCAGTTAAGTTGGTCGGCTATCGACCGATCGTCTCGGGCGGATTGCCCGAGGGATATTCGTTGGCATCAACCAGCGTCTTGAAAATGCCTTGTTGCACGTGCGTAAAGGCGGTTTGCAAACGCAACGACGGTTCGACGTTGGTTCTATTTGAACACGACGACGAAGAGATGGCTTGGTTTGGCGATCGCCGCCAAAGCATGGCAACGTGCGGCGACAAAGATTGCTGCCTCGTCGATCTCGATTCCAGCATCGCGGCAACTTGGAAGCAAGGCACTCGAAGCGTCACCGCCGTCGGTGTTCGCGACCAAGATGAAGTGGCGAAGCTGGTGACCTGGTTAGACAAATCCTAAAGCGAACTCATGAACGAATTCTTCAAACAACACCGCGGGAAACTCTGGATTGCACAAGCGGTGGCGTTTGTGCTGCTCGGTGTCTTCGTCGCTTCTTGGTTTGGCGGCGGCTCGGATGAGCCGAATGTGTCCTCGAATTCCGGTACGTCGAATTCGGAGGCCATGCAAGGGAAACCGTCGATTTGGACTTGTTCGATGCATCCGCAAATCCGTCGCGATGGTCCGGGCAGTTGTCCGATCTGCGGGATGGACTTGGTTCCGGTCAGAGAATCGGCCGACGGTGTTCGCACCGTTTCGATCAGCTCTGAGATCAAGAGCCTAATGAACGTTCAGGTCAGCCCCGTGCGTCGGCAATACGTGACGGCCGATGTTCGGATGGTGGGCAAGATCGAGTACGACGAAACACGACTTGCCCACATCACGGCTTGGGTTCCCGGCAGGCTCGAACGCATGTTCGTTGACTATACGGGCGTCGAAGTCAACAAGGGCGACCACATGGTGCAAATCTACAGCGAGGCACTCTACACCGCACAGGAAGAGTTGCTTGCCGCCACTCGGCGGGACCGGCCGCAAAGCTCATCGCGTTTCATCGAACCACTCGATCTTGCCGAATCCGCTCGCGAGAAATTGCGGTTGCTGGGACTGACGCCAGAACAGATTCAGACAATCGAGCAACGTGGTAAGTCATCCGAAACCGTAACGATCTATTCGCCGGTCGGCGGCGTGGTCGTCGGCAAGTTGAAACAAGAAGGTGATCGCGTACAGACCGGCGACCGCATCTACACTGTCGCTGATTTGAACCACTTGTGGGTTCAAATGGATGCTTACGAATCGGACCTAGCTTGGTTGCGATACGGGCAAGACGTCGAGTTCACGACCGAAGCTTATCCGGGCGAGGTTTTTCACGGACGCATCGCGTTCATCGACCCGGTGTTGAACGAAGATACGCGAACAGTGAAGGTTCGCGTGAACGTCAGCAACGATGACGGCCGACTGAAGCCGGAGATGTTCGTGCGGGCGATCGTGAAGAGCAACGTCGCGGCGGGCGGCCGAGTGCTTGATGCGTCGTTAGCTGGAAAGTGGATCAGCCCGATGCATCCCGAGATCGTGAAAGATCAACCGGGCGACTGCGACATTTGCGGGATGCCATTGGTACGGGCCGAATCATTGGGCTATGTCACTGCGGAACCGACCGATGCTGCGAAGCCGTTGATCGTACCGACGTCAGCGGTGTTGCTAACCGGCACACGAGCGATCGTCTACGTTCAGATTCCCGACGCAGACAAGCCGACTTATGAAGGTCGGGAGATTGTGATCGGTCCGCGAGCAGGTGAATTCTATCTGGTGAAGTCCGGTCTCAACGAAGGCGACCTCGTTGTGACCAACGGAAACTTCAAGCTCGACAGTGCGCTGCAGATTTCTGCGAAGCCCTCGATGATGACACCTCAAGGTGGCGGCGGCGGTGGACACAACCACGGCGGTATGGAAATGCCAAAGGCAGACGAAGGTGTCACGATGAACGCGAGTCCGATGGAGTTGGTGCCAGCGGTACGTGATGCGATGCAAGGCATTGTTGAGCAATACAAAACGATTCAAGAAAAGGTCGAAGCAGCGAACCTCGCAGAGATTCGTGCCGGCTACGACGAACTGGGTAAAGCGGTCGAGGCGTTGCCAGCAGACTTGATCGGCCCCGACATGCGACCGCAATGGTTCGAGATTGCGATGTTATTGCGGAACGACGTCACCGAAGGCCGTGAGACCAATTCCATGCGTGAAGCCGATCGGGTGTTCGCGTTGACTCGCCAGCACGTCGATCAAATGAAGACGCAATTCCCGTTGCCGATGTCTCACGATGAAATGCAGATGCCAGCGATGGCGAACATGGATGCTCCGCCAGAAGTGACCCAGCAATTAGACGGCTTTGTCGGTCCTTATTTGGGACTTGGTAAGGCGCTCGCGGCCGACGATCTGGAGGGTGCGAAGCAAGCCGTCGAGCCGTTGCATCAGCGATTGGCTTCATTGCTGCCGATCGTCTCTGAGTCCAAAGCGGTCGAAATGTGGAACAAAGAGAAACGCGACTTGTCCGAGATCGTCGCAAGAATGCAGAAAGCAAGCGACCTCGCCGCCTTGCGGAGCGGATTCGCGTTGCTGTCTGAGCAGATGCTGAGCCTGGAGCGGATGTTCGGCCTTCCCACCGACGCGGCTCTTTACGAACTGCATTGCCCGATGGCGTTTGAGGGACGTGGTGCATCTTGGATTCAGTCCGACGATGCAGTTCGCAATCCGTACTACGGCCCGTCGATGCTGAAGTGTGCCGACAAAGTCGAAAAGTTGTAGGCCAAGTAATTCAACATGACTGACAACGATGAAACCATTGAATACGCAAAACGCTCGATCCTCGGCCGGCTGATCTGGTTCTGCTTGACCAACAAGCTCGTTGTCCTGTTGCTGGTCATTGCCACGCTAGGCTGGGGCGTCATGGTCGCGCCGTTTGACTGGGACACCGGCGTGTTGCCTCGCGATCCCGTGCCGGTCGACGCGATTCCCGACATTGGCGAGAACCAACAAATTGTGTTCACGCAGTGGATGGGTCGCAGCCCACAGGACGTCGAGGACCAGATCGGTTATCCGTTGACGGTTGCGCTGTTGGGCATTCCCGAAGTCAAGACGATCCGCAGCTATTCGATGTTCGGCTTCTCGTCGATTTACATCATCTTCGGCGAAGACGCAGACTTCTATTGGTCGCGAACGCGAGTGCTGGAAAAGCTGAACAGCTTGCCCGCCGGTACCTTGCCCGATGGCGTGCAACCGACTCTCGGACCGGACGCGACAGCATTGGGGCAGATTTATCTTTACACGCTCGAGGGCCGCGATCCTGATGGCAACCCGACCGGCGGTTGGGACTTGCGAGAGCTGCGAACGATTCAAGACTACTACGTTCGCTATTCGTTGACTTCAGCGGAAGGGATCAGCGAAGTCGCGTCGATCGGCGGCTTCGTTCAGGAGTACCAAATCGACGTTGATCCCGATGCGATGCGGGCCGCTGGAGTGACGCTTGCGAAGGTGTTTGAGTCGATTCGCATGACGAACGTTGATGTGGGTGCTCGGACGATCGAACTGAACAAGGCGGAATACGTCATCCGCGGTCTCGGCTTCATCGAGGATATCGAAGACATCGAGAAGACGGTCGTAAAAGTGACGGACAACGTGCCGATCACGGTGGCCGACGTAGCCAACGTGTCACTCGGGCCGGCTCTCCGACGTGGTGCGCTCGACAAGGCCGGTGCGGAAGCCGTCGGCGGAGTCGCGGTCGTGCGTTACGGATACAACCCGCTGGCAGCGATCAAGAACATCAAACAGCGTATCAAGGAAGTTTCGCCGGGCCTGCCGACGAAGGTGCTTGTCGATTACACAAAGACGTCGGCCGATGAAGTTGATCTCTACGCCGACCGGCATGACCTGGAACCGATCACGGGAGCGACGGCCAGTAGCGATGCCTGGGTCAAGCATCTTCGTGGCATGCCCCAAGAACAGTGGCCGACATGGATTACGACCAGTCAAGTCGCGGTCGTGCCCTTCTACGATCGCACGGGGTTGATCTACGAGACGCTGGGCACGTTGAACACAGCGCTGTTTGAAGAAATCCTCGTGACAATCATCGTGATCCTGGTGATGGTCGTCCACCTACGCAGCTCATTTCTTATTAGTGCGCTACTACCGCTGGCCGTTTTGATGTGCTTCATCGCCATGAAGACGTTTGGCGTGGACGCAAACATCGTGGCGTTGTCTGGCATCGCGATTGCGATCGGGACGATGGTCGATATGGGGATTATTCTCACCGAGAACATTCTCAAATACCTGGATGAAGCTGCGCCCGAAGACGACAAGTTGACGGTGATCTTCAAAGCGGCTCACGAAGTCGCCGGTGCGGTGCTGACCGCCGTGACAACGACCGTGGTCAGTTTTCTGCCAGTATTCACGATGATCGGTGCGGAAGGAAAGCTGTTTCGTCCGCTCGCATTCACCAAGACGTTTGCACTCACGGCATCCGTCATTGTGGCGCTGACAATCATTCCGCCAGCCGCCCACGTGTTGATGGGCGGGCGCATTGAGTCAAAGAGTTTGCGTCGTGGGGCTTGGTTCGCGTTACTGATTCTCGGTATTGCGGCGTCGATGATGTTGACGTGGTGGGTCGGTGCAATCTTGATCGTGCTGTCCGCATACAAACTGTACGAAGAACGGATTCCTGAGCGTTACCACCGTTTCGGACCGTACGCGGCCAGTGCACTCGCGGCGATAGTCGTCGGTGTTCTGCTGACGCAGGAGTGGTTGCCGCTGGGACCGCAGAAAGGTTTGCTACTGAATTTGCTGTTCGTCGGCGGATTGATTGGCGGCATCCTCGGCTTCTTTACTGTCTTTCAACGATTCCTGTACGAACCGATCCTGCGTTGGTGCCTGAATCACAAGCTCGCGTTTCTCTGCTTGCCAACTGCGATCCTGTTGTTCGGTGGATCGGCTTGGTTGGGTTTCGACAAGGTCTTTGGTTTCGTTCCCAAGGCGTTCTCGATGGTTGGCATTTCAGATTCGACTGTTCGGGAGTCCGGTCCTTGGAGAACAGCAACCAACGTGCTACCGGGACTCGGCAAAGAATTCATGCCGCCGCTCGACGAAGGCTCGTTCCTCTACATGCCCACCACGATGCCGCACGCTTCGATCGGTGAAGCGATGGACGTGTTGCAGTTGCAGAACCAACTGCTCGTCTCGATCCCCGAAGTCGAATCGGTCGTCGGTAAGATTGGTCGCGCCGACACTCCGCTTGATCCGGCACCCGTGTCGATGATCGAAACCTACATCACCTACAAGTCGGAATACAAAACCGACGAAGACGGTCACCGGCTGAACTTCCGCTATGACACGGAAGCAAACGAGTATATCCGCGACGACGACGGTGAGCTGATCCTTGATCCCACCGGTCGTCCGTTCCGGCAATGGCGAGACGAAATACGCACGCCTGACGACATTTGGCAAGCCATCACGACGGCGGCCCAGATTCCAGGCACGACGTCCGCTCCTAAACTGCAACCGATCGCGGCTCGGATCGTGATGCTGCAGAGCGGCATGCGTGCGCCGATGGGGATGAAGGTGAAAGGCCCGGACCTGGAAACGATCGAGCGGGTTGCCTTGGAATTGGAATCGCTGTTGAAGCAAATTCCAACGGTCCAATCGTCAGCCGTCATCGCTGACCGCATCGTCGGCAAGCCGTACTTGGAGATCGACATCGACCGCGATGCGATCAAACGATACGGACTGCACATTCGCAGCGTGCAGGACGTGATCGAAGTTGCGATTGGCGGCCGGCAGATCACAACGACCGTCGAAGGTCGTGAGCGTTTCCCGGTGCGAGTGCGTTACGCCCGCGAACTGCGGGACGATCTCGAATCGCTCGAACGGATTCTAGTTCCAACGCCGACCGGATCGCAAATCCCGCTCGGACAACTCGCCGACATTCGCTACACGCGAGGTCCGCAAGTCATCAAGAGCGAAGACACGTTCTTGCTTGGGTACGTTTTGTTCGACAAGAAGCCGGGCGAAGCGGAAGTCAACGTCGTTGAGGATGCTCAGGCATTTTTGCAATCGAAGATTGACTCGGGCGAGTTCACGCTGCCCGCTGGAGTCACCTACACGTTCGCAGGCAACTACGAAAACCAAATCCGATCGCAAAAAACGCTGGCAATCGTGTTACCACTCGCACTCGGGATCATCTTCTTGATTCTGTACCTGCAATTCAAATCAGCCATCACAACATCGCTAGTCTTCAGTGGCATCCTGATCGCGTGGGCGGGCGGTTTCATCATGCTATGGTTGTACGGGACCGAATGGTTCCTCGATTTCAGCTTACTCGGCACCAACATGCGTGAGCTGTTCCAAGTCAAAACGATCAACCTAAGTGTTGCCGTTTGGGTCGGCTTCTTGGCCCTGTTCGGCATCGCCAGCGACGATGGCGTCGTGATCGCATCGTACCTTGACGAAAGCTTCCGCAAGGATCGCATCGAGAACGCCCAGCACGCTCGCGAAGCCACTGTGGCTGCCGGCATGAGACGCGTTCGACCGTGTTTAATGACCACGGCGACGACAATCCTGGCATTGATTCCAATCCTGACATCGACCGGCCGTGGCAGCGACATTATGGTGCCGATGGCGATCCCCAGTTTCGGCGGCATGCTCATCGCAATCATCACGATGTTTATCGTGCCGGTTTTGTATTGCAGTGCGATGGAGTGGAAGTTGCGGCTGGGTATCCGAGACGAACGCTTTGCGAAGGACGCTTGAGGGAAGATGGGGAGTGAAGCTGGGTTAATCAGACTCCCAAGTGGGCGTGTTGGTATGCGAATTGCTTGATTTGCGGCTGGCCATGCAAGAATGACAGAACAACGCGGCAAGCATTTGCCGATAAACTGGACTGGTCGCAAGGCTAGTTGTAGCCTACAATCTTTTTGATGGCCTACCTATTAAGAAGAACCAACTGACACGATGTTTCGGCTGCTTTTACTATCGTTTATCGCATTGCGAGTTGTCGCGTGCCCGGTGTTTTGCCTGGGTGGGTCTGATGATCGTTTTGTGAGCGATGTGGCAGTTGTGCATCATTCTTGTGGTTGTTCTGGTGAACAGAACGCGCCTTGTGATGACGATAGCGTTCCACCGGTGGAATCGCCTTGCCCTTGCGAAACGGGATGTGAGTGCCAGGTCACGCCTGAGCTGAACCACCGAACGATTGCTGATTTTCAGCTCGCCTTGGATCTCGCTCCGCTGAAATTGGAGTCGCTTGATCTCTCTGAGGTCTTGGTTTCTCGATTCGAGCATCAACCACGTCCATTCAATCTCTTGACGGGTCGCTCGGTGCGCGTTGCGCACTCTTCTTGGCTGCTCTGAGCCGCGACTAGGTCACTTCGTCTGCTGACCGGCGAACTCGGTTTGTAATTCCGGCTACGGATTTTCGCGCTTGGGTTCTCCCTTCTGGTTGGCTGCGATTTTAGTCGTTGTATGCGCTCGCGGTTGTTGCGTGCGCTGCTTGCACCGTCTCTAGCCAGCAAGGTTTTCCAATGAGTCATCCGATTCCCCATGCGCCGAGAAAAAATCCTCGGCAAGAACCCGTGAAGCCGTCCGTCAACGGACACAAGGTTCCAGACGCCAAAACTGAAATTACTCAGGACGGGAAATCAAAACCTCGCGGTCCCGTTCGCCGCGGTATCTCGTTCGTGCTCGGTAGTATCGGACCGACGCTGGTTCTGGCCGGTTTCGCTGCCGTGTTTTGGTATGGGCATCACAACGATTGGCGGATTCCCAAATTCGCCGCGTTAACCGGCGAAGTCGAACCGGTTGTCGATGATTGGTGTGAGGAACACGCGGTGCCGGAGTCCATTTGCGTCGAGTGCGATCCGACGTTGATGCCCAAAGGACCGGACTACGGTTGGTGTTCGGATCATGGCGTTCACAACTGCGTGCTGGATCATCCCGATGTCGCGCAACTCAAGCAGCCGCCATCGCGGGGCGAGCTTGCGGCGGACTTGCAGCGTGCGGCCCGTGCGTTGGCGATTGCCCCGCGCAAGGAAAACAACAGCGGCTGCAAGATCTACCAAACGCGGATTCAGTTCGCGTCGATTGAAGCTGTGATGCAGGCGGGCGTTGATGTCGAACTGGTTGAGCGGCATCCGATTGTGGAGTCGATTTCTGGCAATGGTGAAATTGTCTACGACCCGACGCGGCAAGCCAAACTGGCGTCTCGCGTGCCGGGCAGCGTTTGGAGAGTTTTCAAGAATGTGGGGGACAAAGTCTCCAAGGGCGAAGTGTTGGTGGTCGTCGACGCGGTCGAAGTCGGGGAATTAAAAACCTCGCTGCTGCGTTCGCTCGCCGAAGAGAAGTTGCAACAACAGAACGTATCGCGTTTGACCAAGGCACGAAGCGCGATTGCGGGGGCGAGAGTTCTGGATGCAGAGGCGGCGCTGGCTAAAGCACGTGCGGATGTCTTGAGTGCGGAGCAATCGTTGCGGAATCTGGGGTTGCCGGTTGACGTCAAACGGCTTCGGGGAATGGACGAACAACAGGTGCTCGATGAATTGCGTTTCATCGGTATTCCTTCGTCAATCCGCTCGCAACTCGACGCACAAAGCGACACTGCCAATCTGCTACCGCTTGCGTCGCCGATGGATGGGATCGTCATCGAGCGAACCGTGACGCCGGGCGAGGTGGTCAATCCGTCGCGGATGCTATTTCAAATCGGTAACACTCGCCAGATGTGGCTGCAACTGAGCGTGCCGCTGGAAAACATGGACCAATTGGCGATCGGGCAACGCATCCGGTTCGCACCCGATGGCAGTCGTCAGGACGTCGAAGGCGTGCTGGACTGGATCGACACGTCGGCCGATCAAGACACTCGCATGTTGGAGGTGCGGGCGGTGCTGGCCAATGATGGCGGGCGGCTTCGCAACGAAACATTCGGCATGGGAGAGATCATCCTGCGTGAGGAAGCCGATGCGATTGTCATTCCGACCGGAGCGTCACATTGGGAAGGCTGTTGCCAAGTCGTCTTTGTTCGCGACAAGGATTATTTCTCCGGCCCCGACAGCTACAAGCTGTTCCACGTCCGCTCGGTTCGATTGGGTGCCCAAAACGGCGACGTCACGGAAGTCATCTCCGGTGTCCTGCCCGGCGAGGTCATCGCGACCGCTGGTAGCGACGTGCTAAAGGCGCAGTTACTGAAAAACAATCTTGGTGCAGGCTGCGACTGCGTCGCTGAATAAAGGAGAGCACGGATGCTTAATTGGCTGATTGATTTTTCGCTCAAGCACCGCGGGTTGGTGATTGTGGCGGCGTTGTTGTTTGCGGTTGTCGGCGGTTTCTCGCTGCAACAACTCGACATTGACGCATTTCCCGATACGACTCCGGTACAGATTCAAATCAACACGGTTGCGCCGTCACTGGCCTCCGAAGAGATTGAACGCCAAATCACCTTTCCCGTCGAGCAAGCCATTAGCGGTTTGCCGGGACTGCACGAACTGCGGTCGATTTCCAAGTTCGGTTTGTCGCAAGTCGTGGTCATCTTTGATGATGGCATCGACATCTACTTCGCTCGGCAATTGATCAACGAAAGGCTTTCGACGGTGGAATTGCCCGACGGAATCGGGCGGCCCCAAATGGGACCGGTCTCCACGGGCTTGGGCGAGGTCTTTCACTACGTCGTGGTCAACGAAGGCGTTGATCTTTCGCAGGTGTCGCGCGAGCAACGCGTCAAGCAACTGACCGAACTTCGCACCATTCATGACTGGGTCATCAAGCCGCAGCTTCGTTCGGTGCGTGGTGTGGCGGAGGTCAACAGTTGGGGCGGATATGAAAAACAGTATCAGGTGCGGATCGCCCCGGACCTACTGCTCAAATACGGACTGACGTTCGAGCAAGTCAGCGAGGCAATTCAGGAGAACAACGAAAACGTCGGCGGCGGTACGGTGACCGATGGCAGTGAGATGCTGTTGGTCCACGGTGTTGGTCGGACGGTGAACATTGCACAAATCGAAGAAGTCATCATCACGGCCAAAGACGGTGTGCCGGTTCGTGTTCGCGACGTGGCCGAGGTACAGATCGGTCACGAGATTCGTCGTGGTGCGGTCACGGCCAACGGTCGAGGCGAAGCCGTGCTGGGTCTCGGTTTCATGCTGATGGGCGAGAACAGTGACGAGGTCACATGGGCACTGAAGGAAAAGCTCGAACAGATTAAGGAAACCCTGCCTGCCGGTGTAACGATTCAAACGGTCTACGATCGGACGGAACTGATCGACCACGTCATCCATACCGTGCAGAAAAACTTGTTTGAGGGCGGCCTGCTGGTCATCGCCATCCTGTTCATTTTTCTTGGCAATTTGCGAGCCGGGTTGATCGTGGCTTTGGCGATTCCGTTGTCGATGCTGTTCGCGTTCTCGGGAATGTTGAAGTTTGGCATCGCCGCGAGTTTGCTCAGTCTCGGTGCGATCGACTTTGGATTGGTTGTCGATAGCAGTGTCGTGATGATCGAGAACTGCGTGCGGCATTTAGCACACAACCGGGACGGTAAGAGCCGCTTGGAGATTATTCGCGATGCAGCCATTGAAGTTCGCAAGCCGACGATGTTTGGCGAACTGATCATCATGATCGTCTATTTGCCGATCCTGACCCTGGAAGGCATCGAAGGAAAACTGTTTAGGCCGATGGCGTTGACCGTCATCATGGCACTCGCCGGTTCGATGATTCTTTCGCTGACGTTGATGCCCGTTTTGGCGAGCATCTTTTTGCCCAAAAACATCAAGGAAACGGAACCTTGGTTGATCCGCGTTCTGAAATGGCTGTACGCCCCGGTGCTGCGGTTCACCATGCATCACAAGGCGTTCGTGATTGGTTCGGCCGTGCTGTTGTTGGTCAGCGTTTTCACCCTCGTCGCACCTAACCTCGGCAGCGAGTTCGTGCCTCGACTTTCCGAAGGAGCCATTACGCTCAATGTTGTGCGTTTGGCGGGCACGCCGCTTGAAGAATCCATGCGTTACAACACGCGGATGGAGCAGGTGCTACTGGAAAAGTTCCCTGACGAAGTCAACCAAGTTTGGAGCCGCATCGGGACCGCCGAAGTCGCCACCGATCCGATGGGGACTGAACTTACCGACCTGTTCATCACGCTGCATCCCCGCGAGCAATGGACGCGGGCGGAAACGCAAGAGGAACTGACGACTCTGGTGCAACGGGAGCTTCGCGATTTGCCGGGGCCGCGTTTGGCGTTGTCGCAACCGATTGAGATGCGAATGAACGAGATGATCTCGGGCGTTCGCTCGGACGTCGCGGCAATCCTGTACGGCGATGATCTCGATCTGATGAACGAGAAAGCAATCGAGATTGAACGGGCATTGAATTCGATTGCCGGGGCTTCGGACGTGAAGATCGAGCAGATATCAGGTCAGCCGGTTTTGCAAATTCAAGTCAAACAGGATCAGATCGCTCGCTACGGTATCCCCGCCAGCACGGTGATGAACATCGTCCGCTCCTTGGGAAGCAATCATGTCGGCGAAGTCTACGAAGGGCAACTGCGATTTCCGTTGGTGATTCGATTGCCAGAAGAAGCAAGGTCTGACCCGGAAGCCATCGGTGAAATTTTGGTCGCGACGCCGTCGGGCCAACGCATTCCGCTTTCGCGTCTGGCCTCGATCGAGCGTGTGGAAGGTTTCAACACGATCAAACGCGACTGGTATCAACGTCGCATCACGATCGAGGCGAATGTGCGTGGCCGCGACCTTGGCAGTTTCGTCGCCGAGGCACAGCAAGTCGTCGATGCCAAGGTTCAATTGCCCGCCGGTCGCTATCGCATCGAGTGGGGTGGGCAGTTTGAAAACCTCGAGCGAGCACAGACGCGGTTGATGATCGTCGTGCCGATCGCGCTGCTGTTGATCTTGGCATTGCTCTACACAACGTACCGCAACTGGATCGACTCGTTTCGTGTGTTCACGGGCGTTCCCTTCGCATGGATCGGCGGCGTGCTGGCGTTGTGGATTCGCGACATGCCGTTTTCGATTTCGGCCGCTGTTGGCTTCATCGCCTTGTCCGGCGTCGCGGTGCTCGATGACATGCTGCTGGTTTCAACGATCCGACAACTGCGACGGCGTGGGCGTTCGCTGGATGAAGCCGTCGAGGAAGCGGCAATGACAAGATTGCGTCCGATCCTGATGACCACGTTGGTGGCCAGCCTCGGCTTTGTGCCGATGGCCTTCAGCACGGGCATGGGAGCGGAAGTGCAACGACCGCTGGCGACGGTCGTGATCGGTGGCGTTTGCAGCGCCATGATCATGAGCCTGCTTGTACTTCGTGTGCTTTACGTGGTCTTCAACATGCCCACCGAGAGCCACGATGACGATGGAGGAGACGATGACGGTCATTGTCTTGAGCCGGAAGAACCGACCGACCCGGAGGCCGGACTGGAGTTTGATGCTTCGCAAGAGCGAGAGTCACAACGTTGGTCCGAACCGACGACGGTCACCCCCTAGAAATTCGGCCCTGAGCCGAAGGAGAACAAGATGAATTGGATGATGAATGGACGCGGCCTGATGTTTGGTTTGCTGGTAACAGCGGCGATCGGACTGGCAGGATGCAATAGCGACGACGTTGCTACCGAACCGGGCGTGGCGGAACCCGTCGCGGCCACAAACGTGGACCACAGCCACGGTGGTTGGTGGTGCGTCGAACACGGCGTGCCCGAGGAGGAATGTCCCCGATGCGACAAAACGCTGGTGTCCGAGTTCAAGGAAGCGGGCGATTGGTGCGACGAGCACGAGCGTCCCGAGTCGCAGTGTTTCATTTGCAGCCCCAAACGCGCCGAAAAGTTTGTCGCACGTTACGAAGCGAAGACCGGTCACCAACCGCCCGAACCGACCGAGTAATTTGCTCGAGCCAAGTGGCTGGGGGTGTGGTGGCTTCGACCAGCCCGTTGAAAACGCTCGCTCCCAGTCACTCTTTCGTCCCAACTCCCAACTCAAAAGGAGATCGCCATGTGACACTCAGCCCCCATCCGAAAGGACTGACCATTTTGAAAACCACAATCTGTTACCTGGAAGGAATCTGAAAATGTACCGCACCTCCCTCTGCCTTGCCCTGACGTTCGCCTTTGCCGTTTGCATGACCGCCCAAAGCCGAGTGGCCAATGCCGCTGGTGCTTCGACGACCAAAACCACCATCACCTTGAAGGTTCTCACCTGCGAGAACTGCGCCAAGAAGGTGGCGGCCAAGTTGAACGAAGTTCCCGGCGTCGAAAGCGTCAAGACGGACGTCAAATCCAAGACCGCGACCGTCGTTCCCAAAAGCAACGCGACCCCGTCGCCGTTGAAACTTTGGGAAGCGATCGAGAAGGCCGGTAAGGAACCAGTGAAGCTCGTCGGGCCGAGCGGAACGTTCACGTCCAAACCGAAGCAATAGTCTCACACCGACTCTCAATTGATACGCCGCCGATGTGGAGACTTCTTCCGCATCGGCGGCAGTCGGCCAACGAATGTCGGAAGCCAACAACCACCTATGCCATTTCACCAAACTCACCACATCGCCGCCGCGTTGATCGCTCTCGTTTTGCTAACCGTCGGATGCGATCGCGACTCATCGCCAACGAATGTAGTTCCGTCACCGACCAGCGCGGGACCGATTCAGTTGACGGATGATTCGTTTCAAGCTGAAGTCCTTGAAAGCGAACTCCCGGTGTTGGTCGATATGTGGGCACCGTGGTGCCAGCCCTGCATCGCGATGAAGCCGACGATACAGCGACTTGCATCGGAGTTGTCCGGAGATGTGAAAGTGGCCGAATTGAACATTGAAGAGAACCCGTTCATTCAACAAAAGTATGACATTGACAAGTATCCGATGCTATTGATTTTCGTCGATGGCATCGAGGTGCAAAGACTTGTGGGAAGCGAAACCCACGAGCAACTACTCGACGCGCTATCAAATCATGTAGCCGTGGAGAAACAACGATGAGCAAGCTGCCTGTAGAAACAAGACTCGATAGCACACTTGCGCTCGCACGCAATCCGTACCGTTTTGTTTCGTCACGATGCGAGAAGTTCAACACCGACGCATTTGAAACTCGGCTGTTGCTGCAAAAGGTCATTTGCATACGAGGCGAGGAAGCCGCCAAGGCGTTTTACGACACCTCGCGTTTCACCCGCGTCGGTGTCGCTCCGCCGCGAATCGCCAAGACTTTGTTCGGACGCGGCGGGGTACAGGGCATGGACGGCAAGGCCCATCGTCATCGCAAGATGATGTTCATGTCGTTGCTGACCGAAGACAAAAAGGGCGGACTGACGAGGCTTGCTCGTGACATTTGGAACCGTCGAATTCTGCAATGGTCACGCATGGATCAGGTCGTGCTTTACCGACAGGCTCAGGAAGTTCTCACCGAAGCGGTTTGTCAGTGGGCAGGCGTGCCGCTCGATCCCGCCGATGTGGATCGCAGGACCAGCGAGCTGGCGGCGCTTTTTGACTATGCAGGCAGTATTGGTCCAAACCATTGGTGGGCAAGGATCGCACGCAAACGCAACGAGGCTTGGCTGCGTGGAATCATCGAACAAATTCGTGCTGGAACCTATCAACCCCTCGAAGACACCGCCGCATTCATCGTCGCCAACCATCGCGATCTCGATGGAAACTTGCTCGACGCTCAAATCGCTGCGGTCGAGCTAAACAACATTTTGCGTCCAACGGTCGCCGTGTCGGCTTACATCGTTCAGTGTGCGCACGCCTTGAACGAGCATCCTGTGATTCGCGAACAACTTCGCGATGGCTCCCCGGATGATTTGCATTGCTTTGTGCAGGAGGTCCGGCGTTACTATCCATTCTTTCCGTTTGCCGGAGCAAAGGTGAAAGAATCATTCGAGTGGCACGGTTACCACTTTCCGAGCGGTCGGAAGGTGCTGCTGGACCTATACGGCACCAACCATGATCCACGTCCTTGGAACCAGCCAGAATCGTTCAGACCATCCCGTTTTCGCGAATGGGACGGGAATCCATTCACCTTGATACCTCAAGGCGGCGGCGATCACTACCAGAACCACCGCTGCCCCGGCGAATGGATCGCGATCGAGCAAATGAAAGCGGCCACCGACGTGCTCGTCAACCGATGCAGCTACGAGATCCCGGAACAGGATTTGCAAATTGCGATTGATCGACTTCCCGCCATTCCCGCTGACCACTTTGCCATGACGAACATTCAACTGCTAAGAGAAGTGCGATGAGCGAGGAACGAGCAAAATTGATACGCCGGGGTCGCAATGTCGAAATTGCCAGCCTGATCTACAACATCACCGAAGTGACCATTTCGCTAACGGCCGGATTCATGACGGGCAGTTCGGCGCTGATCAGTTGGGGCGTCGATAGCATCGTCGAAGCGAACTCCGCCGCGTTCATGATCTGGCAATTGAACGGCGAAGCCAAAGGTATCAACGAGCGAGACAAGCGGAAGAGAAAGAAGATCGCGTTAGGGGTTCTCTCGGGTGCCTTTACGATTGCTGTCTTATTCATCTGTTACGAGGCGATCAGCAAGTTCATCAGCCAAGAAACTGCGTCGATGTCGTGGTGGGGCATTGGCATCTTGCTGGTGTCGTTGGTCGTCAACCCGATGCTGGCATGGGGCAAGTATCGCTACGGCAAGAAGACCGATTCGGCGACTCTGAAATACGACGCCATTGACACGATGATCTGCGAGTACCAAACCATTGTCGTGCTGATCGGCGTCGGTCTGGTGCAGTGGCAAGGTTGGTGGTGGGCCGATCCGGTGGCTGCACTGTTGATCGTTCCCTATGTGGCTTGGGAAGCCTACGAGTCTGGACGCGACGCATGGCAAGTTCAAATCGACGAGGAAGACAACGATGAGTGATACAAACAACATGCAACTTAAAATTCACGGCATGGATTGTGCCGAAGAAGTATCGTTGATCAAACGCGAACTGGTGCCGCTGCTCGGTGGCGATGAGCGTTTGGGTTTCGACTTGCTAAGTGGTCGACTAACCGTCGACCTCGATGGCGTTGACGTTACTTCCGGTGACGTGTTGGCGGCGATCGAGCGAACCGGGTTGAAAGCTGAAACGTGGGAGAACGCACAACAGTCCTCCGACGACCAATCGTTCTGGGTCAAGCATCAGCGGGCGATCATGACCGCGATTAGCGGTGTGTTCGGCGGGATCGGGCTGGTGATTCATTTGCTCTCAGGCGGATTCGACGGGGCCGTCGCAACGCCCGCGATCGTTTGCTACCTGATCGGAATTTTGGCCGGGCTGTATTTGGTGCTACCGAAAGCTTGGCGAGCACTGGTCACCTTGCGGCCTGACATGAATTTGCTGATGTCGGTCGCGGTGATCGGGGCGATCGCGATCGGCGAATGGTTTGAGGGAGCGGCGGTCGCATTCCTGTTTTCGCTGTCGTTGTTGCTGGAATCATGGAGCATCGGTCGGGCTAGACGGGCGATCGCTTCGCTCATGGACCTGACGCCGCCGGTCGCTCACCTGCGACACGAATCTGGAGAAGTCCGCGACGTTGTTCCTGCCGAGGTGCCGGTTGGTTCGACCCTGATCATTCGACCGGGCGAGAAAATACCGCTCGATGGGGAAGTCACCGTGGGCATTAGCGACGTCAATCAGGCACCGATCACCGGCGAAAGCGTGCCAGTCGAAAAGCAGGTCGGTAGTGAGGTGTTCGCTGGAACGATTAACGGCGACGGCTTGCTGGAAATGCGAAGCACCAAAGCCGCTGAAGACACGACGTTGGCCCGCATTATTCAGATGGTCGGCGACGCCGGATCGAAGCGTGCTCCGTCAGAAAAGTGGGTAGAGAAGTTTGCCGCGGTCTACACACCGGTGGTGATGGCGGTCGCGTTGTTGATGCTTTTAATTCCGACTTTGCTGCTCGGACAACCATGGTCGGTTTGGATCTATCGGTCGCTGGTGTTGCTGGTCATCGCCTGCCCATGTGCATTGGTCATTTCTACACCGGTGTCGGTCGTTGCATCGCTGGCCGCCGCTGCACGCAATGGCGTGTTGGTTAAAGGCGGCGTGTTCATCGAGCTACCTGGTAAGCTGGTCGCGATCGCGATGGATAAGACCGGGACGCTAACCAAGGGTGCCCCCGAAGTCATCGACGTCGTTCCGATGAACGACCACGACGAAGAAGAATTGCTAACGCGCGGCGGAGCCTTGGAACTCAATAGCAACCATCCGCTCGCACGAGCCATCGTTGATGAAACCAAGAAACGTGGCATGACGATGCCGCCAGCCGAATCGTTCGAAACGATTCAAGGCAAGGGGGCGACCGGAGTCATTAATGGTAAAAGCTACTGGCTCGGTTCGCATCGCTATTTGGAACAACGCGGTCAGGAAACCCCGGAGGTTCACCAGCAACTCGAAGCGATGCAGGAGGCCGGGCGAACCGTCGTCGTGATCGGCAATGACCAGCACGTTTGCGGCTTCATTACGCTGGCCGATGCCATCCGTGACGAGACTCGAGAGGCAATCAAGACTTTGCACCAAGTCGGCATCAAGCAAATCGTGATGCTGACCGGCGACAACGAAGGCACCGCCAAAGCGATCGGCAAGGAGTCCGGTATCGACGAAGTCCACGCGGAGTTGTTGCCTGAAGACAAAGTCGCGGCGGTCGAACAACTCGTTTCACGTTACGAGCATGTCGCGATGATAGGCGATGGCGTGAATGACGCACCCGCCCTAGCCCGGGCTTCATTGGGACTTGCGATGGGAGCGGCGGGAAGCGACGCCGCGATTGAAACAGCAGACATCGCCCTCATGTCCGACGACCTGTCGAAACTACCTTGGCTGATCGAGCACTCGCGACGAACGTTGTCCATCATTCGCCAGAACATTTGGTTTTCACTGGCAATCAAAGCATTGTTCGTCGTGCTGACCTTGGCGGGAGTGGCATCACTGTGGGCCGCCATCGCGGCCGATATGGGCGCTTCCCTACTGGTGATCGCCAATGGTCTGAGGCTGCTCCGCTGCTGAGACGTTAAAATCGTTACAACCCGATCGCGGATTCTTCCGAATGTTCGCACTTGCGGAATCGCAACTAACAATCCGATCGTACCCATCCGATGGAAAGCATGGGCTGGTCTGTATTTTCACGGAGGAAGACGCGGTGATCGCGAACGATAGGACCAGTACGCGCCGGCGGCGAGCAAGACGCTTGTTGCTTTTGGCGGCTTTGGGTTTCACGAGTGGTTGCCAGTCGGTTGGGCAGCATGTCGCTCAATCGACTTCGAGCGAACACGTCTCGGCGACGAACCAAACGCGGGTTGTTGAACCGCCTATCACCGTGCGGACGGTTGCGTTCACGGACGATGACGACTTGCAGGTCAGAGATCTTGATGAATTGGACGAACTCGACGTCGAGCTTGATGATTTGGATTCGGATGGTGGTGCCTCTGCCAACGATCCCGCGTCTCTACGCGACGCGATGGCTTTGGACGCGGCGAACGAGACGGTTGAAACCGCTCCGTTCATTCAGGACCAGTATTCCTACGGTTTTGAGCAACCCGCCGGACTGACGCTTCAGTCAATTGAGTCGATGGCATTGGGTTCGCATCCGGCCATCGCGGAAGCTCGTGCTCGTGTCGAATCAACTCGCGGGCAATACGTTCAAGCGGGCTTGCCGTTCAATCCGGTGCTGCAATATCAGTCGGATGAGATCGGCAACGAAGATGCCACCGGTCTGCATTCGGTGCAGATGTCTCAGCAGTTCGTTACCGCCAACAAGCTGGGGATTGCTCAACAGGTGCAGGCCCGCGAGATCCAAAAACAGCAAGCTGCGCTGCGAATTGCGGAGCTTCGCGTTTTGACTCGCGTTCGTGCTGCGTTTGCGACAGCCATCGTATCGCAGCGAAGGGCCAACATTGCTGACCAGATTGTCGAGTTGGCTGAGAAGTCGATCGAATCAGTGAATGCCCTGTTGGAAGCCGAAGAGGTTTCCAAAATTGCTTTGTTGCAGGCTCGCGTTGAAGCTGAGCAAGCGCGGATTACGGCGGAGAACGCTCGAACGCAGTTGCAAGCCAACCTGCGGACGCTTGCCGCTGCTGCCGGGATGCAAACACTGCCGCCCGGACCGCTTAGCGGCAACGTGGGTGACGATCTGACCGGCGCGCCGTGGGAAGCATTGCTCGCCGAAATCTCGACCAACAGTCCCGAACTATCGCGGGCCGGATCGGAGCTTGAGCGAGCTAAATGGTCGTTGCAACTTGCCTGTGCCCAAGTGACGCCGAACGTGACGGGAACCGTCGGTGTTGGTGTCGATGCCGCTACGGATGATACGTTCGCGGTCATTGGCGTCAGCGTTCCGCTTCCCATTCGCAACCGCAATCAGGGCAACATACGCAGTGCCCGAGCCGACATCGCCGCAGCGTCGGCAGCGATCCAGAGCACGCAACTCAGCCTAGAAGCCCGGCTCGCCGAAGCCGTCGGCCGCTACCAAGTCGCGTTGGAACGCTACACCCGCTTGCAGGAATCGGTCGTGCCGACCTCGGAGGAAACCTACAAGCTCTCGTTGGAGGCATTTGATGCGGGCGAAACCGATTTCCTACAACTGTTAACAGCACAGCGAACACTCTTCACGACTCAATTGAACGTCCTGGATGCCGCCGGACAAGCCAAGCAGGCTGCTGCGGAAATCGAAGGCCTGTTGGTGACTCTGAGCCTGTGATTTCCCGCGATACCGCCACCAGAAGATGCGTAATCTGACGAAAGTTTGACATTACTATTGGACTGGTATGGTCGTTTCCACCGTATCGACCGATAATACCGTTGTACCGTACCCGAAGGATGTTTTTGTGTCTGTCGTTTGTCGTCTCACTACCGTCGCCGCATTACTGCTGCACCTGATTTTCGGGTGTTCGCTGCATCATGCTGACGCGTGTGGGCACCACGACCATGACGGATGCCAGCACACCTGTTCAGCGGCTGATTCACCAAGTGTCCACGACGATCACGCGTGTGGCCACGATCACGAGCATGATTGCTCGGGTGAAGAAGAGACGGTGGATTCGATCCACAATGCGATCGAGTTAGCGGCTCCGTGTTGTGCCTGCGAGTCGCAACCCTGTGATGGAAACCATCCGGGGTGCCATGGCGTCGTCGAATGCAGTTTTGTGCCTTCAAGTGATGTCGTGTTCATCATTGATGCTCCGTTGGTCGCGTTCGTGACTTATGAGCACGATCCGATGCTGAGCTTCATTAGTTCGCTATCGGCCCGTCATTTGAATCAGCGGTCGCCGCAGGTTGCGACGGACTCTCTCTCCCATTGTGCTTCTCTCTGCACGTGGATCATTTGAATTGAAGATTGTTGATTGAAGATTGACGATTTGGAAAGGCGTTTGCGCGTCGCCAGATTGTTGAATCCTTCAGTCCTCTTTTGAAATCTACATTCTTCAATCTCAAATCATCAATGTGTTTGCATGTCCACGCTAAGAGCTTGGCTGGTGCGCCTGCGCGGCCCCGTTTTGACCGTCCTGGCGATGGCAATCGCGATCGTCGTCGGCGCGTTCGCCTTTACCGACTATCCACAACAATTTGGCCTCGTTGCCACTGCAATCGTTGAGTCTGATCCGCACGCGGGTCACGATCACGGTCCAGGTGAACACGATGACCACGGCGACGACGACCATGCCGGACATGATCACGATGGTCACGAAGCGGGTCAGTCGATCGAATTGAGCCAGCAGGCTCGTGCGAACTTGCGGTTGAAGACTGAGGCCGTCACCGTTGGACCGTACACGAGCTACATCGAGGTCCCCGGCATGGTGACGCGCTGGCCCGGTGAAACGCATGTGTCGATCACGTCGCCACTGACGGGCGTCATTAACAAGATCAATATCTCTCGTGGCGAGATGATTAAGAGCGGCGAGCCGTTGTTCACGCTTCGGCTGACGCACCAAGACCTCGTCAATACGCAAGAAGACTTCCTCTCGCAGCTCGGGCAACTGGATGTCGAGGAGCGGGAGATTCAGCGGCTGACTTCGGCGTCCCGTTCGGGCGCGATCGCTGGGAAAACGCGAATAACCCGCGAGTACGAACGCGACAAATTGCAGGCGAAAATCCGTGCGGCGAAGCAGTCAATGTTGCTGCACGGTTTGAGTGAAGACCAAATCGCAAGCATCGAACGCACTCGCACGTTGGTCCGCGAAGTCGTCGTGACGGCCCCCTTGGTCGAAGAAGACAATTCACTGCATCACGAATCGCTGGGCGAAGCGAACAACCGAGTCTCGGGCAACCCGAGTGCAAGATTAGCGGCAATACAACCACCGCCGATGTCGCTGCCTTCGCACAATCACATTGACGCTGAGTTCTTGGTCACAGAACTGAGTGTTCGACGCGGCGAATCTGTTAGCGCCGGTCAGCAGATCGCGCAGCTGTCGAATTACAGCCGCTTGCTAATCGAAGGCCAAGCCTACCAGCGTGACGCAGGTCTGTTGCGAAAGGCTGCCGATTCGGGTGCTGAATTGCAAGCCACGATGACCGGTGCGGGCGACGAAGTCGAAACGATCACGGGATTGAACGTGGTCTACATCGGAAACGAAGTCGGTACTGAATCACGGTCGCTGCCGTTCTATGTCGGACTGACCAATGAGATCGAACGCAGCGAACAGCGTGGCGACAAACGCTACGTCAGTTGGCGATACAAGCCCGGCCAACGGCTAACCGTTCGGCTTCCACAGTCGCAAGTCGCCGACGCGATTGTTGTTCCCAAGGACGCGGTTGCCGAAGAAGGCCCCGAGCGATTCTTGTTCGTCGAGAACGGAGATCACTTTGATCGTGTTCCGGTGGAAGTCATTGCGTCGGACAGCGTCAACGTCGCGATCAAGAACGACGGCCAAGTTTGGCCCGGTCAGACGATCGCCGTTAGCGGTGCTCATCAATTGCAGATGGCGATGAAGAACCAGGCGGGCGGAGCCATTGATCCCCACGCAGGGCACAACCACTGAGTTGTTCGCTTTGCCAAACCAAATCTTTGAGGGATCAAGATGCTAGATAAAATCATTCACTTCTCGCTGAACAATCGACTGATCGTGCTCGCGGTTGCCGCGATCATGCTGGGCGTTGGTGCGTGGCAATCCTTGCAATTGCCGATCGACGTGTTTCCAAACTTGAACCGGCCGCGTGTAGTGGTCATCACAGAAGCGCCGGGGATGGCACCAGAGGAAGTCGAGACGCTGATCACGTTTCCGTTGGAGACCACGTTCAACGGTGCCAGCGGCGTTGAGTCAGTCCGCAGCAGCAGCGGCATCGGTCTGTCAGTGATCTATGTCGAGTT
Source organism: Crateriforma conspicua (assembly GCF_007752935.1). Lineage (NCBI taxonomy): Bacteria > Pseudomonadati > Planctomycetota > Planctomycetia > Pirellulales > Pirellulaceae > Crateriforma > Crateriforma conspicua. The sequence goes on along the minus strand of NZ_CP036319.1, from coordinate 1,780,100 downwards.
CGAGTGGGACACCGACATCTACAACGACCGACAAGTCGTCAATGAACGTATGCAACTTGCCGCTGAGCAATTGCCCGACGGCGTGAAACCAACACTCGCACCCATCTCGTCAATCATGGGACAGATTCTCATGTACGGCATGTGGAGCGAAGGCGGAAAAGCCGAGCCAATGGAGGTTCGCACGCTGGCCGATTGGGTCGTCCGTCAAAGATTGCTGACGATTCCCGGCGTGTCACAAGTCTTTTCAATGGGCGGCGGCCGGATGCAGTACCAAGTGCTGGTGAATCCGGACTTGCTGCGTGAATTCGGACTGACGATGGACGATGTCCACACGGCCGTCAGTGAGTCGAACCTGAATGCGACCGGTGGTTATCTAGATCAGCGTGGCGCGAACGAATTGCTGGTTCGCGGACTCGGGCGAATCACCAGCCTAGCGGACCTGAAGGAGATTGCGATCACATTGCGGGACGGTCGCCCGATCACTTTGGGTGACGTCGCCAGAGTTGTTGAAGGCCCGCAAGTCATGCGTGGCGATTCGTCCGCGTATCTTCGCGGCGACGATGGAAAAGTCGAAGGCGGACCGGCGGTGGTTCTCACTATCAACAAGCAACCCGGCAGCGACACTCGCGCCGTCGATCAAGCGATTGCCGAAGCGCTCGAAGAATTGAAGGTGTCCTTGCCGGACGACATCCGAATCGCCAACGTCTATTCGCAGCGATCATTCATCGACCGAGCCATCGACAACGTCGTCGAAGCGCTTGCCGATGGCGGCGTGCTGGTCTTGGTGATCTTGTTTCTGTTCTTGCTGAACTTTCGCACGACGTTCATCACGCTCACCGCAATTCCGCTGTCGATCATCGCAACCGCGTGCGTGTTTGCTGCTTTTGGTCTGTCGATCAACACAATGACGCTCGGCGGGTTAGCGGTTGCTATCGGGGAACTGGTCGACGATGCGATCGTTGACGTCGAAAATATCTTCCGCCGCTTGAAAGAAAACCGCCACTGCGAATCCCCACGACCGACGCTTGCGGTGGTTTACGACGCCAGCATCGAGGTACGGAGCAGCGTGGTCTACGGGACGGCGATCGTCGTTCTGGTGTTCATCCCGCTGTTCGCTCTCGAAGGCATGGAAGGCAAGCTCTTTGTGCCGTTGGCGATGGGGTACGTTGTCTCGTTGATCGCGTCGCTGGGCGTTTCGCTGACCGTCACGCCGGTACTGGCATCGTTACTGTTGGTCGGCCGGCGCGTCTGGCAAATCGTTGTACCGATTCTAGCTTTCGGCATCGCTGCGTTAACGATGTACTGGGTCGTCCCGCGAGCGATTCACATTCTGCACTTGCCGTTTGAACTGCCGGGTAATCCACTGTGGTGGTCGCTCGTCCTGACGCCAGTGGTTTGGGTTCTGATTCAAGTGATCGAAAGACTGCTGGGTGGTCCCGAAGCCGAAGAAGGCCGGTTGCTGGAGGGACTCAAAGGCATTGCCGGTTTGGCGATTAACTTCAGTACCAAATTCGCCGGTCCCGTGTTGGGCGTCGCGGCCGTCATGGTGACGTTCGCGTTGTTCGCGGTTTCGCAACTCGAACGTGACTTCTTGCCGCCGTTCAACGAGGGAGCCGTTCAGGTCAACGCGTTGCTTGCACCGGGCACATCGCTGGCGACGAGCAACCAGATCGGGCAGAGCGTGCAAGAGGAGTTGATGAAGATCGAATCGGTCAAGTCGGTCGCGCGTCGAACAGGCCGAGCGGAGCTTGACGAACATGCCGAAGGCGTCAACGTCACCGAGTTGTTCTTGGAGATCGCTGACGACGCAGATCGCGAAGGCACGATCCAGCAGATTCGCGAAACGATGGAGGACATTCCGGGCGTGGTGTCGAGTACCGAGCAACCGCTGGCGCACCTGATCAGTCACATGATCTCGGGTGTCAAGGCGCAAATCGGCATCAAGCTCTTCGGCGACGATCTAGACGTGTTGCGGAACAAGGCTGAGGAGATGAAGAGACGCATCGCGGACGTGCCGGGCTTGGCCGACGTGATGATCGAACAACAGACCAACATTCCACAGCTTCGCATCGAGCTGAATCGCAAGGCTCTAACGCAAAACGGGCTGCGACCGGCCAACGTCATGGAACTGGTCGAGACCGCGATGAACGGGCAGGTCATTAGCCAAGTGCTGCTCGGCCAACGCACGTTTGATCTGATGTTACGAATGGATGAACCGTACCGCGAGGACGTCACCAAACTCAAGCGTCTTGCCGTCCCACTTCCCGATGGAGGCACGTTGCCGCTTGAGGCGGTGGCGAACATCTACGAGAGCGGCGGGCCGAACATGATCAAGCGCGAACAGGTACGGCGTCGAATCGTGTTGCAAGCCAACGTTTCCGAGCGAGGCGTCGTGGACGTTGTCAGCGAAATCAAAACGCGACTGGCAGATTTGGAATTGGAGCCGGGTTACTTCATCGAATACGGCGGCCAATTTGAAAGCCAGCAATCGGCAACGCGTCGATTGATGATTCTTTCGGGCGTCGCGTTGCTAGGCATGTTCTTGGTGCTTTACACGTTGTTTGGCAACGTCAACTTCTCGATGCAGGTGTTGGTTGCGTTGCCGACGGCGTTCATCGGAGCGGTCGCGGCACTCGTCATCACGGATCAAAACCTAACGGTCGCAGCGATGGTCGGTTTCATCTCGTTGTGCGGCATTGCCAGTCGCAACGGCATCCTGCTGCTGAACCACTACATCCACTTGGTCGAACACGAAGGCGAATCGTGGACGGGTGAGATGGTGCGTCGCGCGGGCCAAGAACGGATGGCTCCAGTGCTGATGACGGCACTGACGTCCGGCATCGGTTTGCTTCCGCTCGCACTCGCCGCGGGCGAACCCGGCAAAGAGATTTTGTATCCCATCGCCACCGTGATCGTTGGCGGATTGTTGACCAGCACGTTGGCGGAGTTCTTCGTTCGACCGGCGTTGTTTTGGACGATCGGTGTCGGCGCGGGCCAGCAGATTGTTCGCGATCACGCGGGAGACATAGGAGATGAGAAATCGGGCATGGGGAGTGAACACCTCAGTCCTGAACCTGAATTGGTCACAAGTTAGTTGTTTGTTCCGGTGCGTTGCCGGAGTGATGTTTTCTGTTTGAGAAGGTTTCCACGGAGGATTTGAAATGTTGAATTTACGGATGTTTGCAGTCGCGGCTTTGGTCGCATCGATTTCGTTGGGTGGCATGTTGGCGAAGGCCGCTGAGCCGAACACGGCTGCCAAAGAACTGGTGTCGTATCGCTTGGAGAAGTGGAAGACCACACACAGCGAAGGCGAGAAGGCGGACAAGTTGGTCGGCACACTGAAGAAACTTCGCTGCGAAGTCAAAGTCGGCTCGCACGGCGGACACATGGACGTCAACTACCGCTGTCCAAAGTGGCAGCAGATGGCGTTGAAAAGCCACGAAGAAGCTCACCAGTGGGAAGCATGGTTAAAGAAGCTCGGCTTCGAGACCAAACACGCTCACTAAGAATCGCGGAATTGGGAATGGGGGATAGGGAACTTCGTTCTATCCCCCATTCCATTCCCTGACTTTCATCCGCTCATCCCCATCCTCTCATCGGTATCCAAAATGAAAATTCATCTATTCGCTCTGACCCTCGCTTGCTTCACTCTTCTCGGATGTTCAAAGAAGGACGTGCAGGTCTCCGAAGCTCCGGAAGCATCTGGCCCTGTCGAGATAGACGAAATGCCACCGATGATTGAGATGGATGGGCATCCCGAGCACGGACCCCACGGCGGCGAGTTGGTCGAACTAGGCAAAGAAGCGTTCCACATCGAAATGATGCACGGCACCGGAGCGGTCGCCATGTATGTCCTTGATGGTTCGGCAACGCAGCCGGTCGCGATCGAAGCCGAAAAGCTAACGGTCAGCCTAAAGCATGATGGCAAAGTGAAGTCGTTCGAGCTTCCCGCCGACCCGCAAGGCGAAGACGCAGCTGGCAAGTCGTCACGATTCGCTTCGACCAATGCCGAAATGGACCAGTGGCTCGAAGCCGAGGCCGAAGGTGCGGTCATCGTGCAAATCGAAGGCAAATCCTACACAGGCAAGATTTCGCATGATCACGATCATGACCACTAAGAACGTGAAATCCACAACTGATAATTGACCAATTGAGCATTAAACAATTTGCTCCAGTCGTGTGCGGTGTCTCACCGTAGACGGCAAGGCTCCCGACCCATCATACGACTAGCCCTCGTTGGGTCGGGAGCCGCTTTTCGTAATAGACAAAAGACGACGAAATCATGATAGACAACAAGAGCCGCTCTCAAGTCAATGCAATCCTGCCCGGCGACCAGCCGCATTGGTACCCCCGGTGGGTATTGGTATAACTTCTTCAATGGGCCAGCCCGATGAACGCAAATCGACCGAAACGATCGCCTCCGAGACAATCGCCGCTGCGATATCTGGAGATCGTTCTGCGTTGCGCTCGATCTACCAGGCGACGTCGGATCGTGTGTTTCGCTTGATGGTTCGGATGGTCGGTCAGCAGGACGCCGATGACTTAACGCAGCAAACTTTCGTCCGAGCGTTTACGAAGCTCGATCAATTCAGTGGCGAGTCGAAGTTTGAAACGTGGCTGTATCGACTGGCCACCAACGAGGCATTGCAACATCTGCGCCGCGAGAAACATCGGCGGACCGAAGAACTGGTGGTCGAGCCGACCGCTGACCAAACCGACCACATTGAGCAAGACGAACGAGTCGCGATGGTACGCCAGGCACTCGATCAACTCGATCCGGAACTACGGGCGATCTTCACGCTCAAAGAAGAGAGCGGTCTGTCATACCAAGAGATCGCCCAGACGCTAGACATCCCCGAAGGTACTGTTGGATCGAGGTTGAACCGGGCACGGCGTGAATTGCGGAGGTTGATAGATGGGAGTCGGGAGTGAGGGAGGAGCGAGTTGTGTTCTCCCTTCTCCTTCACCCCCAACACCCCTACTTCTTATTGAGGGCAACCTACAGTGCGATCCAACTGGGCGATCGTGCCGGCTAGCGTAGCGTCGATGCGGGCGAGTTGGGTCTCGAACATTAAGAGCTCGCGGTAGGTTTTTATCAGCGTGAAGAAGTCCGTGCGTTTGCCACGGTAGTCGGCGATCGAAAGTTCAAGTGTGCCTTCGGTGCGGGGAATGATGCGGTTTTCATAGATATCGCGTTGTTCCGCCAATGCGTCGGCTTGAACGATCAGGCGACGGATCTTTCCGTAGAGTTCGTCGCGTTCGGCTTCGAGGCGACGGGTGGTGCTGCTGCGTCGGTGAGCGGCTTCGCGGATGCCGGCGTTAATCTTTTCCCGCCAGATCGGCAGCGTCGTCCCAAAGCTGATGCTCAGGTTGTCGTTCCCGTTGGCGACAGGACTGATCACATCGTGACCGTCGCTGATCAATCCCCAGCTGAGGCCGACATTGAAGTCAGGATACTGCTGCAAACACGCCAAGCGTTCCTTGTCGCGGTCGCGTTGAATTTCCCACGCAAGACCCCGCAGTTTTGGATTGCATTGTTCGGCCAACGCGATCAATTCTTCAATTTGCTGGGGCGTGTCAGTGATACCGAGTTCATCCGTTGCTTCGGGAAGCAAGTCAACAGGTTGTTGCAGCAGCGTTGCGAGGTCGGCTTGGGCGACTTGCTTTTGTCTGCGAAGCGTGATGAGTTGTTCGTCGAGGCGATCGGTTTCAAGCTGAGCGCGCAGCACGTCTTGTTGCGAACCACCGCTGCGGTAGCGGGCTTCGGCAACGTCAGTCAAGTCAGCGACGAGGTCTTTGGTTTCCTCGATGATCGCGATCGCACGTGTGGCAAACCAGACTTCGTAGTATGCCAGTCGTACGGACTCAGTGATCTCGCGAGCGATTCCGTCGACTTCGGTTTGAGCGATCTGGACTTCGCGACTCGCAATGATGGCTTTCGTTTTTAGCTTGTCGGGAAACGGGACTTTCTGGTTAACCGACATCTGATTTCCGACACGACCGCCTGCGGTTTGCAACGCGTTGTCATGGAACGGCCAGAACGTGTTGTTGAACGTTGGGTCGGGAAGTGCTTTGGCTTGCGGGATGACGTTTGATGCGGCGGCGACTCGCTGTCGTGCGGCAAGGATTTTCGGGTGCCGCGATAGTGCTTCGTTGACGAAGAACTCGACTGGGGCGGTGGGGGAGCTGGGAGTGGGGGAGTCTGGGAGAGGGGGAGTCTGGGAGTCGGTGTTTCGAACTTCATCTTCATCGCTCTCCCCATCTCCCTGACTCCCCCTCTCCCCATCTTCTTCAGGTGGATCCAATTGCAGGAAGTCGCTGAAGCTGCGGCTCGATACATCTGCCTCTTCGCTGTCCAATCCCAGCTCACCGTCGTTGTCTTGTGGCAGCGTGAACGCGGCGGGCGAGGCGACGACCATGCCATCGTTGAAGCCAGCCAATTGCACTGGCGTTTCGACAGATCGATAGGCAATTGCCTCCGGCCGCGTGTTCGTTGAGACTGTTTCAGCGGCGACGAATGAGGTCGCTTTTTGGGTGTCCGAGGCAATTTGGACGCCTCTTTGGGTCGCACAACCGGACATGGAGGCGGCGATCAGTGCACCAAGCAATATTCGCTTGGTTTGTTTCGTAGCAGGTGTCCAATATTGCCGATCCATGGCATTTCCGTCCTGTTCCGTTACACTGAAGAAGTCAAAGTTTGCCTAACCGGGTGATTCCTATTGAACTTTTCGGCCAGATTTCCGATACAGTTCACATACCGGGCATGGGTATCTATTTCGGAAGGCCATAGTGAACAACTTCCCCCTAATTCGCACCGCCGTTAATCTTTGTCTGATCGCTGCAATGGTGATTCAGCCGATGGCGTTGGTGGCTGCGCAGGGAACATGTGCTCAAGGTCAGTGCTGCGAGGCCGAGACGGTCTGCCACGCTTGCAAATGCTGTGAAGTGAAAACGGACGGCGAACTGTGCGGTTGCTGTAGCGGCAATGAAGAAGACGCCAGCAGTTGCTGCACGAAGAAAGGCGAACAATCAAAGCACGACGACCTGTTCGGTGAAATTTCTGATGTCGTGCCCGAGCCACCGAAATCCGACGACGAGAAATTGGTTCAAGACCAATTTGCGTTGTCATCGTGCATGTGTGGCATTCGATCAGAACCGCTAGCACCGGCACCACATCGCGTACCTGTTCCTCAGGTTCGTGATTTGGTCGTGATTGCGTACTTGGATCACGTTGCATCCGAGGCTGGACTTTCAATTCGTCCAGATCAACTGATGTCACGATTGCCGATCGGCGATCACTCACCGCATTTCTCTCAGCGGTTTCTTTGCATCTGGCGCATCTAGCGTCGTCTCGATAGGAGAGCTGCGCGCTCGTAGCTCTTCGTTTTCAAGTTGGCTTTCACGCGAATGATGCTGCGCGCTCGTTCCGAATGAAGTCTATCCAGATGCAATCCCTACGCGATTTGATCGCGTCACCAAAACAATGAACCGGTCACAGCCTGGAGGCGATGACTGGTCGATGATGCGATCCCCTCCGTCGCGTCGTCGGCCAGTCACCTCTTGAGCTGACGTTCGTGGATGGAACCACAAACGCGTGCCGGAAAACGCCGCGAGAACTGTCATGAATCAGGACGAACCAATCGAACCCAACAAAGCCGACGTTGACGATAAAGTCAGCAGCGTGGATACGGATGCGCCGACCGATAGCGAGCCAGTGGAAGCGGTGGCCGAAGAAACGACCACGCCTATTGAAGCCAAGCCGACCCCACCGCAAAGTGATGGCGGGATGAAGTGGCTGGTGCGCACTGCTGTGCAAGCATCAACGGTCGTCGTCGTAGTCGGACTCGTATTTTTTCTGCTCGGTGTCGCACAGCGAACGAAGTGGCTGACTGCGGATGGCTTTTCCGGGGGCCAAGGCGAATCCGTTGCAGAATCCGGCGGTGGCGAAGACAAGCGATACATCTGTCCAATGATGTGTACGCCACCGTCGACGGAACCCGGACGGTGTCCCGTGTGTGCGATGGAACTGGTTGAAGCAACTGGAGGTGGAGGCGGCGACGGCATCTCGGTCACGATTGAATCATCGGCGCGACGATTGGTCGGCATTCGAACCGCGATGTCAAAGATGGGTGAAGTCAATCGCACCATTCGCACGATCGGCTCGATCGACTACGACGAAAGCCAACTATCGACTATCAGTGCCTACATCGACGGCCGCTTGGAAAAGATGTACGCGAACTATGCCGGAGTGAAGGTCAAGGAAGGCGATGATCTGGCATTGATCTACAGCCCGCAGCTCTACACCGCTCAAACCGAATTCATCACCAGCATGAACAGCGATGGCAAGATTGGTCGCTTTCAAATCTCTGGCGGCGATTTGAACAAGATGGCACGGGAAAATTTGACGGAACTGGGGATGACGGAAAGTCAGATCGAGCAGTTGGGGAAGTCGGGTAAACCAATGTCGCGCATCCGCATCAAGTCACCGCAGAGAGGAACCGTGATCGAAAAGTCAGCGGTTGAGGGCGACTACGTGAAAACGGGAGACAAGCTTTACCGTGTAGCCGACCTAAGCAGTGTTTGGCTGATGCTTGATCTGTTCCCCGACGACGCATCGGCTGTTCGTTTCGGCCAACAAGTTGAAGCGGAAATTCAGTCGATGCCGGGCGAAGTATTCACGGGCCGCGTCGCTTTCATTGACCCCACCGTGAACCCGAAGACGCGAACGGTTCGCGTCCGTGTCGAGATCATGAACTTCGACGGCAAGCTGCGACCGGGCGACTATGCCACTGCTCGGGTGACCGTGCCGGCGATCCCAATGGACCAAGTTTACGATCCGGCACTGGCGAACAAATTCATCAGCCCGATGCACCCGCAAGTCATCCGCGACGAACCCGGTAAGTGTCCGCTTTGTGACATGGATTTGGTGCCGACGTCGCAGCTTGGGTTCGCATCAGAACCCTTGCCGATGCAACAAGTCGTGACCGTTCCGCGCGATGCCGTGCTTCTGGCTGGTGAAAACAGCGTGATCTACGTCGAAACCGAACCGGGACGTTTTGAGATTCGCCGAGTTGCGGTCGGTCCCATGAATCGCAAAGAAGCGGTGATTGTGGAAGGACTTTCGGCTGGTGAGACGGTTGCGACGGGCGGCAATTTCCTGATCGACTCACAAATGCAGCTCGCCGGCAATCCTTCGTTGATGGACCCGACGAAAGCACCGAGCTATTCGCCGGGACCGCTGGAACTTCCCAATACTACTCCTGTCATGCTGGCCAGCGACGCTGGCAAAACGCTTGATCGAACCTACGACGCGTACTTTGAAATCCAATGCGCAATGGCGGCCGACCAAACGCCTCCGCCCGTTGCGTTGAATACGCTGATCGAAGGTCTCCGCGAACTGGAAATGTTGGCCAATGTTCCCGATGAAGCTCAACGGCGGTTCGCAACTGCTCGCCGCGCGGCGTCACGCATGGACGGTTCGTTAGAAACGGCTCGCGAGGCCTATCGCGGTGTCAGTCACGCAATGTTGCGAGCGGCCACGGTGGCTCGCGGGCCGAAGACGGCTGTGAAGTTGACGCACTATTACTGCCCGATGGTTCCCGGCGGCGGTGGCGACTGGATGCAGCCCGGCGGCGACTTGCAGAACCCATATTGGGGCAGCGAGATGCTGACGTGCGGCGAAGTAGTTCGTGATATGGCAATGCCCGCGGGCATGGTTCCCTCAATCGCGCGCACGGTGCAATAAGGAGACGAACCATGCTTAATCTAATCATTCGCTTCTGCGTTAAAGAACCTTGGCTGGTGGTATTGCTGACCATTGGTCTAAGCGTCGCTGGCTGGGTCAGCTTCAAGTCGATTCCGATCGACGCGATTCCCAACATTGGCGAGAACCAAGTCATCGTGTTGACGCCTTGGCCGGGTCGCTCGCCAAAGGACATCGAAGACCAAGTCACCTATCCGCTGAGCGTTTCGTTGCTCGCTGTTCCCGGTGCGGAATCGGTGCGTGGCAAGAGCATGTTCGGCTACAGCTTTGTGCAGGTCACGTTCAAGGACGAAATTGACTTTTACTGGGCACGCAGCCGAGTTTCTGAGCAACTCGGCAGTGCCGCGTCACAGTTGCCCGATGGCGTCGTGCCACAACTTGGCCCGGACGCGACCGGATTGGGACAGGTTTACTACTACACGCTTCAGCCACCCGAGGAAGGCATGGGGCTGGCGGAACTTCGCAGCATGCAAGACTTCGTTGTGAAGTACGAATTGCAGGCGGTCGAAGGGGTCAGCGAGGTCGCGTCGATCGGCGGTTACGTGCGCCAGTATCAAATCGAAGTCGATCCCGACAAGCTTCGCTTTCACAACGTATCGCTCGACAAGTTGGCGATGGCGATCAAGGGATCGAATTTGGACGTCGGTGCTAAGACAGTCGAAACGACCGGCATGGAGTTCATCGTCCGCAGCAAGGGGTTCCTCGGCTCTGGCGGTGACAAAGACAAAGCGGTTGAGGACATCGAGGACACCGTCATCATGCAGCGTGACGGAGTTCCCGTTCGCGTCCGCGACATTGCCAATGTGCAGATTGGCCCTGATTTTCGTCGCGGTGCATTGGATTACAACGGAGCCGAAGCAGTTGGCGGCGTGGTCGTGATGCGATACGGCGAAAATCCTCGAGTCGTCATCGACCGCGTGAAAGCCAAGATCGCCGCGATAACGCCATCGCTACAAGGAGTGACCATTCATGGCGTCTACGATCGCAGCGGACTGATCGACGAGACGATGGCGACGCTGACGCATGCGTTACGCGACGAGATCATCATCACGGCGATCATCATCCTCTTGTTTCTATTGCACATCCGCAGCAGTTTCGTTGTCGCGATCTGTTTGCCGGCAGCCGTGCTGATGTCGTTCATCGCGATGCGGTTCGTCGGCGTCGGAGCGAACATCATGTCGCTGGCGGGGATCGCGATCGCGATCGGCACGATGGTCGACATGGCGATCATTGTTTCGGAGAACATCTACCAGCATCTTTCGGATTGGGAGTCTGGTAGCGAAGAGGCTCGGATCAAACAACCTCGCACGGAAGTCGTCTACGAGGCAACGGTTGAAGTCGCACCGGCCGTCGTGACCGCCGTGGCGACAACCATTGTCAGTTTCTTGCCGGTCTTCTTTTTGACCGGTCGCGATTACAAGCTGTTCTCTCCGCTGGCTTACACCAAGACATTTGCGATTGCTGCGGCGATGATCACCGCCGTCACGATTGTGCCGGCACTGTGCCGTTTGATGCTGCGAAGCAATGTGCGTCGCAAGAGTGCGGCTTTGCTCGCTGGCGTTTCGCTGGCCGGACTTCTCGGTGTGGCTTCGCATTTCCTTTGGGGGTCGCGACTCGCAGAGCGATTCGGCTTGGAAACCTGGATCGTGACCACCGTCGCCGCAGTGATCGGATTCATTGCCGGTTGGCAATTGCTGCGAGAGCGGATTCGGCCAATCGAAGAGATTCCTTCCAGTCGCTTCGTTCGTTGGATTTACGCAGCCCGATTGCGATACGCCCTGAACCACAAAGCGGTTGCGCTTTCGTTTCCGTTGATGCTGTTGATCATCGGCGTGGGTGCCTACGTCGGAATGCCAACCGTGCTCCGTCCGGTCGAAAAGTTCGCCAACTTGTTCGGTGCCGATCTGAATGACTTTCCCGGCTACGTCGATGCCAAGCATGTTTTTACGGGGTTGCAGAGCGACGACTGGATCGCCCTAGACGAAGGAAGCTGGTTCTACATGCCGACGCTGTACCCGGCAGCCAGTTTCTCGCAAGCGATGCAAGTGTTGCAGACGCAAGATGTTTTGATCGGCCAGATTCCCGAAGTCAAAGATGTGCTTGGCAAGATCGGTCGCGTCGAATCGGCACTCGACCCCGCGCCGGCCGCGATGGTCGAAACCTATGTGATGCTCAAACCCGAAAGCGAGTGGCGAGAAGGCGTCACGGCTCGCGACGTGTGGGACGAAATCAACCGAGTCGCCACGTTGCCCGGTGTCACGCCCGCGTCGGCGTTACAACCGATCGAGGGCCGAGTCGTGATGTTGCAGTCTGGCATCAAGGCACCGATGGCCATTCGAGTTTACGGCAACGAACTCGACGAGTTGGCTGACGCGGCCATGAATGTCTCCGCTGAGCTGAAGAAGTCGCCGCTGATCAACGCCGGCACCGTCAATCCCGATATCGTGCTTGGCAAACCCTACGTCGAGTTCACCGTCGATCGTGAGGCGGCATCGCGGTACGGGATGAGTTCGTCGATGGTGAACCAAGTCATCGAGACCGCACTCGGCGGGATGAATTTAATCAAGACCGTTGAAGGACGTGAGCGTTATCCAGTGCGGCTCCGTTACAACCGCGACCTCCGCGAACAGATCGACGGCCTGAAACGCTTACCCGTCGTCACACATTCGGGGGCGGTCGTACCGCTCGAAGAACTCGCGACGCTGGAAACGACTTGGGGGCCGGGTGCAATCAACAGTGAGAATGGCCGACTGGTCGCTCACGTTTCTTTCATGACCAATGGCAGCAAGGGCGATTTGGAATCCGTCTCCGCGATCGAAGAACAGCTCCGCGAGGCTCAGTCGCTGCCTCCGTCGGACCCGAATCGGTTATCGCTGCCAGCGGGATACTCTCTCGAGGCCGTTGGTAGCTTCCGAAATCAGATCGAAGCCAACAGGCGTTTGATGTGGATCATTCCGATGGTGATCTGCATCAATCTGATGTTGCTTTACATGGAGTTCCGAAACCTCTCGATTTCGTTGGCCGTGTTCTCCGGTATCCCCGTCGCCTTCGCTGGTGGCATGATTGCAGTGGCAACGATGGGCGTCGAACTCAATACGGCAGTATGGGTTGGCTTCATCGCGTTGTTCGGACTAGCCGTCGACGATGGCGTGGTGATGGCGACCTACATCCATCAACTGCTGAAGAAACGTAAAGTCGAAACGGTCGAAGATATCCGCAACACAGTCTACGAAGCTGGACTGAAACGCATTCGACCTTGCATGATGACAACGGTGACGACGCTTGCCGCGTTGATTCCAGTGTTAATTGCGACAGGCCGTGGTGCTGACGTCGCCCGAGCGATGGCGATTCCCGTGTTCGGTGGCATGTTAGCTGAACCGTTCACGTCGTTTATTGTGCCGACGCTCTATTGCGGCTACCTGGAATTGAAAATGCGTTTCGGATTTCAAGACGAGCTTTGGGAAGGCACCGAAGCGATGCCGGAGGAGGAACTCATGAAAGCGGCATAAAACTTTTCGTTTGACCGTGAAGGAATTCACGACTCAGGCATCCAATCAATCAACCTCACCAAGATCGACGGACCCAACGGACGGTGTCCTGAAACTTTACAACGGAGTTCTCCCATGAAACGAACACTCATCATCACCGCTTTCTCACTCGCGATGTCCACATCGGGCGTGTTTGGGCAGACGATTCAATCGCAGCACAATCACGCTGGGCACAACCACGTGATGCCCGGCATGACGCAGGCTCGCGAAGCGACGCAAGCAGGGCCGCATGGCGGCAGTTTGAAACAAACCGGCAACCTGCAAATCGAAACGATTGTTTCACAAGGCGGGCTGCAAATGTTCGTCTATGACCGCGCTGGTCAGCCGGTTTCGGTTGACCGGGGACGCGGTGCCGTTTCGGTACGAGTCGAAGGCAATGCGAAACGCTATCGCTACGACCTGTTACCCGATGGCAAAGGAGCGTTGACTGCTCCTGTGAACTTGTCGCAAATCGCTGGTCGACAGATTGACGTCGATGTGCAATTGGTCGGTATTGCGGCCAGCACAATCTCTTTCAACGAAGTCGCCACCGTTCCGGCCAGCGAGCAACAACTGGCAGCCGCGGCGATCGCACGACAAAAGATCTGTCCCGTCAGCGGCAAACCGCTCGGCAGCATGGGTGATCCCGTCGCCGTCGATGTCAACGGACAGAAGCTCTACGTTTGCTGTGCAGGCTGTGTGGGCGCGGTCAAGTCGGACCCGGCTAAGTATGCCGCCGGTCGCCCGCAGATCACGGTCACCACAGCGACCCAAGCTGATGCAGCAGCCATTGCCGCCCAGAAGGTTTGCCCCGTCATGGACGAACCGCTCGGCGGCATGGGGACACCGATCAAGGTGATGGTTGGTGACAAGCCGATCTATCTGTGCTGTAAGGGATGCATCAAGAAGATTCAGGCCGAGCCCGCGAAGTATTTGGCGATGGTTTATGGCAACGGCACGCAAGCCAGTGCCCAGCCTGCTGCCACGACGACGGCAAAGATCACTGTCTCGACCTCAACCCAAGCCGACGCAGCGGCCATTGCGGCCCAGAAGACCTGCCCCGTCATGGATGAACCACTTGGTGGCATGGGTATACCGATCAAGGTGATGGTCGGCGATAAGCCGATCTATCTGTGCTGCAAAGGATGCATCAAGAAGATTCAGGCAGAGCCAGCGAAGTATTTGGCAATGGTTTACGGCAGCGGTAATCAAGCGTCCGTTCCCGCAGGTACCGAACAAGTTCGGGAAGGCATCTTCAAGGTCGTTTCTGCCGATGCGCCGTTCATTGCCGCACAAAAGAAATGTCCTGTGATGGACGAACCGCTTGATGCGATGGGTGGGCCATACAAAGTCAATGCGGATGGAAAGGCGATCTATATCTGTTGCCCTGGATGCGCGAAGAAGATTGCGGCCGAGCCGCAAAAGTGGTTGGCTGTTCTGAAGTCTCAAGGAGTTGATGCTCCATTGATTCGTTAATCAACTCGGGAGCGAGAACTGCTCGCTTTCGATCTGACTCACGCGGGGGCGGTGTCGCGGCTGATTCACGCAAGTGATGACGTCACCACGCCGTCCCTGCCTTTTTGTTTTCAACTTACGACAAGGACGTCGTCATGAAATCGCTATGGAAATATTGCGCAACCGCAGCGCTCGTTTTGCCCCTCTCGCTATCCGCCGGATGCCGTTCGCTGCCCTGGCTGGGCAATCGAAAAGACGAACCGGCAATGACCGCTCAGCAATACGCCGAGCAAGCTGCCGCCAACATTCAATACGACACGAGGGTTGATTTCGACACCGACTATCAACCGCCCGCAGCAAATTCGTTCACAACCGCTCCCACTTCAGTTTCGCAGCGTCCCTCATCAGGCGGCGAAAGCTGTTGCCACTAACGCAGGAGCACGTTCTACCATGAAGTCTCAATCTACACGCTCGATACGTTGGTTGGCGTATCGAGTGGTCCGTCGTTTTGCGATCGCGAACGTCAGTCACTTCTATCAGTCGCCGATCGACACGATGCCGCGAACGCCGACGCCTGACAGCTACACGATTGGTTCGTGTTCATCCAAACGGCTACGAGAACACGCATCCGAGTTGGATTACGCAATCCCAGAGCGGGACTTGGAAATGCTGGACGCCGGCGCAGCCAAATGCATTGCAGCCTTTCAAGCCGATTCGCTCGCCGGGTTCGCTTGGGTCGCCTTTGGAAACATACCCGGTGAAATGAACCACGACGGCAAGCCCGAAACTGGTCTGCCAATCCAACTCTCCGACGAAGCCGCTTTCGTATTCCAAGTCTTGGTGCTTCCTGCCTACCGAGGACGACGACTGTACGCGGCGATCTTGAGCAGGATGGCCGACGAATTGCAACGCGACGGCATCCGACACCTGGTGCTGACGACCGAAGGATCGAACCACAACGCCCTGCGAGCGGTCGAGCGAATGCAATTCCAAAAAGTCGGCCAAGCATCGTTCTTTCGCATCGGACCACTCAGTCGATCAACCTACCCGACGCTTTCAAAAGATGTTGGATTCACAATCGGACGATATCTCGGCGACGATACCGCAGCCCATTCAAGTTAACTGAGCCACCAACAGCGTGGTGTCATCGAAGGCCTTGCGCCCCTTGCGGAACGTTTCGATGGACGACTCAAACGCTTCAACCAGTTCCCGAGCGTTGCAGCGTTTGACCGTGTTCATCAACTGCTCAATCCGCTCGGTTCCGTACTGTTCTTCACTCGGGTCAAACGCTTCAGTCACTCCGTCGCTAACAATGACTAAACGGGCCGCATCACCGAGCTGGATTGTATCTTCGTTGTATTGGGTATCCTCTTCGACGCCCAAGATCAGGTCGCCCACATTCAATCGCACCGGTGTTTCGCGTCCAATCTGCAAGAACGGAAATTCATGGCCTGCATTGGCGTAGGTCAGTTGTCGCCTTTTTGGGTCAACGACCAGTAGCGTCATCGTCGCAAAGTGTCCCATCATCACGTACTCGCAGTATCGCTCGTTGACATCTGTCAGAATCTGGGCAGGGCTGGACGATTTCTTTGCCGCTTCCGACACAAACGCCTTCAGCAATGTCGCCGCCATCGCGGCCGGCACTCCATGACCCGACACATCCGCGACGCAAAGTAGATATTGTCCATCAGACAATGGAATCACGTCGTAGTAGTCACCGCCAACATCGTCGGCCGGCTCGAACAATTCGGCGACGTCGATTCCAACCAATCCATTCACCGTCGGTCGTAAGTTCTGTTGAATTTGACGTGCCTTTTCCATGTGAACGCGATGGTCGCGCTGAGCGTGATCCAAAGCCTCGGTCATCGAATTGATTTGATCGGCGAGATAACTCAGTTCTCGACAGCTTCGCGTACGTGCAATCACGCTTAGGTCTCCGGCGGCAACACTCCGCAGCGCCGAAACGAAACCTTGGATTGGTTTGGCGATCAATTGCCGCAGTACCGCGCTGACCACGAAGGCAGTAATCCCTCCCAGCAATAGGACTCCGAACATTTGGATCAACAACGAGCGGCGTGTTGCGCCCACAACGGCTGAACGTTTCTCTGAAATGTAGACCGTGCCCGCTGATCCAGTGAAAGACCCGACAACGAGCGCGCCGGTAGCGTTTGATCTGGAGAGGGTTGAATCAGCAGCCGACCGCATTGCCAGGAGCATTTCGTCGGAAGCATGCCCATGCGAGACAGCTTGGTACGGAAGCCCTCGCCAATCCGCAGCAATATGGTGACCGGGCGAATCGTCAGTATTCATTCGAGCGCAGACGTTGTCGACCAGATTTTGAATCGCCTCGCCGCCGTGAGGTTCAGCGACCAACAGCGATTCGTACATCGTTTTCGCTTCTTCGGTCAACGCGATCTGCTTCTCGTTCAAATGCCGATCCATCCTCACGCGGTAGTCAACGAGAAGAAACAGAACGACAAACCCAAAGAGAATCGCATTGACGAGGACAAGCAGTTGCCGGCTGATCGGCAGCTGATGCCATCGGTATTTGAACGCTTCCATCACGGCAACCTAACAGAGAAAAGCCGGGCGAGTTTTTTAGGCTCGTCCGGCCGATATGAGATCGAACGGAATCAGACGCGATTAGCTGAGTTCAGCCAATTTTGCTTCCGTTGCACTTACCGATCCTTTTCCGCAGCAGGCCGCACCGACGCTGCAGCAGTACGCTCGCTTTGCACAACAGGTCGGTTTACCTGCCGAGCTGGCAATGTCGCTGGTTGCCGCGTTCGTTCCAGCGTGCTTCCCACAGCATCGTGCGTTTACCGAACAGCAATAGGCACGCTTGGCACAGCAGGTGGGTTGAGAAGTTGCGCCGGCCACTTCGTCAGTGGTTGCTGTCGTTTCCGCTTGTTTTCCACAGCACGCCGCTTGGACGGTGCAGCAGTATGCATGCTTGGCACAACACGTCGGCTCAGCCGATGCGGCGGTGCCAACATCACCAGCAGGGACCAGCGAAACGGCAAACAAAACAGCAGGGAATACAGTCGCTAACATTTTGGAAACTCCAGGATTGATGGCGCAGCCGACATCGACATGCACCGATTGGGGAACAGAGACATCTTCATTTTTGACTTGGTCTGGCTTCGCAAGTCGAAGCAGAGACGACTGCTAAATCTGAAGACGAATGTGCCAATCAATCAGAGAGCTAGGATGAACCAACGAGACCGACCGCACGAGTGCGACCGACTCCGTCCTCCAGTCAATCCGTAAGAAGTCACTGCGGTCCAAACCGCGAGGCGTCAGATCGTTGGTGGAAGTTCTCGGCGGCAGCCAAACCGTTAATTCACACGAAGCCATCGCGGGACATTCGTGCAAAGGATCACTGTCACAGCAGCCGTGCCCGACATGCTGCGGTTGGCAGCACGCATGAAGGCAAGGCTTCGCGTCGTTTGATCCTGCTCGGGCGGCCGGTGAGGACGCCAACAGCACCGCGATCACTGCAAAAGCAGCAAACAATCGAGTGGCAGCATTGGTGTGACGACGGTTCATGGCGGACAGTTCCAAGAGCTTTCAGAGGACTCCCACTGAGGGAATCTCTTCTTTGATGCTCTTTGGATGCACGGCCCCGACGCTTCTTCACGACTTCGTGAAAAGATTTCAGGATTCTTTTCGGGGTTCGCTTCTGGTGCAAACGGCTAGCGCGTTCAGGTCGTGAAGCCACTCGGATTGCTGATCGACAAAGGCAGCTTTTAGCTGGTCCAATAAATCGTCAGAGTCGCCGATCAACGGTGAAATCTCGATCGCCAACCGTGGGTCGGGCGCGTCATGCGTCGAGTGACAGATCACGAAATGCCGTTTGGTCTCCTCCAGCATCTGCATGCTAGCGTGCCAAAGCCGATCAACAGCCTCGGAGCTGGCGGGGAGCTTGGCCGCATCGACTTGCCGCACCGCTCGCATCATCGAAGATACCTCCAGGCAGAATCTCAGCATTCGGCTCATTGCATACCGCGGTTCGCTAAATCGAAAGTAATGCAGGACCGGATAGAAATGATGCGACTCCAACAAGTCCGCCATGTTCGACGACATCGTGTATAGGTCTTGGTTGACTAACGAAGGATCGTTCCCGGTCAGATACGCTCGCAAATAGCCAAAGCTGTCGCCCGTTCGTCCGGTGCGATACTCAATTTCGTTGGCAAACTGGTTGCGACGGGCCAGGGTTGAATAGACCGAAATGACATAAGCCAACACGAGCGTAAAGAAGCTGAACCCCAAGCCGGCAGCGGTGATTGTCAAGAACTGCATTGCTGGCGTTCGCGGCACCAAGTCGCCCACACCCAGAGTGGTGATCGTGAAACCAGCGTAATACACCGCGATTGCAAAATCCGTATCCGTCGGTGTCAGTCCGGTTGCCGTGATGCCCGTGCCGAGCTGAGGCCATACGATCAGGCTGACTCCAAGCAACAGTAGCGTCGCCCAACACAACACCTGCGTCGCTATCAACGCCGGTCCGCAGTAAACCACAACTCGCGGATGAGCGAACATTCGCGTTCGGACTAAAAAGTGAAAGCCACGATTGATGCCTTTCGTGATCGGGCCAACCGTCGCACGAGGATGCAGAACTGCCATGAAGGTTTCCCAGACGCCAAGGCAGGTCACCAGAAACCCACCAGTAGTCAGGAACCAATTCATCGCGTTAATAACTCACTCGCCGTACTTCCGAAAGACTGTCATCAGCTCTTCGATCTTCTCGTCGCGGTCCTTGGCACTGCCACTCTTGATCGCCTCGCTGACGCAGGATCGGATGTGCTGCTCTAGGACGATCTGGCCGACTTTGTTGAGTGCTCCCGTCGCGGCGGACAACTGCATAAGGATATCGACGCAGTATTCCTCATCCTCGATCATACGACCAACCGCTTCGACTTGTCCGATGACACGTCGAAGTCGGTTGTTGAGCTTCTTTTTCTCGTCGTCGGTCAGCATTCGTGGAGACTTTTAGTCAGGTTGGTTTCGCGGAGTTCCCGATTTTAGCCTCTAAACGGCTCCGCAGTTAGTCCGCTTCACATCATCATCCTGGGCGCAGCTTCGTACTTACCGGGGTCACCGAAACGACGAACGATTTCAGCGAATACCGCTCCCTTTTCAACCGGCTGGTCGCTGTTCATTACCAACTCATACAGATCGTCTGGCAGAACTCGCAGCACGGTCATCAATCCTTTGACCGACATCGCATAGTTCGCTCGCATTCCGCGAACTTCCTTTCGGCTCCAAATCGCGTTCATAAAATCCTCGGACATCTCCATGCCCTGCATCTTCTGTGGGTAGCCTGGCGTCGCAAATTTGTCACTTCGTGAAGCGTCGACCTGCGGGCGGCTGCTGAGATTCGCGAGGTACTGATCGACCGAAGCGTCATCGCGCATTCGCGGTCCCACTTGTTTGACCATGTGGTTCATCATGTGGTGAATCATGTGACAATGGAAAATCCAATCGCCGGGGTTGTTGGCGATGAACTCGAAGCTCGAAGCCTGAGCGACACCGACCAATTCGTTGTTGCGTGGAACCCAGGCACTCTTGGGAATGCGAGCCCCTTCGTGACTGGTCACCCAAAACGTATGCCCATGCAGGTGGATCGGATGGTGTTGCATCGGGGCGAAGTTCAACAGTCGCACACGAACACGCTCGCCATGTTTGCATACAAGCGGTGTCGTGTAGGGGCCACTCTTGCCGTTGATCGTGTGCCAATTCCAGTCCATCGACCACGAATCGCTAATCGTGTGCGTCGGCGGAATATGAAAGTTCTGAAACAGCAATCCAAAATCGCGATCCACCGGCGGGTCGAAGACTCTCTTGGGATGGACGATGAACCATCCGACTTGCCCAAACGCTTCTTGCATCGCAACATGCGAGTGATAGAAAAACGTGCCTTCTTCATGGATGTCGAACTCAAAGACCTTCGTCTTTCCAGGCTTGATGGGGTTCTGTGTCAACGTGGCGGCTCCGTCATACTGAACGGGCAGCTCAAAACCGTGCCAATGCACGAACGTATCTTCCGGCAGTTCGTTGGTGACAACGATGCGAACTCGATCGCCTTGAGTGACTTCGATCGTCGGGCCGGGCATGCTTCCGTTGTAGCCGTAGACGTTCATCTTCACGCCAGGATGAAACTCTTGCTGAACTGCCATCGGCACAAGTTCAAACACCTTCACACCGTTGTCCATCTTGTAGGGCAACGTTGGGATGTCGGGAGCCTCAAATGGCGCGGGGCCATCGGAAGCCTTGCGAAACCCTGGAACCAGCTTGCCGATGTAATAGTCCGAGTCTGGATCGAGACCGCGACTGGGTTTGAAGCGAGAGAATCCCTCGTATTCCGCGGCGACCTCCGATGAGGCCGGGATTTCAGGGCGAGCCGAGGCGTTGCCGATTGGCTGCGGCATGTTGTCGTGTTGCTTCATGCCGCTGTGCTGCATGGGTTCTTGCGCGTTGGCATCGCGTCCCAGCAAATTGCCAACGAAACCAGTTGCTGCGGCGAACGAGCCTACTTTCAAAAACTTACGACGATCTTCTGGACTGGGCATGAGATTGAGACTGCTTAATGTGAATGGATGTTGGTGACGACGAAGCGTTGATTAACGAGGCTTCGCAACGGCGTCGATGTGACCTGGTGGCGTTGGACCAGGGGCTGCCATCAAACCGCCGTGCAACAGGTAGCCTCTGACGAGAACTTCGTTCGTGCGGACTTGTTCGAGATGTTGGACTCGGGTCAAACGTGAATCGAAGTAATCCATCTGTGCGTCCAGTACCGTCGGCCAATCAACTCGGTTCGCTTTGTAGCTTTCGAGCAATTCTTGATAGGCCAATTCGGCTTCGGGAATGATCACCCGATCGTATTCCGTCGCGATTTGCAGTGCCGTCAAATACTGTTGGTAGACGTTGGCCATCTGCTGCTGCAGCATCAACTCGGTGCGGCGAATCTCTTCTTGTTGCCGGCGATAATCCAGTTGGGCTTGGCGAATGGTGCCCTGGTTCCGATCAAACACAGGCAATTCGATCGAGACTCCGGCCGCTGCCGTGGTTTCTTTGGCCTCGAAGTTGTATCCGGCTCCGCCTTCGGCAACGATGTCCGGAACCCACTCGACTTGTTCACGTCTGACGGTGACGCGGTCCGCCGCCAACTTCGCTCGGGCGGCGGCAAGTTCTGGGCTTTCCGTCAGCACCAAAGACATCGCCTCCTGATAAGAAAGCGGTTCACCTTGCGGCATCAGCTCGCCGGACACGACACCGTCGGTCAAGTCGACACCAACGATCGCAACCAACCGTCGAAATGATTCGCGGTAGTGATTCTCTGCGGACAACACGTCTAGCCTCGCCCGCTGCAACGCAATGCTCGATTTGCGAACTTGTGGACGTGTTGCTTGGCCTTGGTTGTAAAGCTCGCGTGCAGTGACAGCACCATCTTCGGCCGTTTTCAACAGCTCCTTTCGCAGCTCGACGATTTCGCGAGCCGCTAACGCTCGGAAGAAGTGAATCCGCACGTCATTGCAGACGCGGAACTGTTGAGCCATCGCGAGGTGTTCGGAGATATGAGCACGGCGCATGTATTTTTCACGACTCAATTTTAGCTTGCCGGCAGTGACAAAACGTTGACTCACTGTCATACCCTGAAACTCGCCCGGCGAATCCTTGTCGCCTTCGACATCAACTCCGATCTGTTCGCCGATGTAGTTCAGAGTCGGGTTGGGGTACAAACCTGCCTGCAATGCCTTGGCGGTCTGTGCTGAAATCTGCAGTCGAGCTTGACGGATCGTGGGATTGTTCTGAGCCGCCAGAGTCAGGAAATCATCTAGCCTGTATCCTTGGACTTCTGTTTCCGTTGGGAACGTCTCCGAGATCATTTCGCCGTCGACGTAAACAGGAGCTGGCGCGCTACCGAAGTCGCTGCCGTCGATGCGAACACCGGGAAATAGTGGCCCGCTTGGATCGAGCTGATCTAAACCGTAGGGTGCCGATGGCACAGGTGGTGGAGGCGTGAATGTGCGACCGATCGCCGAAGCCGTGTTACCAATCGAAGGCATTTGGGCACTGGCAGCGGTACAAAAAATTCCGGCAGTCGCAATGACTGATAGTCCGGACTTGAACAAAAACGATCGCACTGAAATCACTCCTTTGATCTGAGCAGCGGCATGTTGGCTTGCTTTTCAGATCGGCTAGATACCTGCGAGGGGTATGTTTGCAGTGAACTTTCTGGAAGTCATTTGCGAAAAGGGGTTCAGTTGTACGGTCTACCGAGCCTATGCGCTGGTCGCAAATCGACCAACCGGAACTACGTGAGCTTGGCTGCCCGCAATCTCAACGCATTCGCAATCACCGACACACTGCTAAAACTCATCGCTGCTGCTGCAATCATGGGGCTGAGCAACACGCCGAAGATCGGATACAGCAACCCAGCTGCGACCGGAATTCCCAGGGTGTTGTAGATGAAAGCGAAAAACAAGTTCTGACGAATGTTGCTCATCGTTTTGCGACTCAAGTTTGCCGCCGCAGCCACACCGCGAAGATCGCCACCGACAAGCGTGACACCGGCAGACTCAATCGCAACGCCCGTCCCGGTGCCCATGGCGATGCCAACGTTCGCTTCGGCAAGTGCAGGAGCGTCGTTGATCCCATCGCCACACATCGCAATTGTCTTGCCTTCCTGCTTCAGCTTGCGAACGAAGTCATGCTTTTCCTCGGGCGAAACCCCAGCATGAAATTCGTCGATGCCCAGTTTGGATGCGACGGCTTTCGCGGTCGGTTCGGCATCGCCGGTCAACATCACCACTCTCAACCCCAGTTCATGCAACGTCTTTAGCGCTGCAGGCGTGCTTTGCTTGATCGGGTCAGTGATGGCGAGAATTGCCGCCAGCTTGTTGTCGATCGCCACGAACACAACCGTCGCACCTTCGACCTGATGCGATCCCGCTTTGTCTCGCCCCGCATCAACGCCCTCGATGCCTTGTTCGTCCAACAAGTCAGCCTTGCCAATCAACACATCATGATCATCGACGCGAGCGCGAACGCCACCACCGGTTATACTATTGAATTCACTCGCCTCCACAAGCTGCAACTCATCCGCCTTCGCTCGGCGAACGACCGCCTGAGCCAACGGATGCTCGCTCTGTGCTTCGACAGCAGAAGCCAACGTCAACACATCGTTCTCATTCCAGTCAGCAAACGTCTCGACACCCGTCACTTCCGGTCGTCCCTGCGTCAGTGTGCCTGTCTTGTCGACAACAATCGTGTCAACCTTCTCCATGACTTCGAGGACTTCAGCGTTCTTGATCAGCACGCCTTCCTTCGCTCCTCGGCCAACACCCACCATCACGGACATCGGCGTCGCCAGCCCCAACGCACACGGGCAAGCAATGATCAACACCGCAACGGCCGCTACGAACGCATGAGCCAGTTGCGGCTCTGGACCAAACACCGCCCAGCCGATGAACGCTGCCATCGAACAAACGATCACCGCCGGCACAAAGTAACGCGCGACCACATCGACCAGTTTCTGAATCGGAGCACGACTCCGCTGTGCGTCCGCAACCATTTGCACGATGCGGTTCAGAACCGTGTCCCCGCCAACACCGACAGCTTCCATGACGAGCGCACCAGTCTGGTTCAACGTTCCGCCCGTGATTTCGTCACCTTCCGCCTTCTTCACCGGCATCGGCTCGCCCGTCAACATTGACTCATCGACGCTGCTCGACCCGCTAAGAACTTTCCCATCGACCGGAACTTTCTCGCCAGGTCGTACTCGCAGCCGATCGCCCTTGTGGACTGAATCGAGCGAGACATCTTCCTCGCCATCGTCTGTGATTCGGTGTGCCGTCTCGGGCGCAAGCTTCATGAGTTCCCGAATCGCTCCGCCCGTCTGCTGTCGTGCTCGCAGCTCCAATACTTGCCCGAGCAACACCAAGGTGATGATCACCGCCGCGGCTTCAAAATAGAGAGGTGGAACACCGTTCTCGAAGAAGGCTTCTGGGATCACACCGGGAAGCAACACAACGACCAAACTGAACAGATATGCCGCCAATGTTCCCACGGCGATCAACGAGAACATGTTCAAGTTCATCGTGCGAAACGACTTGGCTCCGCGAACCAACAAGGGCCATCCGCACCAGAACACAACTGGCGTCGCCAGAGCCAACTGCACCCAGCCAAACACCGTCTGGCTCATCCAATCCGCGACCCGCAATCCGACCATCGGCCCCATCGCGATCACGAGCAATGGCACCGACAACGCAACGCCAACCCAAAAGCGACGTTTCATGTCGGCGTATTGTTTATCTTCACCCTCTTCATCCAACGAGACGACCTTCGGCTCCAAGTCCATCCCACAAATCGGGCAGTCGCCGGGGCCGACCTGCTCGACTTCTGGGTGCATTGGACAGGTGAAAAGAGTCTGGGAGTTGGGAGAGGGGAGCGTTGAGTGATGACCGTTCGATTTGGTCGTCTTGGATCCACAGCATGAGTGTTCGGCTTTCTCCTCACTCCCAACTCCCGACTCCTTACTAAACTCTGCAGGATCATCTTGGAACTTTTTCAAGCATCCGTCGCTGCAAAAAACGTAGTTCTTGCCACCAAACTCAGCCGATCGTGGACTATCCGCCGAAACGGTCATTCCACAAACCGGGTCGATCTGCGTTGACGGATCGGCGACCGGCAAGGACGACTCGTGTTTCTTATCGTGGTCCATGATTTCTCCAGGCTGTCAAAAAGTCATTCTCCAATATACCCCGTAGTGGTATGCAAGTTGCATACCGCTAATGCAGCGGCAACGGGGCCGTAACAACAATTTCTAAAGGAGAAACGAATGAGTACCGCAACCGCATCCATGAAAGAGTGCATCGAAAACTGCCAAGAGTGCCAAACGACCTGTGCTGACATGCTGACCAGTCATTGCCTGTCCGAAGGCGGCGACCACGTCGAGCAAACGCACGTCAAGCTGATGCTCGACTGCATCGCGGCCTGTGCTGCCTGCGTCGACTTCATGAGCCGCAATAGCGATCACCATGCGCACTACTGCAAAGCTTGCGCAGCGATTTGCAAGGCCTGCGCCGACAGCTGTGAGAAGGTCGGAAATATGGACAAGTGCGTCGAATGCTGCCGCAAGTGCCACGAGAGCTGTTCGTCGATGGCGGCGTAGCACCAGCCGAAATCCCAAAACGCACAAAACGCCGACGCCCCGATGTGGGACGCCGGCGTTTTGTTTATTGCCTTGGTAGAGTAACGCTATTCGTTTTCGTCAACGGTCGGCGGTCACTCGTCGAGGATGCCTGGATAGCTCGGCCAATCGTCGCCCCAGTCTCCGGGATGAACGACGGGATAATCGGGCATACCAGGATAGGCTTCGCCGGGGTGACCTGGCGGAAGGTTGTCTGGCGCAGAGTAACCCGGCGGGACGTGATAGGGATGGTCCGGCGGCAGTCGCGGCCAAACGTGAATCGGCGGCGGTGACTCGATCACCACCGGTTCTTCGGGAGGCGGCGGCCAAGGGTAATCGTCTGGCCACCAAGGCGGACGCGGGCCGGGATCGGGAGTGCCTGGCGGATAGTCGTCGGGCCACACCGGCGGTGGTGGCAATGGCGGCGGAGTGAGAATGATTGGACCGTCGTCGTCTTCCTCGGGATCGTAGGGTGGTTCGCTGCCGGGCGGATCAAACGGCGGGACGAATGGGTAAGGCGGCATTTCCGGATAGTCGGAAGGATACGTCATTGCAGGGCACTCCGTTGCAGAGGATCGGGATGGGAGAATGCGGTGCGTTTGCTGGGGCATAATCCGCACTGCGGAATGGATTTGGTTTCGATGAAGGCTTGCAGTTCTTCATCCGTGGCGTCTTGTGAACACGCTTGGTAGTCGCGGAAGAGTTGCCACTGCGGCAATTCATGTAGACGCAGCTTGGATTCGAGCTTGGCAAAGTAGGCCAGCGCGGGACATTTCCAAAGCTTGCCTTCGTAGAGCTGTGCACAGGTTTTCTGCATGCAGACTTTGAACGCGGCGTTGGGCCTGGAGTTGAACGGCATTGGTTTGCCATTCGCTACCTTGTACTGACGCATCCAGCCGCGGTGCGATTGTCGAATCTTGATGCGAATGCCGGGAAACTGTTCTCGCCAGCGCCAAACCAGGTGTTTGACTTCGCGAAAGCGTTTGACATATTCGGCGTGCGCTCCGTGCTGGCTGACTTCGAGTCGACAGTGCGTTTCCACGAGCACTTTCGGCAGTTCGGGAAACCGATGTAGAAAGAATCCGTTGGTAACGAGCATCAAGTCGCTGTCCCAATGCTGCCTAGCGAGCTTGATGTGTTCCAAAATGGCGGGATTCAATAGAGGCTCGCCACCGAGCAACGCGAACCGAGTCAGCTTCAGACGATGCGACCACTTCTGGTAATCGGCATCGGCTTGCTCGATCGTGGGCATCGCGCCGCGCAAATGGTGGTCGCTGTAGTGGCTGCATTGCTGACAAGACAAATTGCAACCGTGCGCTAGGTGATACTCAAGTGCTGGCAAGTTGTGTCGTTGCATTGTTGTCCTCCTTAACGCGAAGTCGAAAGCGTCGAGCGTTGATGCCTAGCTGCAACAGAAAGCGGGTTAGCACCAAATGCGACGAACCGGTTTCCGTATGACTGAGCATCCGTCGATCCAATTGGTATGGCTCGTCTGACCACTGGCCAGTGACAACCAAATTCGGATAGATGGCAAGCAGGTTCGCGGCAAGTTGTGGAGTGAAGATCGAGCCGATGTCGTATTCGGCCGGCGGATCGTCTCTCCATAGCTGAATCAGTTCTTGCGTTTGAGCGTTGCCTGGAAACGGTAGCTCCGGTGGATCACGTCGTCGCCAATGACATTCATCAATGTGAGCCTTTGATCGCCCAACAAAATGGTAGACGTAAGATTGCATGACCGGATTGATGGCCCAGGCAGGCGAGTAGACCATGCTGACGTTGAAATCGGGCGGCAAGAATTTGATGTAGCCCGGATGGTCGTTGTAAAGTTGGTTGACGATCAACGACTCGTCGGTGGCCTGATCGCTGGCACCCCACGTCGGAATCAAATGCCTAATGATGCGAGCGAACATCGGCCCATACATTTCTGAGCCATACAGATAGAGTCCACCGTTCGGATGCAGCCATGTCGGTGCCGGCCGCACACCGCATCGCTTCGCCCAAATCTCTTGCGCCCGCTGCTGCCAACCTCCATTGTCGATCCGATTATTGGCTGATTGACGCTCGGCAACCATTCCGAATTGCTTCGGGGTCAGCAGATCAAACGGCGAAGGACAGTCCGATCGGATCAACATGTCGTTGTCTAGTTGCAGCACGTGCGCCGGCCCGAACTCTTGATGCACGTGATCGCAGACAAACATCTTCTGCCAGAATGGATGCACGGGTTGAAGGTGATCGTCAATCCAAAGCACCTCCGCGCCCCATCGTTTCGCGGCAGCCTCATAGCTTTCTCGTACGTTCTGCGATGCTCGCCGTGGTGGCAAGTCGAGGACCGCAATCACTCGTTTCATTTCCATACAACTTTCTCCAGTCCGTGTTTGTCCAAACCGGCTTTCAAGAACTCCGGTCGCCGTCGTTGATAGCCGGGCGGGTCGACGTGCTCATGTTTGAACGAGTGATTTAGATCGACTGCGACGTTCATTCCGGCGATCTTTGCTCGCCAAAAGAAGTCCCAGTGCTCTTCGACCTTGAGTGACTCGTCCCAGCGGATCGCTTGCAGAATGTCGCGATAGGCAACAAAGCAGTTGCCGACGTAATGGCACCAGCGAATCGAACGCCGCTGTCGGTAGCTTCCGAAGGCGATACGCAGGGTTCTGCCGTCGACACGTAACATGCGAGGACGCTCTTCGTTGTTGCTGAGCGCCGCCAGCAGATCGAGATCGTGATGTTTATTGAGCGTCGCGATCAGCTCTGGCAATCGCGTTTGATTCGTCACGAGATGATCGTCATCGGCGAAGATAACGATCGGCGTGTCGCCAATATCGAGCAGTCTGTTGCGACCGGCCGATAGACCAATGTCGTACTCGGTCTCGATTAGTCGATCGACCATGGCGGCTTCGTCTGGACAAACGGCCGAGAATCGCAGTTCCGGTTTGCCGTCATCGAGGACGTGGATCAGCGGACGGTCGTCGCCATAGTGTTCGTAAATGCTGCGAACGAGTGCCGCACAGCAATGTGGACGGTGAATCGTTTTTATGCAGAAGGTGGCTTGATTACGCACGGACGATTTGACCTCCTGGATAGCGCAATGAATGGAAACCGTGTTTACGAAGTCCCATCGCACGGAACTTCGATCGCCCACGCAAATCGCGGTAGCCGGTTCCGGCAACATGGGCGTGGACGACGGAACAATCGGTGGCGACCGCAATTTGCAGCTTGGCTAGGTGGCTCGCCCGGTAGAAGAACTCCCAGTGCTCGTACGTCTTCAGGGCTTCGTCCCAACGGAGCGTCGCGATCGTCTCCCTGCGAGCGAGGAATGCGTTGCTGACCATGTCGCACCAGGCGACCGAGCCAACTCGCTTCTTTTCACCGCGGTGCATCCAGATGCGTTTACCGTTCATCAACGGTGAGAGCATGGTTGGCCGACCGCCTCCTCCTTGGCGCACTGCGAGGATGTCGAGTTCGTGGTCTACGAAGTACTCGCAGACGCGGTCGATTTGGAAATCAGCGGTGATTACGTGATCGTCGTCGAGCAGAAAGATGTACTCGGTCTGCGCCGCGTCGATCGCTGCATTGCGTCCGACTCCGACGCCCACATCGTGCCGATCGAGATTGATGACCTCGCAATGCTTGGCGGTTTCGGGATACTTCTCGCTGAAGCGAAGTTCGGGGCGACCGTCATCGACGACGACAATGGTCGGGTCGGCGATTTGCTCGCGCAGCGACTGGACCAGCCGATGGCAGGACCAAGGCCGGTGAATCGTCTTGATGCAGAAGGTGATGTCTGCCGTTGAAATGCTATTCGACATAGTGCTCACCCAAACTTCCGAAGATCTGGATTGACGTGTTCGATTGCCGACTGGATTTCATCCTGGGTCGGCGTGATGCCGAGGAACTCGATGAGATTGCCAATCACTTCCTCGGGATACGTCACCAACTCGGCGAATTCGATCCGGAACACCGGCACGTCGGGATGCTCGGAGATGAAGTTGTCTCGGTGGTCGCGGAGACTGCGTTGCAGAACCTCACAGTCCTCGTCGTTCGCCGCGAACCACTGGCCACGGTGTTTCTCGCTTCGGTTTTGCAGCGATCGAATCGACGCCTCGATATCTCGTTCGACAGAGATGATTCGCAGTGAATCACCAAGCCCCGCGTGAAGGTGAGTCACGAACCGACACAAGTGCGGATACTTCGCTCCAGCGACTGTCTTGTCGCGATTGGCTTCCGATTTGCGGCTAACGATCCACGACTTGAGCATTTGAGTCAGTTGGTCGTCGCTAACATTCGGATCGGTAGCCGGGAAACGCATCACCTTTTCGCAAAGCTGTGCCAGTCCAACTGCCTCGCCGCCTCCGGTCGCTTCGTAGCCGCCGAGTTGGTTGCCCATGTGAACGCCCAGGTGATGCATCACCATTGCGACACACGACGTGCCGGCGCGGTGCGGGCCGAGGACCGCAAAGAACGGTGCGTCCGAATGGTCCGCGTTCTTGGCGTCATTGAAGAACCGCGTTTGACTCCATTTGCGACCGCAGATATTTGACTTGGTCGGCAGTTGTCCAACGAGCCAGCGATCGGGCGTGTAAACCGCAATGGATTCCTTTTGGATGTTCTTACCTTGCACGAGTGCCTGGTAACGGCGCTGGATCAATCGACCGAGGTGATGGTCGATATGATGCTTGGTGTGCCAATCGTTCCAAGTCAAATGACGATAGAGTGTTTTCATCGCCTCGCGTCCTCGCACCATGAACGCGTGCGTGCGATTCACGTTGTACGGACGATAGACGTGTTCGCTGACCTTGTACGGCGGGTTCTTGCCGGCGTATAAATGTTGGCCGCCGAGATACGCCATGCCCCAGTCAGCCGGCAATTCCGCAATGAACTGCTGCAGTCGTTCGCAAAAGTCATCGCCGAAACCGGCGTCGTCTTCAAAGACGACATACGAGTCGATGTGTTCGAGCAAACACTTTTCGAGAATCAGTAAGTGAGATCGGTAGCACCCCCACGCTCCGTTCCCAGCCCGCCACTGCGGGGGCGTGGCCACGCGACGGCCGTCGATCGCGGTGAACCGTTCGGGTTCGGGGAACGGCCACGGATCGGGAAGCTGCCGCATCCAGTCACGCAGCCGATCATCGCGTCGATCGAGGTTCATCAAGAAGCAACGTTCAACGATCGAATTCGTCCTCCGGATCGTCTTGGTCTGGTTCGGGTGCCCCTTCGGGGAATTTTCGCTCGTACTTGCGGATGGCAGTGCTGACGAGACTGCGGGCGACTGTGGCGGTAAACCTTCCATGCGGGAGTCCTCTTGCTTGGGCTTCTTCGAGTAACCAATCGACGATCGTGTCAATGTTTCGGCGGCATCCATCGGCACCCCAGTCGTTCATCGTGTCGACGCGGGTTTCGCAGTTGCACGTTTCGCTCGGCTTGGCAAACCAAGCGATCATCTTTTTCAGTTCGTTGCCGGGGCCTGGCCGGTAGCTGCTCATCTTCAACGTCGCCGGCATCAGATCGTCGTCCGGCATGTAGTTGCGAAGCAGTGCTTCCAACTCGGTGATGTCTTGTTTGCGCCGCTTCTTGTTGACCAATGCCATGCCGATCGTGACGACGTTGATCGCGCACGGGTTGTCGTTGGTTTGGCATGCGTTACAGGCGGCCGGAGTCGTTTGCACGCGGCATCCAGCGAGTTGGCACGCCACTTCGCATTGGTTGTCAGGTGTCAGATGTGGGCAATGCATCATGCTGTCATCCCCGCTACTGCTCCATCGAATGAACCAGACGAACTCGGTGGATCGCCAGGGTCTTCACAATCACTGCTCACCAATTCCCAACCGCACGACCAAATCCAGGTGCTGTTGCAAGGTTCACTTGATCCGCTGCTGTCTTCGGAAGGTTCCTCGGTTGAATCGCTTTCGCTCGGCCGATCGGAGCCGTCGCTGCTATCGGACGCACTTTCGCTGGGTCGATCGGAGCCGTCGCTGGGTGGGTCTGAGCCGGATGTCGAGTCGTTGCTTTCGGATGGTTGATCGCTATCGCTTCCAGATGAATCACCGACGCTAGGATCGTCGCTCGCACTTGGCCGATCACTGTCAGAGCCTTCTGAGCCCGAATCACTCGTCGACCGCGATGTTGAATCGGATTCAGAGACGCTGGATGATGTAGGCACGCTGGTGGAGTCATCACTTCGTGAGTCACTCCCGGATTCCGACCCGCTCGTTGATCGTGAATCGGAAGCAGATCCGCTGCGGCTATCTGATTCGGATGCACTTGTGCTGCCTGACCCTGATTCACTGCCTGATGCAGAACCACTTTGGCTTTCGCTGGCGGAGGCGCTGTCCGAGTACGATGCTGAAGCACTCGCTGAGTAGCTTTGTGAGTCCGAACTTCGGTCGATGCTTGATTCGCTTTGGGATTCACTTTGGGATTCGCTTCCCGACTCGCTTGCCGATTGCGATGTGGAATCGGACGTTGATTGCGATTGGGATTCCGATTCGGAACCGCTTGATTCAGAGTCGCTTTGGCTGCTTGTCGACGAATTCCAACTGTACGAAGGCGCACTCTCCGATCCGGACTCGCTACGTGATTCACTTTCGGATGTGCTTGATTCAGACTGGCTGGATTCAGATGTCGATGATTCGCTAGCGGAAGACACACTCTCGGATGCGGACGATTGCGAACTGCTAATGGATGGCGTGCTGGTTGATTCACTCGATTGTGAGGCGGACGAATCGCTCGACGAACCTGAGTCGCTTGAATGTGAATCGCTCGACGAAGACGCACTTGCCGATGAACTGGACGCGGACGCACTTGGCATGCTGATCGACGTACTGGAATCACTCGATTCGCTTGTCGATGAGTCGCTGGACTGGGAATTGGACGAACTATTTGACGAATCACTCGATCCGGACGACGACCCATCGGAGCTTGATGAACCACTGACGCTGGGCAGACTGGTCGAATCGCTCGAGTCACTGGACTCGCTGTTGGATGAATCGCTTGATTGAGAAATTGATGAACTTCCGGATGAATCGCTCGATGCTGACGATGAACCATCGGAGCTGGATGAACTGCTTACGCTCGGCAGACTTGTCGATGTGCTTGAATCGCTACTGTCCGACGAATCGCTCGATTGACTACTGCTGTCGCTGCTCGATGAAGACTTTGAACTGTCGCTCGATTCGCTGCTGCTAGATGCGGACGAACTAACGGAAGAATCGCTGCTGTTGGATGACGAAGAGTCGGAGGATGATTGACTACTCGACGACGACTTTGATGACGACGACGGGCTGCTCGATGACGAACCACTGCTTGATGACGACGAAGACGACGGGCTGCCGGACGACGAGGAGGGTGATCCGCTGCTCGACGAACTAGAACCTGAAGAACTGCTACTGGAGGAGGACAGAGAACTGCTGGAACTCGACGACATGCTCGATGAGCTTGAGCTGCTCATGCTCGAACTACTCGACGAGCCACTGCTGCTTGATGAGCTTCCCGATGACGAGGATGAAGATGATGACGAGGGCGACGATGAAGAACTGCTCGAAGAAGAATCGCTGCTAGAACTGCTGCTGGAACCTGAACTCGACGAACTGCTGGAGCTTGATGAGCTGCTCGAGCTACTGCTGCCATCGCAGCAACGGCAACCAATCGTCAAGTACGCCGATGTGTCTTCGTGAAAGTGGCAGACGATCTGTTGGCTCGCCAGCAACGCGTAGTCGCACACGTTGTAAACCGAGACGGCAGGGCCAATCGGTTTCCATCCGCCATCAAATCGAAGTTCACGAGCCGTTCCCCACGACTTTGCTTTGATGCGTTTCGTCGGCTTGCACAGAAGCGTTTGCTTGGGCGGGTCGATCACCCAGGATCGTTGACCGTCGAACTGCACTTCCAGGTATTGCTTCGGCGAATCGGCGATCGGTCCGCGAATACGCTGCGCCGAGTGATTCCGAGCGGTGATTCGTACTGTGTCCCCAGCCGGATCTGTGACCGCTTCGATCTCGCCCGCTTTATCGAGTTGATAGAGGTCGCAGTCCGCACTGCCCGTCCGCATTCCTCGGCGACCAGCGATACCGCCGGTCGGAACCTCGACAAGGTAAACCGGATCAGCAGGCCGCCCGACACGAACGACTGCCCATTGGTCACCGAGTTGGTTAAGGTCACGTCGCCACAGAATCTGTGCCGATCCATCTGGTTTCGATTGCAGCGTGTCACCGGCCGATTCGCCAACGTCTGCAAACTTATGCCAAGTCTTGACGACGTTGACTCGCGCGGCCACCACGCCATCGAACACCACGCGGCCGACCTTGTCTTCCGCGATCGGTTCGATGGCGACCCCAACGCGACCTGTGTGTTCATCCTCGGTCGGGCGCACGCACTCGATCGTTGCGTCGCGAACAAAGCGGGCCAGTTCCATTGGCCCGACGGTCGGATCGGTCAGCGGCGACTCAAAGCCGACGATTCCGCCAATCGGAACCGTGGTTGCCGATAGGTTGTGAACGCGAACGGTTGCGGCGTTTCGCAGATGCGTGCGAGGACCACCTCCTCCTGGCAGCCGATTGCGATGAGAGGCTTCGGCAGCAACAAGCAATCGGTTGTATTCAGCGGCGGTGATCGCAAACTGATCGCCTGGTTTTACGCGCCGGGTCACTAGCTGATCCCCAACACGTTGAAGTTTCCTCCGTGATAGACCTGTTCAACGTACGCTGCCTCAGGAACTTGCAGCACGCGATCGCCGACCACTTTCTCGCCGTGTTTAACCCACAAGTAGTCCCAACCCTGCTTGCTGATCCCGGAGATGTTTCCAACCGTCATCGCGAACTCGTTCGGACGAGCGGCGAAGTGGTAAGTCACATCGACCCAGTTCTGCTCATCCTCGCCTCCTTCGCCACCGAGAAACAACGCTTCGCCAGGAGAGAAGATTGACCACGCTGTCGAATTCACTCGGCCGGTCATCGACACCATCGCAAGCAGATAAGCCGTCGAGACGAACTCAAACTTCTTGCGAACGGAGAACTCAAACGCTGGAACCGTGATGTCGACTCCGGAAACGCCAGAATCGCTGACGCCGATCGCTCCGTGATAGACGGGAGCCGCGATCCCCGGCGCGGAGTAGATGCCTCGAGTCTGCAATGACTGATTCAGATGGGTTGTCGCTCCCGTTGTACTGAATGAAACCGGATCGAGCTTGGTCTTGTTGATCGTGACGCTGACCAGAGCATGCTTTTGGTTGATGAACTCCGAGTCGATTTGCAGATACGGGATCAGCTCCTTGTGATTCGCTTTGTAGTACTGATACAAAGCACTCGCAGCTGCGGCCGGATCGACAGCCCCGCCATTCGTCGCAACATAAGAAGTGAAGTCGGAGTGTGATTTACCGCGTGAGGCCTTTTCGGAAAGAGCCGCGACCTCGAAGTCGTATCCACCAGTAGATATTGACATCAGCTAAACACCAATCCTCCCGACTGCGAACGCTCAACAAGGCGTCGAGTGTTCTCAGCGGTTTGGATGATTGCACGTTTCATGTCCTCGCTGAATTCGCCACCGGACGTCGCAGGTAATTGCAATTGCGAAGTGCTGTTTGTGATCGCAGAGTCAAACGCCGCAAGTGAACGTCCAACGGAAGCGAATGCTTCGGTAATCGCGGCAACGTCCAGCGTCGGTGAGGATTCCAGATCAGTCGGCTCGGACTGATTCATAGGCTCTGGCAGATCGAACGGGACATCGACCTGGTTGTCGGCGATGACCTTGTTGTCTTGCTCGCCGCTCACGATCGGATCGTCGGCTTGTTCAGGCTCCAACCTCAACTGCGGCGCAACGATGACTTCTACGAAATCGTTCTCAGCGGCAATCGGCTCCAGCTTCTTGAGTGGCTCAGGAGCCCGTTGCGGAATCGTCGAAGCTCCACTGCCGAGCCCCAAACCTCTCGCATCAAAATTGCCGGCGACTTCGGTTCGATCAGTTTCGGGACCGTCAGCGAACTGATCCATCGCTGCCTGAGCGTTTGGGTTCAGGTCGAGACGTAGGTCTTTCGCGTTGGGGGGCTGCAACTCGGGATCGTCGATGCCGGGGAGATCGACCTTGGGAATGTCGACTGAACCGGGCTCAGGTATCTTGGGCGGAGCGACTGGTGGTTCCGGCGGAGCGGCCTCGTCGGGTTTCGGCTCAGCATCGGAAGGGGCCGTCGCGTTGTTGGCTCGTTGCACCGCAGCATCGAACTCGGCCTGCGCGGTTGCGATTTGATCGTCGCGTTCCTTGTTGCGATCTTCAACGGTTGGTCGCCCAGCCTCGCGTGCCGCTTTCGCTTCCGCTCGCATTTGATCGAGCGTCCGTTGCACCCCGACGGTCGTGTCGTCGATGATTTGTTGGCGATTGTTCTGCGCCGCATCGTTTTCGCGGAGCTGTTGTTCCTTGGATTGATCGACAACCGCGTTCTTTGCGTCGGTCTCATCGTCGATCGCCCGCATGTCGGCGTCGATGTCTTGACCTTCGCGAGCCTTGCGTCGCGCTTCGAGTTGTGCGGCGATGCCCTTTTGCATTTCTACGCGGTTGGCTTCGATCTGCTCCTTGCGTTTGGACCGGCGACGCTGGCGCTCGATGATCGCCTGCTGGCGTTGTCGTTCCTCGGCAGAATCGGCCGCTCGAGTGTCAGCGTCAATTTTCGCCATTTCGACGTCGACATTGATGTCGTCGTCGAACAGGCCTTTGAGCTTGATCCAAGCTTTCTTCAAGAATCCGACGGTCGAGTTCCACATTGACTTCACTTGACCAACGAACACGGTCCATGTGTCGGCAAGATAATCGACGGTTTCAACCCAAGCGTTCTCAACGCCGGCCAATGCGTTGATGAGCACTCCGCCGATCTGCACCGATACGTCGCCGGCGATGTCAACGAGTTCGTGAAGTTTTAGGAATCCCTTCTTAAGAAACCCAATTGTGTTGTTCCAACCCTTCTGCACGGCGGACGTGAGGATCGTCCAACCGTCTGCCATGAATCCGAGCGTGCTGTTCCATACGCCAGCGAGCCCGGACAAGGCACCAATGAGAACATCCCCGATCGCATAGGCGGAGTCGGCCCACACGTCTGAGATATATTGAGTGAAGTCCGCCCAGATACCTTTGATGTAGCTCGTTCCTTTGACCCATTGGAGTTTCAAGTAGGTCCACAGCACATCGGTCGCCGCAGTGATGTCACCAGCAGCTAGCGCGTTGGCGATAGCACCAAAGGCGGCGAGCGTGTCGGCTTTGAGTGTTTCAAATAGACCTTTCAGATACTCGACTGCTTGGCCGGCGATTCCTGTGGAGTAGAGGAAGTAGCCACCAAGCGCTGCAACCGCCGCGACAACAAGGCCAAGCGGTGTGAACAACATTCCGACCGCCGAGACGATGACGCCGATGGCACCACCGATGAATGAGAAAATGGTTGCGAGCCCACCAACCGCGAACGACGCAACGGCAGCGAACGAACCAAGAGCGAACAATGCCGCGCCGATCGTGAAGATGGCGATGGCACTCGCAGCGGCAATCTTGACGATCTTCTGATTCTTGTTGATCCACTCGATCACACCTGACGCGGCGCGGCTGAAGGCTTGCACCATCGTGGTGACGCTGCCTTCGAGTGATTCACCGATCGCAATCGCCACGCCCTCGATGGAAGACTTCAGGATTCGGAACGCTCCGCCGAGTCCGCCTTCCATTTCCTCAGCAGTCTTGCCTGCGATCCCGCCAGCCTTTTGCAGCTCGGAATACAACTCGCGGGTATCGGCCACGCTCTTTCCAATCGAACTGGCAGCGGTGATGCCCAGCAGCCCGAACACCTCGTTCAGTTTCTCAGCCTTTTCGGCCGTTCCCATCTTCTCGGTTGCAGCAGCGACTTCGCCGAGAATGTCGACGAGTGATCGGGCATTGCCTTTCGCATCCTTGGTCGTGACGCCAAATGTGGTTTTGAATTTCTCCGATTCGGCGGCACTGATCGTCAGCAAACGACGCATCGCATTACCGGCCGATGAACCCTGGATACCCATATTGCCGAGCGTACCGAGGATCGCGAGTGTCTCTTCGAGACTCATGTTCGCATCGGCAGCGACGGGGCCGGCATAGGACAAAGCCTCGCCAAGAGATTCCACCGTGTTGAACGACTTGTTCGCCGCGGCGGTCAGGCCATCCGCAACCCGCGTTGCTTCGCCGGCTTCCATTCCGAACTGACGA
The DNA here is from genome assembly GCF_007752935.1 of Crateriforma conspicua. Lineage (NCBI taxonomy): Bacteria > Pseudomonadati > Planctomycetota > Planctomycetia > Pirellulales > Pirellulaceae > Crateriforma > Crateriforma conspicua. The sequence goes on along the minus strand of NZ_CP036319.1, from coordinate 1,741,963 downwards.
ATCGTCGCTGCCATGATGCCGGACGCCTGCGTCGCATCAGTTCCCGTCGCACGGGCCATGTTCATCACGGCCGCCGTCATCTTCTCGATCTGCTCCGGCTTGAATCCGGCGCGACCGAGTTCGGTCATCAGCGAGGCGACTTCGCTGGCAGAGTAACTGGTGGTTGCTCCGAGCTTCTTTGCCGTATTGCGAAGCGATTCAAGCTGCGATCCAGTCGCTTGTGTGATCGCGGCGACGCCTCGCATGGCATCGTCGAAGTTGGAGAAGATTGCGACGCTACCGGCCAATGGTGTTGCGGCAGCCGCGCCGAGTCCCATCAGTTTGGTGCCGAGCAACCGCGTTGACGCACCGAATGATTCCAATCGCTTTTGAGCGGATCGAAGACCTTTGACGAATGCTGAATCCTTGGTCAGCAATTCGACGTAGGCGGATCCGGCTCGGACTTGGGACATGGAGACTCGTTCTCACGGGGCTGGAAGACTGCGCCGAGTAGATGGGCGACTTGTTCAACAGTGGCTTTCACTGGAACCGGTCGAGTGACCGTGTAGGGATTGAAGTCATCGGGCTTAAACGGTTTTCGACGACGTTTGCGATCGCGATTGATCTCGGCCGTCAGTGCCATGACGCTCGATGCGATGTGCCAATCGTGCTGGCGTTTCGCTTCGGCCATTTGGACGAGTTGCCGAAGCGTCAGTGGTCCGGGGTCGACTCCGATGATGCCGGCGAGTCGGATGATGAGTCGCTCGATGTCTGCACCGCGAGCTTGCGTTCCAGGTCCTCCACAATCCGGTCCACCAGATTGGGATCGTCCAGTCGCTTCTCGATCGCTTCCAATCCCCGCGTCTCGATCATCTTCTGCTTGTCGGCCGCCTTCCGCAGAAGGCGGCGGCGGGACTCCGGGAAATACGCGACCAACGCATCCACCAATGCCTTGCAGGCTTCGTCGATCGAGTCGCCCGCCAGTCCCTCGGCGAACGCTTCGTCGTCAACGTCTTGTTGATCGGCTTGCGGTTTGCAGATCGCGAACAACACATCACCGAGCAACAACGGATCGCTGGAAAGTCGCGTGACAAGGTCGCCGTCGATCGCGTCCAGCAATCGCACGTCGGTGAGTGCCTTCACGCGGCGAAGCGTCGTATTGTCGATGTCAACGATCCAGACACGACCACGACGATCAATGAATTTCTGCATGGAGTTCCGTTCCGAGGATTACTTAGGGCGTTCCGCCACCAACGTTCATGCCGCTGCCAGACGAAGATTGGGTTGGCTTCAAGGTGACGTCGGCCGACACCACTTCTTCGAGGTTTTGATTGACATTGAAGTTCATGACTTCACAGGTCAGTGTCAGCGAACCACCAGCATCCGAAATGCCAACGTCAGTCGGCGTTCCGCTACTCCACAGTCCTTGCAGCATCCCAAACGCGGTGTCGCCGCTCTTGTTGAGCACCGTGAATTCGATCGACGCGTCTTTTAGAGTGCCGACTGTGGCTCGCCAGCCGTTGTTGTCACGAGTCGATGCGTCGGCTTCGGCCTTCTCGAGATTGACCGTCAAATCCTTGACGTTCTTGATCTCGGCACCGTCGATCGTCAGGACGGCATCGAGACCGAGTTTCACTTCTGCTGACATGTTTCGATTCCATCCGTGGTCGAGAGACTATTTGACCGAGTCACGCCAGAACTTTGGCAGGCGTGCTTGATTGGCAATGAGGGCAGGTTTCATGAACGGGCGTGCGGGATAGCGGCGTGGTTTACTGGCTCCGCGGCGTTCGTTCTCTTCTTCTATTAGTCGTGTGGCTCGGCTGGCTTGGGCGATCGTTAGCAGTTTGATGCGGGCAAACTTGCCGGGCTGTTTTGCACGGATCGGCCCGAATTCGCCAACGCGAAACCGATGGCGTTTCAGTTTGCGTCGCTTCGTGACAACGCCACCGAACTCATGCAGGTTCCACAGCCGGCCGGCAATCTCGTTGACTGGGCCAATGACTGCCTCGCCGCGATCCCGATTGACTTCGTAGCGAAGCACACGACGTAGCATTCCAGTCGGTGAACTGGGCGGCGATCCTGGGTTGGATGGTTTCTTGCGTTTGCGGATCGATCGTTTGGCGGTCATCCGGATGGTGCCGGCCGCATGATTCATGCTTTTGAAGGTCGCTTGGTTGACCTTCTTTTTCAGTTGGGCCGGTGTGAATCGCACGCGAGCCCTGATGTGCATCATTTCGCCAGCTCAAACGTCAACGTCAGTAGGCTCGTGAATTGATTGAACTGGGTCCAGTGCTCGGAGGAGTACAGGACTGAGTTCTCGACCTTAACGCAGCGGGCTGCCACGAACGAATTGAGTCGTTTGAGCCTGAAGTAGTCGGCCAGTTCTTCGACAAAGAACACCAATGGGTCAATTTCCTTGGCATCGCCCTTGCTGAACTTCTTTTGGACGGCGACGTCGATCGTGGCATGGTATTTGTTCGATCCTCGATCGAGCGGGAGGTATTCCACCTCGCGAGGCACAACCGTGACTCGCAGTTCCTTCATGTCCTCGAGATCGAAGTTGGGAACGTAGAGTCGCTGAGCGGAGAGGTTGGTCTTGCTAAAGTCGCCGGTGTTGATTTCCGCGACGACGCTTTCGGCAATTTGAATGACGGTTGCAGGCGTTGCTGTCATGTGATCGTGTCAACCAGTTTGGTGTGGATGCGGAGTTTGACGCGGAATGGATCGCTGTATCGCCAAGGTGGCTCGTTGCCAATTGACATCAGCTCGTAAACGAATGTCGTGTCACCGTCGGTTTCGAGGATGCGATCGCCGCGGCGAGGCCAGGTGCCGATGTCGGATTGCAGCAAGTCCTTCGTGTTAATCAGAAAGTCTCGAACTTGAGCACGCGTGATGACGCCTTCGCCGTCGTCCTGTTCGTATTCTGATTTGCCAATCGTGGCGGACAGTTCGACGGAAACTTCGTCACGCTGGTACACCACGTCTCGCGAGGCATGTTTGGTCAGCTTTGCAGCTAACCAAGACTGGCCTCGATGCAGCATGTCACTCACGATTTACGGGGCTTCGATGCTGCTGTCGTTTTGGTCTGAAACAAGACGGTTGCCTTTGCGCCAAGCTCTTCACGCCAGGCTTCATCAGCTCGACGTTGATATTCGTCAGCGATCGCCTCTGCTTCTTCGCTAAGCTGCTGTTGCCGAAAGTTCGCTGGCCGTGTGAAGGACTGAACGAAGTTCGGGGTCGATGCGTCGCGATCTCGCTTTTTCGCCGGCAAAATCGCAAACGCGACCAAGACCAGGACGACGACGGTTGCAATTCCAAGAATCATGAGTTTTACAGGCCTCGTTTGATGAGAATGAATCCGAGCAACAGAACCGCCACAAAGATCAACGCGAGGGTGGCCAATTCACCGGCTCCCGCCCAAATCAATGCGTTGCGACCACTAGAGTCTCGGTCGAAGAGTCGATCGCGGTCGCCGTCACGATCCCGATCGAACGGCCGCCAAGTGTTGTCGACGGGTTCGATAGGGCAGTAACCATCGGGGCAGTCTTCGGACGAAAGCTGCATCGTTGGTGAGATCGCAGCGTCCCAGGAATAGCCTCGCGTCTTTAGCGCGCCGGTTCGTTGGGCCTGCCGCGTTTGTTGATAGAGTTCGTATCCGTGACGCAGATCGTCGAAGAGTTCACGAGCAGTTGACGGCAACATGGTGTGACCGGCCGCATGAACATGCCCGCCTGTCGAGTCCTGGAATAGCACCACAGGGAATTGATTTGCCGGGACAATGTCCGCATATCGCGTTCGATACAGTGCATTGGATTCAGTGTAGACCTGAAATGCACACTTCGATTTCAACTTCACCAGGTTTGGGTCCGTGTTGAACCAGTCAAGCAGACGCTGGCTTTTGGCGTCACTGGCAACGAACAAGGCGATTTGATAGCGATTCTTCGCTTGTTCGGGCGGCGTCACGGGTCGCGTGCTGCTCGACGCGGGGGTGACGATGATCGGAGCTGGAACCGTTGGAGCTGTTGGCACCACACGATAGGGCTGCACAATTCGATGCGGCTCCGCAGCGGGAATCGTGTTCGGCGGACAGGGCGGGCAGTAACCAGACTGCTGTTTCAGCTCGCCCTGTGCTTCCAAGTTGACACGCGAAGGTTGCGGCAACTGTTGGATTCGCGATCCAACCTCGCTTGTGGGCCGCGCCGGCGGCAAACGCCAGGAATCGCTCGTGTTAGCCGCCGGTGTTCGGTGCAACGCCGTGAACACCGCTCCGAGCATCACCGCATGCAGCACTGCGACTACAATCAGGCCGACGCTCAGCCGGATTCGGATTTCATCTTTCATCAATGACCTCGTAGCTTCGGTAGGGCAAGGAACTGGCGGGGTCTTCCATCACCGTCAGGGCGAACCCGCCGTAGCCGGCCCAAAGACGCACGAACTGTTCACGCGGTGTGAGTTCAAATCGGCCGGGATAGTTGTTGTCGAGAATGGCTGCGTATTGCCGGCCGTCGCGATTGACCCAGCCGACGAAGGTGCAGCAGTGAGCCGGCTTCCACCACAGAATCGCACCGCGCCGCGTCGCCGTTGCCCAGTCAAGGAAACGAGGATCCGCTTTGACGGTGTAGCTGTAGTCGATGTCCGCAGCATCAAGTCGGTTTCGCAATCGTGAATCCCATTCACCGTCGCTGTAGGTTGCTCGCCAACGCTCGCCGAGTTCAAACTCGTTGAGCCAACGAAGGTGATTCACCAGCGATGCGTGAACACAGCTACCTTGGTTGAGACGCCCCGTCCAATTTCGTTGATGCAACTGAGTGGGGAGATTGGCGATCGGTTGTTCGGGCGGAGGTGCCGGAAGCGAGCGGACTTGAACATCGCCCTCCGGCAAACAGCCTGTGCAAATCAGCAGCAAGCATGCGACGAAAAGCGTGCGCAGTTTCGCTTCCATGCGAGGACCTCGTGTTGGGATGGTTACTGAATCAATTTGACTTTGACGGTCAGCGAACTCGGTGGCGCGTCTTCAACCGCGATGCCGATCATCGAGTGTTCGTAAGCGTTCTTGATGACGTGGTGACTGATCTTGGACCAGTAAAGAATGGTGCCGGTCGGAATGTTGGTTGTCGGGTCTTTCACCACATCGAATACGCCAGCAACGGTGATGCTGCCGCGAGATTTGGCACAGATGCCGAACTTGGCAACGCCGACCAGCTTGCCAAGGACAACGACATTGCCGGCCGGAATCTCAACGTCGGTAACGATCGGGACCGTCACGCCTTCGTGGACGTAGATCGCCCCGACGGGTGCGATGATGGGGTTGCTCACAGGTGGTCATCACTGGCTCAGGCGAACGCGAACGAAGTTGTCGGTCGGCGCGGCGTCAGCAACGACCTTGCCGAGCAACACCGATCCATCGGGCACATCAGTGACGATGCCGTCGGTGGTTGCATAAATTTTTTGTCCAGCGGTGTAGGTCTCCGCATCGGCCGAGTCCTTGGGCATGTCGAACACGCCTTCCACGGCAATCGAGCCGAGAACATCGGCCTTCAGATCACGTTTGGTGATGCCAACCAAATCACCTTGAATGACGATTGATCCAACAGGGACATCGACGTCGGGTGTGAAGTCGACTTGTTTTCCGTCGTGAATGAATTGAGCTTGCATGGGTCTTTGTGTTTACGGTGAAAGAAGAAGGTCAACGTCGACAGGCGATCATTCGCCGGCGACTTTCACGGCGGCTCGGTGGTCTTGGCTGTTCACACCAAAGTCGATGTAAGACCGGAAGCCCATGCCGAGCGTGTTCGGAGGCATCTCGACTCGCTCGATGATTGGCGTTCGACGACCGTTCAGGAACACGATCTCGAACGCCGGCAGCACCTGCGGATTCGCAAAGAGATACCACGCGGCAGCACTGGCACCGGGGTAGTAGCTGTCCGACAGATGCGGTGTGCTGATGATCCGGTACTTGTTGCGGTGCGGGTTATCGACAGGGATTTTCGTCGGCGACCCTTGCGCGTCGATCATCAACTGCGACGATCCCATCAACAGTTCCGCTTCGGTTTCCAACTCCACCGGAACGACCAAGTACTCAGGCCGGATGTTGATCGGCTTTTGATCCTTGGGTTTGCCGCCAGGACCAGCTTTCTGCTTGCGGAAGGTTGTCTTGGCAACGGTCAGTGCATCCGGGCCGAACTTAGTGTCCGCTCCCTGCAGCAAGTTGGCGTTGGCGGACGAGAAGAATCCGGCGTTCTTGAGCAGCAGTGTGAAGAACAAGTCGTCGATGGACTCGGCACCACTGCGTCCCATTTGACGAGGGATATCCATGAACGCCGACAGGTCATCGTTGATGATGTCGTGCCGGGTCAGCGTAAGGATCTGACCGTAGGTGTCAGCCTTGTTCGAGTACTTCTGTTCGGACAGTTTGCCGTGTTTCAATTCGCCATCGGGAGCAACCTGCTCAAACCCGCCAGTGCCAAGCAAACGGTATCGAGCCACCTCCTTAAAATCGGTGACGGTTCCGACGCTGCAAAGATCGAACGCGGCGATCGGCGTGTTTTGATAGGCGGCCAGCAACGTCTTGTTCATGACGTTTTCCATGATGCTGGGTAGACTCATGGAACTGAAACCCGCTCGAATGGTTGCCGTACCATCGCCAAAGACGCGAGGCACGTCGATGCCTTCCATCCGAGCGCACTCGGCGACGAGTTCACGCAAGCCGATGTGACGTAGCGGGTTGGCGGCGTTGAGCGTCTTTTCGCCATAGCTGGCCAGCAGCGTTTTTTCTTCGATGCCGACCGACAGACAGGCGGCAGCTTCGAGGACCTCGCGACTGTAGCGTGGTGAGTTTTGCGTCTGTTCGGGAGCCTTGGGGCGTTCGCTTCTCAGCACGGCGAGTTCCGTTTTGGTGGTGGACCAGCCTTGCTCGATCGCGTCGGCTTCGATATCGGCGTGATTGCCCGCACAGACTTTGCGAATACCTGCGATGCGACGGGATTCCGCCGCGGCCTCAGCTCGCATGTCATTCACCGGTGAAGCGGTGGCTGTTTTGCTTCCGGACTTTGGCTTCGTGCTCATGTTCAAGCTTGCGTTGACGGGTTCGAGGTCGTCGGTGTCTTCATCCGTGTCGCTGGGGTCATCACCGTCGGCGTAGTTTTCGGCAGCGACGCGAGCCTCGGTGTCGTCGTCAGCACCCAAAGCGACGAACGAAACCTCGCCCAGCGTGGACTTGCGAGCGACATAGACTGGCCCTTTGATCTCGCGACCGTTGGCGTTCGCCGTCTTGCCTTCTGGGATGAAGACAACCTTGTCGGCACTCGCCCCCAGCGATGCTTGCCAAGGGAATCCGTTCTCACTGGTCGCGATCACTTCCTGCGCGGTCGCACCGACACCGGAAATGACGCCGGCGACTTCGAGCGACTTGTCGGTGATCGCAATGTCGTCTGTATGTCCGACAATGCTGCCCCGATCGTGGTCTTTCAAGATCGGTCGCGACTTGCGAGTCACTCGCATGCCAGCCAAGTCAACGACAACCGGATATGGCCAACCGCCCAACCGCATCGCACCGCCGGTGTACGCGGTCATCGAAAACTTACGCAGCGACGGCTTGCCTTCTTCTGGCGTTTCGGCCGCGGCGAGCGTGATCGTCGCGGCGTCATCACAAACGATTCGCAGCGAACTAGGGACGGATTCAGCGTCGGCTTCAAGCGGCGCGTGCTGTGTCTTCGGCATTGTCTTCCGTGACCTTCGTTGAGGGATTGGTTTCAGTTTCATCGCTGGCCGACAGACCAAGCTCACGCATCAGCGACACTTCTTTGGCACGCTGTTTGAGTTCCGTCTCCCAATCACGCCCCTGCCGCGCAAATTCGATGGCCAGAGTGGTCGTATGATTCGAGAGACGGATCTTCTGGGCATTGGCTTCTTTGGCGGGATCCACATGCTCGTGACCATCCCAAAACCATTGGTGCTCGAACGTCGAATCGAGCGTGCGAAGCGAGTTGGGCAGATAGCCCTCGATGAGAATGGCTTCGCGAAGCCAAGCACTCAAAACGCGATCCAGAACGACGCGAGCGAGTTGGGTTTGCTCAACACGGATCGACTTGAAGTAGGTTTGATGATCGAGACGCCCACTCGCGTAGTTGTAGCCCGAAGAATTTCCGGCAGCGACGTTGAAGGGCATGTTCAAACAACGAGCGATTTCGTTGAGGATCTCTTTCTTGAACTCTGCGTAGGTGGTCGAAGGTTGCTCCGACCTCATTTGAGCCATCTTCCAGCCACCGGGCATCGTGAGCAGCATGCGCTTCTCAAGTTCGATCGGCTCGAATGGTTCGGCCGCGTCGGCTTCGCCATTGGCCGGCGCGTCCGTGTAGAGGATGCCGGCAAAGTCAGCCGCGGTTTCGGCAGCCGCAAGTACTGCAAGTGTGAAGCGACGAAGTTGTGCGAATAGAGGCAACGCCGGCGTGATATCGGGAATACCGCGAATCTGACCCGGCCGATCGCAGCGGAAGTAGTGAAGCACCGCGGTGGCCGGCACAGTGTCAAACTCTTCGTCGATCGTAAACGTAACATCGCCAGGATGTTCGCGAAGCACGTCGTAGCTGAGCGGGTTTCCGTCGGTATCAAACTGGATTCCGTCGATGTATCGTGTTCGGTCCGCTACCAACGTCGGCGAGGCCACTTGGTCGGCTTCGATCAATCGCACGTCGAGCTTCACAGTCGCGTCGACGCGTTCGTTGCTGGTCAGCAAACCAAACGATTCGCCATCCGAAACGCGGGCGAGTCGCATCGTCCGTAGTTTTTCGGCCAATCCAACTGCTTCGGCCCAGGCGAAGAACTCTTGTTCAACAAAGCGATTTGCAGCGTCATCCGCTGTCAACATTTGCAAACGCGGCCCGGTGCCAACCACGTCATTGGCGAGGGTCAGCGTGATCCCGCGAGCGTAGCTGTTGTTGGCGACCTCGTATCGCGACCGATTGCGAAGGGTTCGCCTCACATCGGGGCTATTCGCTGCAGCTGACGACAAACCATCGGCTCGCGCCCAATGTTTCATGTTGTCGAGCGTGGTATTCGCGGCGTCGTACTTCGCACGAAGCCGCGAAAAGAAGGGCTGCCGGGGCGAGCGTCCCGGCGCGGATGAAGAGCGGGAAGCTCCGCCGCGCCATGCTTGCTCGATAATCCCTGACAACATCTTCAACATCCGTGTTGTAATCCTATTGCCGTCCCCGGCAGCCCTGTGCTCATCGCGAACCGAAAAGAAAGATCAGCCAGCCGAAGGCGGCACGATCTTGTTAAAACGCAAACCGCGATTGGGTTTGCGAACCGCGTCCTTGCCAGCGAGATGCTTGTCCGCAGCAATCTGCTCCGTCAGCTTGTGCTGCTCAACCGACCCCGCATCCCCCGAAGCCTTCGCAGGCCCCGCAGCGTTCTCACGGATTACATCTTTCAACTCTTCAGGCATGGCTTGCGTTTGATTAGAAACATTGCTTCATCCCTGGTTACCTATGCCGTGGGAGGCGAGACTTGTACGCGAATATTCAGAAAGGCTTGATTTAGTTCCGTTTTCGTTTTTGCAGCTCTTTGAAACTGACTCGCTCGCGTCGGCGGATTGGTTCCACATCGGTGCCAAACAACAGCGAGCCTTGCATCGAAGCGGCGACGGCACAACCAACGAGGCAGTCGAGCCAGTGGTTGTCGGGCTGTTCGGGTCGGGCTTTCCATTCGTCAACAGTCCGACCGCGGCCCTCGGTTTTGATGAAGTACTCTGCAGTAATTTGTTCGGCGAACATGCGATGCGTTTCGGCCTGGTTTCCGTAAACGGACAAGCAACCACGATCGCCCATTGCGACCGCGAGTCTCGCGTGAGTGAACGACTTCCACCAGTTCGTGTCGTAAATGATGTGTCGGATTGCACGTTTCCCGTGGACGCTGGGGATTCGCCAGTTCAAACCAACGCGGTCGCCGGGGCGGCGTTTGTATTCGCTGAATGGATTCGAGGACGCACCGACGAATCGACCATGCGAAGGCAATAGGATCGAAGCGTGTGGGCTTTGCCGGCAGAATTGATAGACCACATTCGTCGAGTGTCCCCAGTTGGCATCAATCAAGCACCTGCCAATCTTCATTGCCGCGCCATCGTCGCGTTGCCATTCACGGCCGAGTAAATCTTCGGTGAGTGATGCAAGGCCGGCGTAGATACTGCCTTCGAGTCCCGTGCCATCCGCGGCGGTTGCCAGCGTGTGGCGTGCATCGCGAAGCGTGTAATACGCTCGGCTTTGATCAGGGTACGCTCCATAGTCGAGAACGTAGCCCGTGAAATCGTCTTCCCAGGCGGCGACCACATAGAACAAAAGCTTTTGCTGCACGTCAATGAACGCGGTGAGATGGTTCGCCGAAATCGGAACGCAGCGTCGTTCGAGTCCGTTGATTTTGCCAGCGACCTGCTCGGCCGTGAGTTGGTCGGCATCGACGCGTTCTTCCGGCAATGGTTCGTTTTGATATTCGGCGAAGAAGGCGGCTTCGTCTTGTAGTTTCAAATTCATCGCGTGCTGAATCGCCGACAGTTCGTCGTGGTTGAAACGTTCCTTCCAGGCAACGTCGGCACCTTCGTCCATTGCATCGCGGTTTTGACGATAGAACTCGGTGCCGGCCGCGCCTCCGTCGCCGGCGCGCAAACCCTCGGCACGGATTTCTGCGTAGCGTTCCCATAGCGTTTCATTTGTTGGAAATGAGTTCACCATTCGCGTTCGCGCACCGTTCCATTCCGGATGTTTGTCGCGATCGAGAATGTTGTCGGCCATGTCGCCGGGACGAATGACCGTGCAGGGCATGATGCCCGAGATCTTTTTACCTGGGCCGGCGAGTCCGAGCACCGCGCCGGCGAGGATCGCTTCGCGGTTGGCACATTGCGAAAGCGAACGAGCCGACTCGTCCGTTTGCGGGTCATCGAGCACGACCAACGAAGGTCGAACCGTTCGTCCATCGGGCCGCTTGAACTTCATTCCACGAATGCGTCCGGTCAGGCCGGCAACTTTGATGATCGCACCGCTCGCTTTGCTGTTAGCGATGGTTGGCAGGACAACTTCTTTCGCCGTCCATCCAATTTGCGTGCGTTTGCCTTGATAGAGCTGCCCGTTGGCTCGGTTTGAGATTCCGTCCAACGCCTGAATTGGAAAGCAGACTTCCGGGTAGTCGGCCAACAAAATTTCATTGGCATCGAGTTCCGTTTTGATCGAGTCGAGCATGTCGCATGCGTGGCCTTCGTCGCTGCCGATCAAACATACGAAATCTCGGTAACCGTTTAGCACTGCCCAGATGCACGCAACCTCGGCCAGCGAACTTTTTCCACTACCGCGAGCCATCGCGAGTGAGAACAGACCACCACGAACGACCGCTTCTTCGATGCGCTCAATCACCTTCAAGTGATCCGGCGACCATTGCAGATGAAACGTCAGCGAGAAATAGGCTTCGCAAAAGTATCGAAAACTACTGGCGGCCTTCGCTTTTCGCCGCGGATCCTCGATCACTGGCAAGTCACCGATGTCGCGACCGGCCAATGCGATCGCTGCATTGCGGGCGCGGGCTTTGTCTTTGACCTTGCCGTACGGATCCTCGTCGGCCGGCGGTTTCGGACGGTGGCGTTCTTCGACTAGCCAAGCGGTAAACCGGAGAAGGTCAACGTGCGTTCCGTCTCCGATGCGATTGCCAGCTCGCGTTCGATAGCGATAGAGCTGGCGTTCGTTAATCACCTCACCGAGCGGCGTGCTATTGAGCGTTCGGCAGCACTCGCTCGGTTTCATTCGTCGCGGGTCAGTCGCCACGGTGTATCTCCTGTAAAAGCCAAGCGGTGTAGACGACCAAGTTGATCGTGCCGTCAACGTTTGTCGGTGCACCGGCTTCTAGGTCGGCGGCGATTTGTTTCTCTGGAACGCGCTGGCGGTACGCGTTGCTCAACAACTTTGAAAGTTGCTCGACCGAAAGTTTCGTGGGGTCAACATTCTCTCGTTTGCCTTCCATGACGGGATCCGTGGGTTGGTTCGCGACTCGCCGCACACGTCGGCGACTGTCGCGTTTGTTTGCATGTTTGGCATCGTCGGCCGCATGTTTGGGCCGGCGACGTTGGGCCAGAAGTGGCGGCGTGTGCGGGTGAAAAGAAACCTGGGAATTACTGAAACATTACTTCCGGACTTCGCTTGAGGTATCTCGAAACGCATGGCTCATGTGTGTCAACGAAACGAATTACACGCCTTTTGGAGACACACGAATGAACGCCAACGACATCGCCTTCGGTATCGATTATGCGGAGTTCGGGATTATGCAGAGTTGGTCGGTTATGCACCGAAAAACGTTGATTTTTCAAGTTTGTGAGTCCGCATAACAATCTGCCAACCCGCGGGTCACATTGATCTGCTCGCACCCTGATTTGTGGAGTTGGTAATTATGTTGAGCTTCTATTTTCGCGATCCCAAGCGGCTTGCCGCGATGGAAAGCAATCACCTGTCGGCGTTCCTCAACGAGGCTGCCGTGTACTTCCATGCCCAAGGTTACTTCTTCAAGTACGCACGAGCATCATTGGGTTACTCCGCCGCATTTGGCGACTGGCTAAAATGTCAGAGAGTTAAGATCGATTCAATCTCTGACGACCATGTCGTGCAGTTTTTCGATTCAGTCTCTCCGGACGCAAACAGTCCGCGGAGAAAGCGTGCGGTTTCGGCTGTCAACAACGTTCTCTCGTTGGTCCGGAAGAAGCATCCGCCAAGACTTTCATCCAGCTTTGCTGAGAAGGAGGTTGAACGTTTCTCTGAGTTCCTCCGAACTGAGCGAGGTTTAGCGCGCGGGACGGTCGAACATCACCAACGAGGATTGTTGTTGTTCTTTAGAAGCATGTTTGGCAATTGCCAAATTTCGATGAAGCGACTGTCAGCCGAAAGTGTTCACAAATATGTGACAGGCTTGCCGCATCGAAGTCAGCAGCGGAATTGCTGTGCGGCATTGCGAGCCTACTTTCGATTTCTCCGCATGAATGGGATCTGCACCAGCAACTTACAACAGTGTTTACCGGTCGTCCGCAGCAATCGAATGGCGTTGTCGCCGAAATGGCTGGGTGATGGCGATGCTGCAAAGCTGCTACAAGCGGTTGACCGATCCACCAAGATTGGTAGGCGAAATTATGCCGCGATTCTTTGCATGATGGACTTAGGAGTACGGGTCGGCGATGTAGCTGTGCTTCGATTGGATGACATTGATTGGACCCATGGGACGATTCGGATTTCAAACCACAAGCGCGGCAGACCTTATGACTTACCATTGCCGGATCGAACAGGTGTTGCCATCGCCGATTATCTGCGAAAGGGTCGCCCCGCAACTCCGCACCGCAATGTGTTCTTGCGTCACACGCATCCAATTGGTCAGCCTGCATCGGCAGCATCTCTGAAGCGGATGGTTTCAGTTGCATGGAAACGAGCTGGGTTTACCGGACCGAATCGTGGCACCCACATTCTCCGTCACACGATGGCGACATGTTTGAAGCATGAGGGACAAAGCTTGAAGTCAATCGCAGATGTGCTTGGGCACCATTCCTTGCAAACGACAACCCTGTATGCACAGGTCGATTTACCAGCGCTTCGTCGTGTAGCAGGTGAGTGGCCGGAGGTGACAGTATGAGCAAGAAAACACTCGCGATGTCTTCACTCGTCGAACGATACATTGCTTACCGACGCTCGCTGGGGTATCGAATTCACTCAGAGGCGTACTTGTTGAGGTCATTCGGTCAGTACGCCGACAATCACGCTGCGGGGAGGCCACTTACGGTCGAAGTCGCGCTTCAGTGGGCGACCAATTGCAAAGGAAAGAAGCGAATTTACCATGCGAAACGATTGGATGTCGTCCGGTCGCTGGCCCGCTACCTCGCAGTCTTTGACGATCGTACCGAAATCCCGATGCGCGGTCTGCTGGGTAGAAGTTATGATCGTATCCCACCATACATCTTTGCCCCGGCAGAGATATCGCTGTTGTTGGGCACGTGCCTGACGTACGCTCCGTCTTTCAAACGTGATCCAATGACGGGTCTGAGAAACGCCACCGTCATCGGGCTTTTGGCGTGCACCGGAATGCGAATCGGCGAAGTGTTGGCACTGAAGAATGAGCACGTGGATCTCGATGAGGGGGTCTTGAGGGTTTGCCACAGCAAAAACCTGCCGATGCGTCTCGTTCCGGTGTCCGACTCGGCGCGAATCAGCTTGTTGAACTATCGCATCGCGAGGGATCGACAGTTCGGCAATGCGGATCAAGCTGACCCATTCATCCGATCACCTCGCGGTGGGCACCTGCCTTACACAACAATGCGATGCGCGTTCGATCAACTGCTGAAGCGAGCGAATCTGAATCCTGAAAACGGACGTAAACCTCGCTTGCACGATCTGCGACACACCTTCGCGTGCAATCATCTTCTCAGAGCATACCAAGAAGATTGCAACATTGATGACGCAGTCCATGAGTTGTCGGTCTATCTGGGGCACGCAACGCTGACCTCAACGTACTGGTATCTCAGTTCCGTACCGATCTTGATGCAGCAGTGCTCTAAACGGAGCGAATCGTCGATCAAACGCGCTAGACTGGGAGGCGAGTCATGAAAAAATCTGGACCCGATATCCCACGTCATCTGCAGCATTTTCTCGGTGAGCATTTAGTGCAGGACCGTGGCTGTAGTCTCAACACGGTACATTCATACCGCGATGCTCTGTGCGCCTTCTTGACTTACCTTCAACATAAGAAAAACCTTGCGCCGCGAGCGATCACCGCAAGCGATTTCTCCGCGGAGAATGTTGTGGCGTTTCTCAGCCACCTGCAGCGGACTAAGAAATGCAGCGACTCAACTCGCAACCAACGCTTGTCGGCAATTCGTGCCTTCGCGAGGTACCTTCGTTGGAAGGAACCACTTATCTCAAGTGATATGGAGAGCATCCTCGCCATTCCATCAAAACGGACATCGCGGCAAGTGCTCGGCTTTCTGGACCGCGATGAAATGGAAGCTATCTTGGATGCGCCGGACGCAAACACCTGGAGCGGAAAGCGTGATCGAGCTCTGCTTGCAATGATGTACAACACGGGGGCACGGGTCTCCGAAGTCGTGAGTGCCATAGTGTCGGATGTGACGTTGAAACCAAGTGGAACGTTTCGGTTTCAAGGCAAAGGTCGAAAAGAGCGGCTGTTACCTCTTTGGAAATCAACATCAAAGACGCTTGGCCAGTGGATCAAGGGAACTGGGCTGCGACCATCGCAACCGCTGTTTCCCAACGCTCGAGGCGCGATGATGACACGCTCGGGGGTGGAAAAGCGACTGAAGCAGGCGATTATTCGAGCAACTTCAGCCCGTCCATCACTCGTGCAAAAGCGGATTTCGCCGCATACGTTACGTCACACGACAGCCATGCATCTTCTTCAATCCGGCGTCGACATTACGCTGATCGCAATGTGGCTCGGTCACGAAAGTATCGAAACAACGCACCTCTACATTACAGCGAACCTTGAACTTAAAGAGGCGACGCTCGCCGCTCTCCAGCCGGTCAAGAACAGCTCGATGCGATTTCAGCCGGACGATGAACTGCTGAAATTTCTGAAATCGTTGTAGATTCGCGACCATGGGATTATGCGGAGTGCAGGGCGAGTCGCCGATCAAGAAAGGTAGCTATTCATGATGCCAAACAGCGTGACAGACTTCAGACTCTGCATAATCCCGAACTCCGCATAATCGATACTATGCGGAGCTCCGCATAGCATCGAAATCGAAACCCACATGCCCGGCACCGACCGCACGCCGATCGGCGGATACCACAACGGGTTGCCGGTCGCTTGGCTGCCCGCGGGTTGGAAAGCAGAACGCGACGGCAGCATCCGCACGCCGGCCGGACGCAAACCATGCGAGTTCGTATCGCCGGTCCTTCGCGGCTACGAAGGACTCGCCAACGTAGAGACCGCGGTGGACGCGATCAAAGAACGCGGCGCGCGGGTCAACGAATCTTGCGGCCTGCACGTAACGGTTTCCTGGAACGGCGACGCCGCGGCTTTGGCCCGACTGATTTCGCTGATAGCGAACCACGAACGAGCCATTTACGCTTCGACCGGCACCAAGCGCCGCGAACGAACCCACTGGGCGAAACAAATCAAAAGCTACGGCAACAAGGACGCCGCGAAGACCCGCTGCGAACGAGACCGCTACCACCTTTTGAATTTGACGCACTTGGCCGCCGGCCGAAACCGGATCGAGATTCGCGCCTTCGCCGGAACGCTCAACAAAACGAAACTGATCGGATACATCCAGATGATTTTGGGCTTGGTAGAAATCGCCCTCAATACAAAACGCTGCAGCGGATGGGACTACGCCAAGAAGCCTGGCACGAAGAGTTGCTGGGACCGACCGGATGCCGGCCACGGCGAAACGGAACTCAACCGGCTCTTCTACCGCCTCGGTTGGACCAAGGGTTGGTACAAGGGCGAGCTTCGCAACAAACGCTTCGGCGAGCTTTCCTCCGCCGAACAAACATGCGATTGGAAGCCGGTCAAAAAGAAACTTCTTGAGTTGGCCCGCAAATACGACCAAGCGGTCTAACGGCTGACGACCTTCCACCCCACGAACGTCGCGATGTATCTCGCGGCGTTTCTTTGGTTTTACGGGGGCACGTGTACATCGTGTCGCGTCAACGGCGTATGTGACTAATAGCGGGCCACTGGTTTGCATCGCGACACACGCCGCAGTTTCGGGCCACGTCGGCGAGATCGAGAAACATTCAAAAGGACAGCGAATTACTGGCTGGATTCGCTTGATGTGTTTTGAAACGCACGGCTCATGTGTGGTCATACGAAACGGTTTTCCACTCACCCCAACGGAGACACAAACATGACCATCGACCAACTGATCGGATTGCTCGAAGAGTACCGCGACGTACATGGGCCGGACGCCGAAGTGCGTTTGATGACGCAAGAGAACTGGCCTTTTGAAAACCGCATTGCCGGAATCACCAGCGGCGCGGAGATGAACGAAGCGAGCGAAGACGACCCCAGCGAATACTTCGATGACCAAGACGTCGCCGAAGACGCGATCGTCTACATCGTCGAAGGAGGCCAGATCTGCTACGGCAGCAAACGGGCCTGGGAAACGTGCCGCGATTGCTAAACGCGGCAAGCGAAAGCGAGTTCGGGAAACATTCAAAGACTTTCCCGAACTCTGCTTGCTGTGTCTGAAACCGCATGGCTCATGTGTGTCAACGCAGACGCATTTCCCCTTTCCAACAACGGAGACCCAACCATGGCAAAGAACACCGCTCGAGCCGAAGACGCTTACACCACCGCGCATGTCCGGGCTTTGACCTTGCTCGAAGACCTTCACCAAATCGTCGAAGACATGCCTGCCCCCGATACCGACCATCCCATCAATTGGGAACACGTCGGTTCGCTGCAACACCTTTGCGAACGGCTCAAGGAATTGAAAGATTTCGTTGCTCCCGCCGGCGAATAGATTCCCACCCGCATCCTTTCGGCCTCGCTCGCCAGCGCGGCCGTTTCTCGTTGAATTGCCGCCGACGTTGGCCCGTGTCGCGCACCGTTGCCGACAAGCGGCAAACCATGCCGACATCTCTTTACGGCCAACAAACGCGAACGACGGCGAAGTTGGAAAACATCGTAAAAGACTGCGAATTGCTGCCGAACTTCGCTTGAGGTGTTTCCAAATGCATGGCTCATGTGTGTTAACGCCAAACGGCAAAACGATTTGAAACCCCTTTTCACGAGAGACAAGACCATGGCCATGAACGAAACGCAAAAAGCGAAAGTCGCCGCCCTTCGCACAGAGATGCGAAAGCTCGACCCCGAAACGTATCAGGAAATTCGCCAGTCGTACTACAAGATCGCCGAGGAGCTTCGCCCCTTGGTCGACGCCCTTGAAAAGGCCGACGCGGAACTGGGACCGGACGGCCCGCTTTTGGAAGAGCACTACATCTTTTGCGAGATGCTCGACCGGCTCAATAAGAGCCTTCTCGGCGGGGTGGTTTAACCCGCCGGCCGCACAACGACCGCCGCGGACGGAACCGCGGCGCGACTCGCAAGGACGGAAGCCGAAACGCACACGGGCGTTGTCGCGGGTGGTTCCCGCGGCCTGACGATGGCAGCCAACCACGAACGAAACCCAAACGGAGAACGAACGATGCAGAAAACAGACGTAAAGATCGGCGGCGAGTATTTCGCTACTGTGACCAACAAAAAGGTGACCGTGCGAATCGACGCGGAAAACCGTAACGGAGGCTGGGACGCGACCAATCTTTCGACGGGTAAGAAAGTGCGAATCAAGACGGCCGGCCGGTTGAAGGGATCGGCGCGGGCTACTGAGACGCCGGCAACGGAAACGCGGGTCAGGAAACGAGTCGCGAAAAGGACGGAGGAAACCACTGGCGGCGAAAAGAAGCTCTCGTGCGTGAAAGCGGCGTTGAAGGTCCTGGCTGATAGCGGCGAACCGATGAACGCGCAAGAGATGATCGCCGCGATGACCGAAGCTGGGTTGTGGGAAAGCCCTGGCGGAAAGACGCCGCACGCGACGCTGTACTCCGCGATCCTCCGCGACATGAAACGCGGCGATGATAGCCGCTTCGTCAAAACAGAACGCGGTCGGTTCACGGCGAGAGCATAGGGCGAAGCGATGAAGTACATTTGCGACGTCCGCCAGGTCGCCGACTTGGCTGAAGGAGAAACCGCACCGCCGGAACCCGACATGGGTTACGAACTGCGGCCGATCGCCGGCGACAACTTTGAAGCCGGCGTCGTGGAATATTTGGTCCGCCGCGGAGACGCGATCTTGGCTAGGACGACGGCCGGCGAAGAGTTCGCGGTCACGGGCAAGAACGCCCACGTTTTGGTGCCGCTCGGCTTTTAGGCCGAACGCCGCCGACAACGCCCGACGTTGGCAACGTGCGGGCGTTTCGTCGTGACGGCCGTAACCACGCGGCGCACCCGAGTCACGCGAGACGCGGCAACGTCGTGGCCCAACGCACTCCGGCGAAAAACATGTTGAAGTTTTGGAATGTTTCGTGGACTTCGCTTGATGTGTCGGCAAACCCATGGCTCATGTGTGGTTGTACGAACGGTTTTCAAACAACACGAACGGAGAAACGAAATGAAGATGCAACCGCAGCGAATGCGATCGGTTGTCTTATTCGCCGATGAACGGCGAATCGAAGTCGAAGAACCACTACCAGTGCAAACGATCGTCGCCGATGCGAAACGCGCCGGCGCGGCGAAGGTTGAACTCGAAAACGGCACCGAAATCTATCTCAACGAGAAAGGAGACCAACAATGAGCAAGGTTCAAACGCTTAACGCTCAGCCAATCCAACCCGCACCGGCTTACGAAAACGCTCACCAGATTGCCCGCGATCTCTTGCAACACATCGAGTTGCAACTCGACCGAATGATTCGGCCGGACAACAAGGCGTTGCGATGGACACACGTACGAGCGTTGAACTTGGTCAACGCTCAACTTTCGGAAGTCGCTGCTTTGCTCGACGAAACCAACAACGCTCGCAACTAGGAAACAAAACGATGAAAACGAATCTCAAGGCGGGCGATCGCGTGCGGCTGCTTTCGATGACCGACGACCCCGATCCGATTCCCGCCGGCACCACCGGAACGGTGGTCGGCGTCTATCCGCATAGCGATTGGACTCAAGTCGATGTTGATTGGGCGGGCGGCCGGTCGCTGATGCTTTCCATTCCTCCGGACGTCGTCGAGCGACTGCCGGCCGACACAACGAACTAAGGAGCAACCACCATGTCCACACGAGCGACGATCGCCGTCCACCGCCCCGACCGAACGTATGCAGCGGTCTACCTTCACTACGACGGTTACCCCGAACACACCGGAGAAATTCTGATGCAAAGCTACCAAACTCAAACCGCCGCCGAGGAACTCGTCTCCCATGGCGACTTGCGATGTCTGAATCGCGAGACCGGCGAGGCCGAACAATTCTCAGACGGCGATCCGCCGGCCAAGTTGCCGACCAATGACTCGCTGATTGATTTCGCGAGGAATTGCGGCGCTCGATTTGTCTATGTCTTTGACGACGGAGCTTGGTCCTGCAAGGAACTCTAGTCACCGCATGTTCTCCTCACGTTTGCCAACGGGGATCGGCGATTCGCCGGTTCGTTCAAGGATCGCTTTCTTACCGGTGAAGCGTTGATAGCGATCAACGATCACGTCGCAATACGGCGGGTCGAGTTCCATCAAGAACGCCTTGCGTCCGGTCTGCTCCGCGCCGATCAGCGTCGAGCCACTGCCGCCGAACAGGTCGAGGACGTTCTCGCCCTTCCGTGAAGAGTACTGCATTGCCAATACCGCGAGTTCGGCCGGCTTTCCGGTGAGGTGTTCAAGTTTCTGCGGCGCGATTTTCTTCACGTGCCACAGGTCGGTCGCGTTGTTTGGCCCAAAGAACTTGTGACCGGCACCTTCTTTCCAGCCGTAAAACGCCCACTCATGTGCCCCCATGAAATCTTTTCGGGTCATTACGGGATGTTGCTTGTCCCAGATGATGGCCTGAGAAAAATACAAACCGGCTGCGGCGAGGACCGGCGGGTAGTTAGCGATGTTGGAGAAGCCACCCCAGATGTAAAAGCAACGGCCGGGTTCGAGCACGCGAGTGATGTTGCCAAACCACGCTTTCAACAATCGGTCGAACTCTTCGTCGGACACAAAGTCATTCGCAAGCGGCCGATCCTTGGCCCGCATCTTCTTCGGGCCTTCCTTCGTCTTGCCCTTCCCGGCCTCGAACGACGAATTGCCGGCCGCGATCGCATTCTTGCTGCGAGGTTCCACCTTCACGTTGTACGGTGGATCGGTATTGCAAAGGTGAATCTTCGCGCCGGAGAGCAGACGATCGAGGTCTTCGACGCTGGTCGAGTCACCACACATCAGTCGATGGTCGCCGAGGATCCAAATGTCGCCGCGCTGCGTGATCGCTTCGTCTGGCGGTTCGGGGATGTCGTCTGGATCCGTCAAACCCTGCGTTACACCGGGATCGAGCAGCTTGGCGAGTTCATCATCGTCGAAACCGAGCAACTCAACATCAAAACCTGATTCTTGTAATCCGCCGATTTCCAAGGGCAACAGGTCGTAGTCCCACTGCGCGTTCTCGCCAGTCCGGTTGTCGGCGATCCGGTACGCTTTTACCGCTTCAGGTTCGAGGTCCGTCGCGATGTGAACGGGGACTTCGGCGAGTCCGAGTTTTTTCGCCGCCTTGAACCGCGTATGGCCAACGATGATGACGCCGGCGGTATCGACCACAATCGGCTGGCGAAACCCAAACTCGTTGATCGAGAGGATGACGGCATCGACCGCGTCGTCGTTGATGCGAGGATTGTTCTCGTAAGGCTTGATTCGATCAAGCGACCACATTTCGACCTGCATGTTTGCCCTTCCAAGGCGAGAGAATGAAACGGGAAGGGTTGGGTCGGTCGTTGGTTTGCTGGGTGGTTGGTTTGGGATCCGATGCGTTCGGACGGACGTGAATTTTCGTTCGGACAGTCGAAACTAACTGTGCCTAATAAGGCTGCTGTTCCCGCGGCCCTGACCAGAGATACGATCCGCCGGGAGTACCTAATCGTTGTGCGATCCGTCCGCTGAGGTAATCCTTCCCTCGAATCCTTCCCCAGTCCCGTGCGAGGGCTGGCGGTCAGGAATTTGGTCATCGCGGGCATGAGCGTGGGAACAGGGGAAGTATTCATAGAAAGAGAGAGATTGTTCCTATATTTGTTAGTTAAACGTCTTTTGAAATCCTTCTCGAATCCTTCCCCGACGCTGGGGAAGGTTTGGGAACGATTCACTGCTTTCGGGTCGAATCCTTCTCTATTTGGGGAAGGATTGGGAAGCGTAGGTGAAGGTTTCATTCGGCAACGACACGCTGGAAGCCGCTCGCGGTCTTGGTGGCGGTCGGCATGGTGATGGGTTCGATCTCGCCTTGCTGGATGAGCGTTTGAATGATTTGATCGAGGTCGGCGGCCTTGCACTTCATGTACTTGAGAATGTGTTGTCGTTGCATTCGCTGTTCGGGTTGCTCGCCGAGTCGTTTGAGCAGCTTCAAGCACTCAGCATGAAACGGATTCTCGGCGACATGGACGGAGGCGAGGTAGAGCTGACGCCGAGTTTGGTGCATTGCGAACTCGGTCGCCCACTCGACGGCCGGCAAGCCGATTAGCGGTTCGATGTGGTTTTCGCTGCACGCATAGATCAACGCCAGCTTCTTAGCGTGTTCGCACGTACGACTCCATGCCGTACGAGCGACTTCATCGAGTGCCTCTTCCGCTGCGTTGTATTCGTTCTCTGTCATCAACCGCAGGCTGTCGATCGCTTCGGCAGCGTCCGGGGTGGCTTGCACCACGAGCGGCCTGGGGTGGAAGTTCAGGAAGTTGCCACTGCCAGGCTCGAAGTCGGCCCACCATTTGGCAGTGTCGAGAATTTCCTCGGGCAGGTCGCGAGCCGAACCCGGCGACTGGCCGCTACCACGTTTGCCGACGTCGATGATGTTCAGGCGTGCGAAAAATCCGTTCGTGAGCATTCGCTTCGAGAGCGATTCGTAGAAGTACTGGGGCGTCGCGGTGCCGAAGAGCGTCAAGTGCGGCTGGTCGACGTGGATCGCTTCTTTCTGATTCGCCTTCACGCGGATCGGATAGACGTCGCCGGCCGACGTGTAGAGCGTGAGCAGGATATTCGGGATCGACTCGCGGCTGTTTTCGCGGTCGAGATTGATTTGGCGGAGCACTCCGTCCATTTCGTCGTTCTGAAACAGCATTCGGCCAGTACGGACGAGAGCGTCTTGGATGCCCTCGCCGGATGCGAACTTGTCTCCGATTGATGCGGACATGCCGATTTGAAACAGAATCTGCGAGTTGACTTTGCGCGGAAACTCCTTGCCGGTCCCGCTGCTAGCGAGCGCGAGCAAATACAGATTTGTGCGCAAGTCACCCGACGTGCAGACTTTTCGGCCGGCAAGAAACGATTGCAGCGCCATCGCACCGCAAAATGCGAGACCAATATTCGGATAGGGAGCGTTCGCGAGCGTGAAGTCCATGACTCGGCGAACGAAACCCGGCACGTCAAATAGTCGCTCGGGTAGTTGCCCTGGATCGGGCGTCGATTCGGGTGGCGGAGGTTGGGCTGCAATCGCAGGCTGCGAACTGCCGATCATGAACTTGCTCAAGTCCACATCGTTGTCGATCGTTTCGATTGGCCCATCATCACGAAGCCAGCCAAACGGGCGATCGTGTGGTTTGGTAGCTGCTTGGTTGACTTTGTGTTGCAGTTCCTTGTCCGACCAAGGAGGGTTGCAGATTGGGTTGTAGTGCTCGGTCAGTATGGCGAGAGAAGTGGCTGGATCGAGACCAAAGCCGTGAACCAGTGCAGTTGCCGCAGCATAAGTCTGCGAGTGACCGCCACTGCCGGCGATCGCGGGCGGCATCGCGTTGATATAGGCGATTGCCCGCGATTCCACGTCGTTGCCCACACGCGGCGACTGTGGCGGCAACGCGGCGACTTGTTGTGGTCGCTTCGCGCTTCCACGCCGATGGATGACGGCATCAGCGAGTGCTTTGACGCACGCGGACAACATAGGCGAGGGAACGGGGGCCGGTTCGCCATTGAGTGTTTCGTAGGTTTCGCCATCGGGATGCACACTCGGTCCGACGACGGTTTGCGTTCCTGTTGAACGCAATTCGACGATCATCGAGCCGTCGCTGGGATCGGTGTGCTTCTCAGTCGTCGCTCCGATTGCGATGTACCAACGATGCGATCGCAGGGCTGTCGGTCGGCCCGTGATCGCCGGCGTTGGTGGCAGGTATTGATCGGCAAGCTCGATCGCTTCGGGGCAATCGAGGTCGACATCGACAAGCCACCCCGAAGGCTCGCCAAGGATGATTCCGATATTGCCTTGATCGGGAAAGACCTCCGGGTTCAATCGAAGATTCGTCCAATCACGACGTGCCGGTGATTTCGATCGCGGGCGCAGCGGCACGCAGTACCAGCCACGCTGGCGATAGTTTGTGACTTGCTCCCGCACATCGGCCATCAAAAGGGTGCCTCTTCCAACGCTGCGTTTGGAATCTCGCCGAGCGATTGTTTGATGATGCGATCGTATTTCTGGCCGGCGATCGAGCGGACCGTCAGTTTCTCGGCCGCAGCAAGCAAACCTGATTCGGCGATATCAATCGCTTCTTCAGCGTTCGTTGGACAAGGATCGAGACAACGATCACGCCACCACGTTTCCGCTTTGCGACGTGCGTAGCCAGAGTGCTCGATGCAGATGAATTCGCTCTGCCAACGTTCGAGGCCGATCATGTAGTCGACGCGCAGGCAGCGAGGTGCGTCTTCATCAGCGTCGCGTTTGCGATGAACGCGATAGATAATGTCTTGGACGTCGTACTCGGTGTCGGTCAATTCACCAGACAACACGCCGGCCTCGCTTGCCTCGGCGTCGTGGGCTTCACGCTGCGGAGGCGGAAACGGATGACCGCACTCGGGACAGTTGGCATAGCCGCATGCGACCAAGGCGTGACACTTTTCACACTCTTTCGCCGGTGGGCCTTGGTCCGGCCGTTTGGCTTTGTCTTTCGGCTTGATCTGGTCGATCGGTCCGTGGCGTTCAATGTTGCCGCCGAAGTCGAGGACTAGGCAGTTTTCCTTGCCGGGATGCAAGCGAAAGCCGCGGCCGACGCATTGACAAAGCAAGCCAGGCGACATCGTGGGACGCAGCATCACCACGCAATCGACTCGCGGTGCGTCGAACCCGGTGGTGAGCACGTTTACGTTGCAGAGAAAGCGTAGCGGTTCGGTTTCGATCAACGATGTTGGGGCATCGCCACGGACGCGGGCCAACAGTTCGTCTCGTTCGCCCGCTGGTGTTTCGCCGGTCACGAAACCGCACTCGATGCCGTGATTTTCCCGCAACACTTCGACGACACGCCGCCCGTGTGCGACGGACGACGCAAAGATCAACACTGCCCGGCGATCGACCGTCAGTTCAACGATTTCGCCACACGCGGCCACCATGAGGGCGTCGTCGTTGACCAAAGACTCCACTTCTTCGCTGACGAACTCGCCGGCGCGGATGTGCAGACCGCCAAAGTCGGCTCGGTGCACGCCGGCTTTGGAAATGAGCGGACTCAGGTATCCGTCACGAATCAATTCCTTGATACCGATCTCGTAACAGACTTGATTCAGGAAGTGGTCTGGCGAGCAGATCATGCCGGAGTCGAGGCGGAACGGAGTGGCTGTCAAGCCGATGACGCGAACGTGTGGATTGATGACCTTGCAGTCGGCCAGGAACTGCCGATACATGCCGTCGCCCTTCTTTGAGATCAAATGGGCTTCATCGACGACGATCAGATCAAACGGATCGAGGTCACACGCTCGCTTGTAGATGCTTTGAATGCCGGCAACAAGAACGGAAGTGTTCGTGTCGCGTTTCTTGAGGCCTGCCGAATACAGTCCGACCTTAATATCGGGACACAACCGACGAACCTTGTCGGCATTCTGTTCGAGCAGCTCTTTGACGTGCGCCAAGATCAGTACGCGACCATTCCATTGCCCAACGGCATCAGATGCGATTTTGGCCAGCACGAGACTCTTGCCCGCACCCGTCGGCAAAACCGCGACGGGATTGTCGTCGCGGTTTCGCAGGTGATCGTAGACCGCATCGACGGCGGCTTGCTGATAGGGACGCAGTTTCATCACATCAACTCCCCGTTGTGCCGTTTGCTACCTCGTTCGATTGGCAGCGCTGGTGGCAGCAGGTCGTTGATGAAAGTGCAACTCTCGCAGATGCGATTGCCTGGACCGGTGGAAACAAAGGCCTCGTCGCAACGCAAGCATGAGCGAAAGCCGGCTTTCCCAATCGGCGCAGGGATGCGTTGAATCACAACTTCGGCGTTGCCCGCTTTCGGTGCCGGCTCCCGTTTCTCGATCGTCAATCGCACAATCTGGCTATCGTCCTCGTACGCACCGCCCCACTGCATCGAGTCCAACATCGCCTTCAAACAGTTGTCGACATCACGCCGGCGTCGATCGGGCGGATGGACGACGATGTCGACGATCAAGTCGCCCGTCAGCGTTTCGATGTTCTTGCGATTCAGAAGCGAGCTGACGGCCGCTCGATACTTTCGGCCTTCCTTGCTGATCAACACGCGATTGCCAACGTGTCGCCAGTAATGATTGACCGAAGGCGGATAGGGCAACGTGAGTCGGATCATGGTGGCTTACTTCGATGTTCAACGAGCGAATAAAAACACCCAGCCAACAATCCATTGCTGACTGGGTGCCGTTCCTTGGAAGCTGTCGGGCGGTTAACGCTTCCAAGGTGGGGACGCGGACTGGTCGTCCGTGCCGCTGACTTGCGACGCGGCAATCGGCTGGGCAACAGCATCTTTCTTCGAGTATCCCTTCACTTCGTTCTGCAACTCGCCGGTGTCGTTCCGGCGTTTCACTCGCACATGAATCACGCATGGCAAGTTGTGTAAGTCCGCCGAGTCGGTTGGCACCAAGACGCCAACCGACCGGCAGATCGCAGACAACTCCCGCCGGGCGATTTCCACCGCGGTCGCGTTGGGGTTGTCGAGGTTGAGACGCACCCAGAGAAGACGGTTTGCGTACTCGCCCTCCACGATCTGAAACGTCAACTGCAGATAGTTGCCCGTGCCAGATTTCGTGGGTTTCATTTCGCTGTCGGTGATGACGGCGACGTACTTGCCCGAAGGGATCGGTTCGAGGTCGTCGGCTGGTTCGACGGTGTTGGCATCAAAGCCGTTGAGGTTAGCCATGGTAAGTCTGTGGTCCTTCGTTTGGAGTCTGTAGAAAGAGAATTGGTTGAGTCATTTAGTTGGCCGACATCGCTGCCACGAACGCCGCCCACGAGAGCGGCAATTCTTCAGCGATGCCGTAACGATTCTTGGCAACGCAACTGGGCGATCCGTAAGCACGCACGACGCGTTCGCCACCGTCTTTGCCGATCGCGTGAGCGATGGTGCGTTTGCGGTTGAAACCTCCGTCTTCGCTCTGCGTGCGCATCTTTCGCGTCGCGAACAGCACGGCGTCGCACCACTCTTTCACCAGGGCAGCGGCGTGCTTGTGCAGTCGCGGCGAATAGCGGTCGTAGGGTGAGGACTCGGGATCCTCGAACCGTTCGACCTTGGAATGGGCGATCAAGACCGTCACCATGCCGCGCGAACGCAGCACATTGAGCAGGTCGAGTACTTCACGCCACAGAGAGAGGGCGTGCATGTAACCGCGGGCATACCCGCCGTCGACCTTCTCAATCGACTCGACGGCATACTGCTGACAGAGTTTGTCCCAGACGAGACGCTCCAGCCAATCGAGCGAGTCGATCACGACGGATTCGTAATCGTGCTTCTCATTGACGAGCGTTTTCAGGGCGGCAATGACGTCATCGAACTTCGTCGCCAGCGGAAAGCGATCGCATTCGATTTCGTCGAGACCGTCTTCCGTTTGAATGAAGATCGGTTTTGGGGCTTCGCTGCCAAACGTTGACTTGCCGATGCCTTCGACACCGTAAAGCAAGACACGAGGCGGCTTCGATTGCCGGCCAGATTGAATGGTTGTGAGTAAGTTGGTCATGGGTTGGATAGTTCCTTCGTTGAATGGTTGGGATGGCTGGAATTACAGAGTCGGGATCGCTTCGATGTCGAAATT
This sequence comes from Crateriforma conspicua, assembly GCF_007752935.1. Lineage (NCBI taxonomy): Bacteria > Pseudomonadati > Planctomycetota > Planctomycetia > Pirellulales > Pirellulaceae > Crateriforma > Crateriforma conspicua. Next base: position 1,714,268 of record NZ_CP036319.1, on the reverse strand, counting down.
GCCATCGCGATCGCTGGTCACGAGGTAGTGCTTGAAATCAATTTGGGCGACGAACCGTTGGTTGGTTCCCAGTTGCTTGCGGAGCGACTTGCACGCTCCGGTGAAATCTCGTGACGCTTCGTTGAAGCGGTCGGCCGATCGCAAGTAACGGCCGACCGCCAATGAAAGTGCTACGCGGCGTTCAATGTCCAAATCACTCATTCGCTAACCTGGTGGATGGGAGGTTTGATGTTCCGACGACCCGTTGGCCGCCCCTGGTTACCTATGCCGTGAATTGGTCGCCCTGTACGCCAATCTCAGAAATTGGCCACGCCATACTTCTTCAAGTGCTTGGCGATCTCGGCACGCACCGCGTTGAACCGCCGACGCGGCAGGCCATACTTTTTCATCGTGCTGCTCATCGAATGACAACGCAGGTACTCGCACACCCGCCGCAATTCCGCGGGCATCGTCTGCATCGCGACCTCCAAAGCGTCCGCTTCGTCGATCGCCTCGAATGGATCGCTGTAAGACGACTGGCTTCGTCGGACCTGGTCCTCGTCACAGATTTCGCCACCCAGAGTCGCGAACGTTTCATCCACCGTGTCGACGGGCGTCTCAAACGATTGCATTTGCACGCCATCTTCGATCGGATGCCGTTTGTGGCGTTTCCTCGATCGCAACAGTTCTCGCACGCCCGAGTTGATGACTCGGTTGATGAACGTGTTCACCTTCGATCGCGACGGGTCGAAACAGTCAGCTTTTTGGATCAAGTACATCAGCAACTCTTGAGCGATGTCTTCGGCGTCACAGTCGCTGAATTCCGGTCGCCGATGGAGTTGCTCGGCTTTGATCCGCGCCGTCTTAATCGCGAAATCGTTGAGAATCTCTTCGCCAAGCCGTTTGCCGTCCGCTTGAGTATTCGCACTCATGGTTGTCTCCGGCTGGAGGCATCCCGTGATGCGAGCGATTCGCACGGACCGCAAAGAAGCTGCGTCGCGACAAGCCATGTCACGAAAAAACCGCAGGCGGCCGGCGAGGTTCGTCCGTCACGTCCTCACAGCGAAGACGTGCCGCGACTTCTCAAGTCGCCGAGCGACATTTGGAGTCGCTAAGAAAAGTTTTTAGACACCGATACGGTTGTCGCCCTCTTGATCACGATCATCGCGTGGTGACCGCGTTGATCCGGATCGCTGACGCTTTTCAATGTCGCGAAACGGACTGGGGTCATCGTTCCACCAATGTTCCATGACAACTCTTCCGCCAGATGATTCAACCGCAGAAAACCCGACCGCTTGAAAAAACAGCAAGAGACGAAGATTGGATTCCTCGACCGTGACTTTGATTCGCGTCCGACGCTCTCGGGTCAATCTCGATCGCAGCTCGGAAATCAATTGCCGCCCAAATGAATGCAATTGAACCTCTGGTTCGATAAAGATCCGTTCCAACTCGACGTGCTGCTTGTGGAGTTGATAGACCATGGAACCGACAATCACGGGCTTGCGGCGGCCGACACGAGGCAACTCAATCACCATGGCGACTGTATTTCGTTGGCTCAGGCGACTTTTGTAGTCGTCTTTGCTCCACGGAGCACAGGTTGCCGCAACATCAATCGCCACAACATCTTTCAAATCTCGATGGATCATCCAACGCACGTGCCCGTCGATCGGCGTTTTTGATGGTGACAGCTTGGACCGCCGTGCGATCATCGGTCGCGTCACCGGGAAATCAATGTGCAAGGCCGAAGCGATTCCTTGTACTTCCGCGGCCGATAGCCGGATTCCGCGTTCTTGCTTTAACGCTTGTTGGATTCGGTTTCTAAGAGTCATCGTTGTCCTAAGGCTTAAAGTGTTATTCGTTAGCTGTTGTGGTTTCTTTCGCAGCGAATTTGTTTCCAGATAGTTCAAACCAACCAGTCGATGTCGGCGGGCGGTGAATAGACTGGACAGACACCACGACTGAGGTGCGCTCGCAGATGATCGGCCAGCGGTTTTAATTCCGTGTCGAGTACATCAAGCGTTCGCTTGATGCCGACCGAAACCGATTGGCTCACCTTCTTGATGTCGCCAACTTCGCGAGGTTTGCCACCCTTGCCCAATACCGATGCGAAGTGCAGGGCCAACTGATCCTGTTCGGACTGCAGCTTTTCCAGCCAACCCAAGTCATTGTTCGCTTTCGCTTCAGTGATCTCGACCATCAGCTCGTGGTACCGACCGCGACACTCTTCCACTGCCGCTTCGTCCGTCAATTCGCCGGACGACCCAATCAGCTGCCGCTCGTCGATCCCGATGCGACTGGCCATCAACGTGACCGCCGGTACCGCTCGGTTCGGCGTCGCCAACAGCCGAGCGATGTAGAGTGGGCCGACATTGTTCTCAAGGTAAGTCTCCTGCCCCTCGAACCGCACCACCCACATCTGGCCTTTGCGATAGAACGCGTTGCCTAGCGGCACACTCGACAATGGCAAGACCTGTGCAAAACGCTCCGGTCGCGACTTGATCTGTTTCGAGCAAATGGCGAAAGCTTCAGTGATGCTCAGTCTTCCCGCGAAACCCTCGCCGGGAAGCTCATCGCCAATCAAAATCATTCGTGACGCACCACTCCGGTCTGCCAGACGCGATGCTGATCGGGTCGTCGTCAAAACAATCGGAAACGATTCACCACCAACTTGCACCTCGCCAATTCTCCACGCCACACCCGGTAACAGTGTTTCCGCCGGGCCGCCGTCCGGCATCGCCGAGGCAAACAATTCCGCGATCGCCCGACCGTCAATCGACCATTGCCGCAATCGCTCTTTCTCAACCAAGTCTGCGCCGTCGAAAGGGCACGCTTCGTAAAACTCAACCCCAGTTGGTCGCGGAACACGAACCACATCGTGGACATTGCATTGTCCGCAACTTGCATGCAGCGACATCGACGGCTCGGCCGGCACCAACACGCCGGATCGAACTAGGTCGTCGGGATCGCAACCGCCCAGTAATCGAAGCGTGTCGCAATCCACCAACGGTTCATCGCCTCGGTCAAGCAACCGAAACAGCGTCACAATCGCTCGCAAGGTCGATCCCCCACTGACGAAGGTACTTTTCAGCCAACAAGCGATCTCGCGTCGCCAACGATTTGATGGTGCTACGGTTGGGCCGCGTGATTGAGAGGTTGAACTCGTGACCGTTTTCCATCAGGAATCGCAGGTCGACGCGCTCGAGATGCATGATCGACCGCGGCAAGTTGTCTTGCCGGATGTATCGTTCGATCATGCGTTGAAAACTCGATGGTCCGAAGTCGACGTTCGGATTGAAGTGCAACTTTTCTTTTGAGCCGAGAATCAACACACGAGCCGCCGCGATCACGACCGAGCGTACGGCGTCCTCGGGATCAGTCGGAAACCGAAACTTCGGATCCAACAGGATCCCCAGCGAGAATGGCTCGGCGTTGGGATCTTCCGGCGGCAATTCGATCCCCAGGAACTCGCGAGCAAAGATCTTTTGCAGCGGACCGATTGTCGGTTTTCCACCGAGCGCGTACACGTCGAGAACGTGATTCGCTTCGTCGTAGGCAAATACGTTTTCAAACACATGCGTTTCACAAACCCGCTTGAACGCGTTGCCGCCGTCGATCAGCTTCATGAACGTTTTGCGATAGTCGTCCAGGCTCGCGAAGACATAGTGCAGGTTCTCGCAGCGCAGCAAGTACTCGGCCACGCATTGCCGGCCGCGACCCTGATGAGCCGAATAGAACGCTGACAAGGCACCAGAAAACGACTTCATGTGCTGGGGCGAGGTTCGAGGTTTCGCCGACGGAAGGTTGATGCGCCGCTGAGACGATCGCCCGCCAATCACGCGGTCGGCTGCCGCGAAGCGAGTGGCCACTTGCCAGACCTCCGGCTTCGACAAATAGGTCAGCATCGCGACGTCGTACCGGCTATCGAACCGTTCGAGTTCCGCAAGGAAATCGTCTTCGCCAATTTGGATGGCTTGTTGAAAGATCGAACGTTGTCCCGACTCCGTGGCCATCGAATGCAAGTCACGCAGTAGCAATTCGATCTTCTGTCTCGTCGGCTCCTCCAGCGACTGATACGCCTGAAAGATCGGTTCGACGTCCGTTTCGATCGCCTCGGACCAATTCACGTCGATCGGAATCTTCAGCCCGCCAAACATTTCCTCCAGCAAACCGTTGGAAGTCTGCCGCAGGACATTCCGCGGATTAAACCCAGCTAATGACATCGTCTTTTCACCCTCCCGGAAACATACCGTACACTACACACTAAACAATGAATCAAAAACGAATGCCTCCGATTAGGAGGCATGAACAAACCCTCAAAGCTGCCTACTCAGCGAACAAACCCAGATACTCCAATTGAATCCGCATCGCCTCGTCCGACACCGCGAATTGATCCGCCAGCGATTCACAGAACACCTCACGCATCAAACGGATCGGATCCGGCTGGACCTCGATCCCATCGGCGTCGATCAAGAAACGAATCGGCTCGATCGTCGGCACGAGTTCTCGAAGCCGGCAGTCGCAAATCGGATCATCGCTGCCGGTTAGCATTCGCCACGCCGGCCTGAGCAACCATTCCGGCATCAGCAAACAACCAGCGAACTCATCGGCTTGTCGTTCGATCAAGGGACGAGCGTGATCCTTGCGACAAATCACATCCGGCATTTCATCGTCACCGTACAAGATCGCATGTCCGGCTTCGTCCAGGAACAAAAACCGGTGTAACTGCCAGTGTGCGATTTCATGGCCGAGCGTGAAGTGATAGCGACCGAGCAGATCCGGAAAGCGATCAGGATTCAGCGCGTCGTCGATCAGAATGTGCTGCCGCGAAAACCAGATCGCACCATGAACGCGACCACCAAGTTGGCTCTGGAGATCCGAGAACCCAAACGTCAGCGGCAACACCGACGTCGCAACGTCTTCGATTTCGATGGGAGGTTTCGTGATCGGCCCGAATCGCTTCGCGTACTCCGCCAGCACCGCGTCGGCCTCAGCAGCGATCTGGCGAGACGACAGCGGCGGCACTTCGATTCCCTGTGCCAAAAAATCAACGACCATCGTCACTTCCCCCGCTTTTTCATTTTACGAATCTGTTCTTTGATGATTTCAAATTGTTTCGGTGAAAGCCCAGTCGCTAACCGCATCAGCTCGGGCATGTCCTTGGGGTGCTGGCGGACCATGACATCCACGTCATCCGGCACACGATCGGCCAGCCGAATCCATTCGTCGGGATCCTCGCCCAACAACTCGGCGATCTTCGTGACACGATCTGCCGTTGGCGGTGCAAAGTGATCCTGCTCGACCTGTGACAAATACGTCGCCGAAACGCCGATCATCTCCGCGAACTTGCGCAGCGTGATCTTCTTCGCCGTTCGTTTCTGGCGCAGCACCGCGCCAAACGACTGCGCGCTACGAGCCTTTTTCATCGCGCAGGCCTCCCCGCCGAATCGTCGCCCGAAATCCACTGCATCCAAAGCATGGCAATCTCCATCAACCGCTTTCTCCTCCGGAAACCCGCAAAAACACGAGCCCCCGACCCTCGATGTGTAGTGGGCACTAAACACTGCAATCATAATATCCCGTGTCCCCAAACCCAGGCAATCCCCCAATCCAGAATTTTGCTAGCAAAGCCGCCGTCCGGGATCATTGAAGTCAACGCTCGTGACACGTCTGGTCACGGCCGGGAAATAAAAAACAGAATTTTGGGCGCATCGGAATGCGTTCAAAAGTTGCGTTGAAGAAAAGCAGTCAGCGAGCGGGACGCGAAAGCGAGGCTGCTAAATGTCAGCTGGGGTATTCTGCCTGCCTTCAGGCTCATTGTCCCACATCTCGCGATAGGCTTGGACGTAAGATGCGGTTGCTTCTGGATCGAGTTCCCAGAAGTACCGACAAAGTTTCAAGTAGAGAACGAGGCCATCGTCACTGCCCGCGAAGCCAAGCAATCCATCAAGCGTTGATTCGATGAATTGCTTTTCTGTGGATTCACCTTCAACGATCGAAGTAACAATTGGCTCGTAGACCTCCATGGCTCGCTGCTGCAATTCTACAAATTGATCTGCAAGCTCGTGAATCGGGTCGGGATGTGAAGAGTCTTTATCCATGCTGTTTCAGTTTAAGAGTATTTGACCGCATTGGTTTACTCAGCGACGTTCTCCGGAACCAAGTCGTCTGCTAGATAGCTTCAAAAGGCCATTGTTCACATTCCGCCTCCACACTGGTCGCGAACCACGGCTATTCGCCTTACGTCCGTAGCGATTCGCATTCCCGTTCAGTCGTGGACGCGATCGTCAAGGTCGACATCACGCACCTGGTTCGACTGGAAAACACTGAAGCCGCCAGCTAAATCATTTTAACGATGGGGATTGTGCACTACCAAAACGAATCTGCTGATATTTTTTCAACCAATCACAAATACCCCCGAAGTCTCGTCCTTCCAAAGTCCATTCATTCCGCTCGATGTGTTCGATGGCGGGTTTTGTAAAACTAGATGTTGTTACGATCAGGCCCTTGGTGGCTCGTTCGTCATGAACTACGCCGTGAAGCGAGCGAACTACCTGGACGTCGATCTTTCGTTTTTCAGCGTAGCGTTTGCATTCGATCAGATATTTGCTTTTTGCAATTTCATGATTGGCGATCGCAATTATGTCCCTACCTCCGTCGCGTGTTTGGCTGGAAAGCTCGACACCGAAACCAAATCCATCAAGGATTTCAGCAATCAGTTCCTCGAAGGCTCGTGGATTCATCGAGCGCATGTCCGTGGGATTTCTAAGAATCCTCTCAAGCAGTTGTTGATCGAGTAGAGAGGTGATCGTAATGATTGAATCGCGATCGGATCCATGATCTAGATCGAACCCCGATATCACTGCGAATGCTCGCTCCCAGTAGGCTTTGCGCGCCGACTCTTGGTTCGAGTCCGTGTTCCAACCTGATAGACCGTAGAGTCGCGCCAGGGTCTCTTGAAACTCTGAAACCACCCCCATCGGGTTGTTGTGCTCCATAAAGAATGCAGATAGATGAGTGAGTTCTGTATGGTGTTCCGCCATATCAATCATGACATCCTTGATCTCCTGGTATCCAAGATCCCAAATCGACCTTAGCTCGGCTTCAAGGCGAGTGGTGTTTATCCAGCGATGGTCGTGCAGGTCACGAGTGTATTTATCGAAGACGGTTTGTGCCTCACGCTTTCTCTTTTCGGTCAGTCGATACACGGTAATCCGATTCCTGAATGGTCAATAAAGTGCCTACGCACGGAAGTCACGGGCATGCGAATGCACAATTTTCTTATCCTCTAGTTCCATCAGCCACGTGGCGATATGTAGATAATTGCGGAAAGCTTTTCGGTTCGTTCATTCGTGATCAGACAATTTTCTGCAGCGTCGCTGTTTCCGAGTCGTATCGATAGCCACTGATGCTGCCGTCTTTGATTCGATCAACCACCTCAGCGATCACCGGCAGCGGCACAAGGAACCATTCACGCGGGTGAACCTTGTCGCCGAAGCGGTCGGCTAGGGCGAGGTCGAGGCGGGCTTTGGCGAAAAATTTGTGCAGCGTTTGTTCGAGTGCTTTGCGGTTGATGTTCGCAAGTTTGTAAGTGGCGACCAGTTCGGCTTCGGCCAACAAGAACGTCGGGTCTTTCTTGGCTCCCGCGATGCGGGTAGCCGGATCGCCGCCCGTGACGCCGATCTTGTGCAACACCTCGCGGTTCTCTTGGATGAACGCATCCTCGGAAAGGCTACGGGCGACGTAGATCGTGCCTGATGCCGTGTCGTCGTCATCGACGTCATCGGAAAACAGTGGGCCGAAGTCGCTATCATCCTCTTCAGTTTGCGGCTGGGGTGGAACGATACGCCGGCTTGCCTCGTCTTTCTGGAGCGCCCGACGGAGCGAACGCAGCAACAAATCCGACTCGGTTCCGTTGTCAAAGATCACGCGCAGCCGTCGATCTCGTTCCACCTTCTGACCAGGTTTACTCGGCTCTGGCATGAACCATTTGTCGGCGTCGGCAACCAATGCTTTTTGGCCATCAACAATGAACCAATCACCCTTGGCGATCTTCGTTCGCGTGCTAGTCCGGTAAAGCTCCGTCGTCTGTCGACCGGTTTCGATGTCAGCCTGCACCGCATCGAACTCCGGCCGGAAATCATCGAAGTCGTCACACGGTTTCCGTTGAGCGACCTCGTCCGGGGATGAGCGTTCAGCATTTCGCTGCGATGCCGTCCGGACATGCTTCATCGTTGTGATGTCGTCGTCGCTTGGCCCGACACCCAACGCCTCAAGCAATTCATCATCGCTGCCGACCTCGTAGTCCTCGCTAGGTTCGGCAACCCGGTCAGTCAGCAAACCGTCGTCGTCCAAAGGACGCAGCAATTCCAAGCATTCAGCATCGGCCAGAATTTGGTCCAGTCGCACAGCATACAGCCTCTCGAAAATGTCGTTACCCTCGCCGTGCTGAGGCGACCGGCCGTGCTCGCGAGCAAAACGTTGAATGTCCTCAAACCCGGCGATGATCCGCTCTTGCTTTGGTGTGTAGGTTTGGACCTTCTTTACCTCTGTTTCAACACCAAGTTCGGCGAGAAGTGCTTCGTCATCATCAGTGAAACTGACGCTTGCAGTCTTTCTCTTACCCATCGGCATTCTCCTGCTTCATGCGAGCCAGAAACGCGATACCTTCCGCCATCCGTCGTTCCCACGCATCCTGACTGGTGAGCGACGGAAGCTTGCCTCGCTGCTGTTTGAATTTCAAAGCGCGTTTCGCTAGATCACGGGCCTCGTCAGGTGTCAACTGCACTCGCCTGCCCGCGATTGCCATTTGGACCTGACGTAGTCGATCCTCGTTCATCGCCTTAGCCAGGATGTTGTACGCTTCGCCAAACGGATTGATCGAGTCAATCAAGTCCACATTCAAATCTCGAACATCGGTCACGTAGCGACGAATGCCGTCGATCAAAGCCGTGTTGGCCGCCGGTGAACCGTTACCACGCGTTGCGCGAGTCGCCTGTTGAATCAGATTCAGGGCAGCAACCGCACGTTGGCGAATGGCTTCCTGATCTTGGTCCGAGAGATCCGGATACTTGTCGCGGATGATCTTGCCCATCCGTTGTTGGGTTGTTTCCTGAGGCGGCAAGTCCTCGTTAAACAGACCATCCTGAACCGTCCGGGTATCTTGCACAAAGCTGGCCACGACTTCATTCAAGTCTTCGCGACAGATTCTCGTTCCTTCCTCGCTTTCCGGTTCAGCCAATCCATTGATCTCAACCTGAACGGCCCCGGTTTCTCCGTTCACCCCAACATTGCAACCACCGTCGTCGTAGCCATTCGGACCGTAGTCCAAACCGGGCTGAGGCACGTTGGCGGGCGTCTTAGGGCGGAACTCGAAACGAGGAGCCAAAACTTGCTCCATAAGCAAACTCGCCGCGATTGCTTTGAGTGTATCGTTGACCGCTTCGGTAACCGTTTTCTCGCCTGCGTCAGGTTCCGCGATCAGATTTGTGAACCTGGATCGCGTTTTGCCGGGAGCATCTCGCGTCGCGCGGCCAATGATCTGCACAATCTCAGTAAGACTACTGCGGTAACCAATTGTCAACGCGTGCTCACACCACACCCAGTCGAATCCTTCTTTTGCCATTCCCAAAGCGATGATGATGTCAACATGATTCGGATTGTTGCGGCCTGCTGGCTCACGAAGCGCCGCAGCCACCTTCTCACGCTTTATTGATTCGTCATCAACCAAGTCGGCAATCCGCAATACACGACCGGTGGATGTCTTGACCAATTGAAACCCAGTTGTTTCATCAGTCCCTTGCCACTCGCCTAAGGTTTCGAGAATATGCTCGACCTCTTTGTGCTTGTCCTGCGTGCTTTCTCGGCTGTTGACGTTGGGGATGTGGATGATTGTCTTTTCGTCTTCGTTAAGCACCTTCGGCAGGTCGTCGATGTAACTTCCTGAATAGAAGTAGTAACCGATGTCGAGCTGCTTTAGATACTGATAGCCTGCGAGTTGCTCGTAGTAGGTGTAGGTAACAGATTCAAAACGGCGCTCATCCTCAGGCATCAGCACGGCGGCAGCGTCGCCGCGGAAGTAGCTGCCTGTCATCGCAATCAAGTGTGTCTTGTCTCGCTCGATCAATTGACGCACAAACTCGCCCAGTCGGTTGTCTTCGCTGACCGATACATGATGAAACTCATCGACGGCAATCAACCGATCATCGAATGCTTCGACCCCGAATTTCTCAAACGCGAAACGGAATGTCGCGTGCGTGCAAACAAGCGTCTTATCATCGCTCGCCAGAAATCTACCGACCGCGTCGACCTTCCCGCCATCGGTGCCGGGTGCGTTGCACAGGTTCCACTGCGGTTCTACTTTCCAATCGGCGAAAAACCCGCCCTGAGTGAGCTGTGTATCTGCAAAGCTGGCCCCGATTGACTTTTCGGGAACGACCACGATGGCTTGTTTGAGTCCTTGTCGATGCAGCTTATCGAGTGCAACGAACATCAACGCCCGGCTTTTTCCCGAGGCTGGCGGCGATTTGAGCAGAAGATACTGCTCGCCACGAAATTGCCATACGCGCTCTTGCATCGGGCGCATGCCCATATCGTTCGCCCGCGTCGAACGACCATCGCCCGCGTAGCGTACCGACACCGACGGGATTGATCTTGATTTACTTGCTTTCGCGGCGATGCGATCGTGGTGTCGCGCAACCAAGTCGGGCAACTCGGTAGCGACATTCTCGCGAACTGCTTTGTATTTCGCCGCTTCTTCCGGGGTAAGTCGACGATCTCGTTTGATTCGCTTCATAGTTGCATGCGTCTTGGGACGTCGTAAGCGGTAATGGGATATACAGTTTCTGCGTCGATCTGTTCGTAGACCACAATCAGGTGCCTGCCGGTTCGAGTGTCACCGAACGCGACGGGATAACCGGACGAGTGACTTGTGTCCCGGTCCGTTGGATTTGCCAGGACATCTTCGACTTCTTCTTGTGTCACGCCGTGTTCAGCAACGTGGACAACATTTCCTTCGGGGTCGTCATCAAGATCCCAGATGATCGAAGAAAGCGGCATCAACATGACCTCGCAACGTAACTCATTATAGACTTCGTTGGTGATCGGTTCATTTCGCGTTCCCCGTCGTCAACTCGGTGTACATCCGAAATAGCGTTTCGAGCCGTTCGGTGTCGTTCTTAAAGCGGCGACCGATGTAGATGCGTTCGAGTGTTTGGTCGTTACGATCATGAGCGGCTCGCAGGTCACCGGGCATCTTGTCCGGGTCATACAACTCCGCAATCGTCGCCGGCCAATGAGCCTCGCGAGCCAGCAAGATGTCTTCGGCGCAGCGGGTGAGGTCGGACTTGTTTTGATCCGAGAGGGGCGGGACTGGGAATGTGTTCCACCCGAGAACATTTGAAAACCGGTAGTCTGTCTTAAATTTGCCGCATACGGTCGCGATCCAGATGAAGTGCAGTTTTGAATTGAGCAAAGCAACTTCTGCGAGCGAGGGTTCGTATATTGCGAAGGCTAGATTGGTAACGACTGTTCCAGGAGGCAGCAGTCCAACTGGAATGTATTCACGACTTTCCGAGGTGAGCGTGGGGATCAACCCGATTCGTTCACGACCTGTCTGTTTAACCTCATCGAAGCGATGTGGTGTTGCCGCAGCCCGCTGCGTGGCGGCCTTCGGGCTTTCAGATCGCATCTGAGCGACCGCAGAAATCCTTCTGCCTACTGCTGAAATGCTCTTGGCATATTCAGCAACCTCATCCGAAATCCAAAGGCAGTGTCGGATCTTTCCGTTGGTGTATTCCTCTGCACCCAGAACTCGCAAGATGAGCGATTCGGCTTCTTCCGATTCTCGAACCAGCGTTCGCTTTTCGTCACATGACAACAGCAGGTGTCCGCCATCAACTGGTTTCCCGCCGGCTTCGATCGTTGCAAGCTGGCTAATAGGGGTTCTTCGCTTCTCAACGATGACATCGTCCGCTGGAACGAGGTAGGCGTTGATATTAGGAACGACACGCCCAATATCTTCGCCGCCATCTCCAATCGAATAAAGAGTCTTAGGTCTCGACGAAGGTGTTGACAACCCGACGATGACCACCGTAACACCAGCATTGTGCGATGCAAGGTTCGCCCATTTGAACGACGTGTGCGCAAACGCGATTCGATGATTCCGGTTTTGTATTAGCGGCCAGAGTAGTGCCACCTGCTGCCCTTGGCAGATGGAATTGGTGGAAACAAATGCCGTGACTGACTCAGTCTTCTCGCCATAGTCGGCGGCCTTCATAAACCAACCCGCGACGTAGTCGAGCGACTTCCACTGTTTCGTTCGTTTCGAGAAGATATGACCGAGCTCTTCCTTTTGTGTTGTCGTTTGCCAAGTTGACCCTAAATACGGCGGGTTCCCACAGATGTATGTCTCCCCGCCTTCATTCTCGAAATCAATCTCCGGTTGCTCCAATGGCGTCTGAAACAGGTCGTCTTCAGTCAACTTGATTCCACCGGTGCCTGTCGGTGGGCATACCTTCAACCAATCCAGACGCAGCGCATTGCCGTGCGTGATCCAGTTCTCTTTATTGAGCGGCAGAAACTCGGCGAGTGCTAATCGCTGGCCACGATAGAGTTCGTCGCATTGGTATTCGGCGATGATCAACGCCAGTCGAGCAACTTCGACGGCGAAGTGCCGCAGCTCGATACCACGGAAGTTTGTGAGCGGAATATCCGACGCCCGTTCGGGTTCGCCGCGAAGAATGTTGATCTCCGATTCGATCGCACGCATCTGTTTGTACGCGATGACCAGAAAGTTGCCGCTGCCGCATGCCGGATCGAACACGCGGATGCGGGCCAGACGCTTGCGAAGATTCAACAACTTGCGAGCGTTGTTGCCGGCCTCTTTCAGTTTCTCATGCAGGTCGTCGAGGAAAAGTGGATTGAGCACTTTGAGAATGTTCGGCACGCTGGTGTAGTGCATGCCCAGTGCCCCACGCTCCTCATCATCGGCAACGGCCTGGATCATCGAACCAAAGATGTCCGGGTTGATTCGCGTCCAATCGAGCGAACCGATGTGTAGCAAATACGAGCGAGCGATTTGGGTGAACTTAGGAACGTCGCCTTCGCTGGTGCCGCCGCCGAACAACCCACCGTTGACATAGGGAAACTGGCTCGCGAACGGACGAAGGTTCGCCGCGTCGCGATCCTTTATCGGAACGTCCATCGCCCGAAACAACTCGGCCAAAACCCAATGCGTGTTCGCGCCACTCGTTTCGCTCATCTGGCGAACCGTTTCAGTAAACAGATCCTTTTCGTGAAAGATGCCGGTGTCCTCGGCAAAGAAGCAAAAGATCAGGCGAGCAAAGAAATGATTGAGTTCTTCTCGGCGTTTGTCACCGTCCCAATCGGGATTGTTCCGCAGTAGCTCGACATACAACCGGTTCAGCCGCCCGGTTGCCTTGATATCGAACGCATTTTCACGGATCTGCCGAACAGTCGAGATGCCGGCCAATTCCAGGAAATAGCCAAAGTGATCGTCAAGATCTCTGAACTCGCAAACCAACGGTGGTTCGTCGGAATTCAAACTCACCGCATGGACCGTATCACCGTCGGTCGCCAGAGCAAACTTCGCCTTGTGCTTCGCCGTCGCCGCACTGTCGGTCAACTTACCCAGCAAATCTGCGACCACATCAGAACCGCCGCCATCGCAACTGGCGATGTGAATGTTGTTTCGTTGCAGCACAGCAACCACGCCATCGCCCTCGACATCGGACTTGTTAGTGGTGTTCTTTCCAACGCTGCGCAGACGCTTGATCGTCGCGTCTTTGTTCCCGAACGCCTCCAGGAACGCATACGGAAACTCCGCCGCATCAAACGCTGCTTCAACCAGCTTGCTGACTGCCTCCTCAATCTCAACTGCGTTCAATCGCTCGATCCCTCGTGCCAAGAATAACGGTGCAAAAATACATGGTGTCGTCGCCACGCAGCGTGTTGCCTGCCGACTGCTACAAATGTAAGATTATCTGCGTCCGGTAACAAGCAGGCAGGCAGATCAACATGAATGCATTCGGTGACCGAATTCGCGAGTTGCGCAAATCGAAGGGTTACTCGCTGCGCAAACTCGCTCCGCTGGTCGGCGTCGGCTTCTCGTACCTCAGCAAAGTTGAGCGAGGCCGACTCGACTTCGACGGTTCGCCGTCGGAGTCACTGATCCACCGCTTGGCCGATGTGCTGGAAGCGGACGAAGACGAATTGCTTCTCTTAGCCCGCCATCTACCGCAGAAAATGGCAGATCGCATCTTCGAGCAGCCTGAAGTGTTTCGAGTCCTCGCTAATTGCGATCAGAAGCAACTTAGATCGCTTGTAAAGCGGGTCGAAAAAACAGCCGGGCATTAGGCAAGTCAGCAAAACTCAACATCAAAGGGCAAGACGGAGCGAATGGCAATCAAACCACGGACGAAGCTGATTCTCTGGACTCGATCGGGATGTCGATGCGCTTTTCCGGGCTGCCGACGGAAGCTGTATCTCGAAGGCGATGAACAGACGCCCGATGTAATTCTTGGCGAAATGGCACACATCGTCGGTCAAGGGGATGACGGACCGCGTCGAGACAAGACGATTCCAGGTGGCGAAATCGACGGATACGAGAATTTGATCGTTCTTTGCACGGAGCACCACACGATTATCGATCGACAACACGAAAAATATACCGTCGATCGTCTGGTACAGATGCGAGTTGAACATGAGCGTTGGGTGGACCGACAGCTTTCATTCGAGGATCGCTTTCGCAGTACTTTTGACCCTGGTGACTATGAAGACGAAGTCGTCTCCAGTAGCCTTCTGCCGGTCGAGAGGATGCCTCGCTATGTTTTTTCGGCACCATGCACTGTCAGTGAGCGAGCAGTGAAGACTGGCCTCATTAAGCATGGTGGCGTCGGTTTCATGACGCCTTACATCATTCGAGAAAAGCGACTCATGACGTTTTGCGATCTTGAGTCAGTCGATTCGCCCTTTGCCGACTTGATCGACCATGCGGACGTGCGTGATGAGGATGGATTCTCTGATTGGTGGCCGAACCCAGATCGCTTGCGCTGGTATGTCGATTTGTTGAATCGATCGCTGAACAAGATGACCGGCAGAAAAGGATTGCAACTTGACCGAGATCACAACCGCTACTACTTCGACCCTGACGAATCCGGAGAAAAACGGTCGATTCGATACCAAACGCTGACCGGACGTTGGTCGACGCTCGGTGTCGCATGGGAACCAACGTCAAAGAAAACTGGAAAAGGCAAAGGCTATTGGGAACACTTGGCGGTTAGCCTTCGGTTTGAAAAAGTCGGCGATTCAAGTTGGTGTTTTTCAATTCGCCCCGAACGCCGGTTCACCAAAGATGGCTTGGCGGAACTAGCAGGCAAGGCGACCGGAAAGAAAGCAACCAGTCGGAAGTCTAGAATATACAACATTGACTATCGACAAGAGTTGCAATTTTGGCGTGACTATTTCTGCAACGGAACGCCTCGCATCTTGTTTGACTTTGGCGGTCAGTCGCTGGTCATTCAATCTCAATTCGTGGAGCCAACCGTCAATTGGCCTGGTGTTCATGGCGACATTCCGCAGCCAGACGAAATCGAATACGAGGATGACTTGTTTTCGTTTTCGGAGTACCACCAATTGATTGACCATCGTTCGGGAATCAGACATGAGTAAATCAGCAATCTCGGCGAGTGGCGAGCTTGTTATCCCTCGCGTCACTTGCATTTTTCACGACGAACCAGCTATCCGGTTTGGTTGCGAACGAGAGCACGTATCGCCTCAAGCTGGGCTGTCGTTGTACGGTCCGCGATTCGTTGAGGACGATCACCAGCACCCATCGACGGTGCGAGTTGGGTTCATTGGTTCTGGCAAGTCGATTGGGTTAGCCGAGCAATGGATTAGCGATTGTGCCGATGGCGTCGCTGGCGATGGCGTCAACTTGGATTTCCCTGGCTACAAAGAAGACCGAGGTTTTTATTCGCGTTTGTCCATGTCAACGAAGTGGCGCGAAAAAATTACGGCAAATGAGATTGCTGCGATCAGCTCTCTAAAGTTCAGACGCGATCGATTCGAGCAAGCATTGCGACTAATATCCGAAAAGGCTCACTACCTCAGCGAACTGGATTCCGAACCACAGGTGTTAGTTCTTGCATTGCCTGATGATCTCCTGGCACACTGCAAGACCGTTGAGTACAAGGATCCCGACGCTGGAAGAGTGCATCGAGATTTTCGGCGGGCGTTGAAGGCGGAGTTGATGCGATATCGGATCCCAACGCAAATCCTGCTGCAGCACACGACAGAGGCAACGCCAGTTTCACGAAACGTTGATCACAAGTCTCGGTGCGCTTGGAATTTCTTCACCGGAATGCACTACAAGGTCGGCGCTGCCCCGTGGGGGCCAATCATGGACTCAGCTGGATCACTGTTCATTGGAATCAGTTTTTTCAAGGCATTGGGAACACAGCAGGGTACGATCCGAACCAGCGTTGCCCAGGCATTTGACGAACGCGGCGAAGGTATCGTTCTACGCGGAAAAAGCTTCGAGTGGGATGAGAGTGCCAATGGAAGAAGTCCGCACCTCAATGAAGACCAAGCTAAGCAATTGATTGACGATGCGGTGAAGCGCTACAGCCGGGAAACCGGTCACTCTCCAAAGCGTATTGTCATACACAAGAGCTCTGAGTACTGGCCGGGCGAATTGCTTGGATTTCGCAGGGCTCTCGAATCGGTCCGTGAGCACGATCTGGTTTCGTTTCGTTACAACGATCGGATACGTCTGTTGCGGCAAGCGAGCTATCCAGTGTTAAGGGGAACTCAGTTCACTGTTGGTTCCCGTACATTTCTTTACACAACCGGCTACATTCCAAGCCTTCGGCGTTTTCCACATGGTCACGTTCCGTCACCGCTTGAGATTTCAGAACACCACGGTGACTCTTCCATGGAGGAAATTTGCCGTGAAATCATGTCCCTAACGAAACTGAACTGGAATTCATCCTTCTTCGCTTCGACAGAACCGATCACCTTGAAGTTTTCAAGAAGTGTTGGCGGAGTGATGAAAGAGATGTTAGACGGCTTCGAGCCGAGGCCACAGTTCAAATACTACATTTAGACAGCTTCACCTAGCCCTACGGGTTAACGGGTAACTTGGTGGGCGGCAGTGATGCAGCCGTTTTCGGAAAACGCGGCGGGGACTCATTGTGAACGAATTGGTGCAGGTGTTGTTGCTGACGACGATGGCGGGGGCTGCCATTCCGATTGGTGGTGCGATCGCGATGGTCGAGAAAATTTCGCCCTAATGGATCGAAGAAGAGTTTCGTCACAGCGTGATCGCGTTCGGCGGCGGCGTGTTGATCTCGGCCGTTGCCTTGGTGCTGGTGCCGGATGGTGTGAAAGAATTGTCTCTGGGCTGGATCGTCACCGCCTTCGTTGCCGGCGCGGTTGTGTTCTGGGGATTGGAGACGCTGCTGGCGCGGTCGAAGAGTTCGATCGCCCAGTTGGTAGCGATGCTGTCCGACTTCATTCCCGAGGCGATCGCACTGGGAGCTGCCTTCGCGCACGGCGAGAAGACCGGATTGTTGCTGGCGGTTTTGATCGCGTTGCAAAACTTGCCCGAGGGATTCAATGCGCATCGCGAGCTCAATGCGACCGGGGACATCGGCGGCAAGAAACTCGTTTGGTTGCTGGCGGCTTGCATTCCGCTCGGCCCGTTAGCTGGGTGGGTAGGCTTCGAGCATCTCGCGATTTACCCGAGAGTCGTCGGTTTCATCATGCTGTTTGCCGCCAGCGGGATTCTGTATTTGACGTTCCAAGATTTGGCACCTCAATCGAAGGTCGAGAACCAAAGGGCACCCGCGATCGGTGCCGTGCTCGGATTCTTACTCGGCGTCGTCGGCCAAGTCTTGCTCAACGGATAGTTCGCATCGCCGCTCTCCATTGAGGCTGGAAGCCGGCAATTTGGGCTTCTCAGTGTCTCTAAATCACATGACCCGGCAAACGGTGTTTGTGCTCCGTTTCGGTGGGTCGCTACGAAGTGGGTGATTGGAAACGTCGCGATTTTCAGGGGCAAACGCGGTTCTCAACTGGACCGAAAGGGAGGTCGCTACGGCTCCTAACCCAAACCGGCTAAGACACAGAGAACGTAAGAATTCTGGCCCAGAAACCGAAATCCGGCCGCGAGTGCCGGCCTGAGTGTTCTCAGGATTCTGAGACGACAGAGAAACCTCCGCCACGAACATCGACGCAAGTCGTGCGTAGACAGCGGGATAAAACGAAAAAAGCCGATGCGGAGCACGCATCGGCTTTTCGTTAACCGTTGGGTCAGAACTTGTTCCAACCTTTCAGAGAAGTTGCGGGAGCCGGATTCGAACCGACGACCTCGAGGTTATGAGCCTCGCGAGCTACCGGGCTGCTCCATCCCGCACAAGGAATATCGCAGGATCTTCACGGTTTGCCAAGGGCCGCCGAAGGCATCGAAGCCAACTAGCTGAGAAAAAGTTTCGACCTTGCAAAGTCGACGAACAGCGAACCGCCGATGAAGCATTCGCCCCAAGCGAATGAAGGTCAGCCCGTGATTGTTACGGCCGGTTGATGAAGCGATGCACAGTGCAGTGCACCCAAACCCCAAGCCAGGTCAAAGCAGTCCACCGGATCGATTTGGCATGTCGGCAAAGCGCCGCGCAGAATGTCCAGCGCACCAGCGTCAGCTTCGCGGTCACGGAACGTCGGCATCAAGATCCGATCGGGGCCGAGTCGCAGAAAGTTGCAGTAACTTTGAGGCACCGCTTGCCCGTCGATGAAACGAGGGGCGGGCATCGGTAGATCGATCACCGTCACGGCGGGTTCGGTTTGACGCCCCCAAGTGATCAATTGCCGGCGGATCTTTTGCAGCGACAACTGACTGGGGCCATGTCGATGGTCGGCCGTCGCGACAACCACCGTGTAGGGATCCAAGAAGCGAGCCAGTTGGTCAATATGACCATCGGTATCGTCACCGGAAATCGGGGGAGCGTTTGCGTCTTCGCCCGAAGATTCTTTGTGGCCGATTTCGTTTGATCCAGAATCACTGGGATCAGATTCGCCCAGCCACACGATCTCGGTCACGCCGAGGGTGCGATAGAGTTCTTCGGCGATCGCTTCCTTGGACATGCCTGGGTTACGCGTCGGTCCGACCAGAGTGGTTTCGCACACCAACAAGCGACCGTTGCCATCGGTTTCCAGCGCGCCGCCTTCGGCGCACAACGGCGATTCGATCAAGCGAGCCGACACATGGTCGGCGATGCGAGGACCGGCGGCGGCGTCGCGTTGAAAGTGCTGGTACTTTCCACCCCACGCGTTGAACCGAAAATGGACGGCGGAAAGCGGGACCGCAGCATCACGAGCGTCGCCGCTTGGTGTCGCGGCCGAGACTTCGCCCGATGTCGCGGGCAAAAGTTCGCCCGATGTCTCGGGTAAAAGAAGGTGCGGCAAGGTAAAGACCGGGCCGTAGTCGCGAATCCAGCAATCGTCGGTGGGCGTTTCCAGAAACCGGATCTCCATCAACGCCTGAGTTCCCGACGACGGATCCCCATCGAATTGACGGCGGATCAATTCAGTGGCGGAGGGCACCAACGACTTGTCAGCGACGATCCACACCGGGTGGGTGCGAGCGATTTCGACGGCCAAGCGGGCAAAGAATGGCGGAACGTTTTCAAAGTGGCCCGGCCAAGTGTCCGTTTTGTGTGGCCACGCCAGCCAGATCGCTGACGCGGGGTGCCATTCGGCGGGCATGCGCCAGGGCAGCTGCACCGCGGGCTACTCCATCGCGATTTCTTCTTTGACCCGCTGGATAAAGTGGGGCGACTTACCGCCCTTGCTGAGTTCTTCGGCGCGTTTTTCGGCTTCGTCCCGCTGGTCGAATTCGAACACGGCGACCCGCTTCAGGTTTTGGCTGAAGACGCCCCAGTACAGCTTCATGCGGACATCGGCCGCGGCCTTCTTCGTTTTCCGCGAGCTGCTTTTTTTCTTTTGTCTCTTTTCAGCAGTTTCCTGCTCCGTGGCGAGTGCTCGGGCGGCGAGTTCTTGGCGGCTTACGACCGAACGTGGCATCGAGAGGGGTCGGGGTTAAAAGGGAAGAAGGCGTTGGGGGACAAACCGCAGAAAATAGCAGTTCAGGCGTTCGTTTGTCACGGGGGAGAATCGCCTCGGGCGGACAACAAGGCGGTAAAAACGCGGTTTCGGGTCCACTTTCGGGGCCGAACGCAGGGCCCACAGGCGGCGGGCCGGTAGCGGCGGATGTGGGGAATCGGGGGCGTGGGGATTGATTCCCGGTCGATTGGTGAAAAAGGATCGCTATTCGCGGCGGCCAATTCCCTTTATGCTTGGGATACCTCAAAGAGAGTTAAGCTGCTGGCGGATGGAGAGATGTCAGCGGCCGCCGACGTGTTCGGCGTGCTGGGTAATCCCAGTGCAGCCGGAATTTGCCCCCGATTGGGGCTCGATTCCGGCCGGCGATCGCGGGACCATCGCGTCCCGTGGTGAAAGCACTGTGACGGTCGGCACGGCGGGCGATGAAAGCGGTCGCGGGCCCGTCGATCGGCGGAACGAAGCATTTCGTCATTTCTTCGTCCGGGGCCCCGTGCGTCGGCGGGATCGTCCAGTGGTGCAGGATACATTCGTCGGAGCGATCACAGCATGCAAATCAGCGTATCGGCACGTCACGGGAGTCTTCAGCCGGGCGATCAGGAATTGATCGAAGAAAAGGCCGGCCGCCTGCGTCGACTTTACGACCGTGTCAGCGCGATCGAGGTGACCGTCGAACTGGTCAACCTGGACAAGCCCGCTGTCGAAATCCGTGCCTCGGTCGAACAAGCTGACGACTGCGTGGCAACCGCCGAAGCCAGCAACGTCTTGGCGGCATTGGATTTGGTGATCCCCAAGGTGGAACAGCAGCTGAGGAAACTGAAAGACAAACGCACCGGTCATCGAGCCACCGGACACAAACACATCGAAAACCCTTCCACCGCAGCGGAAGACTGATCGTCCGGCCCCGTCCCGTCCCTGTGGTGCGACGGTGCCAACCTTCAATTTTTCAGTCGCGTCGGTCACCCCTGGTCGACCGCCGCCCTGCGATCCGCTGCCGTGATTCACCTTCCATAAAGGAACCCGCTTTCCATGAAGTTCTCTGACTTTATCAAGACATCCGCGATCCGCGCGGAGTTGGCCAGCGAAACCAAGCAAACCGTCATCGAGGAATTGGTTCAATCGCTGCAAGAGGCCGGCGAAATCGACGCCGACCAACGCGACGACATCATCGCCGCGATCATGAAACGCGAAGAATTGGGCAGCACCGGCATCGGCCGTGGCGTTGCCGTCCCGCACACCAAACACCCCAGCGTGCAAAAGCTGGTCGGAACCGTCGGCGTCAGCCCCGGCGGTGTCGATTTTGATTCACTGGACGGCGAACCCGTTCAACTTTTCTTTTTGCTGATCAGCCCGCCCGAACGCCCCGGCGATCACTTGCGTGCCTTGGAGAACATCTCTCGGCAATTGCGTGACGAAACCTTCTGTCGTTTCCTGAAGCAAAGCAAGACTGCCGAAGACATCCAGCAACTGCTGCAAGAAGCAGACGACAATCAATTTGCCGCAGGCTAATGAGTACCAGCCCTTTGGAGCGGACCGTCACCGTCGTCAATCCGCAAGGTTTGCACGCTCGTCCGGCCGACATGATTGTTCGTGCGGCCAACAAGTACACGTGCAACATCTTGATCGGCAAGTCGGGTGAATTGGTGGACTGTAAAAGCATCTTGTCGCTGTTGACCCTGGGCGCCACCCAGGGCACCGAGTTGTCGATTTCGGCACAAGGCGACGATGCCGATGCGGCGATCCAAGAGATCAGTGCCCTGTTCGAAAACGGCTTCGAAGAAATGAAGCAGTTGCAGGACGCTGAACATCCCGCCGAACCTTGAAATAGTCGAACCTTGGAAAGCCGAGCCTTCACACGCCGGACCGACGACCGTCCCGGACCAACGACCGTGCGGAACGCCCACACGCCGAGCCACTAGGAACGAACCCTGGAACCACGACTGTTTGCCCGGCAACGGATCGCCGTACGAGCCGTTGCATCGGAGCCGGGTCACGGTTCACACTTTGCCGCCGGCCACGGGAGTCTCCGATCCGACGTCAATGTGACGTCCCGCGTGGAGCGATCGATTCGGCACGTTGGCTTGCTTCGCGGCCGATACCCGATCAACGTCCAGACGCGGGCTGATGTCCAGGCGACAATCGTTCAGAAAGCCATTGGGGCGGTGATTGGAAAGACGCAAGAAATCGAAACATTGGACTTCCTTGCCGATTCCACGCCCCCACAGACCCAACAAGGACGCCCGATCCGATTGATCATTGTCGCGGTTCAATCTGACCGGTGCCGTCACCAACAAAACAAGACACCGGGCCTTGGCCCGAACCAAACAACCAACCAATACAAGCCAAAACGAGCCTACGGAATGAGCCGCTGATGGTGCGAATCGGATCGTTCACACGGTGAACGGCGGTGACATGCGGGTCCATCGATCTGCATCGCCCTTGGACACCAACGTTGTGAACGTGTTCGCCGACGGAAAACCACGTCACGCACCCGTCACGGCTTGTCGACTGATGATGGTCGAGCTGCAAGGAATTCCCGTTGCGCCGGGTGTTGCCATCGGACCAGCCTTGGTGCTGAACGCCGAAGGATACAGCATCCCGCGTTGTCATATCGCGGCCAGCGACGCGGCTGCCGAACAGATGCGGCTGCGCGTGGCCATTGAAGAGGTTTCGAAACAAATCGAAGCCAATCGAATGCAGACTGCTGCCGTTGCGGGTGAAGAAACCGGTGACATCTTTTCGGCCCAACTGCAGATGCTGCATGATCCGCGGCTGAACGCTGAACTGACCAAGCGGATCGCTTTCCAACGTCACAGTGCCGCCTATGCGGTCAGTCGCGTGCTGCACAATTACGCGACCGCACTGCGACGGCTGGACAATCCGCTGTTGGCCGAACGAGCGCAAGATGTGCTGGACATCGAACGTCAACTGTTGACCGAACTCGGTGCGGCAACGCGTCGGCCGCTGGAAGACCTGAGCGAATCGGCCATCGTGTTGTGCCACATGCTGACGCCCAGCGAAACGGCCAGCCTGGATCGTCAACACGTGTTGGGTTTCTGTACCGAAACCGGTGGCCCCGGCGGGCACACGGCGATCGTGGCCAAGGGATTGGAATTGCCCGCGGTGGTCGGCATCGGACCTTTCTTGGACAAGATCAGCGACCAAACCTTGGTGATCGTCGACGGCGACCATGGCCGGTTGATCGTCGATCCCGACGAAGAAACCGTCGCTCGTTATCGCCGCCGCAACGAAGAACGTCGGGACTTGGCCCAGCGTTTGTCGGAACTGCGGTCGCTGCCGGCCGAAACGTCCGACGGCGTCCGAATCCGCTTGAGTGCGAACATTGAATTTCCGCACGAGGCCGCGTCGTGTTTGGAACGCGGGGCCGATGGCATCGGTTTGTACCGGACCGAGTTCCTGTATCTATCCAGTGCCGAAGAACCCAGCGAAGAGGATCACTACGAGGCGTACAGCCAAGTGATCCGCGAAATGGATGGCCGTCCGGTCGTCATTCGCACTTTGGATTTGGGGGCCGATAAAATGGGGCGGCACCCGCAAGTGGATCGTGAAAACAATCCCTTCCTGGGGCTCCGCAGCATCCGTTTGTCGCTGCGTCACCTGGACCTGTTTCGCCCCCAATTGCGGGCGATTCTTCGTGCCGCGGTCCACGGCGATGTCCGCGTGATGTTCCCCTTGATCACGACTTTGGCAGAACTGCGGCAAGCCAAAATGCTGCTCAGTACGGTCGCCGAAGACTTGGCCGTTTCCGGCGTCCCGTTCCGCAGCGACATTCCAATCGGCATGATGGTCGAAGTGCCCGCGGCCGTTTTGATGCTGGATCGGTTTGTCCGCGAAGTCGACTTTCTTAGCATCGGGACCAACGACCTGGCACAGTACACGTTGGCCGTCGATCGCAGCAACGAATACGTGGCTGAACTGTATCAGTCGACCGATCCGTCGGTGTTGTCGCTGATTCGCCGCAGCGTCGAAATCGCCAACGCCAACGACACCCCGTTGGCCGTGTGCGGTGAAATGAGCAGCAACCCTGCGCGGGCGTTGCTGTTGCTGGGACTGGGTATCCGAAACCTGAGCGTCCCGCCGTCGTCGTTGCCGCGGGTCAAAAAGGCGATCCGCAGCGTGTCGATCGAAGAATGCCAGGCGATCGCCGAACGCGTGATGACGTTCGAAGCGGCGCGGGACGTCGATCTGTATTTGATCGGCCGTTTGCGTGAACTCGTTCCGGAATTGGTGGTCAGTTGATGCGCGTCCGCTATCGCATTCGTTTCGCCAAAGTCGGCTTGCTGCGTTGGATCAGCCATCGGGACTTGGCAACCTTGTGGGAACGGTTGGCCCGCCGCGTGCGTTTGCCGCTGTCGATGACCGAGGGCTTTCACCCCAAGCCGCGGATCGGATTCCCATCGGCTTTGGCGTTGGGCATCGAAAGCCTGGACGAAGTCGTTGAAATTGAATTAACCGAGTCTCCGGCTCCGGCCGATTTGTTGGCGGTGCTGGCCGGCGACCGGCAACCGGGTTTGCTGATCCGCAGCGTCGCGCGGCTTCCCGAAGGTTTCGGCAAGGCGCGTCTGCAGAGTGCCGACTACGTGATCACGATTCCCGCCGATGCCGATCTGGCGGCGGTCGAATCATCGATCCAGCGTTTGAAAGACGAGCCTCATGTTTCGGTCCAACGGAAACAGAAAACCGTGACCGCGGATCTGTCCCAACAAGTCCCCGTGATGCAGTTGTGCGATGCCAGCGAATCGCACGACCGCGTGGCACCCGATCCTCAATTCGAACACCAACAGCGTTTGCACTTGTCGATGAACAGCGTCGACGGCGCCGCTCTGAAGCCGGGCGATGTCCTGGAATTGATGAATGTCCAACACTGGATCCCCGCCGGATCCACCATCACCCGCACGCGAATCGTGCTGGTCAAAGACTTTACACCCGATGATCCCGACCAATACGCGGTGGCATCACCGCCGGGATCCGAACATGAAACACTGAAACCGTCGGCGTCCATGTAAGCATTCGTTGACCCCAAAGTTTTTCTTTGGCGATTCGCCTTGGCGGTTGAATCAAACACGAATGCCGACATCCAGCCGGCCCAACACCGAACGAGGTGAACCAACGATGACGACCAAAATGTTGATCAACGTTTTGCAGCCCGAAGAAAGCCGCATTGCCATTTTGAAGGACAATCGGCTGGAAGAGCTGTACATGGAACGCAAGAGCGTCGAAGCATTTGCGGGCAACATCTATCGGGGCAAAATCGTCAACCTGGAACCCAGTATCCAAGCGGCCTTCGTCGACTTTGGCGTCGGCCGCAACGGCTTTCTGCACATCAGCGATGTCGAACCGCAGTACTTTCGCCAAGGCGGTTACGACCCCGAAGAAATCATGCGGGAATCGGATGAAATGGCCGAAGCGTCTGCACGCCGCGCACGTGAATCGGGCCGTGGCGGCAAACGAGTCTTCAAAGGTGGTCGCCCGCGAGTGAAGCCGCCGATCCAAGAGATCTTCAAACGTGGCGACGAAGTCCTGGTCCAAGTGATCAAAGAAGGCATCGGAACCAAAGGCCCCACGCTCAGCACCTATATCAGCATCCCCGGCCGCTATCTGGTGTTGATGCCCGCGCTCGGCCGCGTCGGTGTCAGTCGCAAAATCGAAGACGAAGACGATCGCAAACGATTGAAGCGATGCCTGTTGTCACTGAACCCACCCAAAGGCCTGGGCTTCATCGTTCGGACCGCCGGCGCGGGACGCAAAGAACAGGAGCTGCAACGTGATTTGGAATACCTGTTGCGGCTGTGGAAGGCGATCGTCCGCCGCGTGAAAAACAAGAAGGATCCCGGCGAAATTTACGCCGAAAGTGATCTGATCATTCGCACCATCCGCGATATCTTCAGCGACGAGATCGACGAAATCGTCATCGATGAAAAGGAAAGTTACGACCAAGCGCGTGACTTTCTAAAGATGGTGATGCCGCGGGTGGCCGATCGGCTGAGCCTGTACGAAGGGCGGGAACCGTTGTTCCACAAGTACAAGCTGGAAGAGGAAATCGTCCAAATCAACCAGCGGCAGGTTCCGTTGCCCGACGGCGGCAGCATCGTGATCGATCCCACCGAAGCGTTGGTGGCGATCGACGTGAACAGCGGCAATTTTCGCGGCAACGATTCGGCCGAAGAAAACGCATTCCGCTTGAATTTGTCGGCGGCCAAGGAAATCGCTCGCCAATTGCGTTTGCGTGACCTTGGTGGTGTGATCGTCAACGACTTCATCGACATGCGAAAGGAAAGCCATCGTCGCAAAGTCGAACGGGCGCTGCGTGACGCGATGTCCGAAGACAAGGCGCGGACCAAGATCTTGCGTACCAGCCCATTCGGTTTGATCGAAATGACACGCCAACGGATTCGTCCGGGCTTGAAGCGAACGATCTATCAAGATTGCCCGTGCTGTCAGGGACGCGGTTTGGTCAAAACCGCCGAAAGCATGTCGATCGAAGTCATCCGCATGTTGGCTTTGGCCGTCAAGAACGAACACATCGATCGCGTTACTGTCCGAGTCAACGACGAAGTCGCCGCGTACTTGAACAACAAGAAACGTCGCGAAGTGACCGAGATGGAAGATTCCGGCAAGATGACCGTGCAAATCTTGGGCAGCGAAGGTCTGTTCCCCGAACACTTGGAACTGGACTGCCGCGACGAACACGGCAACCGCGTCGAAATCGACGCATAGGAATTCTTTCGATGTCGACGCCTCGGTCACAGATTTTGATTCGACCATGTTCACAGCCAGGTCGATTCCCCGTGACCGAGACGATCACCGCGTGCTGCTAAAACAACCGATTGACACCGTTCAAGGCCGCCACGCGATACGCTTCGGCCATCGTCGGATAGTTGAACGTCGTTTCGATGAAGTAGTTGATCGTGTTGTGTTCGCCGGGCTGATTCATGATCGCTTGGCCGATGTGAATGATTTCCGAAGCGTTGGCACCGAAGCAGTGCACGCCCAGGATTTCGCGTGTGTCACGATGGAACAACAGTTTCAACATGCCGGTGGTGCTGCCGGTGATCTGGGCCCTTGCCAGACTGCGGAACTGTGCTTGGCCGACTTCGTAGGGAATACAGGCTTCGGTCAATTCACGCTCATTACGTCCGACCGAACTGATTTCCGGACTGGTGTAGATCCCTGTGGGAATGTCGTGAACCCGCAGGTTTCCGTCCGCGGTTCCCAACAAATGCATCGCCGCGGCGCGGCCCTGGGTGTACGCGGCGCTGGCCAGTGACGGCATTCCGATCACATCGCCGACGGCATAGATGTGCGGCAGCACGGTTTGGAACTGTTCATTCACATCGATTTGGCCACGGCGGTTGGCTTCGATCGGAATGTTGTCCAGCCCCAAGTCATCGGTGTTTCCTTGGCGACCGTTGGCCCACAGCAAAACGTCGGTCTTCAGACGCTTGCCACTTTTCAGGGTCAAGATCACGCCATCGTCTTGCGGATCGATCGAATCCATCGATTCGTTGTGGCGAATGATGACGCCCTGGTCACGCAAGTGATAGGAAAGGGCGTCAATGATTTCGTCGTCCAAGAATTCCAGCAACTTCGAACGCGAGTTGACCAAGTTGACTTTGATCCCCAGGTTCCGAAACATCGACGCGTATTCGGTGCCGATGACGCCGGCACCATAAACCGTGATCGAATCGGGACGTTCTTCCAGATCCAAAACCGTGTCGCTGTCAAACACCCGCGGGTGGTCAAAATCGACGCCCGGCGGACGCCACGGACGGGTGCCGGTGGCGACGACAAAGAATTTGGATCGAATCAGCTCGCCGTCATCGACTTGTACGGTGTGTTCGTCGACAAACCGGCATTGGCCACGGTGTACCGGAACGTGATTGCGGTCATAAAACGACTGCCGCATGGAAACCTGTTTGCCGATGATCGATTGCGTGCCGCGTTGAAGTTGGGCCATCGACGGGCTGACGTTGACACCCATTTCACGCAAAACAGGATTCCGCAGCGATCGCATCGTGCTGGTGACCGCGTATCGCAGGGCTTTGCTGGGGATCGTGCCCCAGTGGGTGCAGCCGCCGCCGATTTGCTGATAGCGTTCGGCCACACCGACCCGCAGACCGCCCTTGGCCGCCTGCATCGCGGCGCCTTCGCCGCCCGGTCCGGTCCCGATCACAAACAGATCGTAGTGAAAGTTCGATGTAGTCATTGCGTCGGTCGATCCCTGCTTTCATCGCCAATAGTCCAAACGAGCCGACGTACCGGGTGCGTCGGTGCCCAAGGTTTTACGATACCCCGACGCAGCGTCCAGACCGTGCTGCGGCAACGACCAGGGTCGACAACGGGCATCGGGACCACATTAATGCGATTTTGCGTGCCCGCGGGACCAAAGAATCCCCCAGCAGTTCGCTGTTTCGATCATCCTGGCGTTTGCGGTACGATCTGCCGGTAGTTGTCCCGCTGATGTCCACACCGTCCTGACCGTCTGATTTTCGGCCGAGCCCCAAAGCCTTGCTACAGATCCAAGACCTGCGAAAGTCGTTCGGTTCGACCCGTGCGGTCGACGGGGTGACGTTTACCATGGGCGAAGGCCGGCGAGTGGCACTTTTGGGCCCCAATGGCGCGGGCAAAACCACCACGATCCGCTGTATCTCCGGCCGGACACGGGCCGATTCGGGGTCGATCACGCTTTCGGGACGACCGATCGATGAAGCGGGAGTCCGCGACGGGATCGGATTGGTTCCGCAAGACATCGCCGTGTATGGCGATCTATCCGCGAAGCAGAACTTTTACACGTTCGGTCGATTCCACGGACTGCGTGGTGACAAACTGGCCGACCGGATTGATTGGGCACTTCACTGGACGGGTCTGGACGGTCGCGCCGACGAATTGGTGGCCGGATTTTCCGGTGGCATGAAACGACGGGTCAATCTGGCGTGCGGTGTGTTGCATCGGCCGCACCTGATCCTGCTGGACGAACCGACCGTGGGCGTGGATCCGCAGAGTCGTCATCGAATTTTTTCAATGCTGAACGATTTGAATGCGGCCGGGACGTCAATTTTGCTGACGACCCATCACTTGGACGAAGCCCAGTCGCAAAGCGACAAGATCGTGATCGTCGACCAGGGCCGCGTCGTCGCCGAAGGCAATTTTGATCAGCTGGTGGCCCAAACCGTCGGGCCCCAGCGTTTGGTTCGTCTGCGTGTGGATCAGACGTCACACTCACCGCCACAGCCGCACCGCCGGACGCCGGGAAGCGGACCGCAGCATCAACGGGAAACGGTGACCGCCGGTGCACGCCGATTCGCAACATTGACCGCAAAGATTGATGATGTCGGCCGTGAATTGCCCGGTGTTCTTGAATCCGCAAGACAACAAGGCTTTGCGATTCACGACGTCGAAGTCCAAGCGCCCACTCTGCACGACGTTTTTTTGCATCTGACCGGACACGATTTGCGAGACTGACACGCGGCCATGATTTGGACGGTCATCCAAACCGGTTTTCGTCGACTGGTCCACAATCGTGTGGAACTGGTGATGACGTTCATCGTGCCAATCGCATTCTTCAGCATCTTCGCCGTAATTTTCGGACGCGGCATGGGCACCACGCCACGAATCAAGGCCGTGGTGGTCGATGAAGTCGAATCTGCGACAAGTCAAGCCATTGCATCGGAGATCCGCGAAAGTCCGGGAATTCGCTTGATGCAACAAGACGATCAAGTTCTAACCCGACAGGATGCGCAAGACTTGGTACGAGGCGGCAGCGTGACGATCGCGATCGTCCTGACCGGAACCGACGCCGAGATCCGTGCGGATTTGTTGGCCGACACCTCGGATCAAGTGGCACCACAAGTTGTCACCGCCTTGGTGACTCGAACGCTGATGATCCACGCGGCCGGATCATCCGGCATGTCCGTGATGGCCGCATCAGCCGTGGGTCCTGCCTCCGCGTCCGGTGGCGATGCGGATGGAAGCGACGAACAAAGCACGACGTGGGTCAGTGACGTCAACGCCAAGCCGGCCGCCGCCATGGCCGACGTCCAAGTCGTGGACGTGATGAAATCAGGAAAATCCAATCCGGTCGTCAGCATGTACGCGGCGGGCATTGCGGTGATGTTTTTGCTGTTCGGTGCCGCGGGCGCCGGCGGTGCGATGCTGGAAGAGAAGGAAAACCAAACGCTCGATCGCCTGCTAAGCACGCGTTTGTCGATGGACCAATTGTTGCTGGGCAAGTGGTTCTATCAAACGATGCTGGGAATGGTCCAAGTCAGCGTGATGTTTGTCTGGGCAATGATCGTCTTCGGCGTCGACCTTTGGCATCACCTGGACGGGTTCATCGTCATGACTTGTGTGACCTCCGCCGCGGCCGCTGCCTTCGGTTTGGCCTTGGCAACACTGTGTCGTTCCAGAGGCCAGCTGAATGGGTTGTCGGTCATCTTGATTTTGACGATGAGTGCGCTGGGCGGTTCGATGGTGCCGCGTTACGTGATGAGCGATTCATTGCGTCAGGCCGGGTTGTGGACCTTCAATGCATGGGCCTTGGACGGTTTCGACAAAGTTTTTTGGCGCGACTTGCCGGTATCCACGCTTGCCCCACAGTTGGTGGTTTTGTTGGCATGCACCTTTGGTTTCTTGATGCTGGCGCGATTGTTGGCCATTCGCTGGGAAACGGAATGACGTTTGGCAAGCGACGTACATCGTCAGTGGGCACACGTGCGGACTAGCGGTGACCGACCGATCGGGTGGCCATCTTCATCGCTTATGTTTGGATACGCCTGTGTTATCCTGGTGGACCGGCGTGGTGCGATTCACCGATGTTGGAATCGCGTCTTTTGAACCGCGCCCGAAGCAATCCGTCCAAACACTTTGGCCCCCGAATCAGCATGAAAAACCAACTTGGCGTCCACGTTGTCTTTGCTTGTTTGTTGTTGTCGCTGACGATCAACGTATCCGCTCGGGGCGATCAGCCTGCGTCTGTCGCCGATGCGACCAGCGAAGATGGATTCGTCACCCTTTTTGACGGCCAGTCCTTGGACGGTTGGACCGGCGCGGTTGACGGTTACGAGGTGGTCGACGGGGCGATCCAGTGCAAAGCCAAGCACGGCGGAAACCTGTACACCAAGGAAGTGTACGGGGACTTTGTGGTCCGATTGGAATTCCAATTACCGCCACGGGGAAACAATGGTCTGGCCATTCGTTTTCCGGGCAAGGGTGATCCCGCCTACGTCGGCATGTGTGAACTGCAGGTGCTGGACAACACGCATCCCGATTATGCCAACTTGGACGATCGACAATTTCACGGCAGCGCCTATGGCATGGCGGCAGCCAAACGTGGTGCATTGAAACCGGTCGGTCAGTGGAACGAACAAGAGGTGACGGTGATCGGATCCACCATTCGTGTCGTCTTGAACGGCCAAGAAATCCTGAACACGGATCTGTCGAAGATCGATGAATACTTGGCCGACCGACCGCACCCCGGCAAGGATCGTGTGGAGGGTCACTTTGGTTTTGCCGGCCACGGCGATGCGGTCAAATTCCGAAACGTCCGCATCAAATCGCTCTAGGCCCAGCGGTCCCCATCCGTCCCGCAACGCTTAGGCGGGACGCAGCCTTTGCACATCGCCCGATCCCAACGTCAGAATCGTATCCTGAGTTTGGACACGAAGGTGGCCGGTGGGATCGATTCCCAAGCATCGACCGGTCATCGGTTCGTTGCCACGCGTGAACCGGATTAGTTGGCCGGACAGCCAGCATCGACTGCGAAATTCGCCCAGCACTGACTCCGGTGCATTTTCTAGTTCGGACAACGTCGACAAGATTCCGGACACGATCGGAAACAGCACGCCATAGCGTTTGATGGGTCGCCCGACGTGCTGGCTGAGCGAAATCGCGGGAGGTACATCAGGACCGACGAAGTCCGGTGCGCTGGACACGTTCAAGCCGACGCCCACGATGACGCGACGTTTGCCCGATGGTGTGGGCGTCGATTCCTGGACCGCTTCGCACAAGATGCCGCCCAGTTTGGAATCCCCAAGAATCAAATCATTGGGCCATTTCAAACGCAACATCAGGGGAGCGAATTCGAAATCGATCGCCCGGGCGATTCCGACGCCCACCGCCAATGGCAAAGTTTCCATCGTTCCCGCTTCGACGACCAGGCTGAATGTCAGCGTGCCGTCATCGCTTTCCCACTGACGCCCCATTCGGCCCCGACCGCCGGTTTGTTGGTCAGCCAGCACCAAGCGAGGCAGTTGGGACGAATCCATCGCTTCGCTGCGGACTTGGTGAATGGCCAGTGTGTTGGTCGATGCCGTCTCCGGCAAATACACCGCGGTGGCGCAAACATGTTCATCCAGCAGGCGTTTAACAGCGGCTTTTCCAGACGGATCAATTTCCGATTTCATGGGCTCGGGCAGAAAACGAAGGACAGTAAACATCGCGAAGCAAACGTCGCATCCAAACGAAGCGGCGACGACGGTCGCCCACGATCGGGCGGTCACCAAGCCCGTGGTCGGCCGGTCAAAGACAAAGGCATCGATCAATCACCGCCGATCGCTTGCCAGATCGATGTTAGGATTCCCAACACCACGGCGCCCAGGATTGCCAATGTCGTGTACCGCCACAATGGGCGAACGGAGGTGTTCCAGGATGCCGATTCAAGCGGACCGGTGCCGCCGTGATTCGCGCGAACGTATTCGTCGTAATCGAATTCGTCGTAATCGAATTCGTCCTCCCAGTCTTCGGCTCCCCATTCTTCGCCTTCGACGGCATCGTCATCCCATGGGTCATCAAGATCATTCATCGAAAACCGGCGCGGCGCTAACGTACAAGTGGCTTGGGAACAATCACATCGACGGCATCTTGGCCATCGTCTCAAAGACAAAACGAGATCGCAGGAGTGATCGGCGGCAAATTAACATCCCTGTGCCGTCGCGCGATGACAAAATGGCGCACTGTGGCGAGGGTTGAGCACACGGGTATTCGACATGCCGAAAACCGTTTCGCGAAGTATAAAACGAAGGGAAAACAATCGGGATTTTTCCGTGTTTTTTTGACGCCCAGCCGTAATTTGGGGCCATGAATGGACGCTAATAGAAAGTGTGGATCATCCGTGCCAGCAGGCGGCAGCACTTCTGATCAACCAATAATCGAGGAAACAGGGCAACAAGACTTTCAACCGATCCAATGCATGGGCATCGTGCGGACCGTTACTGTCCGGATGAATGGCGTTGGTCGGGTTAGGTGGCAAAGTGGGTACCAACACGTTGTATTTGGTCGCAGCCGTTCGCGACCAAGCCGAGGCATTGGCGGCAAGCTGCGAATCGGCTGACTGGGCACTTCAATTCTGTACCGGGCCGAGTGAGTACGCTTGTGTGCGTGACGCATCGCACCCCAGCTGTGCGGTGATCTTTGAAAGCAAGGGGATCCCCCCAAGCTTCCTATCGCTTCGTGACATCGCCGACGAAGTTCCAATCCCATGGCTGGTCTTGACCGACCGTCCCGATATGGCGGTGGCGACCAAGTGGATGCGGTGCGGCGCGATGGACGTCTTCCCAGTCGACGTGGGAACACTGACTTTGCGAGCGGCAATCGAAAATGCGATGCGAGTTGACGCTGAACAGGCGTCCTTGAATCGCCGCATGGCCGACGTCAAAGCCGCTTATGCAACGCTGTCTCCACGTCAACGCGAGATCATTCACTTGGTGCTGGAAGGTCGGCAGAACAAATGGATCGCCAACAGTTTGGAAATCAGTAAGCGGACCGTCGAACTGGACCGGGCAACCGTGCTGGCCAAACTGAACGTGGAGAATGCTGTGGAATTGGCTCGACTGGTGACCGAATTGCGTTGCCATGAGCAATGGGGTGGCTGCGTGCATTGCCGCATCGATCCGGGAACCAGCAACGTGGCCGGGCCACATTGGCAACACACCTCGCAAGGTCGACCACAAGCGGTTGCCGAATCGCCCCATCGGGGCGGCAGTGATCCAACGGCGTGAAATCGCCGCGTTGCGGTCCCGCGTGTGCTGACCAATTCAACCGACCGAGCGGTATGCCTCGGCCGCAATCGGCTGGCGATTCCTAGCCAATCGCACAATGGGTGGCGTCTGCATTCCGACGGAGCGCCCGCATGATTCGATGCTGTGCAACTCGCAATCCGCCCAGCGACATGCCCAGATCTTCTGCGACCAAGGCCTGGGGTTCTTCGCATAAAACGACGCGGCGAAACGCGTCCAGGTTGCGTTTGCTGAACCGATCGCCCAACGCGTCCAGGCACTGCTGGACCAACTCGCTTTCATACTGCCGATCCCACCGCGACGACAACTCGCTGCGATGATCTTCCAGTTGGTCGGCGATCGATGACAAATCCGCGACCAGCGCACAATCGTGTCGCCGATCGCGGGAGGCCCACAAGCGCCGCATGCGATTGGCGGTCACGCGTCGCAACCAGCGTGGAAAACATGTCTCATCGCCCGAATCGACGAAGGTCTCGATTTCCGAATGCACGGTCGTCAGAACCTCCTGACGAATGTCTAGCGCGTCGGCCGATTGGACGCCGGCTTGTTCCAACCAAGCCAGAATCATCCGGTCGTAGGTCTCGGTGAACACCTGCCAAGCCAAATCACTATCGTGGCGAAGCAGCCGCTGAATTTTTCGAATTTTGGTCTCTACAGACACACACGGCCCCCAAACCATTCACAACCGTACACTTTGAACCAATGCCCAGAACCGGCCAACGATCGGCATTCCGCCACTAGGAGCGTGCAGGGTGCCATGAACAACCACACCTGAGCTTCAAGCAATTATCACCAGGATTCAACGCTCATTTTGCACCTAACCGCATTTGGCAAACCTGCTTCCTTGTCCGATGTTTGGTCATGGGCACGACAAACAGACTGTTTGTGGGGTAACGATCCAATCATCGCGAGGTGGCAAGACTTGACCGGGGCACGTCGGGTCGATGATTCGCGATGGACGATTTCCCAGCCCGCGCGGGGCCACGGCGCGGGCTGGGATTTTTTATGCGCCGGTGCCGTTCGTGTTCGCAGGCCCCGAAGAGTTTAGCGCAGGCCCCGCAGCCAGCGTCCCCAGCCATTGGGCGAGTGGGTTTCGCCGGATCCGGTGATCGGATTGCGGTGAACGTGACGACGCCTAGACTGACGGAATGAAAATTCCTCAGTCGCGGCAACGTGGTTCGTTGGGCGCGAACATGACGCCGATGATCGACGTGGTCTTTCTGTTGATCATTTTCTTCCTCGTGTCCAGTCATTTGGCACGACGCGAAAGTCGTTTGCCGATGGACCTGCCCGGCGCACAGACGTCGGCCGATGCCGATCCGCAGCGGGCCGCGCTGACCATCAACATCGACCAAGCGGGACGCATCGTGGTCCATGGGGTCGCGGTCAGTCCCGATGACCTGTTGGCGATTTTGAACGATCACCTTCGCCGCAATGAATCCGATGCCGCGGTTCGTGTCCGTGCTCATCGCTTTGCCGCGTATCGTTCGGTCGAACCAGTGTTGCGGACCGTCGCTGACACAGGCATCCACGATGTCCGGTTGTCGGTACAAAAGTCCCGTGTCGGGGGAGCAACGCGATGAAGGTTCCCGCGGCCAGCGAAGCAACATCATTGGAGGTCAAGATGACGCCGATGATCGATGTCGTGTTCTTGTTGCTGGTGTTTTTTGTCTGGACCAGCAGTTTCGAAAAGCCCGAATTCGATCTACCCAGTTCAATTGTTCAACCGCCACAAGGAACCAGCGAGGTCGAAACCGCCGATCAACCGGCGGAATCATTTGATGAAATCGTTGTCCGCTTGATTGAATCCGCGGGCACGATGCAAATCCGCATGAATGGGCAAGCGATCGATACCGCAGACCAATTGCGTCAACGATTGTCGGAGATTTTGGCGTTGGATGTGGAACCGTCGGTCGTGATCGACCCGGACGGAAATATCACCATGGACGATGCGGTGCATATTTATGACGTTGCGCGGTCGGCAGGAGCGGCAAGAGTACTGTTCGCCACCGACGACACACCCGACGCCGCCGTGTCGCCGCAGGTTGCACCGTGATGGTCAGAACACTCAATTGCGAAGATTGCCTTTCGAATCACAACACTGGGGCACCTAGACGTTGCACCGGAGCCGCTGCCGGGTCCCGCGTGCGGATGTCTTTCGCGATGGTGCTGGCGGCAATGATCGCTGTGGTTTCACCGTCGCTGTCGTCCGCATCCCAAGACGGGCCGGTCGGTCGCTGGTCGACTGTTCGTTCGGCCGACGTTGCCGACCGAATGATCCAGGCATCCGCGTTGGACGAGGCTCTTGGGTGGTGCATGCGGAATCGTGGCCGGTTGGCACCGCAAAGCGAATCGGGGGTCTGGTGGCTGGCCAAATCGATCGAGGTCCAAGCGTTGATTTTGCGGCGTGATGCTGGCGACCCGGCATCGATGATTCAAGGCGTGATTGAACCGGCCGATTCGTTTCTGAGGGCATATCCGGATCATTCGCGACGCTGGTTCCTGCAGTGGTCCATCTGGTCGGCTCGTCGAACCGTCGCGGAGTCCACCGTTCTGGACGCGATCCAGCGGCGGGGTGACGAATCGTTGGTCGATCGTGCGATGCGATTGATGCTGGACGTCGACCGGGGTCTGGATGACTTGGCGAATCGTGTCGACGACGCCGTCCAAGACCGGCGACAATTGCTGCAGCGGATGACACCGCCGGGTGATGATACGCGTGACGCGATGATTCAAGATCTGTTGCATTTGCGACAGCGAATCGGCATCGCCCGTGTCTCCGGTGCACTTTTGCGTACCGAACTGTTTGATCCTCAGAGCCGAGACTTTGTGGGCAGTGCCGCCACCGCCGTACGTTTGGCCGCCGACGCCGCCGCGGGTTTGCCGGAAGGCTCGGAGGCTCGCAATGCAATGGAACGGCTGTGGACAGAATCGCTGTTGCGAGCCGGACGCTTGGACGAAGCCCGGCGCCGACTGGATTCGGTTGACGGTCGTTCGTCCGATCCACAATGGACGGCGTTGGCCATTCGTCTGGCGATTGCCGAAGGCGACCTTGGCAGTGCCCGTGGCGACTTGAAAACGTTTTACGGCGGTACGCCAAGTTCCGCGTCATCGTCCATCGCAATGGATGACGCACGCTTGCGATACTTGATGGCGTTGTCGGAGTCCTCCGATGCACCAACGGATTCGACCGCCGCGATTACGCAATGGGTCGATGCGATCGGGCAAAGACACGGAAAGTTCGCACGCCGTCGAGCGGAATCATTGTTGCTGGCTGATGCCGGTGACGATCCGGGGTCGATCACATCACGTGTCGAACTATTGGCGATTGCGGGCCGCGATCACCTTCGATCCGGGCGATATGGCGAAGCGGCCGAAAGCCTCCGTGCCGCGGCCACGCGAGCCCCGGCGGCCAAACTGGCTTCGCAATACGCCATCCAAGCGGCCGTCGCCTATCAACAAGCCGGGGACCCAAACGCGGGTGCACGGTTGCTGAGCGACATTGCCAAGAAGCACCACGAATACAGCCAAG
Organism: Crateriforma conspicua; assembly: GCF_007752935.1. NCBI lineage: Bacteria > Pseudomonadati > Planctomycetota > Planctomycetia > Pirellulales > Pirellulaceae > Crateriforma > Crateriforma conspicua. The sequence goes on along the minus strand of NZ_CP036319.1, from coordinate 1,676,591 downwards.
CGCCCGCGTTGGCGCTGCAGGCGATCGTGTTGCGTAGCGAAGCCGATCCCGCCTTCGCTACGCAAACGTTGATCACAGAATTGCGAACCATGGTGACGTCATGGCCTGGATCATCGCAGGCGGTCGCCGCGAAGCAATGGGCACGATCGGTCTTTGAACGAACCGGGCAGCCGTGGCAGGCCGTCGATGTGCTGGCGTGGAATCCCCTGCAACACTGGGTGCCCGATGAAATCAGGCAAGCCAAACAGATCGGTGTGCGTGCCCTTTCCAGCGGCACGGAACCATCGAACCCAGCTCCGGTGCAAGCCGTTGTTTCGAAACTTTTGGAATCCACCGATGCGCCGGTGTGGGACGACGAAGACGTTGTCACGGCGTTGGCTGAATGCTTGGTCTTGTTCGCCGACATGTCGGATTTAAAAAAGGTGACGCAGGAAACGAAACTGTCGCTGGATGGTTTGCGACCGCCACTGGATGTGTTTCTACGATTAAGACAAGGCGGAAAGTCCGCGTCGATGCCACCGCCGGATGACGCGGACTTGGCCAAAGCCATGGCGTGGCGACTGATGCGCGACGCCAAAGAACGCCGGGGAATGCGTCGGCATATCGCGGGCCAACTGATCCAGTGGCCGACATTATCGCCGGACGATTTCGCCGCCGCCGAACGATTGATCTGGCTGGGCCGCAGCGATGAAGCGATCGCACGGTACGATGCCATGCTGTCATCATCGCCGGGTGGAATCGCCGTGCTGCGACGTGCCGCATCCGACTTGTCCGACAGTCGTCAGGGCGACGACTGGAAAGAAGCGGTCAAGCTTTGGGATCGGCTGGCATCCGGCGTTCCTCAAGGAAGCGATGCTTGGTACCAAGCACGACTGAGGGCCGCCAAACTGTATCGGCTGTCCGGACGTGCAAGCGAGGCGGACAAGCGGGCACGCTATGTTTTACTGACTCGTCCGCCGAATGACCCGAAGCTGAAACAAGCTTTCGGGGCTCTGGTGCTGACCGAAGCGTCCGAAAAGTCAGGCAAGTAGAAGGCTGTCGTGAATCAAGCAGCGATATCTGACCTGTTTCGATCTTTTGCCGACGCGGGACGATTCGTGATTTTGTATCACGACGTCGGGCCAAGTCTATCGCGCACCAATCGTTCGCACTTTGACTGGATGTTCGCCGGCGTGGGCGGTTTGGTGACGTTCGCGGTCGTGCCCGAACAATGGGAACAGGCATTGGCCGAAACGGGCGAAATTCCGGAGACCGGCGTCGGTTCGCACCATGACGTGGTACGGCGAGACCACTGGACGCCGGGGATGCGCGGGGTGCCCGAAAAGCCGATGACAATCACGGCAACCCGATTGCCCGATCACCGCACGAAGTACCTGGAATACGAAGGTCCGATCTCTGGAAACCGCGGCAGCGTCCGCCGTGTCGATTCGGGATTCTTTCGTCAGCGTCCCGATCGCGCATGCCTGGACATTGCGTTTGATGAATGTCCAGCAAAACGCATGAACCATGCCCTTGCACCCGAGCCGGTGTATCGTCATCGCCTATCATTTTCGCCATTGGCACCATGCCCCCCGCCGCGATCGATGGGGGCAACTGATCAGCGGATCTGCGACTTGGATTTTTCCGAAGGGATCAACAACGCCTGGCGTCTGGAATTGGGATCCGGCTGATACGACACGAAACGGTGGATGCTGGTCTTGGGACGATAATCGTTCTTGGCCGATTCGCCCGAACGTCCGGCCAGGCTGATCTGACCTTGTCCCAACTGGATTGATTCCACCAGAACCGGGCGAATGGCAAATTCGGGATGTTCACCGGGGATCGCCAACAGAGCGACCGGACCGGTTTCGGTCATGTCCCATTGAATGTTGATGTCGCCGACGGCAGCCTCACGGCTGATACGATCCAGGAAATGCCCCCAAGGGATCGACAGCGCACCGGCCCTCAAATCTTCCAGGCGAATGGCCAACATGTTGGGTTGTTCGGTCAATTCCACGCTGACTTGGCAGGACACGACCGTGTCAATTCGCCGGTTTTTCAAACGTGCGGCGGCCAACATTCGTCCGTCTTCGATCGCAACACGAGGTTCTGACAGCCCCCGCTGTAACCAGTGCGGAAAACTTTTGGGCAGTTCCTCGGCCAACCAGGCGTTGATTTCCTCATTGGAGAATGTCGCATGCCAGGCACCGGGTTGTTGTGCGGCGTCTTGCAAACGTTGAACGTTTTGGTTCATCCGTCGGGCGGCTTGAACCCGGTCTTGGGCCGTGACGCTTTCATCGCTGCGTTGCGTCGCCAATCGATAGAATTCTGGGACCTGCTGGGTTTGGCGGATCGCCCACCACGCCCACGCGCCTGCCAGCACGGCGATGATCACACAAGCCGCGGCGAATCGCCGAAACCATTTTCGCATTCAACAAGCTCCGCTGCGGACCGGTGCCGATCACGTCGCCTGTGACGACGCCTGACCATGTGCACTAGGGATGGATGTCGGTCGCCCCGATCCGCACCGCGGAATCAGAACCGTAATTGTTGTGGCAGCCAACTGCGAATCCGACCGGTCATGCCTTGATCCGATTCACTGGAATCGGCATCAACGGGACGAACCGCCTGGTCGCTTTTCGATGTGGACGATTTCATTTCCGATCCCGATCGCCGCCGCACAAACGCGGGTTTCAGCGAATCAGCATCCAAATGCAAACCGGCGTGGTCATCTAACAACAATTGGGACCACTGATTTTGTAGAAGTCGGGCGGCGTGTGTCAAATTTTCTTGGCGGACTCCGTCGATCGCCAGGAATGCCAAACGCTGCAATTCGTCTCTTTCGGGCCGCAACGGAAACCACTGCTGCAGCTTCAGGTCGTCAATCCAGACTTTGCCGGAATCCAGCGAATCGATCGCCAATCGCAACTGCTGAGCGTCACGTGGGATGTCCGCGACGGTCAACAAATGCTGTTGATGGCTCCACGCCGAATCGGCTTTCAACCGGATCGTTTGTGATCGTCGGAACGCCTGGCCGCCGGCGTGACCTTCCAACGTGGTACGTAATCGCAGCGGGGGTTGGTTCGATTTGCCGAGCCCACGCAGCGACGCGATGACCGTCAGGCGACCGGTCAAGGGTGCCGCGATCGCATCGCTGATGACCCAAGTCCGATTGTTCGATCCGGGTGGATTGGTCAGGCACAATGATCGATCGCCGCCCGCCGGATTCTTGTCATCCAACAGAACCGCGCCTTCGGGAAACTGGGAATGCACCCAGCCGATCAGTCCCAGTTGGCCGACGGATTCGAAATCACCGTTGGCCAGTCGACAATCACCTTGGGGATGAGTTTGATCGGCCAACTGATCCAGCAAGCCCATCCGCTGGATCACTCGAGTCACGTCGTGCTGAACCGCTTCGGCCAAAGGTTGCCCGCCAACTGGAACGACACGAACCAATCGTGGCACCGGAGCATTTGCCGCCCAGGGAACTGCCGTCCACTGTCCCGGGCCCAAACGATATCTGGTTCCTTCGGGTTCACGATCGCGAGATTCCTGCGTTGTCTTGTCGTGGCGGTCTTGGGTTTCCCCGGTCGTTTGGATGTAGGCATCGACCGGCCAAGGAGCCAGATTGCCCAGCGTCAAAAAATCGGGACGCTTCGTGGCATCCACCGCAGTGCGATTGTCGCCAGTTCTGTCAATTGGTTCAGTTCCGCCGTGCTTGTCATCGACGCGATGGGCGCGTGCGATCACGTAGTCGTGGTGCGAATCAGCGGCCGCCAGCAACGCTCCGTCGCCAGTGGGCAGGGCGGTGAACCGCCGCAACGTGGCCCAAATGCGATCGTCGGACGGCAAAAAATCCGGTGTCACGTGCAGCAAGACAACGTCGGGGTCCAGACGAGCGATCCCCATCTGCAGGTCGCGCCACACCGCTTCCCCCATCGCCGTGGGTTGCCCGATGCCATGGGGCGGTTGTCCACACCACAACGCAATTGGCCGGTCGTGTTGATGATCGACCCGTTCGCGGCGGGGGCATCGCAACCGACTGGCAACCGTGTAGGCCTCTCGTCCCATCGCATAGACATCCACCGTTTCCAGTGATGCGATTGACGATGTCGTTGACGACACCCACGTTGCCCAACCGGGGTCCCGAACAGGCTCGGGTGCATCCTGATGTTCGCCTTGATTCACAGACTCAGCGGACGGTGATTGCATCGTCTGCTGATCGGACGTCAACAGATGACCTTCGGTGCATCGACACCCGCTGGACTCCAGCACGGACCGCAGGATTCGTCGGGGATGCGGCGACAATGAATCCGAAACCACCACGCCGTCGATTCCCATCGTGCGTACAAAATCAACGCACCGCTGGGCGGCAACCCAGTCTTTCTGGGCCTGGCAGGTGGCATCGACAAATTCGTCCTGCAGGGATCGCCAATCGACATCGCCGGTCCATCGCGCCGACCAGTCCGGCGACGTTACCGCCAAGTGGACTTGCCGCCCGCCGGCGATCTTATGCGTACGATTCTGGTTGTTGGTCGGGGAAGGAATGGTGGTCGATTCCAATTCGATCGAGCGAATCAGCACGTCGCCGGGCCCATCGTTGGTCACCGCCAAACGAAAGGTGTCACCGGCACCACGCACCAGCATGCTGGTTTCTTCCCAGCGATCCGCATCGGGATCCAGACCATCGGCCGCGCGATCACCGCTGGCAATGACGCGACAAACCGCGGCATCGCTTGCCCCCGCTTGTTCCGCTGCAACCGTCAACACCGATCCGATGGGTCCGGCGTGACGGATCCGAATCCGATAAAGCCGGCGGTCGTCGGGTCCATTTCGCCCCAACAATTGCCGAGGGTCCAGTTGTCGTGCATGAACCAGTTGCCGAGGATCAATTAACTGGCGTGGATCCAAAAGACTGGACCCGGCATACAGTTCCAACTGGATTGACTGAGTGGCATTCAACTTGGCCGCCAACGAATCCCCCTTGCCCACCGCAGGCAGATTCAAAAGTGGGTTGGGGGTCATCCCTGGCAAATGTGGCAATGCCGAACCGGTGATGGGGTTGGACTTGGGCATCCAGCGGTTGAAAGGACGCAGCGGATCGCCGCCCGCCCGAACCGCGTCCTCGCTACGCCACGTCACCGCGGCAATCGCTTCATCGGAAAGCTGGTCGCCGGTCCATGTTTCGGAGTGTTCGGTTTTGACGTCGGCCGCGTTGACTTTGGTTTCCGGCAACACGACCAAGGTCAGCCGGGTCATCGGCATCAACTCGGTCGCTTTGCGGAATCGATTCCAAGTCGAATCGACAATGTCGGTCAATTGAATCCGCAGCTCGTGGACGCCGGCCGCCAAATCATCGGGCAGGTCCACGGTGATCGTTTCGGTGGAACCCTGGTCATCCCAGGCCGAAGTCGCGGTTTGTCGATCCACATCACGATGCGGTTGAACCGACAGCAGTCGTGCGATGAAGCGAACCGATTGTCCGGTGGTCGCATCACTTCGCGTTGCTTGAATTTGAACTTGGGATGCTGCACGCGGCTTCAGAAACACGGGCGTCTTGGTCGAAACGGGCCGGTCATCAATGACCAGTGACCAAGTCGGTTCCGGGGGCGACGCGGCCGCAGGGGTAACGTCTTGGGACGATTCATCCGCCCCCACCGTGGCCCACAGCAGAGTGCCCAGCAGCAATGCACCGGCGCAGACGCCGCGTCCGATCCACATCCCAGACGACTCGGGTCGTCGGGTGTGATCAGTACAGGCGTTGCAATTCGGTTGGTTGGCCGAATGCGATCGGCGAAGACATCCTTGTCCGTTCATCCATCGCGCAGGTCGGTTCTCCGGCGGGCTTCCGTGAAAGCGGCCTGGGGCTGCCGGCGGGCTTCAGGCCATCACAAACGGTCGCAGCGTATCTGAACTTCTGTCTTCGGGTAAACAGCGAATCGGCGACGGTTGGCCTAAGATGGCATGCCTTCTTGCGTCCCCCCCTCCTTGAACACGCGTTGCCGAGTCCTTCCGACATGCCGTTTTCCCGTTCCAGACGTCCCGCCCGCGGCCCTGCGCCGGTGATCCTGTTTTGTTGTTTCCTTGCCGCAGCGGCCCGCCCACTTGACGCACAACCGGCCACCGAATCGCAGCCGAATCGGTTGAATGTGGTGTTCATCCTGTGCGACGACCACCGCTTCGATTGTCTGGGCGCGGCCGGTCATCCGTTTTTGGAAACGCCCCATTTGGACGCCCTGGCCGATTCGGGGACTCGATTGACGTCGGCGTACGTCACCACGTCGCTTTGTTCGCCCAGTCGCGCTTCGATTTTGACCGGCCAGTACGCCCACAACCACCACGTGATCGATAACTATCACGAAGTCGATCCAAATCTGAGTTTCTTTCCCCAGGACCTTCAAGCCGCCGGGTACCAAACCGCCTTCATCGGCAAATGGCACATGGGTGGCGACGACGACCAGCCCCAACGTGGATTTGATCATTGGATTTCATTCAAAGGGCAGGGGACTTACTGGCCGGACGGTCACGGCACGACACGAGAAGTGCCTCAGACGACCTATGACGGTCTGAACATCAACGGCCAACGTGTGAAGCAAAACGGTTACATCACGGACGAACTGACCGACTACGCAGAAGACTGGCTGAACCAACTGGACCCGGACCGGCCGTTCTTTCTGTATGTCAGTCACAAAGCGGTCCATGCGGACTTTGTGCCGGCGGATCGTCACCGCGGGCGGTACGACGACCAACCCTTGCCGATCACCATCCCCAGTGACGAAACGTTGCACCGGGGCGCGATTCCGATGTGGGTGCGGAATCAACGCAACAGCCGGCACGGCGCGGACTTCGGATACAACCTGGCCGATTTTGATCCCGCGGTCTACTACCGGCGGTACTGTGAATCACTATTGGCGGTGGACGATGGCGTCGGACGTTTGATGCAATGTTTGCGTTCCATCGACGCGGCAGACAACACCCTGGTGATTTACATGGGCGACAACGGATTTCAATTCGGCGACCACGGCCTGATCGACAAACGCACCGCGTACGAAGCGTCGGCGAAGGTTCCTCTGTTGTTCCATGCACCGGGACGTGTGCCGGCGGGCAAAGAGTTTGACGGGTTGGTCGCGGGCATTGATATCGCGCCGACGATTTTGGAAGCGACCGAATCGAAACCAATGACCTCGATCGACGGAACCAGTTTCTGGAAACCGTTGTGCCAAGCGGACGCTTCGCCTTTGGCCGACCGGACGTTGTTGTACGAGTACTATTGGGAACGCAACTATCCTCACACACCCACACTGCATGCGGTTCTTGGCGGCCGATACAAATACATCCGCTGTCATGGACTGTGGGACAAGGATGAACTGTATGACTTGCAAACGGACCCTGACGAACTGGTCAACCTAATTGATGCACCGGAGCACCAGAACCGCGTCGCGAAAATGAACCGACGCCTTTGGGAAATGCTGGAACAGACCGACGGGATGGAAGTTCCATTGCTGGAAGACCGGGGACCACGTTTCCCATGGCGTCATCCCGACAAGACGGACGCGGCCGAATTTCACGACGATTATTTTCACCGCAGCGAGCCGCCGCGCAGGCCTTGATGTCGGGCGTGAGCCGGTTCGGCCGTGGCGATGGCCGACCGTTTCTCGATTGAGTGGGAACCGAGCCCACCAGTGTCGGATCCCCCGATGGCGGACGGCTGTTTTGCATCGAATTGGCCCAACGCGAGGTTGGTGCCCAAAAACCGCACCCACGAAAATCGGATTTTACGGAAAAATCGCAACCTTTAGGCCAGATTCCCAAATGAAGAATCGCCGAGTTTCACGGACTCGGCGGCCATTTCGGGGGAGGCTTCAGCCGGGGATCAGGGAATTCGCCGATTGACACCCGGCCGGCTTCTCTGCAGTCTGTTCCGCCACTTGGCCCGTGAACGCCATTTGCGACCACACACCATCGACACCGCCGATCGAACGACGGGATCTTGGAACGGGGTTTGCGAAAACGCCTTGGACGCCAGTCAGCCGACTGACACCATGGCATGGGGGATGCGGGCTTGGCGTCATCTTTTTCGTCCGGTGCCCGGCGGCATAACCGCCGGGCCGATGGTCGGCGAAGGTGGCTTTGTGAACTCGACGCGAGAGACTGCATGTCTTCTGACGCCAACCGCAATCGATCTGAACGAATCCGCGTGTTTCGCGAGTCAACGCCGATGGTGTTGCCGAGCGTTCTGAACGCGGATTTCGGAGATCTGGGCGGTGAACTCCAGCGACTGACCGATGCCGGTGCCCGGGCGCTTCACCTGGACGTGATGGACGGTCACTTTGTGCCCAACCTGACGTTCGGCATGCCGATCGTCGAAGGGTTGCGACGCCACACCGATTTGCCACTGGACGTGCATTTGATGATCAGCGATCCGCTGCGTTACGCCGGACCGATGGTCGATGCGGGCGCCGACATGCTGACCTTTCATGTCGAAGCGGTCGACGATCCGGCGGCCGCGGCCCAGTCGATTGCCGACCTTGGCGTCGCGGTCGGGGTCGCGATCAACCCGGACGCGTCGATGGACCAATTGGAACCATGTTTGGACCACGTCGACATGGTTTTGATCATGAGCGTCCAAGCCGGCTTTGGCGGACAAGCCTTCAACCCGATCGCGTTGGAACGTCTTCGTTCGCTTCGCAATCAATACCCGGATTTGTTGCTGGAAGCCGACGGTGGCATCAAAGCGTCGAACATTGCCGACGTTCGTGCGGCAGGTTGTGATTGCTTCGTCGTCGGATCGGCGATTTTGAAAAGCGACGACTACGGCAAAGCGATCGACGAACTGAATGACCAGATCGCTTCGGCAAACCCGTCCGGTGCAAACATCAGCCCAGGACAGGAGGCCACACGATGATGTTGTTGTCACGCGCCCCACAGCGGGCCGAAGTCCTGTTGATTCGCCCCGGTTCCACCGAGTTCGATGAACAGGGTCGCATCAAAGGCAGCCTGGACATTCCGCTTAGCAAGTCTGGCAAGCGCGAAGTCGCGTCGATGGCGTCCGAACTGTCCAACCTGAACGTCGGTGTGATCTATGCATCGCCCTGCCGGTCGGCGCAACAGACGGCGAAGCGGTTGGCCGAAGGTCGCGACGTGCGGGTCAAGACGATCGAGTGCTTGCGTAACATCGACCACGGCTTGTGGCACGGGAAGTTGATCGAGGAAGTCCGCCGCAACCAACCGCGGGTCTATCGCGCCGGTCAAGAATCGCCCGACGATTTTTGTCCCCCCGAAGGCGAACCCATCTCGATGGCCAAGGAACGCGTTCGCAAAGGCATTCGCAAGCTCCTCCGCCGTCCCGGGGGCTGCGTGATCGCAATGATCGTCCCCGATCCCCTGGCGACGTTGGTCGAAAGCTGTCTGCGCGGCGAACAGCTGAGCAATCTATGGCAGGCCGAAACGCGGGCCGCCGACTGGACGCTGATCGAAACCACCACCGCGTGACCCGGACCCGGCCCGGCACCGACGGGCCGAAAATCCCCTGGAACCGTTAAATCCGTTCCCTGGGGTGGGAATTCACTGGCCGACGGCATTGCTTGGTACCGGATTTGATCGGTCGCGGCCACGATCGCGTTTGCAGACCGAATACACTGCATCGCACGGTTCAACACCGCTGTTGGTTTCGTCGGTTCGATTCGGACCGATTCGACCGCCGCGGGTACTTTCGCCGCGGATCGGCGTTTGAACTGTGACAAGCCGCCGCACCTTTGACTTTTCGGGGTGACTCTTCTGGGGCCAAACGCGATGCACCGTCGTGGGGATGCCTTGGTGGACGTTGCCGAGGGTTTCGCCGCCGATGATTCGATTGCCTTCATCACCGTTTTCACATCCATCCGCGTCGGGCGGACGTCGCGTTTTGACGGCGTCGTCGATCTGTTTGGCTTGGTTCGTTGTCGCCACCGTTGACGTGCAGATCGCCCGGGCCGATGACGCCGATTCCGTCCAGCGGCCGGAGATGTGTGACAGGATCGACGCCCGCATCGAATCGGTGTGGACCGATTGGGAAATGCGTCCGTCGGCCGAGACGGATGACGCGACTTGGTGCCGACGCGTTTTTCTGGATTTGATCGGTCGGATCCCTTCGGTCGACGAACTGGAATCCTTCACCGACGATCGATCGTCACAGAAAGACGTCGCGCTGGTCCAGCGATTGTTGCACGACGAACGGTACACCGCGGAGTACGCCAATCATTGGGCAGGCATTTGGACCAATCTGCTGATCGGACGTAGTGGCGGCATGGACCGCCGATCGTTGACCGACCGCAGCGGCATGCAAAAGTACCTGCGTGATTCGTTCGCAGGAAATCGGACCTACGACAAGATCGTGTACGACATGATCACCGCGACCGGGTCGACCAAGCCCGGCACCGAGAACTTCAACGGCGCGGTGAACTTTCTGGTCGACAAAGTCAACGCCGAAAAGGGCACGCTGGCGACCAGCAGCACGTCCCGCATCTTCCTGGGCCAACAAGTCCAGTGCACGCAGTGCCACAATCACCCGTTTAATCAGTGGAAACAACAGAAGTTCTGGGAATTCAATTCCTTCTTTCGCCAAACGCGAGCCTTGCGGCGTTTCCAGTCGGGAACCCGCGACATCGATCACGCGGAATTGATCGATCAAGACTTCGCCGGCGAAGCGGGGGATCCGGATGATGCGTTGGTGTTTTATGAATTGCGAAACGGCCTGACCAAGGTCGCGTATCCGGTGTTCACCGACGGGACCGAGGTGGACGTCAGCGGATTCGTCAGCGACGTGAATCGACGGCAGGAACTGGCGCGGCTGATGCTGCAAAGCGAATTTCTGGACAAGATGATCGTCAATCGGATGTGGGCGCATTTCCTGGGATATGGGTTCACTCGACCGATCGATGACCTGGGTCCCCATAACCCGCCGACGCATCCGGAATTGCTGGACGAACTGGCTGCGGAATTTCGCCGAAGCAGTTACGACCTGAAAAAGCTGCAAGCTTGGATCACACTCAGTCGGCCCTATCGATTGTCGGCCACCAAGAACGCGACCAACGAACTGGACGATCCGTCGGTCGGCGAAACGCCCAAGTTTTCGCGTTTCTATCTGCGTCAAATGTCCGCCGAGCAACTGTATCAATCACTGTTGACGGCGACCGGTGCAACGCCCGAGGGCAGCTACGAGGAACAGGAACAACAACGACGGCGTTGGCTGCAGCAGTTTGTCGTCGCTTTCGGTACCGACGAAGGCGATGAAGCGACGACGTTCAACGGATCGATCCCGCAGGCGTTGATGTTGTTCAACGGCGAATTAACGCGGCGAGCTACCAAGACCGAGACGGGTGGATTTCTGGATCGGCTGGCCCGCACATCGAAGTCACCGCGTGAATCGGTAAGGCGCCTATTCTTGGCGGGTCTGGCACGACAGCCGACTGCACCGGAGATTCGCATCGCGGGCAAGCTGATGGCGGCCCGGGGCGGCGACCAGAAAGAAATGCTGGGCGACATGTGGTGGGCGATTTTGAACAGCAACGAATTCATCATGCAACATTGACGACCACGCCCGCACGCCAAAGCAACGCTTGACTTTTCTTCTTTTGGGAAACGGACCATGTTCTTCACCACTCCGACGGGAATGACACGGCGGCACTTCATCAGCCACTTGGCCGGATCATCCGCCATGGCCGCTTCGGCGATGACGCTGGGAAACGCGATCGGTGCCAACGCTGACAGCCTGCGGAAGAACCGCAAGGCGGCGATCCTGTTATGGATGGGGGGCGGTCCGTCGACGATCGACTTGTGGGACTTGAAACCCGGCGCACCGACGGGCGGTCCGTTCAAACCGATCAGCACGACCGGTGATGTGCAGATCTGTGAACACTTGCCGCAGGTCGCCCAGCAGATGCAACATCTGTCGATCGTCCGCAGCATGTCCACTCGCGAAGCGGACCACAATCGCGGCCGGTATTACATGCACACGGGTTTCGTTCCCAACCCGAACATTGAACACCCGACTTACGGCAGCGTTATTTCACACGAATTGATGCACCAGAGACCGGAACTGGAAATTCCCCCCTTCGTTTCGGTCGGCGGCAGCAGTGGTGGCCCTGGATTTTTGGGCATGGCATGGTCGCCGTTTTCGGTGACCAGCGACGGTCGCGTCCGAAACCTGGAAATGCGTTTGGACGACCAGCGTTTGCGTCAACGTGTCGCCGCGTTGGATTTGATCGAAAGCGGATTCATTCGACGAACCCGCGACACGCCGGCCGGCGAGCACGCCAAAGTGCTGGACAAAACCGTCGCGTTGATGACCAGCGATCAGATGAAAGCGTTTGACGTCGACAGCGAACCCGAGGCGATGAAGGAACGGTATGGGACCAACCGTTTCGGCCAAGGCTGTTTGCTGGCCCGTCGGTTGGTGGAATCCGGTGTGCCGTTTGTGGAGGTCGACTTGGGCGGCTGGGACAACCACCAGGGGATCCATGCGACCCTGCGCGATCAACGCTTGCCCGTGTTGGACCAGGCGATGAGCGCTTTGGTCGAAGATCTGAACCAGCGTGGCATGTGGCAGGACACGGTGGTCCTGTGGATGGGCGAATTCGGGCGGACGCCGCGGATCAATCAAAACGCCGGACGCGACCACTTTGCCAGGGCCTGGTCCTGCGTCGTCGGGGGCGGTTCGCTGCGAGGCGGTATCGCCGTCGGGCAAACGAATGCGGACGGAACCGCGGTGGACACCGAGCCGTATAGCAGCGAAGACCTCATGTCGACCGTTTGCCACGGCTTGGGAATTTCCACCGATAAGACCTTCACCAGCAAGAACGGCAGGCCGATGAAGATTGCCGGGGGTGGTAAACTGATTACCGAACTGACGGCTTAGCGAAGCGGATCGTCACTGCGGCACCACCAACGGGGCACGGGGGCGATCGTCGCGGGGCCTTGATGGAAGGAAACTGTTTCGCCCAAGCCGCTTGGTAACGACCGACTTCGCCCCGCTGTGAAAGCTTGATGCCCGGATCGGATGACCCGCCCGCCGCGTCGACCGATCCGGATGGTCGCCCTGTGACGCCACAGGTCCCGTCCGACGAATCGGCCGACGACGCGAATTTGACGCCCGCCCAGCTGATCCAACGCCACCAGCGTGGCGTCTGGAGATACCTGCGCATGCTGGGATGTGACGAAGCCACGGCGGATGATTTGACGCAGGACACATTCCTGCGAGTACTGCGGCGGAAAAACTTCGTTCAACACAATGATTCCGCGACCGCCGGCTATCTGCGTCGCACCGCCTACAACTTGCTGATTTCCCAGCATCGAAAGACCGGGCGAATGCGAACGGTGGGTGATTCGGTGGTCCTGGATGAAGCCTGGCAACGCTGGGCCGGAAAGGATTTGACCGGTGACGCCGCAACCGATGCGTTGCGGCAGTGTTTGAAACAATTGACCGATCGCGCCCAGATGGCGTTGCGGATGCGGTTTGCCGAACAGGCCAGCCGCATCGAAATTGGCGACGCGCTGGGGATCACCGATCACGGCGCGCGAAACCTGATGCAGCGGGCCAAGAAACAACTACGTGAATGCGTCGACCAACGTCTGAATCAGACCGAGTCCGACACCTGAACCATGAACGCGACGAACCCAAACGACCGCGAATTCGACGACGGCGACGAAGGCCAGGACTTGGTCTTGGACGGCCTGCTGCGCGAAATCCTGAACAACAGTGATCCGCCCGACCTGTCGTCAAAGATCCTGCGTCGATTGAGCCAGGAAACCGAAAACGTCCAGCCACCGCCGGTCGTTCGGCGTGACCGAGTTTCGGAGGTGGAAAGCGACGGCTCGGACGCGCCGCAAGATTCTCGCTCGGTGGTCCAGCCCTCGAGTGGGCCCGATGCGTCGGGTTCCAAAACAACGTTGGCCGTGGTGATGACCTTGGCCGCTTCGTTGTTAGTTGCCTTGGCCTGGTACGGCTGGGACACGCGACCGACCGGTGACGCCCCCTCGGTGGCTGAAAAGCCGCCGGGTACCGACAAGGACACCGTGGCCGCCGATAACGAATCGGGGCAGGGCGATGCATCCAAGCAAAACGATGCACCGGAGCCCCACGATCAATTTGCGGCGACGTCGGATCGACCGACGGATTCGGCTTTGGCCGAGGCGTCCCCCGACAACTTGCCGAGCGTCAAAACGCTTCACGACGGCAGCGACGGCTCCGGTGCAACCACCCGCAACAACCCACCAAACACCGCGGTGGCAATGCAGCGGATCGAACGCTGGCTGGAATCACAACGACCACCGGCGTTGAACGTCGCGGTGGTTGATGACCTGTTGGACGACCAGTTCGAACGCTACTGGACATCGCTTGGCGTCACACCGACACCACCGCGAAGCGATCAACAATGGGCCCAGTTTGTACGCGACCGCTTGAACGTGGATCTGGATCCTTCGTTACACGACGATGCGGACCGGATTCGAAAGGTGCTGAGGGGTCCCGACCAGTCCAAGACGGTCGCACGTCAACTGTTGGACGATTGGACCGACGGCGGTTTGCAAAGTGTGGGAACACAAAAGCGACAATCGTTGATTCAGTCGTTGGCTGAAGTGATCCGCGACGGTGACAACGCGGCGGTGTGGTTGGCGGACTTGATGGGCGGACAGCATCCCGATTCCGCCGCGTTTGCCAAAGCGATGTCGCGGGGCGGTCCACACGCGATGGTGGGACGATTCGCATCGTTGTCCATGGGGCGCGACGTTCGTTGTTTACGCTGCCATGACGCGTTGGTCGACACCGGCGCGGCCCAGCAAGAATATTGGGCTTTCGCTAGCTTGATTCGAAATCGTCCATCCAGCGACGCCGGTTCGCCGGTCTTCTTTGACGCGACGGACGGACGACGGGTGATGACCCGACCGGGTGCAGCGATCCGCTGGGTGGTCGGTGACACTTGGCCGGCGCCGACCGCTTCACGCGGCGGCAATGGCGATCGCGAAGTTCTTGACTTGGAAGGCCGAATCGAACAACGAACGCGGTGGGCTCAATCTTTGACGCGTTCACCCGCGGTCGCCGATGGTCTGGTCAACGCGATCTGGGAATCGGTTTATCAACGTCCGCTGCAGGGTAGCTTGGTCGACGTCGACAGTGCGCCGATGGACGCGACTTTGGGCCAGATCGAACAAACGTTGGTTGCCGATCTGTGGGCCAATCAATTCGACTTGGCCCGGACCATTGCGTTGGTCGTCGCATCACCACCGGCCGATCGGACAACCGCCACGTCGCTGTCGACCGACCAACCGTGGACGATCGATCCGGCCGACGATCAAGCCTATGCGGCCTTTGCGGCTTCGCGGGCGGCGGTCAGTCGGATCTCGATGCGCAAGCGAGGCGAATTGGTGATGGCGACCGGCGGTGGATTGCTGCGGATCGAAAACGACCAAGTCGTCTTGGCCCAGGGACTTCACGCGGGTGCCGCCAACGATGACGGCGTTTCGGCGCGGGAACGCTTGCGTCAGTTGCAGATGCGTGATTTCCCGGTCCGCGAAGACACGTATCCCGTCGCCTGGTTGGCCAGCGTGGCCGATGCCGATTCGCGGCTGGATCACCTGTGCTTCCTGGCGGGTTGGGACGACGTTCCGCCGCTGGTTTCCGAAGCGGATCGTTCGATGCGTGACGGCCAGATTCCCGAAAAGCTGCGTCTGCATCGTCTGTGGTGGATGATCCAGCCCTGATTCCTGATAGTCATCAGCGGGCATCGGCAGGGTCAGTCCGTGGGGGACGAATCGTGGTGACGATTGCACTACACTGTGGGTGCACGGCACGGATAAGTTCGCGCCAGAAACACCCCGCCGGATTGACACCGTTCGGCCCGCTTTTCGATCTGATCTTGACGCCATGGGAATCCGATTTGCCTGCCATCATTGTGGCAAGCGACTGAACATCAAGAACGAATTGGCGGGAAAGCGAGGCGTTTGTCCGGAGTGCAAGAAGCGATTTCGGATCCCTTTGTCCGACGCTGATTTTTCGATCGCCGTTGATGCCGGCGATGACGCGGCCAGCGACGACACCGGTCAAAAGCCACCAGTCCAGCCGGCCGTGACCGCGCCGATCGCGGATTCGTTGCTGGACGATCCGGACGCGGCTTGGTACGTCCGGCCGGCCGAAGGAGGTCAATACGGGCCGGCGACCAGCGAAACATTGGCCCAGTGGATCGACGATGGTCGCGTGGCCCATGACGCCCTGGTTTGGCGTGACGGTTGGCCCCAGTGGCGACCGGCCCCTGAAGCGTTTCCGGAACGAGTGGACAAATTGCCCGTGGCGTCGCAGGCGGTCGACGCCCGCACCGAGGTGGCCGCCGATGCCGGCAACACAGAGCCCGCGGCGCCCGAAACGGACAACGTCGCCGCCGTCGATCCCACCGGCGACGCGATTCAATTAGCCGGAGATCCCGCGATCGGCGCGACTCGTGGCAAACGGACGGACCGGCGTGGGGTTTCGATCGGCATGCTGGCCGGCGTGTGCGTGGCGCTGGTCGCCGTCTTGATTTACGTCGTCACCCGCTAGTCACCATCATTCCGATCTGCAGTTCACTGCGCGACCACGATGAACCCGCCGATCTTTGACGGCAAACGAGGTCGCCTCGACAAAAAGCCCGTGCCATCGGCGGCGATTCGGTGCACCTGATCGACGGTCCAACCGGCCTGGCGAACCGCAGTCGTGATTTCACGTTGTGAAAACCGGTGCAAGAACATCTGGCTGAGCCCGCGATAGGCATACACATGATCGCCAAATTCGTGATCCTTCCGTGTCCAGGCCTTCACCGCCGAAGCCAACCAGCGACGCATTCCGCCGGGCTCGGCAAACCAGGCCGCACGATGGTGGACGTGAATTACCAGCCGGCCCCCGTTGCGGGTCATCCGGCGGGCGTGCTGCAGCACCGCGTTTCGATTGGCACGTCCCTGAATCATGCCCAGCGTGCTGAACATGCAGATGGTGTGGTCGATTGAATCGTCGGCCAGCGAATCCAGTTCGACCAAATTTGCTTGGACCGGAAAGATGCGTCCGACCGGTGAATCGGGCTGTGAATCCGTCGGGATCTCTTGGGTGACCCGCCGCATCAGGTTCTGCAGCATCGGCCGGCTTAGGTCGATCGCGACCACGTCATAGCCGCGTCGGGCCAGCGGAATCGCCGATCGGCCGGTGCCGCATCCCAAATCGGCGACCCGACAGCCTGCGGTTTCGCGTCGCGGGAACAATTCCGCCAGGAATTCATCATCTAGGTGGCACAGCGGGGTATCGGCCACAAACGCGTCGTAATGGTCGGCGATCGTCCGCTGATGAAGATACTGCCAGGTTCCCGGCGCCACGCCACGCGGTCGTCGCCACTGTGGCGGCGTCGGATCGGGCGGGGGCTGTTTCAAGTCGGTCATGCTTTCCTATAATCCCGCTCCGTGAACGACGTGTCAGCGGTCTTCCTACGACCGTCTGCATCATGGTCCCCACAGAATCTATTCCACCGCCGGCCTGGGGTCTGTAGCGACTTTGGCTTGGCTGATGTCCCAAGAGAGAACAGAAAGAGACGAACCGTGGCAGTTAAAGTCGGAATCAATGGTTTTGGTCGTATCGGCCGGATGGTGTTTCGTTCGTCGGTCACCCGCGACGATATCGAAGTGGTCGCGATCAACGACTTGTTGGACGTTGATTACTTGGCCTACATGCTGCAATACGACTCGGTTCACGGCCCGTTCAAGGGCGAGGTTGCTGTCGACGGCGACGCCCTGGTCGTCAACGGCAAAAAGATCCGCATCACCGCCGAAACCGATCCCGCCCAACTGAAATGGGGCGACGCGGGTGTCGACGTCGTCGTTGAATCGACCGGTATTTTCTTGACCGCGGATTCCGCACAAGGCCACTTGGACGCCGGTGCCAAGAAGGTCGTGATGTCGGCACCGTCCAAGGACGACACCCCGATGTTCGTCATGGGCGTTAACGACGACAGCTATGCCGGCCAAAAATTCGTTTCCAACGCTTCGTGCACGACCAACTGCTTGGCACCGCTGGCCAAGGTCTTGAACGACAGCTTCGGCATCAAGCGTGGTTTGATGACCACCGTTCACGCCGCCACCGCGACCCAAAAAACCGTCGACGGACCTTCGAAGAAGGACTGGCGCGGCGGCCGCGGCATCCTGGAAAACATCATCCCGTCCAGCACCGGTGCGGCCAAAGCCGTCGGAAAGGTCATTCCGGAATTGAACGGCAAGCTGACCGGCATGGCGTTCCGCGTTCCCACCAGCGACGTTTCGGTCGTCGACCTGACCGTCGAACTGGAAAAGGAAACCACCTATGAAGACATCTGCAAGGCGATGAAGGCAGCCGCCGATGGCTCGATGAAGGGTGTCCTGGGCTACACCGAAGACAAGGTCGTTTCGACCGACTTCCGTGGCGAAGCTCGCACCTCGGTCTTCGACGCCGGCGCCGGAATCCAACTGGATGGCACCTTCGTCAAAGTCGTCTCCTGGTACGACAACGAATGGGGCTACAGCAACAAGGTGCTGGACCTGGTCGCGAAGATCAGCGAGTAATCGTCGACCGGATGGCAAGTGATTCGATCCCGAATCGCTTCACCGCAACCGAATCAAACCTGCCGCGCAGCGGGCCCGCCGAACCATCGGCGCGGCCCGCTGGGTTTTTTAAGCCCTCCCCCAATTTTGCCTGCGGCCGGCAAAGGCATGCGTTTTCAAAGCGGCGTGCCGGTTTCCCGGCGAGACGTGGCGATCTTCCTATACAGATATGGCAATCTCGCATTGACCGGCGCGTCGGCTGCTTGGTAGGTGGACATGAGCGAAATTCAGAATTTTCCTTCATTCCAGCGCCGCACCCGGCAAATTGATCGCAAACACGCCGTCGCCGCCCCACCCGCTTACGCCGCCATCGAGCGCCGCGGCGTTTCGCCTGTTACACGTCGCGGTGCTGTTGATCGGCATCGCAACACTGAGCGGTTGCCGCAGCCGTGCGAAGCAGGACTTGTACGTCCAAAAGCTGACCAGCGAAGTCCGATTGCTGGAAGACCAGCTGTACCAGGCCGATTACGAGAACCAAGTGCTGGCTGAAAAGCTGCAACGTGAACGCGAACGCCGCGAACGAGCACGATCGGCTGTGAATGCCGAACCACGTTCGACCTACCGAAACCCACCGACCGAGCTGGCGCAACCGCGGACGACCACACCCCGCACCGAATCGACGGATCCGCCCCCCAGTCCGATCGCCGACCAGCGACCGGATGCCGATCCGGTCCCCGATGCGATTGAACCGTCCGATACAGCAATCCCACCGGCCGATTCGCCCAAGGCCGATGCGACCAACCGAGTGTTGCCACCGGCGGGCGACGACAGCGGCATGCCCGATTTAGACGACCTGGATGATCCGAGTGCTTGGATCGACGAAGGCGAAGTCATTCCGCCCGGTGTGGGCGATCTGGAAAACAATGGGGCGCCCAATACACTGCCGGCCCCGGCCGACGACACCGGCACACCCGACATCGGCGAAGCGACTCCGCCCAGCGAGCCGGAACCGCCGGGAACGTTCGATTTGCAGATCCCGCCCATCGAACCGGGTGAAATCCTGCCGCCACCGGCCCCGGGGACCCCCGCCGAAGATCCCCCCGGGAAGGTGCCGTTGCCCGATTCGCTGAAAGAACTGGGCGTCCGATCCGATGCCTCGCCGATCAAGCTGTCACTTCATCGCGGCTTTTCCGGTCCACACCAGTTCGGCGACGAAGACCATCCGGCCGATCAGCTTGCCAACGGCATGCTGTTGACCGTGACGGCCACCGACCTGTCGGACCGACCGCTGGATCTGGCCGAATTCGACATCGACGCCAAGCTGAACGTGGTTGCGATCGACCCGAACGAGACCGATGAGCACGCCGTTCTGGCGAAATGGGAATTTGACCCTGCCGAAGTCCGCGGGCTGGTCAGTCGAGTTCCAGTCAGCGGCCTGCGAATTCCCGTCATGTGGGACGACGTCCCGCCGTCGGTCAGCGAAGTGGTCATCCAAGCGACTCTGGCGACCGACGACGACAAATTGTCATGCGAAGGTGTCGTGCGGCTGGACAAACCCGCCGGTGCGAACGGTTGGATGCCTCGGGGCGACGATGTCCAGCGTGTAAAGACCGCGATGGCCGACGAACCCGACGCCGATACGAATTCATCAAGCTCAACGATTCGCTGAACCGGTCCAACGATATAAACGCAGCGAATTCAAGTCTCGCACGACGACCAGGTCGTCACGGACGGCCAGGTGAGCCCAAGCGTCGGCGGCGACTTGGGATGTATCCACCACGCGAAACTTGTCCGGCGTCGGTTCGATCAAACGCAGAACGCCGTCATTGGCAAGCGACAAGATTTGCCGATCGTTGTGGACCAGGCTGCAGTAATCGCCGATCGGCCGCGACGTCCAACGAATGCTGCCGTCTTGTAAATCCAAGCAAGTGAACCGCTGGTTCTTCAAATGCAGATACACGTTGCCGTCAATCACGACGGGCGATGACATGTAACCCTGCGTCTTTTGACTCCAAACCTCATTGACCGTCGAGCCTTCTGGATCGTCGTTGGCGATCTGAAACAGGTGGCTGCGTCCGCTGTGGGCGGCGGTAAAGATTCGGTCGCCGATCACAAGCGGCGTCAAGATATTCATTCCCCGAAACGCCTCCACCGGCGTCTTCCAAAGCACGGTCCCATCGTCGGGATCCACGCCGCACAACTCCAGTCGTGTTTGCACCACCAACTGTTTCTTGCCCGCGATCACCGCCATGACCGGACTGGAAAACGCGCCACTGGACATCATGTCCGACGAACCGCCCAAGACCGTCCACAGGACTCGCCCGGTGGCCAAGTCCACCTTAATCAGCCCACCGCCGGACTGCACATAAACGACGTCCCCGTCAATCAGTGGAGAGCAAACCGCACCGAAAGGTTGCAGGGGCGTACCCTCGCTGGCAGGCAAGTCGTTCCTCCAATTCTCTTGGCCGGTCTGCGGATCCAACGAAACCAACACGTCCCGCATCCCCAGAATCACCAAATGACCGGGAACGCACGCGGGGGTGGAACGAATCCAATCACCGTTCTTGGCGGCAAAGAACGGGACCGCCATATGACCTTCCCAGCGACGGTTCCAAACCATTTGCCCGTCGGACAACCGATACGCCGTGACCTGTTCATACTTGCGGTCAATGGTTTCGGTGGTGAAGACCAGATCATCCAGCAATACCGGCCCGCTGTAGCTGGGTGAATGATCTTTGGACCATTGCAATTGCAACCTGCCGTCCAGCTTGTCCGGCCACGACGATCCCGGGATGCGTCCATCGCGATCGGGGCCACGCCACTGGTTCCAGACGCTTGCACCGGAGCCCGTTTGATCCCCGGTTGTCGTGACAGCGGAGTCCGCCGCGGACGCCGAACGAGCGTCTGGGATCGAAGCAAACAGCACGAATCCCAAAAACAACGCAGCGTGAATGATTCGATTCAAAGCAGTCTTCTCCCCGATGCAGTGTCGAGCGACGCATGCGTCGCTCGACGCACTGTGATAACGACAGCCCAAAAGCTCGGTAACTCTAGCCGGCGGTCAATCCGCTCAGTTTGCATCCGAGACTTCGGGTGTACCGGTCGGCAATTCCTTCAAGCCCAAGTGGGTCTTTAGGAAATCGATGGTGTACGCCTGGACGTCGGGATCGTCCATGATGAACGAATGCAGCAGGGGAAACGTCTGGGTGTCGGCCGCCCCGGGCAAATAAGCTTCTTCGACGCTGACGACAAAGTCACCGGCGCCCTCGGTCAACGGGTTTTGGATGGCTTCATCGGACATGTCTCCCGCGACGATGGCGAAGGGGAACGGCGGAATGGCCAAGTGCTTTTCCAGTTTTTCAAATTCCGGCCCCAACTCCATGCCGCCCTGGCCGGTCACGATGCCGAACACGCCCGTTTGCGCCAATCGCTTGGCAATGATCGCGCCCTGGTTGGGCGGCCCCAACATGACCATCGCCTTGCAGCGTGGCAGCAAATGGTCCGGATCGCCGGACGCTTGCAGATCGGCAATCAAGTGCCGCACAACAATGTTCCCCATGCTGTGGCCGACGAAGGCGATCGGCCGATCCTTGGGCAGCGACCGCAGCGTATCGGCCAGTGCCGCGGCATGTTCGGCGACGCCGCCTCGCGTGCTGGCATAGCTGTAGGTCACCGCGTCCAACTGTTCGTCTTTTTCGATCGCGTCTTCCAAGCCCATCATCGACCGGTGGCTGCGGAACAATCCGTGCAGCAACATCACGATGGGTTTGCCGCCGGCGTCCGACGCGACCGCGGGCTTCAATGGGCACAGTTGATCCAAGACGGCTTCACAGGCCTCGCGGCTGCCCCAAGCCCGCCGAACGTCTTTCTGGTCCAACAGCCGCCAGTGCTTGGTCAACACGTTCTGCTGAATCCGGTATTCTTCCCGGTGCACGTGGTCGGTCCAAAACTGTGAACCTCCGGCCGTTTTCAATGGCACATTCCACATGGATTTGGGTGCCGGTCGGTCTTCGGATGACACCTCGGTCTCCTGAGCGTCGGAACGTACCTGGAAAACGCAATTTTGAATCACAGCGGCGACCGTGATTGCGGCGGCGAATGATGCCAGCTGGGCGACTGATTTTATAGAACGCATGGCGAACGCGATGATGGGTGGCAAGTGATTTGCAAAGTCGAATCTTGGGGGGATCCATCGGAGCGAAAAGACGGCCTTTGGAACAGAACCGAGCGTCCCGCCGGAATACAGAGCCCGCCCACGGCCCCGATCTTCGCCCCCGAACCGAAATTCTTGATTCGAGGTGCTGAATCCCCGCCCGAGCCCGAGGGCAGGGAAGCACCCTTTTTGAAAAAGATCCATCACCATGAACAGGACCGCCGACGCGATTGATCCCGTATGCGGCATGACCGTTGATCCCGACGGGGCGCCGCACCGACATCACCAGGGCACCGATTATTACTTCTGTTGTCCAGGCTGTGCAGAAAAATTCGCATCGGACCCCGAAAGCACGTTGCGACGACGGCGCGAAAAGGATGCGGCCAAGGCCCAGGGTCATGGGGCATGTTGCGGCGGCGGTGATGGCGGGCTGCCCGTGCTGCAAATCGGCGGCGGCAGCAACCCTGGCGTCTCCACCGGTGATCCGGACGCCGTTTATATCTGTCCGATGCACCCCGAAATCGAACAGATCGGGTTCGGCGATTGTCCGATTTGCGGAATGGACTTGGAACCCAAGCAGGTGCAAGTCGCCGGCGATGTTGCCGATGATCCCCAGTACCAAAACATGCGGCGTCGTTTCTGGATCGGCGTCGCGTTGTCGATCCCGCTGCTGATCCTGTCGATGGGCCCGATGGTCGGCATACCGATCACCGAATCGGTTTCGCCGCGTGTGGGCGGTTGGCTGCAATGGGCATTGGCGACGCCGATTGTTTTCGGATGCGGTTGGCCGCTGCTCGTTCGTGGCGTCAAGTCGTTCCAAGGTTGGAACCTGAACATGTTTTCGCTGATCGCGGTGGGCACCCTTGCCGCCTACGCGTTCAGCACGGTCGCATTGATTGCGCCGGCAGTGGTCCCCGATGCGTTTCGTTCCGGGGACGGCCTGCCCCTGTACTTTGAATCGGCCGCGGTCATCATCACCCTGGTTTTGATGGGCCAAGTCCTGGAACTGCGTGCCAGAGGTCGCACCGGAGATGCCATTCGCCAGTTGATGGAACTGACACCCGACACGGCACACCGAATGGACGACGGTGGCAACGAAACCGACGTGTCACTTGCCGAAGTTCGTCAGGGGGACCGATTGCGGATTCGACCTGGCGAAAAAATCCCCGTCGATGGCGAAGTGGTCGATGGCCAAAGCCACGTCGATGAATCCATGATCTCCGGCGAACCGATTCCGGTAATGAAGCAGACCGGCGATTCGTTGACCGGCGGCACCTTGAACCAGTCGGGCGCATTGACGATGACGGCGACCAATGTCGGCGACGAAACCGTGCTCAGCCAAATCGTTCAAATGGTGGCCCAAGCCCAACGCAGCCAGGCTCCGATTCAACGACTTGTCGACAAGGTTTCCCAGTACTTTGTTCCCGCCGTCATTGCTTCCGCGCTGATCGCCTTCGTTGCCTGGTGGGCTTTGGGACCGGAACCAACCTTGGCACATGCCTTTGTTGCCGCCGTGGCCGTACTGATCATCGCCTGCCCCTGTGCGTTGGGCCTGGCAACACCAATGTCCGTGATGGTCGGTGTTGGTCGTGGTGCCAGAGAAGGCGTCTTGATCAAGGATGCCGAAGCGATCGAAGTGATGGAGAAAGTCGACACCATCGTGGTGGACAAAACAGGCACGCTAACGGTCGGTCGTCCGGAAGTCACAAACGTTCGAAGCATTGGCGACGATGCTTCGGAAACCTGGATGCGTCTGGCGGCAATCGCCGAATCGTCAAGCGAACACCCGCTGGGGCGGGCCATCGTCCGGCACGCCGCCGATGAACCGTTGCCGACGCCCGAAGCCTTTGAAAGCACCACGGGTCGTGGCGTCACCGCACAACACGATGGTCACGTGATTCGCGTGGGGCAACCGGACTGGCTATCGGACAATGGCATCGACGTTCCAGAAAATGCCACCACGACGATGACCGAATTGCAGTCCGATGGTGCGACCGCGGTGCTGGTCGCAATCGACGATGCGGTCCGCGGTGTGATCGGAATCACCGATCCGATCAAGCCGTCGACCGAACATGCGATCGCGACTTTGCATGATTCCGGCAAGCGGATTGTGATGATGACCGGTGACGCACGGCCGACCGCTCTTGCGGTCGGCCAGACACTGGGGATCGACGAAATCCATGCGGGTGTCACACCACAGCAAAAGCATGACCTTGTCCGCGACATGCAGCGTGAAGGTCACGTGGTGGCGATGGCCGGCGATGGAATCAACGACGCCCCGGCCTTGGCGGCGGCCGACGTGGGCATCGCCATGGGAACCGGCGCGGGGGTCGCCATCGATTCAGCCAAAATCACGCTAGTCGGCGGTGATTTGCGAGGCGTCGCCGCTGCGGAATTGCTAAGCCGAAAAACCATGGCCAACATCCGCCAGAACCTGTTCTTTGCGTTCGTCTACAACGCGGTGGGCGTTCCGATCGCTGGCGGCTTGCTTTATCCCTTGCTCGGTTGGATGCTAAGCCCGATGATCGCCGCTGCGGCGATGAGTTTTAGCAGTGTTTCGGTCATCGCCAACGCCCTGCGACTTCGCAACCTTCGCTTACAACTGGACCGAGGAAACGAGTGAACGTTTCGGAATTTTTGGACCAACACTTTCATCACTTCAACGCCCGCGAAACCGTCCAGGCGGCTCGCGTCTATCGCGACTTTGTCCGGCCCGATGGTGGTGGCGGAAAGATGATGGTGACTCTGGCCGGTGCCATGTCCACTGGTGAAATCGGTCGTTCGCTGGCGGAGATGATTCGCCAGAACAAAGTTCATGCCATCACGTGCACCGCCGCCAATCTGGAAGAAGACGTCTTCAACTTGGTCGCCCACGACGAATATCGCATTGTCGAAGACTGGCGAGCCTTGTCGGTACAGGACGAGGTCAAGCTGCGCGACGAAGGTTTCAATCGCGTGACCGACACCTGTATTCCCGAAACGGTGATGCGGCACCTGGAAGCCCGTCTGTTGAAGCTATGGCAAAAGGCCGCCGACGAAGGTGAATCGCACAGTCCGGCTTGGTACATGATGGAAGTGCTGCGGGACGAAACCCTGAAAGAACACTACCAGATCCCGGTGGAAAACAGTTGGCTGATGGCGGCGATGCAAGCCGGCATCCCCGTTTTCGTTCCGGGATTCGAAGACAGTACCCTGGGCAACATCTTTGCCGCACGCGTCTACGAAAAGAAGGTCGCCCGGCACGACGTGTATTGGTCGGGCACACGCCAGATGGAAGCGTTGATCCAGTGGTACCAGGACACAGCGGCCGACAGCCCGATCGGCTTCTTCCAAATTGGCGGCGGCATTGCAGGTGACTTTCCGATTTGCGTCGTGCCGTTGTTGATCCAAGACTTGAAGCTGGACATTCCTTTGTGGGCGTACTTCTGTCAAATCAGTGATGCGGTGACCAGCTATGGCGGTTACAGCGGCGCTGTGCCGAACGAAAAAATCACTTGGTACAAACTGGAACCGGAAGCCCCCAAGTTCATGATCCAAAGCGATGCTTCGATTGTGGCTCCGCTGATGTTCGCCTACGTCCTAGGCTGGTAAATCGACTTGGGCAAATTGATCGACAGGCGACGACCGAAAGGTGCCGTTCCATGCTGATCCAAGGTCAATACCAAAGCGGATCGTTGGTATTTCCAGGCAGCTTCAATCCCATCCACGACGGCCACTTGGCGATGGCTGACGTGGCGTCACGCAAGTACGCCACGAAGGTTCAGCCGGAAATCTCCATTGCCAATGTGGACAAGCCAGACATTGACGATGCGGATCTGCAGCGCCGCCTGGCTCGGGTGCAACGAATCGGAACACCGCTGGTCACCCGGGCGGCACGTTTTTTTGAAAAGGCCGCGTGTTTTCCTGGGTGCCGTTTCCTGATCGGCGCCGATACGGCACTACGGCTGAATGATCCGGCCTATGCCAATCATTGTCCCCGCCAACGCGACCAGTGCATTGCGAAGATCCGACAACATGGGTGCCAGTTTGTTGTGTTCGGACGGTTGATCGGACACACGTTTCAAGACGCGACAACGTTACCGCTGTGCCAAAACCTATTGGCCATCTGTGATTTGGTTCCCGAATCCGATTTTCGCATCGACATCAGCAGCACGCAGTTGCGGTCGATGCGGCCTGATCAATCACCGCCTTAGCGACTTGCCCAGCCTGTCCGATCAGCGGTGCAATGCCGACGCCACGCAGTGCGTTACTGCATAAGTGCAGTCCGGGGATCCTGGCAATATCGGCATCGATCGTGGCGACTCGGTCCAGATGCCCGATTTCGTATTGCGGCATCGCTTTGTTCCAGCGAACAACTGTTTGATGCACCGGAGCCCCCGACAATCCAACCAGATCTCTGAGTTCGTCAGTGGCCAGTTGAACCAAGTCGGCGTCATCACGCTGCAGCAAATCACTTTGCAGCATGCCGCCGACAAAAACGCGAACGATCACATGATCGGGCGGACACCGACCGGCAAACTTTTCGCTGGCAAAACTGACGGCCAGGATGCGTCGATTCTCGATCGCCGGGACGACCAGACCAAAGGTGGGTGGCAACCCCGGCATGTCTTCACGGCGCACCACCATGACGACGATTCCCGCGGACGCCGAAATGATCGACGCTAGTTGATCCGACGCGGCGGGCGCCAAATCGGCGATCAGATTCGCCGTGCGTGATGCCGGCGTCGCGACGACGACTTGGTCAAAGCTTTGCACCGAAGCATCAGCCAATGCCAAATCAAAACCGCCCCGTTCATTGCGGCCAATGCGATTGACCGCGGCGTTGGTACGGACCGACGTGGGTGGCAATGATTCGGCCAACAAGTCGATCAAGCCTTGCATGCCGAAGCGAAATGCGCGGAATTTTTCATAGCGTGCACCACTGCTGGTGGCCTCAACGCCATCACGTCCCCCGAACCGACGACGCAGTGTCGCGGCGGTCAACGATCCGTGTCGACGGACCATCGCGTGGATCGGGGCCATCGTCGCACGCATGCTCAACCGTTCCACGTCGGCGGTGTAGATACCGGCGACCAACGGCTGAACGATCCGCTGTAACAATTCGTCCCCGAATCGTCGGCGGACGAATGACGCCACGCTTTCATCATCCTCCGAATCTGGTTCACCAATGCAGGGCTCGGCCAATAGACGCAGCTTGCCCTGTGGCGAAAGCAATGGCGTGGTGACCATGGAACGCAAGCGTGTGGGCCGCATCAGCACAAAGCCCTCGGGAATGCTGCGCAGACGTCCTTGGTGGACAATCATCGCGCCGCGACCGGCCGATTTCGGATGGATCAGGCGATCGGACGCGTCCAAACGGTCGATCAGATCCAGCGCCGACGAGGGCTCGGTCGCCAACATATCGGCACCGCGATCCAAGTGGATCGTCCCCAGATCGGGATGTTCCAACGTGGACGTGCCAATGACACCGCCCAGACGATCGGCACTTTCAAAAAGACAGACTTCGATCTCCGGTGCATCCAGCCGCAACCACGCCGAGGTTGCCAAGCCGGCCAAGCCGCCGCCGATGACCGCAATTCGGGTTTGACGAATCACCGACCGTATTCATCCCCATACTCGTCGCCATACATCTCTTCTTCCTCGCCGTACCCGTAATCTTCTTCGCCATAGCCGTAGCCGTTGTTTTGGCGACCGCCCAGATCGATGCCCAAATCTTTGGGGATCATTTTGCCCAGCGTTTCCGCCCCGGCGATCAGAGATTCCATGGCCACATGGAACTCCTTGGCCGTGCCGGCATCGCGCAGCGGTTGCAGGAACGGCCCGGCGACTCCGCTGACCATTGCCGCCACGCCGCCGCCACCGACGCTGCCGTCGTCGGTTTCGTCCAGCTTTGCCTGCCATTGTTCGACTTGTTTGTCCCAGTCTTTGGCCAAACTGGACGGCAACCAGAAACCGTCGACCTTTTCCAAGTCGAACTGAACCTTTTGCTTTTCGCTGATGACTTGGGTGACCGTGACCTTGCCATCCTTGCCTTCATCAAACGTCATTTCTGGTACACCGCTGGACGCCGAATCATCCATCAGCGGATGCAAATAGGCGGCCATGGCTGTGTCGTAATCCGCCAACCACTTTCCGAAAGGTTGGGTTTTCAAGTCTTCCAGCTTCAGCGTTTGCGGGTCGAAACCGGACCGCATCATATTGGCGGCAGCCAAGGTCATTTCACGAAGCTGTGCCGTGGTTTCCGCCGAAACACTTTCAAAGCGTGGGTGCGAAAACAACCAGTTCTGGCGGGTCACGACCGTGTCACCCACTTGATGAATCGTGGACGTGACCGCATCGAAAGCCGACGGGTCCAGTTTTCTAGCGGCCTGGGCAATGATCTTTTCCAGATCTTTGCGATACAGCGGCGGCAACGATTCGAACAGGACGCGGACGTGACCGGCCTGCAGTTGCGCGACCATGTGGTTGAACGCTTCTTCGGCAGAAACATTGCGTAGCGGAGGTTGATACGCCGGCGCCGGTTCGGGCTCGGGCAGCGGGTCGGGAGCCGGGGCCGCGGCGATTTCCGCCTGCTGTTGCAGCTGCTGGACCGAAGCATCGCGGTTCTGATCCAGTTCGGCCGCCAAGTCGTCCGCTTGGATACGGCTGTCCGACCGCAGGTCTTCCATTTTGACGGTGACGCGTCGACCGCCACTGGTTTCCAGCACCACGTTGTCGCCCCAACGTCCGATCATCCGGGCTTCGATGGAACTGGTGCCTTCCAGATTGGTCCAGGTTTCCGCCGACAATGGGCTGGCCATCACGACGGCCAAAGTGACCGACATCAAGGATCGACGGGCCAAGTGACCGATCGGTTGGCGGGTTTTGCAAACGGCGCGGAAGCCGATTTTTGTGGTCTTCATGTCCGGACCATCAGAAAAGTGATGCGGGGCAAACTGGCGAACAAAAACGTCGGCGATGGGGATCGCGGCGTCGCCCCCAGTTTAAGTCGCGACGTGATCGCTTGTCAGGGATTGTCGGGACTTCTTTGACGATCGTGTTACCCGAACCTATCGGACGGGGAATCACCTCGGAGGGTCGCCCGGGACATCGAATCACGGCAAAACAGACGGGGAAGATTGACGAAAATTCCAGATAGACGATCCCTTACCGGGCGGATCGACGCGGCGGCGCGATGACGCGTTGTCGCAAACCTTTCTGGTCACGGGCCGATGCAGTACAAACCAATCTTTCGCGCCCCTTCGCCGGCTGCCCGACGTTCGTGGTCAAACTGACACGACAAACGTGTCAGCAAATCCCACCGCCCCAGCCGCCGATGTTAAAACGGTCGCATCCCATATCGATCGCCAAACGCCCGCGAGTCCCGACGTCGGGGCCGGCATCCATCCAGCGTTAGAACCACGAGAACAGCATGTCCAGCGAACATATCGACCTGAGCAATACGATCGCATTGATTTTGGGTGGAGGCCGTGGGACGCGTTTGTTCCCGCTAACCAAAATTCGTGCCAAACCGGCCGTGCCGTTGGCCGCAAAGTATCGCCTGATCGATATCCCAATCAGCAACTGTATCAACAGCGGTCTGAATCGCGCCTATGTGTTGACCCAGTTCTTGTCGGAAAGTTTGCACCGGCACCTGCGGCAAACCTACACGTTCGACATTTTCAGCGGTGGTTTTGTCGAACTCTTGGCCGCTCAACAAACCGTCAGCGAAGGCACCGATTGGTACCAGGGCACCGCCGATGCGGTGCGCAAGAACTTGGTGCACCTGCGAGAAAGCTGGATCGAACACATTTTGATTCTGTCCGGCGACCAACTGTATCGCATGGACTTTCGCGACATGATGAAGACGCACATCGACAGCGGCGCCGATGCGACGATCGCCGCCATTCCGGTGGACCGCAAGGATGCGTCGGCCCTGGGCATCATGCAGGTTGATGACAGCGGACGAGTCCGTGGCTTTGTCGAAAAACCCCAAACCGACGAAGAACTGGCCAAAGTCAAAATGGATCCGGCTTGGATCGAAGCACGCGGGATCCCCGCCCAAGGTCGCGAATGTCTGGCCAGCATGGGCCTGTACATCTTCAACAAATCGGTGATGGTCGACCTGCTGGAAAGCAGCACCCACGAGGATTTCGGTAAAGAAGTTTTCCCCGCCGCATTGGATTCGCACAAAGTTAACGTGCACCTGTTCGATGGATACTGGGAAGACATCGGAACGATCCGCGCGTTTTACGAAGCTAACCTGAGCCTGGCCGGAAAGAACCCGCCCTTCGACTTGCGGGACCGAAACGCACCGATCTACAGTCGGCCACGATTCTTGCCGCCGACGATCATGGGCGATGCAAAAATCAACAACAGCTTGATCGCCGACGGATGCCACATCGGCGACAACGTGACGATCGAAAACAGCGTGATCGGCTTGCGGACCGTCGTCGGCGATAACGTGACCATCCGCGACAGCGTGGTGATGGGGGCGGATTTCATCGAACGCCGACAGGGGCCGCGCGACGGCAAACTGCCCGTCGGTATCGGCGCCAACAGTCAAATCAGTGGCGCGATCTTGGACAAGAACTGTCGGATCGGGGAAAACGTCGTGATCGAAAACGCCAGCAAGGTCGACTATCACGGCGAGGATGACGCCTTCCAAGTCCGTGACGGCATCTCCATCGTCATCAAAGATGCCCAGATCGAATCAGGGTTTCGGTTCTAAAAAATCCAACGCCGCATGACCTCGCCGTTCGCGTGCCTTCTTCCCGGAGGGCACGCGATGATCTTTCACCACCGAACCTGTTTCCTTCCAATTCGTGAAATTGTCATCCATGAGTTCCCAACCGTGTCGCTGGGGTTTTCTGGGCGCCGCCGCCATCGCAAGAAAGAACTGGAAAGCCATCCGACTTAGCGGCAACGGCGTCATCACTGCGGTTGCCAGCCGGAGCGTCCAAAGGGCGGCCGATTTCATTGCCCAGTGCGAAGCCGAAGTGCCGCAAAGTGTCACGGCCGAAGCGGTCGAAGGTTACGACGCGCTGCTGCAACGCGACGACATTGACGCGGTCTATGTCCCGCTGCCCACCGGTATCCGCAAGCCGTGGGTCTTGAAAGCCGCCGCGGCGGGCAAGCACGTCTTGTGCGAAAAACCGGTCGCGGTCCATGGCGATGACGTCGCCGAAATGATCCAAGCTTGCCAAGACGCGGGCGTGCAATTCATGGACGGCGTGATGTTTGATCACAGCACGCGGTTGGCCGGGATTGAAGATTCACTGCGCCCCGGTGGCCCGGTCGGCAACGTGCGCCGTATTCAAACCCATTTTTCCTTCAACGGCGGTGACGATTTTGTGGGCGCCAACATTCGCGCCGACGCCGAACTGGAACCGCACGGCTGCTTGGGTGATCTGGGCTGGTACTGCATCCGGTTCACGCTGTTCGTCACCGGTGGCCGGATGCCCGAATCGGTTTCGGCCCGTACGTTGACGCCGATCGGCCAGGGCAACGCCAAGGTACCGGGCGAATTTTCCGCCGAGATGCGTTTCGACGATCAAACCAGCGCCGCGTTTTACTGTTCATTCTTGACGGCGAACCAACAAACGGCCCTGGTCAGCGGCGATCGCGGCTATGTGGCGGTGGACGATTTTGTGTTGCCCTTTTACGACGGCTCGCTGCATTGGACCGAAAACCGGCACGACCTGCAGGTGGACAATTGCCGTTGGAATTTCCGTCGCGTCAGCGACGGACGACGTGTTGACGAGTTCGCCGGCGGCGAACCGGACGCACAAGAAGTTCGGATGGTTCGACATCTGGGCGATATCGCCCTGTCAGGTCAACTAGAATCACACTGGCCTGAGATCAGTTTAAAGACGCAACGAGTCCTGGATGCCTGTCGGCGAAGTGCGGCGGAACAGGGTGCGGTTGTGTGCATCGAGAGTTCTTGAAATCGCCATTTTGGCCGTTTCCTAAGGCTCTGGACGGTTTTAGACTGTTCCCACCCCCCCCACGTCGGCGACATCGGATGGTCCGCCGACGCCCGGTGACCATCCTAGAATCGTGGTGGCTCTCCTCGGGCATGGGGGACCGCAGCGCAACAGCCCGAACCGTTTCGTCACGATCGCCCACTGGAATGTGCCCCCATGGCGGGACCGAGCCAGTCCGACTTTTTGCCGCCACAGTCATCCGAAACGGTGACCCGGGGCCAATTGCGCAAGGACACTCGTCGTTCATCGCCATTGGACCGTCATCAACCGCCGCCGTGGAAGGAAGGCGACCGGCTTGGCAGTTTCATTCTGCGTGAATGCTTGGGACGCGGCAGCAGCGGTTGCGTTTATCGGGTTTCGGAAATCGGCGGTGGCGAACGGACGTTGGCCCTGAAACTGTTGTTGCCCGGCAGCCCCGAAGACCTGGTCCGTAACAAGTGCGGGTTCCGGCGGATGCAGAACATCCAGCACCCGGGGCTGGTGCGGGTCCATCGCATGCACCGCCTGGACGACTTCATCGGTTTGTCGATGCAGGAAGTCGATGGTGTGACGTTGTACCACTACGTCGACGAACTGTTGAATTTGCCGGTCGAACAGCGTTGGCAGCGGCTGCTGGAACTGACCCGCGATTACGCATCCGCACTCGCGGCGATGCACCATGTGGGACTGGTCCATCGGGACATCAAGCCGCGAAACCTGATGGTCGACAACCAGGGACGCGGCCGCATCGTTGACTACGGCTTGGTCGGTACATTCGACCCACAAGAAGACCCCAACGGATTCCGGCATTACTACGTCGGCAGCCCGAACTACATGGCACCGGAAACCTGCTGGGATCGCTACTACATGCCGGCCGGTGATGTTTTCAGTTTGGGCCTGTCGATCGTCCAGGTGGCACGCAGTATCGAATCGGCGGGACGAGACGACGAAAACGACTTGCCCCGCAGCGACAGTTCGCGGGACCAGGACGGCCAATTGATCCGGGGCGCGATTCAAAGCATGGGGACCTCCATTCCCCAGTTGTTGCGTAACGCTTGTGCCGAAATGCTGGAATTGGATCCGGCCGAACGACCCAGCGCGTTGATGATTTCACGGCTGGGCCAGCCTCCCAAAGTCAACTTGTTGGCGTTGGGACACGAGGAATTTTCGAGCCGACCGCTGGAATGCGACCAGATTCGCGCTTGGATTCGCTGCATCGCTAGCGGCGGGTCCGGGCGATTGCATATTTGTGGCGATAGCGGCATGGGTAAGTCCGCGCTGCTCGATCGCGTCTTGGAAGCCTTCCCAAAGTATGGCTGGATCCAAATTTTTCGGGCCAAGTGTTTGCCGCGCGAAGGCCAACCGCTGCAAGCGTTCGACACGATCGTCGATGAGATCGTGGGCCGTTTCATGAAATCCGATCGCGAGCCGATTCGGATGGACTTGGCCAGTACGTCGGTGCTGCACGAAGCGTTTCCGGTGCTGGCCAGCATGATCAAGCCGGACGATACGCTTGCGCCCCCGCCGCACGATTCCCAGCGTCTGAACGCAATTCAGGCCGGCGTTCGACTGACACGAGAACTATCTTCCCTAGGCCCTTTGATCCTGATCATTGACGACGTCCATCGTGCCGATCGTGACAGTCTGAATTTACTGGACGATCTGCAGGCGTCGGGTTTGGATTCGTTCGGAATCATCACGGTTTCGCGGACGCCGGATCGACTGCAGCACCGTGCCGCCGATGCCACGATCCAGCTGGAACCACTGAACGATCGGACCGCCCATCAATGGCTATGCGAAGTCAATGATCGCTGGGCGTTGGGGCTGCCGGACGACGTCATTCGACACTGGGTGTCGGTGTGCGGCGGCTGCCCGCTGGACCTTCAAATGGTCGCCGATGAATTGAAACCCGGCGGCGTGCTGTCCCCACCCGGCAACCTGTCGAGCGACTTGGGCATCGGACGCATGCGATTGTGGCGACGCCGCATCGATCAATTATCGACCGAGGCCCAGCAGGTCTTGGAATGGATCTGTGTCGCAGGCCAGGGCGTCACCTATCGCGAACTGGGCCAACTGAGCGGGCTGGGCGAAGCGGTCGACGTGGTGATTTCGGAATTGTCGCACCAGCGGTTGGTCTTGGATGACACGCAACCGACGGCCGGCAGCGACGATGACGATGAACAAGGGTCCGGCGGCGGTTCTGTCCGCGCGATCCACTGCAGCGTGGCCGAAGGCGTCATGGCCACGATGTCCGGCAAACGAAAGTTGGCGGTGCATCGCCAGTGGGCAGAACTGCTGATCGCCCGCCGTGACGCCGATTCGCTGGCCGGACGCATCGCCGGTCACCTGCTGGACGCGGAATTACCCGGCGAAGCGGTCCCGTATGCGTTGAAGGCGGCCGAAGATGCCGAGCGTCGTGTGGCGATGACCGAAGCGGCGCGGTGGCGGGAAAGGGTCTTACCCGAGCTGAGCGGGCCAGAACTTCAGCAACAACTTCGCGAAGTCGCACGCTGCTTCGACGCCGCCGATCGCCCCGCCGATTCGGGACGCTATTTCCAACAGTTGGCCGATCTGGAGGACGATTCGCCGGAAAAGACCGACCTGGAAATGATCGCGCTGGTCCAGTTCGTCCGCAGCGGTCAGCTGGGACGATTTCGACAACGATTGGCCGACCTGAGCCGTTGCACCGGATTGCCCGCCCCCAAGTCGCCCTGGAAATCCAAGCTGGCGGCCTTGTACCGAGCCGCTCGCCTTAGCCTGAGCGGTTTTCAATTCGGTGACCTGCCGCCCCAGGACGCTGCGGCCCCGTCCACCGATGGCCCCGATGAAAGGTCACCGGATCAACGGCCACAGGATGCCACGGGGAACAAGCCGGACACCGAAGACCTACGCTTACGTTGTTCCGTCGAACTCACCCGCCCGCTTTCCATGCTGGACAACGGCTTGGCGACGGAACTGGGCCTGGCGGCGACCGAGGTGGCGTACCGATCGGGCAGCGAAGCCCAGCGGTTGCACATGGCCGTGGGATCCGCCGTTTTTGGTTCCTATCAGCCGGGCCGAATGCGAGCCCGCAGCCGTCAACTGCTGGAAGAAATCCGCCCGCGTTTCGAAGCCTGTCACGACGAAAAATTGTGGGGCGACTTCCATAGCGCCTGGGGATATCACCATTTGCTGCAGTGTGACTGGGCGTCCGCAATCGGCCCGATGCAGCAATCCGCGATCCACTACGAACGATCGGGACAGCGGTGTGGATTCGAACTATTTCATACCAAGTGGGGCATCATCTGGTCGCTGTTGAAGACCGGCGATGTGGAAGCCATGCGGGCGCTGGCCTATCAGATGCGTGACGACGCCAACCGTCGAAATGACCGGTTCGGATGGCTGGTGTCCACCGGTGGGCTTTCACTGGCGGCTTGGCTGGCCGACGACGACATGAACGGCGTTTCGGAAATCCAAAAACTGACCCGTCGATCCATTCATGAACTGGGTCCACAGTGGATCGACGCGTTCGATAGGATCAGCGCGATAGCACGCGACAGCTATCTAGGATTGTGGGATCGTGTCGCCCAGTGTGATTCCGGACCCCAAAATCGCTGGATCCGGCGTCTGGCCAAACGCTTTGAATTGCTGTCGGTCCTGCAGGATGAATTTGTCCTGCGAGGCCTGTTCGAATCCTGGAAGGATCGGAGGGATGACGACGGCCCATCCGCCGGCCAAACCAAGTTGGTCGAACGAAAACTGTCACGCCGCTTGGCAAAGATGGGCCGCCAGCCGTCGGGCTACGCCGGCATGGTGTCGGATCTGTTCCGCGGCAAACTTGCCGCGTGCAGCCAACAACCCAATGCGATCGATATCCTGTCGACTGCGGCCGACCATGCGGATCAATTGAACCTGCTGCCCTATCGCTTGGTGGCCGAGGACTGGATCCGCTTCTGCCACCACAACCAAAAGGGCACGGCACTGGTCAAGCACCTTCGAGACCAAGGCGTCGTTCGCCCGGAAAATTTCAGCCGTCTGTTTGATTGACGGCCGGGCATCGACAGAATTCCGCGGGTGTGGCGCAGCAAAACGCCCGCGCGACCGGTCATCACGCGGGCCTATGTTGGTTTGCTTTGCAGGCAAACGTTGATCGATGTCCCTGGTTTCAATGATCCTGGTTT
This sequence comes from Crateriforma conspicua, assembly GCF_007752935.1. Taxonomy (NCBI): domain Bacteria; kingdom Pseudomonadati; phylum Planctomycetota; class Planctomycetia; order Pirellulales; family Pirellulaceae; genus Crateriforma; species Crateriforma conspicua. Next base: position 1,639,791 of record NZ_CP036319.1, on the reverse strand, counting down.
CAATGCCACCAGATTCAACGGGCTCGCCCCGTCAACACGTGGTGTTGTCCGTGCGGAACGTGACGCAACCGGTGTGCATCATCAGCGCGAAGCCATCAGCACGGGGCCGCTTGGACGCCCCGGCCGATCATCAGCCTTCGACTTCGATGCCCATGCTGCGGGCGGTGCCTTCGATCATCCGTGCGGCATGATCAACGCTGCGTGCGTTCAAGTCGGCCATCTTCTTGGTGGCGATCTCTTCGCACTGAGCACGGGTCACCTTGGCGACCTTGTCCTTATTGGGGACGCCACTGCCCTTGGCGATTCCAGCGGCCTGCTTCAGCAGCGATGCGGCCGGCGGGCTTTTGGTAACGAATTCAAAGCTTCGGTCGTTGTACACGGTCACGATCACGGGGATCGGGGTACCGTTATACTCTTTGGTACGATCGTTGAACTGTTGGACGAACTGTCCCAAGTTCACGCCGAACTTACCCAACGATGTACCGACGGGCGGCGCGGGGGTCGCTTGACCGCCGGGGACTTGGAACTTGGCTTGACCGGTGACTTGTTTGGCCATGTTTGGTTAGCTCTTCGCGTCGTGACTGATGATTGGCTATTTGCGAGTGTAATGGTTGTTTATCGGGGCAAGATTGCGACGATTGCCGGCGGCGGAAACGGCCGCTTCGCACGGGTCATCCCGCGACTTGCCTCAGCTGCTTACAGCGGTTCGACCTGCCAGTGATCCAGTTCCATCGGAACACTGCGTCCGAAAATATTGATGATCACGGTGACGCGACCGTTGGCTTCGTCCACGCCATCGACATCGCCTTCTTGATTCTCGAAGTTGCCTTCCTTGACGCGAACTCGGTCGCCGACCTTGAAGGGAATCGACGTCTTGATGGTCGGTTCTTCTTCGTCTTCCTCGGCCGTACGGTTGATGAATCGTTCAACGTCTTCCGGCTCCATCGGCATCGGCTTGCCGGCGGCGCCGGTGAAATCGCTGATACCGGCGGTCTCACGCACCAAGAACCACGTGTCATCGTTGATGATCATGTGGGCCATGACGTAGCCGGGCAGAAGCTTTCGTTTGGTAATTCGGCGTTTGCCATCGCGGGTGAACGTGGCCACGTCTTCGGTGGGTACGACGATGTCGCCAAAGAACTCTTCCATCCCTTCCATCTTGACGCGTTTTCGCAGCGCGTCGGCAATCGAATCTTCGCGATTGAACGCGACTTTCAAGATGTACCAATCCATCAACGGTTGGACATCACCGATCGGGGATTCGATCTTCTTTTCGGCTTCGGATTTTTGCGGGGGTGGTGCGGCCGGCGGCAATTCGGGCGCGGCAGGTTCCGGCGTTGCGGCATCGGCGACCGGAGCATCAGCCTCCGGCGTCGCCTGGTCCGCGCCGTCGTCTTCGACGCGATCGACCAGATCATTCAGGTCGCGAGGTTGGTCGTCGGACGATTCGTTTGGGGGGACAGACATGCCGGAATAGATTACAGACGGAATTTGATTTCAGAAGACCTGGGTGGGCCCGGGATTGCAAAAGCCCGGTAATTATCAGCTGGTCACGCCCAGAACGTTAAAGAACCACTGCCAAAGCACGTCGAACAAGAACAACGTGGTGGCCAGGAAAAAGATCGTAAAGATGACCACGATCGACGCGCGGATCAGTTCGTCCTTGCTGGGCCAACTGACCTTGTTCATCTCCGCTTCGACGGCGATCAAAAAGTCAGCGAAACGGGGCCAGTTCACCAGGCGAAAACCGAACCACAGGCCGGCAACCAAAACCACCCCCGGGACAACGGTGGGCCAGTAAGACCCGGCCGTCATCATCGACTTCATCGTCGAATTCAATTGCCAGGCTCCCAGCCCGACGATCACCCAGATCGCCAGCGCGGTCGCTTGGCGGACGATCCGTCCTTGCGTGGGCTTGTAAACCGACGCCTGGAACAGTTCGCTGATCAGAGGACTGTTATTGGCTTGGGCGATATCGCGGGACATGCATCCGCTCCCTGGGAAAGCCGTTGCGTAGTGATGTGGCGATGGTGGGTCCGAATCGCCGGACGCGTCCTTGCTGACGACCAAAATCCTTGCTGACGACGAAAATGTTTCGACTTGGCGACGATTCTTGTGTGGCGACGAACGGTCAGGGTTTCGGCACTGGATGACACGAACCGATCGCGTCGTCCATCTTCGTAAATGTGATTGATGCTAGTGGTGGGCTCGCATGCGGGGTGCACCGCACGAACCCTGGTCCCGCATACCGCACGGACGAAAACCGGACCGGAACCATAACCGGACCGACCTTCGCATCGACGGGCTGCAAAAAACGCAGACCGCCAAGTCGGGCGACGGGTGGGCACCGAACGTCTGGAACCGAGGGAACAGACGCCGGCACGTATTAGCAGGGGCGGAGGGACTCGAACTCTCAACCGCTGGTTTTGGAAACCAGTGCTCTAACCAATTGAGCTACACCCCTGGGTGAATCCGATGGAATGCCAGCATTCCGCAGCAGATTCGATCGGCCGGTGGGCCGTTTGTTGGCGACGGTGCGTCCATTACTGGACCAACGCCCGCGTGCAATGCCAGGATTGCGGATCGCAAAAACCTTGAACGCCCATCGGATGTCGGGCGTCCAAGGTTAACCGTTGGATCAAGATTTCGGAAGCGCTACCGGGATCGGCCTTGTCTTCCGACGCCCCGATCTACTCGACGATCTTGGTCACGACACCACTACCGACGGTACGGCCGCCTTCGCGAATCGCGAAGCGTACACCGTCGTCCATGGCGATCGGCTTGTGCAATTCGACGGTGACCTTGACGTTGTCACCGGGCATGCACATTTCGGCGTCGACCAAGTTGGCCGTTCCGGTGACATCGGTCGTACGGAAGTAGAACTGCGGGCGGTAACCGCTGAAGAACGGGGTGTGACGTCCACCTTCGTCCTTGCTCAAGCAATAAACTTCGGCTTCGAACTTGGTGTGCGGGGTGATGCTGCCCGGCTTGGCCAAGACCTGACCACGCTGGATTTCTTCACGCTTCACACCACGCAGCAGGCACCCGACGTTGTCGCCGGCGCGGCCTTCTTCCATTTCCTTGCGGAACATTTCGACGCCGGTGCAGGTCGTCTTGGTGGGCTCTTCGGTCAGACCGATGATGCTGACTTCCTCGCCGACCTTAATTACGCCGCGTTCGATCCGGCCGGTAGCAACCGTACCACGACCTTCGATCGAGAAGACGTCTTCGATGGCCATCAGGAACGGCTTGTCTTCTTCGCGAGCCGGTTCCGGGATGAATTCATCCAGGGCGTCCATCAGTTCGCTGATGCACTTGCTGGCTTCCGGATCGTCGGGCTTGTTGTAAGCCGGCAGAGCCGAACCACGCACGACCGGGACATCGTCGCCGGGGAACTTGTACTTGGTCAGCAGTTCGCGGACTTCCAGTTCGACCAGTTCCAACAACTCTTCGTCGTCGACCAAGTCGCACTTGTTCAAGAACACCACGATGTAGGGCACGTCGACCTGACGGGCCAACAGCACGTGTTCCTTGGTTTGCGGCATCGGGCCGTCGGCGGCCGACACGACCAGGATGGCACCGTCCATTTGGGCGGCACCGGTGATCATGTTCTTGACGAAGTCGGCGTGGCCGGGGCAGTCAATGTGAGCGTAGTGACGCTTGTCGGTCTCGTATTCGACGTGAGCAACCGCGATGGTCACCGTCTTGGTCGCGTCACGAACGGTACCGCCCTTGGCGATATCCGAATAGCCTTTCGCTTCGGCCAAGCCCTTGGCGGCTTGGACGGCGAGAATGGCGCCAGTCGTCGTCGTTTTACCGTGGTCAATGTGGCCAATCGTCCCAACGTTAACGTGGGGTTTGGTCCTTTCGAATTTGTCCTTAGCCATTCTGGTTCACCTGCGATCACGATCGTTCACACCACTATCACCGCCGAGATACGCTCAGTGGTAATCCTCCCGAATGCTGTCCGTGTTCACACCCACGGGGTCGTCAGCAAACGTTCGGCCGTGCGAGACCGCTTTAATTCTGTCTATCTCTGTCGAAACGAAACAAAACGTACATCCGGCGACGGCGCGTCGACAGCGGCACCGGCCTATCAAAGCCAGTTCCGCCGTGACCCGGTCGGTCACCATCAAGAGCTGCTGATGGGATTTGAACCCATGACCTCATCCTTACCAAGGAGGCGCTCTACCCCTGAGCTACAGCAGCATGTTTCGGCGTTCGATGCACCGCCGCTCGCGCGACTCCGCCAACCCCCGCCCTGCAAACCGAACCGCCAAAGCAAATAACCTCGGACGTCCGGTGGGCGAATCGGCGGAACCGATCGATCGAAATACACCTGGGCCAAAGCGGGTGAAGGGAATCGAACCCTCGTATTCAGCTTGGAAGGCTGCTGCACTACCATTGTGCTACACCCGCGATTTGCAACCACAAGCCGGACAACCGGCCTGGGCCACTTGCCCCCGTCGCTGGGCATCAACCGGCATCGAAGAAATCGACACGACAGACGACGCAATCACCGACGGGCTCATTCAGTGGGGGCTGCAGGATTCGAACCTGCGTAGGCATAGCCAACGGATTTACAGTCCGTCTCCTTTAACCACTCGGACAAACCCCCGAATTGTTCAAATCGAATTGATTGTTTCTTCTCGGTTGCTACCCGTCTTAATCCGTATCTTTTCTGTTCTTGTTTCCAACGTCTTTTCTTTGGCCTACAACCAGCCAGAGCCGAATTGCACGCACGTTGCCGTGGCGCAAAGGCCGGGCCAGCGGCCACCAGCGTCTGTCGTTGTTGTAGAGCCAGCGGAGGGATTCGAACCCACGACCGGCTGATTACAAATCAGCTGCTCTGCCAACTGAGCTACGCTGGCCTTGTAGAAAGGGCAGAGTGTAGCGATCCGGCCCGAGGCGACAAGACGGAATTGGCCCCTGTGACTTCAATTCCGGTTGGTTTTTTGGGCGAATATTTCGCCCCCGGTTCTAGAACGACACTTTCAGACCGTCTTGGGCGATCATCAGTTCGCCATAAAACGTTTTCCGGATTTTCTCCGAGTCCACCGGATCGACACTTTCGTCCAGCGGGTTGATGTGGGTCAGCAGCAACCGTTGCGGACGAATCAATGCGGCCAGTTCGGCAATCCGGCTGGTCCAACTGTGTCCGGTTTTCTCGGCCCACTGGCGATGCGTGTCGCGAAAATAGCATTCGTGAACCATCAGATCCGGCACCGATGCGGCTGCCCCGGAACCCGCATTGGCCGCAATACCACCCGCTGTATCGGCGTCCCCACCGAACCAGGTGATGTCCTGTGGGTCGGTCAGCCCCGACGTGTCGGTGGCATAGACCAAACGCTTGGCCTGGCAAGATGCGACGGCCGGCCAGTCCAGCCGATAGGCGACCGAACCGCCGGGATGTGGCTGGCGACGCCAAGACACCGTCGCACCGGCGGCAGAAAATTCGGGGGTGTCGTCGATCGTCACCCACTGAACATCCAAGGGAGCGGGAAAAATCAAATCCGCGAACAGATGCGTCTGGATGGCGTCCAGCTTGGCCGCTTCACCGAAAACACGCACCTGATCCACCGGCCGTCCGGCGACGGAACGACAATGCAAAACATCCAGCAAGAAAGTCAGACCGGCGATGTGGTCCAAATGGGCGTGGCTGATCAAGATGTCCAGGTGATCCGTCTCGATCAATTCAGTCAGCCGAAACAGCCCCGTGCCGGCATCCAACACCAATCCACACTGGGGCACGCAGTAACAAGACGTATGCCGGGACCGGTTGGGGTGATACCCGGCGGTCCCCAGACAGTGAAAATCCATCGGCTTATCAGTCGCCCCAGCGAAATACCTAATTTGCAACACCGCCACGACGGCCCGGCCGAACGCGACCGACCAGTCTAGCATGCCCCGGAGCCGGTTCGACCTGACGCCGGCCCGACGAGGCCTGGTCCACGGTAGTCGCTGGCCGATGCCGGGGCGAAGCCCGATTTGCAGCAGCATTTTTGAAAATGCTTTGCTAAAGTGGCTGACTTGTCGATTCCCAACGATCCGTCCGAGTGTCCATGGCCACAGCGAGTCCGAATTTGTCTTCGACGCCCCGAACGCCTGACGCGTCCGTCGATCCGCCCAGCATGCCGCGAAAACGAGGCGTCCCGGAAGGCCTTTGGCTGAAGTGCCCGGGGTGCGGAGGATCGATCTATAAAAAGGAAATCCAACAACGGCAGAACGTCTGCCCGAAATGCGAACACCACTTCTATGTGTCCGCCAGCGAACGAATCGAACAAGTGCTGGACGAAGGCACGTTCGAGCCGATGAACGACCAAGTTCGATCGGTCGACCCGCTGCAATTCGCCGATCGCCGTCCCTATGCCGACCGGCTGGTCAGCGAACAGAAACGAACCGGGCTGTCCGATGCGGTGGTCACAGGCACGGGCATGGTCCGGGCACGACGCGTCGCGTTTGCCGTGACCGACAGCGCATTCATCATGGGCAGCATGGGCAGTGCGGTCGGCGAGCGACTGGCCCGCCTGGTCGAACACGCCACTGCCCACAACCTGCCCCTGATCATCGTCAGCGGTTCCGGTGGTGGTGCTCGAATGCACGAAGGCATCCTGTCTTTGATGCAGATGGCCAAGGTCACCGCGGCCCTGGCCAAGTACGACGAAGCCGGCGGGCTGTTTATCAGCGTCCTGACAAACCCAACGATGGGCGGCGTGGCGGCCAGCTTTGCGTCGCTGGGCGATTTGGTGTTCGCCGAACCCAAAGCGTTGATCGGATTCGCCGGGCCGCGAACGATCAAGGCGACGATCGGGATCGAACTTCCTGCGGGATTTCAGACCAGCGAATTCTTGCTGGAACACGGCTACGTCGACCGTATCGTCGAACGAAAGAACCTGAAAACGGAAATCGCGCGGGCGATCGACTACTGCGGCAAGTAGGCTGGCCGCGACTGATGATCCGAATCCATTCTTGGCACCAGAATCAACGCTATGGGTCTGTTTGATTCCATCCGGAACGCTTTCGGTTCCTCTCAAAAGCACCAGGTCATCGACGTCGACACCCGTTACGAACGGATGCGGACCAGTGCCGTGGGCACGATGAGTTCCTTCTACGTCGCCAAAGACCATAAAACCGATCGCTTGGTCGGCGTCAAATTGCTGGACATCGAAAAGCACGAGCAATTCGAGGCTCGGTTCAAGGGCCTGAAGAAGCCCGGCGAAGCCGAAATCGCTCTTTCGATGCACCATCCCAAGATCGTCGAAACGTATGAAGCCGGCGTCACGCCCAAGGGGCAACCGGTGATCATCATGGAGTACATCGAGGGGCCGAGCCTGCAACAGATCATTGTCAAAAAGCAGCGACATCTGATCGCCGGCATCGAAACGACGTTAATTCGTGACATGGCCGAATCGCTGAAATACGTCCACGACCAGGGATATATTCACCGAGACATCTGTCCGCGGAATTACATCTGCTTGCCCGACATGAGCGGGCTGAAGCTGATCGATTTTGGCTTGACGGTCCCCGCAACGCCGCCCTTCATGGCACCGGGAAACCGGACGGGGACGCCGTTGTACATGTCGCCAGAAATCGTGCGGCGTCGGCCGACGGATAAGCGGGTCGACATCTTTTCGCTGGGCGTGACGTGTTACTGTCTGTGCACAATGCAGCATCCCTGGCAGGGCGAAGTCGTCACAGGCAAAGCGGCACTGCAGCACGACACGACCGAACCCACACCGATCCTGGAACGGGCCCCCGACCTGGACCCCAAGCTGGCACGTCTGATCATGCACGCCTTGCAGCCCAGCGTCGAAAAGCGGGTCCAATCGATCGACCAATTCTTGGCCACCCTCCGCACCATCGCGGCCTGAAACTCCCACGAACAATACGCGCCCCCCAACTCCTCAATAGGGGCCACCCATATTTGTTTGTCTTTTCAGAGTCTCAAAAGGGGCCACCCAGATTTATTTGTCTTTTCCGCCGATGACGGGTACGATCAGTCGGTTCGACAGCCAGAATTGGGGATGGATTGATGCCACGAAAACCACGCTATGAAGTCGCGGACCCTGCTCAGGTGCAGGTCTTTCACGCGGTACAACGCTGCGTCCGCCGGGCGTTTTTGTGCGGTGAAGACCCGCTGACTGGCCGATCCTTTGAACACCGGCGACAGTGGATCCGGGACCGCCTGGAGTTCATGGCAAGCGTCTTCGGCATCGACTGCTTGACCTATTCGGTCATGAGCAACCACTTGCACTTGGTGCTTCGAAGTCGTCCGGACGTTGTCGCTGCATGGAGCGACCAGGAAGTGGCCGGTCGGTGGTTGCGGTTGTTTCCGGCTCGCCGGCGTCCGGATGGTTCAGCCGAACCGCCGACCGAGGCAGACATCGCGGCGCTGGTGAATCATCCGGAAGTTCTGGCCGAACGTCGACGACGACTGTCGGATGTCAGCTGGTGGATGCGGTGTGTTGCCGAGTTCATCGCCAGACGTGCCAACCGCGAAGACGAATGCACGGGCAGGTTTTGGGAGGGGCGATACCGGTTGCAAAACCTGCTTGACGAAGCCAGTTTGCTAGCCTGTGCGGCCTATGTGGATTTAAATCCGGTGCGTGCAGCGATTGCCGAAACACCAGAATCAAGTCCTTACACCGGAGCGAAAGATCGCATCGATGACCTGCCGCAGCAACCGAGTCGACTGCGGCCAAGCATGCATGAGTGGGAACGAAGTCGCCGGCGTCGCCACAGTGGATGGATGAGCCCGGTAGAGATCAATGAGGCGAAGGACCCGGTTGGTCCCTGTGTCGAGAAATCGGGGCGGCGGGCGAGTTCCAAAGGCTTCTTGGGGATATCGCTGGTTCGATACCTGGAATTGCTCGACTGGACCGGTCGGCAACTTCGGTCGGACAAACTGGGGTCAATACCGAAACACTTGGCTCCGATTCTATCCCGCATCGGCGTCGACACTCGGGGGTGGTGCGATGTGGTTCGCCGCTTCGGCCGCGTCTTCAAGCGTGCGGCGGGAACGCCAGAAAGCCTCGCACGTGAAGCCGTGCGGTGCGGCCAACACTGGATGTGTGCACCGGACAACCCACTGGGACTCTGTTCCGACTAGCGGCACGGCGCCGACCGGCCGCTGCCGAGCAGCAAGCGAAATCTGAATCCGCTCGATGTTGAGAGCGAGCGGTAACACTGCGCTCCCGGTCCGCTTCCAGAGCTTCGCCTAGGCTGTTTCATTGCTTCCAAGGGAGAAAATCCGGCATCCCGGTGGACCAGCCCCTCCAGCCAACCGCCCCCCCACGCCGACCGCAGCCCCTTTCAGGCCCCCCTACCGGAAAACGCCACGCAATGGCAGCCGCAGCATGACTGTGCTTCGTGTAATTAATGGGTGGCCCTTATTAAGCTCCCTCGATGTTGAGAGCGATCGGTAACACTGCGCTCCGGGTCCGCTTCCAGAGCTTCGCCTAGGCTGTTTCATTGCTTCCAAGGGAGAAAATCCGGCATCCCGGTGGACCAGCCCTTCCAGTCAACGGCTTCTACGACACCTCCGGCCCCCCCCTTCCAAGCCTTCGAACGAAAAACCGCTGCAAACTGGTGGCAAAGCGACAAACGTGATCGACAATATTTATGGGTGGTCCTATTTGAGAAGCGGCGTAGGGAGCCGGACCGTCGGCTGGGGGATACATGCCGCGACAACTGGTCTGTTCGGCAAAAACGGCCCGCGGCCGTTTCAAGCTAGGCAAGCTTGGCTTTTCGGGTTGAATTCGTTGACACGAAAATTTCGCCGTAATTATACTCCCTGTGGATGCACGGCCCCCGCAGCAATTGCGTGGCGGGCCGCCGATCAGTCTTTTCTGCCCCCACCGCCAATTCTTTGCTCGGAACCCATTCCTCATGAATCTTCTCGGGAAGGCGCTGACGTTCGCCGTGTTTGCCTTGAGCATTGTGTTCATGGTCGTCGGGCTTGCCGTCAACGCATCACACCGCAACTGGCGCGACGTCGTGCTGGGCCCTGGCGGCTTGAAACAGCAAATCGAAACCGTTGAAACCACCAACGATCAACTTCGCGATTCGGCTCAGCGAACCCAAGCGGCTCTAGACCGCGAACGCGCCGCCCGCCGCACCGCTCTGGCTGCCTTGCAGACTCAGCTGAACCAACTGCAACAGGAATTGGTCCAAAGTGCGGCCGACGTGGAAGCCCTACGTGCGGCCAATACGGAGCTGACCCAGTTGGACCGTTCTCGTGCGGCCGACTTGGAAGCCAAGACCGAAGAAATCACTCGACTGCGGGCCGCTCTGGTCAAGGAACGCGAGGACCGCGACACCCTGTTTGCCAAATCGCTCGAGCTGACCGACTTGCTGAACCGCGCCCGCGGCACCGTTCAAAACCAAAAGCAACGCAACGATCAGCTTCGCACCCAAGTCACCCGTCTGCAGGAAGTGGTCGAAGCCAAGGGCATTGACGTCAACGCACCGCTGGACGGCGCACCGCCGGAACGAAACGGTGTCGTCTTGGTCGTCAACCGGCCTCGCAAACAAGTCGAAGTCAGCATCGGCAGCGACGATGGCCTGCGTCAGGGACACCTGCTTGACGTGACACGAAACGGTTCGTTCGTCACCCGCCTGCGTGTCGGTTACACCGAACCGGATCGTGCCGTCGCCGAAATCTTGTCTGACTACAGCAACCGAACCATCCAGGAGGGCGACCGTGTCGACACTACCTACGAATGAGCCCCCACGGAAACAGCCGCCGAACGTCTACACGGTGATGCTGATCCTAAGCACCGTCTTCATGCTGATAGCCGTCGTCGCGATGCTGATCGAAGCCGGCCGCTGGGCTCCCGATTACTGGAACACGCGGACGGCACAACCCAGCGTGATGCATATCGACGCCGACGCGGGAGCACATTTCCGCAGCTAGACGGCAAAATTTCCGCAGCTAGCCGGCAAACGCGCGAGTTAGCAAACGCACAGGTGATTCAGCCATCGGCGAAAGCCATGACGGTGAGCCGATCCCCGAATCAGCGAAACACAAAATTCCAAACAGGCGACCTTGCCCCAAGGTTGCCTGTTTTCGTTTTACAGGCACGCACAGATGCGGGCTTGCTTGGTCGTACCTCAAGACGCCCGCAACTTTTCCGCTTCGGCCTCCAGCGCGGCGATCTCTTCTTCCAACGCTTTGGTTTCTTCTGGATCATCGGCCTGCTGCTTCGAACCGGCCAATCTTGGGCGCAGTGTGCTTAGCTTCTTCTTAATGACTTCCAGTCGTTTTTTGGCTTTCTTATCCATCTCGATTCGTTTCGTGGTTGAGCCGGTTGGGAATCCGAATTCAAAACGTGGGGATCGCGTGCGACAACACGGTGGCGATGCGTCGACGATTAAAATTCCATCAACGCAACGGCAAAGTGGACGCCCAAAACCCACAAGGTCGTCCAAAGCACGGTCGCCGTGATCGCCTGGCTGACGTCAGCGGCGGACTGTTTGGATCGCAGACCTTGATAGTAGCTGATCACCGCGGTGCCCACACCGCACGCGGCGTTCTTTCCGAAAACCCAGCCCGCCCCCTTCGGCCAAAGGCCATCTTGCCCGCGAAGATTGCGGAAGAAGTGCTGGTCCCAAAAATAGGACGGGATGTCGGCATGTGTGGCGGAGAACGTCACCATGCTGATCAACCGCGCGGCAAAAAAAGCGATCCATTCCAACACAGGGGTGGCTACCAGAAAGGCCGCCAAAATTGGAACCAACAAATAAGCTTGCGGCCGAACACCCAGCGTCCGCATCGCATCGACCTGGCCGCCGTATCGCTTGACGCCCACGTCGGCGGCCACCGCGGCACCACAGCGAGCCGCCACCAAGATCGTTGCCAATACGGGAACCAAAATTCGATACAACGCGAACCCGATCGACGCCAACAATTCGTCGATCAACAACGGTTGCGTGTACAGTCGAAACGGCAGAAAGCGAAACGTGAAATAGGTCGTCGTGAACCCGGCGATCAAACCCGCGATGGCCAAATACACGCATGCCGATGGGCCGCCCACCAATCGCAAATAGTGCACAAAGAATCGCCCCGCCCATTTCCATCGCGGGAAAACTGGCAACACATCGACGGGCAATCGCAGCGCACTGATCAATGCATCGGAGCTGGCCAACAGGAACGTGTCCAGCTGTTCGATCAAACGGCGCCCCATCGACCACCCACGTGTGCCCGACAGATGTTCCGGCGTTTTTGCGTTTGCCGGGTCTGCTGCGACAGGATGCATCCACTGATGAATCTGCGACCACTGATCGCGTGGGACGGAAACCAGTTGCTTTTGCCGACTGTCCAAGAAGACGACTTCGTCCGCAATCGGTATCAGCGTTTGATAATCGTGCGTGACGACCACACTGGTCCGGTGATGAATCTGCTGAGTCTGGCGAATCAAGGACGCCACCTTCGCACCGCTGGCCGCATCCAGTCCTGATGTCGGTTCGTCGTACAGGATGACTTCTGGATCGGAGGCCAACGTCCGTGCGATGGCCAGCCGCTGTTTCTGACCACCGCTAAGTCCGGCAACGGGAACTTCCGCGGGCACCCCCAATTCCGCCAACCAACCGGCCGCGTCTTGTTCGGGTGGCCGATGACGATCGCCGCGATGGTCCATCGCAAACTGGACATTGGCCGTCGGCGACAGTTCATCGAACAACGCAAACTGTTGAAACACCACGCCCACGCGACGAAGCAGAGGTGACAGTGCGGCGCCCAGGCGGGCCGGCCCCTTCGATCCGGCATCGGTGTCAGGGTGTCCCGCAGTGCCAGCGGCGATGTCAGCCGACCAGCGCACGACGGCACCATCACGCGGCAACAAGCCGGCCAGAATCCGCAGCAACACGGATTTGCCGGCCCCACTGCCACCGACGACGACCAGCAGTTTTCCCGGCTCCAAATCTAACCGAGCGTCATCCAACAAACGGCGACCCGCCACGTCCACGCAAAGCCGTTCCAGCCGCACGGGTCCCCCGATCGACCGCACATCAGCCGAATTCGTGTCGCTGTTGGACTGGGGATCATTTTCAGACGTCATGCGGGCAGCTTACCGGATCGATCACCCACCTTGTCAGACCACCAGCCCGCGGGACGGACGCGACGACCGGTGAACCGGTGAACCTGTTTGGCAATCAGGGTTTAGCGATCGACGCCGGCGCAGTAGACTGCGCCGGTTACGCAAAACCGATTGATTTGTTGCTGAAAGGACGCCTGAATTGTTTGTCGCTGCTTCGACGGAATGTTGGCCGGCTGATGACCTGCAAACCAGCATCGAAACGCTGCAGGACCTGGATTTTAGCGCGATCGAGATCGCCATTCACGAGTCCGGCGCGCACACTCGCCCCAGCGAAATCCTGGCTGATCCGGACCGCGGAATCCAATTGCTTCGGTACACCCACCGGCTGGACATCTCCGGTTACAGCATCGAATTGGACAGCACAGGTGACCAGCACTACGACGACTTCCACGATTTGTGCCGGATCGCCAAAGCCACCAAGGTCGTCAATTTGACCGTGCCTTCGGCGGAACTGGGCACGCCTTTCAATGAAGAAGTCGAACACCTTCAGCGGCTGGTCAGCATCGCGGAAACCGAAGGCGTACGCGTCGCGGTCCGCAGCCAGCTGGGCTGTCTCAGCGAAGACCCCGACACGTTGATGGTCTTGTGCAACAACGTCGATGGCCTGGGCATCACATTGGACCCCAGCGTTTACGTTGCCGGTCCGGCCAAAGGCAAATCGCTGGACAAGATCCTGAAGTATGTGATCAACACGCACCTTCGCGACACCCGCCCCGATGCGTTCCAAGTCAGCGTGGGGCAGGGCGAAATCGACTACGGCAAATTGGTCACCCAGCTGGAACGTGAAAAATACGATCGCGCTTTGACGATCCACATGGCGCCCCAGGAAGACTTGGATCATCGCGTCGAATTGCGAAAGCTTCGTCGATTGTTGGAAACGTTGATTTAGCAACCGTGAAAATACCGGCAACCAGGCGACCGGATCGGTGGCAATTGCCGGCGACTTGGCCGCAACAACTCAGCGACCGCTTGCGACAACGCGGCGAAACGCCCGAACTGTCGCGACGCTATCGTTCGATCGCGGCCGTGCCACTTGCCTATGGTCGCCACCGTGGCCCCGCACCGCTCCGTGCTCGCCGCGCCGCGGTGCTGGTCGGCATTTACGAAGATGCGTCTGGTCAAAATGGTGTGTCGTGTGCGGAAGTCGCGCCCAGCGGATCGGCATCAAAGAAAGCCCCGGCCGGCGGTCAATCCGCGACGGATGCCCACCAACCGCGCCCATCGCTCCGCCACATGCGTGTCTTGTTGACGCGGCGGCCCAGTCTGCTGAAACATCACGGTGGGCAAATCTGCTTTCCCGGGGGTCGGGTGGAACCGGGCGAAGACACCCGCGAAGCCGCCTTGCGGGAATTCGCCGAAGAATTGGGTCGCCCCGCCGTGGTCCGCCAGTGGATCGGACGGCTGGCATGCCAGTATGTCTATGCCAGCGACAACCGGGTCACCCCCTGGGTCGCGTGGCTACGAAAAGAATCCGCCCCCTGGTGCCCCGACCCGGCCGAGGTTGATCAGGTGCTGGATTTGCCGCTGGAAACACTTCTGCGGCAGGTCGTCGCGGGAAACCTGTCACGACACACCGAAATACGATCCGTCCGTCGGGGCGAACATCGCGTTGGTCATTTGCAGTTCCGCACGCCGGCGTTTGCACACGGCGAACACAAGGTTTGGGGTGCCACAGCGATGATTCTGGACGAATTGGCTCAGCACTTGCTTACCTTGTCAGACGTTCCGGTCGGACCGGCAAATTGACAGCGGGTGTTGCCATCCTACAATTCGGCCGTCTGTGCAAGGCGTCGTCGACCGGATGTGACACGCCCCGCCCGCCGATGGATCACCGTCGATCAGTCCCTGTGAACGATTACCGCGATCCCGACCGATTCCCCGTTTAACTATCCGTACAAAACGAGAGACCACTGTCATGGCTTCCGATGCTGTCAAAGAATTCACCGACGACAATTTCGACTCCGAAGTGCTGCAATCGGACCAACCCGTCTTGGTCGACTTTTGGGCACCCTGGTGCGGCCCTTGTCGTCAAATCGCTCCCATGATCGATGAACTGGCTGGCGAAAACCCGTCGGTCAAAATCGGCAAGATCAACATCGACGATAACCCCGGCGCCGCCCAGCGTTTCGGCATCAATAGCATCCCGACGCTGTTGGTTTTCAAAGGCGGCGAAGTCAGCGAGAGCTTCGTGGGCGTTCGCCCCAAGGCCGCGCTGCAAGAAGCCCTGGATTCGGCGGCAACGTCTTGATTCCAAGGTGACGCCTTTTGGCATCCGATTCACGAAACAGGCCGCATGCGAATCATCGCACGCGGCCTGTTTTCGTTGGTCTTTCAAACGAGGCAGTCAAATCCGCCCGCCAAAACGGCGGTTCGGTGGGACCACAGCCCCGGTTCGTTCAGGCGGCCTTCTTGGCTTCGCCCGACTGATAGAACTGACCGACCACTTCGACGACTCGGTTTTGTTCTTCCACGGTCAGCGACGGGAAGATCGGCAGGTTCAAGATCTCGCGGCTGGCCCGCTCGGTCTCGCTCAAATCGCCGGCTTTGAAGCCGATGTTTTCAAAGCACTCTTGCTGGTGCATCGGCACCGGGTAATAGATTTCCGAACCCACACCATTGTCGGCCAAGTACTGGCGGACTTCGTCGCGTCGCCCGTCGGCGATGCGAATTGAATACTGGTTCCAGACCGAGAAAGCGTTCTCGTCGATCACCGGCAAGGTGACCGGGCCGTCTTCGACCAAACCGGCTTCGCGGAACAAGTGGTGATACCGCGTGGCGTTGGTGCGCCGGCCTTCGACGGCCTGGGGCAAGTGATTCATCTTCACCCGCAACACGGCGGCCTGGAACGTGTCCAAGCGGCTGTTGATGCCCACCACCTTGTGATAATAGCGGGGCCGCATGCCGTGGCCGGCGAACAAACGCAGCCGATCCGCGAAAGCTTCGTCATTGGTCGTCAGCATGCCGCCGTCGCCCATGCCGCCCAAGTTCTTGGTCGGATAGAAGCTGAAACAGCCCACGGTTCCCCAGCTGCCGGCGGGACGTGAATGATAGGCCGCACCGATCGACTGGGCGGCGTCTTCGACCACCGGAATATCATGCTCGGCGGCGATCTGACAGATCCGGTCAATGCGGGCACACTGTCCGAACAGGTGCACGGGAATGATGGCTGCCGTTTTGGGGCCGATCAGCGAATCCAGCTGGTCGACATCCATGTTGTAGGTGTCCGGATCGATGTCGATGAAGACCGGCGTGGCGCCCAGTCGCGTGATGCAGCTGACCGACGCGAAGAAAGTAAAGCTGGGAACGATCACTTCGTCGCCCGGGCCGATGTTCAGGGCCATCAGGGCCAGCAACAAGGCGTCACTGCCGGAGGCACAACCGACGGCAAATTGGGCTTGGCTGTATTTGGCGACTTCCGATTCCAGTTCGACCACATCGGGGCCGAACAGAAAGCGTCCGGAATCCAGGACGCCGGCCAGGGCGCTCATGAATTCTTCACGATAAGGGCGATTGTCGCGGTTGACGTCCAACAGCGGAACAGAATTCGGGCCTGGCATGGTTCGATGACCTTCCTTGGATGAATGCAGAAGCTCGGCCGCCTTGCCGAGTTGAACACTGACAGGACAAGTTGTTAGACGCGGCCGGGGCGTGGGTCAATAGAAGAAAAATGGCCCTCGGCCGGTGCGACGGATGCTTGGCCGTCGCGGCAATTTGATCCGGGCGCTGGCCGCCCCGTTTTTGGGTCGACTCGACGGATCCGACGCAGGGGCTCTTGCGTTTCCCCAACGGTCATGCAAGATAAAAAACCACGCCGAAGCAGCGATATCGGGTCCGGCGTCCCAAACCTCCACCCCGCCCCGGACCGGCCAACCGACGGGCTCCGATCGGTCCGCGCCCGGAGTCCGGGATACTTCGTCGCACCTTTGCCCTTCCAATCTGGGCAAAGCTTTGCGATATTTCTGCTTCAAACGCCTCGCCCGAGCCGCATCAACAACACAATTGTCCAGGCCCGCGACATCGATCTTCCGGGGCGCCTTGTATTAAATCGCGACGCGAATCGTCTGACGCGTCGAATCCGGAACACGTCGAATCCCATCGCCGGCGCCAGTAGAGGTTTAGAAGAGTATGAAATTGGAGAAGGTTCGCAACATCGGGATCAGTGCCCACATTGACTCCGGCAAAACCACCCTCAGTGAGCGGATCCTGTTTTACACCGGCCGTATTCACAAGATCGAAGAAGTCCGCGGGGACGGCGACGGCGCGACCATGGACCACATGGAGCTGGAGCAAGAACGTGGAATCACGATCACCAGTGCCGCGACCAGCGTCGAATACAAAGATCACGCGATCAACCTGATCGACACCCCCGGTCACGTCGACTTCACCGTCGAAGTGGAACGTTCGCTGCGTGTCTTGGACGGTGCCGTCTTGGTTCTGTGTGCCGTCGGCGGCGTGCAAAGCCAGTCGATCACCGTCGACCGCCAAATGAAACGCTACAACGTTCCCCGTTTGGCATTCATCAACAAAATGGACCGCACCGGTTCGAACCCCCGGCGGGTCGTCGAACAGTTGCGTGAAAAGCTGGGCGCCGACGCCTTCCTGATGCAGATCCCGATCGGTATCGAAGACAACTTCCGTGGCGTCGTCGACTTGATCGAAATGGTCTCCTACACCTTCGATGGTGATCAGGGTGAAAAGGTCGTCACCGGCGAAATCCCCGCCGACTTGAAAGACGAAGCCGAAGAACAACGCGTGCACATGCTGGATTCGCTGTCCAACTACAGCGATGAAGTCATGGAATTGCTGCTCAGCGAAGAAGAAGTCCCCAAGGACATGATCTATCGCGTGACCCGTGACGCCGTCTTGAACGGTGCCACCCCGGTCTACATGGGCACCGCGTTCAAGAACAAAGGCGTCCAGCCGCTGTTGGATGCGGTCACCCAATACCTGCCCAGCCCGCTGGATCGCGAAGTCAAAGGTCGCGACCCGTCGGACGAAGAAAAGCGAATCGAACTGAAACCCGATCCCGATGCTCCGTTCGTCGGCATGGCTTTCAAGATCGTCGACGATCCGTTCGGCCAACTGACCTTCATGCGGATCTATCAGGGCACGATCGAAAAAGGCGGCACCTATGTGAACCAACGGACCGGTCGCAAAGAACGGTTCAGCCGTATCGTTCGCATGCACAGCGACAAGCGAGAAGAAATCGACAAAGCGACCGCCGGGGACATCATCGCCGTCATGGGCATCGACTCGGCCAGTGGTGACACCTACAGCGTCGAACGTGATTTCTGCACGCTGGAATCCATGTTCGTCCCCGAACCGGTCATCAAGATTGCCGTGACGCCGACCAGCCGCAGCGACGGCGACAAGATGGGCAAGGCACTGCAGCGTTTCCGCAAGGAAGACCCCACCTTCCGCGTCGAAACCGACGAAGAGACCAACGAGATCCTGATCTCCGGCATGGGTGAATTGCACCTGGAGGTTTACATCGAACGGATCCGCCGCGAATACGGCGTGGAAATCGAAGTCGGTGCTCCGAAAGTTAGCTATCGCGAAAGCCCGACCAAGACCGTCGAATTCAATTACAAGCACAAGAAGCAAACCGGTGGTAGCGGTCAATACGCTCACATCGTCGGCAAGCTGTCACCGATCGAATCGGACAGCGAAGACAGCTTTGAATTCGAAGATCACGTCGTCGGTGGTCGTATTCCCAAGCAATACATTCCGGCAATCCAAAAGGGATTCGTCGACAGCCTGGGTAAAGGCCCGGTCGCCGAATACCCGGTGGTCGGCACCCGGATCGACTTGGATGACGGCAGCTATCACGAAGTCGACTCCTCGGAAAAGGCGTTCTACACCGCCGCACAAGGCTGCTTCCGCGAATACTTCAAGCAAGCGTCGCCGAAGCTGCTCGAGCCGATCATGAACGTCGAAATCGAATGCCCCGAGGATTTCCAAGGGACCGTCGTGGGTGACGTCATCCGCCGCCGCGGTGTGATGACCAGCACCGACGTTGTCGACGGAAACAGCATCATCCAAGCCGAAATCCCGCTGGCCGAAACCTTCGGTTACGCCACCGACCTGCGCAGCATGACGCAAGGTCAGGGATCGTTCAGCATGGAACTGGCCAAGTACAGCCAAGTGCCGTCGAACATCCAAGAAGAAATCATCGCCGCCAAGAAAGAAATGTTGGCCGCCGCGAAGTAATACGTTTGATCGTCAAACATCACGAAAAGCCTCGCCGATCACCGGCGGGGCTTTTTTTGTAACTCGACGGGAACCTGAAAGCCCAGCGTCCTTCTTCGTCCGCCGGGCACCGCGTTACAACTTCGCCGCGGGCCTCGCGACATCACTCAAGCCACGCGGTTCAAGCCGAACCGTCCAGGCCGTTCAGACCGCCCCGTTCGATCAAGCCTTCGATCGCCGGATGGCCATAGTCGGCCGCCCCGGTGTACACCCGCAGATTCTGGGCTCGGCGATAAACGCCACGGTGATGGGTGTGCCCACACAACACCTCCAGATTCATCCGGGGGCGCCGCGACGCAACGTCATCCAAGCACTCGCCGACTCGGCCGCAAACAAAGTAGGGCGCCCATTGATCGTCGGCGATTCGGCCTTCATACCAACAGCTCTCGCGATAAGGCGGAACATGCGTGGCCACCCAAACGGTCGTTGCCACGTCGGGCACTTGCATCAGCTTCTGTCGTAAACGATCCGCCGATTCGTCGCCTTGCGCCCGCAGCGTTGCCAAACGGTCATCGGTGGTGCGACCGCGCAGGTCATCGATCTGCTGAAAATCTTGCAAGCGGATCGGGCTGGTGCGCGCGTCCCCGATCACTCCGTCGCCCCAACCGTCTTCACCCACCAAGAAAACATCATCGGCCAGTCGAATCGGTTCGCTGTCGGTCAGATAGACCAGCCGCGAGGATTCGCGAGCCGCCTGGACTGCACGACGCCGCGTCTGGGCGACGGACCCGCCATAGAAATCATGATTGCCCAGGACAAAGTAAATCGGGCACGTCACGCAAGTCGCCAGACGATCCAGCTGGAACCATCCGTCGTCACCATCGCTGATGTCACCGGTGATCAGCAAAGCGGTCGGATCACTCGATCGTAACGCGTCGCACCACGGGTCCCAACGACTGGCCGGCACATGATTCAAATGCGGGTCGGTGATCCAAGCGATGCGAAACAATGCACGTTCATCAAATGCGGACACGGGCGGCCGAAATAATCTTGCCGCCACCAAAGATCGCCCCGAACATTACCAGTCGGCCAGCGGACCATCATCGTTTTGACAGATATGGCGATACTGGGCATCACAAAACGTGTCCGTCATCCCGGCCAAGTATTCACCGATGACACGTGGCACGCTGTGGTGTTCACATCGTTCACGGAATCGCAGCGGCAACCGTCCTGGCGACGCCAACAACGTGTCGAACAATCGACGCAAACGGTCACCCGCCGATCGTCGCACATCCATCAACCGCGGATGCCGATAGACGGCGTCGAACAAGAAGGACTCCAGTTCGCTGCGTTCCCGGGCGATCACATCGCTGTGATGGACGCGAATCCCTTCACTGCTGATGTCTTCGGCACGATAGCCCGACAACGGTCGCAAACGTTCCAAAGCACCGTGCAACAAATCGCTGACTTGCAGATCGATCAATTCGTGAACCAATGACTGACGCACATACTTGCGTTGAATCTGGCTGCCGGCATCGGCGATACGATCCAGCGAACGCCGCACGATGGCCAATTCGGAAAGCTCTTCGATCGTCAGCAAACCCATCTGCAGTGCGTCGTCCACGTCGTGCGCGTCATAGGCAATGCTGTCGGCCAAATCGACGATCTGAACTTCCAGCAACGGCGCCCGACCGACGGCGGCTTCCGCCTTGTGGGCTCGCACGTCTTGTCCGGCCAGCGTTTCGCGGCACAGATTCAATCCGGCAAAGTCTTGATAACGTTGCTCCAATTCCTCGACGATCGTCAACGCGAATTGGTTATGCGAAAAACCGCCGACGTCTTCCAAGCATTCCGCCAACACGTCTTCGCCGCAATGACCGTAGGGCGGGTGGCCGATGTCGTGCATCAAAGCCAAAGCCTCGGTCAAATCTTCATTCAATCGCAACACTCGGGCGATCGTGCGGGCGACCGACGCGACTTCGAACGTGTGGGTCAAACGCGTGCGGTGATAGACACCCATTTCGCCGGTGAAGACTTGCATCTTGCCGGCCAAGCGCCGAAACGCGCTGCTGTGCAGTATTCGGTCCCGGTCGCGGCTGAACGGTCCGCGGTACGAATGCCCGTATTCATCGTGAATGCGGCCCGCGGTGTCACGGCTGTGCATCGCATAACTGGCCAGCAACAGGTGTTCGCGGTCGGCGTACCGGCTGAGGTCAATCATCGGCGTGGCTTCGTGCGACAGTGACATTGCGATCGGTTTAAAGGCGGATGAGGCAAGCGTGCGGGTCGATTCGACGAACCCAATGCAGTGGATTTCGCGTCATGCCAGGGCCACCACCGGCCATCGGCGGTACCGCAGCACAGCCAGGTAGCAGTCACCGGGGCCCTGCCAAACGGCGGCGCCGGAACCCTGTCTTCAAGGATAGGACGTGTTTTGGGGCGCGTCGATCGCAATTTGCCCGCCGCACGGACGGCTGCATCCCCCCCCCGAACAAACCGAACAGGCATCCATACGCCTTCGGCAATCGTCCGCACACCGCCGTGCCCGGCATGGGGAATGCATGCCCAAGCTACCCACTGCCATAAGATTCGGTCATCATCGTCGACTTGCCGACCGTTTGCGTCTTTCCCGCTTTTGTTGCGACCAACCTTGCCGAAATCCAAGTCCACCGCATCCGCCAAGTCGACGCCCCGCTCATCCAACCGTCGCCAAACGGGCGCCCGCAAGTCGTCCGGCCGCAAACCCCGTTCGACATCGGCCGGCCCTGCTAAGACCGACGCGATTCGTATCCGCGGCGCCCGCGTCCACAATCTGCGGTCGATCGACGTCGACTTGCCCCATCACGCGATCACGGTGATCACCGGCGTTTCGGGCAGCGGCAAGAGCTCGTTGGCTTTCGACACCCTGTTTGCCGAGGGACAGCGACAATACATCGACAGTCTGTCGGCTTATTCGCGTCAATTCCTGGACCAGATTCCAAGGCCTGACCTGGACAGCATTGACGGGCTGGCTCCCACACTTTCGATCGACCAAAAAGCCGGCACGACGGGATCACGCAGCACCGTCGCGACGATCACCGAGATCTATGACTACCTGCGTTTGCTGTTCGCTCGCATCGGCGTCGCCCATTGTGTGCAATGCGGCAGCGCGGTGTCGCAGTTATCACCCGACGCGATCCTGAAGCGACTGGCCGATCGCCCCGACGGGACACGCATGATGCTGTTAAGCCCGATGGTCCGCGGACGAAAGGGTGCCCATCGCGATGTGTTCGAAGCCATCCAGAAAGCCGGACTGGTTCGCGCCCGCGTCGACGGCGAGGTCCACGCCATCGACGAAGTCCCCTCGCTTTCGGTCCGCAAGGATCACACGATCGAAGCGGTGGTGGATCGCCTGGTCATCCGCGAAGGCATCGAATCACGTTTGCACGATTCGGTCGAATTGTCACTGCGGCTGGGCAACGGCAGCCTGGTCGCGCTGACCGAAAATGAATCCAAGTCGTGGGACGAAGAACTCTTCAACACGTCGATGTCCTGTGCAGAATGTGGAACCAGTTTTGCCGAGGTCGAACCACGAACGTTCAGCTTCAACAGCCCCTACGGCGCATGCCCGACCTGCGACGGCCTGGGCGAAATCGTCGTTCGCGAAGGCAAGCGTTCCGGTGCGACCCGCATCACCGCCATTTGCCCGGAGTGCGATGGTGCCCGTATCGGACCAGTCGGGCGCGGTGTCAAAATCGCCGACGTGAACATCGCCGAATTGACCGCGATGCCACTGGATCAATCGCTGGAATGGTTCGGCAGACTGCACGAGCGTTTGGCCGGACATGGCGACGAGACGCTGGAACAAAAGATCGCCCATCCGATCGTGGATGAAGTCCAACGGCGGATCGGATTCCTGCGAAATGTCGGCGTCGACTACCTGACACTGGACCGACGCGGCGACACACTTAGCGGCGGTGAACTTCAACGCGTTCGCCTGGCCACCAGCATCGGCAGCGGGCTGGTCGGTGTCTGTTATGTCTTGGATGAACCGTCGATCGGATTGCATCCAGCCGATCACGGCCGACTGATCGATGCGATCATCCAATTGCGTGATCAAGGCAACACGATCGTGATCGTTGAACACGACGAAGCCACCATTCGCGGCGCGGATCACCTGATCGACATCGGTCCGGGTGCGGGCACCGCCGGCGGTGAACTGATCGCCAGCGGAACCCCGGACGCCGTATCTCGTGATCCCAAAAGCTTGACCGGTGCTTACCTGCGCGGCGATTCCCGGATTCCCATCCCCACGACACGCCGCGACTGTGGCCAAGCCAAACAATTGGTGCTTCACAAAGCGGCCACGCACAATCTGAAAGACGTCACCGTATCAATCCCGCTGGGTTGCCTGGTCGGTATCAGCGGCGTTTCCGGCAGCGGCAAAAGCTCGCTGATCAATGACACGCTGTATCCGGCCGTCGCCCAGTCACTGGGATTGGTGACCGATCCACCGGGCCCTTACCAACGACTGGAAGGTGCCGACGCCATCGACAAACTGATTGCGATCGACCAAGCCCCCATCGGCCGGTCACCACGCAGTTGCCCGGCGACCTACAGCGGCGTGATGGATGAACTTCGCAAAGTGTTCGCGACCACGCGGCAAGCGAAATCGTTGGGCTTCGCCGCCAACCGATTCAGCTTCAATTCATCGGCCGGTCGCTGTGACCTTTGCGGCGGCTTGGGGATGGAAAAGATCGAGATGAATTTCTTAAGCGATCTCTATGTCACCTGCAGTCGATGCGCGGGCAAACGATTCAATCGCCAGACGCTACAAGTGCGTTTCAAAGGACACAACATCGCCGACGTCTTGGACCTGACCATCGATCAGGCGGCGGAGTTGTTTGAAAACATCCCCAAACCCTATCGGCAACTGTGTTCGCTGCAGGATGTCGGCCTTGGCTATTTACACCTTGGGCAATCCAGCACCACGTTAAGCGGTGGCGAAGCTCAGCGAATCAAGTTGGGGACCGAATTGTCCCGACCGGCCACCGGTCAAACGCTGTACGTCATGGATGAACCGACGACGGGATTGCACTTTGACGACGTCGCGCGTTTGGTCGGCGTGATGCAACGCTTGGTTGATGCGGGCAACACCGTGCTGGTCATCGAGCACCAATTCGACTTACTGGCCGCGTGTGACCACATCATCGACCTTGGACCGAGTGGCGGTTTGGGCGGTGGCAACATCGTGGCAACGGGCACGCCCGAAAACATTGCCGAAAACACGAATACACCCAGCGGTGCAGCGATGGCGCACGCACTTGAATCGGCGGGCCGTTGAACCGTGCTGCTTTGACGACAAAATCGCCAAGCGGATTCACCAGCCGTATTCAGGATTGCTGGTATCGAAGTCCTTTTCCGACAGCCCCACATTCACCTGGATATCTTCGAAGGTGTAGGATTCCAACAGCGGTGCGTCGTCTTGGCCCTCGCTTGGCCATCCAAAACTTTGATACTTCAGAATCAGACTGCGCTGTTGGTCGATGAAGATTTCCGCCAGTGAAAAATCATCGACGCGGCCGGATGGCTTGGAACGGTTGACCTGAATCAGCGTCGCGGTTTGACCGTCAAATGGCACATCTTTCTGGATGACGACCGACACATTTGGATCGCCAAGATCGGCTTGGCCGCGTTCGTACAACAGTTCGACCATTCGTGTTTGGCCCAGTTCACTGATCGGGTAACGTTGCCCCTGCATCGCCAGCGCGCCGTTGGGATCCAGTGGCGGAATGGGAACCAATCCCAGCATGCCGGTTTCCTTGACCCACAGTTTGCCGTCGGTCAGATCTTCCGCCCAAATGACTTGACGTCCATCATCGCTGCCGGGTTCCAAGAACTTCAAATACACCCGCATCGGCGCCCCCGGTCGCCCGCCACGGTGGCGTGTTTGAACTTTCATGAACATTTTGGACACCGGGCTTAGAACGCCGTTGGCGTCGCGTTCCTGCTTGACGAATGTTGCGGTGTAATCGTCGACGTTGGCGACCAACGACTCTTTGGCCTGGGCAGCCATTTCCAACACGTCCTGCAGGGTGGCTTTAGCGGCAGAATCCTGGTCGATCAAAACGGACGTCGGCGCCGCATCCGTCTGGACACTTTGTTGTCCCTCGGGCCAGAACAACAGCACCGTTGTGACCACCACAAAAACGCCAGTGGCCAGGATCCATGTTTTTCTTTTCGACATACGTTTGACGCAAGTGATTTGCGTCCAACGGCAAACCGGTTGGCCGTGGACGTCGTAGGTTGCCAATACAAAAAAGCTGGAGACACCCTCGTGGGATGCCTCCAGCCTTCAACATTTTACTCGTTCCGCCAATGCGGTCGACGATGCTTAGAAGTCACCGTCGGCTTGCTTGGCCGCCTGACCGGCTTGGATTCCGGCACCGACGGCCTTCAGCACGCCTTCGCCGATGACCAGATTTGCCTTTTGGCCGCTGGGGATGGAATTTGCCGTGAACTCGACCTGACCCGACAGGTTTTCGTTGGTCAAGGATTGCACCATGGCATCGATCACCGGATTCGATTCGATCGAACGCACGTACTTCAAGATCGGCAACATCAAGATGCGTCCTTGCGACAACGCTTCACCAGCGGCTTGATTCGTGGTTCCTGAATCAATCAGTTCTTTGGCCAAATCAACGCTGGCGTCTCCGATGGCCACATAGACCGCTTCGTCGGCCGTGCCCACGTAAACCTTCAGCACGTCGCCGAGCACTTTACGCGCTTCGTCTTCGCTTTCCGGAACGTCGGCTTCGATCAAGTGGATCGTCACGCCGCCGTACTCGGACATGTCGAACTTGAATCGCGGCGTGTTCGGCTTGCCTTCCAACTTGGCCGCCAAATCTTTGACGACTTGGGCCGCTTCATCACCGTCGGAAACGAACGTTCCCATGGCGAACTGCAATGATCCCGTGTCGGCCAACAGAACACCGCCGGCGTCGGTCTTGCCTTCGGCGATCGAATCCATGACCAATCCGGCAACCGCGTCAATCAATTCGTTGACGTCGGCCATTTCGTCTTCGTTCAGTTCGTCGGATTGTTCCAACGCCTTTTTGACCATGGTGACCGAACCGCTGATGCTATCGCGGCTCTGTTCCACCAATGCCGGACCCAGCGAAGCGGCACCGTGGAAATAGGCCGCGGCATCGTCACGAATCACGCTGGCAAATCGCGACGGGATCGGCTGTTGGTCGCTGTACATCGCACTCAACTTGCTGCCATCCACGGCGACAAATCGAGAATCAAATTCCAACTGTTTGGCTTCGACGTTGGTGTTCCAGCCGACAAACAATTCTTCGGTGTCTTCGATCAACTGTTCCAGCTGATCCAAAGTCGATTCGGCG
The DNA here is from genome assembly GCF_007752935.1 of Crateriforma conspicua. Classification (NCBI taxonomy): domain Bacteria; kingdom Pseudomonadati; phylum Planctomycetota; class Planctomycetia; order Pirellulales; family Pirellulaceae; genus Crateriforma; species Crateriforma conspicua. Next base: position 1,613,120 of record NZ_CP036319.1, on the reverse strand, counting down.
TACGCGGCGGACTCATCATCGCTGCCGCCTTGTCGTTCCATGGCTTGTTCAAAGCCCTGACGCAGTTGTCCGATCAACATCGCACGAACATTGGCGGGGACCAATTGCATCTTCAGCTGAACCGCCAGGTCATAGTTGTTGCCCATGCCGGCGAACAACGTGGTCGGATCATTCGGGACGGTCGACAGCATTTCGCGTTTGCGGGACACGATCGCCCAGTCACCGCTTTGCTTGATGTAGATCACAGTTCCCGCGACGCTGATCACGTAGGTTCCGTCATCCAGTTCGTCGAAACCGCCCGTTTGCGCCTCGACCGTTTTCAGCACGGTGCGGACGTCTTTGGTCGGAATCAGGGCAACCGGTTCGGGGGCGCCGTTGACCAAGGGCAATGTGATGGCGATCGGCTGGGTGGTGTCCACGCCGTTGGTGAACATCGCACTCATGCCCAAAAAGATCCCGGCGGCCTGTGGCTGGCCTACGGCGGACGCCAGGTACTGCACGTCCTTTTGCAGCTTGCTGACGCTGCCGAGCGTCAAGACGACCACCGGTTCGGAAACCTGACCGCCGGCGGCCGGGTTGGACGATGGCGCCAGTTGCTCTTGGGCTTGCGCAATGCTGCCGGCGGTCGGAACCGCGGCCACCAGCATCGCTACAACAGCCGCACGCAGTGAAAGCGTCCGGAAAAGGGAACTCATCGGTTTTTCATCCTTAGATGTCGGGACTTCAGAACTGGAAAACTCATTTTTGCCGTCGCACCCGTGCAAATTCAGGTCCACAGCGTTCTAAACAGTTTTACCCCTGGTACGGCCCGCCGGTTTCAGCGGCCGTCGGAAATTCAAATTTTGATCCGTGAATTGTTTCCAAAGGAAACCCACCCGTACTCGGGCAGCACTTGCCGACACATGGTGGTCCAGCCACCCAAAATTGCACATGCCGGTCCGGTAATGACCGCCTGTTCGATGTGGGCACCACCGCGGTGATGCCGGGGCGCGGGATTCCGATCGGATTCAGGCGACGCCGTCGGAATCGATCAGCCGCAAAAAACGCGGCAAAAACTGACGAAGCGCCCGGCTGCGGTGGCTCAGTGCCTGTTTGACCACCCAGTCCAGTTGCCCGAACGTTTGATGGTATTCACACAACTGAAAGATCGGGTCGTAACCGAACCCGCCCTGACCGTGCCGCTCGGTAATGATCCGGCCACGACAGATGCCTTCGGCCGTCAGGCGGACCGCACCGTCGGGGTCCGAAAGACAGAAAGAACTGGTGTAGTGGGCCGACCGACGCTCCGGTGGAACCCCCTGCAATGCATCCAATAACTGATTCAAATTCGCCTCGTCGTCTTGTGCCGGACCTGCATAGCGTGCCGAGAATACACCCGGGGCCCCATCCAAAGCGTCCACGGACAAGCCGCTGTCTTCGCCCAAGACCCAGACGCCTAAGTGCTTCGCCTGCTGGCAAGCTTTCTTGGCAGCGTTTTCGGCAAATGTCGTCCCGTCTTCGACCACATCGATCGGGTCGGAGAAATCCGCCAGCGTTTTCAGCCGCACACGATCGGCGGGCATCATGCGTTGGATTTCGACAAGCTTCTTTTGATTGCCGGTTCCCAAGACCAGTTCGAACATCAATGCATCAACCGTCGATTCGGAACTTACGGACGGACGTGTCGGCCGAACCGGCGTGGACGCTGCCCCGCTTGCATCCCGATGGCCCTCATTCTCAAGCTCAAAAGACTCGAGCTTGAAAAACCGTGTTTCGGATCAAGGGCCATGCTTCGGTTGACTTTGACCGACGTCGGCCGGCCAGTCTATCGACTGAACGCGCGGCTGTAGAGGCTGCGTTTGGACGGCTTGGGAACGGCGATCGGCACCGGCTGGACATCGAACGGGATGTTCGCGACGTGATTGGCGGCCGTCTGGTTGTTCTGTTTCAGCTTGCCAGATTGAGCCAGTTGGCGGTTGACGTCTTCGGACACGTTGAACGCCCGATACTTGTCCATCACCTGACGAATTTCGCGTGCGTATTCAAACGTCCCATCGGGCAGTTCACGTCCCAGGTTGTCAAACCCGCCGATCGTCACGATCGACTTGTCACGATCATGGAACTGATACGCTTGGACGCCCTGTTTCCGCAATTCCGTCACCATCTTGCCCGCGTCGATGGCGCACTTGTCCAGACGTTCGGGGCTGGGGGTAAAGTTCTGTTCGAATTTACCGTTGGCGATCAAACCGAACCCTTGGAACGTTCGCACCACGACGGTGTATTTCGCATCGCACTGCAGCAAGCTGTGCGGCATGTCCTTGTTCAAGCTTTCGACGAACGAATCGACACGTGGCGATTGAAAATACTCCGGCGGCAACATCGGATTGCGAGTCATGAAAGCGGTCGACATCGGACCGGCTTCATCGTCGCGTGATTCAAGCAATTTTTGGTGAACCGCTTTGATCGCCGTCACCGGATTCATCAAATTCGTTTCCTCCGCCATCACCTGTTGATCGTTGAAAATCGCCGGCGTCGCGGACTTGATTTGACGCAAGTGTTTTTCCGCATTGGGGTGTTCCAAATCGTCATACTCGCCCACCAAGACGGCGTAGGCTTCGTATTCATAAGGATTGGCGTAGCGTACCCGTCGCGTTTCGTGCGGCTTGGCTTTGGGCCCATCGGTAAAGTCAAACTTTTCCTTGTACACGAACGTCGGCAGATTCATGCTGCCACTAAGTTCGCCGGCCAAGCGTTCGGCTTTCTCTTGGCTGTTGGGGCCCACGAAGGTGTGAGCCAAAATCATCCAAGGCCCATCTTCCACCGCCAACGCACGACCATTGGCGGCCGTTTCAATCGGCTTGGCGGATTTGTTGAACATCCGCGACAAGAACTTGGGAGGTTCGGCGACGGCCGGCATCGCGGTCGCGATCAACAGGATCATCATCGATCCGGTGGGACGGTTCATGGATCTGCTTTCCGGTGACGGGGGGAGGGTGACGGTGAAGCGTTCGCCTTGACCGCGATCACGCCACGGCGCAATGGACGGTCTGAACGGCGGACATATCAAAACCGTCCGATCGGGCGAAAGACGGCTTGGAAAATTCCCGCGACGTCGATTCACCAGGCTCGCCATGCCGCCAAATACAGATTCTGCGCAGCCTGTTTTGGCCGCATCGATGGCCACGCCCGGTGGATCGGGGGGCGTCCTAATTTCTATTGCCCCCGATAGGGAACACCCGCTACGCTGCCGCCGGCGTGAACCGGAATTGCGCCGATTGCCCCCACCGAATGAACCGCCATGGAAGGATTGTCTGCGATGGTTCGCTTCCGATTTTGTGACTCCGGCGCACCCCGCTGCGCCGTGACGTCCATCGCCAGCCATTGGATTTTCGGCCTCGGAATGATCGTGCTGATGAGTCCGATCGTCGCCAGTACGGCCCGTGCCGAAGAAGCCCAGTGGATCTGGACCAGCGGCACGCAAGCCTCCGATGCCGTTCCACCTGGCGAAACGTGCTATATCCGCAAAGCCATCAACCTGCGTGTGGCGGCCGAAGCGATCATCGAAATCACTGCGGACGACGAATACGCGTTGTTCGTCAATGGCCACAGCGTCGGCCAGGGCGAATCGTCCCGTGACATGCAGCAATACGATGTCAGCCAATACATGGACGTCGGTCGCAACATGGTGGCGGTCGCCGTGACCAACCGCACCGGCACCACGGCGGCCTTGGCGGCTCGGGTTAGCGTCCGCCCGGAAAACTCCGACCAGTGGTACACCTTCAGCACCGATGATTCTTGGCTGACCAGCATCGAAGCGGAACAGAACTGGCAATCCGCCGTCTACAACGATCGGTCTTGGACGCCCGCCAGCATGTTCGGCCCCTTGGGCGACACCGCCCCGTTTGATCAAAGCCAAGACGTCGTTGCCGAAGCCGAAGTGGAACGCAAAGAGCGGTTCCAAATTCAAAAAGGATTCGGCGTCCAACGCATCCTGAAAGACGACAGTATCGGCAGCGTCATTTCGATGGCCTTCAACGAGTTCGGCCACCTGTTGCTGTCTCGTGAAAACGGACCGCTGTTGTTGGTCCATGACAAAGACGATGACGGCATTCCGGAAAACGTTCGAACCTATTGTGATGAAGTCAAAAATTGCCAAGGCATCTTGCCGCTAAACGGCGACGTCTATGTGACCGGCCAAGGCCCCGACGGCTGGGCGTTGTATCACCTGCAAGACTTGGACCGAAACGGTTCGCTGGAAGAAATCGAAACCGTTCTGAAGTTCGCGGGCAAAGGCGGCGAACACGGCCCGCATGCCTTGCGTCTGGGCCCCGACGGCATGATCTATATCTCGATCGGTGGCCAAGCCCAAATCAAGGGCCGAACGGGCAAAGGCGAAACGCTGATCAATGTTTATGAGGGTGACCTGCTGCCACGTTATCAAGATCCCGGTGGTCATGCCCGTGGCGTCAAAGCCCCCGGGGGCACCCTGGTCCGAACCACCACCGACGGCAGCGTGGTGGAACGAGTCGCCGGCGGCATCCGCAACGCCTATGACTTCGTCTTTCATCCCTCCGGCGCACTGTTGGTGCACGATTCGGATATGGAAGCCGACGTGAACACCCCGTGGTACCGCCCGACCGCATTGTTCGACGTGACCGAAGGCGGCGAAATGGGTTGGCGTCCGGGATGGGCCAAGTGGCCAAATCACTACTACGACCGCCTGCCGAATTTGCTGGACACCGGTCGTGCCAGCCCCACCGGCGCCGTCACTTACGAACACTACATGTTCCCGATTCGCTATCACAACACGGTGTTCTTGGCCGATTGGTCGGGCGGACGCATCCTCAGTGTGCGTCTGAAACCGCGTGGTGCCAGCTACATCGCCGACAGCGAAGTCTTCCTGCAAGGTTCCCCGTTGAACGTCACCGATGTGGATGTCGGTCCCGATGGCGCGTTGTACTTCTGCACCGGCGGTCGCAAAACCGCGGGCGCGGTCTATCGCGTGGTCTACAAAGGCGAAATCCCGGATCGGATGAAACAACTGGGCACCGGGATCGCCGCCGCCGTCCGCCAGCCTCAACTGGATGCTGCTTGGACGCGTCAAGAAATCGCCGCGATCAAACGTGATCTGGGCGAAGATTGGGCGGCACAAGTCGCCGGTGTCGCTTACAGCGATGACAATCCACCCCACTATCGCGTTCGTGCCCTGAACCTGATGGAACTGTATGGTCCGACACCCAACGAAGCCCTGTTGATTCAGCTAAGCCAGGCGGCGGCCGAATCGGTGCGTGCAAAATCGGCAACCCTGTTGGGACTGCATCCCAGCGACCGAGCCGCCGAACGCTTGGAAGAAATGCTGACTGACGACGACCCGATGGTTCAACGTGCGGCTTGCGAAGCAATCCTACGCAGCGACCAACTTCCCGAATCGGCCGAAAACGTACTGCCGCTGTTGGCCAGTGACGATCGAACCCTGGCGTTCGTCGGACGACGCGTCTTGGAACGCATCCCCACCGACGTTTGGGCTGACGATGTCTTGGCTTCCGAAAACCGACGTATCGCTCTGGTCGGCCTGCTGGCTTTGGTCATTGCCGAACCCACCGAAGCCAACGCGCTGGACGTGATCGATCGTGTCAACGTGATGATGGACGGATTCCTTAGCGATGCGGACTTCATCGATCTGCTGCGATTGGCCCAAGTCGCTTTGCATCGCGGCCAAATCGATCCCGCGCAAGTCCCGGAATTGGCCACTCGTGTCGCCCAAGAATTCCCGGCCGGTGAATCACGCATCAATTACGAAGTGATCCGCTTGGCGGGATACCTGCAATGCAGCGATGTGGTTCCGCGTGCCTTGGAATACCTGACCTCCGATGCGGATAACGATGACAAGACACTGGTCGCGATGAGTCTGCAGTTCATCGAACACCCGTGGACCGCCCGCCAGCGATTTGAATTGCTGAAGTATTTCGAAAACGCCGCCAACGACGTCCAGTCCGGTGCGTTGTCGATGTACATGATGCATGCGACTCGTGATTTCGCACGCAAGCTGTTGGCCGAAGACATCGACGCTATCTTGGAACAAGGTGCGACATGGCGAAACGCAGCCCTGGCGGCGATCTATCAACTGAAACGACCGATCGACGCCGACACCGCACAAACCCTGATCGGCTTGTACGAAGACTTGGCTGACGACGAACGCAACGGCGAAGTCGAACGCCGTCTGCGAACCGGTGTCGTTGCCATGCTTGCGACCTGTCCCGATGACGTGGCGCAAGAATATCTGCGACAACTATGGCGTGACGAACCAAACCGCCGCAACATCCTGGCCATGGCGTTGGCTCAACACCCCGATGGTGACAACTGGGATTACCTGATCCGCAGCCTGGGCATCGTCGAAGACGCAGCCGCCAACGAAGTCATCAACGCTTTGCAAAAGGTCCCGTTGGCCACCGACGATCCGATGGCTTTGCGACAGCTGATCCTGATGGGCCTGCGATTCGAATCGACCGGTCGAAATTTCGAACCCGTGGAAAAACTGCTGGAACACTGGACGGGTCTGCAGCGTCCCGAAGATGCGACAAAGGAAATGCGTCCCTGGCAAAAATGGTACGCCAAGACCTATCCGGATCGTCCGCTGGCCGAATTGCCCAAGAAAGATCTGTCACGTTGGGACTTTGACCAACTGGTAGCCGTGCTGAACAGCAACGACAGCACCGAAGCAGATCCACACATGGGTGCCGAAATTTTTGCCGCGCAAGCCTGTGCCAGTTGCCACACCGTGGGCAACAACGGGGAATCGGTCGGCCCCGATTTGACCAACATTTCACGGCGATTCACTCGACGCGAAATTGTCGAATCGATCCTGTACCCGTCACACATCGTGGGACGTGACTTTGCGTGCAAGAAAGTGGTCACCCTGCAAGGCGACGTCTACATCGGCATCGTTACCGAACGAAGCGATGGCGGTCTTCAGATTCGCGACAGTAACAACGAAGTCGCGATCGTGGACGCCGACCAAGTCGACCAGATCTTGCCCAGCAGTATCAGCATCATGCCCAGCGGCTTGCTGGACGATCTGTCACTGCAAGAAATCAAAGACCTGATGTCGTACCTGGGTGTGGTTGAACCGGTCGATGTCGCCAGCCGTCCGTAACCGCGGGCCGCATCACTGGACATCAGCGCGATCGATGTAGTCTTTCACCCGCTGTCCCAACACGGGCAGCGGGATGGAACCGGCCCCCAGAACGACGTCGTGAAATTCACGCACGTCAAATGAATCGCCCAAAGCTTCTTCGGCCTGTTGTCGCAAATCGGTGATGTAAAGCTGACCGACTTTGTACGCCAGCGCCTGTCCCGGCCAACCGATGTAACGATCGACTTCGGCCACCACGTTGTGCTCCGACAACGCCGTGTTGGCCTTCATGTATTCGATCGCCCGCTGTCGGGACCATCCCAGGGCGTGGATCCCCGTATCAACGACCAGACGACTGGCCCGCCACGCTTCCATGCTTAACCGGCCAAAGTCCTGGTACGGATCCTCGTAGAAACCGATCTCTTTGCCCAAGCGTTCGCTGTACAGCGCCCAGCCTTCGATGAACGCCGTGAATCCGCTTTGTTTTCGGATCGGATGCAGCCCATCCAATTCAGCCTGCAAAGCCAGTTGCAGGTGGTGGCCGGGAACCGCCTCGTGCAACGACAAAGCTTCCAGCTGATACAGCGGTCGGGCGGGCAGGTTGTAGGTGTTGACGTAGTAAAAACCACCTCGCGAACCGTCGGTGGCCGGTGGCCAGTAATACGCCGATGTCGTTTGCGGCGCGACGAAAGCGGGAATCTCGCGAATGCCATAGGGGATCCTTGGCAGACGACCGAAAATCTCTGGCAAACGTCCGTCGGCACGCTTCAAAATATACGCGACTTCCTTCATCAGTTGCTCCGGCGTCTCCGCATAGAACTCCGGTGCAGTCCTTAGATGCGTCAAGAATTCCGGCAAGTCTCCGTCAAAGCCCACGTTCACGCGGATCGCATCCATCTCTTTGCGAATCCGTGCGTTTTCTCGAATGCCCGTCTGATGCAATTCGGTTGCCGTCATGGGCAACGTCGTGAACTTCAAGATTTGGCTGGCGTAAAACTCCCGCCCCTCGGGCAATGCATACGCGGCCACGCTGCCGCGGCACGCCGGAACGTATTGGTCACGCAGAAAAGTCGCAAATCGGCGATACGCCGGAACGACGGTTGATTCGATCGCCTGGATGATCTGCAGCCGCAGCGTTTGCCAGCGTTCCGGATCCAGTCGATCGATCGACTCCGGCGTGATGTTGGTCAAAAACAGCGACTGTTCGGCATCATCCACCACATGGGCTTCGGCCTGGGAAACGCTATCCCGCATGATGATCGCCGGCTGTGTCAATCCGGCGTCCATGCCCGCCTTCAGCAACGTGATCTGCTGATCGGTGTAACGTCCAAAGTCGTTCAAACGGGCGATGTAGTTTTCGAAATCCGGCGACACTTTCAAATTCATCGTTCGCGCAAGTTCGGGAAAGCTGATGTGGAAGCCTTCTCGATTGTTGATCGGCATCAAATAGGTCTGAAAGCGATGGTCATCCTGCTGGCGACTTAATCTCCGGTGCAACAAATCGTGATCGATCGCGTCTTGCCGGTTCAGCGATTGCGGATCGATTTCGTCTAAACGATCCAAGAATTCCGCCCGTTTTTCAAATCGACGCTCGATCGCCTGGATCGAATCGTCGGCCAAGCGATCTTGCCCCCGCGGATCTCCCACGTCGGTGGCCAACATCGGCGATTCATCCAGTTCAAACTCCCAAACGTCGTCCATCAAACGCCGCAGCGTCGGATCGGTGGGCCCGGCGGTGCTGGGGGCCGGTGAATCGGATGAATCCGGGGCAACTGTTTGTCCGCATAAAACGGGCGACAGCGTACAAATGGCGATCAAAAACGCTGCAATGACAGACGTCACGTTTCTGCGAAGCTTCATCAGTGGTCTCGTCCAACGGCTGACAGGGCCGACCCCACCCGGAGTCGTTTCCGATCCAGCTTATCGCAGCACTCCCAACGACGTCAGAGTTCGCCGGAACGTTTTCGCCGGACGTTGGATCAGAGGGCCAAAACCCATCCGGGCTGGTCCACGCCGATTCCAATCCCGCCGGGTGAATGAATTTTCGGAACCCTGCTGAATTGGACGTGTCCGATGCCGGACCGCCAAACGGTTCCGACCGATTGCATGCCGAATCGTCGAAACGCTCGCATCGACGGCTGATTGGTCCAATCGATCGACGCCATCAGGTGATCCACATCGATCATGCGCGAATCCAATGCTTGGCTGCACATCGCCGCGATCAATCGGCGGCCACGGTGCCGTGGATCGGTCGCTGCGTTGAAGATGTATCCCACGCGGTTGGGTAATTCCAACGTTGTTCCCAAGTGGACCGAACGGCTGAAGTTCTCCTCGCTGGGAACGCGTCCGGTCATGATCCACATCGACGACGCCACTTCGTCGCCACGCCGCATTCGCACCGCAATTCGATCTGCCTGAGGCAACACTTCGCAATGATAGCCGTCGGGGATGCCGTGGCCGTTCGCATCACTACGATGCACGTGCATCATGTGTGTGACTTCCAGGAATCCCAGCCGCGCCGCGATGCGGTAGCCTAATTTGGTCGTGTTTTCAAACATGGGGCGTCTCTTGGCATAATCAAAGCAAAGGGTTCCGTGCGGCGAATCGCAACCTACTTCACGCCGGCCCGGCGGCTGCGACAATCAGCCACAAGGATGTGACTTTTTGTCACGCCCGATGTTGGTCAAATTGACTTTGCCATCTGTATCGGTGCTGCGGATCATTCCTGATTTGCCAGGTTCCATGCACACCACCCCCACCTGACCACGATCGACCTGACGATTCGATGATGAAAGCTTTGGTTTTGCATCAGTTACAGACCCCGCTGACGCTGCAAGAGCGTCCGGACCTTGATCCGCCGGCCGACGGCGTGGTGGTCGGCCTCAAAGCGGCGTCGCTGAACCGGCGAGATCACTGGATCACCCAGGGCATGTACCCCGGCATCCAGTTGCCAGTGGTCTTGGGGTCCGACGCTTCGGGTGTGGTGATCAAGACTGGGGCTCGTGTCGGGAACTATTGGCAAAACCGCGCGGTGATCGTCAATCCCGGCCAACAATGGGGCGACAACGCTGCCTTCCAAGCCGACGACTTTCACATCACCGGAATGCCCAGCGACGGGTCTTTCGCAACGCAGATGGTCGTCCCCGTCAGCCAGCTTCACGAAAAACCGCTGCATTTGGATTGGCGACAAGCTTCCGCCCTGCCGTTGTCCGGCGTGACGGCGTTCCGTGCACTCTTTACCCAAGGCAAAGCCGAAAAGGGATCGCGGGTTTTGATCACGGGCATCGGCGGTGGCGTCGCGTCCTTCGCGTTGCAGTTCGCGGTCGCCGCGGGCGCCGAAGCCTGGGTCACGTCATCGTCCCCGCTGAAAATTGACCAAGCCGTCGCCTTGGGGGCCAACGCCGGATTTAACTACAAGGACGACGCCTGGCCCCAACGCGCGATTGAAGATGCGAGGCAGTTCGATCTGATCATCGATGGTGCCGGTGGACCGGGCTACGCCAACCTGCTGAAAGTCGCCGCGCCCGGCGGCACCATCGTCAGCTACGGCGCAACGACAGGTGCACCGGAAAAGTTGGATCTGTTCAAGGTCTTTTGGAAGCAGTTGCGTCTGCAAGGATCAACGATGGGTTCCCCCGAAGACTTTGAAAAGATGATCGCTTTTGTCGAACGACACCAAATCGTGCCGGTGATCGATGAAGTGTGCCCGCTGGAAGAAGGCAATCTTGCGTTGGAACGCATGCAATCCTCCCGCCAGTTCGGCAAGATCGTTTTGTCGATGGATCCCGGCGTCGACGCCACCCTGTGACCTGCACCGCTTTGGTTGCTTCAGACCGACGTCCGTCAACGGCGACAACGCCACAGTGTCACGCCGCCCAGGGATGATGTGATCAGCGACGGACTTCAGCATAATGGAGCCTTCGAATTCAAATCTTCAAAGCGTCCCTTGGCCCAAACGCATCGTTTTCCACGACGACATGGCGGGACGCGTCTTTCCCAATCAACTCGATGACCAACGATGGCGTTTCACTTCACGCTTAATCACCCACCGAATCGTTTCACCGCCATTGTCCACGCCGGCCCGGTTTCGCTCATTCTGGCGTGTTTGGTCGGACATGGATTCGCACTGGATCATCCATCGACCGCATCGGCCGATGTTCCAGCGGAGATCGAAGATGCGTCGATCACACAGATCAACAAATTGGATCCTCGCAGCAGCTATTGGCCGTTGCCGCCCGACGCATCTCCTACCTTGGAATACGCAGATTCTCCGTGGGTGAAATCGCTGAACGGGACTTGGCATTTTCACTGGTCCGCCGATCCAAAGGGACGGGCCACCGACTTTGTCGACGATCCGGCCAGCGTGGATGGTTGGGCCGATCGGATCATGGTCCCTTCGACCTGGGAACGTGAAGGTTACGGGACGCCGCTTTACGTCAACATCAAGTATCCGTTCCACGTCGCCCCGCCCAGGGTCATGGATGAACCCGATCCACAGTTCACGTCCCACGATGAACGCAATCCCGTGGGCACCTATGCTCGCAAGTTCCGAGTGCCTGGCGATTGGCCGGACGACATGCGAATCATCCTGCATTTCGGCGGCGTTCGCTCGGCAATGTTTGTCTGGGTCAACGGAATCCAGGTGGGCTATTCCCAGGGGTCACGATTACCGGCGGAATTTGACATCACCGACCACGTGGTCCAAGGCGACAACCGATTGGTGGTGCAGGTCTACAAATTCAGCGACGCGTCGTACCTGGAAGATCAAGATTTTTGGCGTTTGAGCGGAATCTATCGCGATGTGTTTCTGTGTGCCGTTCCGCGACGTGGCTTGTGGGACGTGTATGCAAAGCCCAGTGTGGACCTTTCAACCGCAACCGGATTCGCAAGTCTAAAGTTCGTCGCCTTGCCCGATTCGAATCTGGACGTTCGCACTCGCTGGCTTGATCCACAAGGCCGTGAAGTCGCCGTCGGTAACCAGGTTCGCATTGAAGATGTTCAGCTGTGGTCTGTCGACCATCCGGCGATTTACACCGCAGATGTACGCGTGGATTCCAATCGCAAAACCATCCAGCGGTTCTACTTGCCGGTCGGGTTTCGACACTTGGGTATCGACAACGGCATCCTGAAACTTAACGGTACGCCATTGAAGATCCGAGGCGTGAATCGCCACGAATTTGATCCTGTCACCGGCTATGTCATGACGCCGGAACGGATGCGGCAAGACGCAAGGTTGATGAAACAAGCCAACATCAACTTTGTCCGCACCGCCCATTATCCACATGACCCGCGTTGGTATCGCATCTGTGACGAAATGGGATTGATGTTGATGGATGAAGCCAACGTGGAATCGCACGGTTTAAGCTATCACAAGCGGGTCTTGCCCGGCGATCAACCCGACTGGTCCGATGCCGTGGACCAGCGGATGCGGCGTATGGTCATCCGTGACCGCCAACACCCCAGCGTGTTGATGTGGTCACTGGGCAACGAAGCGGGTTACGGAAATGCGTTCACGCGAATGTACAAGACTTGCCGCGAACATGATCCGGAAAGGCGTTTGATCCAATACGCCGACATGAATCTGGCTGCCGACGTTGACAGCCAGACCTACCCCGACATCCGGTGGCTGCAGGATCACGTCGCCGGCAAAGCCAAACGGAAAAGTGAACGCGGAAAACCATCGTCGGTGGAACAACACGGTCCGTATCCTTCATCACGCCCCTTCTTGATGAATGAATACGCTCATGCGATGGGAAACAGCGTCGGGAATTTGGCCGACTACTGGGAAACCATTCACCAGCATCCGATATTGGTTGGCGGCTTCATCTGGGACTGGGTCGATCAAGCGTTGTATGCCGATCCGGATGATCCCAACAGCGGCTTTCGCTATGGCGGTGACTTCGGCGATTTTCCCAATGACAGCAACTTTTGCATCAACGGTCTGATCGGAGCCGACCGTCGCCCGCATCCTCACTACTGGGAAGTTCAAAAGGTTTATCAGAACGTTCGCTTTGACGACTGGAAACCATCAGCATCGACGGTCACGGTTCACAATGATTTTGCGTCTAACCATTTGAGTGACTTCCAATGGCGTTTCGAAATCTTGCGCGACGGACATCCTTGGAAATCCGGCCATTTATCGGCTCCCGACGTTCCCGCGGGCCGGGACGGTACCGTCGACATCAGTCCGATCACCGCGATTTTGAATTCGACGGGTAGCATCGCGAAAGAACATCATTTCCGAATCAACGTCATCCAGCCGTCAGCCACCACCTGGGCACCCGCCGACCATATCGTTGCCTGGCAGATGTACGCCGTGCCGGGGCAACCGACTTGCAACCCGCCCTTGGAATTCGCCAGCGGCACAACGGAATCGGATGACCAGGGCATCACCGTATCCAACGACGGTGCGTCATTCCACGTCGATGCCACCACGGGCCAGATCGATCATTGGGTTGTCGGCCAGCAAACGTTGTTGCGAGATCCCATGCGTTGGCACTTCACTCGCGTGTGGACCGATAACGACCTGGGCTGGAAAGCCGACGTCAAGATGGCGGCTTGGACCGAGGCCGAAGAATCGATCAACGTCACCGACCTAACGGTCTCTACCGAGGACGGAGTACCAGCGGTGACAGTGTCTGCGGAACTGCTGGATGGGCAGATTCAACTGCGTAGTCATTATCAGATGACTGAATCCGGTGGCATCGCGGCAACGTTTCGCTATCACCCGGTATCCAATCAAGCCATGATTGATCCGGCACGCCTTGGTCATCAGCTATCCGTTCCTTCGCAGTTCGGTCAAATTGAATGGTTCGGTGCCGGCCCCCATGAAAACCACTGGGACCGAAAAACGTCCGCGGCTTTGGGGCGATATCGGTCGACAATCGCGGAATGGGTGACACCCTACGTACGTCCACAAGAAAACTCCAATCGTGCGGACGTTCGGCAGATTCAATTCGTCGCCGACGACGGCCGTACCATTCGATTCCAGGCGACCCACGGCCAACCACTATCGGTTTCTGCTTGGCCGTACACCGAAGACGACCTTCGCCGGGCCCAGCACAACGACGAATTGCCGATCCGAGACACCATCACGATCAATGTGGATCACCGACAAATGGGCGTTGGTGGCGACAATTCTTGGGGGTTGCCCGTCAACGATCCCTATCGCATTGACCCGATGCAGACATACGAATGGGGATTCGTGATGACGCTGCAACAGCCTTCACCCTGACCAAGCACCGATGGACCAATGGGCCGACAATTCATCAACCAATCGGCGTGATGTAGTAGCGGTTCGAAACGCCTTCGATGTCATGGTGGTAATAAAAGCAATCCTGGTCGGCCTGTTCGACGGCGCCGATCAGTTGTGGCAACTCTTCTTGGGTCACGATTGTCCGGACCATCGCAAACGGTTCGCCACTGTGTCCACCCACGCCCGATTGGACGGTATAGGTTCGGTGCTGGCTGGTGTTTCGTATGGATTCGCCGACAGCCTTGTCGTTGCGCGTGATAATGACCAGCATCGTGATTTTGAACTTCTTGTACAAGTTGTTCAGCGTTTCGGTTGACGCAAAGATGTAGATGCAGGTGTACATCAACGTGTTGATGACCGATTCGACTTGGCCGTTTTTCAACAAGTCCATCAGCATCCCAAAGGCCGTCGAAGCGACCGCAGCCAAAACCGCAATTGAACCGACCGGACGCAGGTATTTCATCGCCAGATAAGCGGCCAAGACGTCTTCATCCCCGGTCGAACCACGACGCTGAAAGGCCATGGCTTTTGCCACACCGGCAAGCAAACCGCCGAAGATGACCAAAATGATTCGCTCATTCTGGGGCTCGGGCTGGGCAAACTTCAATTCAGGAAGGATTGCCAAACACCCCACCACCGTCGCCACGACCAACAACGAACGGGCGGCAAACATCCAACTGACTTTGGCAAACGCGAACGTCAAAACGCAGGCTTGAAAAATCAAGTACAACACGATGAACAGCGTGTAGCTGTCAAAGTAATACGAAAACGCGGTGGCAACGCCCTCGGTCCCCGTCAAAATGACCTGCGACGGCAGCACGAAATACTTCAACGCCACCGCATACAGCAAGCCGGAAATCACCAGCCAAATGAAATCAATCGATTGACGAAACACGGATGTCTATTTTCCCTAGTAACGGGTCTGGTCGATCAGCAACAACACCGGGCCAGACGCATTGCGGAAACACTTGCCAAGCGGCGTCTTGCCCGACGTCAATCGTTTCCCATCTCCGTGGCTTCGTCCAGAGACTCATTCAAGACTCGCGCCGGTCGGACGAAAGAGATCCCCTGCATGTTGTCAGTGTCGATCATCACCGCTTCGACAACGGGACTGTTGACCAGTGATCCGGAAGTCCACTGCACGATAAAGCTCGCTCCGCTGCCACCGGTCGTGTCCTTCCGTTCGATCACGAAATCGGTCGACGCCAGCGGGGCAAGACGCAAGGGTTTTTCCAAAAGTTGGCGACGACGTTGCCCGGTGGAATCAAAGTAGTCCACGCGGGTCACCACGATGTCGTTTCGCTCGTCCGTGTTTCGAACCGACAGCGTGACCGCCAACAACCGCGGCTTGGCATCCTGGTGATAGACATGTGAATACGCCGGGACATACAGCGTTTGGCCCTGAACCGGATGCCAAGGCAATTCGACCAATTCCGTCCGCGCATGATCGCGTCCACCGGGCTCCAAAGATTGGATTTCCGTTTCCAACGCCTCGAAACGCAACTCCAGAAAAGCCCAAAAGATCACCAGCGGGATAACGATCGCCAGCAAGATCAGGTATTTCACGAATCGAACGAACTTGTCGCTGTCAGATTCTGTGGACATGGTTGCTGGTGCTTGTCCGGTGGGCGATGCAAATCGAACCGACGCCGGTTCTTGATCCAAGGAACTTATCGAATCGCTATCACGCGTTGTCAATGCCGCTAGCGGACGATGCACCGCCAAACGACGTTCCGCGTCGTTGTTCGGTCATTCCGCCACGGCGTACAACACGCCCGCGTCCCAGTGCAGCGATCGTCCTGTTGCATCGCTACAGCGGATGCGTGTTTGTAACCATGACGGCGACGGGTCGGTGCCGACAAGGCGGGCAACCGCGATCCGCTGGCCAGGTTGCGGATGAAAATCGTCAGCCAATTGAAGCTGGATGGTTCCCGCTAGCGACACTTTGCCATTGACGATCAATGGCGCCGGGGTGTCGGCCCCCACATTCATCTGGATCCGACTGTCAATCCCGGTGGATAAATCGCCGTGAATTTGAATCGATTCATCGATCTGCAAATCGCCGTTCAATACAACGTCAGTCGCCAAGTCCCCGCTGCCTTTGATCACTGCCGATGACTGAACCTCGATCGCTCGACGTGATTGAACGCTGCCGCCGTCCAATCGCAGAACGGAATTCCGGCCAAGTCGCAATTCATTGCGGGCGTCCAATCGCCGCCCCGATGGGACCGCCAACACCTGTGGTGCCGTCGACGTCCCTTCGACGTGCAGCGCCAGCACGCTGGCGTCCGCGTCGACCGTGACCGTTTGTTTCGCCGCCGATGCGTTGACAATTTTTGCGATCCAGGACGCCTGCGGTGCACCGGAATCACGGATGTACTGAACCCCATCGTTCTCGTACACATAATCGGACCATCGATCGGCATCATCGAATGCGCCGTCCCTGTTGCCCGTCCATTCGTGATAGGTGACTGCAAATCCTTTGGGTTCGGTCACCCGTTCCAACAACAAATCGCGGCGCAGCTGATCAACCAACTCCGGATGTTCGGACAACACATCGGTCGTTTCGCCGGGATCGCGTTGCAGGTCGAACAACTGGTACTGTTCCGGACCTTTTCGTCTGACCCTGCGAATCAACTTATAGCGACCTTGGATGATCGATTGCCCATCGGAAGCCTCATGAATCAGGAAAGGACGCTGGCGTGGGGATGGCCGACCGGTCAATTTCGAAACCAACGACACACCATCGATTCCCAACGGTGGCGTCGTCCCCGCCAACTGACAGAATGTCGGCAACCAGTCGGTCACGTCGACCACGTCATCGACGCTGGTGTCCGGCCGAAGATTACCGGACGCGTGGATCGCGTCGGGCCAACGAACCAACAAAGGAACACGAATCCCGCCCTCGGCGATCGAGCCCTTGGAACCCGACAATCCACCGTTGGCATCCAGTTCCTTCAGGTTGTTTCCACGCGGGCCACCATTGTCCGATTGAAAGATGACCAAGGTCTGTGCGGCAATCGAATCGGATTCATCGCCATCACCATTGGGATCATCCAACGCATCCAACAGGTTGCCGATGTGTGCATCAATTCGAGTCACCATTGCAGCCCACTGAACCGTTTGCCGTGACAAGGCATCGAAGCTCGGATCGTCACGATATTCGGCATCCCAATCAGGCAATTGTTCAACTTCACCGAAGGGTGCATGCGGAATCTGGCAGGCCAAGAGCCCGAAAAACGGCTGGCCGGTTTCCTGGTATCGTGCGGCGCCACGCCGAACAAAATCCAACGCTGCAAAGGCATAGTGGTCGTCGCAATAGGCTGGATCGGGATAGCCCGGATCTGATTGACGGGCCGGCAAGGACGGAAAATCGGCTTGGTGATAAGCATCCAATCGGTTGGGGACCAGCGTCAGTCCACCCAACGCATTCACGTCCTCGGAAGTCTTCCAAAGCGTGGGCTGGAAAAACGTGTGGGCACGGACGTGGTGCAATTCTGCAAGCACGTCTTGGTAACCGTGCGATGTCGGAAGTGTCTGAACATTGACGATTTGTGGATCTTGCTGATCTTTCGATCCGCCATAGCCCCACTTTCCCCAATACCCGGTCGCATAGCCGGACGGTGCCAGGCATTCACCGATCGTGATGTCGTCGCGCCTAATCGCCTTCTTGGCGTTATCCGGGTCATTGCGATCGGCAAACGTGTGGCCTTGGTGAAAACCGGTCTGCTGCGACGATCGTGCGGGCGAACAAACGTGACACCCATAGGCACGCGAAAAATTGACTCCCTCGCGTGCCAGTCGATCCAGACTGGGCGTGCGAACGTAGGGCAGCCCCTGCTTTCGACGTTCGAATTGGCCGTTGGGTCCGATGGATCCCCAACCCATGTCGTCCACATACAGATACAAGATGTTTGGACGCATCGGATCGCTATCTGCGGCGACGGCATCGCTGGGCATCCAGGACACCGCGACAGCGCAGGCAAGCAGGAACGTTCGCATGATCGACACCCGAGAATCAAAACCGGACCAATGAACACGCGTCCGACTTTGAAAACCAGATCATCGGACGTCACAGACGAATCGCCGATTCTAACCGGGTGTCATGCACGTCTGTGGCAGCGTAAAAACAGAACGACTGCTGCGCGAGGTCTCAGCGATTGTTGGCCGGCGGCACACGAAACTGGTCGAAACGTTCGGCCGACCAAGCTTCTTCCTCGGGACGCAGCATGAACAACGGTCGTTCCAAGCCGACTTCCCAGTCAAACAGTTTTTGAAACAGTTCGCGAACCTTGTCCGGATGTTTCGCCGCCAAGTCATTTTGTTCGCCCGGATCGTTGGCCAAGTCGAATAGCTGTGCCGGACGATCAGGAAACCGCATCAATTTCCAATCTCCATCGCGAATCGTGCCTCGCGTTTCCTTTTTCCAGTACAGGGTCTGATGAGGCCTGCCCTGTTTTTTCCCCTGCAAGTACGGCAATAGGTTCACGCCGTCCAGTCCGTCGATCGATTCAGGGTCGCCGCCCGCCGCGGCCACAAACGTCGGCAACAAATCCAACGTGATGGCCGGATTATCGAACGTTTCCCCCGCCGGGACTTTTCCAGGCCAGGCAATTAAACCGGGGACACGAATGCCGCCTTCCAGATGCGTCGCCTTAACGCCTGCAAAGGGGAAGTTGTTGGAAGCGTTTTTATCGCTGGGGCCGCCGTTGTCGTTGCTGAACACGATCAAGGTGTTCTGCGACAAACCCAGATCTTCCAGTTGCTTCATGATCTGACCGCAAGCCCGATCCATGGAAAGATTCATCTGCGCGAGTGTGCGGCGATCGCCCGAAAGTTCGGCAAATGCATCGCGATCACGCCCGTCGGCCTGCAATGGCAAGTGCACCGCGTTGAAAGACACAAAAGCAAAGAATGGGCGGTCTTGGTTTTCACGAATGAACTCACACGTCGCATCGGCCAGAACGTCGGTCAAATAGTCTTTCGGTTCTTGGTACTGCGCGAACTGTCGCTCCAACAGATTTTCGCGTTGCGTCTTGTCCGGGTTTGGGTAAGCAAAAAAGCTTCGTGCGCCGCCACGAAACCCAACGAACGTGTCGAACCCACGTCGCAGCGGGTGATAACGATCGGCATACCCCAAGTGCCACTTCCCAAAAATTCCGGTGCGATAGCCTTGCTGTTGCAACACTTGTCCCATCGTTGGGATCGTCGTTGGCATCCCCATCTCGGCATCCAACTGTTGACTGCTGGGGCTCATCACCGGTGGCACATTGTTTTCTTCGAAACCAAAACGCTGCTGATACCGACCGGTCATCAAACCAGCCCGCGACGGACCGCACACCGATGCCGACACATAGAATTGTGTCAAACGCGTTCCCGATTCCGCCAACCGATCCAGGTTCGGCGTCTGCATCACCGTGCTGTCGTGGAATCCGAAATCGGCATAGCCGGCATCGTCGGAAAACAGCAGGACGATATTCGGTTTTGCTTCCGCGCCCGACACGGACGCCGCAGCCAAAACCAGACCGGTAACCATGAAGGCTTGAATCAAACGCATGGATGTAACCTGTGTCAAAATGTGAATCATTGTGTAACGCGAACCTGTCTATTCCTGGTTGGGAGGAGACGTAATCTGAAAGCGAAGTTGGTAATTGCCTGATGGCATCGTTTGGTGGGTCAAGGGGCGTGCCCGCATGCCCCCCAAACCGGTTTGGGAATGATCGATGTTCAGCGTGTAAAAGCCTTGCGGCTTCAATTCATACGTGTGCTTGGCAGCATCAACATCGTCGCGGGCAAAGGCTGACACACTGAAATTGACGGTCTGGTCGGCGTCCATTCGCAGCACCGGTGCCTTTTCGTCGGCACCAAATTCAACCCAGCGAACTCCCATACGGTTTCCAGATTCCTGCGGCATGGTATAGCGATAGGACATTTCATCGGTCGGCAACTGATAGCGTCCAACTTTCGCGCTCCGCTGACGGTCGGGGTAGGCTTCCCAAGGACCTTGGCCAAAGTATTCCGTCTGTTGATACTCCGGCGGGATTCCCATCGTAGCGCCGAATCGAATCAGTTCCGGCAAACTCGGATCCGCATCCAAATCCATTTCAACCCGGACGCGTCCGCCAGGATGAAAGCGATAGACCATCGTCAGCTCGATCGGATGATCGGTGCCATAGGTGACTTCGACGGCCACGCCGCCGGCATCAGCGTCTTCATCAGAACCGTCATCGGGCTCGGCAAGCCGGCACGATTCCAATCGCAGCTTTTCATCCAATTGCCACCAAACGCGACTGTTCTGTTCCAGCCGACGAAAACGTCGATCGTTGTCCGTCAGAGCACGGCGAAAATTGGGTCGCAATGGCTGACGCAGAATCTCATTTCCGTCGATGATCAACGCCGTCAAAAACCCTGTCTTCTTCGACACAGCCGCACGCAACCGGTCGCCGAAGACCTGAATCCGATCCTGCAGTTCGATCGTATCCAGCGTCCCGTTGTTTGCGTTCAACTGATCAGTCTTTGGCGTAGCGTCTTGCAACAAGAACTGTTCGTATGCGACTTCGAAACCGGGATCACACCACGCACGGGCGGACGTTTCATGTGCACTGAATCGAAACCAGTACTCCGACGATGGGTCCCATTGATTCCGTTCCAGATTCACATGCACCACTTGGTCGGCCCCCGGTGCAACGTCCAAGGTGTCCAGGCGGCCCGATGAAATCACCACGCCATCGCGTTGGATCTGCCACCGAAATTCGTACCGCTTCAGATTGGTGAATGCCAATCGATTGACCAGACGAAATTTCCCGGAAACCTTGTCAACCAGATCGAATGCAACCGGCTGGAACACATACTTGCACTCGTAGGCATGCGGCTTTGGCGTGCGGTCCGATGCAAAGACACCGTTCAAGCAAAAATTCCCATCGTTCGGGACATCGCCATAGTCACCGCCGTAAGCGAAATACGACTGGCCCGTTTCCGCGTCAGTCCTTTCAAGTCCTTGATCGATCATGTCCCAAATGTACCCGCCGATCAGATTCGGCTTGGACCGGATCACATCCCAATAATCGCCCAGAGTCCCGACCGAATTGCCCATCGCGTGCAAGTATTCGCAGTAGATAATCGGTCGATCCAACCGTGGGTCGTCCGCCATGTTCCCGACCTGTTCGTACTGCGGGTACATGCGGCTGATCACATCCACGTACGGCGGATCATTGGGATTGGACATACTGGGAAAGGTTTGCGACTTGTATCCGGCCCCCGGCTGGTGATCGGGATCGGTCGGATCACCCTGCGCCCCTTCGTAATGAATGAACCGCGACGGATCAAAGTCTTTGATCCACCCCGCGGCCGCGGCGAACGCCGGTCCACACCCTGATTCATTCCCCATCGACCAACTGATCACACAAGGATGGTTCTTATCCCGCTGAACCATTCGGCTGATTCGGCTAAGGATCGGCATCGCCCAAGACGTTTGCTGGGGGATGTAGCTTCCCAAATGGTGACATTCAATATTGGCTTCATCCATGACATAGATGCCATGCTGGTCACACAGATCGTAGAAATATGGATCATTGGGATAGTGTGACGTTCGCACCGCGTTGAAGTTGAACTGCTTCATCAGCATCACGTCGCGCAAATAATCCTCGCGACGCAACGCCTTTCCGAATCGTGGATTGTGGTCATGACGGTTGACGCCCATGATTTTGACCACTTGGCCGTTGACCAATAACTGATTTTGCTCGTCAAACTCGATCGTACGGAAGCCAACCTTTTGCGTCCGCACTTCGGCGACATCGCCGCTGGGTCCAACGACCTCCAGCAACAGTTGGTACAGATGTGGCGTCTCAGCAGTCCACTTCTTCACGTTGGGGATTTCGGTCGACAGCAATCCGAATTCGTTGACGTCGCGTGGCGTCCAACGCTCATTGACGGTTACAGCGACGGAAATCTCCATTCCATCAGCAACGACACTCTTAGTCTGTGCGTCATACAACGTCGCCCGCAATTTCCAGCCGTCAAAATCGGCATCCGGGTCCTTCAACCAGATGCTCGGACGAATCTTTAGGGTGCCGTCTTGGTATTGATCATCCAAGATCGCCCGGGCGTCGATATCGCTAAGCGACACCGCCGGTTGTGCCAACAGCATGACGTCGCGATGAATCCCGCTAAGCCGCCACATGTCCTGGTCTTCCAGATAGCTGCCGTCGCTCCACCGAAACACTTGGACCGCTAACCGATTTCGACCGGGCGTTAGATATTCGGTGATATCAAACTCAGCGGCCAGGCGACTGCCCTGGCTGTAGCCCACCCTGTGACCATTGACCCAAACGTAGAACGCCGACGAAACGCCACCAAAGTGCAACACCACACTGTGGCCGTCCCATTCGCTGGGGACTTCGAAATCGCGAAAATAGCTGCCGACCGGATTGTCGCGATAGATCCGTGGCGGCAGCGGTGGCATCGGCCCCTTCCAATCAAACTTCAGATCGGGATTCAGAATCCCCGGCGTGAACGGATAGGTGATGTTGGTGTAAATCGGCTGTCCGAAACCTTGCAGTTCCCAGTTGGCCGGCACCGGAATGGTCGCCCAATCCTTCCCCTGAAAATCCTTGGCATAAAAGTCCAAAGGACGCTGATCGGTACTGTCGACGTAGCGGAACTTCCAAGTCCCGTTAAGCGAAACCATCCTGGAAGAATCACGATCCTGTGATAATGCGTCATCAGCCGAAGCGTAGGAGTAACTGGCCACACGCGCCTGCAACTTGCCACGCTCAAAGACGGTTTCGTTTTCCCAATCGGGCTGCGACGCATGAAGCGACACGGAGACGATGGCCAGGCCAAGGCTGGCGACAAAGCGAAGCATGCGAAGTTTTCCGATCACGGATCAATGAAACGGTTGCGCAGGGACACCATGCCAAACGTCGTTTGCATGACCATCAAATGGGTCCATGCCCACGAAGTTTGCGGGATGCCGTCTTACAGCGGCATGATAATTGGTCTGCCCACCAGGCGGCACGCTGGTGGAACACGGATTAACGCCAAACAATCGGCATCCACACCGTCATCTCGCTTAACCCACGGTTAGACCAAGCGTGATAGGGGACGAAGCGGGCTTCGTGTTCCTGCCACTGCGGTTCATCCAAAGCGCGATACATCGAACGATTGTCTTCCGCCCGCAACAGAACCGTGCCACGCAGCGCCGTTACGTTGCCCAGTTCGCTGATCCCGGGCTCCAGTTCCCAATCGATATCGGAGGGAACGTTCACGTCCAAAATGCTGGTGTCTTTGGGAAGGTCGGGAGATTCGATGCAGTAGACCACGGGGCCTCGCTGGACGGCGGCTTGATTGCGAACCTCTTCGATCCGCGGGTGCCCGACCATCAACCGAGCCTGCATCGGCAAGTCCAACTCGATGACATCGCCCGGTTTCCACTCTCGGGTCAGAACCGCGAACTGTCCCGCCACCGGAACCACGTCCGCCGCGGTT
Organism: Crateriforma conspicua; assembly: GCF_007752935.1. NCBI lineage: Bacteria > Pseudomonadati > Planctomycetota > Planctomycetia > Pirellulales > Pirellulaceae > Crateriforma > Crateriforma conspicua. The sequence goes on along the minus strand of NZ_CP036319.1, from coordinate 1,589,268 downwards.
CCGTTGATTTGCAACTGGGCCGCGTCGGCCCAGTGCGGGATACGCAAGTGAACATCAAAGGCGTCTGACTTGCACTGCTGGACGGTGATCTTGATCGCCCCGTCCCATGGATAATCGGTTTCCTGTCGCAAACGAAGCGTCGAACCATCACACAGGCGTGTCGCCAGTTCGTTCGCCCCATACAGATTCACGGCAACACCGTTTTCCGGCAAGCTGTAGGCCCAAGATGAAAGCTTGGCGATCGTTCGAACCAGATTCGGTGGGCAACAAAAACATTTCAGATAGGGCTGGCGATCCGGCGTTTCGGTGTTCAATGCGGAATAGTCGCGGGCACCATGAATCGAACGCAACGGATTGGAATAAAAGTATTGCCGACCATCGGCACTGATGCCCGACAAACCACTGTTCAGCATCACCAGTTCCATAATGTCCGCATACTTGGATTCGCCATGGATCCCCAACATCCGATGGCTGAACATCGCATTGCATAGGTTTGCACAGGTTTCGTTGTACGCCGTCAGGTTAGGCATCACGTATTCGCCGGCGAATGCCTCGTGGACCGCGTCTCCCCGGCTCGATGCGCCGTGGTGGGTTTGGCCACAGGCACCGGTGATGTACATCTTTTTGTGGACCACGTTTTCCCACAGCCGATCCAAAGCTTCGACCAGCGCCTGTTCGCCGGTTTCAGCATAGACGTCCGCGGCACCGGCATAGAAATACAAGGCCAAAACGGCGTGGCCGACCGCTTCGGTTTCCTTCCGCAACGGTTTGCGTTCCTGCACCATATCACCGATCGTCGAATGCCGGACCGATGGACCGGGTTCGACGCGTGACCGCCCCCGCATGTTGATGAAGATCTCCGCCAAACGCAGATATCGCTTGTCACCGGTGGTGCGATAAAGTTCCACCAGCCCCATGATCTGTGTTTGATTGAAACCGAATCGTGCCAGCCGTTCAGGCTGTGGCTGGAACGTTTCGTGCAGATGATCGGCGTGCTTGATCGCGATGTCCAGAAAGTTTCGCTTCCCGGTCACGCGATGGTGGATACATGCGCTGGTCAGCAAGTGCCCGCTGTTGTATAGCTCGTGGTAATTGCGTGCCGTCCAAGGCTCCGGTGCACCAAGTTGGATCTGCGTCGACAGATAGCCGTTATCCAACTGAGCTTTCCCGATGACATCGATGATCTCGTCCAGTTCGACCAAGATCTTTTCGTCACGGTTGATGGCGTACACGTAAACGGCCGACTCCATCCATTTGTAAAAGTCGCCGTCATGCCAGTGCATGCCTTGATGCTGGCCTTCCTTCAGCCCCGCGGCAATTTTGAAATTGTTGTAGGCGTGACCGACATCGCCTTTCAACAAACTGCCCATGTGAGGCACCATGACCTGCTGGCACAACTGGAACTTCTCTGCCCAAAACCCATCGGTCCATCGACAATCCCCAATGCCGATGCTGCGAAACTTGACGTGGGGGCTGTCGGAGTTGTCGATGACGCCTGCCTGATCGGCTTGGACGATCGACGCACCGAGGATCAGCAAAACGATCAAAGTGGAAAATCGCACGGTTGGTCTCCGCAGGTGGGATAAAGCGGTGGGATGGTGTTCGATCGGCCGAACGCTCCGGCCAGTCTCGCAAAGATTCCGTTCGTCGGCGGCTTGCCGCTGCGACGGTTACCGTCGGTGATCACGGGGCGTGTCAATGTCCCATAGGGATTGAATGCAGGCACCTCGTCCTGCCCCGACCAGCGATGCCTGTGACAAAACGCCATCCGGATTGGAAACCACAATTCGCGGCCCAAACCAAAGAATCGGAAGCATCGCTACGGTACGATGGATCAACCGCCCGGCTTCTCGCGACCTTGGCTTGACGCACTTCGTGGCGATGCGGGAAAGTGCCGTGAACAACACTTGCCAAAAGCACCAGCAATCGTGGAAACAGGACATCGTTCGTCGATACCTTGCCTTTTTCGCGGAAGCCTTTGCCCCAAAGACCGCCGACAATTTCGTCCGGTTCTGACGGCATACCTGTGCCGTTGACCGATGCGATTCCGGCGATACTGACGCGAGGGCACTGCGACACATTTGGCAAAGCGATCGACGGGGCAGGTCGGACCATTCCGTTTTGCGAGACCACCGGTTGTCGACGACGACTTTGCGCAGGCGAATCGCCCACAACTAGCGTGTACGGCGGTGATCGATACCGCTGAACCTATTTGTATTACAATAACAGCAAGCACCCCCTGTCAACAGGCTGCGGCATGGAAATTCCCCGAATGCGACGAAATCTCTGCGGGCAAGTCGTCCACGATTTGGGATTCAAAATTCTGGCCGGGCAGGTCAAACCGGGCGAAGCTTTGCCGCAAGAGCCCACTTTGTGCGAACAATTGGGCGTCAGCCGAACCGTCGTCCGCGAAGCGATCAAATCGCTGGCGGCCAAAGGCTTGGTAGAATCACGCCCCAAACGTGGAACGATTGTCCGTCCCTCCGCTGACTGGAATTACCTTGATTCCGAAGTCCTGGCCTGGCACGCCAGCGCCGACGGTGACGGCCAGCACCTGCGTTTCCTAACGGAGTTTCGGCTGACCGTCGAACCCGCCGCCGCTGCCCTGGCCGCCAAACGTGCCAGCGAAGATCAGCTGGATCGGATACGCGCGGCCCTTGAAAAGATGGCCGCGAACACCGACAGCGTCGAAGCTTTCAAGGAAGCCGATTTGAGGTTTCACACCGAGATCTTGCACGCCACGGGCAACCCCTTTTTCTCGCCCGTCGCCGGCGCGATCGCGATTTCATTGGCGACCAGTTTGAAAGTCACCAACCGACAACCGGCCGACAACCCCGCATCAGTGCCGCTGCACCGTGACGTGATGGATGCCATCTGTCGACGTGATGCCGACGCGGCCCGCGAGGCAATGCACTGCTTGTTGGCAGACGCCAAACGACGGATTGAAAGCGCCAGCGACGCCACCAACGGCACGCCATCCGCCTGATCGCCGTCGCCTATCACTCCGTCGCGTTTCCATCGACATTCCATTGACGGATAAACGACCAATCCGTCGCCATGGCAACCAATGGATCGCGGTATGGCGATGATCGCTTTGTTGTTCAGGCCGCGGCACGAGACGTGCATCAGTGACAGCGTTCTCGATCCCGACCGCTGCGCCGCGAAAGCCCGATGTTCCGTTTGTTCCTGGTATTTACTCTTCAATTCGGCAGCTTCGCCACGCTGGGCATCGTCCTGGGGCAGGTTCAAGATCCACCGGTCGACGAACCTACCAACACGGACGCATCGCCCACGGTTTCTGCGGTCGCGGTCAACGAGGTCACCGATGACCGTGCGATCGAGAAACGTTTGCGGGCCGTGTTCCAGGCATCCGGCTGGTTCGATGATCTGGACGTTGAATCACGCAACGGCGTGATCACCATCGCCGGGATCGCTGACAATGATCGGCATCGTGATTGGGCCGGCGACATCGCGCGTCGCACCGAAGACGTCGTGGCGGTCATCAACCAATTGGACGTCCGCGAAGAATTCAGTTGGAAATCCAGTGGCCAGGTGATCAACGCTAGTCTGGATTCGCTGCGCAAGGAAACGCTCAGCCGGTCTCCGTTATTGCTGGCCGCAGTGATCGTTCTATTGCTGACCGCCGCGGCATCCAAGCTATGCCAAGCCATCGAACAACGCATTCTGGAATCGCGTGGCATACGTTCCAGCTTGAAAGACTTGATCTATCAGTTGTCATCGATCGGGATCTGGATCATCGGGCTCTTGGTGGCCACGATCATTGCCTTTCCCGGCATGACGCCAACGCGAGCCCTGACGACACTGGGGCTGGGGACCGTGGCGATCGGGTTTGCCTTCAAAGACATCTTTGAAAACTTTTTCGCCGGAATCCTGATCCTGTGGCGTTATCCGTTCGACCGCGGCGATTACATCACGTGCGAAGGCACCACCGGAAAAGTGGAACAGATCACCGTTCGCAACACGATGATTCGGAAACTGGATGGCGAATTGGCGGTCATTCCCAACGGCCATTTGTTCAAAAACAAAGTGGATGTGTTGACCAGCCAACCACAGCGACGCGTTCGAATCATCTGTGGCGTTGCCTATGGCGAAGATGTCGACCAGGCACGGGAGGTGATCCGCGAGGCCGTTCAATCGTGCGACACAGTGCGAGGCATTCGCACGGTCGAAGTGTTCGCCAATGAGTTTGCCAACTCCAGCATCAATTTCGAAGTCGCGTGGTGGACCGGTGCCAAGCCGATCGACATTCGCCGCAGTCGTGACCAAGTCGTCGCAGCAATCAAACGGGCCCTGGACGAATCGGATATCGAGATTCCATTCCCCTATCGCACGCTGACCTTCAAAGACGATCGCATCGCCGCTTCCCTGGTCGGCATGTCGGGGTCGAACGCGGCGGCCTCCGGTGCAAGCACCTGATACACCATTCTTTCGCGCAAAAAAGATGCGGCAGCAGGGACCCGGTGCGATCACCTACTGCCGCTTCCCCTGCAATGGTTCAGCGTTCAAATTCTGTTGGCCGGACGGGCCTAGCTGTTGCAGCCGACCAATTCGTCGGCGGCCGAACTGAGCTGCGAAATCACCACGTTTTGCTCTTCGACCGATGCCGCAACGCCGGTCGTGTTGTCGCTGACTTCGCCGACACTGTTGGCGATACATTCGATGGCCGAAACCACTTGTCCGATGCTGAACTGGATTGTTTCGACGTTCTTGCGAATCTCCGACGTCGCCTTGCCGGTTTGATTGGCCAGTTCCTTGACCTCGCTGGCAACCACGGCGAAACCGCGTCCTGATTCCCCCGCTCGTGCGGCTTCGATGGTCGCGTTCAGGGCCAACAGATTCGTTTGGTCGGCCAGATCCTGGATCGTGTCGATGATTTCGCCGATCGTTTCGCTGCTGCAATTCAAGTCCTTGACCAAATCGGTCGCGTTCTTGGTGTTTACATCGGCGTCTTTGGCCAACCCGGCGGTGCGAGTGATTCGCTCGCTGATCTCGGCGATCGCCTGTGACATCTCCGAAACGCTGCTGGCGATGGAGTTACCCAACGATTCCGATTGATTCTTGGAATGAACTTGATCGGTAATGTCGCTGACGTTCTTCACCACGCGGGTCACGTTGCCGTCGTTATCAAAGACGGGATTGTAGGCACCGCTGAGCCAAATCTCTTGACCGTGTTTGTTCACACGTCGGAATTCGCCTTGCTGGAATTCACCACGAGCCAGACGTTCCCAAAAACGTGCGTACTCCGCGGTCGCGGCATCTTCGGCCGGCATGAACATGCGATGGTGCTTGCCGCGGATTTCTTCCAGCGAGTATCCGGTGGTTTGCAAGAACAGCGAATTGGCGTGCAGGATCGTACCGTCCGGCTTGAATTCAATCATTGCCTGTGAACGGTTCTGGATGTCGGCCTGGATCATCCGCGCCTTGGTAACGTCGGTCGCCAATTTGATGATCTTGATGACCTGTCCGGAGTCGTCCATCACCGGATTGTATGTCGCTTGAATCCAGATCTCGCGGCCGCCGCGACCGTAACGCTGGAACAGATCGCTGTGGAAGTTTCCGGCGCGAAGCTTTTCCCAGAACTGACGGTATTCATCGGATCCGGCGTATTCGCTGTCGACGAACATCCGGTGATGCTTGCCCTGGATTTCCGACAAGGTGTATCCCACCGTGTCTAGGAAGTTTTTGTTGGCCTTCAGGATGGTTCCGTCCGGTTCAAATTCGATCACCGCTTGCGAACGGTGCAACGAATTCATGATCTGAGACAGATCAACAAACTGATCCGCGTCGATGTCCAACGTCGCGGTGGCGGAATCCAACATGTCTGCCTGCGATACGTTTTCGCTTGCGTTGTTGGACCAGTTCAACAATTTCATCTTTCACCCTTGTGTCTAACGCACCCGGCCGACGCAAATCCGCGTCCCCCGATGCTTGCCTGCACTGTCACTGCTGGGACCCTTGGTCGACAAATCGTCGCGGTCAAATCGTTTTGACGGCGAAGCTTGACTTTTCAAAAAAGACACCCGTGGCAAGTTGAAAACCGAGCCATCGCAGAGCACGAAAACGCTCGCTTTGAGCGTGTGGTAGAATCCGCCTCCCCGGCGGAAGCGGTCGAGGTCCGGTAGACTCATTTCCTGGTGGCCGCCCGGTTTCATTCATGTTGTTCCATAGGACCTATCCCATGTTGCCCCGACAAATGCCGCGGATCCTGGCGTGCCTTTGCTTGACCGGCCTGGCCGCGTTGTCCTCCGCCCAAGCCCAAAGTGACCGCCCACGGATTTCGTTGTCGGCGGTACTCGATCGCGACGACTCGGATTCCGATGGGGCGGTGACCGCCACGGAATTCAGTGGCCCCAAAGCGTTGTTTCGGCGACTGGACACGAACGGTGACGACAAGATCGACAAGGCGGACTTTGCCGACAGTCACTCGGGCGCTTCGGCACGTGGGCGTCGCCAAATTCCCGGCACGCGTTTGGTGAAAGACGTGGTCTTTGGCCAGGGGGGCGGTCGCGACTTGAAGCTTCACTTGGTGCTGCCTGACCCGCCGGCCGATGCGCCGACGCCGCTGATCGTCTGGATCCACGGCGGTGGATGGATGGGGGGAAACAAAGAAGGTGGCGTGGGGCGTCTTTCCCGCTGGGTCAAAGAAGGCTTTGCCGGCGCGACGATCGAATACCGTCTGACCGGCGAGGCTGCTTTTCCGGCGCAAATCCATGACTGTAAGTGCGCGATCCGTTTCTTGCGTGCCCATGCGGACAAGTACAACCTGGATCCAAGTCGAATCGCCGTCGCGGGCAGTTCCGCCGGTGGCCACTTGGTTGCATTGCTGGGGACATCCCGCGGAGCCGACAATTTGGAAGGCGACGGCGGTTGGAACGACCAGCGCAGCGACGTCCAAGCGGTCATCGATCTGTACGGCCCCACCGACTTTCAGATCTTCGTGACCACCCCGGGATATGAAAGCCACAACCGCGATCAATCGCCGGAGTCGCGTCTGCTGGGTGGTGGGATCGTGACCGAAAATCCCGAAGGCATCCGCCGTGTGAATCCCATCACTTACATCGATCCCAAAGATCCGCCTTTCTTGATCATCCACGGTTCGGCCGATCGCGTGGTCCCGGCCAACCAAAGTGAAGCTTTGCACGCGGCGTTGAAAAAGGCCGGCGTCAAATCAAAGTTGCACATCATTGCAGGCGCCGGACATGGCGGTGCCGGCTTCGGCGAACCCAAAATCCAAGAAATGCAAATGCAGTTCTTGCGTGACACGTTGTTGAAAACTCAACACGCCGACGACACGCCTGCCGATTCGGATGCCGTCGATGTGGACTCCCCGTCGAAAGACCGTTGACATCCGGTCGGGTGGTTTGCTGCGTCTGCAACGTGGTTGCTGTATTCTGTCAGACCGAAATGTTTGGCAGGCTGTCTATCGGGATTCGCAACGATGAAACGCAAGTTCGGGCTGGTGGTTTTGGTGGTCGCATTGGCGGGATGCCGACCGAGTAGCACCACGACATCAACAGACGCTGACGGCACCGGCGATAACGGCAAGCCGCGCGTCGCTTTGATCATGAAATCGTTGGCCAACGAGTTCTTTTCCACGATGGCCGACGGCGCACAGGCGCATCAAGAAGAAAACGCCGACGACTACGCGTTGATTGTTAACGGAATCAAAGACGAACGTGACCTTAGCCGCCAAGTCGCCTTGGTCGAAGAAATGGTCAGCAGCAACGTCGACGCGATCGTGATCGCCCCGGCGGATTCCAAAGCACTGGTCCCCGCACTGCGACGTGCCCAACAGGCCGGTGTGGTGGTCGTCAACATCGACAATCGCTTGGACGCGGACGTGTTGAAGACCGAAGGCATCACGATCCCCTTTGTCGGCCCCGATAACCGCGCCGGCGCAAAGAAGGTCGGCCAGTACTTGGCGAACCAGTTAAATGGTGGCGATCAAGTGCTGGTGTTGGAAGGCATCCGAACCTCCTTCAACGCCCAACAACGTCGCGAAGGTTTTCAGCAGGCGATGGCCGAAGCGGGTGTCGAGATCGTGGACAGCCAATCGGCCGAATGGGAAATGAGCAAGGCCAACACGATCGCTTCGTCCATGCTAAGCGAACATCCGAATGCCAAAGCCATCTTGGCCGCCAACGACAGCATGGCGTTGGGGGCCGTCGCCGCGGTCCGCAGTGCGGGGCGATCCGATGACGTGATGATCGTCGGTTTTGACAACATCAGTGCCGTGCAACAAGCGATCATCGATGGAAAGATTTTGGCCACCGCGGACCAGCATGGTGACCAACTGGCCGTCTTTGGGATCGAAGCCGCGCTGAAAATGCTGCGTGATCCCGACACCAAACCGGAAGACGTCGAAACGCCCGTGGATTTGATCCACCAACAAACACTGACGCCGTGATGACGTCTTCGCCGGACTTGTTCACAGCCCGGGGGCTGTGCAAACGCTACGGCCGCGTGACCGTCCTAAAAGACTGTGATGTCGCGATTCGCGGGGGTGAAATCCATGCGTTGCTGGGCGCCAACGGCGCGGGCAAAAGCACACTGGTGCGAATGATGGCAGGGCTGTTGGAACCCACCGCCGGCAGCATGCAACTGGATTCGAACGACTACGCCCCCAACAGCAAACGCGACGCGGAAATTGCCGGCGTCGAAATCGTCCAACAAGAATTGAACCTGATCGCGACCCTTTCGGTCGCCGAAAACTTGATGCTGGCACGTCTGCCGTCGATCGGTGGTGTGATCCGGCGTGGACCGTTGAAGGATCGTTCCAGGGCGGCACTGGATCGCGTCGGCTTGAACGATGTTCCAGTGGACACACCGGTCGCGAAGCTGGGGGTCGGCAAACAACAAATGGTGGAGATCGCCGCGGCGCTGGATCGCAAGTGTCGCATCTTGATCTTGGACGAACCGACCGCTGCGTTAAGTGCCGCTGAATCGGCAACCTTGTTTCGATGGCTGAACAAACTGCGTGACGCAGGCGTGGGCATCGTTTATATCAGCCACCGTTTGGACGAAGTCGCGCAACTTGCCGACCGGATCACCGTGCTGCGTGACGGCCAAAAAATCGGCACCTTCGACGCGACGGAATGTTCGACCGATCGCATGGTGGAATTGATGAGCGGCGATGGCGGCTCGGACGATTCCGCCTTGCATCCGTCACGACGACAAGTCGACACGGTGCTGCGTGTCGATGCATTGACCGGCGGCCTCGTCGATCGCGTTTCCTTCAATGTCAACCGTGGCGAACGTTTGGGGATCGCCGGGCTGGTCGGTTCAGGTCGAACGGAACTTTTGCGGTTGATCTTCGGTGCCGATGTCGCCACGTCGGGCAACGTCTACTTGCGTGATGATGCCACTGCGTACCGCTTTCGTCATCCGCGTCAGGCGGTCGCCGCTGGCATCGCGATGGTCACCGAAGATCGGAAGGACAACGGTCTGTTGCTGTCCAAATCGATCCAATTCAACACGACTTTGGCATCGCTTCGACATCGCTTTGCAACCACTGGCATGGTCCGCGGCCGAATCGAACGATCCGCCACACAAACACAGTGTGACCAGTTGGATATTCGTTGCCACACGATCGACCAAAGCGTGGGAACGCTTAGCGGCGGCAATCAGCAAAAGGTGGCGATCGCCAAATGGTTGGTCCGCGATGCCGATGTCTTCCTGTTTGATGAACCCACGCGTGGAATCGACGTTGCCGCCCGACGCAGAATCTATCGACTGATCGATACGCTGGCCAAAGACGGCAAAGGTGTCGTGATTGTCAGCAGTGACCTGGAGGAACTTTTGGAAACTTGTGATCGCATCGCCGTCATGTCGGCCGGACGATTGATGGAGACGTTTGAACGTAACGATTGGTCGCACGATCAAATCATGCAAGCCGCGTTTTCCGGATACCGAAACCAGGAGGCCGGGGCATGATGCCGAAACACGTTCGCAATGTGCTGGTCCAGTACGGTGGTCTGTTGGCCGTCTTGGCGGTGATCGTCGCGGTGTTCAGCTTTCAAAGCCAGAATTTTTTCCAGCATTCCACGTTGGTTTCCATCGCCAACCAGATCCCCGATCTGACCTTCATTGCGGTCGGCATGACGCTGGTGCTGATTGTGGGCGGAATCGATTTGTCGGTCGGTTCTTTGCTGGCACTTTCATCGGCGGTCTTGGGTTCGCTGATGGTTGACCATGATTGGTCTTTGGGAACCGCCGCCGTGCTGTGCTTGGCCACCGGCGCCGCTTGTGGACTGGTCAACGGCGCGATCGCGATTGGTTTTCGGATCCCATCGTTCATCGTCACGCTCGGGATGTTGGAAATGGCTCGCGGGGCGACCAAAGTGGTGACCGATTCGCAAACGAAATATATCGGATCAGCCGTGGAAGCCATCGGACAACCGTTGCCAGGCCTGTTGCTGTCGCCTGCATTCCTGGCCGCACTGGCTTGCGTCACCGCGGGACAATTCTTGCTGACCCGAACGGTTTTCGGTCGGTATTGCGTGGCGATCGGCACCAATGAAGAAGCCGTGCGAATGTCGGGCATCCGCACCGCACCGTATGCGATGACCGTCTTCGTCATCAGCGGGCTGATGTGCGGCATGGCGGCGCTCGCCCAAACATCACGTCTGTCGTCGGCCGACCCCAACGCCGCGATCGGTATCGAGTTATCCGCCATCGCCGCATGCGTCATCGGAGGCACCAGTTTAATGGGCGGTCGCGGCAGCGTGATCAGTTCATTCATTGGGGTGCTGATCATCGCTGTTTTGCAAACGGGGCTGGCACAGATCGGCGTCTCTGATGCCAACAAACAAATCATCACCGGTGCCGTCATCGTCATCGCTGTCCTGTTGGATGCCCTGCGTTCGCGGTGGGACCCGACCCGACCATAAGCCGATCTCCGGTCAGACCTCTGCACCAACCTTTCGCCAGACTTTCCGTTCCCCCACCTTCCAGCCCCCATCCCGCCATGAATCGAATCATTCCGCACCTGGCAACCGTGCTGTTGATGGCGTACCCGATCGCCGCCGCCCCTTTGCATGCCACGGCGAACGAAGCCAAACCCAACGTGATCGTCATCATGACCGACGACCAGGGTTATGGTGAATTTTCGTGCCATGGAAACCCCATCGTTCAAACCACCAACATCGACAAGTTGGCATCACAAAGCATTCGCTTGACCGACTTTCATGTCGCCCCGATGTGCACGCCGACTCGTGGGCAATTGATGACGGGCTTGGACGCATTTCGCAACGCGGCGATCAACGTCAGCAGTGGACGCACCCTGCTGCGACACGATGCCAAAACCATCGCCGACGTGTTTGGCAACGCCGGATACCGGACTGGTATCTTTGGCAAGTGGCACCTGGGCGACAACTATCCGTTCCGCCCCGAAGACCGCGGGTTTGATGAAGCCGTTTGGTTTCCGTCGTCACACATCAACAGTGTCCCCGATTACTGGGACAATGATTACTTCGATGACGTCTATATCCACAATGGAAAGCGTGAACGTTACAACGGTTACTGCACCGACGTGTTCTTTGATGAAGCCCAGAAGTGGATCGGCCAAGACGCCGATCAACCGTTCTTCGCCTACATCGCGACCAACGCGGCTCACTGGCCCTGGTTCGTTCCTGATCAGTATCGCCAACCGATTCGCGACGCGATCGGACAGCATCCTGAAGTCGTCGACCATTTGTCGGAAACCAAGATTGAATCGCTGGTCAGCTTTCTGGCGATGGGCGCCAACATCGATGACAACGTTGGCGGTTTGGACCGGTTCCTGACGGAAAAAGGACTATTGGAAAACACGATCATTGTTTTTCTGACGGACAACGGCAGCACGATGGGGCCGGACTATTTCAATGCCGGTATGCGTGGCAAGAAAACACAACTGTGGGAAGGCGGCCACCGTGTGCCTTGCTTCATCCGCTGGCCCGCTGGCCCGATCGCAAACCCCAAGGACGTCGACGAACTTTGTCAGGTGCAAGACCTGCTGCCCACGCTGGCGGACTTGGCCGGTATCGCCAACGTTCCCGACGAATTGGACGGCATCAGTTTGGCGCCGCTGATTCGCGGCCAGCGTGAATCATTGGACGACCGCATGCTGGTGATCAACTACAGTCGAATGCCGACGTTCAAGGTCGGATTCACCAAAGGCAATCCGGCGGTGCCGCAAAAGAATGGTGCCGGTGTGCTGTGGAAACAGTGGCGTTTGCTGGAAAACCGACAGCTTTACAACATCGACAACGATCCCCACCAAGATCACAACGTCGCCGCCCAGCACCCGAAAGTGGTTGCAAAGATGCGGTCACATCTGGATCAGTGGTGGGATGGCGTGAAAGATGATGTCAACACACCGCAGCGTGTCGTGATCGGCAGCGACCAGGAAAACCCGATGTTGCTGACCGCCTGTGAATGGCTGGACGTTTTTGTCGATCAGCAAATTCAGGTCCGTCATGCGGTGCTGAAAGATGGCGTCTGGCATCTGAACGTCGCCCAAGCGGGCACCTATGAATTGGAATTGCGACGTTGGCCACGTGAATCCAAGTTCCGCTTGCAAGCCGCTGTGCCGGAAACCCCGGTCACCGATGGCGTTTATGTGGCGGGCAAATCGTTACCGATCCATTCGGCGCGTCTGCGAATCGCAGACACTGAAACCAAACTGATGCCCGACGACGACGGCCAATCGTTTACAACCAGTGTCCAGTTGAACGAGGGCCCGCTTGAACTGCAGGCGACTCTATTGGACGCCCAAGGCGATCCCATCTGCGGTGCCTATTACGTTTACGTCAATCGTCGGACACCCTAGAAGTGACGGTCTTCACGGCGGCAATCTTGGCGGGCGATCCGGTGTCATCGGTCATCGCCCGCCCCCATCTTCTTCGGCGATTGCCAATTCCCGATTCTTTAACAGCGGCAATGCGTGGGCTTCGCCCCAAGCCTTCAAGGCGTACAGGATTGGCTCCAGTGACTTTCCTTCCTCGGTCAATTCATATTCCACGCGCGGCGGGACTTCCGCGTACACGATGCGGTTGATCAAGCCGACGTCTTCCAATTCGCGAAGCTGTTTCGTCAGCATGCGTTGGGTCACGCAGCCGATTTTGCGTTTCAGTTCACTGAACCGCAGGCGACCGTCCAGCAAGTAGAAAAGCACGATCCCTTTCCACTTGCCGCCGATCAATTCCAGCGTTGCTTCAACTGGACAGGCCGGCAACACATAGCTGGAGTGCCGCGATTTCCCATTAGTATCCATTGTGTGCCTACAGGCCGTAAATGTGCGTTCTTGCTCTGTGGTGACTTACACATACTATCAATGCGTACTCACAAAGCGAGTGCGTTTTTGCGGTTTCATCGCTCGACCCGCAAACGCAGAAACGACGTCACCGTTGATCCACGGAACCAGTCACCGCAGGGAATCACGATGGGCTACGACAACTTTTCGACCTTCCACACTTCGCAAGACGGGGCCGTTCTAACGGTCACGTTCGACAGCCCACCGGTCAACGTTCAAGGCATACCGATGCTAGACGACTTGAACCGGCTGGCCGAATTGCTTGAACGAGACCGCGGCATCAAAGTCGTTGTATTCCAGTCGGCGCATCCGGAAATCTGGGTCTGCCATGCGGACACCCATTTCTTGAAAGACATGTCCATCGATGCCGTGGATCGCCAGGACGTGAAACTGCTGTACCTGCAAGAGGTTTTGCAACGAATCAGCGAAGTTCCCCAGGCGACCATCGCCAAGATCGAAGGGTTCGCCCGCGGCGGTGGCCATGAGTTTGCGTTGGCATGCGACATGCGATTCGCCGCTCGGGGAAAAGCAACGTTCATGCAAATGGAAGTGGCGATGGGGATTTTGCCGTGCGGTGGTGGTGCGTCGCGAATGGCCCGTCAAGTCGGTTTGGGTCGTGCACTGGAGATCATCTTGAGTGCCCAAGACTTTGATGCCGACCAAGCCGAAGCCTATGGCACCATTAACAAAGCACTCGACCCCGATGACATCGGGCCCTATGTCGACGCCCTCGCCAAACGTATCGCTCGGTTCCCCGCCGAGTCGATCGAAGCGTGCAAGCGAGCGGCCTATGCGTCGATCGATCTGCCCATTCAGGAAGCGTTGAAAGAAGAAGCCTATCAGCTTTACCAGGCGACCAGCCGAACTCCGGCAATCCGCCGTTTCGCGCAAGCAGATGAGACTGGGGTTCAAAACAGTCTGGAGAACCAACGCAATTGGAACCAGATTGTTTTGGCCGTTCAAGAAATCCTGTAACCCATTGATCCACCAACCATCCACTTCCCTTGATAAGGAAACCAGCTATGAAAGCCATGATCATCCAATCCTATGGTGAAGACGCCGTATTTGAATCCGCCGACGTGGAAACGCCGTCGGTCAAACCCAGACATGTGCTCGTCAAGATCGCCGCGTCCAGTGTCAACACGGTCGACACGATGATCCGAAAAATGGGCAAGGACTTGCCATTGTCGCCCGACACACCGGCGATCCTGGGCATGGACTTTGCCGGAACCGTCGAAGCGGTCGGCGATGACGTCGATGGGTATCAGGTCGGCGACGAAGTCTACGGTTGTGCCGGTGGCTTGGCAGACTTGCCGGGAACCTTGGCCGAATACATCGTCGCTGATGCTGACCTGATTGCCCCGAAGGCGAAGAATCTTTCGATGGCACAAGCCGCCGCATTGCCGTTGGTCGCGATCACGGCGTACGAAGGTCTGAAACGTGCAGGTACAGGTCCGAATCAAAAGGTGTTGGTCCACGGCGGTTCGGGCGGTGTGGGCCACGTCGCCATTCAGTTGGCCAAGCATTTCGGCGCCGACGTGTATTCCACCGGTGGCGGTGACAAACAACTGGCGCTGATCGAAAAGCTGGGTGCAACCGCGATCAATTACAAATCCGAATCAGTCCAACAGTACGTCGAAAAACACACCGGGGGTGACGGCTTTGACGTCGTGTTTGATTCGGTGGGCGGTGCAAACCTGACCAAGTCGTTCGAAGCGGCGCGATTGAACGGTCAGATCGCTACGACGGTTTCGATGATCGAGCTAGACCTGACCCCGGCCCACTTCAAGGGCCTGTCATTGCACGTGGTCTTCATGCTGATCCCGATGCTTCACAACTATCGCCGGTCGGATCACGCAGAGATATTAGCCGACGTCACACGCATCGCCGAAGCAGGCGATCTGACGCCCGTCTTGGATGAAGAAAAGTTCTCGCTGAACGACGCGGGCGCGGCTCATGCACGACTGGAAAGCGGCAAAGGCATGGGCAAGGTCGTGATCGAAAACTGATTGGGCCCGGCTCACTCGGTCAACGATCAGGAACAACCTCTTCGGATCACCCGGGCCACGCGTCGTTTGACCGTCACCCATCCGGCCCAGACGCAAGCGGCAATGGACCACCTAAGTCGGCGGACAGATCTTTTAGGTCAGTCAACCCGACGCGTCAGTTTTGAAGTTGCGACTTTCCTGGTAACCCGACGCGTGAGCGAGGAAAAAAGGATGCTGACATCGCCTCGCTCACGCCTTTTAAAGTTGTGGTTTCCTGGTAACCCGACGCGTGAGCGAGGAAAAAAGGACGCTGACATCGCCTCGCCCACGCCTTTTAAAGTTGTGGTTTCCTGGTAACCCGACGCGTGAGCGAGAAAAAAAGGACGCTGACATCGCCTCGCCCACGCTTCGGGTTACCAAAAAACCAATGCCTCGGGTAAAAGCGCAACTTCAAAACTGAAACATTGGGCTACCATTTTCGTTTCAACAAACTTCTCCGATTTGTGATCTGCGATGCACGATCCGATTGCATTCTTCCTGACGATCGCGACCTACGGCACTTGGCTGCCGGGCGACAAGCGAGGGTGGGTTGAGTATCAACTGGGATGGAAACTGCCTTGCCGACCGTTGGAACTTGAAGCTCGCGCACGGATGACGGAGCAAGCTTGTATTCTCAGCTTAACGCAGCGCAAATCGGTCGAGTCCCAGATCGCGGAAACATGCGAATACCGCAAGTGGACACTGCATGCAAAGAACTGCAGATCCAACCATCTGCATGTTGTCGTCGGTGCATTCAAAACGGCACCAAAGAAGGTGCGACAGGACTTAAAAGCGTGGTGCACAAGACGCTTGAGCCAGGGGACGGATGATCGCCGTGAAAACTGGTGGGCTGAACGAGGAAGCATCCGTTGGGTTTTCACCGAAGAGGAGTTGGAGCGAGTGATTGAATACGTCAATGATGCTCAAGACAGCAAGCATCTCGAAAAATGACCCGACGCGTCGTGTCTTGAAGTTGCGACTTTCCTGGTAACCCGACGCGTGAGCGAGGGAAAAAGGATGTAGACATCGCCTCGCTCACGCGTCGGGTTACCAAAAGACCAATGCCTCGGGTAAAAACGCAACTTCAAAACTCAGGCGTGGTGTTTCCATTTGTCGCAATACTGCGGTCCACCTGCTTAGGCACTGTTTATCAATTGGTAACCCGAAGCGTCAGCGAGGGGCCGAAGTTATTCATTTATCAAGAATCCCTCGCTGACGCGTCGGGTTACCGTCTTCATTGGCCTTCGTGTTGAATTGATAAACAGTGCCTAGTGAAGTTCGGCTTGTTCGTTGGCACCATAAACCGCGTCGCGAAACGCTTTATGCAGTCCCACTTGGTCAAACGGACGTAGTTGCACGAATAGGACGGCGGTTAGATCGTTGACCGGATCCACCCAAAACAAAGTGCTGGCCGCACCGTCCCAAAAGAATTCACCCACGACGCCAAAATTCTCCTCCGCGGATGCCGGTGGACGAACACGAACGGCGAAATCGATCCCAAAGCCCACTTGTCCCTTTCCCGGCAACCAAGACTTGTCGTCAACGTCGTCGGGCAATTGATCCGTTGCCATCAAACGCACGGTTTCAGGCTTCAGGATTCGAACGCCGGCCAGTTCACCCTCGTTCTGCAGCATCCGTGCGAATCGCATGTAGTCATCGATGGTCGCCGTCAGCCCCCAACCGCCCGGCGTCAACGCCCAGGGCTGCGTATTGAACAAAAACGCTTCTTCATCACTTTGGCGGGTCAATTTGCCCGTCGTATTGTCACGTAGATAGACCGCCGCCATGCGATGTTGGTCGGCCTTGGGGACGCGATAGCGTGTCTGATCCATTTTCAACGGATCAAGAATGTGTTGCCGTAGGTAATCTTCAAACGCCATTCCCGACAATTGTTCGACCAAGCGTGCTTGGATGTCGACCGATGGACCGTACGCCCATTTCTGTCCGGGGTGAAACCACAGCGGGATCTCACTGAACTTCTGAGCGACGTCTGCCAACGTGTGGTCACGATGAAACGGATCCGCCTTCTCCAGCAACGGACCGACCATCGGCAATCCGTTTCCGTTGGCAAGCCCCGATGTGTGACGGGTCAGATCGCGAATCGTCATCGGACGCTTGGGGGACTGAAGGATCAGATCACCGTTGTCGTCCGTTCCCGTGGCAACTTTCAAGTCGGCAAAATCGGGCAGGAACTTGGCGACCGGATCATCCAGTTGAAATCGGCCTTCTTCATACAGTTGCATCAGGGCGACACCGGTCACCGGTTTGGTCATGGAGAAGATTTGAACGATGGTGTCCCGTGCCATCGGGCGATCGTGAAGCGTGTCCGCCATGCCGAATGTGTTGAAGTAGGCCTCCCCACCATTCTCATAGATCAACGCAGAAACCCCTGCGATGCTTCCCGCATCCACCAGCGATTGCAAGGCCTTATCGATCCGAACTTTGGCGTCCGAATCAATCAAAGGCTCGGCGTCGCGTGACTGAGTTTGGATGTACCTGACATCCAGTCCCTGATCCGATGTCGCCGCACTATGGTGCGTTTTCAAAGCACTCCTTTGCTCGGTCGAAGCAATGCCTGACTCGATTCCCAAATCATCGGTTTCCGAGGTGGAAATATCTGTCAGTGCGACGATTCCAGGTTTCAGTGGTTCCGCGGCCACAGCGGAATTCGAAAGCAGAACGAGCGACGCATATGGAACGACGAAAAGAAGGAGACGGTTCATCGGAACGATGCCTTGAAAAGCGAAATCAGCGGCGATGACGATTGGCCCCGGACCGCGAACGAATCCCTCGTGTTGGGAGAATGACGCAGTCGGGTTTGGGCCGCCAATTCTAGTGGATTTGCAAACACCGATTGCGTTTCACTTCGGCCGACAGCATGCCGTCGCGATCGCGTCTGCAAAATTGACGCACTGACTTTACGGCGAACCCGGTTGCGCTCACCGTTGGCTGTAAACTGTTGACGGTTTTCCCGCTTCGCTTGGGTGCCCCCAAAATCGGCTTCCGGCGCCGGACCGAAGCAATCGTCCATCCCTACCGATCGTGGCCACCCAACCCTTAGGCACAGAAAATGGAATTGACGTCACGTCAGCGAATCCAAAATTCGATTCGTGGCCAGGCAACCGATTGCGTTGCCGTTGGCCCCTACATGTACGACGTTGCGGTCGCTTTTTCGGGCGTTGTGTTACGCGATTTTTACACCGACGCCGATGTGATGACCAAAGCGCAATTGGCTTTGCACGAAGCGTTGGATCAAGATGTGATCGCGGTCGGCGCGGACAACTGCTACATCGCCGAGGGCTTTGGTTGCAAGACCACGCGAGAACGCGATGAACTGCCGGCGATCACCGAATCGCCTGCTAAGGCGCTGGACGAAGTGTTCAAGATCGAACCGCTGGATCCGTATCGGGACGGCCGGATGCCGGTCATGATCGACGCCATCAAACAAGTTCGCGCCGCGGTGGGCGATTCCGTGGCAATCCGATCACCGGGAACCGGACCATTTGCGTTGGCTTCGTATCTGATCGGATCACAGACTTGGCTGTATGAAGTCGGCATGCTGGAAGCCGGTTTGACCGAGGGAACCGAAGACGCGATACGCCACGCGCTGGAGGTGGCTGCTGAATCACTGATTCGGTTCGGCAAAGCATGCTGGGACGCCGGTGCCGACATCATTCACTGCGGTGATTCGCTGGCGTCATGCGACATGATTTCGCCATCAACTTACGAAAGGTTTGCGCTGCCGTATGAGCAAAAGGTCTTCCAAGCCTGGCGGGATCATGGCATCACGGGAAGCCTGCTTCACATTTGTGGTGACAGCACGCGAGTGCTGGACATGTACGCCAAGTCGGGTGCCGCGATCGTGGAAGTCGACAACATGGTGGATCTGTCCGTCGCCAAACAGATCCTCGGCGACCGAGTCGCGTTGATGGGCAACGTGCACACGATCAATGATTTATTGCAGGGCACACCGGAAAGCGTTGAAGAAGCATCCCGACGATGCATCGAAAACGTCGGCGGGGGCAATCATTTCATCTTGGGATCCGGATGCATCGTTCCCCGCGACACGCCGATTGAAAACTTACAAGCGATGGTCCGCATCGCTCGCAGCATCCATCCGACCGCCGGCGAAACTACGCCGGCGTGACGATCGATCGAACCAGCGTCACGGCGGCACTGGCATTTTCGCTGTAGCCGTCGGCGCCGATGGAATCGGCAAACTGTTGGGTCACCGGTGCACCACCCACGATAATCTTGCACGTCTGGCTGATGTCGGATTCTCGCAGCGCCGTGACCACATCCTTCATCGCCGTCATTGTGGTCGTCAGCAATGCCGACACCGCGACGACATCCGCTTTCTGTTCAACCGCTTTGGCAATGAACGAGTCCGCCGCCACGTCGACGCCCAAATCGAACACTTCGAAACCGCCGCCTTCCAGCATCGAACCAACCAAGCCTTTGCCGATGTCATGCAAGTCGCCTTTGACGGTGCCGATGACCACGCGACCCACCGGTTCAACGCCACGTTCGGACAACAGCGGCCGAATCAATGCCAGCGCCCCCTTCATCGCACGCGCGGCGATCAACAATTCAGGGACATAAAACTCACGCTTCTCAAATCGCCGCCCCGCTTCATCCATCGCCGGGATCATGTCTTGGTTGATCAAGTCATTGGGATCGACGCCGTCGGCCAATGCGGTCTGCGTCAACTTGACGCTGCCATCGGCATCGCCGGTCAAAATGGCTTCGTACAATGGGCTGCCGTTTGCACCAGATTCGGACATCAAAATTTCCTTCGACCTGCTTGCGTTTTCGGTCAGGTTCACTGCATGACCGTGTCGGATTGTTAACATAGCATGTCATCGTTCTCCCTACGAAACAATGACCGCCCGGACCATGGCATGAGTGTCAAATCGCCACACCGTTTCCTGCAGATGGAACCGGTGACGGTGGCCCAAGTCGACGAACCGATCGACGTCGCCGAAGTCTTGCGCTACTTGGGCTATCCCGCCGAATACACGCCAAGCGGTTCCGTCGCGGAGATGCTGGAACACTGGATCGACCAAGCCAAACAGGCCGCGTCGCCTCGCGCCGTCTATGTCGTTCTGCCGGTCATTCACAAAGACAAGCGTTCGTTGATCGTCGACACGTCGTCTGGCGAAATCGAATTCTCGGGTGCAATCGGCAGTTTTCTGGGGGTGTCGGAACTAATCGTCGCCTTCATCGCGACCGCCGGCCCAAGCATCGTTGATCTCGCCAGCGACCTTTTGTCACAGGGCGATGATTTGGCCGCGTTGATCGTGAACTCCGTGGGCGCCGAACGAGCCGAAGCAGCGGAGACCGAAGCGGTCCGCCAGGCTTGCGATCCCGTTTCTGACATCGGCTTTGCCGCCACGTTGCCGTACAGTCCCGGTTACTGCGGCATGAAGTTGACCGAGCAACAAAAACTGTTTTCGATCTTCGGCAACCAAACCGCGGGTGTCCGACTGCACGAAAGCTGTCTGATGACACCCATCAAGTCGGTGTCGGGGCTGGTCGGTTTGGGGCCAAGCGAGTTGGTCCGTATCGAAGGCACGCCCTGTGACCGTTGCGAGCTGAAGAGCTGCAACATGCGGCGCTGATGAATTGAATGCGACAATCTGGTCCACCCAATCGCGGCCATTCAGGGTTTTGGACCGTCGCCAGCATGCATACTGTTGACATCGATCATTGGTGGCACAGTCGGCATCGATTTTCGTGCCGCCATGTCACAGTTGCGGCACGTGTCGCATGAGTCCATTTCACCGCGACGGCGGACGGTCAGAACGCAAAGCAAGGGCGAGTCAAATGAGCACCAGCACCAATCTTTCGGTCGGCGGAAAAGAGCTCGTGCATGCCGCGATCAACGGTCAACGAACGGACCGCGCGCCCTGGGTTCCCTTCGTGGGATGCCACGCCGGTGCCTTGTTGGGCGTCGGTGCGGACGAATACCTGAAGTCCGCCGACCTGATGCATCGTGGCGTCAACCTGGCAATCGATCGATACCAAGCCGATGGAATCCCGGTGGCGTTTGATCTGCAGATCGAAGCCGAGGCGTTGGGCTGTGAATTGCGTTGGTCAACGGACACGCCGCCCGCGGTTGTCGACCATCCGCTGGCCCAGGACACGCCTCTGGATCAATTGAAGGTTCCCGGCCCAAACGAAGGCCGCATCCCCATCGTCTTGGACGCCACCCGCCGGTTGCGTGCGGACCATCCGGACACCGCACTGTACGGTCTGGTGACCGGCCCATTCACTTTGGCGTTGCACCTGCAGGGCACCGACATTTTCATGCGGATGTTTGACGACCCGGAATCGGTTCAGCGGTTGCTAGAATTCTGCAGTGATGTCGCGATCGCGATGAGCCGGTATTACATCGAAGCGGGCTGTGATGTGATCGCCATCGTCGATCCCATGACCAGCCAAATCGGTCCCGACCAATTCCATCAGTTCGTGACCCCTTATGCCAAACCGGTGTTCGAATCGATTCGGACCTCTGGCGGCCTCAGTTCTTTCTTCGTCTGTGGGCACGCACAACAGAACGTCGAAGCGATGTGTCAGTGTGGGCCGGACAACGTGTGCGTCGACGAAAACATCCCACTGGATTTTGTCCGTGACACTTGCCGGGACAACCAAGCCAGCTTTGGCGGAAATCTGCAACTGACGACCGTCCTGTTGCTGGGCAGCCCCGAAGACGCTGAAAAGAATGCGGTGCAATGCCTTGCCGTTGGCGACAACACCGGCTTTGTGCTGGCCCCCGGATGCGATCTGCCCTATGCAACGCCGCCAGAAAACCTGGTAGCGGTCGGTCAACTGGTTCGCGACACGTATCGCCAAGAAGCCGTGATGGCGATGTCGGAAAGCGCCGACGTCCAAGACATCCCTGACATGTCCGGTTATGGCCAGGGCGATCATGTGATCGTCGATATCATCACATTGGATTCCGAATCATGTGCCCCCTGTCAGTACATGGTGGAAGCCGTTGAAAAGATTGCTCCTGAGTTTGATGGAATTGTTCGTTGGCGCGAGCATAAAATCAAAACGCCCGAAGCGATTCGTTTCATGACCAGTCTGTCGGTCAAAAACATCCCGACGATTTGTATCGACGGCGATATCGCGTTCGTGTCACGGATTCCCCCCAAAGACGAACTGTCCGCAGCGATCCAAGATCGCATCAATCAGAAGGCAAGACTTCGCATTCGACGCCATCAATCCGAAATCCACATCTTGGGCCAGAACACTGGCGACACGATTGCGATCAAAGATGCGGTGGATCAGGCGGTGCTTGAAACCGGGGCCGACGTGGTCGTTCATTTGGTGACCGATCCGCTGGATTTCATTCGCTTCGGCGTCGAGCCCGATGAAACGCCGGCGTTGGTCACCACTCGAAACCAAGTCGTATCGACGGAACGTGTCCCCGACAGCATGGCGATCAAGCAATGGGTTCAATCGCTGCAATGAATAAGATTCCCGTCTATCTAATCACCGGTTGTCTCGGGGCGGGCAAGACAACGCTATTGAACCATTGGCTGGCCGGCCCTGAGTTGAAATCCAAACGGATCGCTTTGCTGATCAATGAATTCGGCGACTTGGGCGTCGACGGGCAACTACTTCCCGATGATGCCGGGACTGTCTTTGAACTGAACCGCGGCAGCCTGTTCTGCGCCTGCATCCGATCGGACTTCGAAGCGACGATGCATGCGATCGCGGATCAGGTTCGCCCGGACTTGGTGATCACCGAGGCGACCGGAATGGCACAAACCAGCGACCTGTTCAGCTTCATTGAAACGCCGGCGACTCGTGAGCAATTTGAAATTGCCTGCAACGTTTGCGTCATCGACGCGCTGAACTTCACCAAGGTCTTGCCAACGCTGAAGGCGGTTGCATCCCAAGCGATATGGGCTGACGGATTGGTCATCAACAAGTCCAACGGATTGAACACCGATCAAGTCGATAAGCTGTCATCGCTTTTGAAAGATCTGAACCCTCGTGCAAAGCAGGTCCGATTCGGCAGCGAAAACTTCGGCTGGCCGTTTGTGGAATCTTTGCATCACGTTCCCTGCACAGATGCGCCGTTGCAGGCACCGCCAGCCGAGGTGGTCGCCTGTACGATCAACGGACGTGATTTTGACCGAGCGGCGTTTCAAACCGGGTTTGAACAAATTCGGGGTCGGCTACTGCGGATGAAAGGGATCGTCAACTTTGGTGATGGTCCCCGTTTGGTGGAATCTGTTTTTGACAGCTTGACCGAGCGCCCTTACACGGCAAACAACCCGCGTTACGGCCTGACCGTCATCGGCTGGAAAATCACCGCCGACGAAATCCGTTCCGCCTTGCACCCCGCCGTCACTCCTCCAGTGGTCACGATTGGCTTGCAATAAAACAGGCATCAACCACCGGCCGATGTCACTTTGCTTCGCATATGATTTCCAAGTCGTCGATGTCGACCGTTGAATCCGCGTCGGCTTGGCTGACGAAGCCCACCCAGTCCAGCGTTTTCCACGAGTTGGTCACAATGGGCAGGTTGTCAAATGTCCGCGTCGGTACGCCATCGCTTTTGACGGTGACCGCCCAAGTGCCAGCGTTGTCGCCCAGCTTTGCCATGACATCGACTTCGATCCATTGTCCACTGGGAATCTTCATCAATTCCTTCGTGGGCGTTCGAAGTCGGCCGTTTTCAAACCACAGGCTCGGTCCCGTCTGATATCGCTGTGACGCATCCCGCCATTCATGCTGAAAAACAGCGGCATCATCCAAGCGAACAAAAAAACGACAGCGTGTGATTCCATCGACATGGTGCGGCGACACCACCATCATCGGGTAATACCGCCGACGTTGCCCCGCGGTATCCGTCAGACGCAGCACCTTCTTGCCGCTGTGGGCCTGGTCGACGTCGACCACCGCGACCCCGCCCAGATTTCCATCGACACTGACCCGAGATTTGATTGGAAGAATTCCACTTTCGAAATCTTCGTGCAATTCCAGCGGCGGCGGCACCGGCGGTTGGTCCATCGATGGCATCGGCAATGACTTGGCAAGACTTCGCCATTCTTCATCGCCGTACACACCCGCCCTGGTCCAATCGAACGGTTGAAATCCAATCCGCTTGGCCGCAGTGGTGTCGACGAAGTGAAAATCGTCATTCTGCGGGTCCACAAATCGCGGGTCTGCGACAACCGACGTCTTACTACGATCACCTGGCGTGATGTCGACTTGGCCGCTGGAATTCCAATACAGGTTTTGTTGCACGGTGACTTTGTCGTCGCCCCATTGGCCATGGAACAGGTCACCCGATTCGAACAACACGATATTTTGCTCGAAGGTGAATGACCGATGATTTTCAACCTTGCTGCGTCGGACTTGATACTCGCGGCCAAACGCAAAGATATTATTGCGAATCCGATTGTCGCGTCCGTAGTGCTGGTGGTATCCGCCTGATTTGGTGCGATAGACCAAATTGTTTTCTAGCAAAATGTCGGAACTGCCTTCGTCGTTGTACAAGCCCCAACCGCCGTATCCCCATGATTCAATGTCATGGATGACGTTACCGCTAAGCACGGTCCCTTCGGACGGCCCCAATGTATAGATACCGCCCATGTCGCTTAGATAACCTTGGCCCAAATGATGGATATGGTTCATTCGAATCTGGTTGCGTTTCGCCAGACTTTCCGCATAGCCCCAACGCCATCCGACGGAGATCCCCGTGTAATAGAAATCGGCAATCTCATTGTGTGTGACCTGGTTGTCACCGCTTTGTCCGATCCATATCCCAACGGCACATGGAAAGGTGTGCCCGCCATCAAAGACAATGTTGTTATCGACGGTGATGTGACTGGTTTGTTCCGATTCATTGGATGCGATCACGGTTTCACCGATTCGAACACCTCCGGCACCCAAGTCCTGGATCAAACATCGCTGAACCAATCCATCGCGACAGCCCCGACGGAACCAGATACCGTAGCCACCGACATGGCCAATTTCACAATTACGAAAGGCGATACCATGGGCACCATCGACTTGGACGGCGGCTTCGATCGGCGATGCCGCTTGTGACGGCTCGAATCCTTCGGGCGGCGATGTCCATCCGCTGTTTTGAAAAGTGATCCCTTTGAATTCCAAGTCGCGAACGGTTCGGTCATTCGCGGGGTCTCCCTGGATGATCAATATCTGTTCGCAAACCGGAGCGATCACCTCGGCGTCCCCCATCACTTCGCCTTTGCGAGGCAGATAGCTGAGAACACCATCGGGCGACAGAAACCATTCCCCCGGCTGGTCCAAAGCGGCCAGATAGTTTTCCAATTGGTAACCCGTATTGTGCGTGAGCGGATTCCACGACTTCATTTCGCGTCCGCTGGAAACCAGACGGCCGGCCATCGGGTCGGCATGATCCAGATAGCGTCGCGTTGTATCCCACTTGTGAAACGCTACGAACTGGACGCGCCGAATCTCTTCAGCGGTCAATCCGGCCAGCCCCTCGGTTTCACCCGGGCGTCCATGTAACGTTTGTCGAAATCGACCCTTTTGGTCCTCGGGTTCTTGATCGACTCGCAACAGGTAATAAAAGAACTGATCGGGTTCCCTGGCTCGCGTCGCACGACTTCCGTTGACCCAAAGCTGTTCGAAGTGCCAGTCGCGAGGGACATTCGTCGACCAGACACCGTTGGCGCCTTGGGTCCAACGACTGGTGATCCGTCGGCCCGCCGAGACGATCGGCTTGGCACCGGTGTCGGCTTCGTAGACAACGTTGCCATCGCCGTGACCAAACACGATGGGCTGTTCAATCGAATAAACCCCGTCGGCGATCAGAACTCGGAATGCTTGATCGGGCGTTCGACCACGTTGTCGACGGATTTCATCCCTGGCATCAGCGACCGATCGCAGCGGCCCGTCTGGGGAGACCCGAAGCACCGACTGTGCGACTGCACGGGGCCCCAACAAACAGCCCATCAAAACGACGCCGACTGCAATCGACGTCTTACTGTGGGATTTTATCCCGGGCTTCGCTGTCGCGCACATGATTGGTTTCCCAACGTCGTTGTTGTGGCGAACCGGATGCTTTGGAAACGACATCACTCGGAAAGCTCGTAAAACAGTGTTTTGTATTGCGGTCCGATCTCGAATCGGAGCATCGTTCCCGACGACTTGCCTGAGATCGTTCGCACTCGGCGGCCCTTGGCATCCAATGCGTACAAACGTCTGGCTGTTTGATCAGCGGGAATCGACAGCACCGCGGGAACGCCGTTGACAACCGTCGGGCCGTGGCCCCAATCCTGGCCCACCGTCGTGCGATCGTCGTTCCACCCCATGTTTTGATTTTCGCCGTTGGCAACAACGGTCAACAGAATGGAGGACGACGATTCCAAAGGCCGGTCATCACGACTGGTTGCCACCAAGACGGCGTAGTCACGCTCGGTTTCACCGAACTGCAAGTCCCAGGTCCCGATCTTGTAAGCTTGCCCACCGACCAAACCCCAAGCACATCGTGTCTTTGGCGTATCGATCAACACATGTGCGGATGAAGCGCTGCGTGCATCCCAACGCACCGAGCCATCGGGCGTCGCCAAGCGTTTGCGTTCCGGACGCTGCAAATCCTGGGCGGACGGAACGGCGGCCGCACGGTGTGCGTCCGGATCAACCGTCATGCCGACGCGATATTGCATCGCCAACGCGCCTCCACGATCCGCATTGTCGGCCGAAACGGCAACGGGTTCCTCCAGCGGCGAAAGATCCCCGCGTCGATACAGATTCGCAAACGCCGCGGTCAGTGCGATCTTGGTGGGTTGGCCGTTCAGATCAAAGTAGCCCAGGATCGCATCGGTGTCCCAACGGCCGTTGGAACTGTGATAGTTAAAGAAAAACACCGCGTCCCAATCCTGAAGACTGGCGATCATCGCCGCCGCGGGGATCGCATCCGCGGCGAAAAAGCCAGGTTCGCCGGCGTTCCATTCGCTGAACGTGAACGGTTTGTCGTGCATCCGCCAGGCCGTCCGCATCAGCAAGTTGTTTCGCGGCCATTGATTATGAAATGGAAACGCGACCATTGTTTCGTTTTGAACCGTCCAGTTGCTTCCATCCCAAGGTCGGCCGGGAAAAATTGGATGGTGCCAATACGCATGCATATCAGCAAAGTCGGCAATCGTTGCCGTAATCTCAGGTGGTTGGTAATTGGCTTGCGTGGTCGTGATCGGAACTCGGACGCCAATTTCTTCGCGAAGCAATTGCTTGGCTTCGTTGTAGAAGCGTTTCTCCAGATCCAACATGAACTGACGAAAGTCACGACGCGACTGCAGCGACCAATCAAACTTGGGCAGATCAACGTTCGCCTTTTCCAGCGATTGCCCCTGGGGTACCGACACCGAACCGCTACCCTGCACCAGGCGAACGTTCTTCAGTTCGATCGCAGTCTTTTCGCCGCCCAAGTCGAACGACAATCGCACGCCTTCGTCGACCGTCTGGGGTGCCTGAAAACGAAACTGAAAGTCGTCCCAGTCCTGGCGAACGTTCAATCCTTGAACCAACCCCAGCGGTGTCCATTCGCCCTCGATCGTCTTGGCAACGTTCATACCGACACTGCGTGGCTGATCGGACCGTGCCTGAAACGTCAGCCGATAAAAGCTGTCCTTGGTCACACCAAAAGTCTTGCCGGTCAGTTGCTGGTGCCACCCTTGTGCCGCGACCGCTTGGGGCACCAGACGCAACACGGCATCGTCACCGTCCATTCGCACCACCGCACGGATCGGCGATTTCCCGTTGTTGTCCGATAGATTCCAAGGCGAAATGTCGCCATCGGCCCACGCCTGCGAATCAACCAAAACACGTGACGGCGCTGCCCCTTCACTGGCCCAGGCGTTCCGAAGCGTTCCGGTTTGTCCATACTTTTGGATCAGCCATTGATTCCACTGGTCCATCAAAGCGGAACGATAGGGCTCCGGTGCATTCAGCAGTGCGCCAGGCCCTGCCAAGGAAAACTTGTTCTCATTGGCAATCTCGATCATGGCGATCGCGGGATCATCCGCCCGCCGAAGTTTGCGATACGGATTCACATGCCCCAGGTATTCGCGACAAAATCTCCAAAACGCGTCTTGAATCTCCGGTTGAAAGTGCAACGCGTGCTTGTCGTGCATCAAATAGTGCTCGCTTCCCAGCGATGGCATCCCCAGTTGACGGCTGACCGAGCGTCCCACATGCAAATTCAGATTCGCATAGATTCCATGGTCATGAAGTTTGGCTAGAAAATAGTCCAGCCGATCGACTTGCTGGGGATCCCAGCGACCGTCTTCGGTGAACAGACCTCGTGGCGACGCCGATGTTTCGTGGTGATGGATGCGTACCCCGTTGATGCCGATCTTTGCCAAGTGGGCCGCAACGCGATCGGCATCTTCATGCGTTGGAAAGATGGCACCGAAACACAGATTGACGCCCCAAATCTTTAGCCGCCCCGATTCGGTTGCGAAGTGCCCGTCGACGATTCGCACGAATCCATCGTCACCAGCAGGCGTTGGTGAAAGCATCGAAAAATCGGTTGCCGATTCCTCCGCGTCAAAGCCGGAAATGACAAACGGAAATCGATCGTCTTGGAACGACTGCCCGCGGCAAATAGACGCTGTCAAAGACGCAGCAATGACGGCGAAAAGCGAAACCGATCGAAAATGTCGCAAGAACATGATTCCAAACTCAACGGAGGATGCTTGGCGGCGCAGGCCAAGTCGCAGGCGATCGTCGGCCAAATTGCTGGACGACGAACCGGCAAACATCGAAAATGAATCGTTATTGACCTAGATGCTTAAGCGACCACTTTACCGCAGAGGTTAACGAAGATGTCTGTTCCGAATTGCGAGAAATGCCGACTGCGTGCCAAGTACGATGCCAACCCGACTTCGCTGCTCGGACGTCTATGGCGATGGCACACGAACTGGTGCCCTGGGTGGAAAAAGTACATGATGTCGCGGCCTCCGGAAGTGCGTGAAACCATCGCCAAGAAATACGGCATGACTCGGTTTCTGCAGCAACACTGATTGGACAACGCTTCATCGGTATAGCGATGTTCGCCAGAGCTTGGGTACTGCGCCGTCGGCCAGCGATTGCTGACAGTGCAGCACTGTTTTTCCACACGGTACCGGACGTTGCCGCCGGCGGCACAACCGCTGTGAATCATCGTTGCCTGAATGCAGGCGACGTTCCGAACCAACATCGCGAAAGGAAATTGATGTGCGATTGAATCGATGGATGCTTACCCCGCTCTTGCTGTGCATCATCGTCCAATGGGGGCGATGTGATCAGCCCAGTGGACCGGGCACACCAACCGCTTTCGCCGCCACCGAATCGTTGGGGCCGGTTTCGCGAGACGCGATTTACCAGGTCCAGGTGACGCGAGGTCAGCCATACGGCCAAGGCATGGTCTATCACCCGGCGGACCCCACGCGTTGCTTTCCGCGGAATCTGACGCTGGACATCTACCAACCTGATGATGGGCAGTCCCACAGACGTCCAGTCGTCGTGCTGATCCATGGCGGAGGGTTTTGGACGGGCGATTCGTTGATGCGGTCCATGGTCAACGCAGCGGAGTATTTCGCCCGTCGTGGCTGGGTTTGTTTCTCTATCAATTATCGCCTGAGCGGTGATCGGGCGATCGCGCCCGACGGCTGGCCCGACAATCGTCCGACGTATGCGGCGACACGAGATGCCAAGATGGCGGTGCGATGGATTCGAGCCAACGCGGATCGATACCGTATTCATCCCGATCGCATCGTCGCTTATGGCGGATCAGCCGGAGCCTACATTTCGGTGGCGTTGGGCGCGTCCGACGAACAGGACTACCGCGATGAACTTCTGGACAATCCGGTGGAAAGTCCGCTGCTGGAAAGTAGCCATCTGGATCAATCATCTCGGGTGCAGGCGGTTGTCAACCATTGGGGATCGGGCCTATTGGTCGATTCACTGCAACGTTTTGACGGACACAGTCGATGGGACACGCAAGATGCACCCATGCTGATCATTCATGGAACGGAAGACCAACGCGTCCCGTACAGTCATGCGATCGATTTGGAAAAGAATTACAAGGCCAGACTGAAGCTCTGTCCGTTACAGGGACGCGGACATTCGGCGTGGGACGGAATGATCGACGGCAAGCCGATGATCCACACGGTTTATCAATTCCTGGTGGATGAATTGCAGCTTCCGGTTGACCAAGAAACCCCAAAAAGATCCAACAATCGATAGCCCGCGGGCGATGATCTGTCGCCGTCTTTGACGTCGATGTGCCGTGTTCATTCAAGGCGAAGGGCGATTGGGAACCATGGACGACGTCAAAATGGACGCGTTGATTCACCGCCGTTCTCGTTTTGACCGTGTTTTTGCGCTGCCCTCCCGTCGCGACGGGATCTAGATTCCAGGGGCGCCAAATCGCATCGCCAACTCAATCCGGAAGCCGAATGATGCCCAGCCGAATCTTTGACAAGAAAACGCTCTCGGCCAAAGTTTTTCTTTGGGGACTGATCGGATCGATCATCGTGGGCGCTGTTTTGGGGATCACATTCGTCTTACGCGACACGTGGGGCTGGTTCGAAGTCCAAGTGATGCTGACCACGGTGGTCGTTGCGGTGGCCAGTCTGTGTGGTCTGGCTTGTGACCTGTCGCGGATCCCCAAAGGCCTGAATCTGTTGCCCCGTTCGGGCATGGGGTTGTCGATTCTGGCAGCGGGATTGTTGTTGATCGGCATTTGGGGCGAAGTCGATTCGACCGAGTTTTGGAAAGCAACGATCTGCGTCGTGATCCTCGGCGTCGCGACGGTGCATGTGTGCCTGCTGTCCATCGCCAAACTGGCCCGGCGTTTCGATTGGATTCGATTCATTGGAACCCAAGTGGTGTTCGGGTTTGCTTTGTTGCTGTGTGGTGTGATCCTTGCCGAAGTCGATTCGCCCGGAATCTGGCGTCTCATTGCCGCGATATCGATTGCGATCGGAGCCTTCAGTTTGGCGGTGCCGATTCTGCACCGAATCAGCAGACTTGATCGGTCCAACGAAGACTTGACGACTCCTGTTGAAACACGAAATTTGGCAGCGATCGATGAAGAGATTGATCGTCTGCAGAATCGTATCGCTGATTTACGTCGACTCCGTGAATCCATCGGTCACGTTGAATCGACATCCACCGAATCGATGGCTGACGCGGCGTCCTTACACGAACGAACGGCAACGGAAGTTGCATCGCATTAGTTCGCCTCTCAAGATTCACTGACCACGCACCATCAGGCCTGTTTGGTCGCCACAGACGAATGCCGAAAGGCTTACTGGGCGCCCCTTAGCGTTGCGGACAATTGCATTAGTTCACGCAGCACCGGTTGATTGGCGGAGACGCTTAGGCCACGTGAACCAACGGGCGAAATTTGACATTTACCGCCCAACGCTTCCCACTGCTCCGGAGCCACCGTTGTGTGAATGACTTGCAGCAACGATCGCACATTCGTTCCCGCTCCAAAAGCTTGCAGGCTGAATTGACTGTCTTGCATGGATTTCTCGGCGGCCTCTTGGGTAGTGATCGTCAACGTGTCGTCTTGTTCAAACCATGTGCATCCAACCGATGCCAGGAACACGTCCAATGCATCTTTTGCAGAACAGCGATCGACACCGGTCCTGATCTTGACATCCGCCGACATTCCAATGGCAGACAGTGCGTCGATGTCAACACGGGGCGATCGACCGATTTGCGGGCCTAGACTGTCGGCGAATTGCGTCAGCGACACGATCGGCCCCACCACGTCGATCATCTGTTGATCCAACGGATGTAAATACCGCGTGGGAATCGGCCGCACCGGCAACCGTGTTTGAATCATGTGATGCACAAGCCCCGACTGACGAACGATGGCACGAGGCCCCAGAATCGAAATGCTTCCCGGTCCGCCCATTGATTCCCAGGACGACGGTTCCAAACCGGAAAACCGTTTGACAATATTGGCGGAATCATTCGATCCGGTGAAGTAGACCGCCGTTTGCAACAGGCCGTCACGTCTCTTACCGCTTCCGATGACCAACATCGTTCGGCGCGCCTGCCACGTCATCTCCAGCGGCTTCAAGATCGCATACAGTTGCTCCGCAATGGTTGCCCCCTTGGGGACCGTGCTGATTTTCTGCCGCTCCGTCACTCCGCTTCGATTCAAAGCAAGAACATCGACGTAAACGGGGCAGGGCAGACGTGAAAAGAAATCCGCCAACGTGTCGTCGGCTGAAACGGCAACCGCCTTTCCATGCAGCGTCCTCAGAATTTGCTGTTCGATGGCCGCGGGATCATCGGCCAACGTTTTGCCCGACGCATCGGACGAAGACTCGGAATTGGCCGACTTGCCCGCAATGGTTTTCAGGTACCGTTGATCGCCGGCGCTCAACCGTTTGATTGGAACCCGGATTTCCTTGCCCGCTTCGGTCCGCAACTGAACCGATTCACCATCGCTTGATACAAGCGTCGCCGTGACCGAAAACTTTCCGGTGCTGTCGCGCCAAACATGCAATTCATCAGCTCTCACCGCCGAATGGCACAGCGACAACAAGCACATAAGAATTGGACAAACGCAATGTCCTGCTGTTCGTCCACCGCTGAAGCTCATTTGCATGGCCCTGTCTTTTGATCGCATGAGAAACCCCGGCCATCACTGAGTCGCCGGAGGCCCCCTCAATAGTAATGCGAGGCCCCCTCACTTGGTAGACTGCGGTCGCTCATCCCGCACCTTTGGCGATCAATAACACCGCGACGAATGCCAAGCCGGCCGCCACCATGCTTCGAAATCCACCGGCGGAAAGGCGGGTGCTGAATCGTTTACCAACCGCAATCCCAAGCAACGCGGCAGGAATCAACAACAGCGCTTCGATCGTTGACTGACGGCTGATCTCGGTGGAAACCAGCAGCCCAAGAATTTTGAAAACCGACAGGGCCAACAGAAACTGGTTCACAAATGCCTTGAATTGTTCCTGGTCCCAATCCCTCTGCAGTGCATACGCGACAACAGGCGGTCCAGGCATGGTGACCGCCCCCATTAGGAAACCTGACGCCACGCCGATTCCGGTCGCTCCCCCGGCATCCTTCCGATCACTCGCAACGTCCGATGATCCGTCGGCCGATTCTTGTACTGCCAAGTCCGCACGATTCCGCGACGCTTTTCGATTGTGAAACGAGTACCCGATCATCAGAAGCAATGCGACGCCGGTTCCCCGCGTTAGCCAATCAAGGTTGATCGAATGGAACAGCCACAGCCCCAAAGGCAAACCGACCAGAGCACCGGCCAAAGCAAAAAGTAGCGGACGCCAGACAACTCCTTTTCGATACGCCCAAACGGTTCCCATTTGAACCGGCACCGCACAAAGGCTGACCAACAAATGCGTTTGGCGTGCATCAATGACCAGCGGCATCAAGCCGATGGCAACGATGCCGAACCCGAATCCGATCCCGCTGTGCACGAAACCTGCCGCAAAAGCAATCAACGCAACAACCGCGATCAGCATCGCCCACCCATGGCCGATGCCATTCGGATCTGCATTGTCCATCGGATCTGAAATGCCGGCCTCACCGGACACCGCGCTGGTCGTCATTAATGTCCCGGCCGACGTCGGATCGTCCGCCTGCAATGCGGTAGCGCCGCACGTTGCGATCATCACCATCACCAGTGCGAGCAGCGTTCGGAAAATACTTGTCATGGTGTTCATGCAAAGAAGTTGTTCATGAAAATCAGTTGGATACGTTTTGCTGTTCGTCGATACCGAAGGCTTGAGCGCGAATCGCTTGCATATCGCCATCGATCACGTTGTCGACGAAGGCTTGATAAGAGCGGCTGACCATTTGTGCCAAAGGCCCGACCCACGCATGAAACGCTTCGCCATCAATCGCATCCAAAATGGCATCGGCGACCTGGGATACCGGGGTCGCAAAGTCTCCGAATCCCGCCGACGCTCCCATGTCCGTTTGCGTCGGACCGGGGTGAGCACTGATCACCCGCGTGCCTTGTCGGCTCAACAAGTCTCGCAGCCCTTGGGTGATTGAGTAACTGGCCGCTTTCGACGCGCAGTACGTCGCAAAGTTCGCGGACGCTTTGACCGACGCGACACTGTTCAGTTGGACAAAGACTCCGCCGCCGTTCTGATTCAGAACGGGTGCGAATGCTTGGGCCACACGCATCAATCCATAGACATTGATTTCGATCTCCGCCTGCAGTGCATCGATGGCATCAGGCTCCAACGCCGACTTCATCTTCATGATTCCCGCGCTGTTGATCACGATATCAACATCCTTTGCGACGCCCGCCGCTTCGATGATGCTGTTGGGATCGTTCAGATCCACGCGGACAGCCACGACACGTTCGCCGTGCTGGGCAATCAAAGGTGCAACGGATCGAGGGTCACGCACGGCGGCGTAAACCTTCTTCGCGTCACGCCGAATCACTTGGTCCAAAATTTCTTTGCCGATGCCTCGGTTGGCACCAGTGATCAATAGAGTTTGGTTTCGAATGTTATCGGGCATGGTATTTCGAATCCTTTGGAGACTTGGATGAACGGATCGCTTCGGTCGTTGCTTATCCCGGCATATCAGCGTGATGCCACTTCAAAGCCGCCTTCGTTGCGGACATAGATCAGGCAACCGTCGTCCGTTTGCACCTTGTGCGATGCTGTACCGTGGGACCCGAAATAGCTGCCCGGTGTCAGGGATTGCTCGCCTCGCTGATCCGAAAGCGAAAGCGTCAAATCACCTTGAATGACCACGGCACGAAAGGTGGAATCGTCGCTCAACACACCGTGAAAACCCCCGGGCAGTTGCAACAACGACGCGTTAACATTGCCTTCGGTCGTATCGCCCCACAGCAGCGACAACTCGGGACCATCGCCGGGCTTCTTCGTTTCGCCAGAACGGTTGATCCAGTCGCTGGAAGTTGCATCCAGCCAAACACGATTGGTCGCGTCCAGGTTGAGCGGCCGCTGCCCGTTGTCGAAGGATTCTTTCGGCGGTTTTACCAGATAGGGTCCCGACTGGATTTCCAAGAATGCAACGCTGGCCCCACGCGCAGCGGTGATATGCACCTCACCGGCCGGTTGCATCCAATAAGATCCCGCCGGCATCCACATCGGTGCGGCATCGGGATCGTCGTTGTGCAAGGCACCGGCAATGACAACACCGCGATAAGTGATGTTGTGGATGTGGGGTGGAGACGAAAACCCGTCAACAAACTTGACCAAGAATCCCGACGCTCCATCCTTCGTCTGATCTCCCCACAGTGTTCCGGCTTTGGGACCTTTGTCACCGCGTGCCGGATTCAAGGGCTGCCATACGACATCCGAAGCCATGACGACCTCCGTCGCCGAGCCGGAATCGTCGGCCGCCGCGTTTCCGGCAGCGAGGCAGGCAAGCCCGAAAGCGGCCCAAACGCGGGCAAAGTGTGGTCCAGGTGTCAACTTCATCGTGATTTCTCCGTTGGAACAGGTTTCGTGTTTCGAGCCCCGATTCACGGTTCAGTGCGAAACCCGGACCCGAATTCCATCAGAAAAATCAAAAGAAAGAATATGCCTAACTGCAGGCCTCGAGGGCTTGCGGGCAACCAGCACGATTCAACAACAACACACGTTGCAAGATGCCAGCCCGATCGCGGACGACCGACGGGGGCCTTCTACTGCATTTCGGCCTGCAACCAGGCCCGCGCGTAGGCCCAGTACCGTTCCGCCGTCGCGGTGGATATGTCCAACGCAGCGGCGGATTCCTTGATCGTCAAACCGGCGAAGAACTTCAACTTGACCAACTCGGCTTTCACCGGATCCTGGTTCTGCAGCTTTTCCAAAGCCTCGTCCAACGCGATTAGCTTTTCGGGTTGCGATGCGGCCGGATGATTCCATGTATCCAGTTCAATTCTGGCTCGCCCGCCACCACGTTTCTGAGCTTTGGCGGCTCGCGCGTGTTCGATCAAGATACGACGCATCGCTTCGGCGGCGGCGGCAAAGAAGTGCCCACGCGAGTTCCACTTTTTCTGATCGCCGGCTTCTTCGCCTGCGATCCGCATCCAAGCTTCGTGGACCAAGGCCGTCGCCTGCAATGAATGATCGGGACGCTCTTGAATCAGCCTCGCGGCGGCAAGCTTTCGCAGTTCGTCATACACCAACGGCAGTAAATCACTTGCCGCCGTCGCATCGCCCGATTCCAACGAATCAAGAATCTCAGTGATTTGTTTCAACGAACTGCTCTTTCACCACGAGACGATCGATACGAAACGTCCACATTTAGATCGAAAATCATACACCGCTAAGACGACGCCCGTTCCAAACCGATGGCGATCTTCATCGCATCATTGGCGGCGTCGGTCTCACCGCTGGCGACGAACGCGTCAGCCAAGCTCCTCCAAATGCCGGCAACATTCGGACGCAACGCCGTGCACCGCATGTAGTAACGAATGGCGTGCTCATATCGACCTTCGTTCATCAGCGTCGTTGCATACTCAAAGTTCAGCATCAAATCGGCCGGGTGCTGCATCAACGCATACCGCTGGATTTCTTCGGATCGTTCTTCGTTGCCAAGCGACCGATAGGATTCCGCCAGCCAAGAAAGCTTTCGCGGACACTTTTTTGCCAGATTGCTACGCCGAACCACCTCTTCCAATGCCGATTCGTCGGGTGGTCCTGGTGAATAGATGACCTTCCGAATCGCAACCCTCAGCGGATCCGGGTCGGCGATCGACATCGCGTCGGTCCAATCCCGACGCTGCGATTCGGTCAATTCGGGGCCTCCCAAATCAGCGGCACGCTGACGGGCGGCGATCCATAGTTCCAAGGCGTCCGCCAATTGAAAACTGGACGGGTCCTCATGCATGCGACGCCCGAGTTGCAGCGCGGGCACACGATCGACGTCGTATCCACGGTCACGCAAAATTCGCCGCAACTCTTCTTCCATTGCCAGCCAACTCGGCAAATCCCGCCGGGTGCCCCGTTCGATCAACAGGTTTTCCATCGCCAAAGCAAACTGGCGGTCCTGCTGGATCGATTGATAGTGACGTAGAAACGCATCAGCCTGCTGCAGCGATTCATCGCCGACATTCGACTCGGTTGCCAACAATTGCACCTGATCGGCCAGATACTGGGCGCCGGTCCAGCGTTCGTCGGCCGGAGATGCTCCTGTCAACGCGGCCAACGCCGTGCCGGCCTGTTCAACCGCACCGGCCAAACGATGCTCGTCTTGCCCGCGCACGGCCCGTGCCTGGGATTGCTGTAACCAAACCACCGAACCGATGGTCGCCACAACGATCGCCAACAAAGCCGCCGAAGCGACGTGGCGTCGATGGCGGACAAGGAATTTCTTTGCGCGATAGGAAAACGATGGTGGTCCCGCCAGCACCGGTTCGTTGGATAGCGCACGCCGAATGTCGGTTGCCAGACCACTGGCGGAGTCATAGCGGCGACGGCGGTCCTTTTCCAAGCCCTTCATCACGATCCAATCCAAATCGCCTTGAATTTCGCGTGACAAACGATCGGGGCTGATGCTGCGATGCTTCGCCAAGACGGTCAGCTTTTGCCCGGACGAACTCAAGCGTTTGCTCGGTTTGACCGGTTCTTCTTCGCGGATCATCCGCTGCAATTCTTGGTAACCCGCTTCACGCAACGATTCGGCTTGCAGCGGCGTTGTACCGGTCATCAGTTCGTACAACAGAACCGCCAACGAATACACATCACTGCGTGTATCGACATCCAAACCGCTGATTTCCGCTTGCTCGGGACTCATGTACTGAGGCGTCCCGACCATCATTCCGTACTGGGTGAACAGTGTTTTTTCTGTCAGCCGTTGATGCAAAGCCTTGGCGACACCAAAGTCGATCACTTTCACCACGGGCCGACCATCATGCAACGTGACCATCACATTGGACGGTTTGATGTCGCGGTGAATGACACCTTTTTGGTGCGCGTGGTGAACCGCGTTGCAGACGGAAACGAAAAGCTCCAAACGTTCGGACGTTGACAGAGCATTGGCGTCACAAAATTCCGTAATCGGCACGCCTTTGACCAGCTCCATCACAAAGTACGGGCGGTCTCCGTCGGCGACCGCACCGCCGTCAAAAACACTGGCGATGTTGGGGTGGTCCATCATCGCCAAGGCTTGACGTTCGGCTTCGAAGCGAGCCACCACGGCCTTGGAATCCATCCCCGGCTTGATGACCTTCAGCGCGACCTGGCGGCGGACCGGGTGGCGTTGCTCGGCCATATAAACGACGCCGAATCCGCCTTCGCCCAACTTTTGCAGCAGGCGATACGGCCCGATGTCCTGGCCGGCGCCGACACTGGTGGATTGGTCCAAGGTTTCGCGAGGATCCAGATCCAAAAATCCGTCGTCGTTGTCGTGGGCGGCAAGCAGTTTCTCCAAACGCCCCCGCAGTGTCGCATCGTCCTGGCAAGCCTGACGCAAGTAGT
Organism: Crateriforma conspicua; assembly: GCF_007752935.1. Lineage (NCBI taxonomy): Bacteria > Pseudomonadati > Planctomycetota > Planctomycetia > Pirellulales > Pirellulaceae > Crateriforma > Crateriforma conspicua. Next base: position 1,550,491 of record NZ_CP036319.1, on the reverse strand, counting down.
CCGCACGCTGGGACTCTGGCAATTCTATCGCCCGGGCAAAAATAGACTCTTCGGTGTTCATGCGTCGGCGTTGATGCTTCGGTGTTGATGCGGTGCGGCACACGGCAACGGATCGGTTGGTTGGAAAATCCCGGTCTTGGGCCGCGCCCGGGGATCCCCATCAAACACAGTGCGTCAAAGGCCGCCGGTCTCCATCACCGATTCCCAAAGTTTTTCAAAACTGCGTGACCGACCGCGACAACGGCGGCCCTGCCGTTGTCGTCGGTTCGAAACCCGCCACCACTATTTCTTGCGGTCCTTGGGCTTTTTGGTGAACGGAATTTCGGGCCGCTTCATCGTGCTTTCGGGTTCACGAAAGACCCAGGGTTTCCACATCTCACGAACCTGTCGCCATTGTTCCAGGGTTCGAGTGGGGTACCAGCCCGGAACGCCGTACGTTTTGAAATCGTATTCGTCGGCGTGATCTTGGACCCACTGGCCGACGGTGTCCGAGGGGCATTGATCAGGAAAGACGCCTTCGGCACGAAATGCGTCGGAGACGCCGGTGTCGTGGATCACATCGTTTCGCCAACGCGTCAGTTCCGCCAACAACTCGGCCTTCACATCCGCGTATTCCGGATCATCGGCGACGTTGTGAATCTCGTGCGGATCCTTGCGCAGATCGAACAGCTCGACCGGCGGCTTGCGGGGCGACATGAACGCGGCTTGCTCTGGGGTCAGCTTTCCTTCCAAATTCAGCACGTTCATTTCGGCCAACGGCGGATAAGCCCCCTCTTTGTAGAAGCTGAATTGGCAGTAAGCTCGCTCGGGCATCAAGTTCAAAATCAGCTTGAAATCTTTGGACCGAATCGATCGCATCGAATCATGCGTGTCGTCCATCTTGTCCCGTGCCGCGAACGTGTAGCGTCGATTCTTGACGTCGTCGCTGAACAGACTCTTGCCATGCAGCGGCACCGGCGGGGTAACACCGGCACCTTCCAAAACCGTCGCACAGATGTCGATCGACATCACCAAATCATCATTGACCTGCCCCGGCTGCACTTTTCCCGGCCAACGCATGATCATGGGAATGCGAGTCCCTTCGTCGTACAGGAACTGTTTGCCGCGGATGTGACACCGACCGTGGTCACCAATGAAGAATACGATCGTGTTGTCTGCCAAGCCTTCGTCCTGCAGTCGCTTAAGCAACGCCCCGACTTCGCGATCGACCAACTGCATCTGTTCCAAACCATTGGCCCAGTCACGGCGAATCAGCGGCGTGTCGGCGTAATACGGCGGCAATTCGACATCTTTAATATCGATCGGTCGCTCCGGGTCACGATTCCAAGCACGATGGGTTCCACCGAAAGTAATCCGTGCGAAAAATGGTTGATCCGGATCGCGATCCTTCCAATCGACGCCCATGAAAAGATCAGACTTTTGATCCGGCAGAAAATTGCAATCCGTCTTCCAACTCATCAAACACGTGTAGTATCCCGCGTCGGCCAACAAATGTGGGATCGGCCGAATGCCGTAGGGCAACGGCTTCTTGTCTTCGGTGCGGTGTTGATGCGCACCGATGTAGTTTTGATGGAAACCGGTCATCATGGCTGACCGTGACGTTGAACAAACCGGTGACGTCGTGAAGGCTCGTTCGTATCGAATCCCCTCGGATGCCAGTTGGTCGACAAAGGGTGTGTGTATCCCCTTGGTGCCATAGCAGGACAGATCGGGGCTCCAATCTTCGATCGTGATCCACAAGATGTTGGGACGCGATTGGTTGGCCCCGTTTGCGATCGGCGTTGTGGCGGCCAGCAACAAGACGCCGAGCAGGAATGAGATTCGAGGTTTCATGGATCCGTAGGATATCCTTCAGTGGTCAATGACAGTGTGTGGTGAAGTCAGTTGTGGCAAAACCTCGCGGTGCGTCGCGTTCAAGCCACTCGATCTTTTTCCCGCCGCCACCAAACACCCGCCCTTGGTTTGACGCGGCATTCTAACGGGGCATTTTGACGGGGCATGACGCCCATCGAAATCGGAACTTCGCTTGATCCGCGTCATTGCCAGCCCAATGCGGCAGATCTATCCTTCTGCAACAAGCATCCAATCGGCTGAGCAACAGCGACTTCGTCAGGCGGAGCTTTCCAATCCGTGTGGTTGGCGAAACATGCCAGGCGGAATGAACTATTCTAGCCAGCGTTGGTCACGGGAATCAGACCGCGCCCCAAAAAGAACCAGACGGGAAAATCAACCACTGTCTCTGCATGCAGAAACTGCGTCTGGTTTTCGCCCGTTCCAGCGTCTCGTTCCATCTTTTTGCTCCCACCAGAAACCACGCCTCAAGACCAAGGTTGGCCCCACATGCCTCGATGCCAAATGTCCCAGCGACTGACGAGTTTGTTTCCCGAAATCTGCATCGCAACGTTTCCGACGTTGGCACTTCTGTGCGGATTGACGGCTTTGATCGGAATCGGTCTTTCCTTCGACACCCAAGTTTCCGCAGCAGACGATTTGAATGCGTCGGCCGAATCCGACGGCAAACGCACGCTGTTGTTTGAAGACGATTTTGAAAGAAATGAGTCGCAGGAACAAACCGACGAACTGGGCAACGGTTGGGGAACCAACAGCGACAAACGAGCGGGCGGAAACAAGCAGGTCGACCTGGGCGATGGGGCCATGTTCATTTTCCGACACAAGACCGCCGACCATGGCGTGTCAGTAACGCACCCGGCCGAATTCAAAGACTGTCAGATTCAATTGCGATTCCGCCTGGATAACAAAGCCGACGATTTCGGAATCGATATCGCCGACATGGGTTTTCCCGATGTGCATGCCGGCCACATTTGCAAAGTCAACTTTCGTCCACAAGAAATCGAGATCCTGGACTTCAAAAACGGTCGCATGAAGAAGTCGTATCGCGATGCCGCCAAGGCGGGAACCGCAACCGCCGAACAAAAGGCGGCTGTGAAACAGTACGAACGCAAGTGGCAACATCCCATCACCTTGGGACAGTGGCATGATGCCGTTATCACGATACGTGGCGACATATTTTCCGTTCAGTTGGACGGAACGAAAATTGCAACGTTCACTTCGGACGGCTTTGATCACCCAACCAAAGACATGATTCGCTTTTCGGCGCGTCGCGAAGCACGTGTTGATGACGTCAAGGTTTACTCGCTCGCGCCGTAGATCAGGCTCTTCATCGTCCTGATGCCTTCACCACACGAACAGTCCTGTCCCCGACAAGCGAATCACTGAAAGTCCGACTGATGCCGTTCCCCCATCGTTCACTGCTCGTCCTTGGTTGGCTGGTGGCAGCCATGTCCTTCCAGAGCGACGAATCGCAAGCCCAGACCAGCAGGAACAACTTGCCCTTCACCGCACAGCCCACCGAGAAGTGGAAAATTCGGTGGGACCGATCCGATGACTTCAATGGCGACAGCGTTGATTGGCGAAAGTGGAATGCGTCGCCCGAAAACTTCGGCGCCTGGGTCTGGGACAACCAGAACAACACCAGTGTTGCGGACGGCACCGTGCGTCTGACGATGCGCAAGCTTGACGAACCGATCACCGTCGGCCGACGAGCACCGACGCCATACACATCCGGCATGCTGAAGTCACACGTCAAGGGAACCTACGGCTACTACGAGGCTCGCATCAAAGGCGCCCCGTTGTTTCCCGGCGTATGCCCGGCGTTTTGGCTGTACAGCAGGATTGATGACACGATCTTGGCCGAAGGAGAAACACGGTACAGTGAAATCGACATCGTCGAACTGACCCAGCGTGGTGACCGTTTGGAAGGTAACGAGAAGGTCGCCGACTTCAATTTGCACGCGATTCTGTCCAACGGCAAACCGGGAATCGCGGGACGCAGTTGGCAACGCCCGAACGACGCCCGGTTCAAAGCCGATCAGGCGAACGAATTGAAACTGCCGTTTGACCCTCGTGATGACTTCCACATCTATGGGTGTGATGTAACACCGGAAACGATCACTTGGTTTGTCGACGGACAACAGGTCGGCCAAAAACCCAATCGCTATTGGCACCGTGAAATGAACGTGGCAATTTCGTTGGGGCTGCGGCCACCCTATTCCATCTACACGCCCAAGGGTTTCGTCCCATCCGACGTCGATGCCGCTGATGCCTTTCCGACCAGCATGGAGGTCGACTATGTGCGGATTTGGCAACGCATTCCCTGATTGACTTGCGTCAAGGCGTTCGCCGAAAAACGAGTCGTGTTGCAGTTACGGACGACATCCGGGATGGGCGCTGAAGGGTTCATCACGTCGTCATTAACGGCGATTTCGAATCTCAAAATGGCCGCAATCACGGCGTGCGACTAGCGTATACTTCGCCGAGACATGCCATGTTCACAGCGCTCGGCAACCTGCGTGTTTCCATGCCGGATAGCTGATTCCCATCGACGCGTTGCATTCCAAAGTTTGACAAACCTCGTGGTGAAAAGATTTCCCGCAAAGGCAATCAAACTCATGGCGATAACGCTCCCCACGTAGATTACTGAAGCAATGACAAGGACCAAGCCATGAATGCGACGAAGCCCCATTCGACCCTATGGATCGCTGTGGTTGCCTTGGCTGGGATCCAAGCGGTACCGGCCAGCGCGGAAGAATCACCGTGGACACGTGACAACCGAATCGCGATCAGTGCGGATGGCAACCCGCACGCGGATGCCGATGACGTTGGCGCCACACCGCTGACCATGGCGGTGATGGCCAAAGCGGGACTGCAAGACAACCTGGTGCACTTCGATTTCAACAACTTCCTGGAGTACGAGCGAATCGATCCCGAAGAAAATCGCATGTGGCAAAGTGCGATGGGTGCACAGGCCCGCTTTGGATTCGATCGCAACCGCTTCTTCGATGCCGCGATCCAGCCGAATCGCGCAATCGAACACTTGACCGGTGTCATCAACGAATCAACCGCAAAGGATCCTCTGTATCTAATCGCGGCAGGACCAATGGAGTTGATCTACCGCGCGCTGGAGGCCGCCGACGCGGACGCCAGAAAACACGTCACCATCGTGTCACATCACGACTACAACGAATACTTCAAACCGCGGTTGTGGCATCGCAACTGGAACGACATTCAGCGGCTGGTTCCCGACATCGGCTACCTTCGGATCAAAGACCAAAACGGCAGCAAGGGGCAAGGCCTGAAGGGATCGTCCAACGATGATTTCCAGTGGCTGAAGCACCACGCGGATTCCAAGCTGAATTGGGTCTATGATCGAATCGCCGCAGGAAAACCAGACGTTTCCGATGCCGGAATGCTGACTTGGCTGATCGGGATCAACGGAACCGACACGGTGGTCTCCATCGCGGAAATGAAGGATTGGTTTGGCACCGATTCCATTTCCAACACCGGCGATCCCCAAACGACGCCAGACGCACCGGCCGGCGTGGCCCCCGATGTCGTTCCGCCCCAAGGACAAAGCATTTTCAAGGAAGTGGACGGGAAACTGGTCATCGAAGCGGAAAGCGTACCGCTGACCGACGACTGGGTGGTGGAAACCAGCGAATCCGACTTCAGTGGCGACGGATACATTCGTTGGATGCCGTCATGGATCCACAAAATCAGTCATCAACACCAAGGCGTGCTGATGTACCGTTTGCGTATCACCCATCCCGGCGAATATCGAATGGCTCTGCGTTCGTCTCACAAGGGCGCCCCCGAGCGTGACAAGTGGAACGACTGTTGGACACTGATGGGGCTGAACCCGGTTCACCCATACGGAATCACTCGCAAGACCTATCATGCCATCAATCAAGAATCATTCGACAGCGGAACGGGATTCACCTGGCACACCACGCATGACAACTATGGCTCCGTTGCCAAGTCAGATGGTCACTTTTCGACACCCGTCTATCAACTTGACAAGGGCGACCACTATTTTTGGATCTGCGGTCGTTCGGGCGGCTATCGCATCGACAAAATTCATTTCTTCAAACAAGGTGTCGATGGTTTCAAAGATGATGCCGAGCCGGTCACCCCGATCATTTCGGTCGACCAGGACAGGGATGAACCGCAGCGATAATGAAGCGATGTCAATGCAATGACACGGAAATGGCGTCCGCATTTTCTTCGGTCAAACGAAAGGTTCCTTCCAGCTTGACGCCATCTTTGGCCAGGGTGACACGGTAATCACCGCGAAAGCCACGGAAGCTGACGCGGCCCTGTTCATCGACGTCGCAACTTTCCGATGTCCGCCACTGGTGGTTGACCAATTGATCCAAGGTTTCGTAGGCGGGTTTGGGATTCAGCTGAGTGTCCAATAGCCCGCTGGGCATCCCACGCCAAGCCTTTTCGTCCGAGAGGCTCCACCAAACGATTGCTTCCACATTCGGATGGCTGAAAGCTATTGTGTAAAACTCCCGCAGGCTCTCCGCCTGACGTCTTTCGCCGTCGGGGGTACTGGGAATCGCCGGATCGGGTCCATGATTGCGTCGAGCTCTTTCGACAGCAGCCTCCTGTTGTTGTACCTGCCGCCAATCGCTGAGCGGTTCACAGCTGACGATCGAAACCTCCGTCAAATGAATCGGCTTTTTGTACTGCGCAAATCGCTGCAGCATGTCCCACAGTTGTTCCGGTGTGATCACATCGGACTTTTTATGCATATGGGTTTGAATCCCGATGGCACTGAAGTCCACGCCATGGTCTAGGCAATACCGAATCTGGTCGTGGTACTGTGGATCGTCGTGACGAAAGTGATTCAACAGAAAGTACCCGCCGGGCTGAACTTGACGCACCGCACTGACGATCTTCTGCGTACACGGGCCCGGTCCGCCCAAGGATTCCACCCAACGCCTCGCACCGTTCTCCGCTGGCTTTAATCGGATCCCTGGAGTCTCATTGTATAAGTCCCACTGATCGACCAGCGAATATTCACTCGCCAACATGCGAACGTGATCCATGACATAGCGATCGATCTGATCCACACGGGGCTCTTGTTCGATAAAGGCCGGCAAGGTGTTGTGCCACATCATCGGGTGCCCCTTGGTCGTCATGCCTTGTTCCCGAGCAAAACGCATCGCTTTCTCGGTATGCTCATTCAGCATCCACGTACCAGGCTGTCGTTCGTGTTGACTCCAGTAAAACGGCAACGTGGCATAGTTGAACACCTGGGAGAACTGCTTCAGAAAGGTCTGCAGTTCAGGCCGGTCGTGATAGACCCTGACGGGACCCAAGAACCCGCCAAAATGGAATTCGTGCCCGGTTTGATCGATCGTCACCGTCACTCCTGCCGGGGCCTGAATGCCGTCGGGCAGGGTGATCTCGACAACGGCATCGCTCATCCGGTGTTGCCGAATTCTCTTTTCCGCCTCCGCCAAATCCCACGCGGGTTCGTTTGCGGTGCATAGCATCGTCATGAACGCAACACATACGGCCGTGTGGACAGCAATCTTCACGTCAAGCCTTTCGAATCGAACACACAAACAACATTGAACTGCGGAATGCAAATGTTTCCCGCCATTCCGCCACGGGCGCGAGAGCACCGCACCAATGGCAAGTGATTGAACCTCTACCGGGCATCCCAGTCCGGCAATTCGTCCAAGGTGACCATCAACGGATGATTGAATGTCTTGTCGACCCAGTCTTTGGGATTCAATCGATGATCGGCCCACCATGGCAGGCAGTACAACCACTTCGGTCCCGTCTCGGACATCGCGTCTGGGTCGGGAATACCCGCGCCCTCGCTGAAGGCCAGCATTTTGCCGGGCGTCACCTTTCTCATGATCTCAAAAGCCTTCGCATAGGATGACTCCTGCGGCAGCTTCCATCCGTAGTGTTCGCTGGGATAGATATCGATTCCCGAAATGTCGACGTACTGGTCGCCGGGATAATACCGCTTACGATGCTCGATCGCTTCGACGGGGTCGGCCGGATCCGCCCCGGCGCATTTGACGCCCGCGTTGTAGACCCAAATCAGATTGTCCAGCTTTCGTTCTTTGACGTAGTAGTTGAAGATCATCCGATAAAGTTCCGCCGTATTTTCTGGCGTCTCCGCATCGGTCCACCAGAACCATCCTCCGTCAATTTCGTGAAGCGGACGGAACAGGATGGGCACCCCGGCGTCTTCGAAGACCTGCAGATAATCGCCATGACGCCGCAGATCTTCCATGACTGCTTTGTATTCCGGTGTGCCTGGTGTCGTCCCAGCTTTCATGTCAAACGGTCCGGTGCCCTTGGGCGGTTTCACCCAAGCGGTGCCATCCTTGTTCGCTGGATTCTTCCAGTGGAACGTCATCGTAATGATGGTGCCCTGTTTGGCTCGCTGCAGGATCGGTTCGATCTTGGCGTCCATAACCTTGGTATAGCTCTTGCCCCACGTCGGACTGTTCCATCCACAAAGGTCATAGTTCACTATCGCGGGACGCTTGCCGCTGATTTGGATTGCTTTTTCCGTTTCCCGATCACCATTCATCCCAACCAGCACACGATCACCGTAGATCGATTCCAGGTAATTCAATACCGCACGGGCCTTGTCATTCAGGTTTGGATTGACCGGTTCGATCGCAACCGCGTTCCGCACCAAAATGGCCATCAAAACGGAAATCAACAGGTGACGCAGGCAAACAGTTCCAATCATCGTTCGATTCCTAAGAGGTTCATGTTCCCAAACAACGCTGTTTCGTTCAGTGTCCCGTTTCAAATTCTCTGCCCGATTCAATCATCCCAGTGGCGATCGACGATCGCTTGAATCTCAGGGTACGCCGTATCCGTTTCGTTCAATTCCGCACGTTGTTTCCTTAGTTCGTTTTTCAGTTCCTGGATGACCTCTTGGTATGCCGGATCGTTGTACCGGTTGTCCAGTTCATGGGGATCGTTTTTCAGGTCGTAGAATTCCCAAGCCACGGGCGTTGCATCCGCGATTCCGTGGTACTGAGTGGCCCAGTAGTACTTTCCGAAATCAGATTCAGGCAGATAGTGTTTTCCGTAGTAGAAGATCAGCTTGTGATCTTTGGAACGGATCCCAAAGTGGGCGGGGACATAGTGGTGGATGATGTGCATCCAATATCGATAGTAGGTCCCGGTCCGCCATCCCGACTCTTCACGGCCCCGCAGCGTGTTGACAAAGCTTCGGCCTTGCATGTAGCCCGGTGATTGACCGCCCGCCAATTCGATCATCGTCGGTGCAAAATCGGTATTGTTGATCAACAGATCCGACACGGTGCCGCCGCGGATCATCTGGGGGCAGTGAATGATCAGAGGCATCCGCATCGATTCATCGTACATCCACCGTTTGTCTTGCAGATCGTGCTCACCCAGCATCATTCCTTGGTCGCCCGTGTAGATAATGACGGTGTTTTCCCATAGGCCGTGGGATTTCAAGTGATCGAACAATCGTCCCAGATTGTCGTCGACGCCTTTGACACATCGCAGATACGCTTTCAGATATTTTTGATAGCCACGGTGTGCTGATTCGGGCCCCGCGAACTTGGATTCCAACAACATATCGTTGTAGTTGCGATACTGGTGGCGATCGGAAATCGACGTCCCGATATAGCTTTCCAACGCGCCATCCTTCCCTCGCGTTCCGATCGAACCCCAATTCGGTTGATAATACAAGCTGGACGGTTCGGGGATCTCCGTCTTGGCCAGATAGTCTTCGTAGCGAGGCGCGTGTTCGAACATGTCGTGTGGCCCCTTGTAGTGATGCATCAGAAAGAACGGCTTGGACTTGTCCAGACCGTCGATGTACTCGATCGCCAGGTCCGTGATCACGTCGGAGGAATGCCCCTTGCTGCTGACCCGATTGTTGGGCCATGGCCCCTTCCCTTTCTCATGAAAATCGGGGTCGAAATACTTCCCCTGTCCGGGCAGCACTTTGTAGTAGTCAAAGGCGACCGGTTCGGTATGCAAATGCCATTTCCCGATCACGGCGGTGCTGTAGCCGAGACGTCGCATTTCTTTTGGCAAGTACTGTTTTTCTGGATCCAAAGGGATATCCAGATCCAAAACGCCATTGGTTTGCGGATATTGTCCGGTGATGATCGACGCGCGACTGGGCGTGCAAATCGAGTTGTTGCAAAACACGTTTTCGAACCGGATACCACCGGCGGCCAAACGGTCCAGATTCGGCGTCGGATTCAGTTCCGATAACCGTCCGCCATAAGCACCAATCGCATGCGCCGCATGATCATCGGACATGATGAAGATGATGTTCGGCTGACGCTGGGCCGACGCAGATTGCAACATTGCGGCGATCGCCAAGACGATCAATGTGGATCTCATTCGAATGAACTTTCGGTGTCGTTTCATTTTTGGATATGCGTCGGGTGGCATGCTGCCCCCATTGAAACGTCGTCGCATCTTAAAAAGCAATGGAACAGCCAATGGGATGGCGTCGTGATTGATGCCCGACGTTTTGGGGCCTGCCGTCGGCCGGTTCTGCGCGCAAATTCGAACGAACAAGACCGAAAGCAATCGTAACAAGAATTGCCAATGCTTGACCCTGACACAGGTCCAAACGCGACAACAGACCGCTGCCACGACAGCAGGTCCCGGGCGGCTAGCCTCAGGCGATGTCGCCGAAAGGGATACAATACGTTTCTGCGCCGAATCGACGCACCTTTGCGAACGGCCGTCTAACGGTGGCGGCGTCGCACGGACCTCCCCCAGGAAATCTTCAATATGCGCTGGCTTTTGTTTGCGGTCACCTTCGTCGGATTCAATTTCGGCACGCTAGACGCTTCGGAAAAACCCAACATCTTGTTCATCGCGATCGATGATCTGAATGACTGGCTGGGCTGTTACGAAGGACATCCGCAGGCCCAAACGCCGCACATCGACGCATTAGCCGCACGCGGCGTGACCTTTACCAACGCCCATTGCCAGGCACCGATTTGTAATCCTTCCCGCGTCAGCATGTTTTTAGGAAAGCGGCCTTCGACCACCGGGATGTACTTCCTGGGGCCAAACTTTCGTTCGGTTTCACCGACACGAGATGAAACGACCCTGTTCCAGACGTTTCGAAAGCATGGGTTTTACGTCACCACGCGGGGCAAGATCTTTCATGGGAAAGCAGACCCCGCGTCGTTCGACCACATCGAACGGACGCAAGGATGGCGGCGCGGTGATCAGAAGTTGAACTACACCGTGCCGGGTTCCCACCCGCTGTGGGACTGGGGCCAAGTCGATGTCCCCGATGAACAACAGCGGGATCACCAGACCGCCGCTTGGGCCGCCCAGCAATTGGGTGAACTGGCCAAACGCGATCAACCGTTCTTCTTAGCCGTCGGATTCCACCTTCCTCACGTCCCGGTTTACGCATCCAAAAAATGGTTCGATCTGTACCCGATTGATGAAGTTCAATTGCCGGCGACCACGAACAGCGACATTGATGACCTGCCCGAAATCGCAAAGCAGTTGACGTTGAACCCGACCGCGCCGCGACATCGTTGGATGGTCGAAAATGATCAGTGGAAAATCGCGGTCCAGTCGTATCTGGCGGCGAACAGTTTCGTCGATTCGCTGGTGGGCATGCTGGTCGATTCGCTTGATGCCAGTGGCGCCGCCGACAATACCATCGTGGTGCTTTGGAGCGACCATGGGTTCCACCTGGGCGAAAAACTTCGCTGGGCCAAGCGAAGTCTGTGGGAAGAAACGACACGAGTCCCGCTAATCGTGACCGGACCAGACACCTGCCGTGACCGCCGCTGCGGCCGACCGGTCGGGCTGATCGATGTTTATCCGACGTTGCTGGAAATGTGCGGCCTGCCGATGGTCGATGGCCTGGATGGCATCAGCCTGCGGCCGTTGCTGCTGAACCCCGATGCCACCTGGGAACGACCTGCCATCTGCACGTTCGGCCCGAACAACCATTCGATTCGCGGCGAACATCTTCGATACACCGTTTACGCCGACGGCAGCCGCGAACTGTACGATCACCGCGTGGATCCCCATGAATGGCAAAACCTGATCGCCGACGGCCAGGTTCCCGAGGCTTATCAAGCCGCCGTCGAAACCCTTTCGCGATGGATCCCGAAAACCAATGCCAAACCGCTGCCCGGCAGCACCGGTTCGGATTCACCGCTGTACTCCGAATGAAAATGCTGGCGGCACTTTCGCGATCATCGGATTGCGTTTCGAAATCACTTCTCCAGGGAAACCCGAATGGGATCGCCTTCGGTTTCAAGGTTCGGCGTCGCCAGCGTATCCAGCACATCTCGGCCCGCCTTCACGATGAAACGTTTGCCTTTGGGGGCATGCGGCGTGAATGATTTGCCAACGGCACGGACGGTGTACAGCACCTCGTAGGTATCGGCGTCGGATAACTGCACGACTGGATCGGCAACGTCAAACAGCAGCGTACGGCGGGGTTCCCACGATGGAGGATTGTAATTATCGAACTGGGAAATGGTTCGTGGCCACCCCGGATACTGCTGGGCGTCGGAAGACGTGATGTCGACGTTGCGCGGCCAGCATTCCATGGTGATCATTCGAGTCTTGGTATTCAGCCGCACCACGCCGAACCCTGCCGCACGTGTGTTTAGCAAGTTTCCGGCAGGTTTCTTGTCCGGGTTGGCCGCCGCATAGTTGGTCACCTTGTTGGCGAAGCCGTCTTCTTGGTCTCCGGTGTAATCCGGCGCTCCGGGTTCGCGGTTGGCTCCGGGCGTCAACGGATCCCACCAGCGAAGATAAAGATTGGCGATCGACGGGACACAGAACGACCAGACCGCGTCGCGGTGTTCGTCGATTCCATGATGAAAGATCGTCGCCAAGTGTTGGTCGCCCGCCAGATGAAACGCAAACGCTTTGCGCAAGGCGGCCAATGCACGATTGCGTCCCGTTTGCGGCCAGCCATTGGAATCCATGTCCGCATGCAAACGACCGCTGGCCGATCCGTGAATGTGGGCGCCGCCACAAAAGATGGTCTGAGACAATGCGACCTTCATGTCGGCGTTTCGCCAATCTTTTGACCAACGGTCAAGGAAGTTCAGTTGCCGCTGGCCCAACAGGACCGCCCCGTCAACATCGACGCTGGCCGGATCGTAATCAGGGTTTCGAATGTGGTCGGGGCGCGGACCTTGCTTCGGCACGCGTCCGGCAGGTCCCGTTTTGAACTTCCGATCTTCCAGGATCGCAAAGTCGACATTGCCCCAGTTCAAATTGGTGAAATAGACACCGATGCCTTGACCGATCGGTTTCGGATCAACCGGATCCGGAAGATGGCTGGTCTGCGCCCGTTCGACTTCTTTGACATAGACCGCCGGCTTCGCATAGCCGCCATCGGATGCACCGCTGAGCGTGGAGATCTTTCCGCTTTCGCCCCACAGGTTCGGCTGGCCCACGTCATGGTCATCGGGCAACGTCACGGTCGGTCGGTCTTTGATGATCTGGCCGAAATCTCGTCCGAATTTCAGCCAAGCGGCCAAGTGCCGATTGTGGTCATAGACTTGGTCGCCGGAAAAGAACAACAGATCCGCGTCGATTCGATTGACATTGTCGATCAAATCTTGACGTGAAATGTCGCCGCCGTGCGCCGGTTGAATGGAGTTGCCGGTAAAGGCGGCGATCACAATTTCGTCTTCGTCGACGGGATTCTTTCGAATCTTGCCTTCGTACTTGGCCTTGGTTCCGTACAGCACCCGATAGTTTGCATCTTGGGTGTCGTCCCAATCATCGACGCGCATCGTGGCGGTCCATCCGGGCTGGATCACTTCGGCACGATCCACTTCCACCCATTGCCCGTCCTTCTGGACCTCCAAACGAACGGTCTTTGGTTGGTCGTCCGATAGGGGATAAAGTTGGGCGGTCAGCTTCAGCGTCTGGTCGCTGACCGTGTACAAGGCAAAACAGATCGCATCCTTTTCAGCGACTTGCGGAATACTCAAATCGACGCGATTTCGCCGATTCGAATTCTGCTGTGCCTGGACCGTATTTCCGGCAAGCGTCATAAGAACAAGCAACGAAAACGGAATCAGCGGCTTCATACATTTTCCTCGACATCACGTTCGTCCACGGACTGCCGCCGTTTCCAGAGTACGAACAGATACAGCGGTATCAAAAAGTGCGGTGCTCGCAAAACAGCATCATGAACATACTGGTCGGCGCCCCAGTAATTCAGATCCCACGACATCCCGGCGACGGGGCGTGCCAATGACGTGAGGCATCCCCATAGAACAGCGTAGCCGACCGCAAGCCGGCGTACAGGTGGAACAAACACGGCAACACAGACAACAAAGTCAAGCACGCCGGCTAGATGCAACAGTGCCGTCGCCGATTCGTATTCCACGCCAAAAACCAGCGTGATCATAGCATAGAAATTTCCGGGGGTCGGCCACCAACCGACGGCATAGCTACCGTGGCCGGCAAAGGTCGTCACCACCGCAACCATCGCCATGGCCAGCGTCACCCGGTGTCGCACCCCCAATGCGAGCGCCGTCGCCAACAAGACCGGCGAAAGAATCTGGCCACCGTGTTCGACCAACATGGGAAGCTGGTACTGCGATGCGACATACTTGGCATAACTCAAGATGAACAGCATCACGCTAGCGATCGCCAGTCCCCCCCACTGAACGTAAGACCGTCGCCCGGCCGTCAGCGTGAGTGGCGTCACCGCAAGATAAATCCAGCCGATTCGTCCCAGCCAAAGCTGGACCCAGCCATCATCCGCGCCGCTTCCGACAAACTGATCCCAGTCGATCCCAAGTCGACTGGCCAAGTCATAGGTGGCGTCCTGCCACAACAAAACGCCATAGGGTCCCTCCCAGTACAGATGCACCCATGTCCAGCCGGCCAGACACAAAAATGCCGACGCACGCAAAATCCACAACAGCACGGCATCCGAGCCTTTTCGATCATCCGACATCGCCGACCGCACCTTACGCTTTCCAATCATTCACCATCCGGTGGCGAAAAGTTCCGGGGAACCTTCCCCGTCAAAGAATCTAGAAACTGGACGATCGCATCGCATTCCGCATCCGTCAATGTTCGATCCAACTGAACCTTGGCCATCACCCGCACCGCTTGCGACAAGTCACCAACCGATCCGTCATGAAAGTATGGGCCAGTGGCCGTGATGTTCCGCAACATCGGAACACGAAAACGATATCGGTCTGCTGGCTGTTTGGTTTTCGCATGCAGGCCTTCGTCAACGTTCGTCGATCCGGTTGCCGTCCAGTAGTCGCCGAACACACCGAACACCGACATCAGCTGGCCTCCCAACAAACGCCCGGAATGACAATCCACACACCCGATATCCATGAACAGTTGCAAGCCTTTGTGTTGTGTCGTCTTCAACGCGTTTTCATCCCCCGACAGATAGCGATCAAAATCTGCCGGTGTGGTCAGTGTTTTCTCATACCCCGCAACGGCTCGCCCGAACTGATCGATTGGCGAACCATCGTCGCCATCGCCAAACACTTTCTTCAGCCGCAACGCATATCCAAGTTCGACCAGTCGTGCTTCGGCTGATTCTTTGTCGTCATGCCCCAGTGATCCGGTCAACGACCCGCTGGCTTGGACCTGCAACGACGGCCGATCGGCAAGCCAGCGAAGTTCATCTTGAAACATCGCGTTGAACACCGTCTGTGAATTTCGCTTGGTCAGGTCCCCCTTGGCTCGCTTGGAAAAACGGCGTGGATCGGCGCCACCACTTCCGGGCAAATGACAACTGCCACAGGACACCTGACCGCCCACCGAAATTCGCGTGTCCCAAAACAACGCGCGGCCCAGTTCAGCCTTTGCGGACGAAACAAGCGCCGCATCCGGCGCCGGCACGATGTCAAAGTGTGACTGTGCCCGGGCCAAGAGATCGTCCGCACGAAGATTCGGATCGGCGAAAACCAACATCAGCATGACGACCGCGATACCGATCCAGCAGATCGGCGACGATCGACCGATCGACGCAGACCACCGCTCTTTTTGGATTTCAGCCAAACCGATCGATTGTCGCAATGACATGTGTCCGCTCCAGCGGCAAAAGGACATCGAAAAACATTCGAACCAATCGAATCCATGGTTCAGGGATCGCAGAGCAACTCGGCAAGAATGATGCGACACAGTCTAACCAAGCCGGACGTTCCATACCCGACACGATCGGCCCCCCATGAAACACCTGCTGTTGGGCGAACGCGTCAAAGCCCAGGCGTCGCATTCACATTGCCTGCGGTGGCCCAGATTCGCTAGCTTGCGTGTGAACAACCACACCTTCATGACGATGCCGGGCTGAACATTGTTTTCCCTAAGAATGACCATCCCATTTACGGCGACAACGCGATCCTCGATCAGCCGGTATATCCGCAGAAGCAGACGATGGTATGAATTCGCGCTCATTCCGCTACTGGCGATCATCTGTACCTGCCCAGTCGCATCGGTTCAGGCCTGTCCGTTTTGCTCCGCGCTCGCACCAACGATCAGCGATGACCTGAAAGGAGCTTCCGCTGCGGTGATCGCCCGTTGCGAATCGGTGACCGAACAGCCCGATGGATTCTATGTGTGCCGTCTGCATATCGACGAGGTCATCAAGGGCGAACCGAGCCTGAAAGACAAATCGGTCGAAGTCGACACCATCGAGAAGATCTCGGCCAAAGGAACGTTCTGGCTGTTGGGTTACGGCCAAGATTCGATCGATTGGGTTGCCCCGACGGCGATCTCGACCAGCGCAGTGCCCTACCTTCGCGAGCTAGAGAGTCTGGCGGATGAAGGGCCCCAGCGTTTGGAGCACTTCCTACGTTACCTGCGTCACGACAACGAACTCGTTTCCGACGACGCCTATAACGAATTCGCCGAAGCTTCGATGAAGGACATCGCGTCATTGAAGGCAAAGCTTGATCGCACCTGGGTCCTGCAACAGCTTCGCGACACTTCCATTTCGCGGCATCGTCGCCGTTTGTTTTGGACACTGCTCGGACACTGCGGAACAGCGGACGACGCTCGCCTGTTTGACGAACTACTTCGCGTCCGTGCCAGCGATCCGACGTTTGACCCGGGCATGGATGCGGCCATCGCCTGCCTGATCACACTTGGCGGCGAATCCGCTTTGGTTGAAATCGAAAAAGACTACTTGGCGAACCCAGACGTCGATTACTCCGAAGCCTTTGCCGCCATCAGCGCAATACGTGTCCATGGCACCGATCTGTCGGTCCTGCCGCGTGATCGGCTGGCACAGTCACTGCGAATCGTGCTTCGGCAGCCCGATTTATCCGATCTTGTGATTCCCGACCTGGCCCGCTGGGAAGACTGGTCAGCGGTGGATCGCGTTGTCGAATTGTTTGAATCCGCGACGGATGAATCCAGCTTTATCAAACCAAAGGCGGTCCAATACTTAAAGGCGTGTCCCTTGCCCGCTGCGGCGACCGAGTTGGATCGACTCCGACGGCTGGATCCTGATGCCGTGCGTGCCGCGGAAGAATCAATGATGTTCTATTCCGGACTGGCAACGCTGCCGGTTCCCCCACCCGAAGAATCGGCTGGCACGGTCGAATCCCGATAGGGTTCAGCCACACGAGCAACCGGACGAACAGCAACCGCCTTTCTTGGATGAAACCGGCAAAGAATACCCGCCCGCAATGACGCGGCGAACGGGTTGGCCCGTTTCAGGATGCCGGGTCAACGGTTCATCAGCCATGGACTGCATGATTTCGAAACGCAACGGCTTCTCTTGCTCGTTGCCTGAAAGAGTCTCATAGACATAAATCGGCATCAAATCATCCTTTTGAGTGAACGCCATCGCGGCGTGAACTTTTCGACCGCACCGAATGCATCACTTGCAATCGTTGCATATTCCACGCAGAAGGATCCCGGCAACCTCGCTGCTGACCCTGCCGATCGTCGTTGCGTTTGCGGGCTGTGGGCCAACCGACACCTCCAGCGGAGATGCAACCACGCTGAGCCCGGGGCATGACGATCACGACCGTGATCATGACGGCCACGATCATGGCAGCCACGACCATCCGGAATCGCTCGGCGAGGCGGTCGAGCACATCCAGGAAATGGGCGGAACGATCGTCACCGCGTTCGAAAGTGGCGACCCGGAAGACGCCCACCATGAGCTGCACGAAATCGGACACGTGATCGAATCTTTGCCGGGACTCGCCAAAAAGGCAAACCTGACAAGCGAGCAACAAGACGCGATCAACAACGCCACCGAAGCACTAATAGACGCCTTCGGGGAACTGGACGGGACCCTGCACGGCGGCGACGACGTCGAGACCGGCGCCATCTCTAAACAAATTTCTGACCAGATCGAAAAGCTGAAAACGATGCCAGCGTCGTAGACCACGCGGGACGTCGGAACGCTTGGCTATACGCGAAAACCGCCGCTCACCCCAGCACCATCGGGTCGCCGCCAGCCTGGGGCGGTGAAACCCGATGTGAGGAAATCGCAAAAACCCGCTTTTGCAAATCTGTTGCATTTGCTATGCTTTTGCCAGTCGAATTCAATCGTGTCCAGGGAGCTTCATTCATGCGGTTCAGTGCAATGGTTTGTACGGTCGCCTTGGTGACTATGTTTAAGTGGGGCGCCGTCGCCCGGGGCCAAAGCGTTCCGCCGCAACGGCCGACGCCGCAGGTCGTTGCGGTCGACACGTTTGTGGCCGAGGCACTGGCGCACCATTGGGCGGGCGCAACGATCCCGACACTGTTCGGTGAAACGGACGAGTCTTGCCAGGTGATCGCCAAGCGGGCTTGGTCGATGCGCGACGCCAGCTTTTTGGTGTACCACAGTCGCCGGCTTAACCCGACCGCTCGGATGTACTGCGAACGCCTGCAGGTCCAGGGCGTTCGGCTGGTCGACCTGAAAGACCTGGGCGTCCCGGTGGCACTCGATGGCCTGCGGCAACCGACCATCCGCCTGGTCGACCACACAACGCCTTCGCAGTTAAGCGTCGTACTGCGGGCAAGCTTACAAACCCATTCGTTGTCCAGCGAGGAAAGCCGATGAGCGATACGCCAAAACGTTTGCCCGTGACCGTTTTGTCGGGATTCTTGGGTGCCGGAAAGACGACGTTGTTGAATCATGTATTGGCCAACCGCAAGGGGATGCGAGTGGCCGTGATCGTCAACGACATGAGCGAAGTCAACATCGACGCGGCACTCGTGCGCGATGGCGGCGCTGACTTGTCACGAACCGATGAGCAGTTGGTGGAAATGAGCAACGGCTGCATTTGCTGCACGCTGCGAGAGGACTTGTTGATCGAGGTGTCTCGGTTGGCTCGGGAAGGCCGGTTCGATTACCTGTTGATCGAATCGACCGGCATCAGTGAACCCATGCCCGTGGCCGAGACCTTTACCTTTGAAGACGAAGACGGCAACAGTTTGTCCAGCGTTGCGGAATTGGACACGATGGTCACCGTGGTCGATGCCGGCAACTTCTTCAAAGACTTTGGGTCTTGGGATGACTTGTCCGACCGGCGTCTCGGGGTCAGCGAAGACGACCAGCGAAACATCGTCGACCTGTTGGTCGACCAGATCGAGTTTGCCAACGTCATCATCATCAACAAAATCGATCTGCTGTCGGCTTATGACGTCGAACAGTTGGAACAAGTCATTCGCCGATTGAACCCGAACGCAAAAATCCTGCGTTCTCGAGAGAGTCGTGTGCCGCTGGAAGAAGTGATGGGAACGGGTCGCTTTGAACTTAGCGAAGCGGAATCATCGCCTGGCTGGCTGGAAGTTCCTCGGGGTCAAGAACAAACCGAAACCGAAGAATACGGCATCAGCCATTTTGTCTATCGACACGACCGACCATTCCATCCCCAGCGTCTATCCACAGCGATGAACGAAGGATTCGGGTCGGGGCAACCGCTGGACGGCGTGCTGCGAAGCAAAGGCTTGATGTGGATCGCGTCCCGAAACGATTGGGCATACGACTGGTCTCATGCCGGTTGTTCGATCCGCATGGATCCCGCCGGGTATTGGTGGGCCGCGGCACCGGCCGACGAGTGGCCGGAAGAAGAAGAAATCATTGCGGAAATCAAGGCAAAGATCGTCGGCGCCTACGGGGATCGCCATCAAGAACTGGTCTTTATCGGTCATGCGATGGACCAGAATCGCATCATCGAGGCCCTGGACGAGTGCTTGCTTGACGACGACGAATTCGCCCAGGGTCCCGAAGCTTGGGCCGAGTATGACGATCCGTTTCCGCAGATCGAATTACAGACCGACGACGAAGAATCCTTGGAGACCTGCGGTGAGTAGTGAGCTGTTTGTGATTGATGCGGCGCCCGCAGGCGAGGCTGAATCGGTTGCGAAATCCGTGTGGTCCGGTTGGAGCGACTGGGCCGGGATGGTTGCGTCGGTGGGGTGCGCGATTCACTGTGCCGCGATGCCGTTTGTGATTGCCTACCTGCCCGCACTGGGGCTTAGCTTCTTGGCCGATGAAGCGTTCCACCAATGGATGGCCGTCGGTTGTTTCGCGATTGCGTTGACCGCATTCGTTCCAGGTTTGCGGAAGCACGGCCGATTGACGCCGGTGATGATCGGCAGCGTCGGATTGGTGATGATTTCGGTTGCCGCATTCGGATTCGCCGGCGAATGCTGTGCGGCGTGCGAAAACACGACAGCCGCATCGACAGTGGCCCCGACGGATCCGGCGTCCGGGGTCAACGCCGCCGCTTCGTCGGACGATTGCACCGAAGCTTGCTGTCCACACTGCGCTGCGGATGAAAGTTCGACAGGCGAAAGCGACAGCGTCGAAGGCAACTCAGTCACCGACACCACCCAGCAAACGCCTCCATCATCGTCTAGCCAGTTGGTTGCCACGTTGGTTCCCTGGATGACGCCGCTGGGCGGTATCGTTCTGGTGTCGGCGCATTTGCTGAATCGACGTTTCGGCTGCTCGTGCGGTTGCTGCGAAGACGAAACCGCAGCGGTGACCGCATGATCAAAGCCTTCGCTGAAACACAAGATGCTGGGCAACACACATTGGATGTGGTCGTCGTCGGTGGCGGGGCGGCCGGTATCGGCGTCGCCGTCGCACTGATGCACGCCGGCGTGAAAAACTTCGCCGTGCTTGAACGCGATACGGTCGGTGCTTCGTTTGCCGCTTGGCCGGCGGAGACTCGATTCATCACGCCGTCGTTTCCGACCAATTCGATCGGTATGCTGGACCTGAATTCGATCGCGGTCGGCGTTTCGCCCGCTTTCAGTTTGGAAGTGGAACACCCGACCGGCGAAGAGTACGCGTCACACCTGCGTGGTGTCGCACAGTTTTTCGAGCTTCCCGTTCGCGAGCAAACTGATGTATTGCGGGTCACCAAAGTCGGCGAAGACTTTCGCGTGGACACGCCCACCGAGACGCTTCGCGCGAAGCACGTCATTTGGGCCGCGGGTGAATTTCAATACCCTCGGCTGAACGGTTTCCCGGGCAGCGAATTCTGTCGACACACGGCAACCATCCCCAGTTATGAGGACTTGGACGGCGACGACTTCATCGTCATCGGTGGCTACGAAAGTGGTGTCGACGCGGCCTATCACCTCGCTTGCTGTGACAAACGTGTTCGGCTGTTCGATAAAGCGTGTCCGTGGAAAGACGAGAGCTCCGACCCCAGCATTGCGCTGTCGACGTATTCGCTGGAACGGATGCGTGAAGATTGGTTCGAACAATTCGTCGAACTCTTTCCGCACACGCCCATCGCCTCGGTCAAGAAATACGAGGACGGCTTTGAAGTCAAGGCCCTGGACGGCCGCTGGTTTCCGACGTCCACACCGCCGTTGCTGGCCGGCGGATTCGAAGGCAGTCACCAGTTGGTCGCTGACCTGTTCAAGCAACGCGATGACGGCTTTCCCAAACTGAACGAGAACGACGAATCGACGGTGACACCTGGGTTGTTTTTGTGTGGACCCGCGGTCCGTCACGACAACCACGTTTTCTGTTTCATTTACAAATACCGTCAGCGATTTGCGGTCGTTGCCAAAGCTATCGCGACTTCCTTGGGCTTGCCCGCGGAGGAACTGGAATCCTATCGCAAGTGGGGCATGTACCTGGATGACCTGTCGTGCTGTGGCGAGGAATGCGTTTCATGTTGACGAATGAACCCAACGTTACCGTCTCTCCAACCCCTCAACGCCGTCGACTGGAAAGGGTGCTTTCCATGGAATGGCTCGGGCAGACATTCGCAAGCATCTGCTGGATGGGCAGCGTGTTCGTCTATGGCATCAGTTCGAACGGAGACTGGTTGCAATTGTTCGCGGCATCTTTTTGGCTCGTCGCCAATGTGGCTTCTATCTCGACGGCTAAGGCTGACTGAGATGCCGGTCGCACTCCAACCGAATGACCAGCAAAGCACCATCCGTCGAATCACCGAACAAGCGGTGGACTTGCTGAGCCAACAGATTTGGTGCTGGGGACAGGACGTTTTGCGGCGTGAAGGCAATTGGTTGTTGGAATTGGGCTTCAACCGAGCCAAGCCGCCCGCCAGCCGTAAAGATTGCTCGAGCGTTTACACGCTTGAATTGCCAGACCATCGCCGTGTCGTGCTGCGCGGCTTCGGCGTGTTTTTCGGTGACGATCGATGGGGCGGCGTGTTCTTGCCACGCTACGAGTATCGGCCCAAGTACACACATCAGGCGACGCTCCGCTGCCCGCCCTGGTCAGAGGATGATTTACCGACACTGCGTCCCCCAAGCGAATCCCAACGCCACAATTGCGTCATGCTGACCTTGCAACTGATCGATTGGATCCGTGGCTATGAAGTGGACATCGCGGATCGCTTAGGAATCGAGTACCGGCGGCGGACGCTTGCGGCATGGGACAACGGCAAACGACGCGTCATTGCTGCTGAAACGATGGCTTCGGCGTGGCGTGTGCTTTCCATCCAAGTCGCCGGAAACTTCGACGCCTTTACGGCCTAGGGAAGATCGCCCCGAATCATCGCCCTCGCAACCATCAGAGAACGCATGAGCAAAACTCGCAAATTGCCCGTCACCGTGCTGTCCGGTTTCCTTGGCGCCGGAAAGACGACGCTGCTTGACCCCATGTCGATTCGGTGTGCTCTGTTCCGTCGTCGTGTTGATCGAAACCACGGGACCGAACATTTCCATTCCACCAAGCTCGCTTGAATCAACCAATGGTTTTCACAAGATTGGCACCGAAGAAACTTGCCTTGCTGATTGCATGCGGTTGCCTGCTGATGGCCGGATGCAATCGCCAGCACCCAACGGCGGCAACAGAAAACTCCGGCGATCGTGACCTGCCGGTCGTCAGTGGAAGTCGCTTGGAACAATACATACGCGACAGCACGCAACCCGTTCTGGTTGAATTCGGTGTCGATTACAATTGCCCACGGTGTGCACAAACCAAAGGTGATGTGGTGCGTCTGCGAGAATCGTTGGATGGGCACGTCGATGTGGTCCGCGTTGATTTCAATGCCAACGTTCAAACCGTGGCAGCGCTGGGCGGAACGATTTGCCCAACTTATGTCCTGTTCGATCGCGGCGAACCCGTGTTGACGGAAAGCTTTCCGGTGGCAATCGACCTGTTGGAGGGACAGATCCTGCGGCAAACCGATGGCCCCATCCATTAGCCAGACAATTGATCGAGAGACGGTCTGCCGTGCCGGCAAAACAATTCAGTCGAATCCCCACCAACGTGATCATCGGGTTTCTTGGTTCCGGGAAAACAACGGCCATTGCAAAGCTGGTCGATAAGCGGCCGGCGGGCCAGCGCTGGTCGATCCTGATCAACGAATTTGGAAAGGTTTCGATCGATCACGCGCTGGTGAATTCCAGCCTGGACGGCGTCGCAGTGGAAGAATTGGGCGGCGGTTGCGCCTGTTGCACCCTGGCGTTCGTCTTCAAACCATTGCTTGCACAATTCATCCGCCGGACCAAACCCGATCGATTGATCTTGGAACCTTCCGGCGTCAGCCATCCGGCCAATGTGATCGATATTCTTCGCAGCCCCAATTTCGCCACCGCGATCGATCTTCGAAACATCATCTGTTTGATCGATCCCAAAGATTTTGATGATGTTCGATGGCGGGAAACCGCAGTGTTCCAAGATCAAGTGCAGTTGGCGGACATTGTCATATTGAATTGGACCGACAGCCGTGACCGAGAGTTGATCGATCGCTGTCGCACGTGGATCGAGAGCTTTCGTCCGCCAAAGCAGCTGATCTTGGAAACCAGTTTCGGCGAAATCGATTCAGAACTATTGGACCGACAATTCGACACCCTTTATTTCCCGATGTTCGCCGACGCCCATCGGTCACCCGAGGATGACAGCACGTCGGCCGCCGAGCTTCATCCGGTTTCCGATCCCGATCATCACGACCACGATCACATCGCAGAAGAAGCAGCCCCGCCCCAACCGGCACCGGGACGCCCCGTCCGGTTCCAAAACAGTGATGCCGACTACGACGCGTGCGGATGGATCTTTCACGTCGATGACATCTTCGATCGTGACGAATTGTTGGACTTACTCGGCTACGTTCATCCCATCGTGCGACTCAAAGGCGTCTTCCGGTGCGACGACGACTGGTGGACCATCAACCGTGCAAAAGACGGCACCAGTTATGCGCCGTCGGCCTACCGCCGTGACAGTCGCCTGGAGATCATCCTGGATCGGAAGACTCCCGGCTGGGATGACTTCGAAGCCAAGCTTTTGGATTGCCTGCGCCCGGCCGGCGACTGACGCCGCCCGTTTTACCGCAAACGTTCCGGTTCGCTCGATGCACTGGCCGAAACTTCACTGGCCCGAATCTTCGCCCGGTTGATAGGTCACCTCGCTCACATCGACCCGCAACTCTTCCAAGCGATTGCCCACATCTTCCGGCATCGTTTCTTGATAGCGACCGCCGATCTGGTCGGACAAAAAGGCTTCAACCTCGGCATACATGGCCATCCGGTTGACGGGCTTGGCAAAACCGTGGCCCTCGTCATCGGCCAACAAATAGCTGACCGCGTGACCATGATCCCGCAAGGCGATCACGATTTGATCCGCTTCGGCCTGCTTGACTCGCGGGTCATTGGCACCCTGAACGATCAATAAGGGTCGCGAGATCTTATCGGCACTAAACAGCGGACTTGCTTCGCGGATTCGCTGCTTGCCTTCTTCGGTGGCCGGATCCCCGACCATGCCATACAAAAAGGCCCGCCCGGCTTCCCAGTAGGGCGGGATCGAATCCAACAGTGTGAAGATGTTGCTGGGGCCGACGATATCGACACCACACGCATACAGATCGGGCGTAAAGGCCAAGCCGGCCAGCGTTGCATATCCGCCATAGCTGCCCCCCATGATGGCAACGCGACTTTTGTCGGCAATTCCTTGGTCGATCAAATACTTCACGCCCCACGTGATGTCGTCCTGCATCAGTTTGCCCCACTGTAGGTCACCCGCGTTCAGAAACTGCTTGCCATAGCCGCCGCTGGCGCGAAAGTTCGGCTGCAAAACCGCATAGCCTCGGTTGGCCAGAAACTGAACTTGCGCATTGTATCCCCAACGGTCACGCGGCCCCTTCGGCCCACCATGGACCAGAACGACGACAGGCAAGTTCTTTGGCTCCGCCCCCACGGGCACGGTCAGATAGCCGGGAATCTCCAATCCATCGCTGCTTGGGTAGCGAATCGACGTCATGGGTGCCAAAAACTCCTCGACCTCCTTCAACTCCGGGCGAGGCGTGTATTGATGAATCAATTCACGACTTTCCGCATCAAAATACCATGCTTCTGCCGCATAACGGTCACCATGAACGGCGATCAGAAACTTGCGATAGTCATTGGTTGAGCTTTGGAATGCGATCTCGCGTCCGGGAAACCGCTGCTGCAAAAACTGGTAATTGGCTTCCCAAGTCTTATCACGCCAGTAGTACCGAGTCTTGTCTTCGGTGTAGGACGTCGAGATGATTTCGCGAGTGTTGCGGTCCATTTGCAGACCGCCGAAATCGACCCGATTCTGGGGATCGCTTTCCAACAACTCCAATTCTTGCGTTTCGGGATTCATCCGAAACAATGTCATCAAATCCAATTCACCTTTGTTGGTGACCAGATAAAAGTTTTCGTTCTTCGCATCCCATCCGGTCACTCCCCCGTTTTCGGTCACGGTGGTTTCATAGATCGGTACCAAATCGTCGCCGTCTTTTCGTAACAACGTGGTGTTGCCCGCCGGATCGGTTCGGCTGAGCAAACGAAGGTTGTCATCCCAATCGAACTCATAACCCGTGATACGGTCGGTATTCTGATAGACCGGCGTCAGGTTTCCGCTGGAAATCTCCAACCGATAAAGGTCGTGCCACGCCTTGTCACGGTCGTTCAAACCCACCCACAAAAGATCCGGGTTGTTCTGGCTGGCATGCATGATCCGCGCCGTGACCTCTTCCATCGGAGTCAGATTACGCGCCGCCGGCGTTTCTTTGCCGCTCTCTGGCTCCGCATTCGGGTCCACGGCGAATAGATTCATGTTTTCGTTGCCGCCGGAATCTTTCACAAACAGGATGTACTTCCCATCCTCGGTCCACGTGTAACCGTACAGCGGTCGTTTGCTATCGGTCAGCGGCCGAGCCTTGTCAAAAGGTTCGGCAAACGGCTTGACCCAAACATTCATGATGCCTTGATAGGGCTTCATGAACGAAATGAACTTTCCGTCCGGACTCAGTTTCCCGCCGGCGATCTGCGGATTGCCAAAAAACAGTTCGCGATCCAACAACGGCGTCACCTTTTTCGTTTCCGATTCATTGACTTGTGAAAATGCCCCGTTCGGTTTGAGGCCAACGGACAACAGAACCATCGCCGCAAAAGCGATTAACACGTTTTTCATCAGACAGTCTCGATGGATTCACGGGGGCAAGGTTAAATTTCCAACAGCAGTCGATATCGACAAACCATTGTGGCAACATCGCAAATCCCAGGCGACTCGGACACAACAAATGCCGGACGCTGGAGTTCACACGCAACCTTTTTGCATTTAGATTTTAGATCGACCATCGGCTCGTACGCTACGGGTGACCACCGCCGCGCCGCCCCGTCGTCATTGAATCGGTCTCGGTATCGTGGCGTCATGTCCCTGCCGATAGATCGCGTGTGACCATCCATGTGGCTTGATTGCAAACGCTGACTTGTTGCCACGTTCCCCCGTATCCGCCTCAAGAACCCAAGCGTAGACGACAGGTGGGCGATCACCGAAAGTCTTCGCCGCTCATCCAAGGAACCGTCGTGAAATCTCGTCGCGAATTTCTCAGTGAATCATTTTCATCCGTGACCGGTTTCGGGGTGGCTTCGGCCCTGGCCGCATTGGGCGGACGCATCGCACTGGGCGATCACGCTCGGTCCGGACACGCGTTGTTGCCGACCAAAGATGAAACGACCGGCTTGGAACTGATTCGATTGCCCGAAGGATTCCGGTACGTCAGCCACGGCTGGACCAACGATCCGATGTCCGACGGAACTCCGACTCCGGCAGCACACGACGGGATGGGTGTCGTCGCCGAACACGATGGCGTCGTCACGCTGGTCAGAAACCATGAAATCAGTGACGACTCCGACGCTTTACCCATCACCGACGGGACTCCGTTCGACCGCCGCGCCGGTGGCGGCTGCACCACACTGACGTTTGATACACGTCACGGTCGCTGGTTGGACAGTCGCGTGGCGATCGCAGGGACCAGCCGTAATTGTGCGGGCGGCGTGACCCCGTGGGGCACCTGGCTGACCGCGGAAGAAACCGTCTTGGGTATCGACTCGGTCGATCCGTATCAAAACAATGCCGCACGTTCTTTCAAACGCGATCACGGCTGGGTCTTTGAAGTCGATCCCACCGGCGTGCGTCATCCTGTACCCATCAAAGCGATGGGGCGATTCGTCCATGAAGCGGTGGCGATCGATCGCGAAACCGGCATCGTTTACGAAACCGAAGACCGTGGCACCGCTGGATTCTATCGATTCATTCCCAACCAGCACCGAAAGCTGGCCGCCGGTGGCAAGCTGCAAATCGCACAAGTGGTCGGTCACGACGACCTACGCGGCCACGTCGAACAGGGGCGTGAATTCGATGTCCGGTGGCATACGATTCCTGAACCGACGCTGGCCAACACGCCCGGCCTGGATCAACCCGATGAACTGGGCGTGTTCAAGCAAGGCAAGCGACTCGGGTGCACCACGTTCGCACGACTGGAAGGCTGTTGGAGCGGCAATGGAATGATTTACTTCGACGCCACCAGTGGCGGCGCCGCCAAAGCAGGTCAGATTTGGCAGTACGATCCTGAAGCTCAAAAGTTGACGATGCTTTTCGAAAGCCCCGGCAAACAGACACTGAACATGCCCGACAACCTTTGTGTCAATCCGCATGGCGGCTTGGCTTTGTGTGAAGACGGCGACTATGGCGATGATGAATACCCGCAACGAATCCATTTGCTTTCGCAAGACGGACATCTGATCCCGCTGGCAGTCAACGACGTTCAGCTGAACGGGCAAAAGGGTTTTCAAGGCGACTTCCGAGGACGGGAATGGGCCGGCGCCACGTTCAGCCCCGACGGGCAATGGCTGTTTGCCAACATCCAAACCCCCGGCATCACCCTTGCGATCACCGGCCCCTGGCAAAACCTGACAGGCGATGCCTAAGCGGTCAAAACAAAGGCCGAACGCTTGGGGGCCTATCGTGGCCATGCAGCTCTAATTCGCGGGCGATGCATGGAAAGACTCCGGGGTTCTGGGGCTGGCAGCCAAGTCCGCTTTCCCTCAGAGAATGGAATTCGGAAATCTTTTTCCGAATCAATGTTGACCATTGTTAAGACCATCGCTGACCCTCAAACGCATCTCCGGTGCAACGCCTGAATACCGAACAAGGAGGCCTGCCCCTTTGTTCGTTTAGGCAAAGCAGGCGCGGGCAGATGCTTGGCCGCGGTGATGCCGTAGGCCGGACTGCTCGGCATGCTGTTTCAGCGAATCGGGTGCGCCGACACACGAAGTCTTGCCGAAGTATTTTTGCCAGTTCCAAACCAAGTCACGCCACATCGACGCGTCGATACCGAGCGACTGGAGTATCGCCGAAAGTTTGCGGGACACTTTCGACGCGACACCGTCTACGGTCTGCTTTGCCGTCCAGCGCAGCAGTCGCTTGTAATCACTCCACTCAACGCTCAAGAACCCACGATCGCTGCTGCGGAATCCCGCGGAATGAACCTGAGGTTCGTCAGCGAGTATCGATGGATTAAGCGGAAGTGGTGCAAGCCACTGATCACGACGGATGCGCTTTCCGGTTGGGTTCGCCTTCTTTGCGATTCGTTTCTTGCGAAGCTGAGCGACCGGTGTTTCGCGGATCTGGTGCCCCGCTTCTTCGGTCGGAATTGGCCGCAAGTCGAACGCCGCGGATGGGATCTGCTTGCCCCTCTCGGCTTCAATGCGGTCATAACCACTGGTATTCGGACTGTGATCGGGTGAGTCCGCCATTGCCGCTCGCACCGGATTCAAGTCGACATACATGCTGCATGCGAGCAAACCAGCCTCGTCGACAATCCGCTGGCACTTGAACCGCCCTTCCCAGAACCGCCCCGTGCATTCGTCTTGCTTGTTGGCCATTCGGGCGATTGGCTCAGCCAGTGCGCGCATGAACCAAGAAATATCTGACAGACGCCGACGTATTTCAGCGAGTCGTTCCTTGTCACCGCAGAGCATCTTGACGTCGTTCTCAGTGGGTTCGGCCAGATGCTCCTCGAGCCTACGACCTGGAAACACTCGCAGCCAGCGGATCGCAACTTCCTCGTCGGACCAAGCCGCACAGACATCCGGCCGGTTGCGCAGGATCTGGTGAATGTGATTGCTCATTACCGCGTAAGAAAGCACATCGACGGCGAACACCGACGCAAGCGATTCCATCCGACGTCGAATCCACTCTTTGCGAAATGAGTAATCGACGCCGGTCTCCCGATCGACACCGGCCAGGAACGCGCGTCTCACGCAGCGTTGAATAACGTGGACGACACACACTTCGGCAGGATCGAACTGCTCAGCACGTTGCGGACGAGGCATCATTCACCGGCGGCGGAGGGGATTGCTATGGCACAAGCAGAAACTAGCCGAACTAAAACGGCCTGTCAACACAAGGTGGGTGGCACCTTTTGAGAGGAATAGCTGCGGATTACGAACAGCGACCCTACCGCCGCCGGGATCGACAAGACCGACGCGGACGGGTGCGTGATTCATGTTCATGCGCTGCGGCATTCATTCGGGACGCACCTATCGCGGGCCGGCGTGACGCCCAGGGTCGACCAAGCTGCGATGCGACACAGCGACATAGCCTCGACGATGAACACTTACACGGATGCTCGGTTGCTCGATACGGCCGAAGCAGTGGAAGCGTTGTCGATTGCCCGGGATCACGCACTGCGAACGGTTGCACCAAACTTGGGCAAAGAGGGTCAAATGGAGTCACATTCTGACCATTCGACCGATCGTAACGGGAACGACGCAGATACTACAAAAGCCCGCAAAACACTTAGTTTCACGGGCTTTGATGCAGTCGGGGCGACAGGACACCGTTAGAACTTTTCTGCTCTGGTGTGTCGGATCTGCAAACAGCAGATTCACTGCGTTTCTGGCAGCTAAATGAACTTATTGGGGAGAAGTGTAAACGGTTGGAGTGAGTTGAACCGGGGCACAAATGCCGTTAGCGGAATTCACTGAGGATGTTGACGAAGACCTTCTTTTCGTTCAACGGAAAGCGAACGAGTGTAGCGAGCGTTGATTGCAATCCAGTTCGTAAATTCCTCCGGGACTGAGCTGTCTTCGTAAATCGCTTCTACCGGGCACTCCGTTTCACACGCTCCACAATTCGTGCATTCATCAGGGGCAATCATGACCATTCCTCCCGCGCCGGTCGAACTGTCATCGGTTCCGGCAAACACAACTCCCTGGCCGGGAATGCGGTTAGCGAGTGGAGCGAGGTAGAAGCAGCTTTCGGGACATGACTGTATGCACGATCGATCCAGACAACCGACGCAGGCTTCTGTCACTACGTAGCTCATTGAATGTTTCCTTCAGACTGTTTCGAGACTTCTTCTCCAACCCAATCATCTCCAGTCTCTAACTTGCTACTCCCTTCGCAAGTCAAATCGCACGAACTGCCCTTCTCCGAGAAAATCGAATTTTCGTTCGAACAACATCGCCAATTTGTCATTTGCTGTAGAAAAAAAGACTTGCCTGCCTCCGGCAACGACGAGGTCTCGAAGGTAATCAAGGAACGAAAGACAATTGAAGTCATCGACATGCGCTACGGGGTCGTCGATCAAAATGGCGGGCGGAGCAGTCCTGAGTTGCGCATTCTGAGCGAGGAATAGCGAAAGCGCAAAAGCTGATCGCTGCCCGGTACTGATCTGCTGAAGACCTGCAACAGCCCCGTCTTTCTTTCGCACAAGCGTCGTAAGGTCTTCGCCTAAGCCGGAAAACTCAGGTGGCGAATGTATCCGTGCAAATATTCCCTCAATCGCCATTCGATTTTGCCGCAATGCTTCCTCCATAGCACCACTCAGGGAATGTTCTGTTTGAATTTTGTTGAGTACATCTTGTGCGTCATTAAGCCGTTCAATGCGAGGGGTCAGCCCAGCCAGCTGCTTTTCCACCTGCTCCTTGCGCTTCGTTGCCTCAGACACTCGTTTGGCTTCGCTTTGTTCTTTCTGAGATGTCAGTTGGTAATCTGACGCGACCTTTCGAATTGAAGTACTTGCGACCATTACTTCAGACAATGCAATATGCTTTTCCCAGGGATAGTGCGTCCGGAAGTCCGCAAGCCGATTCAACAGCGTCTTGACGGTCGAAATTCGCTCGCGAATCACCGCAAGAGATGATTCTGGTGACTCGCTTCCTGGCTCGACTATGCCGAGAGTCTTTTCTAGCGTTTGGTGCTTCTTCTCAATCGATTTCCTAATCGATTCATGTTTCTCCACCGACGCTTCCCTCTCGGACTCTAGCCGTAAACGCTGGGTTTCGAGAGCTTCTCTGGTCGTGTTTGCAACGGGCTCTCCTGAGCCACTCGACTGCGAGAAAAGCTCTCGCAATTGACTGACCGAATACTCGCCCTGGCTCACCGAAGTCAGATCATCTTGAATCTGAGATGTTGTGTCCTCTAATTGCGACACCTCTTGTTGAATTGCTGATGCACGGTTCAGAATGTCGCGAATTGTTACGGACGTTGAAAGCTCATTCTGTTCACAGAATCTTCGAATCCACTCAGCGTACGGCCTCTGAGCCTCCGCCCACTTGACCTCTTTTGTGCAATTGCGCAGATCCTCCAAAAGTTGCGTCGCCTGAGCTTCAATGTCAGTGTCCACACCTGAGTTGATGTGGCTCGCCAGTTCACCGGGCGGAAATTCTGTATGGCATAATGGGCAGGTATTGGGAGACGCAGCGTCCTGTAGCATTTGCGAAGCAATGCTTCGAAGTTGTTGCGACAATTTGACTGACTCATCTCTGAGTGCAGCAAACTTCGAGTAACGGGCGTCGGCATCATCGCGTGCCTTCTGAAGCGTGTCGAATACATTCAGAACGCTATTCAGAAAATCTGATACTGATTGATCCAATGACGGCTCAAGCGATTGTTGCAGCTCCCGCTCTTTGAACCCCACGACCTTTCGGCGTAACGCCATTAGCTTCTTCTCAGCATCCTCGATTCGCGCCACCATATCTGGGACACCAGCAGCGACCAATTTGGACGCCTGCTCTAAATCCTTCAAAGCCGCATCGAACTTTGTCAAGGCACCAACAAGCGGACGTTCATCACTTCGCAACATCTTAATTTGATTGATCAGATCAGTAGCCAACGTACAATTGCTTTCTGCTTCTGCAACGAACCGCTCCAACTTGTCGATGGTGACTGGAGAACCAGCCCATTCGAGCGCAATTGATTGGTTAAGCAATGTGTTGAGCTCGGCCAAAGATTTCACCAGTTCGTCACTTGCTTTGTCTTTTTGTCCTTCTTGGATCGACCATCCGGCCCGCTCAACGAGAGTTGAGAGTTGAGCGAAAACCGCATTTGACTCCTGCTTAGATTCAGGCGATGCTTCCAGCTGACGTTTTACGGATTCAAGTTCCAGGTTCGCCTGGTTGCGAACCGCGCTCAGCTCCTTGATCTTGTCTGCTATCTTGGCACTGGTCCTCTCAATCTCACGCCATGTCTTTGACGTTTCCGGTCCAACCAACAGTTTCGACAAGTCATCTTCAAGCGACTCATCCGATTCGGCCAGACTGACGGCGGCGTCCGTGTTTAGAAAATTAAATTGTGAAAAGCTCTGATAAAGCCGATTGGTCTTAACTTCTGATTGGCCATACCAAGCAAGATTGCGATCACGGAACGTGGTAGCCGACCGTCTATCAGTGGCGGATTCAGAAGTGTTGTCAGAAAATATCGCATCAATACGATACCTCTCCTTAGACTTCGGGTTCCGCTTGGTGTTGCCGCAATACAACAGCTCCACAGCCTCAAACAAAGATGTTTTCCCGGTTCCATTTGGTCCGCAGACAAGGTTTACCAAACCAAATGAGAACGATCGCTGAACGGGAAACTCGCGAAACTTAGTCAGTTCAAGTGACGAAAGGAATGGTTGTTGTTTCGCAGCTCTAACCGGACGAGTAGCTGGCAGTGGCGTTGCGTCTTGCCCGTAGTCAGCCTCGATAAGCTCTAGTCGACGCGGTAGTGATTCGTCATTCAAAACAGCGCGATCCAAGTTCGCTGCCGCAAGCATATCTGTCCAAATGCTCACAATTCCAGTCGCGACTTGACTGTCAGCGATCTGAAACGACGGAGAAGAAATCGCCCAGTCTAACTCACCTTCCGCGATAACAAACTTTCTGGCGTACTTACGGTCTCGCTGGATAAGCTCACGCGTTGATTGTATTGTCGCGTCAGTAGCTTTCTCCGCACCCACAACAAAATAGAGATAATTGCTCCACTGAAGGCTTTTTCTGCCTTCAAAGTACCGCTTGCCAAATATCTTTGCTTGGTAATCATCAAGCAACTGAGATGACGTTGGCAACTCATCAGAGACATCGACATAGCAAATGGCGAAAGCGCGGTCGTTCGCTCGGCGCGTGAATCGAACTACGGCCTGATCAATCTGCTCGATATCTGGATACTGCGAAGTCAGACGACTTCGAAGCTGTTCTACAGTTAAAGTCATTTAGGCCTCGTAATGTCAAATGGTGACCCAGATTTAGGATCATCGATGTCGACGTAGGGGTGAGAATCGAACGTGACATCATTGCCTTCGTCACTTCGGTACCACACTTGAAGACGCTGTCTTGCCTCGATAATGTCGTCTGGATCGTTCAAACTTTGCCCCAAGTATTCCTCGACAGTCTTCACGATCGACTCCACCTGCGTTTCGCTGTAGTCATCACCAAGATAAATGGCAGTCGCTCGCCGCCCGTTCTTTGACACGACGTTCTGGTGAGGTGAGTCAGGATGCCAGTCAAGATCGAAACCGGCTTCGAGATCGGCGATGCCTGCCGGTAATGATTGCTCTAAGAGTCTATAGAGCCTTTTGCATCGCCGCAGTCGTTCCACGCGGAAGTGATGAGCCTCCCCGTCCTGACATGCGGTTATTCTTCGTACAACTTCCGTGGACTCGATCGCACAGGAGTCGAGTTCCTTCAGCGTATGCCAGTTAGCGCCCTTCTCCACTTTGCCCGCGCACAGTGCGAGTAGTCGTTCCACCTGGAACGGGTTCGTGGAGGCCATCGCTGTGATTTTTGTCTCAGCTCCACCGCATTCAACTGCAATGGCAGCAAAACCATCGTCGACGGAATCTTGCACTACCCAAGAGGCCGTATCGGGTTCCCATGCTCTCGTCTCAACGACTTGTGGACCACGGCGTCGTGAAAGCGACGCTGGGACTCCAATGTGAGCAACCTTTGTTGCGTTGAGCAAGAATAAAGAAGGACTGTAGTTAAAGAACAACGCATGAGAGCGGAGAGATTCGAGCCATGTGTAGTAAAGTCCACGCCGATGATTCTCGGCTAGCGTTGAATCTCGGTTGTCGAATTTATCCGGGCACAAGTACCAAGCAGATCCACCAATATTGCTCCAACACTTCTCAGATCCATCGTGCGAAGCATGTACATTCTGAGCCCAATTCAGGCAGACAAGTTCCGTTTGCCCTCCACCGTACTGAAGCAAGCTGCTTCGATATCGCCGAAATTGATCTTGTCGCGGCTTGGCATTTAGTTGGATGTGAATCAGGAGCGTTCTGTCATAAAGTAATTTGGCGTGCTCATCCAAAAATGCAAAAGCATCGGAACAAATCAGCGTGGCCATTCGCAGTTGCGAAGTTCCATTTCCGAAGCAGTAAAGTCGACTGCCAGTCTGCAATCCATTGACTTCGAAGTGATCGGGATCTCCTAATGGACATATCTTGAACTGAAGCAGCATGACAAGTTGATCACTGCTTTCTGACCCATGTCGTTTTGAGCGAAAGATGTACGCGACCGGATTTAAGAAGCGCCCGGAAGTGTTGTCAATTTCCTCAAACACAAACTCTATGAGATGAGAAAGTCGTCCCCGCATCGCTGTGAGTTCAGAGATGGTGATGCTTTCACATCCAAGAACCCAAACGCTCCCTTCCACCGGAGCGACACCGTTTGAAAGCTGTACTTCCAACGTTCGCCAAGGCATCGAATATTCGGGACTGACCACCAAGTCGGCAGAACTGCGCACTGCTTCGTTCAGAAATGCGCTGAATTGGTCATTTGCCAGTGCCGAATCTGCGTGTCGCACACCGTCTTGCCCAAGTTCGATGTTTCCCTGGGGCTGAAACAACAAAGCGCTGTAATTGCTCTGTGTAGGCGCAAGGACGTTCAAATCAGGATGTTCAATCCCGAGTTCTGACAATACATCGCTAACAGAAGTGATCTCCATCTGAGCTATTCCTAGTTCATCCCCAACGCTTTGAAGGCAGCTGCCTTCGGATCTCCATAAAACACCGGGTCAACATGCTCCATGATGTCACCACTGACTTCAAGGAATTGTCGCTTGTTCTCAATTGGAACCAAGGCGCGTTTGACTCCATTGTCGCGTGCTAGCTGTAATGGCTCAGTGAGCGATCGGACTTCTTTGATGTTTCCTTGAATGCTCATGTCACCGAGAATCAACGTTGCAGCTGTGACGGGAGAATGGCGAATTGCTGAGAAGGCTGCGACGAAGAAAGCAACGCCAACCTCTGCTTCGACACCGTTATTTAGAAGGTCGATTGACTCGACGTGGAAATCGGATGTGTCAATTTCTCGTCCCATCCCGAATTCAACTTTCTTCGAAAGGAAATAGCTAAATGCTCGGCTGATGGACTCCTTCATTGTGCCCCGAACGCCTCCAGCAACTTTCAATTTGCCAGTACCGGAAGTAATCGTGACTTCAAGTCGATAAAGACCGACTGTGCCATCTGGGCCAATCGCTCCCGTGTATACAGAGCCGGGAGCCAGTGGATCGGCAGCTACCAGATCCTTTCCACCCTGCTCGGGCACGCCGACAAATCGCTCCTCGCCCAGTTCCTTGTCGCTGTAGCTGAATGATGTTTGGTAGTACTCGAATGATCCCATTTTCTTGAGTTGCTCTTTGACGCGTCGACGTCCCTCTATTGCAAACTCAACAAGTTCACCAAGCTCGTCTTTGGAGACCTTGCCGTGCGGATAAATGATCTTCATCAATCCAGAGACTGTCTTTCGGACAGCTTTCTGATCTCGTGTGTTTAGATGACTTCCAAGGTGAAAATGCCGGTCGAGCATTTCGGTGAAATTGTGCTTGCGAAGTGCCCTCAGGGCTTCCGCAAAATAATCGACAACGAAGCCATAGTGGCTCGTGAACAGATCGGGGCGCATTTTTGGCACTTCCCAGCCCGGAAGGTAAAAGTGCAAGCGATCAATAAACGCCATATCATCCCGGATGACGTCTGGCATTGGTGCAAACAGATGCCCCTGCTGGACCATCACGTCGATTGGCTGATTGGTGTTCCCGAACATTGCGATACTTGCATCGCCCGTGTCAGATTCCTTCCCTCGCTGAAACGTTCCTGACTCACAGTACGTCTTCATCGTTGTGATGACTTCTTTGGGCATCTTTTGAAGGTCTGCCACTTCATCAAACGCCACCACGTCCCAGATTGTCACCATCCCTTTCTGCTTGCCTGACATGTGGCCAAACATGTTCGCCACAGTCGTTGGTCCTGTCAGCAGCGCTCCGTAAGGAGAAAGCTCCTGAACGGCATAACTCTTTCCGGTACCACGAGGACCAAGCTCAACCAGATTGAAGTTTCGCTCGGTGAGTGGAATCAGCCGAACGAGGAAGAGCATTTTGAGCCGCTTATCCATAACGTCTGGTTCGTAGCCCATCGTGCGAATAATGACATCGATCCACTCATCGGATGTGAATTCAGCGCGTCCCGCCTGGTACTCTTCAACGTTGAAAGAGGCGATCTGAATTGGCTGAAGTTTTGTGATCCAGAATGGATTCTTTCCCTTTGTCTCTTCGTCGTACTCAAACTTCATGTCGACCTGAGCCCAGACGCCACCCGTCAGAAGCCTGTCGTAGTCACGAACGTATTTTGGCGAAACGTGGACGAACTTGTGGTTAAAGTTCACAAGCTCTGCCCAGTACTCGGAATCTGCAAGACGGACTTTCACCTTGTCGATAAAGGTGTGGGTGTCGCCCTGAAGCTGTTCAACTTTTGACTGCGCCTTCATGAACTCATCTGGCCTGATGTAATTCTCAGAGAGCGTGTCGTTCACTACCTTGAGACCCATCTGAATCGCCATCTCGTCTGAGGAGGCGCAGTACTTCCCAAGGAGGAATTCCAGCACGAACACAGGAACGTTTGCGCCGACTTTCACTTTGCGAACAAGATCCTTGCGAACAACTTTGCCGTCAAAAGCTCTGGTGAGCTTTTGATCAAGTGCGTCCTGCCCGGTTTGTGTTGCTTCTTCAGTCATAAGTTCTTCCTATTCGATCAAATCCCAAGCTTCACCGGGATCTTGTTTGATTTTGCCAGTATCCGGTCGGTCTCAGGGTCAAGGACCACTATCTCGACACTGGTCACGCTGTCGTTAAGTAGCTGAACGCCAACCGTGCATTTCGTACCTGGCTTCATTCGCACACAATGCGTTAGCTGCTCATGTTCTGCATCGAGAACCATTCCGACGTGCCCAACGTGTTGCCCGGCACTGAGCAATACAGGGCGAACACTGAAATCGTCTTGAGAGAACAGGGAGTTTCCTGCACTGATCCCGAAAGTGACGATTCTGTTTGCAATCTTCTCGGGAATCTTCGACAGCGTAATGTCAATGTCGGACGTGGCTTCTTTTGCTACAGAAGGCATCCGTATCGAGAGTACAGGTATCAGCAACTCCTGGAGACTCAATCCGCCGTGATAATACGCAAGGTCACCACCTGCCTTAAACACAGAGTTACTGGCAGGGAACACGAAGTCTAGATCTGAGTCGTATCCAAGTTGCTCGGCAGACACGCGAACAGTTCCAGGAGCTGTCGCTCCTCCTCTTCCGGCCCAGCATCTACGATGCAACGAAACCTGCTCACCGCCAGGCTTATCAATTCTCTCAGACTCATCACGCTCGTGGATGAACAGGTGTCCGTGGTCCGCTGCGACCACGAACTTTGAAATACCCATTAAAGAAAGTCGCTTGATAGCTCGTGCAACGTTGTTTATTGCCGTATCCATCACCTGACGTGCGAGAAAGGTGTTGCCTCCCTCACCCATCGCATCAATTTCAATGCTTCGAACAACCACCAGTGGAGCAGCTGCAATTCGTTTTTTCAGCTGTGAAGGCGAATGACTCAAGACCTTATCCAGCTCAAGATCCACAACATCTGGAACGCGCCCCTTCCAGACCTTTCTGCGATCGTTTAGTGATCCAGATACTGAGTTCTCAATCTTCGCTCCGAGATCCTTTCCGCTTTCAACAACGGAAAAGGATTCATCTGCTCCCGGCATCAATGCAGCCATTCCGATTGGCGTAATCGTAGGGATCGCTGCAATAGCAGGTTCGAGACTCAGCTGTTCCGCAACTTCCAACAGCCCTTTTAATTCAACGCCCATTTCGTAGCGGAGAGCATCGACCAGAATGAAGCACACCGGCTCCCCGGTCGTTTGCACTTCCCGGCTGTAGACTTCTGTCTGGTGCATGACTCCAGGGAGTGACCAGTCGGAGTCTTTGAAAGCAGCGATAAAGCCGCCGGTCATGCGATTGAGAAGCTTTTCGTAGTCTTTGCGGACGCGGTGAATGACTTTCTCGGATACGATTGTATCTGTCATCGCAGAAAGCGCCGATTCCAACCGTCTGTGTAGCAGGTCGACTCGATACCATCCTTTTTCGGCAGAATAGCCCTCAACCCAGTGGACTGCTGTTTTCTTTGCGTCGGGCAGTTGAGCTGATACATCAGTGACAGCTAAGCCAAGCTGTGCGGCAAGGCTGTAAGCTTGCCACTGTTCCTGTCGCTGAAGCCTGTTCAGTGCCCAGAAACTGAGCCGTCTGTGCTCCACAATCTCAAGTGCGGCCTGAAAGTTACCGGTCTCGATTTGCTGCCCGACGTATTCAAGCAAGCATTCCTCTTCAAAACGAAACGTATCAATCTTACCAAGCGTTTCCGGGGCAATTCCCTGAGTCTTTAGATGCAATTCCTGCTCAATGCTGTCGGCAATTGTGACGTAGGATTCAGAGTGGGTCTCCCGCAACTCCTCTGCAACAGCAAGAACCAACTCAAGTTGTTTGCCAGTCGGCTGCTCAACGAGATTTAGTGACGGAGGAGCATCACATTTCAGATCGTTTCGGAACTCGCCCAGCAGTACATACCGACATGCCTTTCGTCGTGCATCTTCAAGCTCGAATTCGTCTTCGAGTTCCAGACCGAGCCGCGAGGAAAG
Source organism: Crateriforma conspicua (assembly GCF_007752935.1). Taxonomy (NCBI): domain Bacteria; kingdom Pseudomonadati; phylum Planctomycetota; class Planctomycetia; order Pirellulales; family Pirellulaceae; genus Crateriforma; species Crateriforma conspicua. Next base: position 1,510,697 of record NZ_CP036319.1, on the reverse strand, counting down.
CAGGTCGCGAAGCTCTGGAATGGCTCCCTTTTCGGTGATTCGGGAGTCTTCATCATCGGTAGCGAGCCACGATGCCAGAATGGTTGCGTTGTCTTTGGCATTGTAGATGACCTCCAACAAAGAACCTGATGTTCCTTGTCCCTGCCCACCGGCAAGTATTCCGACGATGTCGGCGTAGCCAATACCGGGTGAAGCAAGGAGACCGTCTATTTGCCCGTCCCCAAGTTGTTTCTTGAGCACCCTTCGAGCCTCACGCTTTAGCTGGGGCTCCCATCGCTCCCCTCCCGCTTCTAGCTCCATTAAGACTGCGGTATCATCATCTCGTTTCTTCTCCGGAAGATACAGCAAAAGTGGCTCTGAAGAATCACCAGAGACTATGCTCTCGACTGCAAACTTCGCTTCAAAGAACGAATCCTGCATCACGCATAGTGACGCGGCTTTGCCATCGATTGCGATCGTATCCACCTGGCAAGTTGCCGGGACATTCTCACCTGTCAACTCGGCGACGAATTCCTTGAATTCTCCCCGTCCGTCGTACCAGACAACGACTCCGCGTTTGACAAGCTTGTCTGCCAGTGTCTGCGATAGATGCTTATGCAGTGCGTGCATCAATCCTCCCTCTCGATTGTTAACTTGTCGGGATCGAAAAGACGCACGTACGGCTCGTATTGATAACGCCTGTTACGCTCCTGTCCGGTAATCTCTCGAACCAATCCCAGTTCCTCTAGCTTTTCAACAATGGTGTTTGCAGTACCGTACGCGCACCCCATAACTTCCTTGGCTTCGCCCACTGAGAACGTCGGCTTCTCAAACATCCTGTCATGGAGGCGAAGCGAGTTACTGGCTGAAGCAAATGATTCAGAGAGAACCTGCCGATGTTCCTCACGTAGTGCGAGAATTCGACGTGCTGTTTCCGTAGCCGAAAGACTCACTTCGTACACACCACGTAGAAAGAACTTGAGCCATCCTTCCCAGTCGCCATTGACCCGCACTGCTGTGAGGCGGTCATAGTACTCGGCCTTGCGGCTCTTCAGGTAATAACTCAGATAGAGCAGAGGGCGAAGCAAAATCTTCCGTTCACACAACATGAACGTGATGAGGAGTCTTCCGACTCGACCGTTACCATCAAGAAATGGATGGATAGTTTCAAACTGGGCGTGAACGAGACCGCATTGAATGAGAAGCGGCAGCGAGTCGCGCTCGTGAATGAAACGTTCAAGGTTATCAAGTGCCTGAAGCATCTCATGCGGTGGTGGGGGCACAAAGTCAGCATTCTTGAGCGTGCAACCCTGCGCACCAATCCAGTTCTGCGAGCGACGGAACTCTCCCGGTTGCAGTTCGCTTCCGCGAACCCCGGCCATCAGTTGCGCGTGGATCTCTTTAACGAGTCGAAGACTCACTGGCAGCTCTGGAAGTCGCCTCAGTCCATGGTTCATGGCAGCAACGTAGTTGACGACTTCTTCGACATCCCCCGGACGTGAATCTTGATTGGCGTCTGCTTCGAATGCCAGAACGTCTTGAAGCGTGCTCTGGGTGCCCTCAATCTGGGAACTCAGCACGGCTTCCTGCCGAACGTACATGGCAACGAACAGGTCTGGATTCGGAAGCACCGTAGCCACACCGTCGAGTCGACCAAGAGCACGGTCAGCATCTGAGAGGAGTCGGGTCAGCTCCGAGTCCAGCGTCACAGGCGGATCGGGAGGCAGATCAGCCGGGATAAATGCCCGGTAATCGGTCTGTTGCTTGACGTATCTGCCTGCTCTCATTGAACTAACGCTCTATTTCAGTTGACTTAACTACTGGCCCTCCAGGTTCCAGTTATTTCAATTGTTGCAGGTTTTTTGAAATAAAGACAGCCCCCGGCCAGTCTTGTTTCAAAGCCTGGCACTTCTCTCAGGAGCTTCCCCGTCGCCTCCGGCTTCTGCTGGACCCGTTTGATGGAACAGGAGCATCCAGCAAACTCTGGAGTGCTGCCTTTACGGCTGGACTGGTACGCTCTTTCACAAGTCGTTCGATGACCGTTTGCCAGCCGCCTTCCGGTTCATGCTTTGGCTGCAATCGTTCGCGGTCGTCCTGTTCCCAGAACACTTCTTCGAGACCGTGTGCGATGGCGAGGCACGCGTCGGTGACGCATTTAGGCACCACTCGCTCTGGCCATAGGTGCATCGCAAGGTGAGCCCAGTCGTACTCGCCTTTGACCAGCTTGCCCCAGCACGCTTTGCATTCCTTCTGCCACGGCTTATTCTGCGGGACAAGCCGCCAGAGCGGGGCGAAGTTGATGATCACACCGTCATTGAGGTTGGGATTCCATAGCGGAGCGATTCGCTCGATCTCTTCGGCCATCGAAGCCAATTCGGCGACAATCTGTTCTTGGCCTTCAATTTCCTTGCGCTGAGAGCGACTTGGCTCGGCGCCTGCTTCACCACGTAATCGTTCAAGCTTTTGCCGCTCATGTACAACCTTGGGCTTGGCGTACTCATTGAGCACTTTGAAAAACGTATCCTTCGTGAAGTGGTGGTAATAGAGCCAGACGGAGTAGAACGCTGAAGGCGTTGCAACTTGCCAGTAGATTGGTGCTTTTCGTCGGCTCTTAGAATAGTGGGTTATGTGCAGGCTAAAGAACTGCTTGGCCAACCAAGGGCGTAGTTCCGCTTCTCGACCTCCGAGGATATCGATTACTTCGCGAACAATTGCGTCCGACCTATCAGGTGCAATGTGACCAAACTGAAGCGATATCGCCCGAGCCACATCGTCCTCATGTCCCTGATCATCGACGAATATGCCTGCAACAGATTGGTTTCTTGCGTTTGCCGCAGGTGGAATAATTGGTAAAGGAGCGAAACTATCCTTCGCGTCGCATCGGATATTGTCGAATGACGAAAAAGAGCTTCCCCAACGTCCCATCGCTAAGCCAAACGTGAAAGACAAGACTTGGAAAGCGAGATCTGTCAAGTCGAGATGGTTGATTGGATTCTCTGATTCTAAGACGCTCAGCACTTGACGCGGTGTTATGTTCAATGTGCGGCATATTAATTCGATCCGTCGCGAGACCATATACATTTTCTTCGCGGTAAATCGTGTCGCTCCAACCGCATCCATTGCCGCACGCGTCAGCTCGTCTTTACTTAGACGGTAAAGCCGACATATGTCCTCTCTGCTTGGATCGCCGACTTCATTAGTTGTAATGTGTGGGCCAAACTCGTGGTCTAAGAACGCAATGTCGTGATCAGATAGGCCAAAAGCGGCGGCTATTCTGGCATCTTCTTTCTCGACCTGTTCTAGAAGCGTGACGGACAGCCCATCCTCAATTCGTGATATTCTCGCCGCCGTCTCACGTATACCGTGAATTCGAATGTAATCAGGAATGCCGACAAATTCGCGGCTTGTTTCGTCGCGCAAGAATGGGCTCCGCATGAACTCCAGCCAGCTGACCGCAACGCTCACGTCAAACTCTCCTCCATGAGGAGGAGACGGTAGCTGCTCTATTGCTCGCGGAACATAATTTCGGGCAGCACCTTCTGCGCTTGTCGAACCACCTTCGCCTAGAAATATTTCGAGCGTTGCACGAGCGATTCGAGTGTGGCAATAGGCAATTAGCCTTAACAGGGCCTCAGAAGCGTTCTCGGCAAACGAATCCGGCAACAACCCATGCCCCCCGTCACTAAACGCACAACCAGATGGAAGTATTCGCACGCAGAATCCACTCCCGGTACGATATGGATACGTGCCACCAGGTTTGCCGTAGTGCCGGACATTCCGCACTGTCGCGGCAGAGGATTGGAGTAGCTCTCGACCATTGTCATGCCAATTAAGCATCAAATGTATATCGTCGTACAGTGGATTGTATTCACCGCCTTTTGCCATCGGAACCCATTTGGAGCCTTCACCCACGAATGTAGACGCATCGGCTGGAATTTCCCAATGCAATCGAAGGTAGCGAAAGTTATCGGCAGAACTTAGGCCAACCAATGCGTGAATGCCAGACTCCGCGAACGTCTTTTCCGCGGTGCATGCTCTCAAAAACGACGGAGACATCCAGTATGCAAATGGGTGGTGTGGTAGGCGTGAAAGCAAGTCGATGTTTACAACAAATGTCTCTTCAGCATTAATATTGATGTCGCGCAGATTAATGATTCGTTGGCGGATGACCGCCTCTTTGTCTAAGTCACGAAGGGCGCGAATCGCAATGGCTTGCCCAACGGCATGACGTGCTTGGATACAGTAAGCTGCTGCTTCAACCGCTGCTCCGTCAAGAACTCGCCAACCCAAATCGATTAGTTCAGTTGTTTGACATTCGCCTAGCATGCATCGTCGTCGCGCATCTCCACAGTAAGTATTGAACAAGACAGTTCTCGAAGAAATTGCACCAAGTCGACCGCCATCACGCAGCATTTCCGTAGTTCGAGACAAGAAGCAAGCCATAATCTCATTTCGGTCTTTCTCGTATTCCTGACGCAAATATGTCTGGCTTGTCTCTGCCGGTTCTCCGAAAGGAGGATTCATCAAAATTACGTCATATCGAGTTCGGCACAGGTCAATGAATGAAAATCCGGTTGCGACATCCTCAGTAAACAGACGACGTTGATAACCGATCCCTTCAGCTCGTTCGGCGTACTCGCTGAGCGCACCATAAATACGTTGCTCCGCTTCTTCCCAAAAAGACTCGTCGGTGATTCCGCGAGTCAGATCAAGTTCTTTCTGTACGAAGTGTGGTTCATCATCGAACAACGTTTGCTGTTTAAACTCAGGGCGTTCCAGCCATTGCTTCTTGGCTTTGGCTACTTCCTCGGAGATGTCATCTTCAATCTTCAACAATGAACCTGCGTCACTTACTAGTTTCATTGCCTCGAAAACTTTTCGGACCAGAACCCCAAGAAACCGGCTTTCAGCATCACTCGACAAGTGTGCTTCGATGAACTCATTCAAAAGCTCAACTTCCCCTGGCATCGCCTCAGCACACACAATATTCGATCTTGCGATCAGTTGTCGTGCGCCCGTTCGCACGTTGGCGTCTTTGTATGTTCGCTGCCCTCGCATCCAGAGAGCCAATGCTGCAATCTGAGCTGCCCGTGGATCTATGTCGATCCCATGTAGATTGTGACCCAGCACCAAACCCGGCAACGCAGCGTGGAGCTGCTCCAAGTCAGAGTAGTCGTCTCGCAACCGCCGCCCCGTGATTTCCGACTTCGGACTCGCTTCGTCATACCAAGCTTCATCATAAATTGAGATTAGTAAATCGAACGCATACAGAAGGAAGTGACCGCTTCCACATGCGGGGTCGAGGATCTTCAGGTCTCGTGGATCTTTCTTTGCACGATATGGGATGTAAACGGTCTTGTTGAGCAACTCTTCCTGGGTGGACTCCAACTCTGAGTCGCTGCCATCTTCATGCGCCTGCTGACCGTCTACTAGAAACACTTCGTTGGGTCGGCGAACCAAGTACGGGCACACGTCCACGAGCCTCGTTTGCCCCCGACGCATTTCGTACCAGATGCGCCCTAAAGTGTTGTCTGTCAAGAACTCAACAACATACCGTGGCGTGAAGAACTGGTTACGTACGGCCAATTCGCGACTGTTGCGGGGAGCCTGGGATTCCTCCCGCATTTTTTTCCGTTCTTCGCCGCTATTAAAATATTGGTAGACCCAGCCGATCGTTTCATCTTCGCTCCAGATGCCAGCGAGCTCGGTCTCTCTCAATATGTCCAGCACTTCGGTCAATGCAGCTCTCCGAGGCCAGAGTAAACTGGCTGAGTCTCGACGGTCGAAAAGGACCTTGACCTCAACGGTCAGCTCATCAAACAGGCTCTCCAGATAGATACGATATCCACCATCCTCCAGGCCTGACAAACCGGGCGCAAGCCCACAGAACTCTTTAAAACCACTCGAATCGTCTCCTTTTGAAACGCACTCCTGTAAGAACCCGCGAGCTTCAAGCATACGCAAAGCTACAAACCGGTTGAGGAATGTAAATGCAGCTTCACGAGTGAACTCGTCGACAGCTTGTTTTGCCGTCTTGCCACTCGCCTTAATGTGTTCAATCGCCTCGACCAGCTTTCGGCGAGTCAGTCGCTGTCTTGCATCGAGGTGCTTGCCTGGCTCAGGCAAAATATTGCCATCGGGAAGTACATCAAACGCACCTTCCAACTGTTCGGTAAATTCCTCTTCAAGAATCTGCCTGACCTGTTGGGTCGCGCGTTGCAGCTTGTTACGAGTATCCTGATCCATGAAATCGTCCTGTTCTTCCCTACTGAATCAAGATGCGTTTGTTTTTAGCGATGTAGTGGGCACACTCTTCACGGAGCGAGCCAAGTGCTGCGTCAAGTTGGTCCTCGGTATCAATGCCATTACTGAAGTGGCTCCCCACTTTCACGCGAACGATACGATCTCCTTCCACTAATCGATGGACTTCTGCAACTGCGTCCGCCAATCGTTTATCGCACGCATCGATATCAGAGCGGAGTTGAGGGATAGGAGTCGTCGCCGATACGTCGGTCGATGTGCGACTGGTGAGCGGCTCACCAATCTTGGTTTGCCTATCTTCGTCAATCTGATCCCAACCGGGGGTTGATTTCAGTGTGTCTACCGCAGCGAGGTACCCTTCGGATCGCATGGCAACCGAAGCCTTGAACGCGGTCTCATATTGCTTGACGATGTGTCCAGCGGCCTGGTCGATCTTCGACAGCTCACGATAAAAGGTCTCTCGCGACATCAGATCAGCGAGTTCCTCGGCACGCTGTTGATCTTCTTCGCTGGTCGAGTCCTCGCCCTGAAGGAACGGCCAATGGTAACTGAGAGCCGTTCCTGCTCTTGCTAGAAGCACAAGTTGCGGTTTAGCAACAGTCTTGGAAATGTCCGCCGCACGAGTGATGGCGTCTTTGATCTTAGCGTGCCCACCGGCAAAACTGAGAATCGTCTCTTCTTCATTGGCTGACGACATCTGATCGAGTTGACTGATTGCTGACGTCAACAAATCACCACCGGGCAAATGATTCTGAACAAGCATTGAATGCACTGCCCTGAGATCGCGCTGACACACAATTGCCTGCTCACGAATCGCTTTGGCAACTTCATCCTGAGTCAGACTTGGGATCTTTTCGCCAAACGTTTGTTCGTACGCGTTTCCAGCCTTAACAATTTCTCCGAAGTCGAGCACTTTCTTGGGACGAAACGTACAGGATCGAAACTTTGTGTTGTTCGTAAAAGCATCCACAGCGCCAATATCTACGACCGATTCAATCGTGACTCCCTGGCTGGTGACAGTAACCTGTCCGGCTCGGAGTAGTGACAGAGCGAAGAGTTTCACCACGTCAACGTCCCAGCCATACGGTGCAGAGCCAAACTCAGCTTCGAGCGCTTTTCCGGTCGGATTGATGCCGTAGTCGCTCTTGTTGTTGATCCAGGTCAGTACTTCCGAAAGCGGTCCTGAATCAGACTCAAGAACCACGGTACCGTTCTCGTTGCGGAGTAGTTGTAGATCGTTGAAAACAGATGGCAGACCTCTCAGGTCATCACTGTTGAGCAGTGCCTCAAGATCTTTCTTTGAGACACGAGCCGCTCCCTCGGAAAAACGCTCGAATACCTCAGGCAGGGCTTTCGCCATCACTGACTCAGCGGCCTTGATTACAGTCTGGTCCGACTCATCCGGGCTACGGTCATTGCCCTGAAAGTAAATCACGGAAGTTAGGGCAGCACGTTCTAGCAACCGTCGGACTTCAGCTCGATGATTGTCGCGCCTTCGTCCTTCCTCAGACAAGAGCCTCGTTTCAGCGGCGGTTTGGGCACCACGTTCTTTCTTGGTGATCATCTCCTTGGAGCGAAAGACCTCAGAAACTTCTTTGTCGATGCGTTCATTGACAGGAATGATCCAGAAAACTGTGCCCCGTTCAACCTGACTCTGTTTACGCAGCTCATCTTTCAGTCGCTCGTAATCATCTTTGTCGTCTTCAGCAAGACGCACCTGAAAATCGATGTCTCCCTTAATTCGCTCACGCCCATCAAGGAAGAGGCTTCCTTTGAACACTCGTGTTCCAAGTAGCGTGTGAGTTGGTTGCGGCTGCCAGAGCTTCTCCATCGTCTCGCGAAGCACCTGATTTGTGTCGGCCCGCTTTGGCTTCAGTGCAGCCCGTTGAGTCTCCCAGTCATCTTCTGTAGGCGTTGGGATTCGGTACCCGTCATCGCCAAGCCGAATTTTGTGAGCATCAAGCAGTGCCTGGAGTGCTTGATCAACACTTGCCCGAGCTGAATCTCCACCAATACTCGGATAAAGCGTCGCTGCGATGTTTTCCGCAGTTCGGTGGATACTCTTTACGAATTGAAGCAAGCAAATCGACTTGGCTACTTTCTGAGCATATGGATGCTCAACTTCTGCCGGGAGTCGGGCAATCTTTTCGCGAATCGTGCTGTCGATGTTATCGCGCACAAGGTCGTAGATATGTTCAACAGTTACGAGCTGCCCCAACTCCTGCTCACCGAGACCCACTTTCGGATGAGCGAGTAGCTGTTGAGCAAGCTTGATGACCGTACGGTTGGCTCCTCCAACGTGGCGACTGGCTCCACCCTGCGTGCGAAGACCAGAAACGACGTGGATCACAAAATCAACCTGATACGGCAACATCGGATAGAGGTCGATAAAGTTTTCGCGCCCAACTTGCGGCAGTTTGATGTCGGCTGAAAGCGATGTGTTTGCTGTCAAACTCCCTCGATTGGCTTCGTACACTTCTGCCAGTTGCTTTTCTGCATCCCCCTTCTTTGCAAGCACTCGCTTGCTGGTGACTTCAGAAATGTCACTTGGTTCAAGATGAACTTGAAGCGGAAAGCGATCCATGAGTCGGGCAAGCTCAACGCGTGAATCATCCAGTCCACCCACAAGCTCGTTTAGCTTCTCCTGCGAAGTAACAACGACCCAGAACTTCCCCTGGCCGACACGCCCGAGTGCCTGAACGATGCCCTGCAAATCGAGCATTTTGTTGACGGTTCTGGCAACAAACTGGCCCACTTCATCGATTACAAAGACAAGATTTCGGCCTTCACCTCTTCTCGCAGTCAATTCCTTGCATCGATCAGCAAGATGATTCGGGCTAATGTCTGCCCGTTCTTTCGCGCCGCGAATCCAGGAGTCAGGCGAGGAATACGTTTCTGGTTCCAGCTCATGCATGACTCGACTGGCTTCATTCATGGCAAAGGCAATCAGATTCTTGCTTTTATCCCAGTCCTTCTTCGGGTAGAGCGTCTTGTAGGTCGTTTTGAATTCATCCAGACGCCCCTCACCTTCAAGCGTTATCTCCAGTTCTGCCAGATCCAGATCTGAGGCGTAGCCAAGGTGCTCAAGAAGCTGCCGGTACATGATCTCGGTCAGCATCTGATTTCCGTGCATGACACCGCGTTCAGTAGCGACGTCGAAGATAACTGCCTCGGTAGGAATTTTCTCTGTGACCGTCTTGATCAGTACCTGAACCTTTGGGTCTCCAATGTGCGTTGCCAGTAGATCGCTGGTGGTGTCGCTGCCAAGTTGTCGGTTGGCAATAGCGAGCCCAAGCAACTTTGCAAAACTCGATTTACCGGAGCCAAAGAAACCGGAAATCCAGATCGCCATCCTGTCACTCGGTTTGTTGACCGAGGCACTGTAGGATTCGAGAATCTCGATGAAATTACTGAGGATCGTCCTGGTTACGATGTACTCGCCAATTTCACTGCGAATCACCTCTTCATCCGTCTGATCCACTTTGATCACTTCACGGATGTCGCGGTGAATATCCCTTGCGAATATGTCTTTGATGTATTGCTGTGCCATTTATCGCGTTCCTATCACAGTATCTTTGCCCGGTAGTTGTGTTCTGCTTCATGCACTCCCATGAAACTGAGCCCCGCAGGAGGCACAATCTCGCCCGGATAAAACAGCACACCCGGTATTTCTAACTTCGCTTGAAAATGTTCAATCAGTGTTGACGTTCGATAACACGGATACAGGGCACCGGCTCGCGTGATCCAGACAATGTCACGCAATGGATCGCTGTTTTCTGGAACTTTGCTCAGCACCAGTTGATCAAGTGGTGCGTATTCGCTGAGAACCTGGTGAACCGTTTGTGCAACCTGTTTGTGGCCGTTTCGGCCAAGCATTCGCTCGTTCTCTACGAGATCCTCGGCTGAGACACCAGCACTTTCGAGCGCCTCCATCATGCACTGCATGAGTGAAATGACAGTGATTCGTTTTCCCTTCTGCTCAAGGCGAGTTTTCAGCAAGGAAAGCTCCTGCCGGAGCGCAAATTCACTGGCCGGATCGTAGAGAAAGATGCAAAGCGGCATGTCCTTATAGGCGCTAATATCTGGTCTCGGATCTTCGCTTGAAAGCAACGGCTCCAGCGTATCTCTGAGGCGGGACTTCCAGTCTCTCATACAACGGCGCTCCTTACGTATTCATTGGTGTCTTCGCAGGGAAGCGTAAGTTCCAGCAAGCTGCCCGCTCTTTCAAAATGAAGCCTGCCGTACTGGTGAAGCCGCAAGAGTTCTTCTTCCACCTCGTTCGATTTCATCATAAAGAGTCGCCAGTCCTTCGCTTCGACAACCTTCCGAGTGTTTTGCTCTCTTTCCATCAGCGAATGGAGCAGGTAAATGAAGCTTCTCTCCGAGAGGCGGTACGATTCGAATTCTTTGTTGGTACGGCCGCGCATGAGATGGAACTCGACCGCTATTTTTAGTAATCCGTTTGCAACGCGGCGATAAGTGTTTTCTTTCCACGCATCCACTGACCCCAGCTTTGCCCTGACAACTCCGTGAAGGTACTCAACGACGGGATCAGCAGTAATGATCACAATCCCGGCTTGATGCTTCTCGAAAAGCCACTCTGTGATGAACGTGCGAAGCAATTCATCATGACGACTCATGTGCCAGAGTTGCGCCGGTCTCCAGTCCTCCAGGTGCCAGCCTTGTTGGACCAGCTCGATCAGGCGTTTGTCAGGTCCCGTCAGGTCGTAACGGCGCTTGAGGACCTGAAGAAACTTCGTCAACCAGCTTTGCGAAGACGCTCCAATTGAATTCGTTTCTGCAATGCGCTTGAAGTTCTGTGATGTGGATTCCTTCAACTCCCAATTGGAGAACGTTCTATACGTTTCCTCGATGAATGGGCCGCGAATCGCCAGATTCGAGCTTAGCTCGCTGTCCTTTGCATTCATTTCGGGAACTCCTCTTCTCGAATGAAAGGAACGGCGAGCTTTTGCGGCTCACAGCTTTCGTGTGCTCCGGCAAGCAGCGATACCGCATCTGAAATTGATTCACCGCTGAGCTTTATTGGAACGGATCGTAAATCGTCAGCGCGGCGTAGTTTGCTTGCCTGCTCTGCGAGCCCGTTCCCGAGCAAATGCATGCCGGTCAGAGCGCTAACAGGTTTTCCGGTCGAAGCCTTATCGACTTCTTCCAGGAACTCTTTCCAGGGAGCCGGGTTTTCTAGCCAACTCGCCCAGCCATCTTCAATTCGGTCCTCGATTTCGGCTGGCAAACGCCACAACGTGTACGACTCGGGCGGATTGAACACCTCGTTGCAGCGTGCGGAGGCAACAGCGAACACGGCACGACAACGAGCAAAGACATGCGTTTTCGGGAATCCGCGAGAGATGGCCATTTCCCCGAGATTGCTGAGCAGCCCCTTGGTGTTCCACCATTTCATGCGGTCCATTTCGCCGAGCCGCGCAATGACGATTCGCTGCTTAACGATTTGCTCAACATCAATTTCCACGTACCCGCTTCCTCTCTTTGTCATGGCGGTTCGATGACGTTTTCTTGACTGGCGTCTGTAATGCCTTCAGCAGTGCGGTCACATCTTCCATTCGATAAAGTCGATAGTTGTTCACCGGATGCCGGTATTCGTCGATCTTCCCGCTTGCGCCCCAGGACCTGAGCGTATTGGGGGCAACACCCAGCAGGTCGCTGGCATCCTTAACGGTCAGGTACTGTTCTTCTTTAGCAGCCACGGTACTGGCCTCGCTTTCAAACATGGCGAACTCTATCTCTCGCTAACGCGAAACCTTACCAGTCCTTACGAAGGTTCTCAAGCAGACTTTGCCCTCGGATCGGGGCCCCAGATGCGACTTTGGTGGCGACAACTCAGGTCACGGTCACTTTGAGGGCCGAATTCCGATGCGTCTCGCCGCCTGTTCGGCATCTTCCTCACGGCGCTGGTAGTACAGCTCAGTTGTCCGAATGTCGGCGTGCCCTGCAAATTCACGGACTTCGTGCATTCCAGCTCCGTTTCGGATCGCATCCGTAATGGCGGTTTTACGAAGCGAATGAACACCAATTCCTCGGCCACCGAGTCTGTCGGGTGAGATCCCAGCCAGTCGGCAGTACCTCTTCACGAGTCGCCAGGGAGTTTTGCGGTCCATCGTTCGCCGTTCAAAGCCGAATCCATCAGGTGCCATTGGTCGAAAGAGCGGTCCTTCGAGATCCTCCCCTATCCCGGCCTCCTGCACGTATCGGAGCACAGGACGGGCAGCATCGAGCAGGATTTTCCGTGCTCGCTTGTTCCGTTTCTCTGTGACGTGGAGAAAGTGCTCAACACCGTCAAACTCAAGATGACCCACACAGGCACCTGTTACGGCAGAGACGCGGCAGCCAGTGATGAAGAACGTCTGAATCAGGGCGAGATCTCGCATCCCCTGAAGCGAATCAGTTGGAATCGCTTCAAGGAGAGCGATTGCCTGTTCGCGAGTCAGTGATGGCGTAGTGTTCTTGGCAACCTGCGGCGCTTTGACGGTCGAAAGATCTTGAGAAACCTTCCACGGTACAAGCCCCTTCTCGGCAAACTGCCGGTAAGCGCCCCGGAGTACAGAAAGCCTGCGAGCAACGGTCGTTGGGCGAAGCCCTGCTTTCAGCATCGCTCCCTTGTAGAGCCGGACATGGTCCGCTGTGACTGCAAGTGGACTGACCCCGAGCCGCTTCATATGTGCCACAAAGTCAGCAAGGTCGTGTCCGTACGCGCGAAATGAATTATCTGACTGGAGTACATCGCTCACCCACGGAACGAGAGCGCTCGCAGGAGTTTCTGGACCGGACAGATCACCGGCGGCTGAAAACACTTCGGCCAGCACCTCGGACACTTTTTGTCCTGGGTTGATTTTGTCGGGGGCATGAACAACCGGTGCGAGCGACTTACTTTTGATTTCCGTTAACTGCTTGCATTCACTCTCCTTGGTCACGTTCCTCCCTGGACTGTTCTGATTCTGCAACGTTGCATGGAACATAAAGCACATTATGTTCCATTCCTGAGTAACATGACTCCCCTTTTTCTGTCCACCATGTTTCGTCCGTTGCACACACAAGCTATTGACTTCGCTCGCGATTTTGCTCCAGACTCACGATCAACAACGGTCTAACAATCTAGCAGTCTTCCTTGCAAATAGATGCGAGCTAGCACCGCGATTGTGGGATGCAAAATATTGGAATAACTATTGAACCCACGCGGCGAGATTTGCGGAAGTCTAACGGTCTAAGCTGTTTTTAGCTGCTTGTACCTCCGTCTTTCACCGTGCTACGGTTGACGCATGGAACACAGGAGAAGAAAGGCACGTCGCAAGGAAATAAACGCAATGATTCTGAGAAGCTACTCGGATCTTGCGCGTTTCGTTGAAGCGTTCGCCGAAGGTCACATCAATCTTCTGATTCTCGTCGGCCAACCCGGCCTGGCAAAGAGCCGCACTGTTCGCTCGTTGCTTCCAGAGGAAACGTGTTGGATTGAAGGAAACGCGACCGCATTCGGGATCTATCAAGAACTCTACCGTCACCGCGATGAGTTCGTCGTGATTGACGACGTCGACTCGCTCTATTCAGACAAGCACGGAATTCGGCTTTTGAAATGTCTCTGTCAAACAGAGCCGACAAAATCAGTTGGGTGGCACTCGGCAACTCGAATGCTTGAGCGAGCTGGTATTCCCCGCGAGTTCAAGACGTCGAGCCGGGTGATCATCATCTGCAATGACTGGAAGACGCTCAATCGAAATGTCGCAGCACTACAGGATCGTGGCCACGTCCTTGAGTTTTCTCCAACTCCACAAGAAGTACATGCTCTTGCTGCAACGTGGTTCACCGACACAGAAGTCCTTGATTGGTTTGCAGCTAACCTTGATCGGTTTGAACACCTCTCGCTTCGGCTGTATCTCAGAGCTGCTGAACTTAAGGCGGCAGGTCTGGATTGGAAGGGGCTTGCACCGGTTGAGCCAGAAGATAAGCGAAGGCGTCTCGTAGCGGAGCTGAAAGCTGACGCCACGTTTGACCGCGAAGAAGATCGAGCGCTACGCTTCCAGGAGCTAGGTGGGGGCTGCCGTGCGACGTATTTCAATCACGCCAAAAAGCTTCAAGTGGCTACGCCTTGTGGGTGACGGCACTCGGCATGCTAGATTTGACTAAGAATCCTATCCGGGAAACACTTCAAAACATCGTTTGAGGGAATGCCTTACATCCCTCATTCAAGGGCAACAAATGCTGATAGTTGCCCGTAAGCGAGACCGCGACACGCGAGGAAATCCATCTGCGTTCAAAGTATCGGTCTCCCGTTCTTTTCTAATCCGGTCTGGCAGATGACTGTGCCCCGGCCTGCATGATCGCAGGGTTCACCTCTTTCATGGAGGCTGGTGGCGTGCAATCCATGGTTTTCCAACGACTCACGTGGTGTGAGTTATTGATTCTTTTCTTCCCAGTCAGCGGCAATTCCAAGTTTACCACGGCGTCAAGGTCCGACGCCTCGTAGGCGTCTGCTGCTTCGCTGTCGCGAAGGCTCCACCTTGACTGTGCCGTGCGGGCAATGCCTGGCCGCCGACGGGCAATTCTTTCACCCGTATCAGGTTCGAGACAGTCGGATCGGACACAAAGGAGAATGTTATGAATCGCGAAGAAGCTTTACAGAAAAGTGAGGAGGCTCTCCAGGATCTCGCTCTGGATCTCCAGAGTGGGAAAAGTGAGTCGCTCATCAAGTATCTCGACGTAATGGGACGGTTTCACCGGTACTCGTTCGGAAACTGCATGCTCATTGCAATGCAGAAACCGGATGCAACGATTGTGGCCGGATTTGGTCACTGGAAGAAACTGGGCCGTTTCGTCAAGAAAGGTGAGCGTGGAATCGGCATCCTCGCTCCGCTCATTTCCAAACGGAAGGCTGACGACGACAATGCGGAAGACGAGAAGACCAAACGTGTTTTCGGATTCCGGGTGGTTCACGTATTCGACGTTTCTCAAACCGAAGGCAAGGAGCTTCCAGAACTTCGAAGTTTCACCGGTGATCCCGGAAAGAAACTACAGGATCTGGAGGAAGTTGTTCGCGGTAAGGACATCGAGCTGCAATACGAACCAATTGCAGGTGGTGCCCTTGGCGTTTCAAGTGGCGGAAAGATCACGGTGCTTCCCGGCCTCGAAGCGGCGGAACAGTTCTCAGTGCTCGCTCATGAGCTGGCACACGAGATGTTACATCGCGGAGATCGCCGAAAGGACACGACCAAGATCATTCGAGAGACCGAGGCAGAAGCGGTTGCCTATGCAGTAAGTCGCGCGGTCGGACTGAACTGTTCAACCGGCTCTTCGGACTACATCAAGCTCTGGAATGGTGATAACGAAGTGCTCATGCAATCGCTTGATCTCATTCGTGATGTGGCAAGCAGCATTATCACCGATCTGGAACAGGTCGGGGCAAGAGAGTTGCAGTATGTCGCTTGACGACTGCCACGGCACATGACTTCACGGAAGGAGTGTTTTTTTCAGGCGTCTATTGTCTCATCAGCTGACGATAGATCGCATGATTTTGAGGCCATTTACTTGCACGTCACCGGGCCTCTTCATTCTTTTCTCACTCAGTGAGAAAGTGAAGTCGCAAGATTTGCAGTCTTTTTCAGTTTTAGCGTCCGTTTCACCGTTCGCTTTGTGAGCTGAAGACGATCTTCATCGGCCACATTCCAAAGCCTTAGCGTTTGCTCCTCTTCAGGACGAGACACAAACTTGCACGCATATTCCGGTGAGTCGTTATCCGCAACGGCGTCCAGAACTTTTGGTGAAATCGTCGCTTGCACAGCACCGTCATTTGGCGAGACGAAGTACCCGGTGAGGCCATTCGATTTGCTGGTTGGTGGAATCAAGTAGAACTCGCTTGCGAGCACAGCATCCTTTCTAGCCAGGTGTTCTGTCTGAGTGCCACCACGCATTCCATGCACAGGATCGCTTCGCATGGTCTCAATCACTTCGTGCTGGCCGAGTAACTTCGAGGCCCATCCGGCACTTTCCTCGGACTCCATCCGCAGCAGCGCCTTGTTGCTACACTGGGCGATGATCTCGTGGGCGATTCTCGGACCGGCTGCTTCACGAAAGCCTTCGATATCCTGAAACGCAAGAACGAGACACGCCCCTCGTGACCGGCCCTTGACGGCAAGGTAGGGTAGCATTTCTCCACGAAGCAATGGGCCGCTAAGTCTCGCTTCATCAATCCAGATCCAGGTTCTTCTGGTCGATGAATTCTCCTGCATGTCAATCTCTTCAACGAGCACCCGAAAGAGGATCTCGTTTATGGCGTCAAGCGCAGCGCGTGCCGTTGCATTCACTCCGAGCAGCAGCACAGAATCATCATCCAGCCAGTGGCGGAGACTCAAGCGTTTGTTTGTCCTCTGCCAGATAGCAGCAATGGATCGGAAGTAGGCCATACGGGAAACAACCGTTGTGAAAACCTGATAGCCCGTCCGCTCATCGCCAAGGAAATTTTCAAGCACTTCCTGCCCCTCTTTATCGCGCGAAAGAATGGTGCGTGTTCTTTCCATTGAAAGCGATGCGAGCACAAGATCTGGAAACGTCCAGTCGTGGGGTGAGTGACGAATAAATGATTCAATGATGCCGGAGACGACAAGTCTTGCAGCGTCAGTGAAGTATTGATTGTTACCTCCCTTCTCAGCCGGAATGAGACCGGCTGCAAGGTTTAACGCTCTTGCAGAAGAAGTAATGTCAGTTGCAATATCCCAGGCAACCGGTTGAGGGAAGTCGGAACGACCGTCAAATGGATTGAACGTATAGACGGGGCATGTGACCCCGATGTGCTTTAGAAACGAAGCCGAGTCATTTTTGGCATCCAGTATCAATGCTCTCTGGTCGGGCCTTTTGCCAATTTGCAAAAGTGCCCTTTTCATCAAGAAACGCTGAACGAGTGATTTTCCAGATCCGGTTGTCCCGATGGCAAGGAAATGCTGTGTGGCCTGTGATTCCGGTATCTGGAGTGCGCCCCAGTTAAGGAAATTGCCCGAGCGACTTCGCCTGGTTTTGGTGGTTAGTTTTCGGCCACGCTCAAACTGGCGCTTTCGCTTAAGAGCGTTCAGTCTCTGAAAGCCGAAGACTGCAAGACCTGCCACCAGCACCAGTAAAAATCTTCCGCTAGAGTCAATCATCCGGCCTCTATCAGATACTCGTGGGCCATGTCCTTTGCTCTTGATTGCTGCATCTGGCGAGACAGAACGGAAAGGTCTTCTCCAGCAGAGACCGAGTCTGTGTAAATTCTGGTTTCGCCTCGCGAACGAGACGTTTGAACGTACGACAACTCCCGGTCGGTCATCGAGCCACCGGCAAGTACAAACGCCGATTCCACCGTTTGCCCCTGTCCCTTGTGAGTCGTTACGGCATAGCCAAGTGTCAGATGGTCAAACGTTGCCAGGTCGATCACGATGCGATAGCCGCTATCGAGTTCCACGCGAACCGAATTCTGGGACGGGTTGATTTCAAGCACCGTGCCTGTGTTTCCGTTTCTTACAAGCAGTGCAGCGTTGTTTCTGGTAAAGAGCACACGATCACCAACGTGAATCTGCTCGTTTCCAACTGCTATGGAACCAACACCAAGCCTTCCTTCCTCAAGCCGTTTCTCCTGGCAGAGCCGATTAAGAACGGTCGTCTCGTATCGTGTACCGGCAAAAATTAGCGACTGCTTCGGAGTGCCTGCATTCTGCCAGTCGGTTACCAGCGAACGCATCGCCTCACTTCGGTCTTCTGAGACAAAGAGAAGCCCCCTGTTGTGGTATCGAGACAGCGCCATATCGGCATCACCTGCCGCCATTTCCTTCACAGCATCTCGTGCCCAGTCGTCTCGTTGTCTTGTGATCTCAAGCAATTCGGCTGCACCAAGTCTTTCACAGATTGCCTTGAAGCAGCCTCCAGCATCAATTGATTGCAGTTGGCGGTAATCACCAACAAGGACCAGTCTTGCACCGGCCTCTTCGGTGAGCCTCACAAGCCGCTCCATCATCGCGGTACCCACCATTCCCGCTTCATCGACAACAAGAACAGATTTGGCTGACAGCGATTCTCGCCCGAGTTCAATCTGCTTTAGAAGACTGTGGATGTGGAGGCTCCGAATCCCGGACCCGTCTTCCAGTCCCTGAGCTGCCTTTGCAGCCAGCGCTGTACCGATCACATCGTTACCAGAACGCTTCCAGACTTCCCTTGCCACATCCAGTAAGAAGGTCTTCCCGGTCCCTGCCATGCCGTACACGCAAGATATTCTGTCCGAAGAGCACGTGATGTGTCTGACTGCTTCTTTCTGCTCGGGGCGAATCGTCGGATAGTCATGCAACGTTTGCGAAAATTGACCGCTCTCGTGTGGCGTTCTCCAGCCCGATGACCGCTCAACCGCATCAAGCAAACTTCTTTCCACAGCGAGCATTTCTCGCGTTGTAAATCGCCTGACGCCATTTACTTCCTGAAGGGAAATGATTTCCTGAGACGTAGTTAGGGTATCGGCTATCGTTTTTCGTATCTCATCAATCCCCACTCCCCGGCACTGGGCGTTTTCTGCAACACGGCGGAGAAGCGAAAGCTCTGAAAAGTGTGAATCGTTCCGGGCAATCGCTGTTGCTGCTTCTTCCACTTCCTTTTGACTCAAGGGCTTCGCTGTTATCGGCATTCCGCTTCCAAGCAATTCGGAATCAAACCCGTAGGTTTCTCCGATTGCCTGCCACGCTTGAAGCAGGTCTTCCCGTTTCCAGCTATCCTTTCCCTGCTTTGTCACATTTGTGGCTTTCTCAGATGCCTTTGCGCCCGAGAGTCCACGTTCGTTCAACCAGTCGAGAATCTCTTTTCGGCGTTTTGAAAACGCTTCAAGCAGTTCAGCAGGTACAGTGTCCAGTTCAAACCAGGACGCCTCCCGCCCATTTCGCCGGGGACGGTGGCTGGATAGCCCGAGCTGTGAAAGCTCTGCTGAGAGTTCAGCACGAAACAGTGCCCCGAGTGCCATTTTCATCTGCGGTCGAAACAGACTCCTTGCATCGAGCGCCCCGGTGGTACCATCCTCACGAGTGCAGACGTTGAGGAGCACAGCGTGCCAGTGCAGGTTCGGGTCGGGTGCAGCGTTTTTCACGCCCCTGGCCGTATCATGGCGGAACAGCGCGGCTGCGATGCCCGATTGCTCAACTCGTTCTCCATGGTGCCCACGACGGGTCGTTCCACAATACTCGCGAACAACATCAAGGATCTTTAAGACAGCCCTTTCTCCGGCCTGTTCAATTTGTCGCCTGAGTTCAATGTCGCCCTGACTCCAGGCCACTGAAACGGACTTTGGGACAGACCACGTGAGGTCAAACGCCGACCGTCTCTTCGGATGCCCTGCATTCTGAACAAGCCGCTTCTTGCCATCCGCTGACTTTCCCTGAAGCAGATTACCAAACGCCTTCCCTTCAACCTGCCCCGACACTCCAAGCTGTTCAGCACCGGTCCCCCACCAGACGCCGGGCGGCTCTCCGCCTCCAACGTAATAGTCTTCCTGTCCAAGGTGCGTGTAATAGGTGACTTCGCCAGAGCTGCTTCCAATGGGTTTGATTGACAGCATGCGTTGTGCCCTCAGTCGTTACCCGTCTCCACGGCGCTGTTGAAGTCTTTTCGAAGCCCGAGAAGCTCCTCTTCGATGCGTTGCAGTCGGTTGCTCAAATCGAGAAAACCGCCGTCAGAGACTGACATCGTGGCGATACGTGCGAACTGATTCGGATTTAGCTTTGCAATCCTTGCCTGCTCTGCAACTTTACTTGTGTATGGTGGAAAGAGCCGGAACGTTATCTTTTCCACTTCATCCTGAAATTTCTGTACCCCCCGCATCCTGCCTCCTACCGTGTCTCTTTATTTCGTTCCAGCCATTCGGTTATTCCAGCAACGGCGATCGCGTTCTGAGACGCAAAGGGAAGCCCGAGCTTCTTGCGTCTTGCCACTTCATCCACCAGATCCTGCCAGAGGTGAAGTGGAACCTGATAACCCTGATTTTTCACAGCGGTAATTTGAGTGCCCTGATCGGGCGAGCTTCGTAGCGTACGAGCAGCTCTTTTCCTTGTTCGACCTTTTTCCATACGTATTTGCCCTGTCAGTAATCCTACGCAGGGCGGAAAGCTAACACGGTTTGAAATTCAAATCAAACATCAGTTGACACCCTGCCGGGCGGTTTCAACCAGTGGTTCGTTCACTGGCAGCCTGAAGGCTGGAGAAAGACACGCAGTGACAGCCCGATCCATGGAGACATCCACGCACGTACCCATGACCCCATGGATACATGTCTCCGTTAAGCTCTAAATGAATTCATAGAAGCATACCCACACCCGTGCACCTTTCAGGCGACAGAAGATTCCGACCGTTGAAGATTGTCGGCACGCATTTCTCATGTGATTCCAAGATGTTTCCGGCGCGGCGACCAGCAATTGTCGCCATCAGGCATTGGCTACTTTTTTGTCGACAACTGCCGTGCTTGCATTTGCCTTTTCCTCATCGGTCAGCACAAAATCCCACCAGAGTTGTTGTCTGAGCGCCCCTGATTCCGTGACCCTTTCCCCTCGCCTTCTCAGTTCCTGTACGTGATCAGCAAGAATTGCCTTTCCAGCTTCGTGAGCTTTGGCAATGGCTTCCATTTCAAGCCGGTTACAGTCTTCCTCTGAAAGCCCGTCCACATAGGCTGCAAACAGTGAACGCGTTTTCTCCATCGCTTCACGTTCTCGTTTCAGTTCGGATTCAAACTCACGCTCTTCGATGACCCGCTTTGCCTTTTCTTCCTGCTTTGCTCTGACAGCAAGCTCTATCTCTTCTCTGGATCGATAGCCCTTTCGAAAAGCGAATCCATCCTGGTGGATGATTGCTTTCCCGAGCCAGCCAGGACCGATGTCCTCACCATGGGCCACTCTGTCATCAAAGTTCTCGATCGCCTCCAGAATTCGCTCCATGGAGCAGTTGTCCACGAGTTCAGAGCCGTTCTTCACGCCCCGCACCGCTAACTGCTCGACCAGTGTCTGCTCGTTCTCAGATGGAGCCGGAAGCTCCTTTTGTTGTCGGATATCACCGTACACAACATCCCACTTGCCGCTTCCCCGTTTTACGTACTCGGTTCGGCACACCCCGCGCTCGTTTAGCTCTTCGTGGGCCGGTTTGAGCTTTTCCTTGATTTGCCCCGTGTGCATCTTTCGGCTCAGGCCCACTTTCTCTTGTGCCAGCCGATGGAGGTCAAACGTCACCACCTTACGGTTATAGAAACGCTTATCGAGGAGCCTGTAGAGTCGTTTGGCAACCGGTGAATTCAGACTCAGCCAGAAATCAAAGTCGAGTTCCTTCAGGTTCCCTGCCTGAAAGCTCTTCCACATGAAGTCGCCCCAGATAAATGAGGATCGTCTCCGTTTGTTTCCCGGCCCATCCCCACTCTCACGATCTGAGAGAATGACCCGGTCGAGGATGTTGAAGGAATCCTTCACCCAGCACTGGCCAGCTTTGTCCCAGAATGCCTTGTCAGAAATAATGAGCGTACCTGCCCAGCGGTCGAGGCTTTCCGAGATGCGACGATAATTCTTCCCGTCCTGCTTCCAGCCAATCCGCTCCATCAGCTCGTAACGAGTGAATCGAACCTTCCTGTTCCCAAAATCCGATTCCTTTGTCAGCTGCACGCAGCCAAGCAGTACTTCATCGTCCAGCGATGTTGGCAGTCCAAGAAGGTCAGAGCCGGTGATGGTGAGCTTTCGAGGAACGTAGGCTTTCTTTGATCGGTCCCAGACTTCGTCCTGGAAGTGAAGCGTCTTTGCGTTTCCCGGTGCTCGTTTACCAACGACCGAGAGCGGAAACTCGGCAAGATTCATTTCGTCCCTGCCGGTTGTTGTCTGAATATCCTTTGGCTTTGCTCGGCTCATTCTTCCTTGAAAGAGAAATCAACATCAGTTGTTGATCTAGTTTATATCTAGGTTAGAAAGTTAGTCCCTTCCATCCCGTTGAAATCACTGACCAATTCGAGACAAACCGTCACTCAAATCACGTGGTTCCGTCACTCAAGTCACGACAGCCCGTCACTCAAATCACGTGCCTCTCGTCACTCAAATCCCGTGTCCTGCCGGGTATTCTGTCACTCAATTCACGTGCCATCGCTTTAACCTACTTAAAGCAAACACTACCCCGAATCTGAGCGTTTGCGCAAGGTAAATCATGGCCTGAATCAGGACCCGTGAAAGACTTGAAAGCGCCCGCTTCGGAGTCGTCTCACCTCCCCCATCGCGTTTCGATTCACGTCCAACTTCATTGCAGTCAGCCCATCGGTACCAGCTGACCGAGGCGTTCATCCCGAGTCGTGGCTGCAAAGAAGTCCTTGAAAACAATCATGTTTACATGCTTGCAAGCTTGTATGTTTGGTTGATTGTCAGCTTGCTTACATGCAAACCCGCAAGTGAGCTGGATGGCTTCATTGCAGGTCATCCAGCATGACTGCATGAAAGCCTCCATGTGTGCCTGTTTGCTTTCAGGTAAGAAAGTCAGCTTGCTGCCTTGCAGGCAGGTCAGATTGCTTGCTGGAATGTCGGACAGAAAGTCAGTCAGTCGGACTGCTTGTTTGTTTTCTTTCCAGCCATCTTGTTGGATTGCATGTTGCCATGTCAGAAAGGTTTCATGCTTGCGGTGCAACTTTCTGTATTGCCAGACAGCCAGCCACGATGCAGACTTGCCAGCATGATGATTGTTTTTTGTAACACAAAAGGCGGAGTGGGGAAGTCGACTCTGGCCGTTCACGCAGCAGTGTGGCTTAAAGATCTGGGATATCACGTGGCACTCCTTGATGCCGACAAGCAGCGGTCAAGTTCCGAGTGGATGACCGAGGCAGAGGCAGGGATCACTATCGCCAACGCCACCGACCCCGATGAGTGCCTCGAAAAGGCTCAACAACTCATTGAATCTCATGACATTGTCATCGGAGACGGGCCGGGCGGACTGGATGATCTTTCCAGAACGCTCTTGCTGTTAAGCGATCTGGCCGTATTCCCGATCAGTCCATCCATTCTTGACCTGCGTTCGGTCTCTCAGGCGACAACAATTCTTCGTTACGCTCAGGGCATCAACAATGGCAAGCCAGAAGGGCGGCTTGTTCTCAACAAAGTCCGAACGCGGGATACGATTTCAAAAGAACTCAGGGCCGCAGCGCCAAATCTTGGAGTGGAAGTGACAGATGCAGCCATTCGCGATCTTCAGGCTTTCCGAGACTCGGCACAGCAGGGAACGGTTGTGTCCAGAATGCGGCGGAAGGGGGCAGGAGCAGCGAGTGATATAGATGCACTTTGCAATGAGTTACTTGAGATCGTCAAAAAGAAAGGGAACCTCATACGAGGCAATGACAAGGAGGTAGCAAATGGCTGAGCGTCGAAGCATCAATGAAGCACTGAATCTAACACCGGAGAAACTTGCGTTCATCAAACAGGACCCGCGACTTGAAGCGGTGAAAGATCGGGACGCCAAGACAATTGATCTCGATCAGTCGAAAGAAATCAAAGAGTCATCCAAGGCGCAGCCAGAACCCGTGGAACCAGCCGCTGCAAAAGCGACACCGCGACGTGAAATGCGTCGGACGAAACGCACAACAGCACAACCAACGCTTTCAGGCGGTGCCCTTGTCCCACTTACAACGCGGCTTCAGCCCGAAACAGCCGATGCGCTACGCCGGGCATACCTTGAGCGAAAGCTTGATGGTTTTACAAACGCGACTCAACAGGAGATCGTCGAAGAAGCTTTACAGGCGTGGCTTGTGAACGAAGGCTATCTGTCAGACGCTGCCTAATTTGATTAGGCCCTGATTCTGTGTAAGCCTCTTGCAAGAGGACGTCACGGGAGAGGGGATGCTAGAAGACATTCGGCAACAATACCAAGAGATTCAACAGGCACGTGAGGCAATCGACTCGCAGCGGGACGAGTGGCTGCACGAGCAGGCAGGACCTTTCATCGATGAAATGGAAGAGCAGTTGCGTTGTTCTTCACTGCCTGAAGGTTTCCGAAAAGAGATTGACGAAATGCGAAAGCAGCTAGTCATCGACGCGTACTATAAGGGAATCATCAACACTTCCGATGTCGCAGAATTCTTAGGGCTTGATGAAAGTCGGGTTCGACAATTCGCAAGAGAAGGCAGGTTAGGCTTAGCTCTTTCACGGCAGTATATCTTTTCGCAGCAAGACCTTGCTCGGTTCGCGGAAAAAGATCGACCAACTGGTGTCCGGCATCAAAAGTAGCCCTCGCCGGATCTCCGATTGAAGTGACCACCGAGGTCGAGCTTCCTGTTTCGGGGACGACGTTTCTCAGTTCAAACGGTACAATCGGGTTTGGTTCGCTGTCATCGGCAGTGAATTCGTATTTCCCGTCAGAACACTTGATCGAGGGGGGCAGCGTGGCTGCCGCCCTGGAATTTCAACATGCCGCCCAGCGATAAAAGAAAACACGCCAGGCCCGTAGCGGGCCAAAGCCCCGTCGATAAACAAGACCCTGTTGTGCAGGATGCGGTCGATGCTTCACCGCACGAAGAGGTTGTTAGGGATCATCGCTTTCCGTTTCAAAAGGACTTTATCGACGAGGTCACGGGGGAACTCCGGCTCAACGATCGCACTGAACTTATCAACAGCGGAAAGCCGGTACCTCCGCCAGATGGCCCGCAGGTTCGAGTTGCATTCGAGCGAGACGAATTCATTCTTAGATCGAAGGGGGATAGTCGGCTAGACCGCGAACTCACCAAGCTGGTAGGTGAAGCGATTCAACTGCTCGATAATACGAGGCTCCACAACTTTCTTCGCAGGTCGAAGACCGAACTCGTGTTCTCATTTGGTGCCAACGGATCGCATTTCGTCGATCCTGATTCACACATTCTCGCAGTAACTTATCTCTGCACGGCGCTGTCAGAAATTGCCCATGGGAAAATGGATCGTGTACTGGATCATATCGCAGAACACCGACTGTGGACGTTCAACTGGGACGATCAATTTGCGTTAACTTTTGATTCGTGTCAGCCTTCTCGGAAGGATGGCACAGGATCAGGGATGCTGAAAAACTTTCGAGAACAATACAAAGAAGCGCAACAGGCACGCGAGGAAATCGACGCGAAGCGGGAAGAGTGGTTGAAGTCCACGGCAGCACCTTTGCTCGATGCGATGGAAGAGCAATTGCGTACTTCTTCATTGCCTGAAGGTTTCCGAAGCGAAATAACTGAGATGCGACAAAAACTTATCACCGATGCGTATTTCGCAGGTGTGATCGAAACTGCGGATGTTGCGAAGGCATTAAACGTGGACGAGACCTGGGTTAGAAAAATGGCCGGAGAAGGGCGTATCGGCTTGAAGCTCACGCGGCATTACGTCCATTCAGCAGCTCAAATCGAGCACTTCAAGAAGATGCCGCGACACGTGGGACCACCAAGCAAAAAGGGTGAATAGCCAATTGTCGTGTTGACACGCCAAATAGCTTGCGTACAATAAACGCCAGACAACCGAAGCTGCCTGGCGTCGAGACCAGCCTGAGCTGGTTAGTGGTATTTCTTAGCATAGGCACGCGTCTCTCTTGCTTCAAGCACCTTCGGGGTCCATTCCACCCCCGGTGCGCGCACGTTCTGGCAAAGTAGCCAGTTCGACCGCACCGTCCTGAATTTTCTGGAAGGTGCATTCTCATGTCCGCCAAGTCTACCGATCCGTCTACACCTACGCTCATTGAGCATCTTGAGCAAGATCTTGTCGCCGCAGAGGCGAAAGAGCAAACCGCACAGGTTCAAGTTGAAGATGCCAAAGCTTTGCTTTCGGCTGCAAAAGATGAGAGTAAGCGACTTCGCAAAATCATCGGACTCTATTCGGGTAAAGCTTCTGCATCGCTGACCAAGAAAACGATCCGGCCAATCGTCGAGCGGCTGCTCAAAGACGGCAGCGCTCTTTCTGAGGACGATCTTCGAGACCGAGTCGAATCAGAGCTTCGCGAGAAATCAATAGCTCGCACCGGACTCTCGCTCATCCTTCGCGTGTTGAAGAAGGAGTTCTCATCGAATGGCGTCTGGTCCCTGAACACTGATCGCAATGCTCAAACGGAAGGCGCTGATTCACCCCTTGAAGCTTCTGCCATGAAAGGGGGTGCAAAATGATTACCGCAAACTTCGCACCAGATCCACCGGAGCCAAATGACCTTGCCTCTCAGCTAGGTCGCATCCCGAGACGTCACCCCTCAGCAATCTACGGGAGTGCGCGACGAGCCAGTGCCGCTGACCTGAAAAATTTTCTTTCACCTTCCCGAGGAAGCTCAATGCCCGCATTCCAGGGCACGCTATTAGCTCTTGAAAATCCTCGGACACGATCAGTTGAACTCACCGGTCCACAGAGTCTTTATTTGCCCACCACAATTCGCGAGAGAAACATTCTCGTCATTGGACCAATTGGTACTGGCAAAACACAGGATCACATTTACCCATCAATAGACGCAGGAATAAAGGACACCAATGCCTCAAACTTCATCATCGCCACCAAAGACGACGATACGCAATTTATAAAGGCGCTCGTAGAAAAGCATCGTCCGGGAACTCGTGTTTCGGTAATAAACCTGGCTGATCGGTACCGCTCTACGTCCACCTGGATGCCCTTTGTCGTAAAGCCGGGAAACGAAGGAGCACTTCTAAGTGCTGTTCACACCTTCATCAAAGTGAGCCATGTTGCAACAGACCGCATAGATAGCTTTTGGGACGGTGCATCTGCCCGGATCATTGCCGGTATTTGCCAGCGACTTGAACTGAGATTCCCCGGACGGTGGTCTCCGGCAGACGTTCATCAAATTCTGGAGTTGCCTCGACCGCAACTCCAGAGCTTTCTTAAGCACGGTCCACCTCTTCGTTTCGCGCAATCGTCTGCTGCATTCATTGAAAGCGGCTCGCACAATGCCGAAACGGCTCTGGCATTTGCTCAGGGCCACATGCGTTGCTTTGCTGACGAAGATATCGCTGCGGTGACGGCGGAAGAGGGCTTTGATCATGACGCTCTTTTTTCTTCACCAGCGGTTGTCATTCTCGAAGTGCCACTCCGAGATCAGCAACGTGTCAGGGCTTTACTCAATCTCTTTGTGACCGAGCTATTGCGGAGCGCAACTGCCTTTGCCGCAAAACAGAAAGGCAACCGGCTTGCGCATCCACTCAACATCTTCCTGGACGATTTCCCACTAACGACTGGAAAAATCGAAGAATTTGCTCAACAACTGAATCTCGTAAGATCAATCGGCGTTCGGGTTCTTGCTGCTGCTCAAAGCATTGGGTCTATCGAGCACTTCTTTGGCACCGAAACCCCACTCGTTCTGGCCGGATTTTCGACCAAGATTTTTATGCCGTCCGTCGAGCTTTCTGATGCTGAATGGGCGTCAAGATACTCTGGCTCCACTACGGTCAACTATGGCAACGATAGTGAAGAGCCTGATTTCAGTTTCATTGATCGTTTTTCAAGCCGAAATCGCCGCTCGCAACCGATTGGTCGCCGGTTGCTGCTACCGGAAGAAGTGCGACTTCCCCTCAGACACCCGGTTCGCGGTCGCGCAAGCACGATCTTTCTCGCTGACGAGCATGTCTTCCAGGGTTGGTTTCTGCCTGCTTACAAGCAGCCCGATCTTGGCAGCATGCTAAGCCGTCTACGTCAAACTCCACCAGAGGATAACACGAAGACTTCTATTCCTCTCTGGAAGCCGCGTCTTGAGCCAAGCAACGCTGATTCCAGTCACGCACAACTTACGACTGAAGAAATCAAGGCAAGATATGAGGAGCTAAAGCAATCGCTGTTTAGAGAAACGGATACAGAAAAGCAACGCAATTACTGGACTTCGCTTGAGGAGTCTTTGAAGCCGGACGTGTGCGTGAAGTTCACCGAAGAGCTTGTCAAACGAAACGCCTCGATAGGTGAATGCATAGAAGCAAGTTACGGAGGACGCACCAACAACCCTCAAGCGATTCTTCACTATCTCGATTTTTCCCGAGTGAAAGACAGTACAAGCGGCGCGTAGCTCTGGTGCTAGTCGCACCACACACCGTGGCACGATGATCGTGCATGATCGTACACGGTTTTGCATATCTAACTTTGAATGAAGGAAATGACCATGGGAAAGAAAACCACTGAAACCAACAAGCCAGCCTTTGAAGCGCGACTGAATCAGATTCGTGTTTCTGTCTGGGAAAACAATGGCGACAACGGAAGTCGCTGGTTCAATACGACAATTACACGCCGCTATAAGGACGGCGACGAATTCAAAGAAGCGACAAGCTTTGGCGGACTCGGTGACCTTTCGCTTGTGATTGAAGCAGCACGCCTTGCTCGCAATTTCATAGCGAGCGAAGAGCTGCAACAAAGCGAAGGGCAGCTCTAGCATGCAATGATTGCTTCGAGGCCAGGGAGGGTCTCGGAGCCTTTTGTTTTGGTTGATATGGAAGGAAAAGCATGAGCAAAGATAGACCGTTTGAAGTCATTCACAGCTACAGCCGCCGTCAAGCGATTGCCGATGGCGTTCTTGTTGACGTGACAGAAGCAGCACTTGAAGCCGGTTTTGTTTATCCGGTTGCTTTGACGAGTTCAGTCTGGTCGCGCTGCGTTGCGGTTCCTTCCAAGTGTCCGTGGCAGGATGAAAGCGGTCGCCTTTGGGATGTGCTCTGGATGCTCCTAAACGCCATACGCCAGAACCGCGATGAAAACCCGCTCAGCTTTTCACTGCACGTCCAGAACGACGAACGCCCAGCACAACTTGTCACACTCAAAGCGCAGTGCGGACCTGGTGACATTGGTGAGCCGGTTATCACCGTGATGATGCCGGATGAGGATTGAACACTCCCGCTCAAATTACGAGCAATTCAATGACATCGAAACGCGTTCAGTGACAGATCGGAAGCGGACAGCATCCATGAAATTCCAATCGAAAAAAACTGTTGACTTAAACATATACACCGTGGCACGTAGTGCAAACACTTTCATTCCAAAATGCCGTGCCGGACACCGAATACCAACACTGAATCAATGTTTGCAATCTGCATACAAGGAGTGAGTCGTGCGACAGCAGACTGAAACCGTTTCGTTTCGTTTGACAAGCGAGGTTTTGAAACTCATTGACCGCGAGCGATCACCGTTCGGCCTCTCTCGTGGCGAATGGGTTCGTGGCCTGGTTGTGAACCATCTTCAAAACAACCCCGTGGATAAACTCGCTGAGGAGCTTGTCGAGATGCGGCAGGTGATCCATGGGCAAACCATCGATGTGCATTCACTTCACGACTCTATCAGGCGGCTTGCGTACGTGCTGATGACGCAAGCGGAACCACTTTCTCCCAGCGAAGCCAAAGAAGGCGTGCAGAAGCTTTTCCAGACAACTCAACCGTAGAGCATGCAACGAAGGTGCTTCAAAATGGTGTCAACCATCTCAGTAATTTCCGGTAGCGTGGCAGCGGCAGGGGCGTATTACGTCTCGCTCTACTATCCCGGTCAGGAGCAAGGCGTCTGGTTTGGAGAGGCCACACTGCCGTTGGGATTAAGCGGTAGAGTCCGAGAAAGCGACTTCCAAAAGCTTCTTTGCGGTCAGTCCCTATCGGGAAGTCAACTGGTCAAGCCCGTGCAACCTACAGCGTCAGAGGACAAAAAAAAGCAAAAGAAAAACGTGCTCGGCCTAGATATTACTGATTCGGCTCCCAAAGAGCTATCGGTGTTATGGGCGTGTTCCGATCGGAGGCGTCAGCTACAAATCGAAAAGTGCGTGTTGAGAGCTTCAGAGAAAAAGAATCGTTGGATTGAAAAGAACCTCAACCTCGCGCGGCGGGGACGAAATGGACAAAACCGGATTTCAGCAAATCTAGTGGGCGCCCAGTTTCTTCACACCTTGAACCGCGCCGGTGAGCCACAGCTGCACGTTCATAACGTCTTCAGCCATATGGTCTACGGAAAGGACGGACGCTGGTCAAAGGTTAACACAAAGCAGCTCCACACCTGGACGCCCGCTCTCGGACGGATCTTTCGCGCAAATCTGGCACGCGAGCTGACAAAAGAACTCGGTCTTGCGCTTGTCAGACCAGTTGATAGCGATGGCAAACAAAAATCATGGTTTACGCTTGCGGATGTCCCAAAAGAACTGGCCGACGCCAATTCTTCGCGGAGACAAGCCATCTTGGATGCAGCGGGATCTCAAGGCGAGGCCACGGGAA
The DNA here is from genome assembly GCF_007752935.1 of Crateriforma conspicua. Classification (NCBI taxonomy): domain Bacteria; kingdom Pseudomonadati; phylum Planctomycetota; class Planctomycetia; order Pirellulales; family Pirellulaceae; genus Crateriforma; species Crateriforma conspicua. Next base: position 1,480,258 of record NZ_CP036319.1, on the reverse strand, counting down.
AGTACGCTGCTTTGGTTCGTCAACATGCTGCTTACAACACAAGAGATAGTAAAGATCATGACATCAATCCCCAAGAAGTGTTTGATAGAGTTCGCCGTCAGGCTGATGAGCTTGGATTCTCAAGTGATAAACGCGACAGACTTCTGTGTCGGTCACAGTTGCCCCAGGAACACGTAATAGAAGGTCTCTACGAAAAAGCCTTCCCCAAAGCATTTACCAAGCTCACAGAGGAGGTGGCTCACTTTCGTGAATGCGACATTGTCCGCGAGGTAGTGGAAGAACTTCAGCACGTTGGGGTCGATGGCTCTGAGCTTGCGACGCGTGTAATCGATGACATTCCTCATCGACCTGAACTGATTCAGTTGCAAACCTATCAGGGCGAGAAGCAATTCACGACAAAGAAGATGTGGGAACTTGAAGCTCGCTTGCTCGATGACGTCCAGGTACTTCGTGGCAGAACCGGGGCAACTCTTTCGAGAGACGCGTTTGAAGCCCTTCTCTCAAAGAATCCGAGTCTATTTGATGAGCAAAAAGAAGCCTCTCTGTCGCTGCTAACAGGCAATGGAGCAATTCGCCTTCTAACTGGCGAAGCTGGAAGCGGTAAATCTACAACTCTTGAGTTCGTTCGCGAGGCATTCGAAAAGCATGGGTACCGTGTCGTTGGTGGTGCTCTGGCAGGTGCGACAACACAAGACCTTGCGCAAAAAACCGGAATGCCATGCCGAACCGTTGCGAGCTACCTGTTTCATCTCGACAAGACAAAGTCCAAGGAGATTCAGCAAACAGTTTCTCATCATGCTCAGATGATTTCCCGAACAGCCATGGGAAAGCAGACGTGGGCGATGCCGGATCACAGGCTCGATTCGAAAACTGTTCTGATTCTCGATGAAGCAGGAATGCTTTCCACGAAGGACCTGTCTCGGATAACAAGAATCGTAAGAGATGCGAAAGCAACTCTCATTCTCACAGGGGACGTTGCACAGCTTCCTGCCATTGGAGCCGGGACACCTCTCAGACGACTGGCTGAAGAGACACCGCACTCCCATCTAAAAACAAATCTCAGACAACAAGATCCAAACGACAGGGCTGCTGTTTCGCAACTAAGAAATGGCGACGCAGCTACAGCACTTCAAAACTACGCGGCTCGTGGTCGCCTCGTCATTGGCGATGGCAACTTTGACACAGCCTTGAAGCTGGTTGAAACATGGAAAGACGCAGGAGGGCCTGTGCGGCCAGATCGGCACACCGTGCTAACTCAGACACGGTCTGAAGCACGCCTTGTGAACGCTCTCTGTCAATCAGAGCGACTTGCGACGGTGACACAGTCTTCCGTCCGTTCCATTGCTATCGACAACACGAAGTTCTTCGAAGGCGACCGGGTACTGTTTCATAAGCCGCTTCGACGACTCGGGATTGAGAACGGGCACTTTGCCAAAATCGTCTCCATAGACGTAGCCCGCCAGACAGTAGCCGTGCGGCTGGAACGGGAACGAACGCCGACAGAAAGAGCAAAAGGCCTCGGCCAGACAGTCAATCTTCGGCTTTCCGACATTGCGAAGGACTCGTTGACGCTCGGATTTGCTGCGACGGCACACAAGCTTCAGGGCGCTACGGTCGACCACTCATACGTGCTGCTTTCGGGGCCGCTTTCAAGCAAAGAGATGGCATATGTGCAAGCCACTCGGGCACGCTTTTCAACGCACCTGTTCGCCGACCGGACAACAGCGGGCAAAGATCTGGAACGGCTTGAAAAAGCTTTGACACGTTCGCGAGAGAAGAAACTTGCTCACGATCTAGGCAAGCAACCATCGATCTCTCAATCGTTTTCATAAGGAGACTCAGCCGTGACCAGGGATCGTCTATTACTTGGATGCGCGTGGTCGCTGCTAATTGCAGTCGGCATCGTCTGGTTCGTCTATATCCATCCCTCGGCACTTCTTCCCTGGGCCGCAGTGGTTGTTCTTTGCATAGCCTTTGCAATCTATGACTCGGAGACCAACGACCTTCCCTGGGAGTTTTTCAAACTGTCTCTCTGGTTTGGCATTGGCATGACAATAATCATCTCCTTCACGAGTCTTTCGTACTCGAAGAGTGGAATGGATGGCTGGTTCATAAACGGCAGCTCTGCTGTTGGGTTTCTGATCTACGCATTCTATAGCTTGCGAGATTCTTCGAACCCTTCCGTGATTCATATACGTGGTCGCCGAGTTGTGGAATTCACGTCTGTTGAGTACGTGTCCCGCAGAAGTGTTCGCAATACACAATCAGTGCCAACCGCTAGGAGCCAGGATGTAAACGATTTTGAAACCGACTCGGACAAGGAGAATTGCTCATGAGCAGATCCCCTGGCAATCGCGGTGCCCAACTAAAATCGCTCTTTGGTTTAGGCAACGGAACGCGTGAGCATTCCCAGAAAGGCAGTGAGAAAGACGGCCTTCGGTGGGGGCCACTGAATCTGTCGCAGGATGAAGCAGTACAACACTTTGCTGCCATCGGAGCAACCGGCTCAGGAAAGACGACGATACTCCGCCTCCTTCAGCAAGACATTATTCCTTCAATTCGCAAAGGATCGAATCGACGGGTACTTATCTACGACCCAAAACAAGATGTACTCCCTGTGTTGAGTGGCATGGGCTTCGATGACGGAGTCATCAATACGAATCCGTTCGACTCTCGCTCTTTCGCATGGGACATCGCCAGAGACGTGCAAGAACCACGCGTTGCACTGGAAACGGCTTACAACCTCTTTCCTGAAGAACAGGAAAGTCAGCCCTACTTCGCTAACGCATCGCGGCATTTCATTTATGGCACAATGATCAGTTACATGTGGCGAAATCTGGACTGGTCATTTGCGGATGTGCTTCGACCGTTGAGGTGTCCAAAGCTTCTCACACGCGTCCTCTCAGCCTGTCCCTACTCAAAACCTATTGTCACTCAGTACTTCAAAGACAAGCGAAGTCTCGGGCACGTCCTTTCAACAGCCGCCACGAAAGCACTTGCCTTTGAAGCAATTGCATCGGCGTGGGAAGCGGCAGAGCAAAAGTTCTCAATCGATGAATGGGCGAGGAATGAATCCGTCCTTGTGCTCGGGTCTTCCGAAATAGGGCGACACGCAATTGATGCAATCAATCGCTGCATTTTCAAACGTGCTTCAGATTCCACGTTGGAAATGAGCGACTCCGCAACTCGCCGTACATGGTTCATTCTTGATGAACTCTCAGAAGCCGGAGGCGGCATGCTGCCAGGTCTGGTGTCGCTTTGCAAGAAAGGGCGTTCAAAAGGTGCGTGTGTCGCAATCGCGTTTCAATCCATTGCCGGTCTTCGCCAGAAGTCCTCATACGGTCCTGAATTGACCGCCGAAATCATGGGGCAGATTGGCAATCGTTTTATCGGACGGCTTGAATGCCCTGATACTGCCGAGTGGGTTGCAAAACTGGTTGGCGATGAAGAGATAAGGCAGGTCACGGTCAATCACACTGTCGGGACAGAAAAGACTGTCAGCTTCAACGAGCAGTATGTCACGCGGCAATCTGTGCTTCCCTCTCAGTTCCTGTCGATTCCAACCTGCAACATACGAAACGGTTTGTCTGCCTGGTATCTGTGCCGGGATCAGGCGGGAGTGTTCACAGCGAATCTTCCCGGTGAAGAATTGTTCACACAGGATCTTGCACCGCTCTCAGCGACTGAGCCTGGCTTCATCTCACGCCCACCGGAATGCCAGTATCTAAGAAAGTGGACCAAGGAAGAGAAAGCTATGTTCGCTCCCAAACTCCCCAAAAAGGAAAAGAAAAACCAGTCTTCCGAGACGCCTGAAACGAGTCGATTCGAAGGCCTGGATGACATCTAGCGAGATTTTTGAGTAGGCGGGACAAGGCATGATATTGTCAATTATGGAACACAGACTTGGAACAACTTTGCCTGTTCATCGAATGGGACCGGAGCAGCAGTTCCATGCCTTTATTGAGGCATTGTTTCAGCCGGGTGACCTGGTCGAGATTCGTGCAATTATGCCCGACCGAACTGACTCGAAGAACCGTGGAACGGTGGTGCTCCGAGAATGGCCGGAAGCGCGGCAGCTGGTTGAAGAGTTTCCGAAGCTTTGTGAACTCAATCAGCAAGGCGCAAACATTTACTTCGGTGTGAATCCACGCGATTATCGCAGTGGAAAGAAAGATGCAGTCACGCAATGTCACGTCCTCTGGGCTGATCTTGATGACTGTACCAGCGCTGATGCAGAAAAGCGTTGGCGCAATCACCTCCCCCATCCATCAATCATCGTAAACAGTGGTCACGGGGTTCATCTTTACTGGACGTTGAAAGAGCCAGTATCCGTTCAGAAACCAGAGCTTCGTGAGCATCTGGAGGCTTCCCTCAAAGCGCTCTATCAAGACCTGCAATCGGACTCGACGCAGGATGTAACGCGTCTGCTACGACTGCCTGGGTTCTTCAATGCGAAACGCGAGCCTGTCCCATGCGGCATCGAGCAATTGAATTCTGGTCTCATTCACCCGTATTCAGTGTTTCGCCACTGGCAGGATTTGGCAACGGCGAGGCTTTCAGACTCTATCCAATCCCATGCCGTTCAGAACGCCCCGGTCCCTTTTGATTCCCTTGAGCTTTCTGTTTCCGAAACCGCTGATCTCAATCGAATTCGTGGACTTGTCGCAACTCTCGACAGAGACGTTGAAGATCGGAGCCGTCGGGATTTCTGGGTTGTTTGCCGGTTGCTCGAAACGGGGCTTCCACCGAATGAAATTCTGATGCTTGTCGCCGGTAAATCAAAATTCACAACTGACCAGTACGGTCAAAACACCATGCAAAACGCACTCGATGCGATGACTCAGCACTGAGATTTGCCGTTCCGCCACCTGTTCCGTTCCCTTTGCCACAGGGCTTTGAGCTTCGATGTCAGACCGGTCCACCAAAGCGACTCTTGCCGACCCAGAAGCGGTCGCGCATGCGCTTTCCGGTGTTCCGGACTGGGTGACACCAGAATTGATCGAGAAAACTCTACTTACATGGCAGCCGTACTATGAGGAGCGATTGATCCCGGAGGACGCATTGGAGATAATTTTGAGTGCCGGGCGGTTGCTCGAAGTCCTCTCTGGAGAATCCCATGAAACAGTTTGTCGCACTCGCACGCGTAAGTAGTCGCGAGCAGGAACGTGAAGGATTTTCGCTCGAAATTCAGGAGGACGCACTGCGTGGCTTTGCCGAGTCTCAGGGCGGAACCATTTTTCGTCTGTTCCGTATCGCAGAAACAGCAAGCAAGGCAGATGAGCGAAAGACGTTTCGCGAGTTGCTCGCGTTCACAAAGAAACACGCTGTCGAACTCGATGGTCTGCTTGTTTACAAAGTCGACCGGGCGGCAAGGAACCTCTTTGACTTCGTCGAAATTGAACGCCTTGAATCAGAGTACGACGTCCCTTTCATCTGTATCTCTCAGCCAACGGACAACAATCCGGCGGGTCGCATGATGCGGCGAACGCTTGCCAACATGGCAAGCTTCTACACAGAGCAGCAATCAGTTGACGTTCGGGAAGGTCTTTCACGCCGAGTGCAAGAAGGCTGGTTTGTCGGTCTCGCTCCCTACGGCTACAGGAACGTCCGAAAGAACGGTCGCGGTGTCGTTGAGATTGATGCCGAGCAGGCCGACAACATTCGCCGCATTTTCCATCTCTACGCCTACGAGAACCACACCGTGGATGGTGTGGTAAAGAGAATCAACAGCGAATATCGCGTGTTCCGGAAGTCGCAACCAAAATTCCCCCGCTCTTCCGTCCATAACTTTCTGCGTGACAGAGCGTACATCGGAGAGATTGAGCACAAAGGGAACTGGTATCCAGGCAAACACAAACCGATTATTGACCGGTCAACATGGGATCGTGTTCAGGTCTTGATGGGCGATCAGAACTACCAGAGCCACACGCTTACTTACGGTGGCGAATTCATGCGCTGTGCCCACTGCGGAAAGCCCGTCACGGGCGAGTGCAAAACAAAGAAAACGAAATCAGGTCTCAAGCAATACGTCTACTATCGCTGCGCCCGTTACACCGCCAAAGGGCATCCCCGCCATCGCGTGCCGGAACGAGAACTGGACACACAGATGCTTGCCATCTTTGATCGAATGCGAATCGATGATGAATCGGTTCGAGACTGGTTTAGAACCGTTCTCGCTTCTCAGACACGCGACATGCAGGCCGAATCGATGTCGAAACGGTCAGAGCTTCAGCGTCAATCAACGCTGCTTGTGGAGCAACAGGACAGGCTCCTCAACATGCGGCTCAGTCACGAGATTGATGAGGATACGTTCGGTCGCAAGGCCACCGAACTCCGAGATCGACTCGCCTCAATCAAGCTCCAATTGGATGCGATTGACCGCTCGCACGATGAATCCGCCGAGCTTGCCTCAAAAGTGTTTGAACTTTCTCAAACTCTTCGCGACAAATGGCTTACGTCAGATTACGACATAAAACGTCGTATCCTCGAAATCGTCTGTTTGAACTGCACACTCGATGGCGCAACTCTTTGCCCCACAATAAGAAAGCCCTTCGACGTACTCGCCGAAGGGCTCATTTCTAAAAATAGTCGGGGCGACTAGATTCGAACTAGCGACCTCTACGTCCCGAATGCAGATCGCCTAGCTCAAAAACGCGGTTTTCCACGTGTTTCAGACACATTTCCCTTCCAGGATTTCCTTCCGATGCCTTTGATTCGTGCACGTTTCGTGCATTGAAACGTGCATAAATGAAGGGGCGTAAGCGGTTGTTTCCGACCGCTACACGCCGCACCGGTACGCTCATTCCGTAGCAGACACTTGGACAAACAATCGACAACCAAGACGTCCCGGACGCACTATGAACTGCAAATCTCGCCGACACGAAACAAAGCCCGCGTCGGCCACCGGAGCAGGACGAGCAGACAAGAGCCACCTCAACTGCTATAGGTACTCCGGGAGGCTGTCCGATGCGTTCAAATTTCGCCAGATCAGTTTGTTAATCGGTGCCTAGGCACTGTTTACTAAATCAGCTTAAGGGCTCGTCGCAGGGCGGCGAGTTGCACGAATGCAAGGTACGAGCAAGCAAGCTTATCGTATCGCGTTCCAACCCGTCGTGATTCTTTTAACCATCCAATCAAGCGTTCGACGATGTTGCGACGACGATAGGCTTCGCGATCAAATTCCTCTTCACGCGATTCGTTTGACTTTGATCCGATCACTGGCTCGATCCCTAACTCACGAAGTCGATCTCGAATCGCGTGGCTGCTGTATCCTTTGTCGCCAGCGATTGCGTCGGGGCGGGAATCATAGCGATGCAGGCTCAGTTCGCAGTGGTCGATTAGATTCTCCAGTTCGGTGGATTCATGACGTTGTCCACCGGTCGCAGTGATTCCCAGCAGCGTTCCTTGGCCGTCGCAGAGGATATGGATTTTGGTCAAGTAACCTCCGCGAGAACGTCCCAAAGCGACCAGTTCGTCGTTCTCCTCGCTTTGTGGAATCATTCCTGCGGCACACCGATGCGCACGGATGACGCTTCCATCGACACACCAGAAGGCTTGAATCAGTTCTCGTGACCGTCGTGGCGTTCGAATTCGATGATAAAAATTCAGCGATCAAATTTTTTCATCCCAGGCCGGAACTACCTTTTTGCCGCCCCATCAAATTTCGACAATACCTCCGAACTGAGTTCGGATTGAAACACCGGGGGCTTCCTTGCTGCGTGTGTTTAGGTCGTTGGATACCCAAACTCATCGCAAGTGAAGCCCCCTGCTGTCAATCGACGCTAAGTGCCGACATCACAAGACTTTGCCGTGGATTAAGTGCCATTCACGCGAGGACCTCATTTTACCCGCTCAGCCGAGTAGATGGTTTCGGACAGCTTTTTACTCTGCACTACAGAGCCACCCGAGAAACCTCTCGGTAGGCGAGGCTCCAGCTTCGTCGGGAATATTCGCCCCCAGCAACATCCAGAAAACACTCTACGCGGAAATCCCTCGGTGGTCCCATCTCAGCATCAGTCGAAATTGTCATGAGAGCACCTGTACAAATGACGTCATCTCCTACAAGATAATTGATGATTTGCCCGCGCACGCACTCGCAGCTTGTTTTGATCACTGCATTATCAGGCACGAACTCACCAGGGGCGAGGTCAATCTCAACGAGGATCAATCTGGCTTCACCTCGTACAAGTATCCCAACATCGACTACTGGAACCGAAGGATCTGGCAGTATTGATTCATCGCCCCCTCCAATATGCTCATTGCCCGGCGTAGAATAGCTACATCCCACACTCAGTGCGATGGCGGCAAGTAAAGAGAAGGAAAAGAGATTGACCGGGCACATAATCGCTCTGAGATCCATAGAAATACGGTCCACAGAAATTTTGTATTTATCGAAACTTCCAACGTCTCATCGCCCCCATCGCCTGATCGATCGCGCCTACTACTAGAACCGGCTTGATCCAAAACACCGCAGCTGAGTAACGCTCACAATAGCTTATAATAATGTAGGGAGCTAAGACGCAGGGGTAGACTACAACACAATTCCGCAATGTCTTGCCTAGGGTTGCCCACCGGAAAATCAGGAACAACCAGGCCATGAATGGCAGTGGAAAAACAATGTCCAAAACTAGTGAAATTGCTGCAGAACCTGGGAAAGGTTCGATCACAGGCATTCTCAAAACCAAAACAGCTAAGAACCGATTAACTACTTTGATTAACGGATCGAATGGTCGTTCTATCGCGTGCTCAATTGCCAGATTTCGATGCAACTGGACAAATGTCGTCTCGCCAAGGGCTTTGTGCTGCATCCTTGACCTCGGGTTGACCCAAGGGTGAAGCCGACCCGATTGAAGGTCTAGAACCCCATCTTCATCAACACAAAGTGACTGCCAGACCTCATAGGCACCGTTCGATTTAACACACACCAGACTCCCAAGCAGCATGTAATTCCTGAATGTCCAGGGAATCAGGAAAACAGAAACACAAAGCATAGCAACGCCGGTGCGTAGCATACCCTCGGTTGTCAACTTCTGAGGTGAAACCAAGCTATGCATCTTCTTGGCGTCAGCGAAACGTAGAGCAAGCGAGATACACCAGACAGCCAGTGTAACAGGGCCAGCACAAGCAGCTAGAATGCCGCCCACCCCCCAGGCAAGACCGTCAAGCAATGGCTTTTCAGGCCTACGCCTTTCTAAGAGCAGGAAGCATACGAATACCGCGGAACCAGTCACCCACGCGTCGTGCGTTTCCTGGAAGAGCCTGTTAAAATACTCCAGTAATGTCAACAAAAGAAACGTGGCAGAAGCTACCGGGCGACCTACACGCGCGGCGTAATGACATACCCATACACTCGCTGCCAGAACGAACGTGGTCTGAAAAAGCAGCATTATGTACGACAACGCCGACCGACTTTCTCCAAAAACTAGCATTAAGACCGCGATGAGTGATGGCAGTGCCGGAGCTACCCAGGCAGTTGCACCCGCGTGATCGCAAAATGGATCGCTGAAGCCACGGCCTTGATGCAATGCCCTTCCAACGCAGTAATGCTCAGCCCCAAGATGCTGGATACGATCCTTTGCAAGATACCCTTTTGGAAGCAGTTCCGCTCGATGCAACTGCGCCACTGTCGTAAGGCAAACAACGACCACCACCGCCCACCCCCAAGCCGACCACGCAGAATCGACTACATCGCTTTCTCCGTATCCATTGAACATTTTTGTTCTCTAAGGTCACAAGCAGAGCGGCTGTAATTTAAGCAGCCCCAGCCCCTCGCCGCCAAATAAAGAATGCCAAAATCGCAAGTCCCGCAATCACTATCGCTGTGAGGCTAGTAGTCGGTGAGATCTGACTATATGGCTGACGACTCCCCACCTGCCCGACGAGAAAAGGCTCATCGCCGCGCGCGTCAAAAACAAGCGTGCCTCCTGGCACATCAAACTTTTTGTAGGAAAATCGATCGGAAGCAATTGGAGCATTGACGCTGTTCCAAGTCAAAGAGCCGCCAAAGGTGTGCTCAATGAGTCTTGCGGACTCCGGATCGAGCTTCCCGTCAGCAGTCTTGTCAAACTTTTGTTCGAGAGCCATCGCATTTATCGACGTCGGAACCCAAACTCCGTCAATCTCCTGCCAGCCGACATCAACTTTCCTTTCAACATCTCGCACCAATTTTCGCACTAAAAAATCATCAGCACTTCCGCTTAGAGGAGGGTTTTCTCGAAAGTATTGACTCGCTGGCACAAGCTGACCACCTGTGCCAGTTGCAAAGTGACTGCTAACCTCCATTCGATTGAGAACAAAGCCAGATTCAACGTCAACCAGGAAATCTGTCACGCCAATCAGGTTCCCCGCCTTCGTAGTATCACCGTAGACCTTTCGAATTCGCGCAATCCCCCCCTCGTAAATCGCTACACTAAATCCGTCGGCAAATCGTGCCGAGACATCCTCCATCAGATCAGACAAATCATAGAGTGCGTGCATTGAATCATAGCCGACAAGGCCGACTGCACGAGGATCAAAGAAGGGAAAGTCGTCGCCACCAATCCCGCTATAACTAGTTTCATTAGGCGCCGTAATGAAGATATGGGGCATCGGCGCTGTGCTATTGTAATGAAATGTCTCTGCTTTGGTTCGACATTTCAACATCCGTACGTCCTTGAGGACGAAGCCGCTTTCCGTCGAATCCTCTATAACTCCTTCATGAAGGAGAAGAGTTGCGTCTCTCGGGAGGTCAAATATCACCCGTTCTTCAAAATCCACCAGCTCTAACTCCCCGCTGAAGAGCTCGATCGTTTTTGATCCGCTCAGCAAGAAATCCCCCGACTTGATCTTCCCTCTCTCGAAGGCCATGCCAGCCACTATCTCATCCAAAGTGAAGTCCGCATTCGCCTCAATCGCAATAAACGAGCACGCCAAGCCAATCCAGCGAGTCAAACAAGGAAACTTTTGTAGCATTTGAAATGGTGATTAACAAGAAGTGCGCGAGGTGTCCAACCGAATTTTCATCAAACAGCAATCCTTCGCGTATTCTGTTTCAAATACAATACTGACGCCGGTGCCGGAGACACCAGCGTCAGTAGAGCCTGCTGGAATCCACTGTACCTAACTTGGATCACACCAGCAGATATCACCGTCGGGCGTCTCCGTCTGCCCTTGGCTGCTGTCGATGTCCGGGCCCTTCTTACCGCATGCTCCACCACTGCCACCTCGGCCAGGCGGAATATTGTTCGGGCAACCGCAAGCCCTAATGTCATAGCAGTCTGCAGTAATTGACAAGGTTGTTTCGTATCCCGGAATGATTCCCAAGCACTGGCCAACCGCATTCGGAATATCCCTATTTTTCACGTGTTCACTATTTGGAGGGCACTCCCACTCGCCAAACAGCTGCGACCCTCCGGTACCGTTCCAGACGCACGCACCCCCACAGGAGTTTTCAGCTAGTTCAAGACAGGTTGTCGTTGTTGGATACCAGCAATCATCTTGCTCAACACCTCCAACAATTTCTCGCTGCTCTTCGCCAGTTAGAAAAACACTGCTTGCGCACACGCACGCGGCTACTGCAAATACAATTGCCGCAACACCGCTACCTGACCTTCGCACAAAACTAGTCATCTCAAAACCCTTCTAACAATTGAAATCGCTGCCAACAGTAGCGAGCAGCAGAAACAGAAAACAAACCCCCACGACTGCAGAGCGAGCCTGCATAGCATCGACAATCCAGAACCGCTATCGGTAGTTATGATCACGTTTCCAGAAGAAACGCTTCGCAGTTGTGCTAGGCCCATGTGCTGCATCTTTCCGGGAGACATCTCAACAAGGTATCCACTATACGCAGATGAAACACACATCGCAAAGTGTGGATGTGGACGTTCTTCACCTGCAATATGAATTATAAACGGATCATACTGATCCAAGATGTCTTGAGGGGGGTCTCGCACACAGATCGCGCATATCCCTGAAGCCCTGAGGACCCGCCGGAGATCAGCAAAGGAGCTGTAAATTGAGTCGTCTCGCAGGAAGATCCTCGACTCTAAATCGTCATATTCAAAAGCGACTTCGTAGTATTGCATCACGCTCGCCACTGCATGAACACCACATCGCTGACGATTCTCCCGAGAACCGGAAACTTGAGGGACGACCAGGCTCGCAAATGCCACCAAAAACCGAATCATTGCTTTCCTGCCACTATTACTAACGGTATGTCCGCTGAGACCCCGTGCGACGGAATGTCCAATACAAGCTCGCCGCGAAACGGAGCCCCCAAACTGGTGAGCCGATACCACATTTGGAATTCACCGCTATCCAGTTGGTCAACCCCACATTCCAGCTGGTCCGGAATAGGGTTCCGCAAAATAAAGTCCGTCGATGACCTGGGTGGGTCCAGCATCTGGAAGGTAACCGTAAGCTTCCCTTCAATCGGTCCATCCGGACCGCAGAAAACGCGATCAGGAAAGAGCCTGACTGGTGGAAATACAGAAAGCTGCAACGAGACTTTTCCAGAGTGCCCCCCGGGTGATATAAACTCAAGTGATCTCTGAGTTGTTCCGGGCGAGGATATCATGGAATCCAAAGGGGCAACTCGAACTTCCCAGGACTCGAGAGCGTTAGTACCTGGAGCCACTCGCTCAACGTCGACCGAGAACGAGTCTTTTACGTGCTCTCGGAAGCCAAGCTTGTTCCAGGCTTTGCCGGACCGATTTTCTACCCTGAGACTTGCAGGGGTTGCCAACTGACCGTGATAAAGTTGCCACTGAATCCCAGTGCGGTCCACGAAGAGTTCACTGCGGATCTTCGCTACCGCACGAAGCTGAAGCAAGAATGTGCCTCCGCGGCTATCGGCAAAGATGCAATCAATTGGAAAATCGATGTCTTGAGGTACTGACGCCGCATCGAGATCGATGTCAATCTCAATTGTCCCGCCGGGATCTACTGTCCGTTCCGCGATTCGCGGCTTAAGGCACTTGCAACCTACAATAAAGCGTTCGAAAACGATTTTATTCGGCCTAGGATTCCCATGCGTCACCCTTTCGGAGTGCCTAGTCCCGGGCGCAATCACGCCATAATCGCAAACGACCTCGCTCTCTCGCGATGACCGTATCTCCTTTGGGCTGTCGCAGCCAGCAAGTGTTGTGAGTACGCAGAAACAGATCGTCAGAAAAAACACCACAAGCCCAGCCCCTCCAGCCCAGAGAAGCAACTTCCTTTGCATGTCGAACTTGTCAAACAGCTTGTACATCTTGCCCCACGCACGCGTTCCAAATAAAGAGTTTGTTAATGCGGCTGCCACGCAAGTGGCCACCTAGCGACCGACGTCAGCGTAAGGGGCGAAGCGGACGGAATGCAACAAAATTTCCAGATTTTTTGGATTGTTTCCGCCCCAAGCTCTGTGTCCTCGATTCCCATTGATGTCAGTTGCAAAGTTTTGCCGAAACAATCGCAGTTCGCTGGAACCACAACAGCATCGCTGTTACCGTCGCACACGAAGCTTGTCAATTCATCCTGAAAGCCCACACCGAATCGTAGGCAGTTGCGGCTCACGTGGGCAAAACCCAATTCGACTAAACTAAAATTCTGGCCAACCCTACGCTCTTCGATCTGCTAGGATTGCGGCGGTTGACGGAATGCCGTCAATTTTGCAACCGGTTAAGTGCCCGTAGAGGTTTTCCGAAACTTGTTTGGAGCAAACCATATGTTGAAGCAGAGTGGTAGCGGTCTTGCTGTTAGCCGGAGGACCAACCTTGCATCCTTTGGAAGATCGGCAATAACAAGTATCGAATTGCTTGTTGTCTTTGGCATCATCGCTTTGCTTCTCGCGATACTCCTTCCCGCTGTCCAATCTGCTAGAGACGCGAGCAGGCGTTTGGACTGCACCAATCGGCTTCGTCAGCTTGCACTTGCGGTGAGCAGCTTCCAAAGCTCGCATACAGTATTTCCTTCAAACGGTGGGGCTCACGAATCAAGCCGTATCTTGTCCCGCGACGGTAATTTGGTGAGACCTTCGACGACGGAAAAGCGAACTGGAACGGTTCGATACTGGGGCGTTTACTCCGACCGGCTCTCACCTGGCAAACAAACCGGGCCGTGGTCCGTTGCAATTTTTCCACAGCTTGGAATGCCAGTCCAACAGATGACCGACTATGCTTCCGAAATCTCCTATTTTCGGTGTCCCGCACGCGGTGCACGCCGGGCAGAGACACCAGTTGAAGATGACTACGGCGTATATGAATCTGGAGGTCACGCAATGGCCAAGACCGACTTTGCTGCAAATCACTTATCGATTTTCGACCGCCCCAGAGAGTCTAGGCCAGCTACAATCTCCGCGGGCCTCGCCAATACAATTCTGCTGGGCGAGAAAGCCTATGACATGGGGAAGCAGACCCCTACGAGCTGGCACTGGGACGAGCCAATATACGTGGGTGGAAGCAAAGGCACAGCTCGCTCTGGCTCGAAGATAACACAAGACGGCTACAGGATTAGCTATCAGGACAACTGGGGATCGCCACATGTTTCAGTAGCCAATTTTGTATTCTTCGACGGCCATGCAGACCAGATATCCCGATCAATCGACAGGGGCATTTTTTATGAACTCCTAACCCCTTCAGACAGCTCCGTCCCTAAAGTTGGCTTGGCAACTGACTAGTGCTCTTTCCAAAGACCAAGTTTCACTTGGCGGGCAACCGCTTTTAGACCCTCGTCTCACAAGCAATTTGGACAAGTAGCAGATCACGGCTTCAAGTCACGTATTGGCAGTATTGATTGGGGCAAAAACATGAGCGTCAAATCAGATCAGTTTGAAGGGCCAGCCGTTAGCGTCATCGTGCCGGTTTTCAACGAGGAGCAAACGGTAATATTGCTGCTCGATCGCCTTGAGCGTTGCTTGCGAGACTTGCAAGGTGGCGCGGAGATCATCGTCGTTGATGACGGCTCGGACGATTCGACTGGGGCCTCTATTCGTGACTGGCTCAGTTTTGACCGTTCGCTATCGATAAAGTCTTTCAGACTGGATCGAAATCGGGGGAAGGCTTCCGCCGTAAACGTCGGATTCCGACACGCATCGGGTGAGTGGATACTAATCCAGGATGCAGACCTGGAATATGACCCGCGCGATATCAAGCATCTCATGGGCCGAGCAAGCTCAAACACATCCGCTGTATACGGCTTGAGACCTAGTTGTGCTGAACTGCCAAACCGATGGGTCCCTGCGTTAGGGGTTCTCGCCGTAGATGTCGCAATCTTTCTTCTGTATGGAAGGTTTGTACGGGACCACGCAACTTGCTATAAGCTCGTACGATCGAGTGTATTCAGAACGCTTGAACTCAGCGATGCGGGATTCGAGGGTTGCGTTGAGATGACTTGCAAACTAATTCGAATGAATATACGGATACACCAGGTTCGAATTTGCTACGTTCCGCGATCCAAGTCTGACGGCAAGAAGCTGCGGTGGTCTCATGGCTTCGCAGCATTGCTAGAGACCGTTCGTTGGATTGGCTGGAAACCAAAGGTATTCCCTTCGGCTAAAGGTCGACCAGAAACGCCCTGACCAGATTGGCAACGCATTTACGCCACTTTGCAGCCTTTAGATTAAGAACCTAAGCATGTCGCTGAAGGTGATGGACGTCTTGCCGATCCAGAACTTCTGGCGGCGATGAGAACTGCCGTCGGGCATGGTGTCATAGAAAACAACGACAACTGTGTATAGCAGGAATAACGCTGGAGCCATCCGCAAGACCGTGCGTTGATGCCAACCGCGTGTTGTCTCCAAGCCCAAATGCTCTCGCATTTCCTGAAAAGTCGTTTCGATGTTCCAACGCCCGCCGTACATCTCGATGATCTCAGTCACACTCATTTGGACATCGGTACTGAACAGATATTCGTCGCGATGAGTCCCATCCAGATGACGAACCATTACCCTGCGGATCTCGACCAAGCCTTTGCCGCTTTTGAACCAATGACCGGTTTCGGTAAAGACCTCCACATTCCGCCAGTCCCCACCGTACCAACTGACATGTAGCCTCTGGCCGCGGCCTCGGCTTTGGACAACTTCGTAAGGCTGCGGGAGTGCCTCGCCTTTGACGCGTGGGCGTCCATTGGTCCCGGGCTTTCTTCAAGTTGGCTTCCGGTACAAGTTTGCATCTGAAATGAATCTGCTAACCAAGGAAATCTGGCGACGATGTCGATAAGCAAAGCGACACATCTGATGCGTCCCGTAGGCGTTATCCCCAGCAAAAACGAACCTTCGGTGTGGGAACCAGCGCATCATCAACGCCAGAAGCCCGCACATCAACCCGGCCGGAGTCTAGTGTCGTCGGCCCTCGGCAGCGTTGGCCCTTTGGTCTCGATAAAGAGCCACCAGCAGCGGCAACGCCATCGGTCTGCCAACCCCCGGCAATCGGATGAGGATTGCTAGAACGACCCATTTGTGTCCGTAGCGATAGACAGGGTGCGAGTGTGTGCTGCGCACTGCATCGCGGTGCCTTGCTTTGCCGTAGACCTTCTCGCCGCGATGACCGTCGACGGTTTCGTCGCCGACGATTCGAATGACGCCTTCGGGGCAAAAGCGGTCGATGACAAAGCCAGCGATGATTTTGGCGAAACGGTTGGCACACCACCGTCGATGGGAAAAGACTCGATGATAGGTCGAAGGGTTCAGTGGTTCGATGAGCGAGAGTAAGCGCAGGACTGCCGAGACGGTTCGATCACCGGTAACCAGAATAGCGGCGGTGAAGTAGTAGATCAGATGTCGTCAGGTCTCGCGATGCTCCGTTGCTGATGACAGAAGCTCGAGTAATGATTTAAAATCACGCGGGACGCGAATCATAGCGGCTTCCTTGCCAAGACTTGTATCTGTGAGAAGTCACAAGTCTGACGTGGGGAAGCCGCTTCTCAAACACCAATCAGGATGGAAAAAGTCGAGCTCAGTGTCTGCTCCAGCTTAGAGGCGTCCAGAGTCCGGATTGCTCGCTTCCCGCTGAAACAAATCATCAGGTGATGCGGAGAGTCCTAGCTGCGTAGCTTGCTTGCGTGCTCCGGCGGCCGACGCCGATGCCCGCTTTGTCAACGGACAAGGGAGATCACTCCGAGGCTTGCTAGTGCTAGTCCGCCGATCGCTTGGCATTCCGCTTCAACGTTGGCCAGCAGCCGGGCTCGCAAACGCGTTCCTGCAACGAGTGCAGCGATCGTGGAAATGCCCACGGCCAAAAACAGCAAAGCGGAGTCCAATCCCAAACCAGATCTCGACAATCCTACGACGAAAGCGTCCAAGCCCGCGCCAAAGCCGAACAGCCAGATTGTTGCCCATGACTCGAGACGACGGTGGCGTGGCCGATGTGAGCGGTCGGCTTCTGTCGCGGCCTTCAAGCCGATACCGATAAGTACGGCTGATGCGAGAACCGCCGTTGTTGACTGAAGCGCAGGCGGGAACATGGTATCGACGGCAACGCCCGTCGTAAGTAGCGCAAGTGTGCAGCCGGTGATGACCAGGCATACAGACGAGAATCTGATTCGATCATTGATACCAATTCTGATCGCCAGTGCCCAGATGAACACATCGGCGGACATACCTGCCGCAGTCATGATTTCCAATGCAGCAGTCACAATCAATCCTTCCGTTCAGAAGTGACGTTTGCGCAAACCACCTGTCGGCAGCTTCGGTAGTTGTTTCCGGTTTTGCTCTAGAAACATGTTGAGGTCGGACTCGCTGACACGTTTGCAAGAACCGATCTGGTAGCAGGGCAGATCGCCTCGGCTGATGAGCGCGTAGGCTTTGCTGAGGCTGATCCTCAACCTCGCCGCCACTTCCTTTGGTGTCAATAACATGTGTCTCATCTCCCTGCTTGATCAATATCTCTTCCAATCGCCCGTTGCTGTCGCGACGCATCAACATCAAGGGCACTGGTCAACGCTGCTGCGGTCGAAAGCACGATGCACACACGTTCCGCAACCTGCTCGTCGATCTCGCAGATCGGGATCGCTCGCACGGGATGGACGCGACCTGCTTGGTTCGCCGTCGCGCGAGTCTCCGTCGACAAGATCAGACGAAGAATCCGAGCCGTGTCGAGATGCATCCGATCGAACGGTTCTCGATTTGCTGCCTCTTGCCGTCGTTCGATTGCCCCCGGGTCGGATGCAATCGAAAACTGGCTTGTCACTGGCAGTCCCTTCCAACGACGCCAGATGACGAACCCAGATGGGAACAAGTCCGACTTGATCCCAACTCCTTTTCTGCTGAACCAAAAAGTCCCGCGGCTGGGAAAGAAGCGACGAGCAAGAAACCCCTGAAGTGAACGACGAACAAACAACACAAGCAGGCGTCCGAAGATCGCAAGGAATAGGCCTGTGACGACAATGCGAGCCAGCAATTCGTAGCCAACGGTTTTGTTCCAAACCGCGATCGTCGCAACCAGTAAGACCAGCATCGCGATTAGCTTGGACCACATGAATGCCCATTCGTGACTTCTCCAGTTTGCATGACGGATAGACACTTTGGCGAGCCTTCGCTCAGGGTCCCATTGGAGTACGGGGAAGCTCGGCAATCCCGGAGACACGTAAGCAATCATCGCGATTCCTCATCGAACTTGCCGCGAAACAGTTCGTGTTGGTCGTAACAGACACGCTGACAAATCATCGGCCGCATGCCGGGACGCAGGATAAGTTGTCGCTGCAAATGGTCGTCGCGGCCGAAGAATCGGCAGACCTCCTCAGCGTCCATCAGCGGATGCGTGCCGAGCGACCAGTTTTCACCCGTCGCGGCCTGCTGCGACGCCTGGTCGAAAGACGGCGAGTTCGTCGATCGGGTCAGGGTCGGTGCCAGACCGAGTTTCTTAACCAAGTACTCAGCCGACGCGGAGTCGGCGATGCCGAACGCCTGAAGCACTCCCGCATTGGCAATGAAAGTCTCCCAGCTTTTCGGATACTTTGACTGCAACTGCTGAAGATCTTGAATGATGGCCCACAGATTCAGTCCCAGGCCGGCGATCTGTCCGGCTGCAACCTCGATTGAGCTCAAACTGCCCAGCACATTGAACTCGTCCAGG
Organism: Crateriforma conspicua; assembly: GCF_007752935.1. Lineage (NCBI taxonomy): Bacteria > Pseudomonadati > Planctomycetota > Planctomycetia > Pirellulales > Pirellulaceae > Crateriforma > Crateriforma conspicua. The sequence continues at coordinate 1,461,230 of NZ_CP036319.1, read as the reverse complement.
ATCGCAAGTGTGTTCGGTCCATGTTGGTCGGGTTCATCTTCGTGTGCCGCCAAAGTCATCTGAACGACCAGTCTCAGCCATCCGCTCAATTCCGACATTCGCATGGCGGGCAGGCACACGTAGAGTGCCATCGAATCTCGCTTCAAATCGCGAAGATCGATGGAATCCCCTGCAAGGCAGTCTGCCATGCATTCGATCCCGATCCAGTCGGTGTGCTTTCGCAGATTAGACAACACGGACGAAAACTCGCCGCCCGTTCGGTCGTAGAAGCCGCGGGCGGCGTTTCGTATCATCCCGCCGGCCGCATCGGATGCGAGCATCTGTTTTTCCAGCCAGTACCGATGCGGGTCGTTGGGATCGGGCGCGGCGAGCTCGGAGATCAGGTGCCAAACCGTGACGAGGTTGCGGTTACCTGCATACCGTTCGTGCGTCGCGACTAAGGCGCAGATGCCAGCAAGCACCTGTTTCGCGGTCTCATCCCAGTGTCGATCTTTGAAATCGCCCGATACGATTAGTGAATCCGCGATCAGCTTCGCATTTGGAACAAAACTTCGCCGATCGGATCGAGTAAGCAAATCCAACGCGTTGTACACGCAGCGAAACGGTTCCGTACGACATCCCGACACTCCGAAGGGATCAAGCACGCCAGTTTTCTGACCTATCCCATCGGCTCGCCAACGGGCTGAAATGCTTGCGTTTTGTCCTTTCGGATCGATGACCAGCATCGAGGCATCACGCGGTGCCAGAATGATGTTGGGCACGATAATTTGTCGCCCCTTCCCCGCTCGACTCCCCGCCATCGTGATGAGGTGCCTGTCATCACCGATACCAATGGGTGCGCCGCCCACAACATATCGGGTTGTACGCCCGTCACGCAGGCGAGGCCCCGGAACACACTCGCCACCGATCACACCGAGAAATCGCTTCGCTTCCGGATTGCCGTCGGCGTTGAAACGGAGTGACTCCGTGGCGACTACGTTCTCGGGCAACTCAAAATGGGAATGAGGCGGGACACCAACAAACGATTCATGCCGCCCGCGTGGAAGGTCTTCGTGCAAGTGAAGGCGTTTTCGTTCCCGCCCCCGCTTCGTTTCCTTGTTCGGTCGTTTCATCAATCGAACCGCGGAAGTTGAGGTCGACGCGTCAGTTCGTTTTGGATCACGTACTGGGATTCCAAAAACCCTGCTCGGTCGAGAATGTCCTTCCAACGCGGTACCTCATCCGACGCGACGAAGTACAAAGCCAAAGCCCCTCCCCTATTCCGGTAGTCATTCATCGACTCGACCATCTCCTGGCCGATGCGGTTTCGTTTCTCTTGATCGGATTCCGAATCCCTCAAATCGCTCATGACGACGGTCATCAGTCGCGTTCGTTCGGTGACACCGTCCATGCTGGAAAGGTAGTCGAGCGTCTCGGACACCGACGCGTACACGCGGGAACGGCTCGGGTCCGATTTCTTCTTCAAGAACTGATTCAGTTCTTCGGGCGATCGAAACTGCCTTGTCAGATCGACGGGCGCGCCTTCGAATACAACAACTCGATCGTTGCCGCTAAGTTGTGAAATGACCAAGCGATTGTTTGTTCCCATCGCCTCAGTGAAATAGCTTTCGGAGAGTTCGATGAACAGTTCGTACGCTCGTTCCTCCCAAGCATCCGCGAACGAACCCGACATATCGATCAGGATCGCCATGCATCCGTCAAGTTCCTGTCGCTCGAACGCCGGCCGCTCCGATGTGCGAACAGCTTTCACGCACCCGACCATTGCTACAGCAGCAGTCACGACGATGAAACATATAGATTGCTTCTGCATCGTGTTCCCTCCTAAACCAAACTTGAAGTTTTGAAGTCGGCGTGCCACCAGCCCAGAACTGCAAGTCCACACGAGTACAAGGTGGTGGCAGCGGGCGCAACGTACGCGGGTGTTTCTGTCCAACCACTTGCTGACTGGGCGGACAGTCCGACGTAGAAGATCAACGCATCGCCACAGATGATGACCGTCGCGATTCCCGCCAACAGAAAGAACACGATCGGGTGAGTGTGTCGCGTGTCCGCGATCGTCCCGAAACCTTGGAGTTCGATGAACACCTTCATCCACAGCCAAGTTACGACAGCAAAGAGCAACAACGACATGACGATTGCCAAGTCGAGTCGATCCCAGCCGTCATAGTCCCTCGCAATCCCGAGACCAGGCACAGGCAACTTGTAAATACGAAGCTGGAATATCGGCATCAGTCGCCGTAGGCCCTCAGCGATGACTGATGCGTAGATCAGCCCGACGATAGGCATGATGATCAGGTTGGCGAAGATAAACACGCAGCATTCGCGAAGCGTTTTGCGGCGTTTGAGTGGCAGGGTGCGTGGCGGAACCGTCGTGGTGTCTTCCGGCACGTCCGGAAAGACCGGATCGAACGTTCCCAGTTGTTCAAACACAGGATTACGCTCCCCTGCCGTAGTGCTTGGCAATCCGTGCGTCGACCAGCGCGGATCGTTCTAGCGATTCAATGGCCTCGCGAAGGTCACGGATGATCGCCTGTCGGTCCTCGCGGCTGTTGGGCTTCAAGGCGATCGAAATCACGCGACCCGTGAATTGCCAAGCCGATCTCGCGGCGTTGCGGACTCGAGGCGTCGAGCCGCTTTTTTTTCCGCCTGACAGATCATCCTCGGGCGTTAACTTCGGCGACTTTTTCGTGTGCTTTGCTATCAATCGCTTTGCTGCAGCGATATCAACGGTCTCGCCCTGCTCGGTAATCTTGATGGCTTCGTCGACTGCCTGTTCCGGGCAGGAGTCACGCGACAACATCACCAGTGCGGAGGCGATGAAATGCTGAGCGTGCTTTGGCTCGTTGATCAACTTCTTGCCGAAGCGTCGCCAAACTGCGCGGAACTCATACGCCCTGGATTTTTTGATACCGAGGCGTTCAAGCATCGACGCGTAGATTTCGGGCGACTTTTTCTCGTCGGATGGCGCCGCGAACAATTCCAGCAAGCCGCCCACCAGCAAGACACGCTGCACGCCCAGGCTTTGAAGAGCCGTGTAGACGTACTCGCCGATGATCGGCAGTTGCGGTGTTGTGACGGACGCCGCAAAATTATCACGATCAAAATCGCTTAAATTTGCTGCTGCCTGCAGCACATCGTCGTGCGACATTCCTTGACGCATCATTTCATATGGGTTGGGCATGGGGCACCTGTTGAGGTTTGAGTGGATTGGTTGGCACGCGCGATCAGCACTGCCAGGTCCGATGCTCGGGAATACGCAGCCCGCGAGGGCAAACAAGCCACCAAAGCAGCAAGTCGACGATGATCAGAAACAGCGTGATTGCGCTGATCAAAGCGGCGTTTAGTAGGAGTGCTGCGAAGAGTAGGGCTGCCAGGGCGACATCTCGCCAATTGGTTTCCAAGCGCGTTCGCGATGGAAGATGGCGTGTTCTGACTCTCATGCTTCGACCCGGGGTTTGAACTGTAGGTGAGAAAGTTGGCGGCCGACTTCCTATCGGCTACCAACGAGTCAATGAGAGACCTGCATCTATCGCTTGCGAATCGTTCCGCGAGTCGTCGACTGAATGTCGTAGACGGACTTTTTGGTCATCGCCTTGTAAATGGCGTACAAGAATCCGAGCAGGACGAGAAACGCGATGAAGCCGCCTGCGTCATCGTTTTGGGCGGTCTGAGCCGCCAACAGAAGCGATTGCATTTAATCGATCCAAAAAGTGAGATGTACCGCGACAATCGGGACGCGGACCGGCATGGGCCACTAGTGGCCCATGCGTTGGTAATAATCTCCGGCATGCACCGAAAGTAAAGTCCTAAAGCGAGACTTTCAGTCGATCGTGAGTTGCGGGAAGGCTTTCCGGTAAGCCAGCGCTACCTGGGATTCCCCGCTGGACCGAACTACAAATCGAGTTCCGCGGCGTGCTCGGGTTTGGGTAGTCAGCGTGCACTTCGGGCGATCTAGTCGATCATCACCGACATATCGAAGCGCAACATCGAATTCGCCCCTAAAAAAGCTGATGGCTTTTGCGATCGCCGGTTTCGACTCGTCGCCAAACTGCGTTCCAGCGTTTTTGTGGAGCCACTTTCGAAGGAGTGACGGTTTTGGTTTTGAACGGCCAAAGATGATCTTCGTGAATTCTTTGACTTGGGCTTGGTGGACACTTTTGTAAATGCGATCCCGCTGACTTGAGTCGAGCAATTGCATCGCCTCAAGAATTTCTTCGTCGGCGGCACAGCGGAAGGTCTCCGCAATAGCATGTGGAATAAGACTTTTACTCGTCAATCGGTTGCCGACCTCCCTGGCGACTTGTTCGAAGCTACCTTGCCATCGGACTCGGCATTGCGCAACAGAATTCTCGTTTACTATTGCTTCATCGCCTCCTTCTAACGAAGCCTGATCGAGTAGTGAATCGCCTTGCTTATCTGATGTTGGTTGCCAAATTCCCGACGGTTCTAGTGGTGGTTGTTGGAAAGATTCCAATTGACGACTACCACTTGCGATGCCATCGGCTAGACGCATTGCGTTCTTCGTCAGGTCGTCGTCAACAGATCCCCAAACAATTCCATGGACTCCGTCGTCATCAGCCCACGCGATCTCCCGATCTGCAATGGACTGTTGGATAGCTCCCTGGAGAGGGTGGTTCGCTACCAGTTTCGGTGTGTCCAACCTGAAGGATGGATTGATGACCGCAAATCGGCCGTCTGGCAGCTGTAAGTCCGCGAGATAGGTCTGAATTGCCAATTGAACCGAACTGAGTACGTCAGCACCGGAACTTTTGAGCCGGCCACCCCCCTTGCTCTCCCATGAAAAATAGGAAACGTCTGGCGTGGCTTGCTGCTCGCGCGACTTGGGAACTCGTACTGCCAATGTAACTACACTAGATCTTGAAGATCGTCGATAAATCCGAGTACGCCGGGGGTAGTTGCAGCGTAGGTGTTCAGATCAGATTCACGCGAAATAATTTGATACAAAGCTCCGTCGCCCTGCCGAAGGCATAGCTCGCCGCGGCGCGCCTGAATGTACACTCTACCGCTCCACAGGCGATATCCGGTGTAACGCACCAACCGAACCCGAATTTCCCTTGTTCCAAAGTGCACGGGCTCGCCGGCGATGGTGCCGGAGACCCACTTGTCACGGGCCAACTCGAACTCACGCTCAACTTCAAATAGACGAAGGCGACACTCCAACGAGCTGGCGTTTCCAATGTTGATCCCGGTTGACAGTCGAGCCGACTCCTTGAGCTGGAGACGTTCATTCCCTCCGAAGTTCAGGCCTTGCTCGGAAGCGATTCCCCAATCTCGCATATTGAGCCGCATCCGATGTCGAGGATTTGAGAGCGACATTCGCATGCTGACTTTCCCATCCATCGATCGTTCCAACGGCGATGGGCGAAGGTCGTCAAAGCGATCCGTACCGAAATAACACTTCGTGGCCAGAGCCAACCAGGAGAAAGCAAAGTCTGCGACCGAAATTTCGATTGGAAACTGAAATCCCCCGTCGTCGGAATCATTTGCAAATGCCACCAAAAAATTGACGAGCGCGACACGCTGTTTAGGAGGGAGCTTCGTCTCAATCAGCCCATCTATGGTTTTACAAACCGAACGGTGAAGACGCGTGTTGTTCCGAAGCTCTCGATCAGTCGCGACAAAGACCAAGCGGCTGGGAGTACCGCCCATATCGATCTGGCTTTGTACTAGTTTGAGACGGCCTGAGCCTGAGCTTCTGAATGGCATTTCACTCGTGAGAAAGCCGCGTTTCCCGTGCTGAATTCTTCTCATCAATCGGCCGAGTTGTTGGCCGGTGCGTAGCGACTGATCTGGTTCCGGTAGTCCGCTAACCGATTTCGCTGCTGCCGTTCCGAAGTACTTCAAAATTTCTCGGCGATTCGTCATTTTTCGGTTTCCACCAAATCAACTTGACGACGTTGTATCCCGGCATAGGCTAAAGTCCCCCTGTTTCGAAGTCAAAGCTCCAGTGGACCTTGGTTACTCAGCCTCTTGTGTTCGCACCTCGATTCGCTAGCCATTTTCGGCAGAAACCAACGAATGCCGCATCGGGCCGTCGCGGTGGTTCGGCTCCGGACATGTCCAGCCATGACCGCCACTGGCGCTCAAGCTCGTAGATATCGAAACCTGGGGCAGCCAAGCGGGCTTCATGATATGTGTCGGGCCGTAGCGGCGGCACTTCGAAGCTTCCGTCCTCGATCGCCGGAATGCAGCCCCGGTTCTCAAAGATCACGATGTCGGACCCCCCCCCTCCCCGCTCGTCCAGCCGAACGCGGTAATCGGGCATGTGATCCGTCCTGGTGTCGTCTTCGACCACACGTTTCACTAACCGCTTGAATTCTCGAAGTGTCGAGCCGGAGCCGGTCTTTGCCTTGAGTAGCTGCAACGAAATCCGCCATTCGTTTTTGCGTCCGCAGTGCTTGCGGGCAAGCTCGTACAGCCGTCGCTCGATCGGCTTCCGCAGGCGGAAGTAGTCTCGGTGCAGCGTCAGTACTTCCCTTGCCTCAATTGCACTGAACACCCAGTCGGACAGTTTGATCTCAATCTCCTGCATCCGGCCATCCCGTGTTTCGCGAACCACCTTCGCCCGTTCGATGATACCGAAGGTCTCGAATTCTTCCCGTCCACCGGAAACAATGTTGGTGCTGATACGTGTGCCCGACAATCTCTCCAACGCTGCCTTCAACGCATCGTAACCTTGACCGTTGGTCATGCGGTTCGTTGCTTTCAGCAGATCGTGGGCACGGAAGCGGATGGTCTGCGAGACCTCCCTACCCTCGTTGATCGCCGATACCAAGTGCGAGATGCAATAGATGATGACGGCTCGATCATGAACCGTTGCCAACCCGTCGGCGGATGGTTTGATTTCAATGAATTTATCGCCATTCTCATAGCGGCGGACACGGTGGTCGGGCTTCGTCGACAGCGAGAAAATCGGGTGCTCCATCGCCGCCATGTCCCCTTTCAACGTCGCAGCGTCAAACACATCCACGACGAAGAAATCGGGAGTCGCGTGGCGATCAGGCAGCAATGGCGAGCGTTGAACGAGTTGATTCGACATCTTGGTTTCAGCGTGCCATCATCGAGCGACGAGATCAACGGTCTTCGATATTTCAAACACATTCGTGGCGTTTTCGACACATCAGCCTCAGACTTCGGTTGTTCACACACAGTCGCCGTCGCTTCGACGGCTTACACACGGACATTCGACGGTTTGCACACGCGAATTCGATGGTTTACACACATCGCGATCTGATTTTCCAAATGGAATCAGAGCTTTGACGCACAATTCGTAACCCGTAACCCATTACTTAACACCTATTAAACACCAAGGCTGTGGACAACTTTCGTCGGTCCCCTACTCCGGTTTGGCGATTGGAAAAAAGTGTCAAGGGTCAATGTCCGTAGTATTTGATGGTTCGGATCAAGGTATTCCGGTGGTGATCGAATTCAGATTCGTGGCAACAGTCATCAACAGTTCACCATTGACGCTCTTTCGCGGTTGCGGCATTGTCGATTGATGTCGATCGACAAGCACATTTCCGTCTACCTTCGCGTGAGTTCACGCAGCCAAGACACGGCCACTCAACGCCCCGATCTTGAACGGTGGTTGGCCGCGTTTGGCGCCGACACCGAACACGTTTGGTACGAAGATCGGTTTACCGGACGCACGATGCAACGTCCCGCCTGGTCGAGGCTGATCGCGGCTGTCCGTGCCGGCGAAGTTCAACGTGTCGTCGTCTGGCGTCTCGATCGGCTCGGCAGGAACGCCAAGGGGCTCACTTCCCTCTTCGACGAACTTCCAAGGCTGGGGGTCGGTCTGGTTTCCATCAAAGATGGCCTCGATCTCGAAACGGCAGCCGGCCGACTGATGGCGAACGTTCTCGCCAGTGTCGCCCAATACGAAACCGAAGTCCGAGCCGAACGGGTATTGGCCGGTCAGGAACGGGCTCGTCGTCAGGGAAAGACCTGGGGTGGGTCGAAGCCGGGACGGTTGCTGTCACTGTCGCGTGACCAAGTTGATGCCATCATCCGGCTTCACGGCGAAGGTGAGCCGAAAGCCAAAATCGCCAGGGCGACCGGCGTGTCCCGTCCAACGGTCTACCGCATTCTGGAACAGCATGGCTGAGCGAATCCCAGACCTCGCTGAGATCAGATGCCTTCCGAACATCGAGGATTACGGCATCGATGCACCAAACGGTCGATGGACCGGCCAGCTTCAATGGAGGGCATGGGGACGATCGACGAACCTGTTTCTCTACTTCGAAGACTTGGAGACCGGCAAGAAACATCGGCTGAGCGTCTTTCATCGACATCAGTACCGGCCCTATGTCGCCGGCCCCAATTTCAAGTTTGCTAAACAAGGCGGCTTCTATCTGCTTCGAACCGAGCCGAGTCGCAATGGATTACCAAAGCTGATGACGGCAGTCGCCATTTCCTGCCCGTCCCGCTTCCCAAGTCTGTTCATCGACTTCCTTCACTCCGCATCGCCGTGACTGCGGTCCTGCGGAGACACGCCATTGCGGCGCCACGGCGAGCCGCCCCGCCTTGCCAAGAGTTCACCAAGCTCTTTTCCAATCGTCCCCAACCTTGTGGCATCCCCAAGCTCAAAATGCTTCGTTTTTCAGGTGAGTTGCGGTAGCGTCAAAACATGCTGCCTTCACGCGATACCGAGTTCGATAACTTCAAGACTCAGATCGATCTTCGTGCATATGCCGTGTCCGTTGGCTTTGAATTGATCCGGAGGCAGTCCAGTCGGCATAGTTCAGTCTTGAAGCATTCCAACGGTGACAAGATCGTGGTGGCCCGTATGCCGTGGCGTCACTACGTTTACTTCAACGTGCATGGCAGCGCCGGAAACGACAGCGGTTCGATCATCGACTTCGTGCAAAACCGTGAACGGTGTTCACTCGGCCATGTTCGCAAGATTCTGCGTGGCTGGAACGGAAGCTCAGCAACTGTGTCAAGCAAGTGGGTACGCGATCTCCCTTCCCTACTCCCCTCCTCAGCTGACTCGGCTCGCGTGTTGGCCAATTGGCTGAAAGCAAAAGCGATCGACGCCGACAGAAACTACCTGTCCAACGAACGACGCATCTCGCCTGAAATCATCGGCCATCCCATCTTCATTGATCGCTTGCGAACCGACGCTCGTGGAAATGTCCTGATGGCCCATCACAACAAAGACGGACTCTGCGGCTACGAAGTAAAGAACCGAGGCTTCACGGGCTTTGCACCCGGCGGCACCAAGGGGCTGATGTTCTCGCGTCCTCGTGATACGGATCACGCCATGGTGATCAGTGAAACGGCCGTCGATCTCCTGTCGGTCGCAACGCTCGACGGCACTGAAGGCAAACGCTTCTTCAGCCTCGCCGGCCAGCCGAGCCCCGTTCAGATCGAGCTCCTTCGTTCGGCGGCCAGCAAGATGCCACGCACCCCGACGATCATGCTCGCTTTGGACAATGATCAAGGCGGCCGCACCATGGCCGGCGTCCTGGCCTCTGCACTGTCGAACGTCGCATCATCAGTTGACCGCTATCTGCCGGCAATCGAAGGACAGGACTGGAACGACGTACTCACGGAACACCGCAAATCCGGATCGCCGCATCCACGGTTTGGCTGATCGCCGTAACACCGCATCACCGTGAATCAGCATGAGTCAGTGTGTTCCTATTCACTTGCTTCTCCCCAATCTGTTGACTGTTCCTGCAGCTTGCCGCCTTACCGGATCGCCGCAAGGGTTTTCCTACAGCAGGCCACAAGGACCAGCTTCGGAAAATCGCTAACGCGAAGACCCTTGCCCCGATTCCGGCAACCAGGCGGCCTGGACGCGTGCATGGTCAACAGAAAAAGGGAGAACCAAACCATGTACGACAAACACATTGATTCATTTGACAGCGAACTTCTGATCCGAATCAGCGAAGCCTACGAGGGACCCTTCGTTTACGAGCGAGGTGTCGACGGAACTGACAAAACCTTTGATGTCTACTGCCAAACGAGCGACACGCATCTGCTTTCCGTTCCATTCTGGGAAGCGAAAGACTGGGCCGAGAAGTTGACAGCAACCGTTGTTCGATTCATGAACGCACAGCAGCGGAGGGACGAGTCATGACGACAGTGCAAACCATCGAACTCCCCGCGGCACCGATCAACGCCAGTCCGGTGCCGCACCTCACCAGCATCCACGCCGCGAAGGGCAGGGGGCCCTACGGTTCCAGCCGGTATCGCGGAAACTGCGGCGGCTATCTGATCCGAGACCTGATCCGATACTACAAATCGGAACACGTCCTCGATCCGATGATGGGAAGCGGCACCTGCCAGGACGTCTGTCGCGAGCTGCGTGTCGCATGCACCAGCATGGACATCAAGCTTGGCGACGACGCAGCCGACCCGGAAAGCTATCGCCACATCGATCCCGTCGATTTTGTCTGGATGCATCCGCCGTACTGGAAGATGATCCGCTACAACGACGATCCGCAGTGTCTTTCCAATGCAGAATCGCTTGAAGCGTTCCTGGATCGAATGGCAGAAGTGCTGAACCACTGTCGTTCCGTGCTGACGCGTGACGGTAAGATCGCTGTCCTGATCGGTGGATTCAGCGAGGGCGGGCGGTATCAACCGCTGTCGCAGTTGCTCATGGCCAAGGCAATCGAGATCGGGCTGTGGCCAGCGACGACCGAAATCATTCGGTTTCAACACGGAAACACGTCGTCGCGGCGTTCCTACCAGTCATCCTTCATTCCCGGCCTCCACGATACCTGCATGATCTTCGAAGAACGCTGATTTGCGGGAGTAGGGCGGTCGCCAAACACCGGTGATCGCCCTGCTACACGAACCAGAACCCCTCCGCCGCACGCCGCAGAACCGAATTTCGTTGCTTTTTCCGTTGTTTGGCTGCTAAAATGGGGCGGAAGGAGTTGGCAAGCGATCATGCAGATTCAGTTACCCGCACACATCGAAGCATCCGTCATCGCGGCTTTGCAAGCCGGCGAGTACGACCGCGTTGCGGACGAAATCGCTGCCGCCATTCGTGACAATGCGGCGACGGTTACCCCGTCGGTCGAATCCAGGGCAAAACGCGAGATACCGCGAATTCCTGACTCCGTCACCATCGACGAACTCGCACGCGAGCAGGGGATCGGTCCGATCAAGGATTTCCGTGACCTGAAAGCAGATTTCTGGCCGGAAGGCGAGACGACCGAAGCTTTTCTCGCCGCCATTCGTGACGCCCGAAACGATGCGGAGCCGTTCGTTCGGTAATGGCTGATCTGGTTATCGACACGGACGTTGTTTCTTACGGGTTCCGTTTGGATCCGATATTCCGAGATTTCTACGGACCCGCCATTCAGGGCCACCGCGGCGTTGTTTCATTCATGACGATCGCAGAGCTCGAATACGGCGTCTTGCATCGAGGATGGGGCGAGCGACGCATCAACGAAATGCGGCGGTATCTTGCCGCGAACTATGTTGATTGCGGCGTCACACGACAAATTTGTGATTCCTGGGCAGAACTGACACATGAGGCCCGAACGCTTGGCCGCGTTTTGATGCACGCCGACGCATGGATCGCGGCGACGGCCAGAGCACTCAATGTGCCACTCGTGACCAACAATTCAAAAGACTTTAGCTATCTCCCCGGTGTCACGTTGATCACGAACGCGAGCACTTAGCTTTTGGTACGTCACTCATTTGCGTTCCCACTCACGGCAGTATCGCCGGCCGTATTCGCGCATCTCACGTCGATACCTGATCGGTTCTTCAGTCTTCATCCTCAACAGTCGTTCCATCTGCCGACACGCTGACAACATCAATTCTCGCATCTCATCGTCTCGGATACGGCTCAGTCCATCCTGGTGTAGCAGCTCGGACGAATGACCTGCGTGAAGGTCTTCCAGTGGACCGTTGCGGAAAGCCCAGGCGACAATTGCGTTGGCTTCGTCCCGGATGGTGAAGCCGTCGTCATCGACCGCATCGTGCGATTGGCGGTTTGCCTCAGCGTCGTTTAGGTTTTCATCCATCAAGCGACGTTGCCTGATCGACAGGCTCAAGTCAATCGGGCATCTCCATCAGATTTGCGACAGGTCACACTTGTTGCTGTATTGATTTCGCTCTCGCTCCATTCTGTGTTATTGACGACTCGTGCAGCCTTGGCACGCATGCCAGCCTTAGCCGCTTGTGCCACGTCATCGACCTCCATGCGTCAATGGCCTGCCCGCACCACTCCCGCTAAAGCGGGACCGTGTGGTCCATGACGCCGGTCGAGTGCCGTAGCCCTGGTCGCTCATGGCTGGCAAGGTGCCGGCCGCAGAAACATCAAACAGAAGGAGACAATCATGTCCAACACAAACAGCAACAAACCAGTCCACACCGTTCGAATTGGTCTGAACTCGATCGCGATCTTCAAGAACGTCACGCAGTCCGGACGAGCCATCTACAACGCTTCATTCGAACGAAGCTACAAGGACGGCGATGAGTGGAAGTACACTCGCAGCTTCGGCCTTGAAGACCTTTGCATCCAATCGGAGCTGATCGAACACGCCAAGTCCTGGATCTTCGAACAGCAACAGGCCGATGCAAAATCTGACAGCTACGAAGATGCCGCCTAGCACGACGACATGCCGGTTTCGATGGCCGGCATGTCTGCCTCATTTGCGGCGATACGGCACACCGGCGATCCGCAACTTCTTTCCAATCGTCCCGGATCTCGAATCATTCCAGAATTCTGGAAACCCAATTTCAATCCGCGAACTAGCCGAAAAAGCGGACCCGCTGACGCGGGGACGATTGGAAAAGAGGTCGTCGGCTGATGCTGTCACTCTCGCGGCAGCTTCTCAATCGTGATCGCGACGATTGCCGGATCGCTGTCGGCCCGGTCACAGTCCCGATCGTCCGACTCGCCGACCCACCGTATCCGGCCCGCCGCCAGCAAGCCACGAAGCTCACCAAGATGCCTGCCTTCGATCGTGACCAATGTCGGCCGCGACCCGACGATGCCAATCTGCAGATGACCGGCATCCCGGTAGTCGATGAAATCGACGTTGTTGTAGGGATGGCTCAGGATACGACCGTTCGAAAGCCGAATGTCCAGCATCATCGGGGGCATCGCATTGGGGTGAACCTTCTCCCAAGGCTCATCCTGTCTTATCGGTTCCGGATCGGGTGGTGTGACATCGGGCAGGTAGCTCGGCCTGCCAAAATCATCGAATGCTCGTGCTGCTTCTCCCATCTCTAAAGGCTCCTTTCTGGTCGTGCCGCACCCAGCCCGAATGATCGGGCGATGTCGGCTGCTTTGTGTCGCCCGGCGGTCTGCTCAGGCGTTCGCTCGGCGGTCTGTTGTTTCCACCAGGCGGTCAAACGATCGCGGTAAGTACCAATGCGGCCACGAATGGCACGTCCGGCGGACCGCATCGGTTCATACGCGGGAGTAGGGGACCTTGGTTCCGGTTCCGCGATCAGCTCGGTCGCCGACATCCTCTCGCCCGATTTCTCGATCGCCCGTCTCACCTTCGCCTTGTCGTCGACGTAAATGGCGACGTCCTCGCTCCCACGCGAAACAGTCACGTAGAACTGTTTCGCATTGATCGCCGGCAGTGATTCCGATCCCATTGCAGCCATCGCGAGCTTGCGATCCTTCCCCTGACTGGCGTGACTGGTGACCACGTAGCCGAGATCCAGGTGACCGTAGTCACGGTCCACCGTGACGCCGCTTCGCAGCATCATGTTGCCCTGTCCGTCGAAGCCGGTGAACTCATCCAGCCGACCGTTGCTGATCCGCTGCTTACCATCCACACCGGTGCCGCCGAGGCTGAACCTCACCTTGTCGCCCTTCGCAAGCCCGATCTCGGACTGTTGATACACCTCGAAGCGATCCGCGTGCCGCAAGGGCAGGGACTTTGTCCGCTTCCCGTCCGCAGCCACCAGTTCAACCGCCTCGTCGGACGCTTTCTCGACCGTGTAACGCTCACCCCGCTTGATTCCGCCCGCCACGTTCTGATGGAACTGAACCACCACGCCCTCACGACCACGATACGTCGCAGCGTCGCCTTTCTCCGCTTCCGTCAGGTTCATCGAACGAAGCTGCGTCACGGCTTGTTCGTGATCGCTCAACAAGCCCTGCTTCCTCAAGCCATCGCGAATACATTCCGTCACTTGACCAGCTTCCGCGTGCGTCGGTGCAACGACGAGCGTCGACTTGCCTTTCCGCTCGGCCTTCAGATACTGTTTTGCCAGTAGCTCATGACGTTCGTCGGAGGAAACCTCCTTGATCTTGCCCATGCGATCGAGCATGTCGAAGCCGGCAAGCAAACCTGTCTTGCCCGTTCGTTCATCGATGACCTCATGCCCACGGCTGATCATCTTCACCGCGTCGCGATAGCGACCCTTCTGTCGTTGAATCGCTTCAACGCGTGCAATGTTCAACCCGGCTTCCTTTTCAAGCAACCGCATCGCCTCGCCACGACGCGGCGATGCATGCTGCCGTGTATCCCCGGAAAGCACCACGCGAGCGTTCTGTTGCTTCGCAATTTTGAACACCGCTCCCATCGAACGAACGTCCAGCAAACCCGCCTCGTCGATCCACATCACGCCGTCCCGAACCTGCGTTTGAAATTCGGTGTTGCGGATCAGGTACTCGACCGTCTGAGCGTTCTCGAATCCCTTGTCCTGTAACACCTCGCGGGCCCCTGTGCTTGGGGCAAAAGTGAAGACTTGTTTCCCATTGTCCCGGATTGCATTGGCCGCTTCTTCCATCAATGAAGACTTCCCCGTACCGGCTCCACCTGTAACCGCCGTCACGCGATCGCGTGACATCAAGACGTGGTTCACCGCGTCCTTCTGCTGGTCGTTCAAGAAATCCATCCGAAACTCATGCTCGCCCTTTCCGATGGACTTCACGGTGCCGCGACCGTCACGAGCGAAGGCGATCATGTCGCGTTCCGCTTCCAAGACCGCCCGCGTCGTGATGAACTCGCGATTGGCACCTTCAACGTCTCGGCTGCGACGGATCACCTTCATCTCGTCCAAGGATTTCTCGACGCACTCCGGTGTTAGAATCAGTCCATGCTCCAATGCAGTGCCGACAATCTGATGTCGCTCGGCAACCGACTGTCGGCAGAGGTTGTGTTCCAGGGAATACGCGAGTGATTTCTCCGCCGCCCGTTCTTCACTCCGCTCATCTTCCCGGTTGCCGCGAAGTAGCGAACCGAAGGCGTCGCGTTCTTCCTTCGTCAGTCGCGATCGCCATTCGTCGCGAAGCTTTTCAATTGACGCACCGCTATCCTTCTGCTCTCGCGTCTCCACGCCCAGCTTGCCCTTCTTGGCGGCATCCTTGATGCCCTTCTGCCGAGCATGGTCTTCGACCTGCTCGGTTCGGCGGCTGAATTTCTCGACCGTCTGCCGCGTGACGCCCTTGATCTCCCAGCCGTGCTTCAGGCGACCCGATTGGGTGTATTGAACCCGCTCGACACCATATCCAAGTTCCCGCTGAAGCCGCCGGGCGAGCCGAGCCTCGAACTTCGCCTGCAAGCTCGGCCGTTGCCGCACGATTTCTTCCATCTCTCCGGCGTAGTGCTTCCCGTTTTGTTCCGTCCAGTTGATGACGTAGGCGTGGATGTGCAAGTGCGGGTCGGGCCGACCTTCGACAGGACGTGATGTCTTGTGGAGGAAGTCGGCGTAGATCAGCTTCCCGGTCCGCGTTCGCTGTTTGGTGTGGGCATGCTTGCCGTCGCGAACGCGGCGTTGCATCAGAGGCTCGACATCTCGCCTCATGCACTCGCGGACGGTCTCGCGTAACGCATCGACGATCCGCTCGTCGCAATTGATCGCCCACGCAAGCGAAACGCTCTTGGGCACCGAAAACGTCAGATCAGTCCCGGGCCGGCGGTCCTTCCGTGTCCGCTGTGTCAGTTTCTCGTTCGTGATCGGGTGCTGACCACGCAGCAGAGCCGCGAACTGTTCTTTCGTCACCTCGGTCCCGTGGCCAAGTCCCAGAATGTCAGCACCACGGCCGTGCCACTGCCCGTTAATCTCTTGACCCAGGTAGTAGTCACCCTGCGTCAGGACAGAATTGAAATACTGCTGCGTCGCATCGACGCTTTTTCCTTGTGTGGCAATGAGCATACGGGAAGGATAGGAGGCACGACTGGTTGAGACAAAGTAACGCGGCGGAGGAGGGGATGAGGCAAGTGCCTCAATACGCAACCCGACCAGTCAATTTGATTCGTCCCGTGCCAACAAGATGCTGCGAAGCTGAATCCAAACCGATCCACAGAATTCGCAATGTGCAACCCAATGCAACGCGAGCAAAATCCAGAAGCGATCCATTGAACTGCGGGTGCAAGTCGGTTCAAACTCCGGTGCAGAGAGAAGTCATAAACCAGATAGGCTTGTCTCCTAAGCAGTGCTTAGGCAGTATCAGCCTGACATAACGATGTTGGATTGAAAATGCGGCTACACGCTCAATCGGCGTGTATAGGACGTCGAAGCATTTCAGATGCAATATCGAGAAAGCCAAACGGCAAAACCTCGCCAACCGAACAACTCAAGCGATTGAAAGCGAGGGCGAGCGGACTAAGGAGAAGCTTCGCAATGCATGGTGTTTCGCAGGAAATCCTGTCGGCCAGCTGAAACAAAAATCGAGCTCAGAAAACAGGAGATAGCCACATTTGGCAATCATCGGAACCGTCAGCTTTGTTCCGATGAGCAGTGCGGCCGAAAGCAGTTCCAAGCACTGCGTAGCAAAACGACCACGCCTCTTGTTCGAACACCGGTGACGCGCTGTTTGCATACCACACGGTCGCATCAGTATCCCTTTGCTCCAGAATTTGGCCATGCAAAACCAAATGACCAATTTCGTACAGAATTAGGTGGCACATCATGACAGCCACACGGTAGGTGGGAAGAGTCTCCTTCAAGCATTCAGAGTCGATCGCGATATGATTCACAATCTCTCCGTCCGGCTCGTTGAAGCTCATCAGCCAAGATGCAGCTTGACCATCCCGTCCTTTCTTTCGGCGTTTTTCACCTTTCACTTTCGAAAGGTCCTTAAAGACGACGGTCGCTTCCCGCTTAAGCCGGTCAGCGTTGGTACTGGCGCAAGCAATCCCTTCACAAAATCGAAAAAATCCGACGACTGCTTCGTTCAATTCTCTCGCTCGCGGGCCAGCTTGCAATAGTCTTCCATCATCCTCTTGAAGCTCGCCGGCTACGTAGGCATCCCAAAACTCCACAGCCTGAGCATATATTTCCAGTCCACGCTCATGCGTCATCATGTCGCGATCCAATCGTACACCCTATACCAAATTACCAGAATCCAAAATCCGCTAGTTGGGTTCGACGTCAACGTACTTCGCGTGCAATGCGTCCATGGCTTTCAATGTCTTATCGCTTGGAGGATTGGGTTGAGCTAGACACAATTCGTCAATCGCCTTGACGATCTGTTCGGGCTTACGTCGCTTTCGTGCTTGTTTCATCTCGAGAGTCTCCTTGGCCGTTATTGGCCGGTACACTCTCATAACTCATGGACCAGTTTTTGGGGAGCACGCCACCTGGTCATTGCAGCAAGAATTCCCAGTGGCTTCGCAGATGTCAAAAACTGTTCAGAAAGATGACTGGGTTCCGCAATTGCCCCAACTATACGCGCTGCGAGCTTCTCTTTTCCGCCGAACAGATCGCAAGCACTTCGTGATGGTAGGTTTTTGTTCATTACCTACCGTACAATTCTGGCGAATCTTTGTTAATCAGTGCGTTCGCTCTCGCTTCGTGAAAACATCGGTTGAATCAAGGAGGAGCAACACCCGTTCCCATTCTAATTGCTTGCAAATCCCGAGTTTGCAAAAGCTACGTGGGGTCAGCAAGCCTCATCGGTAAGACTGTCCGCTAAATTTGACAGAGCGTTAGATTTCGACGTCGAGTTTTGCGTCACTAAACTCCGTCGAAACGTGACGCCAGGGGAGACAGCAAAGATGCAGAAACATCTAAAATCACTGGAGATAGTGTTGTTTTGCACATGTACCGCCTCCGTTCGCAATGGAGCGGTTACTCTACTGAGTCTCGAATCAGGCAGCGGACAAACGCCGACACGTGGATCTCTTGGTCGAAGCAGTATCGCCGTAGTTTCGTGTGCAGTTCGCGATCGAGATCAAACGTCAAACGGACGGGCTTGGACTGATTGGTCGTTGATTTCCCATCGCCAGCTTCGTCCACCCATGCGTCGGCTTCCGGCTTGCTGGCCGCATTGGACCGCGTCGTTAATTTGATCTTCTTGCTCATTTGATCCTCCGTAACTCGTTCACAAATCTCTTGATCTCGTCCGCCGCTTTCGAATCCGCGGCGTCGATAACCGTGCCGCCTTGGGCCGCGGATTCGGCAAAAGCAACTCGCTGACCAATGTCAGTTTTCAAGACCGGAACATCGAGTTCTCGCAGAGCTAATCGCACATCCCGTCCAATGGCCGTGTTCACAATGCGTCGGTTAATTGCGAGGCAGCATCGGATCTCTGGGCGGAATACCTGCGCTTCACGGATCAGATCTAGCGTCTTCGTCGCTTCCCAAACATCGAGTGGTGATGGCTGAAGAGGGATGACCACCAAGTCGGCGGCGAGAATGATCGACTTCGCGATCTCCGCCGCGCGTGGCGGTCCGTCGATCACGACATCGTCGTAATCTGCCGAGATGGCTTCGATTTCTTTGTGTAGCGTCGCCTTCGGCATCCCGACAACGATGAACATCGCATCTTCTCGACAATTCGACCAGGACAAAGCGCTGCCCTGCGGATCGGCATCGATCAACAGGACGCGACGTTTCCGCCGTGTTAGCTCGGCTGCTGTGTGGATCGAGAGCGTTGTTTTTCCGACACCGCCTTTTTGACTGAGGAATGCGTAGATCATGGTCACCGTATCGCCGTGGTTGCGGCGTCACGGTCGAGCGTGAAGCAATCGGCTCTGCTGCGCAAGTCTTACCGGAAACTTGTCCACAGGGACCTTTACGCCCAGCGAAAAAATCATTGTTCGCTCGCGTGCCTCATGGCAGCGTGTTGCTTTTCGCGAGCGACATGCATCCAGACTACGCCCTCTTTCATGCCATCAGATTATCCTGCCTTTCGGATTTCGAAGCAGCCGTGGCTGATGGCGCAAATGTGCATGGTCGCGATGTAGACGGCAGATTGGCCATGGAAGTCGCCGAGAAGTTTGGTCGGATCGAGGAAGCACGACGCTTGCATGCACTTGGTGTTGATCCGAATCCGGCGATAGGAAAGGGAAGCGACAGGCTCATCCATCGAGCAGCTCGAACTGGCAACGCCGGTTTTGTCAAGCTGCTCCTGGAGTTCAACGTCAACGCAGACATTGGCGGAACGGCGGG
The DNA here is from genome assembly GCF_007752935.1 of Crateriforma conspicua. Taxonomy (NCBI): domain Bacteria; kingdom Pseudomonadati; phylum Planctomycetota; class Planctomycetia; order Pirellulales; family Pirellulaceae; genus Crateriforma; species Crateriforma conspicua. Next base: position 1,441,877 of record NZ_CP036319.1, on the reverse strand, counting down.
TCAAACTCCGCTACATTTGGCTGCTCGCACAAAGCACGACTACATGGCCATCGACTTACTCGAGGCCCACGCCGATCCAAATGCCACCAACGATGTTCGTGACACTCCACTCCACATTGCAGCCGCGACAAACCAGCCAGCAATGATTCGCCGGCTCATAAAGAGCGGTGCCGATCCCCTCGCCACGAACCGAACCAACTACACCGCCATGCACGTCGCGGCTGCGGGCGGCAAGCGTGAAGCCCTTGACGTGTTCCTCAAGCACGATCAACTACGTCCTCCCAGATCCGATCGGTTATGGCATCGGGTTGCAAAAGCCGCAGAAATTCATGGATGTGATGAGATCGCAAACGCGATCCTTGCCGCCAAAGGGCAGTCCTGCTTGGAGGCTAGACGCTAATGAGGATAGTCAGGAACTAAAACGCGGATCGGCATCTCGCTTCCATGTCGTATGGGCAGATAGCAGATTTTATCTTGACCGAGACCCTTTGCTCGCCTTCGGAAGGGCCATGTCATTTGCCTTGAGATCATTCTCTAGGCGTGGTCTGATACTGTCGAACTTGTCAGGGTGATTGCTTCGCGAGAACACAATGTGCTCATAGATGCTCTGCAGCTCTCCCACGTATTCTCTATCTATCCCCTCTTCGACGAGCAGGAGCGGGCGTTTCCCGAATGCGACGGCAACCCCAGTCTCTTGATAGAGCCATACGCTAGACGCAGAACCACCTGCTGTGAGGCTATTCCGTTTAGTGAGAAGGCAAACAAAGAACCTCGCTCGACGAATCTTCTCGACGATCGCGGTGCGGAAAGCTTCGAGACCATCTGCTCGACCGTCGATGGCGTTGAATCCTGCAGGCTCTAGAACACGGCCACGGATGTAGGAAACAAGCTCGCTGTCTTGGGTGTTGAATTGATGTGCGATAAAGACCTCGTGTGGCTCTTCTTGTCCGTGAAGCAACCTTCGGTCTTCTTCAGCGAGCTCACCCTTCTTGGCCGCAGCACGTCCCTTCTCCGTCAGTTCAGTCCAAATGCTCTGGCCTCCGAAATTCACCTCTTTTGAGCCGATTAGGTAGTCGCAATAGGTCAACCATCGCAATGCGGCATCGATCGTCGTAAGATCGAACTTCGGAAGTAGGGCTCTATACAGCTCGGGATCTTTGAAGCACTCAGGGCGTGAAACCACTTCTTCCGTGCGATCGGCTCCAGATCCGGATGTCCGTCGTTGTTCGAGAACATGGGCCGCTGCGAACGATAGAATTGCCATGCAGGATGGTTCTGACAGCAACCGGGCGCTCTGATTCATTTCACTTCAGCAGTGTCGTTGAGTGGCTGGATGGAAAGCAACTAGCCGTACCGAATGGTGTAAGCTGGACTACGATCGAGGTTTTCAGTTCCTCGAATATAGCGAAGCGTTGTTCGCGGGTCTTTGTGCCCAAGCCAATGCTGAATATCGATCAGCGGAATCCCCGCCTTGTCGGCTTCGGTCGCGGCGGTCACCCGGAGCGAGTGAACACTGACTTCCTCGTCGATCCCGACGGCTAGGCAATACTTCTTCACCAGACGCTGTATCGAGCGGATGGTCATTCGCCCACGTTTGAAGCCGTCTCGGCCCTGACCGCGGGGCGATAGGGATGGACGAAACAGGGGACCAGAGCGGTCTTTTTCGATCTTGGCGTGTTCGATCCATTCGTTGACGGCCGAGGCTGCGATCGGTGGCATCACACCGCGACGAAGCTCATTGCCTTTGCCCTTGATGCGGACGACGGTGTGTTCCCCGTCACGCTGGATGTTGCCGACGTTGATGTGGTACAGCTCGTCGACGCGAAGGGCCATGTAGGCGAACACCGCCAAGACAGCCCGGTCGCGTTTCCCCGATGGCGTGTCGCAAGAGGGGGCATCCAGCAATTGCCCGACCATCTTCGGCAGGATCGAAGGTGTCAGCCCTTTGTCGGACACCTTGGGAGCTTTCACGAAGTCCGGAGCGGCGGGGTTGGCTCCGCGGTAGCCGTAGTTTTGCAGGAACGAGAAAAACGAGCGGAGGGAAGTGATCTTGCGAGTAACGGTTGAGTTCTCGCCAGGCGTCTTGTTTCCGACGCGATCCGGGCGACCGCCTTCGGAAAGCAGGTGATCCCGCCACCGCGTGACATCATCGGGAACGAACTGGATCATGGTCTCCAAGTGGTCGATGTCGACGTTCTGAAACCGCAAAAACTGCTCGACATCGTTGCGATAGGCCGTGCGTGTTGCCTTGCTCTCGGTCTTGTTGAGCCAGGCTTCGAACGCTTGGGCGACCAGCGGCCGGAGCTCCATCGGCTCGGCGGGAAGTTGACCACCGAAAGACGGGGGCAGGGCGTTGTTGGTGGTGATCAGTTCTGTTTTGGTCATGGTGCTCTCCTTAGCTCATGTGTTTGGCCACAAAATCACGGATCCCCGTGATCATTTGGTTGACCTGCTGGTGGTCGAATTCGTCCGGTCGACCGTGGGCAGCGTCATTTCGGATGTCGCCCCATGATCCAACCTGTTTATTGACGGCTTTTCCGTACACGCCGCCCGTGTAGAGATCGGTGTTCATACCGTTGATGTTGTCGGATGGCGACAACTCCGGATGCGTGTCGCACATCCTGCGAAGCGTGGTTTCCAGCACGGTGCCCGCGATGACGGCAGCGGCAACCTTGAAGTTGTTGTCCAGGAAGTGTTTTGCTTGTTCGAGTTCGTCAGCGAAGACGTCGGCATGGACGAGATTGGCCACGTCGAACAGGTAGCCGCCTTCAAAATCATTCTTTGCCGACCGAAACAGCGATTCGAGCCGACGGAAATCTTGGTGCGATTGAGTATTCGGAGAGTATGCGGACCGGAAACTCTCACGCGTCGGATGGCTTTCGCCGAGGATCCGGTCAATTAGGGACAGGACCGATGCATGCCATTCGGTGAGCAGACTGCAGTCCAGCACCTCGAATTTCCGATCGCTGCTTCCATCGCCATACCAATTCGCGACACGTCGTGTCTCGATCGAAAGACTGTCCGAAATCTCTTTCGCCATCTCCGCGAGTTCGTCGAACCGCTTCTGAATTCTGTCCAATCCGGCCATCTCGTCCTCCTATTGCCCGATCGCGGGCGGTGAAAACCGGTCCACCACCGAGCTCGTTTTAACGTCGTATAACCCACTTTATACGACGTTAAAAATCAAGTCAATGAGAGAGGTGGTGGGAAACACCCCCTCTTCAGGTGTTGATCGTCTATATTCCCGATCACGTTTATGTCGCTTGACGGGGATAGTCGTCAGGACGTGGGCTTTCAATCACGACGCACATTTGGAGATATGCATGAAATCGGGCTTACTTCTTCTTTGCATTTTTGTTTCGTTGCCGTCGGTGGCCTTTGGCCAGTGTCGGTTTTCCTGTGGGCCAGGAGAACGACCATCGGGAAGCTGTTGTCGTACCTGGTACTACGATCAAGACGGGAACCGGATTTGTACTGGCTATGGAACTTATTGTGTCCCAGACAATTGGGGTTGCGGAGTCCCTGTTCAGGACTGCGACGTTGTGTGCCAGCAGCGATCGAGTTGCTCACCCTGTGCGGTAACGACCGTTCCGGTGCAGTCCTGCCCAGGAATCAGTGATGTCTGTGGACCAAACGAGTATCCCTGTGGCCAGTATTGTTGCGGATGGTACTACGACGAGAACGGCAACCGCATCTGCACTCGTTACTGCACCCGTTGCTGTTACGATCCAACCTCTTCAGCCTGCGGACCTGGTGAGTATCCTTCTCGGCAATACTGCGAAACGGATGTTTCTGTATGCGGCAAGAAGAAGTACTGCACCCCCTGGACCGGAACCGAGGCGGACCCATGCATCCGATTCCGCGATTGCAGATACTGCAAGAAGGATCCAATCACTGGCTTGCCGTATAGCTGCGGTAGCTCTTTCAGTGAGCAGAAGCGGGTTTGTCTTACCACCGTCCGATAAGCGGCGGTTTGTTGCGTTCGCCAAAACGCCTGCCGTCGGGTTGGCCGGAAGCGATTTCCTAAGGAGACAGAATGCTCGTTAGATTGACGCACGAGGGCGGACCGCTCGACGGTACAATTGAATTCGAAGAAGGCAGTCCTCCGCCAACTGACAAAGGAATGGATGTATTCCTCGCGTGGGGTACATTTGATTTGACGGGCGGGGAGGTTGGCAAAGGAGCAATGGCGGCGGCACCCTCGGTTACCGAGGCGGCCATAAGTAACACGCTTCCGAAGGAGGAAGCGGGGAAATCAACCATTCACAAGTACTTCATCACCGAGAATGAAGTCCGTGACGGTGTTCGCTATGTGAAGGCCGAGCATCGCCCTCAGTTTCGTGGCTAAATGAGAATTTGAAGGCAGAACACGCCAACGCGGCTTCCCTCGGGGTTGGCCGTTTTTTTTTCTTTGAGTCAGGTCTCCGAAACTGCCCCTCTCGCTTCGCAAATGCCCTTCCAGTCGGGTCATTGGCCACGAAAACAAAGCCTGAGGCTGTCCGAGATAGGATGGCCGAGCGGGTATGTAATCCCGTCGGACGGTGGACGACATCGCGTTTTGACTCCGGTCCGAAAAAGGGTGTACCTTTTTTCGGACACGATGGCCAACGTTGAGGGGGCGATCGATGCTCAAGAGTCCCGCTCAGCACCGCAGTGCAGCGGTCGCGATCCGTGCACGATATAGCTCCAAATCAGTGAAAGATCGTGCATTGGGTGAAACACAATTTCGCCTAGAACTCTGTAAAAACGACGTTTTTGACCCGAGAACGCCGCACTGGGGGTGCGGAGCCCTAGGCGGTTGGACTTACGGCATTCAATGCTTGCTTCCGAAGGAAGTCGGGGTTCTTGGCGATGTGGCTATAGACGCGTGCCACCATCGTCGGATCTCGGTGTCCCATCAGATGGGCGGCCGAAATCGGATCGACACCGCCGGAGGTCAACGCATTGGTCGCCCAGCTATGCCGAGCACCGTAGGCGATACATCGGAAACCGACCTTGCCCGAGATGCGATCGAGCCTGCACTTGATCGAGTCCTTTGTCCATGGATTTCCGCGACTGTTGATGAACACTGGTCCGGACGGATGCTTCGCCGCCAGTCGATCCAAGATCGTTTTTGCTTTCGGCACCAGATAGATCACCCGCGGTTCAATTTCGCCTTTGGATTCATCGGTGGGAAAGATCACCATGTCGTTCAGGATGAATCTGGCTTCGATCGTGCGAGCTTCTTTCGGGCGGCAGCCCGTGCAATATAGGAAGTCGAGGAAGTCGTCGAATGGCGGGCGGGCGTGTTCGCGAATTTGTTCCCATTGCTCTGGCGTGTAGAACACGTCTCGCCGTTTCCGTCGTGGCTTCGCCATACCCGCGATCGGGTTTCGATTCAGATAGCCTTGCTCGACGGACCAATTCAGCATCCGTTGTACTTTCTGTATCGCATCGTTTTGGCTGGTCGAGTTGATCGTCGTCAGTGTCTCCAGCCATCTCGTGACGTGGTGGACTCTCAATTGTCCTGGTCTTAGCCTGCGACCGACGTGGCCAATAAACGTTTTCAGGTAGTGACGGTGCAGCTTGTACGTGCCCGGTTTGCGATTGGCTTGGCACCAGTCGAGGTAGCACTGGGTCAACTCGTCGAGCGTTGTCATCTCGCCTGCGAGTTGATCGCGGTCTGCCATCAGGCTGTGAAACTTCTCGAACGCGGCTTCGCGGTTCTTGCCCAGAGAGATTTGCCGACCACCAATCGAGCAATACCAGCTCTTGGTTTGTTTGCGAAGGAAGGGCCTGGACTGACGTGGCATGGAATCGGCTCCGTTTCGTGCATTGAATCGTGCAAAGACGATTTCATGGTCACAATCGAAGCCAAAGTGGCAAATAAAAAACCCTCTGAAACACTTGGCTTCAGAGGGTTTTGAATGAGTCGGGGCGACTAGATTCGAACTAGCGACCTCTACGTCCCGAACGTAGCGCTCTACCAGGCTGAGCCACGCCCCGAGGGAAGTCGCCAATGTTGGCGACTGGAAGACGTCGCGTCAATGCCGGTTTGCGAGGGCGGCATGAAAATTGCCCGCAGGTGGCGGCAACGTCCCGGCGTCCACCGCCCACGCGGACGCCTCCGACACCGCTCGCATTGGTCTTTCGCCGACGCGATCACTTTCACGACAATCCGCGCCGGGGATGCGCCCATTTGGGGGCATCCTTTATGCATGCCCGTCGAATGCTCTGTTGGCCCCTTCCCTAAAATTCTGTCGCTAGCGTTGATGCCCAAATTCCGACCGAATCCGCGATCGTTCGCCCTTCGTCGGCAGGTCGTCTTGGCCTTGGCCGCATCGTTGATGGCGGTTCTGTGTGCGTCGGTCCCGGCATGGGTGACCGCACAGAATTTTGTGATCCCCACCGGCCCACAGCCCCAACACACCGCGCCCGCCTCGTCCGGGTCACTGGCACAGGGCACCGTACGGCAAGCGTCATCCGGAGTGGTGCGTCAGCCCGGGGCGGGTGTCCCGACATCGCCCACCGCGTCAGCCCCCCAGATCCGACTGGCCGCCGCCCGAATGCAGGCGACCGAGACGGCGACATCCGATCCGGCAGAAGATGCGGCACCGCTGCTGGACGCCGAAGACTTGACCAACGAAGAGGCGATCACAACTGCGATTGCCAACGTTAAAAAATCCGAAATCGATGACGATCTGCGTGAACGGATACTGAAGATCCTGGCAACGGCCCAATCGGCATACAAAGACCGTCGATCCGATAGCGAAAAGCAATCCTCCTATGAGAAAACGCTATCGACCATCGGCTTTGACACCGCCGATGCGAGACGCCAGGTCGAAGCCAAGGAACCATCGCCGGTCGAGCGTCCCGACAGCCGCTTTTTGAGCCTGGAACAACTGCGGCAAGAGCTGGCCAACCAGGACGCCGTTGTGGAGGCGGCCCGACAAAAGTTGCAGGCAATCAATCAAGAGATCAGCCAACGTCAACCACGCCGCGCCGCCCTGCCGCAACTGATCGCCGAAGCGAAACAACAACTGGCGGACTTGCAATCCAAAGGCGATGCCAAGCCGGTGGACGACGAAAACGGCGACGTGGCCGAAGCCTTGCAAGCCCAACGGGAAGCCCAAATCGCGGCGACCGAACAGCGGATCAAAACGCTGGAAAACGAACTGAAGGCGATCGAGGCCGAAGCGGATTTGTTGCCGCTGAATCGGACGTTGGCCGAGCGTGAACTGGCACGTGCGACCCAATTGCAACAGTACTGGGCCGAAGCGGTCCGGCAAAGCAAGGAAGCACGCACCCGGTCCGATCTTAGACAATACCGCGATTCGCTGAGTGAAACAGAGGCGGAAGAATCGGCAATCTTGAAGTCCGAAGATTCATGGATCGAGATCTTGTCGGAGACCGAACGAGTCCGCCGACGATTGACCGAAGAGGAAGCGAAGGCCGAAGAGATCACTCGGCTGTTGAACGAAAAGATCGAAACGATCGAACGGGATTTGGAATCCGAAGGCCGCATTCGCCCCAGCTTGGGTGTCGAATTGCAACTGTTGCAGGGCAGATTGCCTGATCCTGGATCGCTGGCATCGGAAATACGCCGTGTTCGCACGCGGATCGATCAACTGCGTGCCGAGAAAGCGGAGCTGCAGATCCAAACCCAGTGGAACAGTTCCGCCAGTTCCAGCCTTTGGTCGGGATCCATTCCGAAGAGCCAGATCAGCGAAACCGAACAACGTCTGCTTGATCGCTTTATCGCGGACATCGACACCGACATCGACCTACATCTTCGCACACAGCGTCAACTGGAAACGCAGCAAAGCAACCTGGATGAACTGCGTCACTTGATCAATCGACATGTGCTGTGGATCCGCAACCGCAGCCCGCTGTCGATGCGAGACTTTCCGACCGCATGGAACAGTCTGATTCGGATCATGCATCCGTTCACGTTGGGTCAAGTCTTGACGGCATTCTGGGTTGGCTTGAAAGGGCAACCGCATCTGCCCGCCCTACTGATTTTGGCGTTGCTTTCGATGATCTTTGCCGGCACGCGATTGCGGCGGCGGATGACGGCACTGGCAAAGAAAGCAAGGGCTTGGAACACGACGTCGCTGGTTCCCACGTTGTCGGCGATTTTGATCACCGTCGCGTTAGCCTTACCCGTCTTTATCTTGCTGTATTTCATCGGCGAGGCGATCGAGAAATCTGAATCGTCTGATCGTTTGATCCAAGCGTATGCGCAAGGTTTCAAGGTCGCGGCGTACTTCATCCTGCCCTTGGAACTGATGCGTCAGGTATTGCGTCCGCAAGGCTTGGCGATCGCCCACTTCAACAGCGACGAACCGTCCGTTGAACAACTGCGCAAGGGATTAAGGATTCTGATCGACGTCGGATTACCGATTTTGTTGCTGTGGACCGTGTGCCAGCAAATCGGAAACCCTCAAGTCGAAGGATCTTTGGGGCGTGGCCTGTTCGTCGCCGGCATGTTTTTGGCGTCGGTGTTCTTCTGGGATTGTTTTCATCCCAAGCACGGCATCTTCACAACGCGGATGCAGCATTATCCCGACAGCTGGCTCAGTCGCTTGCGGATGTTCTGGTTTCCATTGATCGTGGCCACACCGTTTATTCTGTGCACGATTTCATTGCTGGGGTATCAATACGCGGCGTTGTCGCTGGCCGAATGCGGATACGGGACGATTTGGTTGATCGTCATCGCATTTGTCGTCAGCGGTTTCCTGTGGCGTTGGTTGCTTCTGCAGCGTCGGCGGGTCGCGTACGCGTTGTACAAGGAAAAACGCGATGAGACGGACCGTGTCAATGTCGAAGGCTTTGACATTGAACAGGAAGACAATTTGCCGGCCGCAGAAATCAGCGCTCAGACAACGCGGATGATGCAAGCGATCATCTGGTTGTCCGTGATCGTCGGCTTGGTCCTGGTTTGGGCACCGGTGTTGCCCGCGGTCGAGTTTCTGAATCGCTTTGAATTGTGGAGCGTCTCGGTCAGCAACCCCGACGGCACGGTGGAAGTCCGCTGGATCACCCTGGCCAATGTGGTGTTGGCCATTCCCGTGGTCGTGCTGACGTGGGTGATCGTTCGCAACCTGCCCGGCCTGGTCGAAGGATTGTTGCTGGAGCGTTTGCCGATCGACAAAGCGGCGCGTTACGCGATCACATCGGTCGGCACTTATGCGTTGGCCGCCTTTGGGATTTTCATGTCTTGCCAAACGCTGGGTTTGCGATGGGACAGCATCCAGTGGCTGGTCGCCGCGTTGGGTGTAGGCTTGGGATTCGGGCTGCAAGAGATCTTTGCGAACTTTATCAGCGGGATCATCTTGTTGTTCGAACAACCCATCCGCGTCGGCGACATCGTGACGCTGGGCGACACCACAGGCGTGGTGTCACGGATACGGATTCGGGCCACAACGATCACCAATTGGGATCGTCAGGAATTGGTCGTTCCGAACAAGGACTTGGTCACCGGACGCCTGATCAACTGGACGTTGACCGACAGCACCAACCGTGTCGTGATGAACATCGGCATTGCGTATGGCAGCGACACGCGGCGGGCGTGCGAATTGCTGAAAGAGATTTGCGACCAACACGAAAACATCAGCGAAGATCCAGGACCGATCGTTACCTTCGAAGGCTTCGGCGATTCGACGCTGAACCTGGTGTTGCGATGCTATCTGTCGACGCTGGATGTGCGTTTGACGACGATCCATGAGCTGCACACCGCCATCAACGATCGCTTCAACGCCGAAGGCATCGAGATTGCTTTCCCGCAGCGGGATTTGCACATCCGATCGTTTCCCCCTGGGATGACAGTGCCCACGACACCGCCGACGGTGATGCCGCCGACTGCGGGCGGGTCGGAAACAGCGGCCAGCTGAGGCAGTCGGGTCGACCAACGCCACGGTGTCACGCGTCACCATGCCGCATTCCGGGCATCGGGCGAACAAAAGCCACGAAAACACGGGTCAAATCAGCCCCCGACGGCGGCCGCCAACCGCACCATTCGCGACAAGGCGTCACACTTGGACCGATGGTGGTTGAAAGAATTGGTCCGCGGCGACACGATGCACCGGTCACTTCGCGTGCGTCCCTCCCCTCCTTCATTTGTTTTGACAAGAAAGCCATGTCGTCCAACTTAGACGAATTGCCGCAGACCCAGCAAAACGACAACGAAGACTTGGAAGTCAAAGACGCCCAGGTCATCTTCACCAACGTGTGGACGGAGCTGGAAGAAGAACTGGGCCACGAAAACTTGCGTTTCGGCAAGGAGCTGATCCTGCTGGGCGGGGCACCTGGTGCGGGGAAAGGAACCAACACCGAGTTCATTGCCAAAGCCCGTGGATTGACCTGTCCGCCGATCGTGGTCAGCGATTTGCTGGACAGTCCTGAGGCCAGAGCGATCAAGGAATCCGGCGGCATGGTCGGTGATACCGACGTGATCAACTTGCTGTTTCGCAAGATGCTGCACGAGGAATTCCGCGACGGGTGCATCATCGACGGCTTCCCGCGGACGCGTGTCCAAGTCGAGTGTTTGAAGCTGTTGGTCCAGAAGATGAACTTGCTGTATCGCGAGTACCATCAAACGCCGCTGGCCATCAACTTTCGTAAGCCGACCATTCACGCGGTCGTGCTGTTCGTCGACGAACGAACCAGTATTGATCGCCAATTGGAACGTGGTCGCAAGATCGCCGCGGAGAATGAAAAGATCCTGTCCGAGGGTGGCACCGAAGACATGCTGTTGGAACAGCGTCCGACGGACATCGATCCCGCGGCCGCCAAGCACCGTTACCGTGTGTTCAAGGAACAGACGTGGGACGCGCTGCAGTCGCTGAAGGAAATCTATCATTATCACTTCATCGATGCCCAAGGTGACATTGCCGAAGTCGAACGCAACATCCTGAAGGAACTGAAGTACCAGTCGTCACTGGAACTGGATCCGGAAACCTATGATGCGGTCCGTCACCTGCCGTTGGCACAAGACCTGTCGATCCATGCACGCCAAGAATTGGTTCGCCGGATGGATGGGTATCAACTGGAACACGCGGGCATGTTCCATTCGGTGATTCGCTTGATCAACGATCGGTTCATGCCAATCATCATGCGTCACGCGATTCCCGGCATGGCCCAGATCAATTCGGAAGACCCCATTTTCGAAGACCCGTTGGCACTGGCCATGGTGATCGACATCTTTGCCGAACGTGGTTACCGCGCGGTCGCCAACGTGAATCGCACCGAAGTCCCCAGGACGGTGAACTTGCAAACCGGTGAGATTGTTTGTGAGACGAAACGGATTTACCGATTTACGGTTCAGTTCCAGGCCAGCGAAATTCGTCGCGGCACGAGCTGAACAGGCAAAGGTTGGCCAGGTAAGAGCTGGTCAGAGACCGGTTATCGACGCGGCGCGCGACCATCATGCGGCCGCGGGAATGGCATCGACCGGGGAAACGACATCCACATGACGTTTCCCACCCAGCACACACGTCTGCACCCGTGCGTGGCCGGACCGACGGCGGGTCATCCGGACGGGCCGGCGACCGAGTTGCTAATCGTGGAAGGTCAGAGCGCGTCCAAGTCGGTTCTGGCTCTTCGTGATGCCACCTTCCAAGCGGTGTTGCCGATGCAGGGCAAGCCGCTGAACGCCGCCAAAGCATCGGCCAAGGCGGTGCGTTCCAACCCGCTGTATGGCTGTTTGGCCGAGGCGATCGGTGCCGGCTGGGGAAACGATTTTCAAGTCGAACGGGTCCGTTTCCAGCGGATCGTGTTGCTGTTCGATCCCGACGCCGACGGCATTCACTGTGGCGTCCTGGTGACGCTGTTCTTTGACCGCTGGATGCCCGGCTTGGTCGAATCCGGTCGGGTCGTTGTGGCTCGCGTTCCGCTGTTTGAAATCACTGCCGAGGACGCGACCGAGGTCCGCTATGCTTTGGATGAAATGGATTTGGCCGATCAACTGGAAAGCCTGCGACTATCGGGGCACCATCTACGCCACCGACGCTTTCGTGGCTTGGCCGGGTTGCCCACCGATGTTCTGCGACGCGCCGGTGTGGTCCCGGAAACTCGGATTTGCCAACGGATCGGCCCGCGCGATGTCGTCGCAATGAAGTCAATCTTTCTGGCCGGGCAATCCCGCTGAAGTCCCTTTGGGCAGGCCGCATCGGCTCGGCCGAGGCCTGAAAGGACTGCTCATTTTTCCTTCTGCGGCGGTCAATGGTTGATTTTTGCGGTGCGGGTCAGTCATGATAGGGCCACGTTCTTTTCCCCAAGTGTCCATCTTTGGGCCCGGTTTTTAGGCTGGTTTCCTCATGTCTGACCCCAACGCTGATCACCCCACCGACGACGTCCAACAAGATCCCGCCGCCGCCCCCGCCGGTGATGTCGAATTCACCGATGTGCAGGCCGGCGAACCCGTTACCACCACCGAAGCGGCGACGCCGGAACCGGCCGCCGAAAAGCCGAAATCCAACGTTCGCCAGTACGTTCTTCTGGGCGTGTTGGCCCTGTTGTTGGCCGCACTGGGGTACGACTACAAAGTCGCTCGCCCCCAAGTGGACGAGGCCTTTGCGAAGGTGGAATCCAAGGCAATCGAATTCGGTCGCAAACCGGATCAATTCCTTAGCAACGACATTGTCCAGAGCACGTTGGGATTCGCTCCCATGGACACGTTCATGGAAGGCAGCCGCAAAGTCGAAGTCTACGGCTTTCAGTCCGGACTGCCGCTTCGCAAACACAAGATGTACGTGACCTACAAACCGTTTGAAGGTCGCGACATGTACCTGAGTCACCAAAAGTACGTTTACGAAGAACAAGACATCCAAGGCAACATGGTCGCCGGCGATGACGGAACGTTGACGGTCATTGACGAGTATTCCGGCGAAGTCATTTCCAGTACTCCCGGCGGCGCCGTCCCCGGTGCCCCGGAAGAGATGGACGGCGGCAGTGGTGGTGGCGGACAGCCGCCCGCAGCCGGTGGTGATGATAGCGATTACCAAGACATGGAGCCGGCCGCCAACGGAGGCGATCAACCCGCCGACGATTCCACCGCCGATGAAGAACCGGCCGTCGCCGAAGCCCGCCCGGCACCCGCCGCATCAGGCGATGAAGAGGAAGAAGGGGCCATCATTCCCGGATCCGCAGAATGGGTCCGCTTCGAAGCATTAATTGCCAAATACGACTCCGACGGCGACGGCCTGCTTGCCGGCGACGAGCTGACCGAAGACATGAAGTCACAGCTGGACAAGGTCGACATCGATAACAACGACGCGTTGGACATCGAAGAAATCATCATCTTCGCTCGTGCGAAAGCCGCAGCCAAAGCGGCGGCCGAAGAAGGCAACTGATTGACCGCGATCCGAATGGAACAGCATTTTCGGGCGGCGTGATGAATCACGCCGCCCGTTTTTTTGGGTCATTGGTCGCTTTGGCACGACGAGGGTCGATCACCACCGCTGCGTGATTTCGTCGATGCGTTTAAAATCTGCGCATGAGCGACGCTTCTTCCCTGACGCCGACGACCAAGATTCAGTTTCTGGCCGGCGTCGGGCCTCAACGTGCCGAGCGTCTGGCGAAGCTGGGCATCTACACGCTGCGTGATTTGCTGTTCTTCTTCCCGCGCGACTACGAACACCCTGCTGCCGAAGTCGCAATTGATCGCCTGAAAGACGGCCAGGCCGCATCGGTCACCGGCGTGATCACCGACGCGGAACTATCCGCACGCAGTCCGGGTAAATCGATTTTCGGCGCGGTCGTGACCAACGAAACCGGCTCGGTTCGGATCGTATTTTTCAACCAGCCGTTTCGCGCCGACACGTTGACTTTCGAGCGGCGAGTGATGATCAGCGGCGTGCCGACACAGAAAGGTCTGCGGATGGAATTCGTCCATCCGAAAGTCAAAATCTTGCGTGAGGACGAAGCCGCCGGGGCCGGCGAAATCTTGCCCGTCTATCCGTTGACCGACGGGTTCAAGCAATATGACATGCGTCGATACACACGCGAAGTCTTGGAACAATTGGCACGCGAAACCACGGAAGTCATGCCGGAGGATTTGCGTCGCGCCGTGGTGCGTCGATTGCGCGACGCGAGCATTGATCCGGGCGGGATCGACCATGACGGCCCCCTGCCGCCGATCGACCGGGCGTTGTGGCAAATCCACTTTCCCACGGATGATCGGTCGCTGATCGCCGCGCGAACGCGATTCGTTTCCCAGGAATTGCTGGTCATGCAATTGGCCCTAGCCATGCGTCGACGCAGTCTGACCACGGATCTGAACGCACCGGTCATCGATGCCAGCCCGGAAACACATGCGGCTATTTTGGATCGGTTCGGATTCACCCTGACCGACGACCAACGCCAGGTCGTTCAAGAAATCCGTCACGATTTACGGCGTCAGTTCCCAATGAACCGTCTGCTGCAGGGCGACGTCGGCAGCGGCAAAACCGCCGTTGCGTTTTACGCCATGATGCTGGCTCACGCATCGTCGCACCAAAGCGTCCTGATGGCACCGACGGAAGTCTTGGCACGCCAGCACTATGAAAATCTGCGGCACATCCATGCGGACAACAGCGACCACATCGGTCTGTTGTCGGGATCACTGGGCACCGCGCAGCGACGCGACGTTTTACAACGAGTCGCCGACGGGCGCGTCACGATGTTGGTCGGCACGCAAGCGTTGTTGTACGACGTTAAATTTCAATCGCTTGGGGTTTGCGTCATCGATGAACAACACAAGTTCGGCGTCCGGCAACGAACCGCGCTGCGGGGCGACGACATGGACCCTCATTGCCTGGTGATGTCGGCCACACCGATCCCTCGATCGATCGGCATGACATTGTTCGGCGATGTGGACATGAGCACGATTCGTCAAAAGCCGCCGGGTCGTACGGAAGTCCACACCTATTTAGCACAAGACGAATGGACCCAGCGTTGGTGGCAATTCGTTCGTCAACGCTTGGACGAAGGACGCCAAGTCTACGTGGTCGCACCACGTGTTGGTCCCGCAACGGCGTCCGCCCCCAGTGACCCGTCCAACAACGATGCCAACGCGGATGGCTGCGAAGACGTTGCATCGGTGGAAAGCATCTATGCCCAGTTGCGTGACGACGTGTTGGCGGATTTTCGCGTCGGGCTGTTGCATGGACGAATGAAACCGGACGAGAAGAACGCAACGATGGAAGCGTTCGCCGACGGGGCGATTCAGGTTTTGGTCAGCACCACGGTCATCGAAGTCGGTGTCGATGTGCCCAATGCCACCGTGATGACCATTTTGGGTGCCAACCGATTCGGCCTGGCACAACTGCATCAACTGCGCGGCCGCATCAACCGTGGCGTTCACCCGGGACATGTGGCCGTTTTCACCGATGGGGACGTCCCACCAGACGAAGTCGAACGGTTGAAAATTTTCGAATCCACCGACGACGGATTTGAACTGGCCGAAGCGGATTTCCGAATGCGTGGCCCCGGCGATATGTTGGGAAAACAGCAAAGCGGTTTGCCACCGCTGCGTGTTGCCGATCTAGCCCGTGACCGCGAAATCCTGGCGGTGGTTCGGGAACTGGCACAGGACATGATCGACGGGGACCCGGAAATGAACGACGAAGCATTGTCGGATCTGCGACGACAGGTGCTGCGGCGCTATGGGGACCGAATGGAATTGGCCGACGGAGCCTGATGGCATCGCCGGAACGGACCGCCCGTACATTTGCACACAACAAATTGCACCGGAGCCTTTCACGGCGTCGCATGACATTGCCGGTCAATCGGACTGGGAGATAGAGCCGACGTCATGATAGACGCATTGGCAAACCGAGCGTTAGCGGGCTCCTTGCCAGCGACGCAACGTCCACTCGCCGCACAGACAGGCCATGGCGATGCACAGCACCCAAGGTTGGTGCCACAACGGATACTGCCAGATTTCAGTCACCGGCACCTTTCGATTGGGCAGTGATTTGGCAAAGGATCCCAAATCACCGGCGGAGATCACTTCGCCGCCGGTTTGTCGGGCGATTTCCGCCAACCCATCGCGATCCCAAGTCAAGCGTTCGAATTCGCTGGCATCACTTCGGCTGACCCAACCGGTTTCGGCACGCCCCACCGGGCTGCCGTCTTCCGCCTGCACATCCGCGGTGAAGCGATACGCACCTTCGTCACGCGGCCAGAAGCGACCGACATACTTGCCAGGCTCCGTCTCACTTGGCTGAAGCTGAACGTCCAGCCTTTCGGAGGCTTGTGTGGCGGGCTTATCTGTGGTGCCGAATTGCTGTTGTTGGACTTTCAAATCGATCGATGCGTTGTCCAGCGGCAGATATTCTGCATCACGACAATCGACGGTGATTTGAACCGGGCTGCCGAGCGATCGTCCGCCTTCCAACTGCAACTGCAACTGCACCCGACGCGGAACCTCGCCGACCAACCAGTGCGTGGTTTGACGCCATGCTTGGCCGGGATCATCGTTGGCCGAACGGTCGCGCCGCATCGACCATCGCCATGCGTCTGCGATCGTCCAAGCGGCGGTGCGACCGTTTCCAAAACGCTGGACGACCAAGCCCGGGACCCGGTTGCCATCTTCATCCCGCAACATCAACATCGTCTGGGCCCCCGGCTTGATGTCACCGACCGGATTGACGGTTCGAAACGCGGGCATCCGATCCAAACGTTGCCGTTCGGCTGACTCGTTGTCACGCAATCGGACCCAGGGGCTGAGCATGCCTTCGCGGGTCAGTTCCAACTTGCGATCGCGTCGCGGGGCGGACCGTTCATCGCGGAACACCGCACGACCGGGGGCATAGACCGGCGACATTTCGCCCAAAGGCGTGTTCGCAAAATCCGACGCGCCGAACGATTCGGCGCCCCCCATCAACATCAGCGCGCCGCCGCGTGCAGCCACAAAGCGACGCAGCAACAACAGTTGGTCTGCGGTGAAGAACGCCGGTTCGATGTCGTCCAAAATCACGGCGTGATAGGCGAACAGTTCCTCCGCAGTGTCGGGAAACCCGTCGCTAAGTTCATCGGAATCCTTGATACCCAGTCGGATCACGACCGGTTCGTCGTACTGTTCGGCGGTCTCTTCTTCGTCCTGTCCCAGCCCCGCAAACAGCGGATTGGTCTCATTGATTGTGGAATCGCGAAACGTGAATTTCGGTTCCTTGTTGGCGATTCGCAACAACCCCACCAAATCAATCTCGGCATCCTCCTGAAGGGCGCGCCGCATGAATTTGAAATCCCAGTTCGGACGCCCGGCCATGTACAAAACACGATAGGGTCCGCCCCGTCGGTCGACCGCGACCAGACGACGGTTGTTCAACAACGTGGCTTCCCAGCGGCTGGCGGATTCCAATTCATCCGAATCCGGTTTGCCGACCGTCGCGGGAAAACGATCACGATCGCGTTGGTCAAACACCGCCACTTCGTAAAAATTGACACCGGATTGTTGGGGACGAAATTGGAAACGCGACTGGAATGTACGACCGTCGGCACCGGCGGCAACCGATTGCTCGGCCACGACGTTGCCTGAAACGCAATCGATCAACCGCATTTGAATTTCTGACAAATCATCGTCAGACGCCTGGGCGGAAACCGTCACCGTCACGGGTGACGTTTCAAAGTCGGTCTGCCGCACGGTGACGCTGCTGATCCGCAAATCGTCCGGCGTTCGAACCGAATCGGGGACCACCGGATAGACGGGGAATCCCAAGTCGGCCCACTGAAAATCGTCCACCGCATCGTCGGTCGCGTTGCCGTCGGTCATCAAGACGACGCCGGCCATCGGACGCCGGTCGAAGCGTTGTTGCAGCTGAACCAGACTGGTCCGCAACGTCGACGCGCCGCCGTCGAACGTCAAATCGGCGGGATCAGCCATCTGGTCCAGTCGAGCCGCGAAACGATAGGGACGCACATCAAAATCTTGTGCAACGCGGACCATCCAGCCGTTTTCGCGATCCAGCCACTGTTGAACCGATTCGCCGCGTGACCGGTCACCCCGATCGGCTTTCAACTGCATGCTGCGGCTGTCGTCGATCAAGATGGGCAACAGGTTCGCCTGTGGCCGCGGACGACGGGCCTGGACCATCGGCTGAACGATGCAAACGGCGAGCAGCACCAACGCCGTCAGCTTTAACAAGACACCAAGACACTTGACCCACCAAGCGGCCCGCATCCGCCAGTAGTTGGTGACGACCAGCAACGCGATGACGCCCAACAGCAAAAACGCGACGGGCGCCCAATCGGGCGACTGCAGGATGATGTTTTTCGGCAACAGATCGAACGTCAAGGCTGGCGGTCCTCCGAACTGACTTGGCCGCTGCCCAAGTTTTCATAGTACCGCTGGACCGCATCGGCAAACCGACCGGGCACCGGATCGCGGTCGATGGGAACCTTGGAATTCTTTTCCGCCGTACGCCGCATCAATTCTTCACGAACCGCGCGACGCAGTTCGCGCAGGGGCGTTGCGATCATCTCGTCAACGACTTCCCACTGCGGCGGTTGTGAATGGCGGATTTGTTCGCGACGCAATTCGCGGGCACGATCGCGGATCTGTGTGGCCCGGGATCGCAGCTCGGGCGTTTCTAGCATTTCTTCGACGTCGCGAAGTTCATCGGTCCATTCACTGTAGGCGTCCCCGTTGAACGGTCCCGCCATCGGTTGGCCTTCGTCCGGGCTTTCACCGCCATGCATGATCTGGCCGCCGCCACCCTCGGTGCCACGACGATCGTTCTGCGCCGGACCGCCACGCAGCGACGGGCGCTGGCGCGGCGTCGTGCCTTGCTGCGGCGATTGTGAAGCCCCGCCACGCTGACCATCCGATGACGCTTGTGACGGACGTTGTCCCGGTTGCCCCGCTTGTCCTGGTTGCCTTTCACGCGACTGACTTTGTTCCGACCGGCGGTCAGAAGCCTGTCCTTGACCCGATCGCCCTTGTTGTTGCTGCTGTTGTTGTTGCTGCCCCTGCGATTGCTGGCCTTGTTGCTGATCCGATGGCTGCTGTGATTGCGGTCGTTGACTTGGCGAGGCCCCTGAATCTTCGGCGGATTGCCTGTCGGGACGGTCGGGATCTTGCCGTGATCCTTCATCGTCTGTCCGACGCCCATCGGACGATGCCTGGTCTTCGCTTGATGCTTCGCCGGATGCCGTGCCTTCCGCCGAACCTTGGCGGTCGCCGCGTTCGGTCTGCAGACTTTCGTCCAATCGCTCCAGCTTGTCAGCGGCGCGACGCAACCCTTCGGTCGGATCGCCCAGCACGGACTCGGCTGCCTGATCAACGTCTTGGCGAAGCGTTTCGATCGCCTCCAGGGCTTGTTCACCCAGCGGTCGAGACTCTTCCTCGAATCCGCGTTGTACCAACTGGTCCATGTTCGACAGAGCCTGATCGATTCGCGATTGCTTGCCGCGGCGATACCCGTCGTACAACTTCTGCGCCAACAAGGGTTCGGCCGTTTCCGCCTGTTGGACGGTGTCTTGGATTTGGTCCATCAAATCATCCAGGTCTTCGCGTTGGCGGCGAATTTGTTGCAGCAGCGAATCGTCACCTTGCTCACGACGCAGTCCGGGCTGTCGTTGTGATGATTCTTCGCGTTGGCCTTCATTGATTTCGCGTTGCTGTTGCTCCAGATCACGAGCCTGTTGCTGCAGTTGTCGCATTTGATCGTCGAACTGGCCCGCCGCCTGTTGTCGAACTTCGTCACGAAGCTGTTCGAATTCGCGTTCCGCCCGCTTCCCTGCTGACAGGGCACCGCCGACATCGCTTTGCTGTAAGGCCTCGCTGGCTTGACGAACGTTTTCGCGGGTTTGTTCCAGTTGTTGCGATTGCTGTGACATCTGGGACTGATTGACGGGCGATTGCATACGTTGATTCAATTCGTCGGTTTCTCGCAGCAATTCTTCTTGCTGCTGCCGCAATCGTTCCAGTTGTCGCTGCAGTTGCTGGCGTTCTTCTTCGTCTTCCGCATTTTGCAAAGCCGACTGCAGCGTTGCCAACTGTTGATTCAGATCCTGTTGGCGACGTGCCAGTTCACGCAATCGATTCAACACCTGTCGCGTTTCGCGTTGTTCGGCAGGTTCACCGGGCGATTCCGCTTGCTGTTGACTTTCATACCGGCTGGGGTCGCTTTCCAATTGCAATTGTTGCAGACGACGCTGTCGGTTTTGACTTTGCGAGCCGCTGCTGCTGCTTTGAGATCGGTTTTGTTGCGAACGCGACACTTGAAATTCACGGCCACGCAATTGCAGCAATTTTTGGTAAGCGTTTTGTTGGGCATCCAAAGCATCGCGTAGCGTGTCGTCGCGTTGTTCGCCCGACATGTCGATCGATTCGGCGACGCGGGAGAGTGTTTTTGCCGATCGTTCCATCAACGATAGGCCTTCGGCGGCGAATTGTTGTGATCGATTGTCTTGCAATTGCTTCGCCATTTCGTCCAGTTGCGTCATCGCCTCGGTTTGCGATTCGGCAACGACCGCCGCATCGACGGAAACCTTCGCGTCGGATTCTGAACGACGAATCAGCCCCCACGTCGCATTGATGATCTGTTTTTGCAGATCCGCGATTTGCTCGGCTTGCTGGCCGTTTTGTTGGTTCTGGTTGTTTTGGCTGGGCTGGCCACCGGGCGGCGACTGGCCTTCGCGAAAGATTTCTTCGAACGGTCGAACTTCGGCCAAGAACAGGTCACTGGTGGTCCGCCGCACCTGCCCATCGGGTCCGATGTCTTCGGCCCAGAAGTGATAGCTGATCAGATCGTCCGGTTGTGCCGACAGATCTTCGAGTGCCAACAGGTGTTCAATGGGCTTCGTCTGGTTGCCGTCGATGTCTTCGGCCAAGACGACTTCGGTTTCGTCGCCGTTGTGACGATAAGAAAGACCCGCCCGAGTGATACGAAAACCGTCTCGAACTTTGGCCGACAGATTGACTTCTTCCAACGCGGACACGATCAAATCACGAGGCTTGTCCAGTTTGATTTCCGGCGGCTTGTTGGGCAGCACTCGGATCACTAGATCGTCGGGCGTTTTGTTTTCGCGATCTTTGTCGTCGATCAGCCGCAGCTGATAGCGTCCACTGTTGACCAAAGTGGTGTCGAAACGCAGCACCGGAACATCGGATGACAACGCGGTCAGTGAAATCGTCTGGCCCTGTTCATCGATTAGCATGGCTTGCCGAACGACTTTGTTGATCGTCAAATCCCAAGTCAACTTTGTTCCTTCGACGGCCGCCACGCGGCGCGTGTCCTGGATCTTCTTTTCCGGCAAATTCGTGTACCCCGGATAGACCAATGTCGCGTCGCTGCGGAGCAACGCCGGGTAGTCGAAGACCTGAACGTCATAAATCGGGCTGGAACGTTGCGGGCGTGTCGCATTGCCGGGAATGACGACTTGATACTTCATCGGCTGGTCGACGCCTGATATCAGCGTCCCCAAAACGTCGTCGTTCAAGTTGCGCCGCATCGGCAATTCTTCACGCGATTCGTCTTTGTTTTGCCGCAGCAGGATTGCATCGTCCGGTAATGATTCGGTTGCACCCTTGCGACGGGCGGTGACCACCAAACCGGTTCCACGTTCGACCTCCACGTCACCGGGCTGAACATCCCAAGTCGCGTCAGACAGATTGGACGACGACGAAGCGGTGGCCGACGAAGGCATCGGCAGGTTCCCTAGTTGGAACAACAACAGGGACAACACCCCCACCGCACCGAGTCCCGCAAGACGGCTGAACCAAAGGTCTTTGCCGGAAACCACGTTCGCCCAGCGGTAGACGCTGCCGTGATGATTCACTTCATCCAACAGACGTTGCTGTAGATAGCCGTATCGATCTGGCGGGCTGTCCAACACCTTGACGGCGGTCATCAGTCGCTGGCCCAACGACGGATAACGTGACTCCAATCGTTCCGCCATCGAGTGCAAGTCACGATAGCCGCGACGGGTCATCCACCACATCGCGATCAACGCCACAAGCGTGGCCACCCCCATCGCCACGGCCCAATCCTTGGGCGTCGCTTCCGCACCAGCACCCTGGGTCAGGCCATACCAAACCGCCATGGCAAACAACGCCACGCCGATCCCGATGCCGGCGACGAAACGCCAGCGCAACCGTGATCGATAACGCGCCGACACCGTATCCAAACGGCGACGCAGACTGCCGGCGCTCTGTCGGCCCGACTGATGTTGGCTCAGGTTGGCCGCATTTTTGGACATTGCGTCCGACGTTGAACGCTGCATCACACCATCTCCGTCGATTCGACCTGACGTCGGATGGCGCTATAAACCGTCTCACAGGCAATCAGCCCGAGTGCGATCAGCAATGCCATCCGCCACAACCCTTGTTCCGATTCCAATTCCACATCCCGCAATTGTCGGTCTTTCATGGCGACCGTCGTTGCAGATTCCACTTTGCCCAGCGGGATGCCCAAATTCTCCAAAGCCGCCAAGTCCAGCGGTTCGGTCCGTGATTCCGACGCCGGCAAATTCACGGCGACCGTGGCGTCGCCGTCGTCCGACTTTTGGATTCCCGGCGCTTCCCAGACGATTCCCGCTGCGTCGGGAATCCCGACGATCCGAGCATTTCCTTGATCCGCGGCCACCGTGTCGCTGGCTTCAAACCAAGCAAACACCAGCGGTATGAATTTGGTGGACAACGCCAACTGACTGTCCTCGGTGTCCCAGCCAGAGGTCAGGATGGTCAATCGCCCCTTGCCCAACGTGCGTCTGGCGATCGCGATCTGTCCATCATCAAAACGACACGGCACTTTCCACATAGAATCCTCGGCCGGCGGATCCACGATCAATTCACGATGTGACCAAAACCGAATCTTGGAAAAATCATTGAACTTGGGATCCGCCATCGGCTTGAACAAAGGATCTCGAAAATCAATCTGGCTCCACATCGCATAATCGTCGACGGTCGCCTCGCTGATCCGGACACCGGTCAAATCGCCGATGGATTCCAGCGTCTGTTGCCACTGGGCGGCGTCGTCCGATGGACCAATGGCGACGACCACATGTCCACCGTTTTTAACATAGGATTGCAAGTCGTCGGCAACATCCGATTGCACCGGAGCCGTCAGAACGACCAAGGGCAGCGTCACTTCATCCGCTGAAGCTTCGGTTCGCAAGACGTCTCGGATCGCTGCCGAATCGGCGGCGGACAGATCGCGAAAGTCGACTTCGCGATCGGCGTTGGCCAACGGCACCTGTGACAGAAAGAAGCCTGGCCGCTGTTGCGGCGGCCCCTGAGCATTGCCCACGTGCAACAGGGTTAACCGCTTTACCTCGGGCGTGACGAAATAGAACGTGTTGTCAAAATCGTCATCGTCACCCGACAAGATCAGCGTGGCGTCACCTGGCTTGGGTGGCGTCATCGACACGACACGCGTTTGTCCCGGTGGCACTTGGATGTCCATTTCAGATTCGGATCGCTGGAATGCGTTGGCATCGCCCCACGCCAAGCGGAAATTTCCGTGGTCGGCGTTTTCCGAATTCGCGATGCGTATCCGCCACGCGTCGTCTGCCACTGCCACAAGATCCGACGTCGCGTCGGTTCGGTTCAACAGTCGCGGGGATGCGTTGGTGGATCCAGACGGCTTGACCAAACGAACATCCAAACGAACGTTGTCCGGCCAAGCGAACGCCTGCAATGCTTCCAAGTCCGCCCCGGCCTGCAGATCGCTGATCAACACCACTTGCGTGGGAACGGCAACGCCGTCGTCCAGTTCATCCAGCGTTCGCGTTGGATCGAGGCTTTCGTCATCGCTGATACCAACGGTGACCAAATCGGCGGCTTCCATCAACGCGGCGGCCATGTCCGTGTGTCGCCATGACGGCGGGGACTGGTCCACGGCATCCAAAACCAATTGGCGACGTGCCGCCAATTCGACCGCCGTGGCCTGTTGGAAATCGACCACCGTCCGTGGCTGTGAATCAAAGGCGATGATGCTGATCCTGTCGTCGGCCCCCAACTGATCGGCCAGGGTTTGGGCATGTCGCCGGACCGCATCGGGGATTCCCGCCCGTCGCATGCTGGCACTGGTATCGATCATCAAAACGACGTTTCGGCCGACGTCCCGCAACCCGGTGGTCTGGGACGATCGAAAGAAGGGCCTGGCAAATGCGATCGCGATCAACAACAACGCCAACGCCCGAATCAACAGCAACGGCCAGTCATCCAGTCGGCTGCGTTTGGTCAGTTTGGGTGGCGACGGCCGCAGGAACATCAGCGAACTGAACGTCATCTGCGACTTGGGTCTACGTCGAATCAAATGCAAAATGATGGGCAACGCGATCGCGGTCGCGCCGATCAAATACAGCGGTGCCAGCAGACTCATCAAGCATTCCCTCCGCCCAATCCAACCCCGCGGGCGGCCGATCGAATCGCATTATTTCGGGAAGCCGGCGAACGACGCCGCTGTTGATCTGTGATGACACTGAACAAGGCTTCATCGGGTGGCGTGTCGGTGGACCACTGGTGCAGTGGGACGCCCAGTGAATCGCACACCGCCTGAAGCTGGGTTCGATGCTGGTCGAAATGTTGCTGGTAATGCTGGCGGACTTCTTCCGGGTCCAAGTAGATCGCTTGGTCGGTTTCCGGATCACGGACCATGCCCGCTTGATCCAAATCGAAGCGTAATTCGCGCGGGTCCAGGATTCGCAACACGATCACTTCGTGTCCGCGGCTGCGCAGGTATGCCAGATTGGTCCGCATCGTTTCCGGCGGCGTCAACAAATCGCTTAACAGAACAATCAGCCCACGCTTGCGGATCAGCGTCGCCATCTGTTCCAGCGGGGCGGCGATGTCCGTTCCCTTGCCGGTCACGTCACGCGACAGACACTGCATCAACTGATGCAGGTGACCGGGGCGGTGGCGAGCACTGAGGAATTCGCCGATGGTTTCATCGAACGTCAGCAGCCCGACGCTGTCACGCTGCAGCGTCAAGAAGTACGCCAGGGACGCCGCGATCGTCCGCGCATACTCCATCTTGCTGTATTCCAGCGATCCGTATCCCATCGATCGGCTTTGATCGACCACCAGATAGCATCGCCGGTTCGTTTCGTCTTCGAACTTTTTGATGAAATAACGATCGGTCCGGGCGAACAGCTTCCAGTCCAATCCGCGAGTATCGTCGCCGACGGTGTACGGCCGGTATTCGCTGAATTCAACGGAAAACCCGTGGTAGGGGCTCCGGTGCAATCCATTGTAAAACCCTTCGACCACCGCTTTGGCACGAAGCTGCAGATTCTTGATCCGCATCACGGCGGCGGGGTCCACTGCAGCGGTGGGCGATAGCGAACGATTCTGGTGGGCGTCGGACATCAACAGACAGACGATTCCGTAACGAGCCGGAGTGAACCCCAATGGTGGACGCCCCCGCGCCGACGCGGCGGTGGATAGCCGGCCCCGTGGTCGACCGGCGGTTTCCCCGGTCGCGGCGTCCCCATGACGATGGTTCATGATAGGGCAACGAACAACGCCGCGTGCAAATCCATTGCACGCGGCGTTGTCGGAATTCAGTCGTGTCACGCCCGGGCAGTCCGGCCCGGTGAATCAGCCCAGCAGCCGTGCCCCCCGCTGTGTCCTGTGCGGGGTCGGCCGATCAGGGTCAGACCGATCAGGGGCGGGCGGCGGTGTGCGTGGGGGAATCCAGCAGATTTTCGGTCATCCGAGCCCGGTATTCCATCGCGCTGGTCGGCCCTTGGAACCCGACCACGTTTTCATCCCAATCCAGCTGTTTTTGAATCATTCGGCCATTGTCGACGTCGAAACGCAGGCTGCCGTTGCTGAGCTGTTGGACAACTTGGGCGCGAACGGATTCTTCGCGGATCGGCGTCAGCGGCTGACTGGTCACTTTCAGCGTCGCGACGCCGGTTTGAACTTTGTCCAACGTGTATTTTTCCCGGATTTTGATCGTCTTGACCAATCCGTCCTTGGTTCGCGCTTTGAACTCGCGAGGCACCGACCAAGATTCCCCGACCGCGATCGGTTGTTCGGGCATGGTCAGGGTCAGCGATCCCATGCCCAGGGATGCCTCGGTCCCGCCGTGATTTTCGCGGCTGATTTCTTCGCCACGCTCGTTCACGGTGATCGTGGCCAACGTTTGGCCGATACGGCTGGCGACCAACTGGAACGCCGGCGGTGCTTCTTCGCCGCTTTCGCTGTCCCAACGCAATTCTTCGGCATCGCCGTTTTGCTGCGTCATGCTGACCGAATCGATGACGTGGTCGAACACCATCGTGCCGTCTTCGTTCCGGCGAACAACTTTCCAGTGTCGACGGCTGGTCGTGTGAACTTGGCTGGTCTGCGACTTGCCACGAACCGACGTCTTGGTCTTGGCAACGTGCGTCACCTCATAGGGCAACACGTCGCCTTCGTTTAGGTCATACCGCAGCAGATAGGTGGCGGCATCGTCGTCGGCAACCGCTGTTTCGGCTGTTCCCAAAGCGACCGTTCCCAGCCCCGCAGCCACAGCGGCGACCCATAGATTTCGACCCAAAGCAGCAATGATCGTCTTCACGAGAAGCGTCTCCGTACGCATGGAAAGACTGTCTTGATTTCGGCGGCATGATCGCAGAATCCGTGCCGCCACAGCAAGGGCGATGCCCAGTCCGATCGGACATCACCCTAAAAGCGTTGCCATTTGGCGTGGATCACTTGGTCAGTTTGTCTTGCTTGACCACTTTGGTGCCCAGAATGGTCACCGGTTCGACCGGCACGTCTTCCATCGGGAATCCTTCAGGGGTCCGCGCCACTTGGGTGGGAACCGCCTTGATCTTTTCGACGGTTTCAAACCCGTCGATGACCTTGCCGAACACCGCATACCCCCAGCCGTCGGCCGCATTGGCACGGTCCAGGAAACTGGGATTGCGGTCCGAAACGTTGATAAAGAATTGCGCGGTCGCGCTGTGGGGATCGCCGGTCCGCGCCATCGCGATCGTGTAGGTCTTGTTGGAAAGCCCGTTGCTGGCTTCATTGCGGATCGGGCTGCGAGTCAGCTTCTTCTTCAAATCGGGGCCCAATCCACCGCCCTGGATCATGAAGTTCTTGATCACGCGGTGAAAAACGGTGCCTTTGTAAAAGTCGTCTTCGACGTACTTCAAGAAGTTGTCGACCGTCTTGGGTGCTTTGGTTTTGTTCAGTTCCAACAGGATGTCGCCTTCGGAGGTCTGCAATAGCACGTTAACGGTTTCATCTTGGGCCGACGCATTGGGGGCCAATGCACATCCGACCAGAGACGCAAACGTCAAACCTAGGCAAACGAATCGCTGATACATCGTGGGTCCAAATCGTTGGAAATTGGGGGGCAGGACTTCGGAAGGAAAAGGGCTTCCTATCGTCACACGAAAGTTGCCTGGCCGTCGTTGACGACAGGTTCAATTTTCGCGTCGCCCCAAGTCTACGCAATCGACCGACCGGAAGAAAACCGGAATCGTCCGCTGAGATCAGTCCTTTGGCGGTATCCAGATTTCTCCCATCCCGCCGTCGGCCAAATCACCACGCAAACAGTCCAGCGATTCTGATAAGCGGGCAAACCGCTTGGCCACCCTCGGACAATGCGGCTTCCATGGTTCAACCGATCGCAGCATCGGGCCGATCACGGCAGTCCACATCGGAACCGGCGTGGTGAACCGCCGGCGGTCAATGGCCGACAATTCGCCGCAAACGATCGTCCCGCGTCGCATGCCGAATCCGACCCGACCGCCGTCATCGCCGGTAGCAACGGTTCGACCGCCGATGACGATCGTGCCCGCGATCATCCAGGCCCCGACGCCCGGCATCACATCACCGTTGATCCACAGATCCCCACGACGCATGCGGATTCCGGCGCGACGCCCGGCATCGCCGGTGATCACGACTTTGCCACCCGACATGCCGACACGCCCGTGGTCGACCGGGCCACCGACACGATCACCCGCATCACCGTGCACAATGACTTCGCCGCCCGCCATGCCGGACGCCAAGTCATGTCCGACATTGCCTTGGACTTCAAACCGTCCACCATGATGACCGGATGCCAGGTGATCGAACCGGCTCAAATCACCTTCGACCATAATGGTTGGTTGCTCCGACGTCAGATCTTCGACGTTGAAATACTCCGCCAATTCGACCGATTTGTGACCGGCCGACAAGCGAGCGTGCCGGACTTGGTCGATGGTCATCTTGGCGAAAGCCTGCAAACCGATCACGCGAGCGTCGATACGTTGATGCGGTGTTTGCCGCAGCGAAAGCTTCCATGACTTCATGACGATGCATCCTCGGTCGATGAGTCCGGACTTTCGGCTGACCCGGACAACAAAGCATGCAAATGAAAGTGGTGCTTACCCAATTTTCCGCCATAGTTTCCAGCGGTGATCCGGTGCAAACCTTGGGAACCGCATTTCATTGCGGCTGCCAAAATGCCGACCCGGGTGGCGTTGGCGATGCTGGCTTGATCGACACCATCGATCACCACTTCCAAGACGGCGTGCGTCTGGTCATCGATCTGGGACTGGGGCAAATGCCGCAGCGTTGGACAGAATGCTTCGTTGGTCGACGCGAACAGGGCATCGTACTTTGACCCCACCTTGGAGCCACTACGAGTCGCGCCGCCGGGAAACGGCGTGATCACGCCCGGCAGCGATGCGATCGCCTCGGTTGCCGCGCGACAGGCATCGGCCACCACCGCAACCGAATCACCGCACAACAGAAAATTGCCACCGCCGATCCCCGAAAACCACCCGAGGTCGTGCTGGCAAACGAATTCGCCATCCATCACGGGGATTCGCCAGTACCGAACGGCGTCGATCGTTTTGCTGATTTGATGCCCGTCGCCAAAGAAACGCAACGTTTTGCCCAGCGGCACCGGATCATCGCGATGCACCGGAACGCTGAGGTCGCCGGTGCCGTCAAACACCGCGGTGGTCGGGCAGGTCAGAACACACTGGCCGCATCGAGTCGGTATTTGTTTTCGCAATTCCGTCCCCGACGCGGCAAACGCCAACACCATCGCACCGGGACGACCGTCGGGTGTTTGATCCGGTGCAAGCGTTTGTTCGACATCGATTTCGACACCGCATGCGATCACGCTGGTGCCAAAACCGGTCAAAGCGTCACAGGCACGCGACACCCACCAAGGATCTTGCCCCGTCACCACGAGCCGAGTCGCTTTCATATCGAAAGCTTCGGCAAACGTGTCGTCGATGGTGACGCCGTTGATCTGCATCGCCGTGTTTGATCCCTTCGGTGTGTTACAAACTGTCTATGGCGTCAGCGTTGCCGCGGCCGGGGCGCATGGTTCACTAATGTCGATCCCAATTGCGTCCGCATTTCATCATCGCTGATGGCAAGTCGACCAAGGGACGACGAACCGGCTGCGGGATACCGGCGAACGATCGATTTCCACGCAGATTTATCCAAAGAAAGATCCACACGGTGCGTCCGGTGCAGCGATTCCGCCGCGGTGGAAACCTGTGGTCTCCCACTTCCCGTCGATGGCACATCAGTGCCGGCGATACATCGCCCCGACTTCAGCACATATTTCGCTTGGGCAAACGTCTGGTCCCAAGTCGACCGCTGTGGATACACGACGACGTCGGCCGGTGCCCCTGGCCGCAGGGTCCCGGTATCGCCCAGACCCAAAATCTTCGACGGTCCGACACGC
This sequence comes from Crateriforma conspicua, assembly GCF_007752935.1. Classification (NCBI taxonomy): domain Bacteria; kingdom Pseudomonadati; phylum Planctomycetota; class Planctomycetia; order Pirellulales; family Pirellulaceae; genus Crateriforma; species Crateriforma conspicua. The sequence goes on along the minus strand of NZ_CP036319.1, from coordinate 1,412,280 downwards.
GTCATCGCCACCAGTTCGTTGATCGTGTACTGACGATCCAAACCGGACAGGTCGCTGGCGGCCGCGGCATCGGTGTGGATTTCGGCCAAAGCGGTTTCGCGAAAGCTGTGGTCGGCCAACAACCGAATCAAGTGCGGATAACTGGTGAACGGTGCTCCGTTGGGATGATCGGTCGTCAAAAACACGCGTTCCGGATCGTCGATCATCAAGAACAGTTCCAATCCGATCGCCCACTGCAAACTGTGCACAAATTGCCGGCGTCGATAGCGGAACGGCACCACACCACAGCCGGCTTCGCATTCGATGTCCACCAACGCCGATTTTCGCGGCTTGGCGTGACGATGGTTGGCAAACTGGTGCGCCGTGTCGCCGCTGATTGTCACGGTTTGGCCGAACATGATTTGGCCGACATCCACGGTGACGTTGGGATGCTTCTGCATCGCCCTGACCAACTGCTGGGCAGCCGACGACATGCCGTAGGGGCCTTCATCGCCGTAGCAATGAAATTGAACGTGCGTCAGATGAATCGGCAAACCATCGGCGGCTTCGATCGTTTTGATGGTCGAAGCGATGTTGCCGGGCACACCCAGGTTGCTGCAATGAACATGCAGCGGATGCGGCAATCCAATTTCGTAAACCGCACGACAAAGGGTGCGAATGATCTCTGATGGGGTGACGCCATAACGTGGATGCGGCGTATCCACGTCCAGATCGCGAACGTTGTACTTGAACGCATTGATGCCGCCTGGATTGACCACTTTGACCGCAATGCACTGCGTTGCTGCCACCATCGCGGCGACGTAATCGTTGACCATGACTTGGGGGACACCATCGCCGATCATCTGCAGTAACAGATCGTCGTTGCCCAACAAGCAATATCCGCCCGTATCTAACCCGTGGGCCAACGCCATTTCCGCATGCGCGGCTCGTGCGTTACACGGCAATACGGCCGGTTCAAAGCAAGACGTGTACCCCATTTGCAGGTAACGCTGTGCGGCCACCGTGGGCGATGGCAAGAATTCACTTTCCGGTCCATCGGTCAGGTCTTGCAACAACAACCGCGCCAAAGCCACTTTACCGCCGCCGATGTGCGTGTGCACATCGATGCCACCGGCCATGACCAGACAATCTCTTGCATCGATCGCATGGTCCGACGAAGCATCCAATGCCGCCGGACCGGTTGCATCGGGTGATTGGACCGCTTCGATTTGCCCATCAACGATCACCAGGTCGGCAACGCGATCCAGACTTTGGCTGGGATCGATCAAGCGTCCGCCGCGAATGAAGGTGCGCATCGATGGGGCCTAAACGGAAAACGATGTCAACGAAACGGCCGAGCGTTCAACGACGCTTGGGCAGCGAATCGGACGGTTCGTTCGAAGGCGGCCGATGCAACTTCAACCTTGGCAACTCATCGCGGTCGATGATGGCAACGGTTTGGTCCTGAGCGGTCACCTCCGTCGCGTCATCGGCCTTGGACGGTTGCTCGGGCTGCGCCGTCGGCGTGTCGCTGTCGGTGCCGGACGAATCGTCATCGATGCCATCATAAGTGGGCAACGGATCGGGGGTGGCCGGCTTGGGATCACGGGGACGGAAACAGCGTCCCAACGGACCGACCAACAAAGCGGGCAGGAACACCAAATCACCGACCAATGCCGCCCCCAACAGAATCAGCATCAACGAACCAAACCGCTGTGTGGGCGTGAACGTCGACAACGCGAAAACGAACAGCCCCAAGCCACCGACGATCGTCGTCTGCGTCATCGCGGGGCCCACGCGTCGATACGTCTCGATCACCGAATCGCGACGCGACATGCCATCGTCCAAATACGAGCGGAACCACGAAAGGAAGTGAATCGTGTCGTCCACCGCGACGCCCATGGCCACCGATGCGGTCATCATCGTTCCGATGTCCACCAAAAACTGGCCCGGCATCCACTGATTCAAATGCCCCATCGCGCCGAAGACCAACAGCACGGGGAACATGTTGGGGATCATCGATACACAACCGGCCGCCGCACCCGAAAACAATCGACTGGGATGCCAACGCTGGGCGATGCTTCGGCCCGGGTTCAACAACACCATCATCACCGCGGCGATCAACACGAACGCCAACCCGATGGATTCGGCAAGGCTGCCAAGCAACGTCCGCTGGGCCTTGTAAACGACCGGCACGACGCCGGTGTAGACGACTTGTACAGCGCCGTCGCCGGAAACGTCCGGAAAGCCATCGGTCAAAATCGGTTGCGGCTGGCTGAGCCGGATCTGTTGGGCATCGACCAAGACCTTGGCATCAGCCAACTTATCCAATCCGACCGAATCGGCACCCAAGTAGACCACCGCATCGGCCTTTTCGACCGTTCGTTGCCACTGCTGGGGATCGACGTTTTCAAAGCGATCGTCTTGATCAGGATCGAACCATCCCGCTCGGACGTTTTCGTAGGCCAACAGTTCGCCCAGCACCGACAAGTAAATCGCTTCGGTATCGACCCGGACCTGACCGGGCAGTTGGTCGTCACCGGTGGAACGAACGGTCAATACGCTGTCGTCGATGGTCGCGGGGTGTTCGTTGCCGACCATCCATACCAGCGGTCGATCTTTGGCCGTCGTCTTGATTCCCGCATCGGCCAAGCCACGCAGCAACGCATCGCGTGTGTCGTAGGCTCGCAACACCGGTTCGGTGGCCAGTCGCAACGACGAGATGAATTGACCGTAATCGACATCGGTCAACGCACCGACACGCAAACTGATCCGCCACAGTTCACTGCCGGCAAATGGGCCGTCTTCTTCCACGCGGAAATAATCGCTGTCGGCAAGCTGTTGGTACTGCTCGGCCAACTCGTTTTGCATCCGACGCCGGGTCATTCCTGTGGCCGACAGATTGCTGGACGCCGGTCCGGGCAGCGGCGGCAAGAACGTATCCACGCTCATCGCCTGGCCGACGACGTCCGCGCCGGCTTCGCCCAACGTCTTGTGCACCACGCGACGAATCCGCGACACCGCTTCGATTCGTTCCAACAGCGGCAGCGCAGTCACTTCGACGGGATCGTTCGACGCCAACGCGTCGTCGGCTGTATCTAATGGTTCGGATTCATCGTCATCGCTGGTGATCGACGACGCCAACGAAGATTCCTTTTGAATCGACGGCGGCATGCGGACCACCAATTCCATCGGCACCAGTTTGCCGAATTCCTTTTCGATCCACGCATAATCGCGGATGATCCGAGCGTCTTGGTCGAACAGTTTTAGCAACTGGACGGACGTCTTGATCTTGAAAACGCCGACCGCAACGACCGCCATCACAAGTGCGCAAACGATGGCGACCGGCGCGTGGTATCGCGTGATCCAGCGTCCCACACCTGCCCACCAAGCCGCCATGGGATTGGTTCCCACCGTGACCTCAGTGCCCCCACCGTTCGGGCCGGCTTGATTCGGTTCGGTGGCTCCGATCACCGGGGTGAATACGTTCAGAGCGGCGGGCAAGTAGGTGAACAGAATCGCCAACGTCGCGACCACACCGATCGCCGAATACAAACCGAAGTTGCTGATCGGGACCAAGTTGCTGGTCGACAGAGATGCCAAGCCGATGGCGGTCGTCGCAGCCGCCAACGAACACGGACCGATCGCGTGACGCAGCGCACGTCCGGCCGCACCGGTACGCCCACCGCTGCGCACCTCATCGCGATAGTAATTGATGACGTGAATCGCCCCGGACAATCCCAGGACGTACACCAATGACGGCATGCTCATCAAAATTGCGTCGACACGTCCGTTGGTCCAGCCGACAAACGCCATGCTAAGCATCGCCGCGGTCCCGCCGACGACGAACACCATCAGCGTGACTTTGACGCTGGCAAAGCACAGGTAGGACAGCACGACGCCGACCAAGACGCTGTAGCCGACCAAGCGGACCAGGGTCACGCTGCCTTCTTCGTCGATCGCAACATTATCCACCGGTGGGCCACCCATCCGCAGCGGCGGCAAACCACCGACCGATTCGGGACGCGGCCGGTTGAACGGCGGCGGTGCCATCGACGGTGGCGGTGCGGCGGACAATCCACATTCCTCCGCCAATTGCAACAACCGCCCGCGTGGACCGCCCAGCACACCGCGGCCCAGAGCAAACGCCAAGTGGTCTTTGGCCAGATCGGTCAACGTCACGACGATCGCCGTCATTCGCTCCGGTGCATCGACCTGCAATGCATCGAAGACGGCATACCAGGCATCGGCTTGAACCTCGGTCGGGGCATCTGCAATCTGGGCGACGTCGCCGTCGGTATTCTCGTCGGCAAAACGCTGCATCGCATCGCCGATGGTTTGGGCAAAGTCTTCCGGCAACGGATCATCGGGACCGATCCCGTTATCGGGATCCTGTCGAACGACGCGAGCGAACGCTTCGACCGTCCAGTCGAATCCGTGTGGCACCGCGGGCGCGAATAACGACCCACTCAATCGTTCCATCGCACGTCGACGGGCCACCGTTTCGCGGCGGTCGGCGGCGGTCAGGTCGATCGGCCACAGCGAACCACCTTCGCTGGCCAAATCGTCAACAATCGTCGCGCCGGTTTGGACGCCGGCGAACAACGGTGCGCACAACAACGTCGGATCGTTATGAAACGGATTGATCGTATCCTGGTCACCGGGCGGACCAAGCGCGGTGATGAATTGCCCCTTCAATTCGAATGAACCGATGGCTCGCTGGACCGCGCGGACCAATCCGGCCGGCCCGGTCATCGATCCTTCCCAACGATAAAGCTTGCCATCGGGCGTCAGGTAATACCAACCGCCGTCGGCCGACTGCAGCCATTTTTCGTCCAGCCCGCCCCAATCGTTCAGCCCTTCGCCGGGGTACAGCAGCCCCATTTCCTGGCCCAATTGGCGGGCCCGAATCCGGTCCTGGGTTTCTTCGTCCGACCATTCCGGATGTCCGGCTTCCTGGGCAGCCCAGTCGACCTGCAAGGATTCGTGACGGATTTTCTGTTCCAGCAACTTCAGCCGCTGGTCATCGGCAGTACACCCCGGCCAGGTCGCCAAGACAAAGCTTTCGCCCGCGAAATGATTCGCAAACCACTCCAGTTCGGTCGTTTCGGAAAAGTCGCTGGGCAGCCAATCCTTCACATCGTTTTCTCGTTTCTGCAGGCTCATCCGAGCCGCCTGGAACCCGAAGGGCAACAGAAAGAAGAAAATCATCAACACCCAGAGCGCGTACGATCCGTTCAAGGGGCCGCGACGGTCGAGCAACGATGGACGCATGGGGTGAGCAAAAACGAGGGCGAAATAGGGGGATCTTTCCCTGAATCCCGTGCGCTTAGGCTATCGACCAAGCGGCAAACGGTCTACTTCACTGTCCCGCCCGGCCTTGGCCGCCACCAATTCGGGTGTCGGGTCCTGCCGGTGGGCGAATCTTTGCAGGGGCAGCCTCCAGCCCCCGAATTGGGGAACCGTCGCCGCCGCATGCCCCTGTTTCGGGTCCCACATTCGGTATCATGAACGCGGCGGCGCGGTTCGGAACGTCATCGGCGGCCCGAAACGATCGTCGGGCGAACACGGGCAAAGGCTGGTCGCTCGGGCCTTTTGGCATCACAGCTGCACGCCAAACCGACGGCATGCGACGGATGCGAAAACAACCATGCAAGCGACGTGCACGCACAATACGTGCTTGCAAACGCGTGCGATTCCCGCCCCCGGGGCGTTGCGGCCGCGGCGGTGGGACTGGTCGTTGCGGTTGCCCCGCGTTTGGGTTGCCGGCAAGGGCCTTTCGTGCGGACGTCGGGCCAACATTGGTCGCCGGGCAAACATCCAACGCGTTGCCATCGCAAGTCACTTTCAATCTTCACCGCCAGACGGATGCCGACATGGCTGCACCACTGAAATCACTGATCGACACGGGCACCAAGCTCTATTTGGATTCAGTCGACCCCTCCGAAGTCGACATCAATCTGCGATACGGCGCGGTCGGGGCGACCAGCAATCCGGCCATCATCTCGTCGATCGTGGCCAGCGGAAATCTGGACGACCAAATTGAACAGATGCTGGCCGACGGCAAAGACGACTCCGATATCGCCTGGGCGTTGACCGATCGTCTGGTCACCGACGCGGAAGCCAAGTTTGCCGACATTCATGCGTCGACCAATGGCAACGCGGGCTGGGTCAGTTTTGAACTGGACCCGCTGATCGAAGATCCGTCGCTGAACATGGACATCGATCAACGCGTCCAAACCTACATTGAACTGGGCAAACGCTGGTCCGATGGCCACGTCAATCGCATGATCAAAGTCCCCGCGACCGAGGCCGGATTGCGGGCGTTGGAACCGCTGGCCGCCGCCGGCGTGACGTTGAACGTGACGCTGATCTTCACCGACCAGCAATACCGCAGTGCTCGCGAAGCGATCTGGCGTGGAGTCGAAGGCAAAGTCGATCCGGCCAAAATCAAGTCGGTGTACAGCATCTTCATTTCCCGGATCGATGTTTACACCCAACAGCAATTGCAACTTTCCGACCGAGCCCAAGGCATGGTGGGAATCGTCAACGCGAAACGCATTTGGCAAGAAAACCAACAGTTCTGGGCCGACAAGAACTTGCCGCTGCAACAAGAATTGATCTTTGCCAGCACCGGCACCAAAGATCCCAACGATCCGCCTTGGAAGTACGTCCAAGCTCTCGCCGGCAGCGACATCCAAACCAATCCGCCGGAAACCAACGCCGCGGTCGCCGAAAGCGATCTAACGTTCCACCGAACGGTCGATGAAATGCCCGATGCCGACGTCTTGTCGGAGATCGATTCGGCCGTGGACATGAACGCCATGCACGACGTGCTGATGGCCGAGGGGATCGCAAAGTTCGTCAAACCTCAACGTGCCCTGCTGGATCTGATCGCCAAGAAACGCAGCGAATTGGCATCGGCCAGCTGACGGGTGAACCGGCACCGGCCGATTGATGTCGCATGCATCCGGCCGACGCTGGTGCCAGGGCGACGCGTACGGCCAAAGCGACGAAAACAAGCAAGCCTTCCTGCATCCGGATTGCCCCGCAGCTAGCGGGTGGACTCAGCGTCGCGACTAGCTAGGACGCGATCGAACTCAGGCTGCGACGAAAATACCTGCGGCCGCTTTGCTCCGGTGCAAACGTTCGTTTCAATTCACCGCGATTCTTTTTGAACCACGACGCGACCACGGACAACGTTTCGCTGAAGCGGCCATGCCCGCGATCCGCACCACTGGCCAATGTTGCTTGCCAAACCTTCAACTTCGGCTTCAATTCCGCGTATTCGACCGGGTTGCGTGGCGCGGGCAACACATCGGCGACTTCACCGCCGCGGATCAGGTACCACGTGCTGCAGCCGTCAAAACTGGACGCCGCGTAAACGAACGAGTAATCACGGCGTGCCTTGGCCAGGTAGGTCAATTTTCGATTGACGTATTCCAGGGACTTCAACGTGTCTCGGCTGCGTGACGCCAGTTCGTACTGCCGGTTCTCGGCGGCACGTTCCATCTGGTCGCGAATCTTCACCAGCGGTTCGTCATTGAAGCCGTCCAGAAAACTTTGGGCCGCATTGACTTGAACGTCGTAGGCTTCGCGCGTGCATGCCGCGGCACAGGGTCCCATGCAGGTATCCAGTTCCAAACGCAGACATCCGGCACGATGATCCAGATCGAACAACTGCATTTGTTCGGCAAAATGGAACACTTGTTGTTGGCTACAGTCGCGCAGACGAAAGACTTTGTTCAACGCATCGACCGCGACGTTCATTCGCTTCGTACCGTGGAACGGCCCTTCGACAGCCACACAGTCTTTCGGCGGGATGGCGGTCAAGAAAAACGTCGCCGCCGGTTGGCGTCCCAAACACAGATAGACCGGACGCTGACGCTGGGGGACCCCCTGGACGTTCCAACGCGGACTGTAGCGTCGGATCAATTGCTGTTCGCGCAACAGAGCGGCGAAATCACTGGGCTGGGTTTCCCACTGGATCGCGCGTGTGGATTCGATGATCCGGCCGCCTTTGTTCTCTGTATTGCTGTCGGCGAAATAGCTAAGCAGACGCGAACGCAGGGATTTACTTTTGCCGACGTAGATCAATTCACCGCGTCGGCAAAGCATGCCGTACACGCCGGGAACGCGGGGACAGTTCCGCAGAATCTGGGTCCGCAATTCGTCGGACCGCTGACCGCCGACGATCTCGATCCGACGTCGCGGGTGCGGGTTCAACGGATCGATGCCGAAATCGGTGACCGGCGAATGCCCTAGCAATACGTCCTTGTCCACTCGGTTCCCTCCCTGATCGATCCGTCATCGACACATTCCACCGGCGAAACGTGTCGGGCCAAAGATTATGCGCCAGATCCATCAGTGTCGGCAAATCCGAATCTTTCGATGCGGATCATCCCGCCTGCATCTGGCAGATTTCGATCGCGTCGGCGGCGATGCTAGCATCCAAGACCGGATGAATTTTGCCGGTGCGAACCGATTCGGCGGCGGCATCGATTTCCGCGGCGAATGCGGTGATCGGATCACCATCGCCCAGGGTCGGCATTTCCACAGTGCCGTCGACGTGCATGATGGTCAGCGGGACAATCGACGTTTGACCGTCGGCGTAGGCGGCGAATTCGAATCGCACGGTCGCCTTTTCAAAACTGACTTCGAAACCGTGGGTGAACGGACGCGCCGGGCTGTCGATGACTCCCCCGCCGCACGAAACGACAACGGGCGAATCGTTGAAGTGGAACACGGTTTCATAAAGCTTGGGCACGCCCTGATGTTGCCGCGATGCGGTGTCGACGCGGTCGGGCATGCCGAACAGCAACCGGATCAAGTGCGCGTCATGGACGTGCAAGTCCAACAAAGGCCCGCCGACGCTGGTGGCGTCATAGAAATCGGGGATCCAATCCGGCGGTCCGATCGTCCGTTTGAAACGTCCGGCAATCGGCTTGCCCCAACGTTGATCCCCGGCGGCATCGACCAACAACTGAAATTCCGGATGGAACGGCAAAATGTGGGCCACCATCAATCGGCCGTCGCCACGATCGGCCAATCGCCGTGCGGTGTCCGCCTGTAGAGCCAATGGTTTTTCACACAGGACATGCTTGCCGGCATCGAGCGCCGCCACGACGACTTCCTCATGCATGCGTGGCGGCAAACAGACGTCGATCACATCAACGCCCGAATCCTCCAGCAACGCTTGCCAGTGCTCGGCGACCGTCAATCCGCTGACATCGATCTGGCGTCCGGGCGGGCCAAAATTCCCCTGGATCGACGTCCAGTCCCCGGACCGCTTGGCTTCGCTGCGTGAACAAAACCCGACCAGTTCGGCGTGGGGGCTGCGTTGATAGGCCAGGTAGTGGATCCATCCCATGAATCCGACGCCGACGATGGCGGTACGCATGGTTTCCCTTTCTGCGGGTGCGGGGTCAGTTCGGTGAATCAAAGTTCGGCGGATCAGTGTATCCGTTGACGGCGTCGTTGTTGCCCCGCATCCCCCACGTCAGTGCGTGTCAATTTGTGTCGATTCGTTGAACGCTTTCGACTGCGTCAACTTTTGCGATCTATGTTTCGATGGGTCGTTGCAATGCGCGGCGATCGATCACAGGCGATTGATCGCTGTGACCGGTGCCACCGTTACGACCCGCACGATTTCGTTTGCAAAGGCTTTGCAAATCCACGACGCACGGGAAGAACATCAGCATGGCAACCCTCAATCAGGCTGCACGACCGGAACCGAACCGCCAAGAACAGTTCGAAGAAATCAAACGCCGGATTCACGGCAAGTTGGTCGACAAGTTGGACTTGTCGCGTGTCGGTGACCTTCAAGGCGACACGCTGAAACGTGAAATCCGCATGGTCGTCGAACATTTGTGCGACGCCGAAGACACGTTGCTGAACCGCCAAGAACGCGAGCGGATCGTCGACGAGGTCTTGGATGAAACCTTTGGCCTGGGACCCTTGGAACTGATCCTGAAGGACCCGAAGGTCAGCGACATCATGATCAACGGTCCGAAAAGCATCTACGTCGAAAAGGGCGGACAGATGCAGAAGACCGAAGTGGAATTTCGCGACAACAAACACTTGTTGCAGATCGTCGACCGAATCGTCAGTAAAGTCGGCCGGCGGGTCGACGAAACCTGTCCGATGGTTGACGCCCGGATGGAAGACGGCAGTCGTTTCAACGCGATCATCCCGCCTTTGGCACTGGACGGTGCCGCAGTTTCGATTCGCCGTTTCGGCAGCAACCCGCTGAAACTGGAAGACTTGCTGAACTATCGCGCGTTCACGCCTGAAATGGTCATGCTGCTGGAAGGCTGCATCAAATCACGGCTGAACATGATCATCGCCGGTGGTACCGGTTCGGGTAAAACGACGCTGCTGAACACGCTGTCGTCTTTCATCGGCAGTGCCGACCGGATCGTGACGATCGAGGACGCGGCCGAGTTGCAACTGCAACAAGACCACGTCGTTCGCTTGGAAACACGTCCGCCCAACATCGAAGGCAACGGTGCGGTCACGGCGACGGACTTGGTGAAAAACGCCCTGCGGATGCGTCCCGAACGGATCATCATCGGGGAATGTCGTGGTGGTGAAACGCTGGACATGTTGCAAGCCATGAACACCGGTCACGACGGATCGCTGACGACGATTCACGCCAACACGCCGCGTGATGCGATCGCACGTTTGGAAACGCTGGTGATGATGTCGGGATTCGAATTGCCCGTCAAAGCCATCCGCCAGCAGATCTCCGGTGCGGTCGATGTGCTGATCCAAGCCAACCGCTTGCAGGGCGGTCCACGTCGTGTCACCGCGATCACCGAAGTGGTCGGGATGGAAGGCGACACGATCATCCTGCAAGACATCTATCGGTACGTGCAAAAGGGCGTCGACGAAGACGGCAAAGCGTACGGTCACTTCGAATGCACCGGCGTCCGCCCCAGCTTCATGGACCGCCTGGAATCCAGCGGCGTTCGCTTGCCCGCCAGCGCATTCCGCGAACGGGTCATCATGCCCGCCTAATTCGTGGGTTAATCACCACGCCGCTCGTTTGTCACTTACACGTCACCTTTTCCAACCCGATACAAAGCAATGCCTGGAACGTTCGTCATCATTGCCGCGGGCATGTTCGTCGCCGCGTTGGTCGCCCTGGTCGCTTCGGCGGTCATGCCCAACGAAGAAAGCTCGGCTACCGAAGACCGATTGGCCACCTTGGCTTCGCGCCGCCCCGGCGGCCCGGATTCCAAGGACCAGCCGTCGTTGTTGGTGGCCGGATCGTTGGACGACCAAAAGGTCGGCTTCAAAGCAATCTTCGACAGCATGCCGCAATTGCGACAGTACCTGGAACAGGCCGACATTGAAATGTCGCCGGCCCTGTTCGCGGGAATCTGCGGCGGCTGTTTTGCCGGTGGCGTGTTCGTCACGGTCGTTTCACCATTGCCCGTTTTGTTGGCACCGGTGGCGGGTCTGTTGATCGCCGCGATCCCGATCGGATGGCTGTTGATGAAACGCAAACGCCGCCTGGCCAAGTTCGGCAAACAAATGCCGGAGGCTTTGGAACTGCTCAGCCGTTCGCTTCGCGCCGGACACTCGCTGAACGCGGGATTCGGTTTGGTCGGCCAGGAAATGGAAGCCCCGTTGTCGGTGGAATTCGCACGCTGTTTCGAAGAACAAAAGTTCGGCATCCCGCTGGATGAAGCGATTGAAGACATGGCCGCTCGGGTCCCCAACATGGACCTGCGTTTCTTTGCGACGGCGATCATCCTGCAGCGTCAAACCGGGGGCGACCTGAGCGAGATCTTGGACAAGATCGGACGCTTGGTGCGTGAACGTTTACAGATCCAAGGTCAAATCCAAGCGTTGACCGGCGAAGGCCGCATGAGCGGTGCGGTGCTGCTGGCACTGCCTCCGGTGCTTTTCCTTGTCATGCTGAAGCTGAACTACGACTACGTGATGATGTTGTTCACCGATCCCGCCGGTCGCTACATGCTGGGGGCCGCGTTGTTCTCGCAACTGCTGGGTGCTTTGGCCATCAAAAAGATCATCACGATCAAGGTCTAATCCCCGCGTGGTCGCCCACGTTTGCGCCAGTTGTTTTTGTCCGCCTGTTGCCGTCTTGACGTCTCGCTTTTGTGTTTTTGATTGGAATGTCTGTCATGTTGACGCCCATGATGCTCGCCAGCTCAACGATGCCCATCATCCTGACCTGCGTTGCCGCGTTTGTCGGTGTGACCGCGGTCGCTTGGCTGGTTCTCGGTCGTGTCAGCGGTGATGATCGGCCGACCGCCGAAAGCCGTTTGGACATCCTGAAGGACCCTCGCAAAACGCGTTCGCAGTCCGAAGGCGACGACAAACGCAAAAAGAAGAACGAAGCGTTGACCGCGGCGTTGGAAAAAGCGTCGTCGCCGATCGGCGACAAGATCGCCGGCAACGAAGCGGAGATGGGCAAGCTTCGCGAAAAGATGGTCAACGCGGGTTTCCGTCACGAATCGGCCCCGCTGATCTTCAAGTTCATCCAGTTGGTCTTTTCCGCGTCGGGCTTGCTGGTCGGCGGCGTGACCGGGCTGGTCATGAACGGCGTGAATTCAGACATGATCATGAAGCTGGCGATCGGTGTGATCATTGGCTTCGGACTGCCCAACTTCATCCTGAACTTCTTGGCCAATCGACGCAAGCAATCGATCTTCCTGGGCCTTCCCGACGCATTGGACTTGATGGTCGTCTGTGTGGAAGCCGGCTTGGGGATGGACCAAACGCTGCGAAAAGTCGCCGAAGAGATGAAGAAGTCGCACAAGAACATCGGCGAAGAATTCGCGATTGCCAACCAGCAACTGCAATTCGGTCGTCCAAGAAATGAAGTGCTGGCGGCATTGGGATACCGCAGCGGTGTGGACGACCTGAAACAGTTGGCCAACATCTTGATCCAAGCCGACAAATTTGGCTCCAGCGTCTCGCAAGCCCTGCGGGTGCAGAGTGATTCGATGCGGACCAAACGGCGGCAGATCGCCGAAGAAAAGGCGGCCAAGACGGCGGTGAAGATGATTTTCCCGCTGGTGCTGTTCATCTTCCCCGGCATCTTCGTGATCCTGGTCGGGCCCGCGGCGATCAACATGTCGCGGCAAATGCTGGGCAACTGATCCAGCAAACGCATCGGCAACTAGGCATCGTCGACGGCGGATCGGATCACGCGACCGATCGCTTCGTCCAGTTCCGCCACGGTACGACGTGCCTGCAAACGTTCGACTTGCCGCCGCAAAGCCGCCTGTTTGCTTTGGCGAAAACCTACGCTGGTCAAGCGGCTGATCAAGTCCGCCGCCTGATCCACGGTCGAATACAGACAAGCGTCCGGAAAAAGCTCCGGATAGCTCAAACGATCGGGCAACACGGGTACGGCACCGGCCCAAACCGCTTCGCAAATCGCGATGCCGAAAAACTCATGGTCCGCCGTCGACAACACGACGTCCATCTTTGCCAGCATCGACCAATACGCCCGGGATGTCTCGGCGAAGCCATCGTGTTCGATGTAGTGACCATACGACATGCGGATGCACCGGAGTGTCTCGGGTTCCCTGACCGGCCGGTTGCCCAACAAGACCAAGCGAAACGGAATTCCGCGTGACTGCAACTCCTGGCACAGGGATACAAGCCGATCCGGACGTTTGTCGTGTTCCCATCGTGACACCCACCCGATGCGTATCGGACCATCATCGGATGTTCGACTGGCCGGCAAGTCATCACCTGGCGGAGGTTCAAATCCCGGATAAATCACCCGGCACTTTGACGCCACCGCCTCCAAATCATAGTCACCGCGACCGTCGGGCATTTGAGCCAACAAGCGGTCCGATTCTCGCAGGAATGTGTCACGGTGAAAGGCGGAATTGAACCAGCATTGCCCGGCGGCCAACGCGGTCAACAAGTTGCGATAAGCGTAGTGCAAGTCCACCCGCGCATCGGGCGACGTCGGGTACGTGAACTGACTTTCGTGGAAATAGGCGACGATCGGCACGCCGGCAGACAACGAATGCCGCATCAGTCCGGCCCACGCGGCCAAATCCAACATGTCGGTGCAGAACACCATGTCGGGTTGGCCATGTTTTTCGATCCAAGCTTGCGCCGAATTCGACATGGAAACCGGTGAATGACTGGTTCGCCATTTCCAGTGCACGGGTTTGTCGGTCATCACATGCCAGTCGAAACGGCTATGCTTGCGTACCTGCTGCATAAAAACGCGATGACTGCCGCCATGAAACGGGTCGATCGCCAAAATGGTCGGTGCGGAATCTGGCACGGCCACGTCGCTTCTTTCAGTCTTTGTCGATCACGATGAATTACCAACCGCAACGATCGTGGCGTGGCGACCGCTGGTCAAGCCTGGACCTTTCGGTGGTGTCCGACTTGCCGACACCGGCATTGTTGTGGGATGTCGAGGCGATTGCTGCGAACTTGGAACGCATGATCGATATTGCGGGCGGACCGGACCAAGTGGATCGCCTTTGCCCTCACGTGAAAACCCACAAGTCGCGGGATGTCACGGCCATGCAAGTCGACCGAGGCATCCGGTCTTTCAAAGCGTCCACCATCGCCGAAGCCGCCATGGCCGCCAAGGCTCGTGCGGCCGATGTGTTGTTGGCACATCCACTGGTGGGCCCCAAGGCCGAGGCGGTGGTTCGTCTGGCCCGACAATTTCCCGCAACACGTTTCGCGGGGATCATCGACAACTTGGAAAGCATTGACCAGTCGGCACCGACGATTCAGTCGTACGAGATGGTTCTGGATGTCTACATCGATGTCGACGTTGGCATGCACCGAACTGGGGTGCCGTTTGGCAACGAACTGAACCAGGTGCGGTCGCGCATCATCGAATCGGAATCACTGCGTTACGCCGGACTGCACGTCTACGACGGCCATTTGCATCAAGCCAGTCGCCAAAAGCGAAACGATTTCGCTCGCCTGATCTTGGATCAAATCCGATCCGATCTGGATCGACATCCCACCGAAACGATCATCGTCGGCGGGTCACCCAACTTTGAATTCTGGGCGGCGCAAACCAGTGCAGTCGGCGGTGCAGACACCGGAACCAGCACGCGTTGGCGATTGAGCCCTGGAACGACAACGCTGTGGGACATCGGCTATGCCGAAATGTACAGCGAAGCAGACTTCCAAATCGCCGCGGCATTGCTGACGCGAGTGATCAGTCGACCGGGATCGGATCTGCTTTGTTTGGATCTCGGCACCAAAGCGATCGCATCGGAAATGGCGATCACGGACCGATTCGTCTTGCCCGCGATTCCCGACGCAACCATCGTCGCACACAACGAAGAACACGCGGTGATTCAAACCGATCGCCGATCCGATTTTGCAATCGGCCAACCCTTGATTGCTTTGCCCAGGCACATTTGCCCAAGTGTTTGTCGCTATCCCGATGCCCATCTGATTCGCGACGGACGCATCACCCATGACCGATGGACGATCACCGCACGTGATCGCTGGCCGTCAGATTGGTGACCAAGACGTCACGCGGGCTTTGACCGTTGGCAACCGCGGATTCGCATTGATGTTCCAGCCATGCCGGCACATGAATCGGATCTTCACCGGACCACTGCGTTCGCAGGATGTCCCACCCCAAAGAATCGCAGTGCCGCGTGAATGACTGGCGCTCGGAATCGTTGACGGTGGGCATGTCCATGACGGGCATCCCGTCAACACCAAGACTCATTCGATAGCCCAGACCGCCCCACATCGCATCGTCGATCACACCAACGTCCTTGACGACGCCGTCACGAATCAGACACGCGGCTTCGGTCCAAAGCGTGGCCGCCAACCGGTGATGAATTTGATCGACCGTCCAATCCCGACTTTGGCGGGTGTACCGGGTCACCAAACCGTCGACCTCCGGTGCAAGAAGATGTTGACCTGCATCATTTTGGTTGTCGAAAAAACCACCGCCGTCATGGCGACCGCGACGTTTGCGTTTCACCAACGCCGGCAACAGCGGTGCCGATACGAATCGATCGGGGAATGCCCGCCAGTAACTGCGTCCACCGTCGAATGCGGTACGGGTTCCGATCACGTCCACCAATGCCAGCGGGCTGATCGGCATCCCGAACCGCGTGGCAGCATCCGCGATTTGCGATGCCGTTGCACCGCGACACAACATCGTGATTGATTCATTGATGTAAGGGGCCAGCATGCGGTTGACGACAAACCCGACGTGGTCGCCAACCCGCAAAGGGACTTTGCCCAATCGTCGAACATGATCCGCACAAACATCGACGATCACCGGATCGGTTTTGGGCGAAGCGATGATCTCCACCGCGGGCCGCTGATCGACCGGCATAAAAAAATGCATGCCAACTACTCGTTCAGCCTGGTCCAGCGAACCGGAGATATCGCGAATCGGCAGCGTGGACGTATTCGAGCAATAGATCGAACCGCCGGGCAGAACGGATTGTGCCTGTCGAAACAACGCCTGCTTGACTTCCAAGTTCTCAGCGACGGATTCAATCAAAAGCGCCGGACGACCGTCGTCTGCCCGATCAGCCGCGCCGTCGGCATCATGAAGATCGTTTGGCTGGATACGGATCGACGTTAAGGTACCGATGACCGATGGAATCGACCGAATGTTCCAGGCGTTGCCGGACAGATCATCGCCGGCGAAGGTCTGTTGCAGCAGCTCGGATGCCGACTGCAGGGCCGACGCGTCTTGATCCACCACATCAACGGCAATGCCCCGCCGCAAATGTTCGGCACACACGGCGCGACCGACGACACCGAACCCGACCAATACGGTTCGCATCATGGTGTGGAGGTCGCCGACGAATCATTGTCGTTTGCTGGCTTGGCCGGAGGCAGCAAGACACGTTCGGTCGGCTTTCTCAACAGCGGCGGGACCGCCGGCGATTTGCCGTCGTCATCACCGGTGGATTTGGCATCTTCACCGGGAACGTCGTCACCGGGATCGTCGTCGGTCGGGAACGGGATCGGCACCATCACCACGCGAACCGGTGTATCGCGTGGCGGCAAGTTTTCGGTGAACGGTTCAAACAACAAATCGGCCGACTGGGCACTACTTTCGAAAGGCACGTCCAGCATCGCGGTGCCGAAATTGGAAACACAGATCATGTCGCCACCATCCGCCTGGTAATAGCGTTTGCCGTCGATCGGGTCGGTCCAAAACTCGCTGCCCGCAAACACCCAATTCTCGCTCAGTGGTTTCTTTGTCTTGATGTTACGGACCAGCTTTCGCCCATCGACCACTTGGAACTGCTGGTTCTTGTCACGAAAGCACACCCAAACGCGGATCGCTTGACCGGTGGGCGGAACGAAACGCGGTTCGTAACGCACCACCGTTCCCGATTTGGCCCCCACGGCCAACAACGCCGTATGGACTTCGCGGCTCTTGGCCAACAGGGCGACGACCGATTCGTGTTCTTTGGTGCCCGACGGACAGGCGAACATTTCCAACATGCCACGATCCAGTGTCACGTAACCATCGACATAAACGCGTTTGCGTTGACGGTCGATCCAAAGATTGGAACTCTTTGAAAGACGTGTCGCTTCGGGCGGCGCCGCGAAAGCCTTGGCCGCGACTTGGTCGACGTACTGTGGCGTGTCATCGTCGCCGGGCATCGGCGAATCATCCGCTTGGGATTGGATTTCATCCAGCGACGGCAACCCCTGCCCGGTGACCGTCCCGCCGGTCAAAATGATTGCCACGGTGGCGATGTTTGCGACGAAGAGCCGCCATCGTTGACGGTGAGTGGGCATCGGTTTTCGCAGCGAAAATTCCATCTTGGTTTGATTCCTAACGTGATTTCCAAACGGATGCTGGCGGACCCGCGACGTGGGCATTTCGCGGGTCATGTACGTTTTCGTTCATCACGATTACCGTACGGCGTTGCCCGATGACCGTACGGTGGGCCGCGGCATGCAGGGCGAAGCCGGGTATGCTGGGAACGGCGGTCGCACCGCTCGGCAGGACGCCAGGTTTGCCCCTTGTGATTATCAGTTTCAACCACAGCCACGTCCATGTCGACCCTTACGATTGACGAAGCCTTTGAGCACGACCGACTGTCCGATGCCGAAAAGGACCAGTGGGCCAAATTGCAGAAAAAGGTCCGCAAGCATGCCGAAAAGCTGTCCGCCCAACGAATCTTTGGTGATGCGGCCGACAGCGGCGTGATTTACCGCTGGGGCGTTGCCGCGGCCCTGCGATCGGCCTGTCCGGCGAATTGGCAACTGTTAAGTCGGCTGGCGGCGACCGGAAAGCTGTCGCCGCGATACAGCAAATCGATCGACTTGGTCCGATTGGCCGAAGACTTTTGCGATGACGTTCCGGGGCCGCGTGCCGACGCATTGGAATCGACACACGCGGTGTTATGGGCCGCGGCAATGCCTTGGCTGACCGACCGATTGCCCACACGATTGTGGTGGGACCTTTTAGGTAAGTTGCAGCATTCGGCCGAACAGCAGCGGGAAAGTGACCAGCCTGATGCGACGGCACGTTTGATCCTGGGCGGCGAACTGGGGCTGACGATGGCATGGCGATTGAAGGACTTGCCATCGTGCCACCGCATGCGGGATGCATCGGTGAAGGTCGTCAAACAATGGTTGGACGCGGAAGGCGACGCGATCGCCGACGCCATGCGGGGCGGTCGCAACGCCCGACTGGTTGCCGCGTCCTTGCTCCGGTGCGAAGACTTGTTCGCCGCGACGACCAAATCAAGTTTTACCAAACGACAACGTGCCATTGCGGCGGACGTCGCCACTTGGGTGGCCGGGCTGACCAGCCCCGGCGGTCAACCTTCGCTATTGATCGATGACGCCCGCGTCGACGATTCGGTGCCGGACAAGTACTTTCGCGATGACGTCGGCGGCGTCGTGTCGGCACAATCAAAACGCCCCACCAAACAGACCACGGGACTGTTGGAACGGATGTGCCGCTGGGACCCGGAAACGCTGCGTCCGGCCGTCGAAGCCGCCCTTGGGGTTTCGCACAGCGGCGGACGTTTGGCTTGGTCCGTTTCGTTGCCCGAATCCTTGATCCACTGCGACGACGCCAAGTTGGGCGTGATGCTTCCCGAATGGGACGTCCGTCGCGGCCGAACCGTGATCGATTATTCCCAGCCGGATTGTCGCATCGAAATGTGCTGTGGCCGCAAACAGCTTCTTGCCGGCCAGTGGCAAACGATGATTCGCGTCGGCGGTATCGAACAAACCAGCGAAGGCGACTGGGAATCGACATGTGAATACAGTGACGACGACGTCCACTACTTGGAATTCGAACAGCCGTGGTCCGGCGGACTGATGCTGCAGCGTCACGTCATGCTGCTGCGTGATGATCGCTGTGCAATGTTGGCCGACAGCGTCTTGCCGTCCCCCGAAGCGGATCCGGATGACGATCGTCTGATCCAGTACGTCAGCCGTTTGCCCCTGGCCCAATCGGTACAAGCCCGCGACGAGCTGGAAACCCGCGAAGTCTACTTGCATGCCAAACCGGCGAATCCCTCCGGTGCAAAGACACGTAAAAAGAAGACAAGTTCATTGGCCGATGCCTTGGCGATCCCGTTATCGGCGGGTGAATGGCGGGTCGGCCCCAGTGCGGCCCAACTTGACGCGACCGACGACGGCGTGCTGGTTTTGACCGCCGAAGCCCGATCAGCATTGTTCGCCCCGCTGTGGTTGGACTTGATGCCAAAGCGTTTCAAACGCAAACGCACATGGCGGACGCTGACGATCGCCGACGAACTGAAACTGGTGCCAAGCGACCAAGCGGGCGGCTTCCGCGTCCAAATGGGCAGCGAACAATGGATCGTCTATCGGTCGCTGCGTGGGCAGCGGGTCCGCAGCGTGATGGGAAAACACCTGATCGCCGACTTCTTTGCGGCGCGATTCCACATGGACGAAGGCGATTTCGAAGAACTGGTCACGGTGGAAGGCAGCCAGGATGACTGAGACTTTGCAACGGTTGGATGAAGCGTCCTTTCAACGTCTGCGTGACAACTGGCAATCGGTCGTCGATGACGTTGCCGAAGCAACCCATCAAGCCGGCAGGGACCCAAACACGGTTCAAATCATTGGCGTGACCAAGTACGTCGACGCCAACCTGACCGCGGCGTTGTGCGAAATCGGTTGCCAAGACTTGGGTGAAAACCGTCCCCAAGTGTTGTGGAAAAAGGCCGAGCAGATGGCTCCCGAGGCTTTGGCCGCGGCGGGCTACGCCAATGCTGCCCCGCGGTGGCATCAAATCGGACACCTGCAATCCAACAAAGTCCGTCGGTTGCTGCGGCACCGACCGATGATTCATTCGATCGACAGTCAAAAATTGCTGGACGTTGTTGCCCAACAATCGGTCGACGCCGGGATCACGACCACCTGTCTTTTGGAGGTCAACATCAGCGGTGAACAGGCCAAAACGGGAATGGCAATCGACGATACCCGGCGATGCTTCGACGCGGGTATTCCCACCGGCGTTCAGGTCGACGGCCTAATGGCGATGGCATCCTTGCACGGCGGCCAAGACGACGCCGCGGCACAGTTCGATCGGCTGCGAATGCTGCGTGACGAGTTCCAAGAAAAGTATTCGCGACCGCTGCCGACCCTTTCGATGGGAATGAGCGGTGATTTCCCCGCAGCGATCGCCGCCGGTGCGACCATGGTCCGCATTGGTTCGCGGATCTTTGCGGGGCTGATGTAACAAGTGCACTGGATCGTCAACGTTCGACGACGCGAATCACTACGCCGCGCGACGACGCGTCACCGCGGGACGATCGAAACAGCCGTGCAGCAGGAAGTGTTGGACTTGTCGCACGGCTTCCTCGTGCCCAGGTAATCGCTGGTGTGTCGCTGAGACGACCAAATGGTCATGGGAACATCGCAACCGGGTCGCTTCCAATTCGACGACCCGGTCCCAACGTGCCGCGACCACCCCAACGTCCAGCCCCGTTGGTGAAGGCAGGCGATTGACCAAGCTGTCACGATGTTCGGCCAATTCGGCGAACGGTGGAAACCAACGGGCAAGCGGGCCAGAGGGCAAACGTGTCAAACGCGAACCGCCGTTGGGCGGTGCCAGCATGACGAATCGGGCACCGGACAAACGAAACCGCAGCAGCGTTTGCCGCAGGATGATGCACCCCATGCTGTGACCGACAAAGTGCAACGTTTCGACGTCACGATCGGCCAAGTGACGCAAGACAACGCGTGCCAAACGATCCGCATGATCACGGATCGAATGAATCAGCGTGGAATACCGCCAACTGGTCACGTGCATCCCCACACCCGACAGCGAATCGGCGATCGGTCGCATGCTGCGATGACTGGCCAACATGCCATGGACCAAGATGACCGATGTCCGCGGGGCGTCGGTTTGGCATTGCGGGGCGATGCGTGGAAGGTTCGTGCGAACGTTCACCGCAGATTCCCCTGGTTTTGTGCCGCCTGACTGCCACCACCGGGACCGTAGTGGAACCCGGTCACGTTCATCTGAACCTTCATGTTGGGTGACATGGGATCTTGGATGCTCATGTTTTCACCGGTCAAGAACATCGGCTCGGCGCCCGGACGACTCTGTCGCATCTGCAACGCATTGCCGGGGGCGCCTTGCAGGGTGAACAGACTTTTGCCCGATTGATAGGCCGCACGACTGGCGGCGATCTCCCGGGTCACTTCGTCTTGCAGGCTGCGGAACAACACACCACCGTCGGCCAACAGTTCGAAGGAACGCGTGGCCGCACCCGCAAGCGACGGTGCCAGGCTGGCCGGATCGACCCCCAACTGCAAACGCTGGCATCGGATCGTCGCATCACCACTGGCCAAGTGCTGCATGCGAGTCACGTCGACCGGCGTTTCCCAATCCGGAACCGCTCGAGTTCCGATTTGCACGTCACGATGAAACGTCAGACTTTGGTTCTGCAAACTGCCCACCATGCGGTCATAGTAGGTCAGGTGCACGCCTTGCAGGGTCGGCGTGTCCACGTCCGCGATCGGGCTGGAACGGGCCGCCTCGTTTTGCTGGCGACTTGCCAGCTGGGCGGCTTCCAAAGTGGTTCGCGGTCGGGGCTGCGAATCATCACCGCCGCTTGCACCGGAGATTGAGTTCGCCTTTTCTTGCAATAACCAAGCCCAGTAGGCACCGGGACCTTCGGCCAATAGTTGGCCACCGCTGTCGGGCAGATAGACCAACGACGGTGCACGCAACAGGTGGCGTGACTGTGTTTGCCCGTTCACGTTGTTGGATACCGCTTCGATCGACACCGGCAAATCGCCTTCACGCAGCAGTGCAACGCGTGCCAATGTTGCCTGCCGCAAAGTTTTCATGTCGCGGAGCTGGACACCATCGGTCAGATCGGCGACCAACGAATCACCCCGCAGCTGGAATTGCCACGGTTGATCCCGGTGCGTCATCGCGGCGTCGATGGTCACGCCACCTCGCAATCGGATTTGGCGTCCGTCAAAGATCATGCCACCGGCAAAGTGACACCGTGGCGCGGTGGTCCACTTCAACGATGGTGGTTGTCCATCATCCTTCGCATCCGCCGGTTCACCGGCCAGTCCGCTGGGCAAAATTGCCGTCGGCATTTGGAACTGACCGGCCTCGTTGATCTCCACCACGTTGTCCATCGGACGAATGTGCAAAGCGGGACCGGCAAAGAAGCCGTCGCCCAAGTCCAATCGGGCCGGACGATTCGGCCCGCTGAACAGGCTGATCCGTTCCGATCCGCCGCCACCGGTCAATCGCAGTTGATCACCCTGCAGGACGGCGTCCAACGCTTGCTGTCCGACGTTGACCACATGCGTCAGACGGACGTCGCCGCGAACGGACAAGTCTTCGGCAGTCAGATCACGATCGGCGATTCGCAACTTGGCGGCGATCTGGCGTCCGGCGATCTCCGGACGCGGACGGGCCACCGGTTCGGCTGGTCCATCGGCGGGCCCCGGCTGGACGACCCAGCGTCGCACCCCGCTGGTGTCACCACTCGTTGCACCGGAGTCGCCTGCCTCACGCCCGGTGGTCGAAAGCATCGAATCCGTTTTTGTCGCGGCGGGATCCACTTCTTGGAACACCAGTGTCAGACTATCCGTCATCGCTCGAATGGTCGGCGTGTCCAACAACACGGCTTCCTTCGCGATAAAGCCAGATGGCACCAACGATGTCTCGTCATCAGAAAACCGTGACGGTTGCAGGTCACAGCGGACGTGCGCGGCCGAAAAGGCACCACCGGCTGACAGGATCGCTTGGACGTTACCGTCGACGTTGACTTGCGTGGCGGCAAGCGTGATCGGCGGGCCCGATTCGCCATCGATCGATGTCCCG
The DNA here is from genome assembly GCF_007752935.1 of Crateriforma conspicua. Lineage (NCBI taxonomy): Bacteria > Pseudomonadati > Planctomycetota > Planctomycetia > Pirellulales > Pirellulaceae > Crateriforma > Crateriforma conspicua. The sequence continues at coordinate 1,388,993 of NZ_CP036319.1, read as the reverse complement.
CCGGCGGATCCTCTTGTGATCAACGTCCCAGCGGGTGCGTCCAGCGGTGTGGCGGCATGGTGCCTGGTCTCGGTCGGTTTGATTTCCAAGCCCTCCGACCACGCCAGGTGCCGCACCGGCGAATTTTCAATCTCGATTCGGATTCGGCCCGCACCGGCGGCCAACAACCGCCCCAGCACGCGTGGTTGTCGCGGATCAAATTCATAGACCATCTGCTGCAAGCCGGCGACGATCCCGTTGTACCGCATCGTGACCAGCTTGGTCTGTTGTGAGTTTGCCGAGGCGTCGTTCGACGTTTCGCGCGGATTGGACACTCGCAGCACGCCCCGCTGTGCATCGAAAAAGATGTCGTCGGCGACCAGTCCGAAACCACGGCTTGGCATGTACAACGATGCCGGTGCGTCCGACGAACCGACTGCTTGCACCTGAGAAATCCAGTCCAGGGGGCCTTCGCGGCGAAGCTTACGGTTCAGCGGATCACGCAGGGTCAGTGTCAGTTCCGCACAATCAAATCGATCGTCGTCTTGGCCGGGAGTTTGCAAGACAAAGGCGACCGAATCATGCAGGGTCAATTCGTTGACGCCAAAGTCGAATTCAATCCCGCCGCCGGATTCCATGCTCAGCACCGATCCCGGCATGTCTCGCATCGGAACGGTCAACTGGTCCAGATAGATCAGTTCCATTCGATCGACGATGGATTGCAAGTTATCAGCGGCCGGACCGGCGGCTTCCATCAGGTGCAAGGTCAAGTCACGTCCGACCAATTTGACGTCGCCGAAGGACATGTCGATTTGCTGGGTCGTCCAGATTTTCTGGCGATCCACGCTGATGTAGCTGGTACGGATATCGATGGCGGGTGAATCGGTCGCCGGCACAGCGGTTGCTTTCGATATCGACGGGGCGCCACCGTGCACGTGGACGTTCCCGATCAGGTTGGCGGTCTTGATCGGCGGGGCGTTTTCGCCCATCGAATCCAGGTTCAACGAACCGTCGAACTCAATTTCCGCCGTTTCCGCTTCCAAGATCAACGGTCGTTCGGCGCGATCGATCGCCAGATCGCGACCGTACACCACGGTGACCGGCTTGGCCGTCATCCGATTGCCTTCGTCCCGGATCAGTTCGCCGAACAACAGCACGGCGTCCCGCATCTGTAGTTGCTGGCAGGTCCCGCGTTGCCAAGCGTCGTCGGGAAACAAGTAGGCCAGCGATTCGCGGGGGCGCAGCGATGCCTGTTCGGCCATCGGGACCGATTCAATCTGGGGCGGCCGCAACCACCAATCGGTCGCGGTCTGGTAGGTCAGCGCGGCGGCAATCAGCACACCCAGCGCCAAGAAGTAGTCCTTGCTGTGTTGCATCATGGGTTGCGGCCCCGTTGCCGATGCGATCCCCGGGGCGGGGCCCCGTTTGGCATCTCGGCAGACATCGGCCCGACCGTCATCGGGCGATCACGTCGGCACGTGCTCCTCCCATCGACCTTTGGCTTTCAACAAACACTCCACCAGTTCACGCAACGCACCCTGACCGCCGCCGGTGCGTAGCACCCAATCGGCGATGTCGCGGGCGTCAGCCGATGCATCCGCCGGGGCGACGCTTAGCCCCACACGGCGCATCACCGCGATGTCGGGCAGATCATCGCCGATGTAACAGGTTTGTTCCGGCGTGCATCCGATGTGGCGCATGATCTGTTCGGCGGCCGGCCACTTGTCTTCGAAGCCTTGCACGCATTGATCGATGCCCAATTCGCCGGCGCGATGGGGCACGATCTTGCTTTTTCGTGCGGTCAAGATGCCAAAGCCGAAACCGCTGCGCATCCACAGCTTGATCGCCAAGCCGTCACGGGCGTGAAAGCTTTTGGATTCCACCAGTTGGTCGTCGTAGGTGATCCGTCCATCGGTCATCACGCCATCGACATCACTGATCAAACAGCGGATTTGGTCGGCGATATCGTTCGGACTTGGCTGAAAGCCGTTTGCATCAGACATGGGCGGTCAACTTCACCGAAGACGGACTTGGGGTTGCACCGGAGCCTTCCAGCGAAACCACATCCGTGATGTCGATCAATCCGATGGGGCGTCCTGTGGTGTCAACGACGGGCAATTCACTGATCCGACGCTGGGACAAGATCGCGATCGCGTCACGCAGTTGCGATCCGGACCGGATCGTTGTCGGGCAGCGCGTCATCAATTCCGAAACGGGGCGATCCAGTTCGCCTTCGCGTCGCGATTCCAACAACCGTGCCAGATCGCTGTCGGTAAAAATCCCGGACAACGTTTGATCGGCCGGATCGACCAGCATCACGGCGCCGCTGCGTCGTCCGTGCAGCCCCGCGACGACCATTGCCTGACGCACCGGCACGTCGTGCGGCGCGATGCGACAATGGGCGACGTCCCGCATGATGTCGTCGACGACGGTCAGTTTCCGGCCCAGTGCACCACCGGGATGGAAGCGGGCAAAATCCTGGGGTGTGAATCGGCGGATGCGGCTGGACAACAGCGCGATCGCATCGCCGACGGCCAGCATGGCGGTGGTGCTGCAGGTTGGTGCCAAGCCGTTGTGACAGGCTTCGCGGTGTTTGCCGATGGTCACGACCAAGTCGGCAGCGGCGGCCAGAGGGTTGTCCGCGTCAGCGGTGATCGCGACCAAGCCGTGACTGTACTGTCGCAAGTGCGCGGCGATCGCCAGGACTTCTTCGCTGCGACCGGAATTGGAAAACGCCCATACCAGGTCGTCTTTTCGCACCCGGCCCAGGTCCCCGTGGACGGCTTCGCTGGGATGCAGAAAGTGGGCGGGGGTGCCGACGCTGGCCAGGGTGGCGGCGATCTTTTGACCGATCCAGCCGGCTTTGCCGATGCCCGTGACGATCACGCTGCCCCGGCAATCGGCGGTCAGTTCGGCCGCGCGGACGGCGTCGGCCGACAACGTTTGGGCGGTCCGCCGCAACGCTTCGGATTCGGCCAAAACCGTATCACGAAGGCAACGCAAACGTTCCAACGGGGTTTCCGGCGGGACGTCGATCGTGTCGCCCAAACGCGGGTCAATCGAACGTGGGTCCGCTGCGGGCGCGACGGGGGCGCTGGCGGACGCGTCGTCCAGACCTGACGGGCGAGGCTTGGGGGCCGGCATGGCGTTCACGTGGCGCTTCCTTGCGTCAACGGTGGGGGGCCGATCGACCACGTCGGGCCGGATCGGCCGTAACGGATCGACAGGATTTTCAGGGCGACATTAGCGAAACACTCCGCGCGGCGGCAACGGCCATTTCCCCGCTCGTTGGCAATCCGGAATGTGGTGTCTAGGATTCACGGGCCACAACGGTCCATTTTCATGATTTTCCCCACGCTGCGGGACCCTTTTGATGCCGGAATCGCTGGATCCGATCGCCCGACTGATGGCCACTTTGGCCGAGCGGGCTGAAACCATGCCCGAAGGTTCGTACACCACCAGGCTGATGCGGGGTGGGACCGAAAAGATCGGCAAGAAGATCCTGGAGGAAGCCGGGGAATTGGTCGAAGCCGCCGACGAACCCGGCGACGAAGGACGCAATCACTTCATCTACGAAGCCGGCGATTTGATCTACCACACGCTGGTTTTGCTGGCCCACAAACGCGTCGACATTTCCGAAGTCGCCGCCGAATTAGCCCGTCGCGAAGGCACGTCGGGGCTGGTCGAAAAGGCCAGTCGCCCGCCCAAAGACTGACCGTCGCTGATGCCCTGACGGTCCGCCCACCGGCCCCAAAAATTACACACTTCACCACGGCGAACGCACGTCACCCGACCCATCACGGAGAACCCGCATCGTGTCCGCGTCCCTGTCCACCGACACCCTTCGCATCGGCATTCCCAGTAAAGGCCGCTTGAGTGAATTGGCCGAAGACCTGCTGAGCCAAGCCGGGCTGCGATTCCGCCGTCAAAACCGCGGGCTGTTCGCACGCGTGGCGGGGTTGCCGATCGATCTGATCTTCTTGCGGACCGATGACATCCCCACGCTGTGTGCCGAAGGCGCGATCGACATGGGCGTGACCGGCAGCGATTTGGTGGAAGAAGCCGACGCCGACGTGACGACGCGGATGAACTTTGGTGTCGGGCGTTGCCGTCTGGCGTTCTGCGTACCCGACGATTCACCGATCCGTTCGGCGGCCGAACTGGACGGCAAACGGATCGCCACCAGCTTTCCGGCGGTGACCGCACGTTATTTGGCGCAACACGACGCCAAGGCTCATCTGGTTTCGCTGGCCGGCAGCGTGGAAGTGATGATCCAACTGGGTGTCGCCGACGCGATCGTCGACTTGGTCGAAACCGGCAGCACTTTGGCGGCCAACCGGCTGAAGATCTTGGAAGAAATCGGTGCCTACGAAACGGTGCTGATCCAAGGCCCACGTTGCCGCGACACTGACACCGCCGACCGGCTGGTCGCACGACTGGAAGGCGTCGTTCTGGCTCGTGACTATTCGATGGTCGAATACAACATCCCGCGGTCGAAGTTGCCCGAAGCCGAAAAGATCACCCCCGGCTATAACTCGCCGACCGTCAATTCGCTGGAAGATTCCGACTGGTGCAGCGTCCAGGTCATGGTGCGTCGCGGCGAAGTCGCCGAAGTCATGGATCGGCTGAAGTCCATCGGTGCGTCGGCCATCTTTGAAATGCTGATCCACAACTGCCGCCTGTAGTCCACAGCGACCGTGATCAGCAACGGTCCTGGGACCGTGATCAGCAACGGTCCTGGTTAGGCCCTGTGGGCGATTCGCCTAGGCCGACGGCGGCTGCAGGCCCTCGGGCATCGTCCCGGCGGCCACCTCGTCGTGCCACTGGTCCATCAACGGCCACGATTCGGCCAGCGTGCCGAAGTCGGCCATCTGCAGGTAGCCCCGCACCCGCTGGATCGTTCGGTCCAACAATTCGGGATCGTTGCGAAAGATCGGTCCGTGGCTGGGGGCCAGCCATTTGACGTCACTGTTGCGGATGCGTTCCAACGAGCGGACGAAAGCGCCGATGTCGCTGCCGTGATGTGCGTCGATCGCGCCGATGCATCCGTCGCGATAAATGTTATCGCCGCTTAACAAGACATCACCGACGCGAAACGACAACTGGCTGTCGGTGTGTCCGGGCGTATGCCAGACTTCGATTTCCAAATCGCCGACGGTGATGATGTCGCCATCGTTGACTTGATGTTCGATGGTGACCTTGGGCATGTCCAAGTGCAATTCTTGGGCTTCGATTTCCGCCATCGTCTTCAACCGATCGCCGGCTTCCAACGTCGCCACGGCCGCCGGGTGCGCGGTCACGCTGGTCCGCAACATCTGCTTGGCTTTGGCCAATCCCTGAACGTGATCCACATCGGCGTGGGTGGCCACCAGCGTTTTGCACTGGCTGAATGGAAAATCCAGCTGACGAATCAGTTCGACATAATCGTCGACCGTTTCTTCGTATCCAATATCGACCAACAGCCACTGGTCGGCGTCATAGACCAAGAAAACGTTGCACCCAAGAACTTCGCCGGCTTGAAAGTTCAGTTCAATGATGCCTGGGAAAAGGGGCTTTCGGGGCAGCATGTTTCGGCCTGACGAATAGGTGCAAACGTAGTGGGAAAAGGATAAGCGTCGACGGACCGGCAATGACCGATCCGCCGGTGTGGATGAACGTGCGACTTTGCCACACGATCGACCGTCGGCAGAGTCTAAGGATTCGCGCCGCGATGGGAACCGCCACGACGATCCCGATTCAACACGTCGTCCAACCCCTGGCGATAGGTCGGAAAAGCCAGTCGAGGCAATAGACAGCGCTTCATTCGTCGGTTCCACACGCGTTTGTTGCTGTCGCTGCGGACCGACATTTTGGATTGACCGTCGGCGAACCGCGGCGTCGGCGCGGCCAAACGATCGGCGATGTACTGATAAAAGTCGCGGCGGACCACGGGCCGGTCATCGGCAACGGCAAACAACCGATGCGATCGGACGCGCGACGGTTCGGGGACATCCGCATCCATCGCCTGCCAAGCCGCCATCACCGCCGCGGCCGCATCGGCAACATGAATCAAATTCAGGTACCCGCCGCCCGGCGATGCCAAAACCCGACCGTCGCGGACATCGGCGATCCGCGGCACACGTCCGGGACCATAGATCCCACCCAGCCGCAGCGTTGTCGCCCGGCGATGCACTGCCCAGCGGCGAACCCGTTCTTCGGCCATCAAGTGTGCTTGGCCGCCGGGGCGTGTGGGCCGCGTCGGTGACGTTTCGTCCACCCAGCGACCGTCACGCTGGTGATAGACGCCGGTCGTGCTGATGTAGACGACTCGTGTGGCCGGCGCGATCGCGTCCAACAAACGCTGCAACCCCAAAACCTGCGATTCGTAACGTCCGACCCCGGATGCCGAATCGTGGCTGACGGCGACCAACAACCGGTCCACCGGCGGCAGACCACGCAGTGTCGGTGGCCGATTCCAATCGGCAATCACTGGTCGCCAGCCGGCTTCGTCGATCGCTTCGGCTTTCCGCGGGTCCCGCGTCGTGGCCCAAACCTGGTCGCCGCGTGCCTGGGCCAGCCGGGCGACTCGCCGACCGACATAGCCGCAACCGAAAATCAGCGTCCGCTGTTTTTCAGGGCTTTCGTGGACACCAGCCGGCTGGGTCCGGCAAGATTCGGGGTCACTGGGTGGCATCAAAGTCGTCAAACAGTGGTCGGAAAAGTCGTGCAATCGGCGAAAAAGTGCCCTCATACCGGACGGGTGGCCAGAGGTCGCGTTTTCCGCCCCAACCGGGTCGCTGGAGGCCCCGTGAATTCCAAACCGTCGCCGCGGACGGTGAAAAACCGTGCGGTTTGACGGGCTGAAAAGGCATGAATCGCTCAGGCCGCGACACCCCGAGCCGTTTTTCGGGGTTTCACCGGTGTCGGCCCGGCTACAATAGGCCGCAGCCGACGGCGGATCAAACTGGGGCCGTTTGGCACGGCAGTTTGGCTCTCGGACTTCCTATTTCGATCCACTCTGTTTTTGATTCATACGTTTCGATTTTCACGTTTCGATTCACTCAGGCGAATGGTTTGGCGTGGTCCCGCAGCGGACCGTCGATGGCATCATGGAATCGTATCCACCAATGAATTGGACATCGCGATCAGTCGGAAACCCATCGGGGCAGCGAACCGCCGGGCTGGCTCTGTTGCTGACGTTGGGTATCGCCTGGCTGTCGTCATCCTCGGCGACGGGACAGACGATCGTCGCGAATCCACTGGCCACATCGACCACGGCGGTCAGCGCCCGCATTGAAAACGACTATGACGGTGACACCAAAGTCACCATCCCGGATCCGCTTCGCGACGAATTGCGCTACGGTGGCGTTCCCGATTCGATCGATGAATTCCGCCAACTGGAGGACCAGGTCCAACAGGTCGCCCGACGTGGTGCCCGCTGTACCGTCGGTGTGAAAATCGGACCGGCCCAAGGCTGTGGCGTGATCATCACGCAAAGCGGTCTGGTCTTGACCGCCGCCCATGTCGCAATGCGACCGGGCAAGACGGCGGAAATCATGCTGGACGACGGCCGCACGGTATTGGCCACGACCCTGGGCATGAACCGACACGTCGACGCCGGATTGCTGCGGATTCACAGCGGCCAAAACAACGGCCGGCCGTGGCCCTGTGCATCACCGGGCACCAGCGATCGTCTGCGTCCGGGAATGTGGTGCGTGGCGACCGGGCATCCCGGCGGTTACGACACGTCGCGTGGCACGGTGACCCGAGTCGGGCGGATCTTGGCCATCCAGTCGGGATCGCTGTTGACCGATTGCGCTTTGATCGGCGGCGACAGTGGCGGCCCACTGTTCGACATCGAAGGCCGCTTGATCGCCATCCACAGCCGGATCGGCAACGACGTGGCGGACAACTTGCACGTCCCGGTCGACTACTACAAAGAAAGCTGGGACCGTTTGATGGCCGGCGAAGCGTGGGGCAGTCTGCCCGGCTTTCGCCCCGTCATCGGTGTGACCGGCAACAATTCTTACTCCGACGCCCGAATCTTGGACGTGCATGACGGTTCACCCGCCCAAGATGCGGGAATCGAACCAGGCGATGTGATCACGCAATTTGGCGAAGTCAGTGTTTCGAATTTTGAATCGCTGACCCGCGCGGTCTCCAACACGATGCCCGGTGAACGCGTCGTGGTTTGGCTGACTCGTGGCGGCACCCAGTTCAAAGTCCTGCTGGAAATCGGACGAGGTGAAGACGACGACTGATGGAAAGATGGGCCAGCGACGCCATCTGTTTCCTTGCGGTTGAGATCGCTACCGACCATTTTGATTTTGTTCTTTTCACGACCCTGCTAGTCCCCGACACCGGAAATCGCATCCTTTCGTCATGAATAAGAATTGGTGGATCCTTTGCCTTGCCGCGTTGTCGATCATGACGATCGATGTCGATGTTGCACGGGCCCAAGACTATGACGACACCGAAGCGTGGTTGCGGCACCAGTTGGGTCTGCGGACATCCCAGCGCCGCGACAACGCGGAAATGAAGCGTTTGGTTTCGCCGCTGTCACAGTCGACCATCGACAGCGTCGTGAAGGTCTACAGCGGCGATCGCCCGGTGGCGTTGGGCACGATCGTGGCCGCCGAAGGATACGTGCTGACCAAACGCAGCGAATTGACGGGCGATCCGATCCGCGTCCGCATGTCGGACAACCGCCTGTTGCCCGGACGCATCGCCGCGGTCCGCCGATCGTCCGATTTGGGGCTGATTAAAATCGAATCCGATGAAACCTTCACACCCGTGACTTGGGTCGATCAGACGCCGCAGGCCGGCAGTTTCCTGATCAGCCCCGGACGCACCGGACGCACGATCGGAATCGGTGCGATCGGTTCCCGACGGGTCCGTGTCGAACACAAAGGCCGCCTTGGCGTTCAACTGGTCAGCGCCGAACGCTCCGGTGCAACCGTTCGTGGTGTCCAGCCCGGCAGCGGTGCCGATCAAGCGGGCATCGAAAGGGGCGATCGCATCGTCGCGATCAATGGCCGCCAGCAACCCGATCGCTTTGCCGTGGTCAACACGCTCAGCAAAATGTACCCGGGCGAAGTGGTGGCATTGACCATCGTCCGCGGCGAAGACCGATTGGAGATGGACGCGCGATTGCGTGACCTTAGCGTGCTGCAGGAAACGGAAAACGACGCGCGGGTCAACGGACCCCGCAGTGCACGGCTGTCCGGTTTCGATGACGTCTTTCAACACGACACCGTGCTGAACCCTGACGAATGTGGCGGTCCGATCTTGGACAGCGACGGTCGCGTGATCGGAATGAACATCGCTCGCGCCGGCCGCGTCGTCAGCTATGCGTTGCCGGCCAGCGTGATCATGGAAGACTTGGCCGACATGCTGAACGAAGCCCGCGGAAGCGTCCCGGATCAAAACACGGTGGCCGGACAACGTTAGGTTCGGTGACGGACGTTAAATGCCGAAGGTCCAGTCGACTGGCGGAACTAATTAGCCGCCAAGTCGATCGCCATTTCGATCGCGGCCTGCATGCTGTGATGGCTGGCTCGGCCGGTCCAAGCCAAATCCAACGCCGTGCCGTGATCCACACTGGTCCTTACGATCGGCAATCCCAGTGTGACGTTGACTGCTTCGTCAAACGCGAGCGCCTTCAAGGGAATCAAACCCTGATCGTGGTACATGCAAACATACACGTCGGTCACGTCACGCTGTCGCGGTGTGAACGCGGTATCCGGCGGCAAGGGGCCGGTCACAGGAATGCCTTCGCGTGAAAGCTGGTCAACCGCGGGCTGAATCAAACGTTCCTCTTCACCGTGGCTGAACAAGCCGCCTTCGCCCGCGTGCGGATTCAATCCCAACACGGTCACGCGAGCGGGACGTCCCAGACGGCGTGACACCGCGGCATGCCCCAACCGCGCCGCTTCAACGATCGACGATGTGCGGATCAGCTTCGGCACGTCCGCAATGGCTTCATGAATCGTCACCAGCACGCAAGAAATCTGGGGGCTGGTCAACATCATTCGAAAGTCGGTTACACCGGTCCGATCGGCCAGCAGTTCGGTGTGACCGGGGAACGGACAACCTGCTTGATGCCAAGCTTCCTTTTGAATGGGGCCGGTCACGATACCGGCCACCCTGTCATCGATCGCGGCATCAATCGCCCACTGAACCGATGACAACGATGCCGCGCCCGTCGCTGCGTCGGGGCGTCCAGCCGCAACGGCACCGGCGTCCAGATCACCGACGGGCCAAATCATCGGACGATCGGACACTTCGACGTCCGCCCAATCACGTGCGACTTCGGGGACAGGTAATTCCAATAGATCACCGATCCGCCGAACCACGTCGGCCGGGCCGACAAGAATCGGTTGACACCGATCCGTGATTTCGCTCAGCATCGTACAGCGAAGCGCCAGTTCGGGACCGACACCCGCGACGTCACCGACGGTCACCGCCAAACGTGGGATTCGCTTTGTGGATGCGGGACTGGCGGTACTCATGGAAGCCTTTTGGAAACGAAGCCCTGTCAAAACGCAGTATTTTGAAACCTGGCCGAACGAAAAAACGGGGCCCGAGTCGCCGGCCATGGCCCCGTACCACGCGAACGGGTTTGGCCGCCTTTTCGTAAAACGTCAGTTAGCCAAGCAGCCTGTCCGCCACCCAGCAACGTCACGCTATCCAAAGCCTAGTGCATGAGGCCCCGATGACGGAATCAGCCGAAACGACCAAATCCACCACCGACTGGCGTGGGCGGGCCACGGCGCGGCCAGGATCTTCACCGCGATCTGGCCCCCCTGCGAACGTGAAATCACCATGGCGATGGCACACGTCATGGCTGTGTTTTTTGCTGCTGTCAATCGCTGCCCCCGCGTCGGCCGTCGACGTCGTTTTGGTGTGTCCCGACGCCTTTCAAACCGCCGCACGCACATGGGTCGAACACCGCAGGGCCGAATCGCTGCAGATCACGGTGATTCCGTCACAACGGACGGCCGAATCGTTGTCCCAGACAATCAACCAAGCCAGCGACGCCAACACGCGATACGTTGTGTTGCTGGGCGACGCACCGGTGATCGGTACCCCTTGTGACCCGGCACGACAGATCCCCACGCATTACCGCGAAACCACGGTGACCCGGAACTGGGGATCGACACCGACCATTGCAACGGACTTGCCCTATGGATTGGCCGGACCGGACAAAATCCCAAGGCGGGCGGTGGGGCGTATCCCCGTCACCAGCCCGGCTCAAGTGCAATCGTTTGTCAACCGCCTAAAAGCCTATGAGCGCAGCCGCGATTTCGGGCCTTGGCGACAACGCATCGAATTGACCGCCGGCGTTGGCGGATTTGGGATGATCGCCGACGCCGCGATCGAACAAGTCACGCGAGCGATCGTTACCGGCGTGCTGCCGGGGGACACACGGACGTCGATCGCCTATGGCAGCCCCGGTCATCGCTTTTATCCGCCAGGCCCCAGCTTTCGCGACGCGGTGATCCGGCGGTACCGACGCGGGTCTCGGTTTTGGGTCTATGCCGGTCACGGTTGGATCGACCAACTGGACCGCGTTCCGGCCACCGAGGACGGCATCGCGGTGCTGGACAACGTTTCGGTGTCGCGGCTGGCCGGTTCCCAAGAACGCAGCAGCATCGGCCTGATGCTGGCGTGTTACACCGGCGCCTTTGATGCATCCCAGCCGTGTTTGGCTGAGTCGATGATGATGCAGCCGTTCGGACCGATCGCCATGATCGCCGGCAGCCGAGTCACCATGCCGTATGGCAACTGCACCGCCGCAGTCGGGCTGATCGATGGGATCTATGATCGCCGGATGCCACGTCTGGGCGACGCCTGGTTGGGTACGTTAAGCGCGATGCATGCTGACGATGAACAGGACGATCGCACGACCACGCGAAAACTGATCGATACCTTGGCCGCGGTCGTCAGCCCCAGCGGGACGAAGTTGATCGACGAACGGCACGAGCACATGCGTCTGTACAACTTACTGGGCGACCCGACCCTGAAATTGAATCCGCCCAAGACGGTGCCGATTCGTGTCGTCAGCGGGCACTTGGACGGCCAACCGTTGCAGATCGAATGGTCCAGCCCCATCGACGGACAATCACAAATCGACGTCGGTTTTCCCGTAGGCTATCAACCCGACGATCAGTGGATCGATGCCGGCTGGGTCCGCGAAGTCGAACCGGGGCACTGGTCGATCGCATCGGCCGATGCGGATGCCGATGCCGGCGCCGTGAATCGGCACACGTTCGAATTGCCCGAATCCATCGATGGGATGTTGATTTGCCGCGTCCGCGTCGACGGTAGCGACGATTGGGCCAGCGGATCGGCGGACTTGATCGCCCAACCGCGACAACGCTGACCAAGACATCTTCCCGGCACGCTGCTTGCATTGCAGATCCGGTGTACAGCCGCCCACAACGGCCCGGAAATTCGCGGGATGATCACGCAAGCCTGGTCGGCATCGCGTGCGAACCTTCGCTTTCCGTGTTTCTGTGCGGCACACCGTTACCGCATCGCAGGAAAGCATCCCAGCCATGAATTCAGCGTCCACCGCCACGTCGTCATTCTTCTTTCTGGGTCGGCGAAATTTCCGCCACCACCGGCGGTTCTTTGTCACCTTGGGACTGGTCGCACTCACCGCGGTCCCGGCTTCTGCCGATTCGCCCTCGAACGAAGGCAACGGTTCGGTCGACTGGCCATCTGTTTCTGCGCAGCGAGACAAGATCGCCCAAGCGGGGCTTAAATTCCTGAAGGAACAAGGACAATCCGATAAAGGCAGCTTTTCCGATCGCGTCGGTCCTGGAATCACCGCGTTGGCGATCACGTCGGCGCTGCGAAACGGACGTCCGGTCGATGACCCGATGGTCGCGTCGGGCCTGAAGGCCTTGGAATCATTCGTTCAAAAGGATGGCGGGATCTACGGCAGCGGTCGGCTGAAGAACTATGAAACCTGTGTCGCCATGGTTTGCTTTGCCCAAGCCAACACCGACGGGCGCTATGACCAAATCCTGCAGGACGCCAAACGATTTGTCACCGATTTGCAGTACGGCAATGATCGCAAGGATTCGTCCGACCCTTCCTTTGGCGGCGCCAGCTACAGCGGTGATGAGCGGCCCGATCTGTCCAACACGGGCTACCTAATCGAGGCACTTCGCAGCGTAGAAATGCCCACCGGCGACCCGTCCATCCAGGCCGCATTGAAATTCATCTCCCGTTGTCAAAACTTGGATTCACCGCACAACGACACCACGTACGCGGACAAGGTGGACGACGGTGGTTTCTACTATGTCATTCCGTCGACCAGTCCCGAATCAGGCACGCCCCAACGTCGCGGCGGGCAATCTGGTCCCGACGAACGCACCACGGCCAATGGTGGTTTGCGAAGCTATGGATCGATGACCTACACGGGTTTGAAAAGCATGATCTATGCGGGCTTGCAGAAAGAAGACCCGCGTGTCAAAGCCGCCGTGCGTTGGATCGAAATGAATTATGGCGTCGATCGGAATCCCGGCATGGGATCGGCCGGCCTGTTTTATTACTACCACACGTTCGCTGCCGGATTGAACGCAGCGGGCCTGCAAGTCGTCACCGATGCCGATGGCCAAACGCATCACTGGAAGGCTGATCTGATTGCCGAGTTGGCCGAACGCCAAAACGACGACGGATCGTGGAGCAACGAGAACGGCCAGTGGTTCGAGAACGACAAGAACCTGGCGACATCTTTTGCACTGATGGCCTTGTCCTACTGCGATGTTCCGGGCGAAGAGTGATGTCGGGGCGGGTGTTCGGACTTAAACGGCGATACCGTTTCGGCATCGGCCGCTTGATGTTGACGACACTGTTGGCGGCCAGTCTCTGTTCGCTGGCAACCGGCCACGATCCGATCGCTTGGCAAAGCAAGCGGTTTCGGATGATCAGTCTTCTTGATCGCCTGGAAACCCTCGCACAGCCGCTGCGGCAAGCCTGGCCCACGACCAGCGGCGAAATGCACCAGACGGGTCTGTTCATGGCCTACCCCGTCCGGCACCCCCGCACTTTGGTTTTGTTGACGCCCGTCAAGTTTGATTCCCCCTCCGTGACGATCAACACGATCGAACGGGGCCGTCACGGCAGCCTGCGTTTGCGGCTTGCCGGGGCGGACGAAGGCGACTGGATCGAATGGCATCCGCACAAACGCCATCCGACCAGCTTCACCGGTGGCCTGGGCGATTCGCATTCGCTGCAACGCTTCTTGCCGATGACTCGTGGATGGTATCTGGTCCGTTACGATTCCTAGCAATCACATCGCTCGGGAAAACGCATATCACCGGCAGCTGGCTGCGTCATGACGCCACCCCAGGATCTGTCTCCATTGACACAGTGCGTCTATCGGGGTGCTGTCGCCGATGATGCCTCCGGCCATGCGGGCTAGAATGGTGCCGGGCTAGCACACGATTCCCGAAGGCATTGGTCGTCGGATGGCACACGGTGCAGCCGGACCAGACTGATCCCCGCCACTTCCCCACAGATCCTTTCATGCGTTGCATCGTGACCACCATCCTGGCATTGAGCGTCGGTACAGCCTTTGCCAATCAGACGATCGATGTCGCCGACCACGGAATCGTACCGGGCACTGATTGCACCTTTGCCGTCAACCGGTTGATCGAAAGTGTGGCGGATCAGGATGCCGTAACGCTGCGTTTCGCGGCGGGACAGTATGACTTCTATCCAGAAAACGCGGTCGAACGACATCGCGCGGTGTCCAATCATGACAACAGTTTGAAACGCATCGCGTTTCCGTTGTTCGGTCACCAAAACGTGACCATCGATGGTGGCGGTGCCGTGTTCATGTTCCACGGTCGAATCAGCCCGTTGGTGTTGGCCCAGTGCACCAATATCACTCTGAAGAATTTCACGATCGATTGGCAGCGATCGTTTCATGACGAATTGCCCGTCATTGCCAGCAACCCGGACGACGGCAGCTTCGTCGTCGAAATCGATCCGAAACGTTATCCGCACACCATCAAAAACGGCAATCTGCTGTCGGACAAGTACGATTGGCAAGACCGGATGGGATCCAACATCGTCTTTGATCCCAAAACCAACGCGCCGATTTTCAACACACGTGACTATTCGATCAACTTCTCCGCGCCTTACACGGCATCACACGCCGGTGAGAATGCGGTCAAGATTTCCAGTCGCGTTCGCAAATCGCCTCCGCCGGCCGGCAGCGTTCTGATCAGCTACGGCACACATCCGACCAGTCGTCTTTGCCCGGCCATCCATTTGGATCAAGCCAATCAGACGCGAATCCAAAACGTGACCATTCATGCGGCCGGTGGCATGGGCGTCATCGCCGAACGATGTGACGACGTAGACCTGGACGGATTGGTCGTGACATCGAATCAAGACCGGATCGTGTCCACCCGCGCCGACGCAACACACTTCATCGGATGTCGCGGAACGATCCACTTACAAAACTGTTTGTTCGAACACATGCTGGACGACGGAATCAACGTCCACGGTGCCTATGTCAAAGTGGTCGAATACTTGGGTGATCGCCAATTTCTGTGTGAAATCAGCCACTTCCAACAATGGGGACTGGTCTTTTCGAAGCCGGGAGATCGAATCGCGTTGTTGTCGCGTACCACCGTTCTGCCGTTCTTTGAAACCGAGGTCACCGAGACGCGGATTTTGAACGAGCGTCGTTTGTTGGTCACCCTTGCCGAGGTTCCCGACCAGATGCCCGAAGGACCGTTGTCGATGGAAAACCTGACTTGGTATCCCGATCTGGTGATGAAGAACAACACGATCCGCGAAAACCGCGCGCGCGGTGCTTTGATCACCACCAAAGGCAAAGTGTTGTTGCAAGACAACGTCATCGCCAGCCAGATGCACGGCATCTTGATCGAAGGTGATAACAACAAATGGTATGAATCCGGCGGCGTGCAAGACATCACGATCACCGGAAACACCTTTGACAATGTCGGCTTCGAAGGCGGACCGGTTTATCCGTTGCTGGCTTCGCCGCTGTTGAATGAAACCCAGCATATGGGCGAAGGCCACTTCCACCGAAACATTCGTTTCACTGACAACACGATCCGGTCCTTCAGCGGGCACCTGGTCCAAGCCCGATCGGTCACCGGGCTGACCATCTCGGGCAACCGATTGGAATTCAGCAAAGACTATCCGGCCGTCACCGATTTCCCGGCGGTCGATCTCGAATACTGCGACAATGTCACGATCCGAGACAACGACGCCGTCGGATTTGACCGTACGCTGGTCGTGGAAACATCCGACGATTGCTCGTCGGTATCGGTCGGCCCCAACTCGGGCCTGGATCGACCGTAACACCTTGCAACGGTCAACCATCATCGACCAAGCCACAATGATTCCGTTTGGCTGCTTCCCCGCCCAATCCCCCCCCCCGCAACGAACCCACCTTGGCGAAAATGACCCGATACCTTGCACCGCCCCTGATCGGCTGGATCACTTGCTGTTGGATCGCTGGACCGGCGATCGGCGATGATGCGGCCGCGGATTCCACTCCGCCTAACCCCACTCGGCCGAACATCGTGTGGATCATTCCCGATGACATGTCGGCCAACTTTTCGTGCTATGGCGAAACGGCGATTGAGACACCCAACGTCGACGCCTTGGCCGCCGGCGGTGTTCAGTTCAATCGTGCCTTTGTGACCGCACCGGTCTGCAGCACTTGCCGATCGGCGTTCATCACGGGGATGTACCAAACCAGCATCGGCGCCCACCACCATCGCAGCGGACGCGGTGAACGCAAAATTGAATTGCCCGCCCATATCCGCATGGTGCCGAAGATGTTCCAGGATGCCGGCTATTACACGACGATCAGCGGCTGGCCCAATCGCGGCAAACGTATGGGCAAGACGGACTACAACTTCCAGTGGGACGCATCGGTCTATGACGGCACGGATTGGTCCGAACGAAAACCCGGCCAACCCTTCTTTGCCCAGATCCAGACGAAGGGCGGAAAGATGCGTGGCAAAGACGCCAGCGGATGGAGCCGGATTCATGAGCAAGCGGAAAAGACACTGGGCAGCCGTACCGGCGAAGATGTCGTTCAACTGCCACCCTATTACCCGCAACATCCTGACGTGATCGCCGACTGGGCCGCCTATCTGGATTCGGTCCGCATGACCGATCACATGGTGGGCGAAGTGCTACAGCGATTGGAAGACGAGGGCATCCGCGAAAACACTCTGGTCTTGTTCATGACCGATCACGGCATCAGCCATGCACGTGGAAAACAATTCCTGTACGACGAAGGGATTCATGTTCCCCTGGTGATCAGCGGCCCGGGTATCCAACCGGGAACCGTGCGCGACGACGTCGTCGAACACATCGACATTGCGGCGTTGTCCTTGGGTGCCGCGGGGATCGAAGTCCCGACTTGGATGCAGGCGCAAGACATCTTGGCCGACGATTATCAGCCGCGTGACGCGGTCTTTGCGGCGCGTGATCGCTGTGACGAAACGGTCGATCACATCCGGTCGGTACGGACCGCTGATTTCAAGTACATCCGCAACTTCCTCCCTCAGCGGCCGCATCTTCAGCCCTGTGCCTACAAAGACGCCAAGGCGATCCTGATTGCATTGCGTCAATGGCACGACGCGGGAAAGCTTGACGCGACCCAAGAACTGATTTTTCGCCCGACCCGACCGGCGGAGGAGCTGTATGACTTGGCGGCCGACCCGCACGAGATCAACAACTTGGCCGATGACCCGGGCTATCAGGACAAGCTGGCGGAAATGCGGTCGCGTCTGGATCGTTGGATGGAAGAATCCGGCGACCAGGGTCGTCAGATGGAAGACGCAGCGATGTACGACAGCGATATGGAGGAATACTTGCGGAAGTTCCGCAAGCCTGACGGCGACAAAGCTCACATGCGGGTCATCGAATCCAACATCGCATTGATGAAAAAATGGGCGGCCGAGGGCAAGTGAATTGGCCGTCCCCCCCTAGCTGCTGACAACGCCGCGGCGACTCGATCATTCGGGTCGTCGCTTTTTTATTGTCAATTTTGATCAAAATGGCTTGGTAATTTCCGGCGTTCCCGGAATTTCTCTGTGTCGCCCGATGATTTCTGGCTCGATCCGCATGAATTCCCTCCCTGATGCCCCGCCCGATGACGTCCCACCCGACGATCCCCTGGATGACCGCTACGCCGACTTTGTCGGCTTGCTTGCGCGTCATGATCAGGCGGTCCGTCGGTTCGTCCGTGCGTTGTTGCCCACTGGTGACGGAGTGGATGACGTGATGCAGGAAACAGCGCTGGAATGCTGGCGAAAATACGACCAGTTTTCTGACACGGCGACCGAGGTCGATGGCGAATTCACACGCTGGGCTTGTGTGATCGCACGCTACAAGGCACTCAGCTGGCAACGTGACCGCGCACGGGACCGACTGGTGTTTCGCGAAAGCGTCATTGAACAATTGGCCGCATCGGCCGAGTTGCGTTTGGATCGCGGCGATCACGAACGCGAAGCGATCGAACGGTGCCTGGATCAGTTGCCCGCCGATCAGCGGCGATTGTTGTTAAGCGTGCATTCGCCCGGTGAATCGGTCGCCCGAATCGCCAGCGAAACCGGCCAGCGGGCACGCAAGTTGTACAGCGTCGTGCAGTCGCTTCGCAAACTGCTACTGCGTTGCGTCGAAAGCCGATTGGCATCGGAGTCGTCGCATGGCTGATCGCTTGAAGAACGTGATCTTTCAAACGCTGCAGCGGACCGTTTCTCGCGCCGATTTCGACTGGTTGCAAGACCGTTTGGAACAAGACGACGCGGCACGACAAACCTACCTGACCGCCGTGCACGTCAGCGAACACTTGGATCAACAAGCGGTCGATGCCTCGGGAAAGCCGACGCCATCCGATGCACCGGGTGCTGATGCAATGTCGACGCCACTGTCGATCGGTCGCCAAACCATCGAATCGACGCCTGTAATGCACTGGGTCCTGGTCGCGGTGGCCGCCAACATCATCGCCTTGGCCGGGATCACCTGGTACGCGCGAACACATGACGCACCATCACGCACCGAACGCGGCAGTGTCTTGCCTGACGATGCCATGGCCACGTCGTCGGCCCCGGATGCGTCATCATCCTTTGCCGCCGGCGACTCCGACACGACCACCGAACGGCTGATCGCGGGACATGCAACGCTGCGTCGTGCGATCGACATCCGCTGGCCGAAAGGCAACAGTGGCTTGCACGAAGGCGACGTGCTAACCAACGGAACATTGCAATTCGATTCCGGCGTCGCCGAGATCGATTTTTTCTGCGGCGCAACGCTGATCGTCGAAGGCCCAGCCAAGCTGAACTTAGAATCCGACTGGTCGGCCGAGGTGTTTCTTGGTCGCCTGCGTGCGAATGTTCCACCGGTTGCCCGTGGATTCACGGTCAAAGCCGCCGACGCACAGATCGTTGACCAGGGGACCGAATTTGCATTGCAAGTGACGCCCGATGCCGCCTGTGTCGAAGTCCTTCGTGGGCAAGTCGAGATCCGTAGCACCGATACGCCCGCACGGCAGTTACGCACAGGCCAGCGGCATTGGTTGAAGGGGTCCGCGTCGTCGGCGTCCGACTTTCACGACTTGGTGACCAACGACGATGTCCAGCGTCGTCGCCACACCGCGCAGAGCGATCGCTTGGCCGATTGGCGAAACCATATTCGCCAGCTTCGCCGTGACGAACGGTTGATTGCTCTGTACACGGCCGACGCCATCGACCGCTCCGCCGAATCGTCGGACGAATCGCTGAGACGGATGTTCAATCAGGTCGGCGCCCCCGATGAACGTGACGGCGTATTGGTCGGTCCGGTCGAGCGAGTGTCGGGTCGATTCGGCAACGAATCGAAAGGCTTGGATTTTTCGCGGACCGGCGCCCGTGTCCGCACACGAACCGACGGCCAGTACGGCGCATTCACGTTCGCATGCTGGGCGCGCATCGACGGACTGGATCACGTTTACAACGCCTTGTTCTTGGCCGACGGGTATGAAAACGGCGAACCCCACTGGCAAATCGACCAAGACGGCCGGTTGTTGTTTTCAGTGATGGTCGACGACACGCCGGGGACGGGACTGGGCGGTCATCCACAAGCCCGGTTTCACCACCTGTACAAGACGCGTCCATTTTGGAACGACAGCAACCGTAACCAATGGTTCCACTTGGTCGCGGTCTATGACCCACCGAATCGACGCGTCACACAGTACGTCAACGGCGACATTGTCGGCGATGAAGTCATCCAGCCCAAATTTCATGTCCAGGACCTGCGGATCGGCCCCGCCGAGATCGGCAACTGGGGGCAACCGCTTCGCAATTCGCCATGGTTTGCCGTTCGTAATCTGAACGGCCAGATCGATGAATTGGCCATCTACGACGCGGCTTTGGATGCCAACGCAATCCAGTCGCTTTACCAACAGGGAAAACCACTTGGTTACTGACATGCCCTCACGAACATTCATTTCATCCGTCGCGTTTGCGATCGTTGGCATCGGGGCATTGTTCGCCACCGATGTCATCAACGCGAACGATTCGATCGCCGGGGATGATACGTCACGACCAAACATCCTGGTCATCATGTGCGACGACTTGGGTTATGCCGACGTCGGGTTCAACGGATCGACCGACATCCAAACTCCCAACTTGGACGCATTGGCCAAAGCGGGAACGGTGTGCACGTCGGGCTATGTGGCCCATCCGTTTTGTGGCCCCAGCCGCATGGGCATGATGTCGGGACGTTACCCGCATCAATTCGGCGCCCCGTTCAACTTGCCCAACAGCGGCCAAGGGGCGGATGCCTATGTGGAACACGGCATCGATCCCGACGAAGTCTTGATCAGCACGGTGATGCAGCGTAGCGGCTACTTCACCGCCGCGGTGGGCAAATGGCACATGGGGATCCAATCGTCGTTTCACCCCAACCACCGTGGTTTCGAAGAATACTACGGCTTCTTGGGCGGCGGACACAAGTATTTCCCCCAACAGTTCCAGGGCGTCTATGAACGCCAGAAGGCGCGCGGCATTCAGCACATCAACGAATACGTTCGCCCACTGGAACACAACGGCCGACCGGTGAAGGAAACCGAATACGTCACCGACGGGTTGTCGCGCGAAGCCGTTCGAATCATCCATAATGCAGCCACTGACGACCGACCATTCTTCATGTTCCTGGCTTACAACGCGCCGCACACGCCGCTGGAAGCCAAGCCGGAAGACATGGCCCCCTTCGCACACATTGGCGACGAAAAGAGACGTACCTACGCCGGCATGGTCTTCGCCGTCGACCGCGGCGTCGGTCAGATTGTGGATGCGTTGTCCGAAACATCGCAGTTGAACGACACACTGATCGTCTTTCTTAGCGACAACGGCGGCAAAACCAGTGCCGGTGCCGACAACGGCCCGCTGCGTGAAGGCAAGGGCAGCACGTTCGAAGGCGGCTATCGTGTTCCGATGTTCTTCCACTGGCCCGGCGTTGTGAACGCCGGCCAAACCTACCCACACCCGATCACCGCATTGGATTTCTATCCAACCTTTGCCGCCCTGGCCGACGCGTCGATCCCCGACGGCAAAGTCTTGGACGGCAAAAATGTTTGGGCCTCGCTGATCAACGGCGACAATCCACGACCGGATGAAATGATCTATGCCATGCGGCACCGACAAGGTTTCAGTGACGTCGGAGCACGCCGTGGCCCTTGGAAGATCACGCGGACCTTTCGTAGCCCTTGGAAGCTGTTCAACCTGGAACAGGACCTCAGTGAATCGCGCGATCTGATTCAACAGTATCCAGATGTGGCCGCCGCGATGATTGAACAAACGAAACAGTGGAGCAGCACACACCCCAGGCCTCTGTGGTTCGACAACCGAAAGGCCGAATCCGAATGGACCAAGCTGGAAATGCCGCGGCACAATGAAACGTTCGCCTTTGAACGTCCAGGCCAGCCGGCCGGCCAACCTTGACACGCTCTTCGCCACGCGGCATGCGTTTCCGCGTGACCAGTCCCCCCCACCCCTTGTTACGTTGAAAGCCTACCCGCCATGAACACGCACCCTCGGTTTCGCAATCGCATCCCGCTTGTCGGTTACTTTTGTCTTTTCATTGGTTTTGCCGTCACGGGTTTGGCGGCGGACCGACCGAACGTCCTGTTTGTGGCGATCGATGACCTTCGTCCAGAACTGGGTTGTTATGGTTCGGAGATTGCTGTCACCCCGAACATGGACGCTTTGGCCGCCGACGGACTGTTATTCAATCGCGCGTATTGCCAGCAAGCGATTTGTCGTCCTTCGCGGGCCAGTTTGATGACCGGTGCTCGTCCGGAAACCACGGGTCTTTTTCACAACTATGTCTCGCTGCGTGAACTCCAGCCCAACATCCTGACGTTATCCCAGCACTTCATTGCCAACGGCTACGACGCGGCGTATGCCGGCAAGATCTTCCACAACGGGGACAACGACGACGACACTTCTTGGAATCGAAAGCCCGTTCAGTGGCTTGACGGTTTGGACAAGCCACAGAAATACCATTTAGCCGAAAACCGGCGATCGCAATCCGAAACCGCCAAAGAGATGTTGGCCAAGTACGGCGATGCAGCACGACGCGGATTGATTTCTGGCCCGACTTACGAAGGCGCCGATGTTCCCGACCACGCGTACCTGGACGGTTACAACACACTGCGTGCGATCGACATGCTGGACAAAATGGTCCAGGACGACAAACCGTTTTTCTTGGCACTGGGCTTTCACAAGCCGCACCTGAATTGGATCGCGCCCAAGAAGTACTGGGACATGTACGATCCCGAAAAAATCCAGCTCGCAAGCCAAACGGATGCACCGGAGGGTGGTGCGGCGATGGGGCTGCACGCATCATTCGAACTTCGCACCCGCACGGGGATCCCCAAGTCGGGGCCGATCGACGACGCCATGGCCCGAAAGCTGATGCACGCCTATTTGGCTTGTGTCAGCTACGTGGACGCCCAATTCGGAAAAATGGTTCAAGCCTTGGATGACGCTGGTGTTCGCGATAACACGGTCATCGTCGTATGGGGCGATCACGGCTGGCACCTGGGTGACATGGGCGTCTGGGGCAAAGCGACCAACTACGAAATCGCGACCCGTGTGCCGTTGATGATCTGGTCACCGTCGATGAAGGCACGCGGCGTGAAAACCGATGCGTTGGTCGAACTGGTCGACATCTACCCGACGCTGTGCGATCTGGCCGGCCTGGACAAGCCCGATCACCTGGAGGGCCACAGTTTCGCCCCGTTGATGGATTCGCCAAACCAGCCTTGGAAAAAGGCCGCGTTCAGCCAGTACCCCAATCCGGCACTGCGCGAATGGGCCGCCAATCCGCTGTCACCGGAAATGCGTGAGACATTTTTCGGACCGCTGATCGAAGAAGTCGAACAACGGATTCAAGAACAACAGGGGGATCGTTGGGATCGCGACCTGTTTGAAAACAACCTGATGGGATACGCGATGCGTACCGACCGATATCGATTGGTGGCCTGGAAGGACCGAAAGGATGCGGAAGCAGCGCCGATTTTCGTCGAGCTTTATGACCACCAAGACGATCCCAACGAAACCATCAACATCGCGCCGCAGAACCCCCAATTGGTCAATCAGTTGCTGAAGCAACTGGACGCCGGTTGGAAAGCCGCGCTGTAGCATTGCGGCCGTCTAAAATTGAATCCCGTTGCCAATTCCCCCACGCCTGATCGATCGACGAATGATTTTCCGATTCCCGACAATGCGGCTCATGATGGTCACCGCAGGTCTTGCGATTGCCGCATGGGCCGGCGGTCCGTTGGCCCACAGCGACGACCCTGTCGACTTTGAACGCGACATCCTGCCGATCCTAGAAGACCATTGCCAGTACTGTCACGGCGAAGACGAACAGGAATCCGGGCTGCGTCTGGATCGTCGGGCGATGATGTTGCGTGGCGGCGACTATGGGCAACCCGCGGTCGTTCCCGGTGATCCGGATGGCAGTTATCTGATGACGGTGGTCACGCATGCGGAACCTGGCATGGAGATGCCGCCCGACGATGACAAACTGTCGGACGAAAAGATCGACTTGCTGCGGCGTTGGATTCAACAAGGTGCGCAGTGGCCCGGCCAGATGGACGACGTGGTCGATGAAACGATCGATCACTGGGCATTCATGCCTTTGAAAAAGGAATTCGACCACGACACGATCGACGGATTCCTGAAGGCCAAACTGGATGAAGCCGGACTGGCATTCAGCGCCGAAGCTCCGCCGCGACAATTGATCCGTCGCGTCAGCATCGCGTTGACGGGTTTGCCGCCGACGCCCCAGCAATCACAAGCCTTCGTCGATGCTTACGCCAAAGATGCCGACGCGGCCTATGAAAACTTGGTCGAACAATTGTTGGATTCGCCCCACTTCGGCGAACGGTGGGCACAACACTGGCTGGACGTGATTCGCTGGGCGGAAACCAACGGCAGCGAAAGCAACCTGTATCGCAAGAACGCGTGGATGTACCGCGACTATGTCGTCGACGCGTTCAACCAAGACAAACCCTATGACCAATTCATCACCGAACAAATCGCCGGTGATGTATTGGGACACGGTGACGCGACCGGCTATCTGGTCGCCGGCCCCCACGTTCCGGCGGCAACCGTTGGCCAGGAACCGACGGCGATTCGTCAAGCTCGAGCCGACCGAATGGACGAAATCCTGCAAACCGTTGGGGCTTCGGTGATGGGGGTGACCGTCGGATGTGCCCGATGCCACAATCACAAGTTCGATCCGATTTCGATCCAGGACTACTACCGCTTGTCAGCGGTCTTTCAAGACATCGAATTCGGCAGCCGCTTTCCCGAACTTTCCCCCGAACACCCACGCGTCATCCGCCACGACGAATTGACCGCCGACATCGAGGCGATTCGATCACAAATGCGGCGTCAAGGTTGGGCGTGGGTGGAAGATTGGTCGGGCTTCGAAGAAATTCATTTCCCACCACAAACGGTTCGTGAAATGCGGATCCAATTCGAAAAGGGTTGGGTCCAAGCCGACGAACTAGAAATTTTCGAAGCGGGTGATTCGTCACGAAACGTCGCCAAAGCGCACTATGGCACCGTCGTGACGGACAATCCGGCCACTCATATCGAAGGCAAAGATCCCGAAGCCTTGGCCGATGGCGTTTTTGGTACGCAAGTCTGGCGCGGGAAGAGTCCCAGCGGACAAAAGGAACGCCCATGGCTGCACTACACCTTCGCCCAAGACACGACGATCGATCAGATTCGAATTAGTACCAACCGCGAAGACTTCTTTGAAACGGATTACCTGGACAAGCAGAACAAGAACATGCACGGCGACTTTGCGATTCAGTTTCGCGACGCCAACGGGAATTGGAAAACGTTTGCCAAGACGTCGATGATGCGCAAACGCACCGAAGACGATTCCAATCGCAGTGCATTGGTCGACACCATCCAGCAGGCCATCGAACAGTTATCCACCCAGGGGCCCCAAATGGCGTTCTTGGGCAAGATGATCGAACCGGTCGACACCTTCGTGTTTTCGCGTGGTAGCCCGGAAAACCCTCGTGAAAAAGTTGAACCGGCCGCGCCCGAAAAGCTGAACGGTCAATTGGACATCGCGCCGGACGCATCGGGCCCCGAGCGCCGCCTTGCATTTGCACGCTGGCTGACGCGACCAGAAAACCCGTTGACCGCGCGAGTGATGGTGAACCGTTTGTGGCATCATCTGTACGGCAACGGAATCGTTCCCACGCCCAGCGATTTTGGCAAAGCCGGTGCACCGCCGACGCATCCGGAAATGCTGGACTGGATGGCGGAACAGTTCATCGAATCGGGTTGGTCGATGAAGTCGACGATCCGCTCGATCGTGATGTCGGATGCCTTTCGTCAATCATCCTTGCCCAACGACGACGGAATGCGTGTCGATGCGTCGGCGCAACTGCTGTGGCGTTTTCCGCCACGTCGCGTGGAGGCGGAAGTGATTCGTGATTCAATCTTGTTGGCCGCCGGTAACCTGAACGACACCGTTGGCGGTCCCAGCTATCGCATTCACAACATCAAAGCACGCTATGCCCAGTGGGAAGTCGTTGACAATTACAGCGATCCGACTTGGCGGCGAATGCTGTATCAAGAACGGATGCGTCGTGTCGACGATCGCATCTTTACGGCATTTGACTTTCCCGACTGTGGTCAGATTCGTGCCAAACGCCCGGTCAGCACCACACCGCTGCAGGCGTTGAATTTGATGAACAGCCAGTTCGTGGTCACGCAATCCGAAGCGATGGCCGAACGGGTGCGCCGCGAAGCGGGCAACGATACCGAATCGCAAGTCCAACGCTGCTATCAACTGCTGTTTTGCCGGGACGCCGATGAAAGCGAATTGCAATCATCGATCGAACTGGTCCGGCAACATGATTTGGCGCTGCTTTGCCGTGTCTTGTTCAACACCAATGAATTCGCGTTCCTGCCTTAACCGCCCGCGGGTCGCGCAACGGCGGGTAACCGATGGGGTTGGCCGTGATGACCTTGAATTTTTAACCGAAGATTGCAATCGATGAACTTGCCTGAACGCATCAGTCCAATCGGACGTTCGCTTTTGAACCGTCGATCGTTTTTGGGCCAGACCGGCATGTCCCTGGGTGGTTTGGCACTTTCACAGTTGCTGGCCCGTGACAACCTTTTGGCCAGCGATGCCGCCGATGGCTTGGGGCCGATTCGTCCCCAGATCGACGATAAGAATCCGTACGCGTCACGGCCACCGCACTTTGAAATGCCGGCCAAACAAGTCCTGGTGATTTATTTGCCGGGTGCGGTCAGCCATGTCGACACCTTCGATTACAAGTCAGCCTTGTACGACCTGGACGGTCAAAAACCACCAGGGATCCCCGCGGTCACCTTCGAAGGCCCAACGGGCAATATCGCCAAGCCGTTTTGGGACTTTCGTCCTCGCGGTGAAACCGGAAAGATGGTTTCGGATCTATTGCCCAACTTGGCCGAAATGGTGGACGACTTTTGTTTCGTCCATTCGCTGACGACCCAAACCAGCGCGCACCCACAAGGCGAAAACTTTTTCAACACCGGTTTTACGATGGAAGGTTTTCCGTCGTTCGGCGCTTGGGTGACTTATGCGTTGGGCTGTGAAACGGAAGAACTGCCCGCGTTCGTGGCCATCAACGACCCGCGTGGGCTTGCGCGAAGTGGCAAGAACAATTTCGGCAGTGGATTTCTGCCGGCGGCTTTCCAGGGCACCGATTTCACCGCATCCAACCCGCCGGCCAACTTGCACCGTCCCGACCGGTTTACACCGGGGGCCGATCAAGCGGGCGTGGATCTGCTACGCAAACTGAACGCCGATCACCTGGAGAGCTTTCCGGGCGATGCAGACTTGGCCGCGCGAATTGCCAGCTATGAATTGGCCGGCCGTATGCAGACATCCGTCCCCGAAGTGATGGATATCGCCGGCGAACCCAAACACGTCCACGATGCTTATGGAACCGAAACCGGCACCGAACTGAAACGTGCTTACGCCAACAACTGCATCCTGGCACGCCGTCTGTTGGAACGTGGCGTTCGTGTGGTCCAGTTGTTCAATGGCAGCGACCCGGCCGGCGGCAATGGGATCACCAACTGGGATTCGCATTCGGACATCTTGAAAACGCATGCGATGCAAGCGGAAATCATGGACCAGCCGACCGCTGCTTTGATCGCCGACTTGAAACAACGGGGCATGTTGGAACACACGCTGGTGGTCTGGTGCACGGAGTTCGGACGGATGCCGTTCTTGCAAGCCAACGGGACGGGGCGTGACCACAACCCCGACGCCTTCACCTGCTTCTTGGCCGGGGCCGGTGTGAAAAAGGGATTCAGCTATGGCGAAAGCGATGAATTCGGATTCAAGACCGCCAGCAATGAAACGACCGTATACGATTTCAACGCCACACTGCTTCACCTGATGGGACTGAATCACGAGCGTTTGACGTATTACCACAATGGGCTGGAACGACGCCTGACCAATGTCCACGGTCATGTGGTGAAAGACATTCTGGCCTGATTCGCCACGGATCATCGCCCATGGTTTGACGATGACAGGTATAACGACGACGTTCGAATGTCGCGTCTCACCCGTCGTACTTTCCGGAATACCCGTTCATCGCAAACCGACAACGCCATGATCCATCGTCGACAATTGCTTCAGTCCACCGCGGCACTGGCCGCGGCGTCCACCGTTGCTGGGCAGACCGACCCAGCAATCGCCGCTGATCCCGGCAGCGTCAAACGTGGAAACCCGATTGCGGTATCCACCTATTCATATTGGCGGTACCGCGACGATACCAAGTTACCCATCACGCGGTGTATCGAACTGGCGGCCGACGCCGGTTTTGATGCCGTGGAGATCTTGCATGTGCAAATGGAAGATCAATCCAATGCAATGTTGCAAACGATCAAACAGCGTGCGTTTCGCTTGGGACTGGATTTGTGCGGGTTGTCCACGCACCAGTCTTTTGTGACTCCCGATGCCGACAAACGGAAGCAGCAAATCGATCACACGATCGAGTGCATCGAATTGGCCTATGCGATGGGCATTCCCACGATCCGCGTGAACACCGGTCGCTGGGGAACATCAGGTAGCTTTGATGAACTGATGGCCAACCGTGGAATCGAGCCCACGCTGAATGGCTACACCGATGACCAAGGATTCGCATGGGTTCGCGATGCCTTTGAAAGGTGTTTGCCGACCGCTGAGAAATGTGGCGTCGTGATGGGGTTGGAAAACCACTGGGGGCTTGGCCGAACCGCCGACGGTGTTCTACGTGTCATCGGTGAAGTCGATTCGCCGTGGTTAAGAGCCACGTTGGACACGGGTAACTTTTTGGAAGACCAGTACCGCCAGTACGAACAATTGGCCCCCGAAGCCGTCTTCGTCCAGGCCAAGACGTACTTTGGCGGTGGGACGTGGTACACATTGGACATTGATTACGAACGTGTCGCATCGATTCTGCGGCAAGTGGATTACCGTGGTTACATCAGCCTGGAATTCGAAGGCAGTGAAGACCATGCGACGGCCATCCCGAAAAGTCTGGCCATGCTTCGGCAACACTTTTCATAACCCAGGCATCGTATCAGCGTTCGGCGTGCACCTCACCGCGTAGCACCAAAGCCCAGTTTCCGCCGTTCGGTGGTCGCAGACGCATCAGTTCCTTGTTCCCCATGCGGGTTTGCATCCGCTGATCGGTGTCGATAGAAATCCAATCCGCCGTTCGCTGGCCCGTGTCGCGCACCGCAACTTCGGCGGTGGTGGCATTGGCGGGAAAGAAAATCACCAACGTTTGGTCGTCCTTACCCGCGGCAGCATAGGCTTCGTTGGCTTGCCGCCCGATCAACAGATCATTCTTGGGATTCACATTCCACAGTGGCACCAATTGCTCCACGTCACGAGCCGCCCGCAAGCATGCCACCGCCTTGTCGTTGATCCCGATTCCCGAATCGGGACGATGGAACCGAATCGAAGCGGCCCCGGCCAACAGATGACGCCAAAACCGTTCGATCGCGTCTTGGTCACGATGGCCAAACTTGTTCCCATCGGCCCCATAGGTTTTGGTGGTGTTCATCGGACGCGGCTGACTTTTCAGATAGTCACGCACGAACAAAAAGTTTTGCCAGTGTTTCTCACCGCTGTTGTGATTGTTCTGCGACACGTCGACGTAGTCGTAAATCTCCGGATGGTCGAAGGTTTCCCGGTGTGACGTGGCCGATAAATTCCAGTCGTCCCACATTTCGGTCACCATGACCGTACGTCCGGCATCCTGGGCGCGTTGCTTGATGAAATCCGCCCAGTACTGTCCCCACTGTGGTTGCGCCCGCGTTTCGTTATCGATGCAATACAACACGTGGTCGTATTGCAACGAATGCTGTAACAACTTGGCGACTTGTCGCTGCTGGTATTTCAGCACGACTTGGTTGTCACGTTGCCGCGGCGTTGTGAAGAAAAAGGGCTGTTTGTTTTGACCGGGATGGTCGGGATAGGTTTTTGCGAATCCGGATTCGTCAAACGTGTAGTTCACGTTATTTGCCGGGTTGTACGGATGGTCGATCCAGCGTCGTGGTCCGCGACCGGCCAAGTCCGCATAGTCGAACCGATCCCAGATTTCGATTTGCACAAAGATGTCACGCTGGGCGGTCCAACGTAGAAATCGTTCAAAGCGTTCCCAGTACTTTGGGTTCCACCGCGACAGGTCGTACTTGCCATTGTCCAACCGCAAGAACGGATAGACCTCGGTACCACGATCGGGCCGATCGGACATCGTGTTGCGAACGACGTTTCCGCCGGCGGCTTGAATGCGGTCCAGCTGGGCTTTCAATTCATCGGCGGGCCACTGAAACAGGTTGTCATCATCGCTTCCGCCCAACAGCAACACGGGTTCCCCACGGTATGACCAGTACCAACGGTTTTCGGCCCAAGGCTCGATCCCCCGTTGATCGGCTCGCGATTCTTCCGCCCCAGTCGCCGGGCAAACCGCCGCAGCAAACGCCAGGCAGAGGCCCCCGGCGCAAAGCAGTCGCCTTGAAACCAGCGCCGTTGCGGTTGACCAGCGATACCGATTCGTTGCCATCGTGCGTATCCACCTGCGAATTGTGGGAAACGAATGCTCTTGCGACGTTTTTCAAAGATTTTCTAAAGTCCCATGCTATCAGCCCCGTCGACAGACCGCATTGACGGTCGAACGGACCCTTTACGATGCCAACGCCCATTGCCATGAACGCCCGACGCCGCACCCAGGATTCGCCTGGTCGCGTGCGTGCTGCGCTGCTGTTGTCCGTCTGGCTGATTGCGGCGGTCGTGTCCGGCTGTACACAAAATCCATATTTGGCCACCCCCGGCGGTGCCGCATGGCAGGGGCAACCCGTCGCGGTGGCCAACAATCCCACGCAGGCCCAGATCGCCGAACTCAGCCGACGCGTTCAGTTGCTGGACGATAACAATCGCCAGCTGACCACGCAGTTGGCCCAAAGCGAACAGCAGGCTCAGGTCTATAAGGACGAACTGCGATTGGTACGCACACAGCTT
This sequence comes from Crateriforma conspicua, assembly GCF_007752935.1. Taxonomy (NCBI): domain Bacteria; kingdom Pseudomonadati; phylum Planctomycetota; class Planctomycetia; order Pirellulales; family Pirellulaceae; genus Crateriforma; species Crateriforma conspicua. Next base: position 1,357,934 of record NZ_CP036319.1, on the reverse strand, counting down.
GCCGAGGTCACCAACCAGTTTGAATCCGCACGAATGGCTGCGAACCAGGCGGAAAACCAGGTCCGCAGTTTTCAAGCGTCCACTCAAATGCGTGGCGGCGCGACCATTCGGCCGAACACCAATTTGTCCGCGCAAGCATCGCGGCTGAACCTTCCCAACTTGGCCGTCCAGCCCGACGGCGATGTGGTTCGCATCATCTTGCCCGCAGATCAGTTATTTCGCGCGGGAACCAACCAGATGATCCCGCAAGCGGCCGGAATCTTGGATCCCGTTGCCGCACAGCTGCGCACCGTGTTTCCCCGACAACGCATCGCCGTGGAAGGTTACACCGACAATTCGCCAGTCTATGGCGGCGATGTCGCGACCAGCCATCAATTGAGTGCCGCACAGTCGGGTGCCGTACTGGACTTCATGGTCCGCCGTGCAGGAATGCCGATCCACCAATTGTTCACCGTGGCTCAAGGTGCCAACAATCCACGGCAATCCAATGACACCCCCGCCGGTCGTGCGGCCAATCGTCGGATTGAATTGGTCGTCTATCCTGAAACCTTCTAAGCATTACAGGTCCACTCACGATCGCGCAAAGACGAACGCCGATCTGAAATCGACTAAGCTAGTCCCAGCGACCTAGGTAAAGCACTGGTTCAATGGGACACTTGGATGGGCATGTTTTGGGGGCAAACAATCAAGGCGGCAATCGCTGCTGTGATGCTGTCCATCTTCTTTGGCGACATCCTGACAACACACAGTGTTGCCGACCAGCCTGAGAAAAACGCGTCGGTCCCGCATCCACAAAAGATGCCCACCCGTCATGTTCCCAACTTGGTGCAATTGCACGACCGGGTGTTTTCTGGTGGGTTGCCCGATAACGACGACGCGTTCGCGGAATTGGCCGCATTGGGCATTCGCACAGTGATCAGCGTGGATGCCGCGTTGCCCGATGTCGATGCCGCCGAACGACAAGGATTGCGCTACGTCCATCTGCCTCACGGCTATGACGGTATTCCTGCGGAACGTTCACTGGAATTGGCCCAAGCGGTCAACCAATTGCCGGGCCCCATCTTTATTCATTGCCATCACGGCAAGCATCGCAGCCCCGCCGCCGCCGCGGTGGCCTGCTTGGGCGCCGGTTTGATCAATGAAAACCAAGCCGACCAGACACTTCGCATCGCCGGAACGGGCCCACAGTATCGCGGGCTGTTTGCCTCCGTCGCCGACGCCCAACCTCTGTCCGACGCCGCGTTGAATCAAAGCGGTGTCGCCTTTCCCAGCATTGCTGATGTGCCCGCGATGGCCCAACTGATGGTGGACCTGGAAACACGCTTGTCGCACCTGCGTCGAATCGCCGCGAATGCCTGGGAACCGCCCGCCAACCATCCTGACCTCGACAAAGATCACCAAGCATTGCTGTTGATGGAAGCCTTTGTCGAAGCCGATCGCATTGCCCGGCAAGAATCGCTCGGCGATGACTTTGTCGAACAATTACAACGATCAATCGCGAATTCGAAAGCGCTCCGGCAATCGGTGGCGCGGGCGTCACAGAATCGGTCCGCCGCCAAAATGAGTCTCCGCAGAATCGAAAAAATCTCACACGATTGCCGTGTCTGTCACCAGCGATTCCGTGACGTTCCGTCGAATCAATAAGTCTCCGTCCGGGGACCTGCGACAGTCTGTTCCGACGCTTCCAAATTGTTAACACTTCGACGATGATACGGGTCTGCCCCGCCGCCGTCGTTGTCGAACGTCTTGAAGATTCGCATCGTCTGGCCTTCCCCCCAATCTTTTGCCCACCCGAAGGATTCGCCGACGATGCGACGATCGACCGGATTTCAATTTCGTGTTTGCCCACGATCGCGACTGCCACTGCTGGTGTGCGCATGTGTGATTTTGATGGGGTCGGTCGCTTCGGCCGAAAACCTTCAACGCATGGGACGCGAAAGCTTCAACAACGATTGGCGTTTCCACCGCGGCGCCGCCGAACACGCACAGAACGCCCAATACGATGATGCGTCCTGGCGTCCGTTGCGTCTGCCACACGATTGGGCGATCGAAGGCCCGTTTGACATTCAATACAACGCCCGCTGTGGCGGCCTGCCGTTCCACGGCATCGGGTGGTATCGCAAGTCGTTCACGTTGCCGGCAACCGACCGCGGTAAACAAGTCAGCGTCGAATTCGACGGTGCGATGTACAACGCGGAAGTCTGGCTGAACGGCCACAAGGTCGGTCAACGACCGTTCGGCTACATGGGTTTTGTCTGTGACCTGACCGAACATCTGAATTTTGGTGACGAAGCCAACGTCATCGCCGTTCGCCTTGCCCCGGAAGACCTGTCGTCACGCTGGTATCCCGGTGCGGGCATCTATCGGAACGTTTGGTTGGATCGCAAGTCACCGATGCATGTCGATCACTGGGGCACGTCGATCACGACACCGACGGTCACCGCGGAACAGGCGGTTATTGCGATCGAAACAAGCATACGCTGCGCCGACGCGAACAATTGCACCGGAGAATTGCAAACGACCGTCCTGGATGCGTCCGGCCAATCCATCGCCCAGTCCACGCAGCCGATCGAGGGGAAACCAGAAAAGGCGGTCACTGTTTCAACCGAATTGAACGTGGATCAGCCCAAGCTGTGGGACATCAGTCAACCGAACCTTTATCACGCGGTCAGCAAGATCGTTTCGGCCGACGGGGAAGTCCTGGACCGCTATGTGACGCGATTCGGGATCCGCACCATCGATTTCAGCGTTGAAAACGGATTCGTCCTGAACGGTCAACCGGTCAAATTCAAAGGCGTCTGTCTGCACCACGACCTTGGACCACTCGGTGCGGCCGTTAACCGACGCGCCACGATGCGTCAGTTAGAAATCATGAAATCGATGGGCGTCAACGCGATCCGAACCAGCCACAACCCGCCGTCGCCCGAGCAACTGGAATGCTGTGACGAGTTGGGTTTGGTCGTGATGGACGAATCGTTTGACGTGTGGCAAATCGCCAAAGTTGAAAATGGTTACAACAAATTCTTCGACGAGTGGTCCGAGCGTGACTTGCGCGACATGATCCTTCGTGACCGCAACCATCCCAGCGTGATCATGTGGAGCATCGGTAACGAGATCCTGGAGCAAGGGCGAAAAGACGGCTGGAAACAAGCCCGACGCCTGACTGAAATTTGCCATGACCAAGACGCGACGCGACCGGTCGCAGCCGGCTTCAACTACTATCCCGGCGCGGAGGTGAACGGTTTGGCCGCCGAAGTCGATATCGTGGGCTGGAATTACAAGCCCATGCGATACCAGGAAGTCACCGAGAACCATCCCGATTGGATCATGTGTGGATCGGAAACCAGCAGCTGTGTCAGCACACGTGGCGAGTACCATTTCCCCCTAGTGAAATACGACACTCACCCGTCCAAACAAGTCACCAGTTATGACTTCATCGGTCCGGTCTGGGCGTACCCGCCGGACTTTGAGTTCCAGTCGCTGGAAGAGAACCCGAACATTCTGGGCGAATTCGTTTGGACCGGCTTTGATTACTTGGGTGAACCGACCCCGTACGGTGGTCGTGACAATTCAACCAACGGCTATTGGAACGGCGATTGGCCAGTACGCAGCTCGTTTTTCGGAATCGTTGACCTTTGCGGATTTCCCAAGGACCGATTCTATCTGTACCAAAGCCAATGGACCGACACCCCGATGGTTCATGTCCTGCCGCACTGGACCTGGCCCGAACGGATCGGCGAAGACACGCCCGTGGTCTGCTATACCAATTGCGACGAAGTCGAGTTGATCGTCAACGGCGAATCACAGGGACGCAAAGCTCGCTTCAGTGCCCCCGTCACGTTGCCGATGTCGGCAAAGGTGGTCCCCGAACAGACTTATGATTCGAAGTATCGGCTGCAGTGGGTGGTTCCCTATCAACCAGGGTCCATCGAGGTCGTCGGGTATGTCGACGAAAAACCTGTCAGTCGCAAAAGGTTCGTCACCGCGTCCGCCCCGAAACAGATCCAGCTTTCGGCCGATCGCTCCGAAATCGCCGCCGATGGAATGGACCTGTCTTTTGTCACGGTGCAGATCCAAGACGGCGAAGGCAATTTCTGTCCGCGGGCCGACAACTTGGTGAAGTTCAGCATTGACGGACCTGCGGAAATCGCAGCGGTCGGCAACGGAAATCCTGCGTCAACCGAACCGTTCCAAGCGGATCAGCGGTACGCGTTCAACGGTCTGTGCATGCTGATCGTGCGATCCAAAGCCGACGTCGCCGGCGACATCAAGATCACTGCCACCTCGGAAGGGCTTGATGCATCGACCTTGAGTTTGCATTCAACCGACAACGATTGATCGAACGTTTTCAAGCGACTTTGATTTTGCTTCGCTTCCCTTGCGGGCGTGCATCGGATCCACCGGCATCCATGCCCGCTTTTCTGCGGAAGCCAAACAAAGGTTTCCGCCCCCATCTGAGGGCGTTTCATTCAACGCATCTACCTTTCCCGCATGTCCCATTCCCACCCCAGTCTGCAATGACACTGCTTACCATTCCAAAACGATTCCTGTTTTTCGCTCTGACGTTTCTTTTTGCTTTCCAAACAATCGCTAATGCGGAACCACCAACACCACCGGAAGGCTATCGATGGGTTCCCGATCCAAGGTTCACCGACGAATTCGACGGGGACCATTTGGACGCTGACAAGTGGTACGACCACCATCCGACGTGGAAAGGACGATCCCCGGCAAAATTCATGCCTTCGGCGGTATCGATCGTCGACGGCAAATTGCGGATTCGAAACAGTGTGCTGGACCAGCCAGATGGGCCATACACCATCGCCGGCGGCGCCGTTTGCTCCAAAAGCAATCAAGCACACTTCGGATACTACGAAGTACGCATGAAAGCTTCGAAAGTGTCGATGTCATCCACGTTTTGGTTTTCCAATCGTGGACGCAAAGTCGAAGATCGCTGGATCGCGCAAGAATTGGATGTCCAAGAAACCATCGGTGGTCCTAAGAAGCATCCGAATCGACCGTTCGGCATGTTTTCAAACACGCACGTTTGGATTCGCGAGAACGGCAAAAAGTATTCGAAGTCTCAGCCCGGACAAAGCGAATTCAAGGTATCAGCCGCCGACGAATTCCATACCTACGGCGTCTGGTGGGTCGATGCCAACACGGCACACTTTTATCACAATAATGAATTTCAATTCACACTTCACCCGGACACGTCGATCGTCAGCGAACCGTTCACCGACCCGATGCAGTTGAACATGGTCACCGAGACGTACAACTGGGAAACACCACCGACACCTGAAGAACTAAGCGACGACACGAAGAACGCGACCTATTACGACTGGGTTCATGGATTCCGATTGGAACCCATCCAACCATGATCAAGTGGCGCGGCGATCCCATCGTTTAACTTGGCGTCACCGCGGGAACGTTAACGGTATACTATTTTTTAACCTTCTATTCAGCGAAATAACCCATGAGACACTTTGCAATCGCTTTGATGGCGTTTGCCGCTGCGGCAAGCATTTCCAACCGACTGTCAGGCCAAGATTTCAAGCCCGACTGGCAATCGTTGGCCGCGCACGATGAGGCCCCGGAGTGGTTCAAGGATTCCAAGCTAGGAATCTATTTCCACTGGGGCGTGTACGCGGTTCCGGCCTATGGCAGTGAGTGGTATCCGCGGAACATGTTTTTGAAAGGACACCAAGTCAACAAACATCACGTGGATGTTTACGGCGATCCGGGAAAATACGGCTATCACCGCTTTGTCGACCAGTGGCAAACGCCTGAATTTGATGCCACCGAATGGGCCAAGCTGTTCAAAGCCACGGGGGCCCGTTTTGCCGGACCGGTGGCCGAACACCACGATGGGTTTTCGCTGTGGGACAGCCAGGCGACGCCCTGGAACTCGGTGGACAAAGGCCCCAAACGCGATCTATTGGGTGAATTGACCGAAGCGATCCGTGCCGAAGGCATGAAAACCATCGCCACGTTCCATCACGCTCGGAATTTCTATGGCCACTTTGAGGGAATGGTCAAAGACTATCCATCGGCCAATGAGAACGAGGAAACCGCGATCTTGTACGCCCAAATGCCGGCGGAGCAGTTCCATCAAATGTGGTTGGACAAATTGGCCGAAGTGATCGACCAATATCAACCCGACATCATTTGGTTTGACAGTTGGCTGGACCGGATCCCCGAGTCCTATCGCCAGGAGTTCGCCGCCTATTATTTGAACGCGGCAAAGAAGTGGGATCGCGACGTGGTGATCGTTCGCAAACAGGAGGATTTGCCGTTGGACATGAGCGTGCTGGACCACGAAAAGTCTCGTGAACCACGCGCGGCGGAAAAGGTTTGGATGACCGACGACACGATCAGCACGGGCAGTTGGTGTTATACCGATTCACTGAAAATCAAACCCACGCACAAGGTGGTTCATGCTCTGGTCGACACGGTGGCCAAAAATGGAATCGTCCTGTTGAACATTTCACCGATGGCCAACGGCCGGATCCCCGACGACCAACGCCAGGTGTTGGCCGAACTGGGCGAATGGATGAACGTCAACGGCGAAGCCATCTATGCGACGCGCCCTTGGAAGGCTTACGGCGAAGGGCCGACGGTGGAACCCGAAGGCGGATTCAAGAAACACGGCGAATTTTTGAAGCTTGAATATTCCGCCGCCGACGTCCGGTATACACAAAGCAAAGACGGCACCACCGTTTATGCGATCACGCTGGGGTGGCCCAAATCCGCGATCCAGCTGCAATCGGTCCGTGTCCAATCGGCGGATGACCAAGCCACGGTACAACTGCTGGGCCATGACGGCACGCTGGCTTACGAAGTGGACGACCAAGGTCAGCTGACCATCCAGATGCCGGCAATCGCCGCTGACGATCTGCCCTGTGATTGCGCGTACAGTTTCAAGCTGACCGGCTTTGAATTGGACGCCGCGAAATAGGGTCCTTCTTCCCGGCGTCTTACTGCGGTGGCGGTGGTGAATCATCCACCCGCCACCGCGCCGACGTGATGGATCACGGCGTCGGCGAATTCGCTGGTCGCACGAATCGACGCCTCCTCACTAGCTTGCAACAGGCAAACGCTGCGTCGGATCATCGGACTTTCGATTCGAATTCCCGACAGGTCGGTTCCGGTCATCGCCAGTTCAGGCAAGATCGTCGGTGGTCCTCCGGCGTTGGTCACTGCCAGACACCCGGCTACCGATGTCATTTCCACGGCCACTTGTAATTCGACATCATTCTGTGCAAAGGCCGCGTCGATCATGCGACGCGTGCAGAAGTCTTTGGTCATCAAGCACAGCGGTTCTCCCGCCATCTGGTCCAAACGGATTCGTCGGCGATTGGCCCACAGGTGCTCGGCCGGAACGATCAGGACGAACCGCTCGCCGAACAACCATCGGCAGTGCAATTGCCGTCGCGTCGGTTCGAACGAAATCCCCAGATCCAGGCTGCCATCGACCAGTCCGTTTTCCACGTCGTCCGCGGACAATTCGTGGACGACTAACTGGACACCGGGGTTTTGGCTTTTGAACTCCGCAACAACCGGCGGAATCAAGTACGCACCCACGGTTTGAACCACTCCCACTCGGATCCGCCCACGCAACATTTGATCGAACTCATCGATCGCAGCCTGGCCTTCGTCCAACACGTTGATCGCACGCTGGGCGTATTCACCGAACAGCACGCCGGCTTGAGTCAGCCGAATGCCCCGTCCGGCGCGTTCGAACAGCGAACACCCCAGTTCTTTTTCCAGATCCTTCATCTGCTGTGACAGTGTCGGCTGAGACACCAGCAGTTCTTCGGCAGCGATGCGAAAACTGGTGTGGTTGGAAATCGCCAGAAAGTAACGCAGGTGTCGCAGTTCCATTTACACTTTGCCACAGACCGATAGGATAGAGCGATCAGACCGTCGGCAATCATAACCGAAGCCGACCGACGTCACGATCCGCATTGCGTCCACCGTCATGATCCCGATCGAACACCGCGACGATGAACTGCGATTCGACGTTCGCGTCACACCCAAAGCCAAGCGGGCCAAAATCGGGGGCCGCCACGCCGACGCACTTCGGGTGGCCGTCACATCGCCGCCGGAAGACGGGAAAGCCAACGCGGCGGTCATTCAGGGATTGGCCAAATTTTTCAAAATCGCCAAATCGAACATTTCCATCTGCAGCGGTCAGGCCAGTCGGTGCAAACGAATCGCCGTGCGATCGATGACCGAAACAGAACTTCGGGACCGTCTGCGGGACGTCATTGACGCCTGATCCGCTCAATTGGGCCCGTCAGACTCAGACGCTTTTTCCGTGAATCAATCCGATCCCGCCGCCTTGCGTTGACCCTTTCGCGGTTCACACTGACAATTGTCACGACGTTCAACCGCCGACCGCCCCACATTCGAACGACCGTCCATGTCGACCACCACTGAAATTGATCTTGCCGGATACTGTGCCGAAACCGCCCAGAAAGCCAAAGCTGCGTCGTACGAACTTGCCAACATCGATACGGAATTGAAGAACCGTTGGCTCTTCGATTCGGCCGATCGCCTGGTCGCGGATTTGGACACGATTCTGCAGGCCAACGCCAAAGATGTGGCCGCGGCCCCCGATTACAACTTGAGCGACGCTGCGGTGGATCGGCTGCGTCTGGACAAGAATCGCGTCGATGGCATCGCACAAGCCCTTCGCGAAATCGCTGCGTTGTCGGACCCGATCGGCGAAGTCATCGACGGGTTCACGCGTCCCGGCGGATTACGGATCGTTAAACGACGCGTCCCGCTGGGCGTGGTCTTTTTCATCTACGAAAGCCGGCCGAATGTGACCGCCGATGCCGCAGCGATTTGTGTCAAAAGCGGAAACGCCGTCATCCTTCGCGGCGGTAAAGAAGCCATCCACAGCAGCCGTGCCATCGTCGAATTGCTGCAACAGTCGGCACGGGAAATCGGATTGCCCGGGGATGCTGTCCAGCTGGTCCAAACGACGGATCGGCAAGCCGTGGGCCAGTTTCTTTCGATGTCCGATTGCATCGATGTGGCGATTCCCCGCGGCGGCGAAGGCTTGATCCGCCGTGTCACCAGCGAAGCGACGATGCCGGTGATCAAACACTTTGACGGCAATTGCCACGTCTATGTCGACCGCAATGCCGACGTTCCGATGGCGGTGAACATCATCGAAAACGCCAAATGCCAGCGAATGGGTGTTTGCAACGCCTGCGAATCCTTGTTGATCCACGCGGACATCGCGACGACGGTTCTGCCGGCGATCGCCGAACGATTGTCGTCATACCCGATTGAAATGCGGTGCGACGATCGCGCGGCGAAATTGGTCCCTGGTTCGTTGGAAGCCCAAGAATCCGACTGGTCGGCGGAATACCTGGGGCCGATCATCAGCGTCCGCGTTGTCGATTCGCTGGACGAAGCAGTCGGGCTGATCAATCGATATGGGTCCCATCACACCGACGCCATCGTGACCGACAATGTGCGGGCCGCCGAACAATTCACCAGCGGCGTCGACAGTTCAGCGGTCATGGTGAACGCCAGTACGCGATTCAACGACGGTGGAATGTTCGGACTGGGTGCCGAAATCGGTATTTCGACCGACAAGTTTCACGCTCGTGGACCGTGCGGGCTGCGTGAATTGACGACGTACAAGTACATCGTCCAGGGCGACGGTAATATCCGCACCTGATTGGTACCGACGGGCCGCATCGACGATCTCAACCTGAAGGGATTCTCTGCACGCCGGACGGTGCTAGATGGCGTGTTTCACGGCGTTCCCGAGCTTGCCGACGGCTCGTTTGCCGATCGCGATGACGGGCAATTCTGGACTCGCATCGCCGGACCGACATCGCGTATTCTTTGCGGGTGCTGTGGACACGCCTGTCGAATCCGCGGTCCCGCAAACCAGGACGGTATTTCGCTGCCATGTCGGACGAATCACTTAGCCAGAATCAGGTCGAAAGTCTGCTCCGCGCCATGGAGGGCATGGGTGACGACGACGGTCCACCCGAAGCCCCCAAGTTCACCGACGAAGGTCCGCCCGAACCGGTATCCGCCGGGGTTCGTACCGCGTCGGCCCGGCAACCCAGCGGCGCTCCGTATCACCACGGCGTCGGTGATGCCAGAGTCATGGCGTATGACTTCAAACGTCCCGAACGGGTCGGCAAAGAACAGATGCGGGCGATGCAATCGCTGCATGAAGTCATCGCGCGGAACTTCGGCGCGTCGGTCAGCGGCATGCTGCGGACGATGATCGAAGTCAAACTGCTTAGCGTCGATCAACTGACCTACAGCGAGTTCGTCTTCAGCCTGGACAACCCCAGTTGCTTCAACGTCATCAGCACCGAACCGCTGGACGGCCACTGGATTCTGGACATCAATCCGGCACTGTCGTACACGATCATCGACCGAATGCTGGGCGGCGACCCGGTCCCCGGCGACGTCATTCGGCGACCGTTGACCGAGATCGAAACACGCTTGATGAATCGCGTCGTCAAGTTGTTCTTAAGTCACTTGAAAGATGCTTGGCAAAACATCATCGAATTGGACCTGTCGGTCGAAAGCACCGAAAGCAACCCACAACTGGTCCAGATCGTTCCGCCCAATGAAGTCGTAATCCTGGTTAGCTTTGAGATCGTGATCGGCAAAAATCGCGGGATGTTGAATCTTTGTATTCCTTTCAACACCGTCGAAAAATACAACTCGCAACTGTCACGCAACGGTTGGGTCGGCTACGGACGCGAAGCTCCGACCGAAGAATCGCGACGCCAAATCGAATACAACCTGGATGAAGCGCCCGTCAACGTGGTCGTCACGCTGGCACGATCCAAGATCAACACCAGTGATTTGCTGGCGTTGAACGTGGGTGATGTGATTGCCACCGAAAAGGAAGTCACGGATTCCCTGGAACTGTCCATCCAGGACGTGCACAAGTTCAACGTGCGTGCCGGGGCTTTCAAAGGCAAAAAAGCAGTCCGCATCGACACGGTGGCGGAAAAACCGCAGCGAAATGCTGGCGGTTCTCCGCCACGCTAGGCGACGCACGATTCGGTCCCTTTTCGACATCCCTGTCAGGTGCGACACGTCTACTTGGGGTCGTTCACCGAGGGCTCTTCGCGGGACACCGACAACAGGGCAAAGTCGACCAAGTTGCCTTCGTCTTCTTTGAACCGGGACACCTTCAACGCGATGACGTTCGTGCCGTCGATCAGTGCATCGAGTGCCTCCGGCGGCAACAACACCGTGCTGTAGGGGACATAACGGGCGCGGTCGCTGTTGGTGATGTTCATCATTGTTTTGCCGTTGATCGATAGTTCCCAACGACCGGTTCCCACAGTGTGGATGGCCAGCCGTTCGGGTTGCGTCGACAAATCAAACTCTCCGCGAATTCGCACCGGGCCATCATCGGCGGTACGTTGTGGCTTGAGGCTTTCGGCGCGGCGCATAGAAACCGATTTCCCCTGCGTCACGTCCACGTCGGCTGTCCGCCAACCAGGCGTCAGCTTGCCCGACCAATCCGTCCACGTCTTGGATGACAGGTCGATCAAAGAATCACTGTGGATCGGTTGGTACAGTTGCCGATGCATGCGTCGTAAATCATCAGCCGCGATCTTGCTGATTTCTCGGTCATAGGTCAGCCATCCATTGCACTCATGTTCGACGTCGGAGATTTGGGTATAGACCGCTGCGTTCAATCCGTGCGGCTTCATCAAACGCAAATTGGTCAACCAAGTCTGATAGCGTTGTTTCCAGGATTCTGGATTGGCGTAACCTTCGCGTCCCTTTTCGCCAGCCGGATTCACGACGGGGCGAAGCGTTTGATCGGCATGCCAGCGGTGGTCATCGACCAACACGTTGAAACCGCCACATTCACCACACAAAGTCGCGCGGTCGTCGAAATTCCATCCATGGGCCGGCGAGATGTTGAAGGAATAGTCGTGGTTGTCATAAAGATCACCGACCGGATGATCGGTCCAGCCACTGGCACAGGTCACCAAACGACTGGGATCCAGGTCCTCGGCCCACCGTGTCAGCCTTTCGGTGTCATATTGGCCCCAGCCTTCGTTGAACACCACCCACTGAATGATCGACGGGTGGTTGTACAGATGGCGGACCATTTCCACCTGTTCTTGTTCCCACTGTTGTCCGCTTTCGGCTGTGATCTTGGAATCAAACTTGCGTGTGCAAACGAAGTCCTGCCAGACCAACAGGCCTTTGCGATCGGCTTCGTAGTACCAAGCACGCGGATGCACCTTGATGTGCACTCGGACCATGTTGCATCCGATGTCTTTCAGATATTGCAGGTCATAACGCACCGCGTCCTCTGATGGTGGCGTCATCGCGCTTTCGGGCCAATAGCCTTGGTCAAGCGGACCGAACTGAAAGATCGGCTGGCCATTGAGATGAATACGTTGGTTCCCATCGCCGTCGACTTGGGTATCGACCGTTCGCAACGCGAAATAGCTTTCGACGGTATCGATCACCCGATCGTCGCGTCGCAATTGGATCGACAGGTCATGCAGATTCGGATCATCCGGTGACCACCACTGAAACTGGTCATCCAAATCGATTCGAATCGTCTGTCCCGGTCGTCCGTCGACCACATGCGCTGCATCACCGGCATTCAGACGAACCGTCATGTCGTTAGCGGCGTGATCCGTATCCACGCGGACATCAATGGCTTTCTGATGTGCGACCGGCGTGATTTTCAATTGAGCGATGGAAGCCGCCTTGGGCACCGGTTCCATCCAAACACTTTGCCAGATGCCGCTGTTGGGGTTGTACCGAAAGCCTTTTCTGGATTCCGGCAGGGCTTGCTTGCCGATCGTCTGGTCACCCATGTTGGTCGGGTCCCACGCGATGACGACGATCTGCTGTTGGTCCCTGTCATCCAATGCATCGGTGATGTCACAGGAAAACGGAACGTAGCCGCCACGGTGATCGGCAACTTTGGTCCCGTTGCACAGCACGATTGCGTGCCAGTCGACCGCTTCGAAGTGGACCAGGATTCGATCGTTTCGCCAATCGTCGGGAATGCGAATGGACCGACGATAGAACATCACCTGTTGCGGACGCACGCTGCGATTGATTCCCGACAGCTGAGTTTCAGGGCTGAAAGGAACCAAGATCTTTTTATCAAACGCACTGGGCAGATCGGGAAGTCCATCAGCCAGCGGATCTTGCCTGGCGTTTTCAATTCGGCCCCCGGTCCAACGCTGTGAATCGCCGCTAAGGTGAAAATCCCACAAACCGTTCAGCGATTGCCAACGGTCCCGCTTCATTCCCGGCCGCGGGTATTCACGCCACGCGTTGTCCGCGGTGACATTCCGCCCCCACCGGGTCATCAGATCAAACTGGTCCGGTTCGGCCGCTCGGTCCACGGGATTGGAAACTCGCGTCGGCTGCGCCGCGGACCAAGGATGGTGCACCAAGAAAAACAGGCCGACACAAAGGAGTGCGACGACGGGTCGCACCTGTGATGTGGCACAAAACAGGCCACTGATTCGAAGAAAACTCACGACGAAAAATCCGTATACCAAGGCGGGAATTTGGGGGTGGGGCGGTGCGATGGACGAGCCATCCGGCCGATCAACGGCGGATCGCGTCATCACACGACACATACGAACCGTGGGACCACAACTCGACACTGCGTCGATAAGACGCGTTGCCCCATGGTCGGTTTCGGTGATGGAAGGACCACCGCTTTGTCGTATGTTAAATGGATCATGAACGGTGTAGCGATTCAGGCCGATTCGATTCGTCAGGAAATCTTTGATCGATTTGGGACGATTCCAAGTTTCTTTGAGTTGTCATTCCCCACGCCCGAGTTGGCTTGGGACCTATGGCGTCAGGCTCAAGTCGCCTACTTGGATAATCCGCTGCCGTTTCGATTCAAGGAACGGCTGTTCGTCTATCTTTCGCGGTTTTGCAACAACCCGTACTGCCTGGGCAGGCACGTCGCAATGTTGCTGACACCGAATCCGGCGACCGTCGGCCCCAACGAAGGCCCCGGTGCCCACAGCGCGACCGACATCGCCGCACTGCTGGACGCGCCCGCCCCGAGTCGCCAGGAACTTCTCAGCCAGATGGACCGGCTGAACGACGTCGATCCGCCACTGGAACAATGGCCCAGCGATCACCCCGCGCTGGAACATTCGCTGTTCGTCTGCAGTGTGGCGACGTTTCTGCGCATTGGCGAAGCCGATCTTTGCTCGGCGGCGATCCGCAGTGCATTGGCGCCGGTTTGGTCCCAGCGTTTGGAACTGTTCCTGGCATTTGTTCGGCGAGCCCACGATTGGACCGAATCGCATCGTGAATTGAAACTGGAACCAGAAATCACCGCGCTGCTTTCTGCCCAACCCGCTTTGGCAAAATGGATGGATCGGTGGCGTCCCGGCGATGCGGTTCGGCTGAAGAACGAGTGGCACCAAGGCGTCACGGCCCCCGGCGATGCCATGGGTGGTTTCTTCGGCGAAATGGAACACGAGCTGACGCGGTGGCGAACGTTTCGCAATGGCAAGCAAGATGCCGCCAGCGGCACCAATGACGACATCGCCTTGCTGATGCGAATCCAGAACTTGGCCATGCAGGCGACCCAAGTGGGCGTGCTGATCGCCGATGCCAGAGCCCCGGATTTTCCCGTCGTCTATTGCAATTCCAGTTTCGAGAAGATGACGGGATATCGCAGCGAAGAAATCGTCGGCCGCAATTGCCGATTCCTGCAAGCCGATGATCGCGATCAGTTTGAAATCCACGTCATGCGTCAAGCCTTGCGTCAAGGCAGTGCGTGCACCGTGACGTTGCGCAACTATCGCAAAGACGGGTCGATGTTTTGGAACGAAATTTCACTTTCACCGATCCACAATGATCGCGGTGAACTGACCCATTACGTCAGCATCGAACGCGATGTGACCGAACGGCAACAATCGCTGACGGATCTAAAGCGAGAACGTCTGCTGTTGGACGCCCTAAGCGATGGCACCCCGTTCGACGAACTGCTGCGTTTGATCGTGACGCAAGCGGAATCGTCGTGTGCGCGAATGAGTGCGGCGATCTTCTTGATCGACGACGACGGTCAATCCCTACGGTGCGCTTGCGCGCCACGCTTGTCGCCGGAACTGCGTTGCCGCATGGAACGGGTGCCGATCGAACCGGGCGTCTGCTGCTGTACGTTTGCCGCGTCGCAGCGTCAACGGCAAATCATCCCCGATATCCATCTGCATGAACGCAGCGAATTGATTCATCCGCTGGCCAAAGCGGCTGGAATTCGCTCTTGTTGGGCCGAACCCATTCTGTCGACCCAGCGTGACGTGTTGGGTGTGCTGTCGATGTTTTCCACCCACGCGGCTCGGCCGACCGAAACCGAGCTTTCGTTGCTTTCACACTTTGCCCAACTGGCGGGCGTGGTGATCCAACGATCCCAGGCGGCCAGACGTCTGGCCAAAAGCGAAGAGCGTTTGCGGTTGGCGTTGCGAGCCACGAATGATGCGATCTGGGACATCGATCTGCTACGACAACGCATGTGGTGGAATGAAGTCTTTGACGAACAGTTTGGCGGCCCATCCGGCGATGTCGATGTCGATACGTGGTGGCACCAACACATTCATCCCGATGATTTACGGCGTGTGATTTCATCACCGTCACGTGCCGTCGAAGGACGCGCGGACGATTCGAAGGGGCTGATCGAATACCGCTTGATGCGTCGTGACGGTACCTATGCCGTGGTGAAAGAGCGCACGCTGCTGAGCCGTGATGCCGAGGGCCAGCCGGCTCGGCTGCTGGGTGCACTGACGGACCTGACCCAGCGGCGGGCGTTGGAAAAAGAAGTCTTGGAAATCGCAGCCGCACAAAGTTGGCGGATCGGAAACGACCTGCACGACGGCGTGGGACAAGAACTGACCGGCATGGGCATGCTGGCCGACGCACTGGGTGCATCGATCGACCGGGACGTGACGTCGGTTGACTTGGCGTCACTGCGGCGGATCGCTGGCAAGTTGCGGGAATCGGTCCATCGCACACTGCGGCAAGTCCGTACTCTGGCGCGAGGCATGAATCCGGTGGACGTTGACCGTCACGGATTGACGTCGGCGTTGACCGAAATGTGCGATCGCATCCGTGAACTTCACGGTGTGAATTGCCGGTTCGAATGCGATCGTCCCGTTCCGTTTCGCGAGAATCAAACGGCCACCCAACTGTACCGCATCGCTCAGGAAGCGGTGACCAATGCCGTCCGCCACGGCGAAGCGGCCAACATACGCGTTCGACTAGGCTTCCGTGACGACCAATGGTCACTGCGAATCCAAGACGATGGCGTCGGAATTTCAAAGAAACCCAACGCGGATCGCGGCATGGGGCTGCGGACCATGGACTACCGCGCCGGACAAATCGGCGGCCAAATCCAGATCGGACCACGCCCCGACGGCGGCACGGAAGTCGCCTGTATCTTCCCCGGCGACGCCGTCGCACAGGACGACGAGGAATTCATCGCACTTCTTTCCGATTTACCAACCGAGTGATCTTATGTTGCACCGCATCGTTATCGTTGATGACCACCCCAGCACACGTGACGGATTGATCACCCGTGTCGACGTGGAACCCGACTTGGCCGTCTGTGGCGAAGCCGCCGACCAGGATGAGGCATTGGAAGTGATCGACCGAACGCATCCGGATTTGGCGGTCGTCGATATCTCGCTGAAATCAGGCAGCGGCATCGACCTGATCAAGATCCTAAAAACCAAGACACCGGAACTGAAAACGCTGGTTTGGTCGATGTTCGACGAATCGCTGTACGCCGAACGCGCCCTACGCGCCGGTGCCAAGGGCTATATCAACAAGCAACAGGTCACCGACAAGATCATCGAAGCGATTCGAACCGTGATCAGCGGTGAACTGTACATCAGTCGTGAACTGTCGGCCAAAATGTTGCAGCGTGCCGTGATGGGCAAAGACGCCGTGGCACAGTCGCCGGTGGAAAACCTTTCGGATCGCGAATTGGAAACATTCCGATTGATCGGCCAAGGTTTGACGACCAAGGACATCGCCAAGACGATGAACCTGAGTCCCAAGACGGTGGAAACCTATCGGGCACGCATCAAAGAAAAAGTCGACTTGCGAGACATGGCATCATTGACTCGCGAAGCAACCCAGTGGGTGTTGGAAAACGGCTGATTCCGGCATCCAAGCCTCGTCGCCCGAAACAATGGAACGCGAAGTTGCCACGCCGGTCCACATCGGCGTCATGTTGCCGCTGAACGACCCGAGCCAGTATCGTTGACGCATCCAAGTCATCGCCCCAGTGGGCGTTGGCGACGTTCCGTTCGATGCGGGGTTAGTGCCGATGATATTGGCCGATGGCGGCGGTCTATTTCCGAACAACTGGATCACAACCGAAGGGCCGCAGTGGTGGTTGGTTGCCGCACCGGTTCTGTTGCTGGTGATCGAAGCGGTGGGGATCGCAACAGCCTGCCATGCGCTGCGGTACGTTCGGACGTCGCAAGCCACGGTGGCCTGGGTTGTCGGCCTGTTGACTGTGCCGGTGCTGACGATCCCGCTGTACTGGGTATTCGCTCGCAATCGATTTTCAGGTTATCGAGAAGCCATTCGTCGCGTCGGCCAACGTCATCGTGAATCCGTCGATGCCGTTCGACACGAACTGGCGACCGAATCAAACACACGAAGCACGGCGCTGCAAACACCGCTGGACCATGTCGCCGATGTGCTGGACACGCCGATCAGTGCCGACAATCGCTTCGAACTATTGATCGACGGTGATGCTTTCTTCGACGCGGTCGAACAGCAGATTGATTCCGCCACCGATTACGTCTATTGCTGCTTCTATATCATCCGCGACGACGAATGCGGGGGACGCTTTGCCGAAGCCTTGATTCGGCAAGCCAAAGCGGGACGCAAGGTTCGGTTGCTGTACGACGAAGTCGGGTGTGCGGGACTGCGTCGACGTTACCTGAATCGATTGAAAGACGGCGGGGTTGACGTTCGATCGTTCAACACACGTCAGGGGCCCGCGAACCGATTTCAAATCAACTTTCGCAATCATCGAAAATTGGTCGTCGTGGACGGAACATCGGCGATTATCGGCGGCCTGAACATCGGCGATGAATACCGTGGGGTGGCCAATTGGATCGATGGCTGGCGGGACACCGCCGTCGCCGTTGTCGGACCACTGGCCAGGAAAGTCCAGGCCGTGTTTGCGGGCGACTACTACTGGGCGGCAGGACTTGATTTGGCGGAAGCCAACTGGGGGCCCACATCCAACGACGATGCCCCACCGAATCGCAGGGACAATGGCCAGCAGGGCAAACGTGGTCTGGCCGCGGTATGTGCAACCGGCCCCGCTGATCACCTACCGCGTGCGTCGATGATGTTCGCTGCGGCCGCGTCAATCGCCAAGTCACGATTATGGATCAGCACACCGTACCTGGTTCCCGATGAAGCCGTGATGGTTGCCCTTGCGTCCGCCAAGGCTCGCGGCGTCGACGTCAAGATTCTGATTCCCGCGGTTGCCGATCACTGGGCGGTGTATCTGGCCGGTTTCTATTACGAACACGAATTGGCCGAGATGAAGATTCCGGTCTATCGATACAAGGACGGATTGCTGCATCAAAAATGCGTCTTGATCGACGACGACTTGGTTTTGATCGGATCGACCAACCTGGACAATCGATCGCTGCACCTGAACTTCGAACTGATGGTTGCGATTGAACAAGCCGACTTTGTCCGAGACGTGCACCGGATGTTGGTCAACGATCTGAAACAATGCCACGGTCCGGAAGATCGCGCGCAAATCACGCGCCCTTGGACGTCGCGTCTGGGTACCGCCATCGCCCGTTTATTCAGCCCCATCTTGTGATTCGGATCAGGTGCCGACCGGTGATCCCGCGGGCAAACGGTCGACCGCCGATCAATCTGTCGGTTTGGCGGCTTTCAGCAGCAACAACAGCATCTTGGTCGGTTTCGTTGCCGTGATGCTGTGTGGCACGTTTGCATCCATTCGGTAGAAACTGTTCGCCGACGCCACCGATCGTTCATCGCCAACGGTGACTTCCGCTTCCCCATCGATGAAATGCATGATGGCGGGAACCGATGCGGTGTGTTCCGACAATTCCTGTCCCGTATCGAAGCCGAACAGGACAACCTTCAGATGCGAATCCTGGCACAACGTCTTGCTGATCGTGCCATCGTCTTGGATTTGGATCTCATTCGCCAAATCAGAAAATGCTGTATGCAAATCACTCATCGCTTACCTTATCCCTCCAATCACATTTACCACTGAATCACCCCACGGTCACGGATCGTCCTTGCTCGATGCCGGACTTTGACTTTCTCACGCGACGGGGCCCGGAAGACCAAGAACGACGGCACTGATGATTCCAAGTGCCGTCAACATTGTGGCCGCCACCAACGTCCAACCCACGCGGCGCAGATGCTTGGCCGGCGGCGGCCAAAACATCAACCCCCATCCGCCGACGATCATGGGAACCGCTGCCAAAGGCAACCAAACTTGGTTGACCACAAGTCCGACCGTCGCTGCTGTGGTGATTCCCAAACCAATCCAACTCGTGACGGCGGTTTGACGTTTTTGCATCGCGATCACGCCGCGAACCGCCAACGTGGTCGATGCAAAACCCAACAGCCAAACCAACCACACCAACAGACTGTTCGAACGATCCAGGCCACCGTCCAACAAAATCGGCATGCATGGCAATGACAGGCCCGCAACGCCCAACAATTGACCGCCCAAGGTTCGGTGCAGGCGAACAATCGCAATCGCAAAGCAAATGGTCGAAAGTGCAAGACACGCGATCAGCGCGATCCGCGTCGGCGGATCCGCAGACCACAACGCGAACGCACCGACCGCAACGGCCAGCCCCAACAAACCCGACGCCAGCGCCCTTGCCCCAGGGGCGCCGCGTTGGGCACGTCCGCCACGATGCCCCATCGCGACCAGTATCGGTTCGTGTGCAAAGAATCCGGCCAGCGATGCAACCACGATCGCAGCGCCGACCCAACTGGGGCCGACCGACAACAACGCCGAAAACAATGGAATCATCACGATGGCATAAGCACCGTGTTCCTTGGGCTTCAAACTGACGACCGCCACAGCGGAGGTCGGCAGTGGTGGTGCCCCCACGACCATCGCATCATTCATGTCACCTGGCTCAGTTCCTGTTTAGGGCCAAAAAACTCATATCGCATGCACGATGGATCGACCCCCAACTGTTCCAGGGCGTTCTCAACGGATGCCATGAACGGCTTGGGACCACAGAAATAAAAATCCGCGTCCCCATAGGGCGTCCACTGACCAATGAGGTCCGCGGAAAGGAATCCCACATGATCACACCTTCGACCCTGGCCGGCATCCGGCGGCGTGTCGTACAAGACCTTGTAGGTGAAGTCGTCGTGCCGGCCCGCTAGTTCTTCGATCTCATTCGCAAACGCATGCACGTCGCTGTTGCGTGCCGCTTGGACAAAGCAGATCGGTGTATCGATGGCCCGATTGACCAGCGTTTTCGCCATCGATAACAAAGGCGTCACCCCGATCCCACCGGCCAAAAGAACCACCGGACGTTCGGCCGATCGAACAAGATCCAATGTGAACTCGCCACACGGTGGCCCCAAATCCACGGTTTGACCTGCGTCGATTGAATCGTGCAAATGATTCGATATCAGGCCACCGGGTGCACTTTCCTGTGGCCCCTTTTCGCGTTTGACACTGATGCGGTAATGCGGTTGGTCCGGGCAATCCGAAAGACTGTAATTCCTTGGCGACGTCGGCGTTTCGGGATGATCAATGTGGACCGTGATGTACTGACCGGCCTGAAACGTGGGCAGCGGTTCGTCATCAGCCGGCCGAAGGTAGAACGATGTCACCTCCGAACTCTCGCAGACTTTTCTTTGGACGACAAAGGACCGCTTTCCTGTCCAACCACCGGGTTGGGATTGCTGATGCTGGTAAATGTCCGCTTCGCGTGAGATCAGGATGCCGGCCAAGAACTGATAGGCCTCGGCCACTGCATTGACGATCTCCGGCGTGGCGGCATCGCCCATGACATCCTTGATCGCGGCCAACAAGTTTTCGCCAACGATCGGATAGTGTTCCGCTTTGATGTTCAGCGAGCAGTGCTTTTGCGCGATCAATTCGACCGCCGGCATCAGCACGCCCGGATTATCGATGTGTGTGAAATAGGCACATATCGCGCCGGCCAGCGCCTTTTGCTGGCCCCCGGTGTGTTGGTGAGCTTGGTTGAAGAATGCCCGGACTTCCGGATTCGCTTCGAACATCCGCTCGTAAAAACGACGCGTGATGGTTTCCGCGTTGGCGGCAACCAGCGGAGTGATTTCCTTGACAATCGCGACAGTTTGTTCGCTTAGCATTACGGCGTGCGTTGGGTTGGATTTCAAAGGCGGGATAGGTGGGACCACGACGCGACGATTGGAAACCAGGGCTTCCGATCGCCATCACCGGGCTTCACCCAAAAACTACCCTGCCAAATCTTTACGTCAAGGTATACTTTATTCACCGACCTCAACAAGCCCGTTCGAACAGTGATTAGTCGGCGGTGCTGCAACAACCGACCCCGGACCGCCGTTCCATGAAGCATCCCATTTGTGGATACCACCGCGACGAAGAAGGCCACTGGGTGGCTCAATTGGCGTGTGGGCACAATCAACACGTCCGCCACGATCCGCCATGGATGATCCGGACGTGGGTCACATCACGTCGTGGCCGCGACGCGATGTTGGGCTATCTGCTGGATTGCAAGAAGTGCGACGAACACGCGCCGCCGGACGAAAGGCCCTAGCAGAGGAATCGATATCGCGACGTTGACGGCGTGCTATTTCAAATCAATGCAAACAAAGCCATCGCTTTGCAGATTGACGAGGCTGGTCAACGCAGAAACCGCAGTCTGCGCGAAGACGACCAGATCGTCGGGACGTGCGTTGCCATGCAACAGTGATTGACCACACACATAGAACTCCACGCCGGCTTGGTGCAACTGTCGCAAACGCAACGCATTCGGATTGCCCTTGGTGCCGAAACGCGACGCATACGCATCATCGTTCAGTGCGATGAAGGTGGCGCCGCCGTGCAGCACGACCGCGATTTCGGGGCTCTGCTGATCTTTGCCACCGGCATGGTACAAGTTGACGTACTTGGCAATCGTCTCCAATGCATCGTGGGTCTGGTCAGCGGGGCTACTTTGCGTCACGTCGATCAACAGCTTGCTATCGCTGCGAGGCTGCTGCGTCGCATCAGGCAAGTGGAACACTGGTTTTCCGGCTGGAATCCGTGGCTGGCCCAGCGGCGTGCCGACGGATGAATCGGACGTCGGCTGCTGCGTCGCTTTCGGCGCTTCCACGTCGGCGGGGACCGCATGGTTCTTCATCGCTTCGGCAAACCCGTTTGCGACAAAGCCCGAAACCACTTCAGCGTGCGCTTTGATCAAAGACGCGACGGCCGGATCGTCCGAAGTTTCGATCACACGGACACCTTTTTCGGTATCTTCGTGCTGCATTTTGATTTTGTCGGCGTGCCGAAACAGTTCCGCAAACAAAGGATCTCGCATCCGAATGGGTTGAATCTCATCGACGCGAATCTTCATCCAATGAACGTGCTCCTGAATCTTTGCCGCGATGTCGGGATCGTCCGATTCGGTGACCGTGATCACGCCGTCATCGGTTTCGGTCACCGTGCGACGAATCTTGTCGTGGTGACTCAGCAAGAACTGAAACACTTCGTGATCGGCATCGTGACGATCGTCATGGGCGTGGGGTCCGCCGGCTTGTTCACCACCGCCCGCGCCCCCGCGAAATCCACGTCCCATCCCGAATCCTGGTCCACGGCCACCGCCGCGTCCGAATCCTGGGCCGCGACCGGTTTGCGCGGCAACATCCACGCAAAACAATGCCATGACCAACAGCCCCAAAACTAGTCGACCGGCGGTGGTCGGGAAATTCATCGGGCGCATCGTGGTGATTCCTAATAGGTCAGAGAACGAGTTTCAGGCGGTCGAAACCGTCACGGATCGATGCCGGGGCCAATCATCCCCAATCATGTCACGCCGAACACTTGCCGCTGCTGCAACTGTCACCGACTTGATTCCATGGCATTCGGGCCAAGACCATCCCCATGCCACAGGTGTCCGTGATACCGGCGAACATCAATCCGGCGCCAATGAAACCTGACAGGCCAATGAAGGCGGGATGGACAAAGTACCCCAGCACGGCACCAAGCAGTGCCAGGAACCCGGCGACAATGCGGACCTGGCGTTCCAGCGAAATTGCTTTCTTTCCACGCACCACCGGCAAGCCTGCGGCGTCCCACGCCGACGTGCCGCCTTCGACGTTAACGACGTCTTCCAAGCCGGCATCGGCAAACTTCTTACACGCCTGGGCGGCCCGATTTCCGCTGCGACAGATCACATACAACGGTTGCCCGGCCGACCCGTTGCGTGACCGCAAGAATGCGGCCGCATCCAGTGATTCCAACGGCACGTTTTTGGCACCCTGGGCGTGAACCTCACGAAACTCCACGGGCGTACGGACGTCGATCAGTTCGACATCGGATTCGTTCGACAACTGGGCCATCCGGTCCACGGAAATCGTTTGCATCAGGGATTCTCCTTCACACGTCCAATCGTTATCTCGATAGTCGACGATATTTCTGACCATCGTCGTGCATCACTTCATCGACAGGTTCGACGCGGCACAACACCTCGCCACCTTACGATATATCAATGCTTCAATCGGTCGGGCGTCCGCCGCGACGCCGAAAAATTTTTCCCAGCATTCGTTTTAAACGTCTGACGCGAGCAAAGTCACGCGGATTCCGTCGCCCCCGGCTGCGGCGGATCGTCGCCGGACGAACCGCGGCGGCTGCCCCATTCGGCGACCGTCTGCATCACAAAGAAGAACGTCGGCACCAACAGCAACGAGAAAAACGTGGCGGCAATCATTCCGCCGACCACGGCGTTGCCGACCGCACGGCGGCTGGCGGCCCCCGCACCACTGGAAACGATCAACGGCAAAAAGCCCAAGATGGACGAAAATGCGGTCATCAAGATCGCGCGAAAACGCAGCGACGCTGCACTGACGGCGGCCTGTCCAATGTCCATGCCTTCGCGTCGCTGCTGGCTGGCGAATTCGACAATCAGAATCGCATTCTTACTGGCCAGAGCGACCAACAGGACGATTCCGATCTGGGTGTACACGTTGTTGTCGGCCCCGCGGACGACCAGCGCCAAGATCACCCCCAAAACGGCCAAAGGCACCACCAAAATCACCGCCGCAGGGCTGGTCCAACTTTCGTACTGGGCGGCCAAAACCAGGAACACGGCCAAGATGGCCAGCCCGAAGATTGCCAATTGCCCGCCGCCGGCCAATTTTTCTTGGTACGACATCCCCGTCCAAGCAAACCCGAAGCCGGGTGCCAAGCGTGACTGCGTGATCTGTTCCATCAAATTCAGAGCCTCTCCCGAACTGGTCCCCGGCGCAGGTGACCCGTTGATCGAAGCACTGGGATACAAGTTGTATCGTTTCACCACCGACGGACCGAATTCATCGCGAACATTGACGATCGATGACATCGGGATCATCTCGCCATGAATGTTCCGAACGTCCAAGCGTAAGATATCGCTGGCGTTGGCCCGCTCCGATGCATCGGCTTGCAACCGAACTTGGTAGGTCCGGTTGTTGTAGGTGAAATCGTTGACATAGGCCGACCCAAGGTAGGCTTGCAGCGTTCCAAACACGGTCCCCAGCGGGACATCTTGCGTTTTAGCCTTCAAGCGATCGACGTCGGCAAACAACTGGGGCACGTTGGCACGAAACGAACTGTTCAGTGCGGCCAAGCGAGATTGGCCCGATGCCGTTTCGACCACGTCGGTGGCCGCGTTCTGCAGCTGTTCGTACCCGCTGGCCCCTTGGTCCAACAGTTCCATTTGGAAACCGCCGGCATTGCCCAAACCGTCGATCGGTGGTGGGGTGAACGGAAACACGACAGCATCCTGCAACTGGGCAAACTGCTCTCTTAAGTGTTTCAGAATACCGGGCAATTGTTCCTCGGGCGTTTCGCGTTCCTCCCAGGGCTTCAGCACGACGACACTGAACGCGACGTTGCTGTCGGCATAGCCGCTAAGCAACGAATATCCGGAAACCGAAAGTGTGTTGGCGACCCCCGGCGTGTTGTTGTAGATCTTGTCCAGTTGATCGATCACACGATCGGTTCGTTGCCGCGATGCGGCATCGGGTAGCTGGACGTTGACCATCAAATAGCCCTGATCTTCCTCCGGAACGAATCCGGTCGGCAACGATCCAAACCCCCAACCGATCAGCAACAACAGCCCCGCGTAAACCAGTCCCACGCCGAAGACGAACCGGACGATTCGGCGAACGATGGCGGTGTATCCATTGGTGGCCGAATCAAAGCCACGGTTGAACCATCGGAATCCGACAAAGGTGCTTTCCTTCGGTGGTCGCAACAGGATCCCACACAGGGCGGGGCTTAGCGTCAATGCGTTCAGCGTACTGATCAACACCGCCGCAGAAATCGTCAACGCGAACTGGCGAAACAGTTCCCCGGTGATTCCCGGCATGAAGGCACAGGGAACGAAGACGGCCAACAGCACCAGCGTGGTCGCGATCACCGGACCGGTGATTTCGTCCATCGCTTTGACGGCGGCATCCTTGGACGACAAACCGTCCTCCAAGTGTCGGGTGGTATTTTCAACCACCACAATCGCGTCATCGACCACGATCCCGATCGCCAGAACGATCCCGAACAACGACAGCATGTTGATCGAAAAACCGGCGACATTCATGATCATGAACGTCCCGATCAGGGAAACCGGGATGGCCACCACCGGAACGATTGTGGCTCGCCAATCTTGCAAAAAGATAAAGATCACCAGGACGACCAGCACGACAGCCGACACCAGCGTCTTGTAAACCTCCACGACGGATGCTTCAACGAACAGAGTCGAATCAAAGGGGATGTCGAACTGCACACCATCGGGCCAGTTATTGCTGGCGGCCAATTCGTCCATCCGATCGCGGATCAGAGCGGCCGTTTCGATCGCATTGGCACCGGGCAATTGATAGATCCCGATCGACGCCGACGGCACGCCGTTGTACTGGGAGTTATAGACATAGTTTTGTCCACCCAATTCCACACGCGCGATGTCGCCGACCCGTAGAACGCGTCCGCCCTGTTCGGCGCGAATGATGATGTTGGCGAACTCTTCCGGTTGGACCAATCGACCGCGGGCGTTGACCGTCAATTGATAGGCGGTCCCCGGTGGCGCCGGTTCGGCCCCGACTTGTCCCGCGGCCACCTGAATGTTTTGCTCGCTGATCGCATCGACCACATCTTGGGTCGTCAGTCCCCGTTGCCGAAGTTTTTCCGGCTCCAGCCAAACACGCATGCTGTAATCGCCAACGCCAAACACTTGGACGTCTCCGACCCCCTTGATCCGGCTAAGTTCGTCACGCACCGACAGCGCGTAATTGCTAAGGAACAACGCGTTGTAAGATTCGTCCGGGCTGGTCAGCGACAAGAACTGCAAGATCTGTGTCGAACGCTTTCGCGTGGTGATCCCCTGCTGGCGGACTTCGAACGGCAAACGCGGCTCCGCGATGGCGACCCGGTTTTGAACCAGCACCGATGCGATGTCCATGTCGGTGCCCAGTTCGAACGTCACCGTCAAGCTGTAGCTGCCGTCATTCGCGCTGGCCGATGACATGTACAACATGCCTTCGACACCGTTGACCTGTTGTTCAATGGGCGTGGCCACCGTTTCAGCAATTGTCTTGGCATCGGCACCGGGATACATCGCGGTGACCGACACTGTGGGCGGCGAAATCGGCGGGAACTTTGCCACGGGCAGGGCAAAGAACGAAACGACGCCGGCGATCACGATCACGATGGAGATGACCGCGGCGAAGATCGGACGGAAGATAAAGAACTTGGACATGAATCAGTCGCTGCGTGATGAAAGGCCCAAAACTATTCCTGTCCGTCCGCAACGCCGTCGTCATTTGACTCGGCTGCTTCAGACATTTTTTCCGCCAGCTGTTCTTCAGCCTCATCAGTCGGATTTTCGTTCATGCCTCGGGTCAGCGCGTCGGCATCCAAGTCCAACGTGACGTCGACGGGTGTAACGGGGCGTCCGACCTGGGCCTTTTGCAAACCACTGACGACGATCTTTTGCTGCGGCGAAAGCGATTCGGTCAGCCGAGCCCAACCGTTCATTCGCTTGATCACGCTGACGCTTTCCCGCTGCACGATGTTTTGATCGTCGACCAACAACAAGTATTCACCACGCTGGTCACGCTGGACCGACAACTCGGGAACAAACGTTGCCTCCACCGCCTGGGATTCGGGGATTCGAACGGTGACAAACAACCCCGGCAAAAGCCGTTCATCTTCATTGTCGAAAACGGCTCGCACCGCCAGTGTCCCGGTGGCGACATCGATCCCCTTGGCATCGGCGTATTCCAATTTGCCTTTGAAAGCGAAGCCTTCGTCGCCTTCACGTTTCAAGTAAGCGTCACGTGCTTGAAACTTCACCAGATCAAATTCGGCTTCCCCGCGACTGCGATCCGACCGCATGAATCGCAACAATTCGCGATCGCTGATGGTGAAGTTGGCAAACATTTTGCTTTCGTCAACGATCGTGGCCAACAAAGATCCGACTTCGACCAGATTGCCTTCCTTCACGGACGTCTTCGAAATCCGTCCGTTGATCGGCGCCTTCACTTTGGTGTACTGGACGTTCAGGTCCGCGATCCCCAACGCGGCCTGGGCGGTTTGCAGTTGGGCACGGGCGGCGGCGACTTGAGATTCCGCCGATTTTAGGTTGGCTTGCGCGGCATCATTGGCGGCTTTGGCGGCGTCAAATTCGGCTTTGGACGCGGCATCACGTTGCAACAATCGTTGCTGGCGATCGAAATCCAGCTTGGCTCGTTCGGCTTCTGCCTTGGCCACCCCAACCGCCGCTTCGGCAACGGCGATTGCGGCATTGGCATTTTCAACGTCGGCCTGAGCGGCCTTTTGTTCCGCTTCGTACTGATCCGGTTCGATCAGATACAGATCGGTGCCTTTGGCGATGTCTTGCAACGCGGTGAATTTCTGCGATTGCAAAACGCCACTGACCTGGGCGCGAACATCGGCTGCATTGACCGGCTCGGTCGTGCCCTCTTTTTCCAAGAAAGGCGTGTAACTTGTAATCACCGCGGTCGACACACCGACCGGTTGCGGCGGCGGTGCTTCGTATTTGTTGGCTTCCTTGCGGTTGCAACCGCAGGGTGAAAGGAACAGCAGCACCGCGGCCGGCAGTCCCCAGTCTCGAAGGCGTGTCATCTTCATCGGCCCAACATCCACATTACCCCGGCATGACGGTGTGATCATTCCTGCGGAGCCAAGCATACTGGAAATCCGGCGGCCCGAAGACCAGACAAGAATACGAATCTGAGCGTTTCCGATCGTTGGCATTCCTTCGATGCCAGACCGACGAATGCCGACCGAACCAGCGCAATCCGCATGGAACAAAAACATGCACCGGAGAATCCGACGGGGGGATCGTCTGACGGCTAAGTCGGCCACCGTCCAGGTCCGCCGGTTCCATGGTCGGTCGCCTGACGGCCGTCCCGGCATCCGCCGACCAATGTGCAAACCCATGGCATCAAATCGATCCCATGTCGGCGGCCGGCACCGCCATTTCCCAACTCGGCCGGCGCGCCGCCATGTCCGTTTCCACAGGTGAACGAAACACCCGTATTCCCAGACACCCACCGGAACGGGCTATGCTAGACAGACGAGCGGCGACGCCAACGGTTTGCCGCAATGCCCACTTCTGCCCCGGCGATCCGCTTCAAATCCATCCACCTTCCCATGCAATCCACTGTCCTAATGATCAGCGGTTGGTCCTACGGCGCTGGCGCCCTGGCCCCACTGGCCCAGCGGCTGCCGGGACACATGGATTCGATTTCGTTGTCGGCCGAAGAAGTGCTGACGTCGGACCGGATGGATCGTTTCCTGCGTGACGACCGCCAATACATGTTGGTCGGATGGTCGATGGGCGGCATGTTGGCGCTGCACTGGCTGGCCCGCCAGCCGAATCTTTTTAAGGCGATGGTGTTGGTCGGCAGCACCGCGAAGTTCAGCAGCGGCGACGGTCATCACGACGGCGTGCCGAAATCACGGCTGCGGGCAATGTCGTTGGGGCTGCAGCGGGACCCGACCAACGTCCTTGCACGATTCGACCGTCTGGCGGCCGAACCACATCCGGTGCACCCGAGTGTGACCGAATGGCGACAAGCGAACGAACCATCGACGGACCTGGACGCCAAACAGCGTGACGAATCGCTGGCGGCTGGGTTGAGATTTCTGTCATCCAGCGACTTTCGTCCGCTTCTGGCCACCGTCACCGTGCCCACGTTGATTCTGCACGGCGAAGACGATGAAGTGATCCCCGCGCGGGCTGCGACGGAAATGGCACACCGAATCAAAGATTCGCACCTGGAATTTCGAGCCCAAATCGGCCACGATCTACCTGTACGCGATCCCACTTGGGTCGCCGAGCGGATCGAGCAGTTTTGGACCAGTGATGAGGCTGACGGCAATACAGACTGACGACGTCGGACAGCGTTTTTCGTCAGCGGCGACGACCTACGATCGCCACGCCGACGTTCAAGATCGCGTGGCGGCGGATTTAATGCGCTGGATCGGCCGCACTCCGCCGGGCCCAAAAACATCGCCCGACCGCATTCTGGAAATCGGCTGTGGGACCGGACGCTTGACCGTTCGCCTGGCCGGTCGCTTTGCCACGTCCCAATTGACGGCGATCGATTTGAGCGCCGCAATGGTCAACGTGGCGCGGCAAAAACTGCCAGACGATCACTCTGCCACGCTGATCCCCGGTGACTTGCGTGATTTCGACGCACCGCCGTTCGATTTGGTCACCAGTGCATCGGCGATCCACTGGATTTTGCCGATCGACAACGCCTTTGCCGCCGTCGACCGTTTGACCATTCCGGGTGGGCGCGTCGTCATGGCCTGGATGATCGAAGGCACGTTGGGCGAACTGCACAACGCGCGTCTTCGCATGGTTCCCGACAAACCGCCCCAGTCCGCCCTTCCGGCTTGGCCGCAATGCCTGGACGCGATCGAACGAACCGGTTGGACCGTTCATCGTACCGACCAACGGACTTATCCGACGCGTCACCGGTCGGCGATGCATTTGTTGCGGGCCATCCATGACCAAGGGTTGACCGGCGGCCCGTTTTCACGGGCACAAACACCGCTCAGCCGTGGTGAACTGGCCGCCGTCATGCGTGACTATCAACAACGACATGGTCAGGACGACGATACCGTGTCGGCCAGTTACGTCGTGGGATTCGTCGACGCGACCAAGCCCGCTTGAGCGAGGTTGTGAATTCGCCGGCGGGTGCACTATGGCTTGGGGGTGCCCTTGGCTTTGAACTTTTCTTTTAACTGTCGGCTCAGATCGTCATTCCACTGCGCCGGTTCGGTCACCGAGGTCCACGCATCGATGTAAGCCGATGGGGCATAGTTGTGTCCGTAGCCGATCGGAACGCTGGTCGCCATCGGCATGTCAAAAGCCACCTGCAAGAACGTCACTACCGGAAACCATCGCAAAAACGGCGACACGTCCGGGCCCCGCGGCTCGGTCAACCAATCCGGTCGGTGCCAGGCAAGGTTCGGTGAAAACCAGATCATCGGATCACTGGCATGTTGGATGTAGACGTTTCGCATCGCTCCCCAAGGCCGTGACGGGTTCAACGCATTTTTAGCTGCGGTGAAACGGACCAAACGGCTGTCCCGATACACGGGCAACCAGGCCGGCGAATCCGGCTGGCGGTCGCGAACGATTTCGTTCCAACGCTGGCTTGGAAAAGGCGGGCCGCTCCAAACCGCCCCCTGAATCGGGTCTTCGAAAATCGTGTACATGTCGGCACATACTTCCGACCCGAGCGCCCCCAGACTTAGCCCTTGCAAATATAGCCGCGGTCGGTCGTCGGCCGGCAAGTCGGTCCAGTAACGATAGATCACATCGAACAACGCGTCCGCCGAAACGATCGAACGCTTGGGATCCACCAGAATCGTGATCCAACTGGGCAAGTAGGAATATTGCGTGCTGACAATCGCGCAATCGCCGCCGTGAATGAACTCCAAAGTGTCGACCGCCGACGGGTCCAACCAACCGGTTCCCGTGGGCGTCGCAACGACCAGCACGCTGCGGTCGAAACCGCCGACCCGGATCAATTCCTGCAGGGCCAATTCCGCCCGCTGCTGCGGCGTTTCCGCCGAACGCATGCCCACATAGACGCGAATCGGTTGCGGAACATCACGGTCAAGAAATTCACCGATTTCGTCGGCACTGGGACCTTGCACCAGGAAAGCCTTGCCCTGACGCCCGATCGAATCCCAATCGACCAGCGATTCTTCGCTGCCACATGCCATCGCGTCGCTGGGATGATCGATGTCTTCTTCGATCAACGCATCCGCTTTCAAAAACACACCATCGGCAAAGTTCACCAACCCGCGAATGACGACACCATTGGCGACCACCCAAACGATCACAGTCACCAAGATCGTTCCCAACGTCACCGCAATCCGTCGCGGCAAAAATCGATTCAGCTGATTCGCGGCGAACACCGACGAATCGATGAACATGCGTGTCAACGCGACAAGCACGGCGGCAAAGACGATCGCAATCGCGCTGGTGCGATAGGGATCCGCCGTTTGCAGACTTGGCATCTCCATCAATTCGCGAATCGAATTCTGCCAGAAAGTCATCTGGCGAATGCCCCCGACGAAACACAACGCCACCACGATCACGGTCGCAACCTTGGCGATCCGCTGAAGCTTCTGGGGCGCGTGGGGAAGTTCGAAGAAGCGATAGATCCAAACCAGCAAAACGCCCAATGCGTATCCGGCGGCGATCGAAAACCCCGACAGCAAGCCCTGGGTGACGTAGTGCCGGGGTAACAACGACGGCGTCACTGATGCGGCGAAAAACAGCGTGGCAAAAACCAATCCGACAAACGAAAACGATCGCCAGTATTCCACCAACCATCGCCGTACCCGCCGCGACAACGCGATTGATCGTTTCGCTTTTGACATGAGCCTGATTCAAGTATTGAAGAAGTCGAAGCCAACCACCGAAGACGACCAGAGCTCAGGACCCGGCGTCTTTGAATGTGCGTGACCATCGCGTGGGTTCGTCAACCTTTGACGCGATAACCGATCTGTTTCAGCTGACGCCGAACCGTGTCCAGATGGTCACCCTGTAATTCGATCAAATCCTGTTTCGCTTTGACCGTTCCGCCGGATCCACAGACCGCCTGTAACTGCTTCAACAACTGCGGCAGATCGTTCGCGGCGGCGGTCAAGCCTTCGATGACCGTCGCGACACGCCCGCCTTTACGCTTTTGACGCTGGATCTTTGCCGTCTGTTGTTCGGGCGGCAAACGTTGACGTTCGACTGCCAGTTTCCGCTCGTGTTCAGCTTTCTGCGCAGCACTGCACTGACAATGGGCTTCCACCTTGCCACACAGATCACAGGTGGGCGGAATGTCGAACTGGGTTCCGGCAAACAATCGTGTCATCAATCAGTCAGTCAACCAAAGTCTATTGTCAACATATCGCATCATCCCTTCGGATTGTCGCCGACCATCGTATCGTTGTTTTCGCTGTCCGTCTTCGGGAATGTCGCAGCATCGACGACTCCCGGAGCAACTCATCGGCGCTAAAATGTGACCTTTGGCCTCGGCGTCCCGCCCCGCCTTCATGACCACCGTCGACAGGATGACCATCCCAATGCCGCTACTTCGTTTCTGTCCACAGCCCTGCCGTTTGCCAACGTTGATCGTTGCGTTCGGCCTTTTGCTGACCAACATTGGTTGCGCGGTGGACACCGCCCCGGCCCCGGATGCACCGGACTGGGCAAACCAACATGTCATCGGCATCAACAAACTGCCGCCGCGTGCCCACAGTTGGCCGCTGGCCGGCACCGTGGCCGCCGCCAATGGCCAGACAACCGATTCACCATGGGTCCGTTCGCTTAACGGCCAATGGAAGTTCCACTGGGCCAAAGATCCGTCGTCACGACCGGTCGATTTTTATCAGCCCGATTTTGATGTCACCGGTTGGGCCAACATTCAAGTCCCCGGAAACTGGCAAACCCAGGGCTTTGGATTGCCCGTGTATTCCAATATCCCTTATCCGTTCAAGAAAGATCCGCCGAATGTGATGGGAGATCCGCCGGCCGATTTCACCAACCACGAAATGCGGAACCCGGTCGGTTCGTACCGACACACGTTCGATGTGCCCGCGGATTGGTCGGGACGAAAAATCGTCTTGCATTTTGCCGGCGTCGATTCGGCTTGCTACGTGTGGGTCAACGGACAAAAGGTCGGCTACAGCCAGGGCAGCCGAACGCCCGCCGAGTTTGACGTCACCGACCTTGTCCAGACCGGCAAGAACCAATTGGCGGTCGAGGTCTATCGATACTGCGACGGCAGCTATCTGGAGGACCAGGATTTTTGGCGTCTAAGCGGTATCTTCCGCGACGTCTATTTGGTTGGCACCGACGAACGTCGCATCCGCGACTTCTTTGTCACGACAGACTTGGATGACGCCTACCAAGATGCCGAATTGGCGGTGCAAATCGAATTGGAAAACCGTTCCGATGTGGACGCCGCTCTGTCCGTCGACGTCCAGCTATTGGATGACCTTAACGAAGCCGTTTTCCGTGACACCGTGACCGCCGAATCAATTCCGGCCGGATCCAAAGGCAACGTCGCGCTGACCGAAACGATCAAGCAGCCGAAACTGTGGTCCGCCGAAACACCCAATCTGTACCGCTTGGTGCTGACCCTGTCCGACGCCCAAGGAACGGTCATCGAAGCCCGGCAATGTGAAGTCGGATTCCGCGAAGTCGAGATCAAAGATGGCCTGCTGCACGTCAACGGACGTCCGGTTTATCTGAAAGGCGTGAATCGTCACGAACACGACCCGCAAACCGGCCACACCATCAGCCGTGAATCGATGATCCGCGACATCGTGTTGATGAAGCAGTTCAACATCAACGCGGTACGCACCAGCCATTACCCCGATGACCCCACGTTCTATTCGCTGTGCGATCAGTACGGTTTGTACGTCATCGATGAAACCAACATCGAATCGCACGGCATGGGGTACAAGCGTGAATCGCTGGCCAAGGATCCGTTGTGGGAAAAGGCTCATTTGGACCGAGCGATACGGATGGTCGAACGTGACAAAAATCACCCCAGCATCATCATCTGGTCGCTGGGCAATGAAGCGGGCAACGGCGTGAATTTCATGACCAATTACGACTGGATCAAACAGCGTGACCCGTCGCGTCCGGTCCAGTACGAACAAGCCCACTACGACCAACACAACACCGACATTCGATGCCCGATGTACGCGACGATCGACAAGATTGTCGACTACGCCCGCAATGATCCGGACCGACCGTTGATTTTGTGTGAATACGCGCACGCGATGGGCAACAGCGTCGGTAACCTGCAAGATTACTGGACCGCCATGGAATCTTATGACCATCTACAGGGCGGATTCATCTGGGACTGGGTGGATCAGGGCTTGGTCAAGTCGGTTCCCGAGGGTGACCAATTGCCGACCGGCTTGACGCCCGCCTTCGGTGACTCGGACACTTTCTTTGCCTATGGCGGTGACTTCGGCGACAAGCCCAACGACGGCAACTTTTGCATGAACGGTTTGATCCAGCCTGACCGCCGACCCAACCCGCACCTTTGGGAGGTCAAAAAGGTCTATCAAAATGTGAAGGCAAGCTCCGACGCGCCCTCCCAAGGCAGCTTCACGGTGCAAAACAAATTTGTCTTCACGAACTTGGACCAGCTGGAGACGCGTTGGACGCTACGCATCGATGGTGAAGTGGCCGACACCGGTTCGCTTGGACGTCTGGACGTCCCGCCGCTTAGCACCGCCGACGTCAACGTTCCCTTCGACTTGAAAGAATCGGGTCGCGGCGAAGCGTTGCTGACGCTTGAATTTGTCCAGCCACAGAAAACGCTTTGGTGCGATGCCGGACACCGTGTTGCTTGGGACCAATTCGAACTGCGTCCGGCGGCAGCCGAAGCGTCCACGATGCAAGCGAATGATGGTCAACCACTGCGTGTGACCAACAACGAGGCGACGCTGGTCATCCAAAACGCGGGCAACACGTTGGAATTCGACAAGTCGACGGGTGCGATGTCGTCCTGGATCGCCGGCGGCAAGGAATTGTTGACCGGACCGCTGCAATTGAATTTCTGGAAGGTCCCCAACGACAACCAGTATCGCAACCGTTATTTACAGCGATTGGGTGTCTGGCAAGACGCGGTCGACCAAATCAAAGTCACCGAGATGGATGTCCGGAACGACGGCGAAAAGGTCGTGGTGCAATTCGATTCGAAGCTGCCCAGCGTCGATGCGACGTGCAGCGTCAAATACACCATCACCGACGGACAATCGGTGGACATCAAAGCCGCCTATCAGCCCGGAAAACCGCCGGCCGATCTAATGCCGCGGTTCGGCATGCAAATGCAAATGCCCGAAGCATTCGGGCAAGTCCGATGGTACGGTCGCGGACCGCACGAGACGTACTGGGACCGCAAGACCGGTGGAGAAATTGGGACCTACGAAGCTCAAGTCGCCGACATGGTGTTTCCGTACTGCCGATCACAGGACACGGGCAACCGCACCGATGTGCGGTGGATCGAACTGAACGATGGCGATGGAACCACCGTGCGCGTGACCGGCGATGCGCCGGTCAGCGCCAGTGTTTGGCCGTTCACGATGGAGGATTTGCAACAATCCACCCATCCGTACAACCTGCCGCGTCGTCCGATAAGCGTCGTCAGCATTGACGAAAAACTACACGGCGTCGGCGGCGATAACAGTTGGGGTGCCAGGACGCACAGCGAGTACACCCTGGCCAGTGATCAGCCGCATCAAATCGGATTCCGGATGCGGGTCCGCTCAGGTCAGTCGGACTAGAACTGCACTTGATACTTGTCCGTCATCTTGCGGCGCGTGTCTGCGGTCATTTTGTCGATCGTTGAAAGGGTCGACGTCCAATTCGCATAGGCGTTGCCGCGAGCCTGGGCCTTGTTCACGTTTGCCGCGTTTAGGCTGTTGTAGTAATAGCCTTCGCGGTAACCGTAGCCACCGTTCCAACCATACGAGTATCCGGCGCTGCCGTAGTAGCCGCCGTTCAGGCTATCGCGTGCGTTTTGTTTTCCGACAGCGATATTCCCTTGGCGAACCGTCAGCGCATTGCCACGCAGCAACTGCGCGACGTCGGTCCCGTACTGGACCATTTCGGGGTCGACGTTCAACGTTCCCAATTCTTCGATCTGACGAGCCCGTTGGTCATGCCATTTGGCCAAGTGCCCGGTCGATTGCGATTTGTGGTTGCGCGTCTGTTCGATGATTTCATTGACTTGGTCGAAGTAGTACTTGGTGCGATAGACCGCCTGTTCTTCCTTCGAACGCGACTTGGCCGCCGGGTCGGTGGCCGCGGCGGCGCGACGTGCCTGACGTTCCAAACTGAACATGCTAAGCACACCGCTAAGGGTGCTTTCAGTGATCGGACCTTGGAACTGCAGAACGTTTCCTTCGACCTTGACGTCCCACGTCAGGATTTCCGCGGCCGAGGTGCCGGCATTATCCAAGATTTCGGCCAACATTTCCTTGGCGATCAATTTCAGCCCGGCCGGCGATTTGCTGAACTCGAACTTCACGATGCATTCGTTCAGACTTTTTCGGCCGACGATGATGCTGAAACCTTCCATCGACGCCAGGGTCTTGGCGACGTTTTCCGGAGGGTTGGATTTCAGCGACTTCAGGCCTTCCAAGTGCTTGCTAAGCGGGACGGGCGAAAACGCATTCTTGGTTTCAATCGCCAACATCGCCGACAGATACGATTCGGGTTGCCCCGCCATGCGCGTCAGGAAATCGCTGTAGTTCACGCTGACACTGGGCGTCAACCAACCGGACAGCAACGTCCGGTCGGCCGGTCGCAACATGCCCAACCGATTTTCCTTGCCGGCCAGAAAATAGGTCTGGTTCGGTGACCAAACGACCTTTTCGCCTTCCACTTCGTCGACATAGCCGCCCAACGAATCGGCCAACTGGTCGGGTTGGACGGTTTGCTTCAGCGTGGCATAGCCGGCTTCCCAGCGTGGGGACATCTTGGACAGATCCAAGTCGGCGATCAGCCAGTAGTCTTCGATTCCCTGGGCGGCCCGTTTGGCAACACCGGCGGCCGACAGCAATTCATTCAGGGCGGGGACGTTGACGTAACCGACCGTGTTGGCCGGAGCAGGGGACTTCTTCAACAAAAGCGCGATTTTTTCGTCATCATCAGCCGCCGCGACCGTAGTAAAAGTAACGGCCGCCAGTAGCGACAAGCCATGCGACAGTAGGCGATTCATGTTTGCTAGCTCGGATGCAGAGGGATAATGGGCTGCGGAAAAGACGGTGTATCGACAGCATAGCCGCCGGTCGGCACGTCCGCCGGTCTGCCTGGCAAAGGGACAAGTGTGCCCGGAACAGGCGTGCCCAGAACAGGACACAAAATACACGGGATATTTTGTGCCTGTTAAACTCCCAAGCCCATCCCCCGAAATCCCGCCACCTTTCCGGCGTCGCACCGGAAACGGCCGCCCACCTTTGCCGAACTCTCACCTCGCCTTCACCATTGCCTCACCAATGAGATTCAAAACCCTCCACCTACTGGCCGTCTTGAGCCTGTGCGTTTGTTCCCACCTGCAGGCCCAGGATCGCCCCAACGTGATCGTTGTGCTGGTCGACGACATGGGCTATTCGGACCTCGGCTGCTACGGCGGCGAAATCGACACGCCCAACATCGACGCACTGGCCGGGCAAGGCCTGCGGTTCACCCAGTTTTACAACCAGGGGCGGTGTTGCCCGACACGGGCCAGCCTGATGACCGGGCTGCAGCCACACCAGACGGGCATCGGCCACATGACGGCGCCTCCCGGCAAACCGCTGGGCATCACCGGACCGTACCAGGGATATCTGAACGACCAGTGCACGACCCTGGCATCCGTGTTGCGTGATGCGGGCTATCACACGTTGATGACGGGCAAGTGGCACCTTTCGGGCGACCAAGAACAGTGTCAGCCGACACGCCGTGGCTTTGATCAGTTTTACGGATGCCTCAGCGGCGCGATCAATTACTTTGATCCGGCGGGCGATCGCGGATTGACACGCGGCGACCAA
The DNA here is from genome assembly GCF_007752935.1 of Crateriforma conspicua. Taxonomy (NCBI): domain Bacteria; kingdom Pseudomonadati; phylum Planctomycetota; class Planctomycetia; order Pirellulales; family Pirellulaceae; genus Crateriforma; species Crateriforma conspicua. Next base: position 1,319,596 of record NZ_CP036319.1, on the reverse strand, counting down.
CCAATCGATGCACCGGAGGATTTCTATGCCACCGATGCGTTCACCGACGAAGCGATGCAGATGATTCGCGATGTCACCACCAAAGATGACCGTCCGTTCTTTTTGTACTTGGCCTACAACGCCCCCCACTGGCCGCTGAACGCCAAGTGGGAAGACTATCAAAAGTATCGCGGCAAGTATCGTGACGGCTGGAACGAACTGATCCGTCGTCGCAATGAACGTCAGCGAGAACTTGGCATCCTTGACGCGGACACCGAACCGGCCGCTTATCCGGGTCCTGACTGGGATTCATTGAAACCGAAACAACGCGATCGCCTGGACGCCGTCATGGCGGCCTACGCGGCGTGTGTGGATTCGGTCGACCAAAATATCGGCAAACTGGTCGGATTCCTGGACGAACAAAAGCTGACCGACAACACGATCATCTTTTTCTTGTCCGACAACGGTGCCTGCCAGGAAGGCGGCGATTTCGGCAAGGGCGATGAAGCGATGGTCAAGAATCCGCCGCTTCGCACGACCAACGGCGTTCGATTGGGTTTGCACTGGGCCGGTGCCTGTAACACGCCTTATCGCAAGTACAAACACTTCGTTCACGAAGGTGGCGCTTGCACGCCCATGATCGCCCATTGGCCCGCGGGAATCCCCAACAAGCTGAAGGGTTCATTGGTCGATGAAGTGGCTTACCTACAAGACTTCATGCCCACGCTGATGGAATTGGCCGGCGGATCCTATCCGTCCGATGTCACGCCGATCGAAGGGCGTTCGATGCTGCCGCTGTTGAAGGGTTCAAAAGATCCGATTCACACCGAAACGATCTTTTGGGAACACGAGGGCAACGCCGCGGCCCGCGACGGTGACTGGAAACTGGTTCGTGAATACGGCAAGCCGTGGGAACTGTACGACATGGCGAACGACCGAACGGAGCTGAACGATCTGGCCGACACCCGCCCCGAGGTTCGTGACCGATTGATCGCGGCTTGGGAATCATGGGCCGATCGAACCGGCGTCGCTTATCCCGAGCGTTTCAACATGTACGAATACTTGAACAAGTTGAACAAGGCCCCGGGGCATTCGTCGAAGTGAGACAAGCGTGCGGCCGACTGCCCGTTTCGCTTGAGCAACGGCGTTTGCAACGTGGCGACAGCCACGCTGCATCGATGATCCCAACCGATAGCGATGCGTCAGCTTTCCGGCTGTGCACGGATGATCGAATCGATTGAGGAATCCTGTGACACCGCCACGGATCTTCCGGTGATGTGGCGGACGATCTTGTCGACGTGTTCGTGACAGTTTTCCAAAAAGACCTTGTAGCGACTGGATTGCGTGCCGGCGACCGCCGTCCCGGCCACATACACGCCCGGGACCGAGGTCATCATCGTTTCGGCATCGTAGGCCGGATGGTCGCCCGGATGGACCAATTCGATGCCGATTTCGCGGAACAGCGTTTTGTCTTGCTCGTAGCCGATCAGCGTCAAGACATCATCGGCCGGGACGATTGTCGGCGAAGCCCGATCGATATCGCCGCTTTCGGGGTCGACCGCGGCCAGTTCCACTTGGCTTGAGGTGATCCGGAGTGGGACCGTCGAGTAATGGGCGGTGATGCGGCCGGCACGGATCAGGCCTTCGATTTCTGGACGAAGCCAATACTTGATGCTGGTGCTGGGCAAAGAAGGAGCACGATACGAAAGCGTCACATCGGCACCGACGTGGTACAGCCGCAACGCTGCCTCGATAGCGCTGTTTCGTCCGCCAACGATCAAGACACGACGTCCGAAATATTGATGGACTTCGCGCAGGTAGCCATCAACATGCGGCAGGTCTTCGCCGTCGATCCCCATGCGTCGCGGATGGTCGGTACCGCCGACCGCTAGGACGACTTGACCACATCGGATCTGACGGCCTCCGGCGGGAGTTTGAACCAGCACCGTCAGCCCGTCGCCGTCTCGCTGGACCGATGCGACGCGTTGGCGGCAACGCACATCCAATCCGAATTGCTGAACCACCGCCCGCAAGTAGGTCAGGTACTGTTCCCGGGTGGCCTTGGTTTGATCCGGGGTCAGCAGTGGAACGCCCGCGATCGCGATTCGTTCGTTGCTGCTGAACCAACGGGTCCCCGGTGCCCACCAGGACATCGTTTGCCCGATCACCCCTGCTTCGATCACTTGGGCGTCCAGACCCGCGTAACGGCACGCCACCGCGGTTTCAATTCCAATCGGTCCCCCGCCGACGACCACGACTTGGCAAGACGACGTTGGGCATGGCGGCACGGCATTCAATGCGGGGGTCCTTTTTCGTTGGCCTTCTGGAGTCGTTCGTTGGCCGTTTGGTGAATCGTTGAACTCTGCCAGATTCACAGGCGTTCGGGGGCATTGCCGATATCGGCCGGTGCCCCAAGGTTCGATTGCCGGGTGTTCAATCTGGCACAACCCAGCGAATCGTCAATCGGCGACCGTCACCGCACGCCGGAATTGCCCGAAAGTGGCATCCCCCACGATTTAGCGGCTATCGCAATCGGCGGCGGTCCGATACGGTCTGCGTCGATTCAATTTTACGCACCCGGCCAGACTGGTACGGGTGGTCGCCGCAACACGCGGCGAAGCGACACGACTTCTGATCGTCCGGCGTATTCCAACCGCCGGTCCTGTGCACTTGCCGAACGACGCCGAAACCGGTTTCGCATTCAATATCGGCAGAAAAACCACGAAGTGACGTCGCCGCGAAGGTTGTCGGCGCTGTGCGAATGCCCACAAAAAGGCACCAGCACCACGAAAAACGTCGGGGAAATCCCACGTGACAACCCGGATCGCAATCACCTGAAGTGACGTCCAATAGGCACCGCCGATTGTATCGGCCAAGCCAAGATGTGATGGCATGCCGACGAATCCCGATCGGCCAAGCGTGCTCCCACTGCGTTGCTGTCCATTTTTTCGATCAGAGTATCCATCTCGTTATGACATTCGTTTCCGAAATTTCTCCCACGTCCGACGCCGACACCTCGGAAGTTCAACCCGCCCCAGCAGCGGACAAGCTTGAGAACGAAGCCACGACCGTCGGTGAATCCGCCGTGGTGGAGGGTGCCCCTGTTGATGGCGATGCGTCTGATCAGGCTGTCAGCCCCACCGGGGAACAGCATTCCGGCGACCAGAATCCCGCCAATCAGACTTCCGGCGACCAGGCCATCGGCAACCCGACTTCCGGTGACCGAGATCAGCAGGATCAGGTCGTGAACTCGGGCGAAGCGGCCATGAGCGATGCGACAACAACAACTGATGCCGAATCCAAATCGCAGCCAAGCGAAACGGCCGAAGCGGCCACGCCGGCGTCGCAAGAGGATCCATCGGTTGCACCGGAGCCGGATCAACCGTCCTTCGCCAATCTGGGATTGACCGAAGAAGTTTTGCGTGCGGTCGAAGCCTCGGGTTACCAAAGCCCAACGGAAATCCAAGCAAGGGTCATTCCGGAACTGGCCAGCGGTCGCGACGTGTTGGCTCAATCGCAAACCGGGACCGGCAAGACAGCCGCCTTCGCATTGCCCATCCTCAGCCACGTCGACTTGCACGGTGACACGCCGCAAGCGTTGGTGCTGACGCCGACCCGCGAATTGGCCATCCAAGTGGCTCGCGCGTTTTCGACGTACGCGGGCAAGACCAAGAAGTTTCGCGTGGCGGCGATCTATGGCGGCCAAGATTACGAACCACAGTTGAAACAACTGCGTCGGGGTGCTCACGTCGTGGTGGGCACGCCGGGTCGGGTGATCGATCACGTCAAGCGTGGTTCGCTGAACTTGTCGTCGGTCCGTTGTCTGGTGCTGGATGAAGCGGACGAAATGCTGAACATGGGCTTCTTGGAGGACGTGGAATTCGTTCTGCAGCATTCCCCGGAAGACCAACAAATCGCTTTGTTCTCCGCGACGGTTCCGCCGGCGATTCGCGATATCAGCAAGCACTATCTATCGGATCCGGTCCACATCACCGTTCGCCGTAAACAGGTAACGGCCGAGCAGATCGACCAGAAAGCCATCATCGTTCCGCCTCGTTTGAAACAGGAAGTCTTGCGACGATACCTGGAAGTCGAACCGACCGACGGCGTGATCGTGTTCACCAAGACCAAGGACGCGACGATTGCCTTGGCCGAACGTCTTGGCCACGGCGGCTTTCGTGCGATGGCACTGAACGGAGACATGCCACAAAAAGTTCGCGAACGCACGGTCGCACAACTCAAGGACGGCCAGATCGACATCCTGGTGGCAACCGACGTCGCCGCACGCGGCTTGGACGTCAAACGCATCAGCCACGTGGTCAATTTCGATCTGCCCCATGACAACGAAGCCTACGTGCACCGGATCGGGCGGACCGGACGTGCGGGCCGTGACGGCCACGCGATCTTGCTTGTCACACCGGCACAGCGTGGCAAACTGCGGAGCATCGAAAAAACCACACGCCAGAAAATCGAGATCGCTCAGCCCCCGTCCGCCGAACAACTGAATCAGAAGCGGATCGAAGAATTCAAGGCTTCGGTGAAGGAAACGGTGGAATCCAAAGACCTGGAATTCTTCACCGGTTTGATCGAATCACTGGCGAGTGATTCGGACCTGACGCCACAGACCATTGCCGCCGCACTGGCATTCCAGTCACAGCGTGGACGATCGTTCTTGGCGAAAGACTTGCCGACCGCCCCCGAGAAGAATCGCCAGCCATCGCGGGAACGACATGACCGTGACGACTCGTTCGGCGATGATTCGTCACGACGTTCGGGGCCACCGCGTCGTCTGGGTCCCGTGCGAAAGGGCATGTCGCGGTACCGAATCGAAGTCGGGCGACGCGATCGCGTAAAGCCGGGAAACATCGTCGGTGCGATCGCCAACGAAGGCGGCATTGATGGCCAATTCATTGGCCCGATGTTGATTCACGATACGTTCACCATCCTGGACCTGCCCGAGTCGATGCCGCATGACGTGATGGAAACGCTTCAAAGAACCTGGGTGGCTGGCAAGCAATTGGGTCTGAAAGTCGACACCGGCGGTCCCAACCGCGTTGGCGGCAGCGATCGATCAGGCGAAGATTCGTCCGGACGCCCGCGCTTCAAACGTGGAAAGTTCCAACGGGGGCGCGATGACGACCGCGGCCCCGCCGGAAAACGAGGCCCCCATTCCAAGCGTGGCGCCGGCAAACGCGGGCCAGCCGGCAAGGGCGGTTATTCCAAGAAGCGTCGCTAGACGAATCAGTCTCCCCGACGGCGGCGAACGCGTCCCAGCAATGGCGGCAACACCGCCACCCCCAGCACGCCGAAACCGGCCAACGCCGCCGGTCGGTCACCGATCGTCAGGTAGGCACTGTGGCGATCATCGACCATGGGCCGGGCGACGACATGCCCGGCGCGGCCATGGGGCACGCGGTCGACGATGCGTCCGAAACTGTCGATCCATGCGGTCGGGCCACCGTTGCCGGCCGACAAGACCGGCGTGCGGCAACCAATGGCTACAAACTGGTCGCAACGCAGGTGATGCTGGACGACCGCGGTGTGGTCGAACCATGCGTCATTGGTCACCGTCACAATCGCATCGGGTTTGACGCTTTGGCCGTCCACGATTTCGCGGACGTGGTTGACCGCCACCCGTTCAACCGCGGTTTCGATACAGATGTTTGCCAACAAACGACTCTGTCCGACCGTGAAAGCCTTGGGACCATTGCCAAACGCCAATCCCAAACCGGGCGGTACCCATCCTTTCAGCGCCGGCCACGTGGACAGTATCGGGATGTATTCACCAAACATCACCAAGTGATTCTTTCCATACCAATCCACGTCCAAGGTCGGCGTCAGGTGAACCAGCCCGCTGTAGGCACGGGGCACGCCGTCTTGAATGACCACACCGCAACCACCGATCAAATGCGTCCGCGACTTCGCCGCATTGGCACCAGTGATCGGACCGCCAGAGAACTCCGGTGCAACCGCTGGTGAAGCCCCGCCTGGTGCGGTTGGCATCCAAGCGCGTTGCATATCGTTCGCCCGCAAGGTGAAAGCCTGCTGCCACTCGTCGGCCCAGCGGCGGTACTCATCTTCCGATGCACTGTCATCTTCCGGTGGGGTAAACGGGGTGGCGACTTCCATCCACGGCAGGCCTCCGGAATACATCGATTCCGGCCAAACGACGACGGGCGTGCGTTCGGGGGAATCCGATTCCAACTGCTTTGCCACTTCGATGCACTTCCGCGCGTACGCGTAAAAAATCTCCTTGGGGCGTTCTTCGTCTTGATCGTATTCGGTCTGTTCATCCAGCCCCAATAACGCGACTGACAAATCGCCTTCGCTGGGTTGGTATCGCAATCGCATCTCACCGTACGCAAAACATGCAACGGCCACGACACCGGCCACGACAACACCGGCGGCCGTGCGTGCGTGATCGCGACGATGCACGAACGCTTGGCACAACTGAAAAACGGCCGCCCCCATCATCGCGACCAGTAAACTGACGCCATAGCTTCCGAACGTATCGGCAACCTGAATCAGCCGGGAATAAGGAGCAAAGCTGTGCCCCAACATGCAAGCGGAGATACCGGTCAACAGATAGTTGCGGATCCATTCACAGCCGACCCAGGTCACCGGGACGGCGATGATCCAGGGAATCGACCAATCCCGCATCCGACGGACCACCACGGCAAACACCACGACGTAAACGCCCAGATACCCCGCCAATGCGATCCAGGCGAAATACAACAGTGGATGTGCGTGCCGCAAGCCTTGCAAAGAAACCGCCCAAAATGCGAACGAAGCCAACCACAACCACGCAAGGCGATGGGATCCCCGGCGATCCGCATCGCGGTAACGGATCCACCAGAGCAGCGGCACCAGTGCCAGCGGCGCACACCATCCCCAGGCGACCGGCGGCTGCCCGAGCCATCGGATCAATGCGTATCCCCAAGGCAGGATGGCGAACCACCAAACCATCGGACGGGTTGATTCGTGGTCATCGCGGTGACCGTCGTGTTGATCGTCTGGTTTCGGCCGGTCATTCATGGACGGCATGATAGGAATTCGGCTTTCCCGTTCCAATCGCGGATCGGCCGGTTTCACGCGGGTCTTCCTCAGACTTTCATCCCCCCAATTCGATCGTCGGCCCAGGAGCAATGGGCACGGCGATGCCGCCAAATTCACGCGTCGTTTACAATGACGCGTCTTCTTTCACGATGCCTAAGCGGAGCGACATGAGCTCATTGGAATTTTTAGGGCCTTATCGAGTCGGCGAACTGATCGGCCGCGGCGGCATGGGATCCGTCTATGAGGCGACGCACGAACAGACCCAGGAAAAGGTGGCGGTCAAGCTGATCGCCAGTCACGTCGCCGATGAAATGCGATTCCGCCGCCGCTTTGCCGCCGAAGTCGAAGCTTTGAAACAGTTGCGGCACGAAAACATCGTTCGCCTGATCGGATACGGCGAAGAACAGGGACAGCTGTTTTACGCCATGGAATTGGTGGACGGCGAATCCCTGCGGACGATCATTCGCCGCCAACAGCGTCTGCCTTGGATCCGTGCGGTCGACTTTGCCATCCAGATCTGTAGCGCCCTGAAACATGCCCACGACGTCGGCGTGATCCACCGTGATTTGAAACCGGCCAACTTGCTGGTGGATCGAAACGACAAAATCAAAATGGTGGACTTCGGGATCGCCAAGCTGTTCGGTTTTGGCGAACAAACGATGGCCGGGTCCGTCCTGGGGACCGCCGACTACATGGCCCCCGAACAGGCGGACAGCGGCAGCATCACCATCCGCACCGACCTGTACGCGTTGGGCAGTGTGATTTACGCGATGCTGGTGGGACGCCCGCCGTTTTCCGACAAGAGTTCGACGAAGGTGCTGGAATCATTGCGGCACGAAACGCCGGTATCGCTGCAATCGCTCGATCCCAACCTGCCCGATGACTTGGTGGACTTGGTGGATGAATTGCTGGCCAAAGATCCGGACGACCGCCCGCCGACGGCGCTGAAGGTGGGCAATCGGCTGAAAGCACTTCGCGCGGGGATGCTGCGTGATTCGACTTGGAATGAGCGCGGTGCAGCGACGCAATTGCTGACCGAGTCTGAAGCCAAAGACTTTGTGGCGGCACATCAAGCCAAAGCCGATGTCGATACCAGCCCCGCAGGCACGGCAACCGGCAGCATCGAACCTCCGGGTGCACCGGGGTCGATCAGCGGTGAAGACACGGGCGAACGCCACAAAGACCGCACCGGCGAAAGCCGTTCGCGAAACGACGTCGGCACCAAAGCCAACGACAAAGGCTCTTCACCGGCAAAGGATCCGTCCAATCCAGGCCGGTCGGCCAATGTGACCGTCAACGTTCCGCCGAACCAGGCCACCGAGGTTTCGGACCAGCACGGGGTGGTCCCAGACGATCCCGCCCTTAACGATGCGTCACGCACCCACTTCCAAACCGTCGATGCATCCAAGCGATCTGATGACGGACAAGTGCATCCGGATTCCACCAAACCGACGTGGATCCACGGGTTATCCCTGGTCGGCATGATCGCCATTCTGATCGGCATCGGCGTCTATCTGTTCGGTACGATGCGGACGCCATCGGCCGATGAGCTGTTCGATGAAATCAGTCGGGCCGAATCAGGAAATCGATTGACGTCGGTCGAGCCTCGAATCCGCTATTTTTTGAACACCTACGGTGACGACCCCAGACGAGAACAAGTCGCCACTTGGCAACTGGAAATGGAACTGCAGCAGGTCATGAACCGGCTGGTGTTCAAAGTCAATCACCGCGGCCTGGAACAGTTGGCTCCTCACGAACAAACGTTCTTTCGCGCGATGCAGTTGCGGTCCGATGCACCGGAACAGGCGGGCGAACAAATGTCGCTGTGGCTGACCCTGTTCGCCGGCGCGGACACCGTGCAATCGGATCAGGTGCAACAGATGACGCGGTTGGTTCGTCATGAATTGGCACGTCTGGACGCCGGTGAATCGGTGGAATCATCCGATCCGCGGATCCACGAACTGATGCAACGCATTTACGCCAGCCGACACAAGCGGTCCGAACAGGAACGCAAAGACATGCTGAACGCTTTGATCCGTTTGCACGAAAACGACCCTTGGGCCGCACCCGTGGTCCAGCGTGCACGGGAAGAACTACAGTCAATCGAAACGACCGATGCGGTTCCCACCGCCGTGGACATTCAAATCGGCACCGACACCGAAGTCCAAGACACGGAAGTTCTCCGCATCGACGAATCCGATCCAGAAAAATCGACCGAGTAGTTCCACCGACCATCCGGCGGGATCACTTGCCGGATTCGTCCTTGTTCTTCTTGCCGGGTTTGCGTTTGCCGGTCAGCTTTTCCATCTTTTTGACTTCGGTTTCCCCGACGACCCAGCCGCGACAATTGGGTGCACCACAATTGCATCGTGGAATCCAATCGGCGGCTTCCCACTGATAGTCAAACGTGATTTCCGTGCCCGCTTCGATGTTGCAGAATGCCACGAATCCCATCGTGAACTTCGTGATCTTCATCAGCTCGGTGTTCGGGCTGCAAGAATGGTTCACATAGCACGCCGGGACGCCGGGTTCCAAATACCACTTGTCGTCAAACTCCATGACGTAGGTGGAACCTTCATAGTCCTTCTGATTCAGCAGTTGCCCGCGGACTTCCAAGATCAGTTCGCCGGGCAAAAATTGACGGGCAGCGAAGACACCGCACCCTTTCGAACCGCCACGATCGATCACTTCAATGTCACGATCGTGATACCGACGATACCCGAAGTCGTCTTCGATCTTCTTTTGAAGCATCTCACGACGCTTCTTCGTTAATCCCATTACGATCAACTTGCCGGTCTCGTTTGTCGAATATTGCTGACCAAGTCCATGTGAACCTGGGCAGCATAGAAAACCACGGCAACAAATCAATAGACGGGTCGGCGGAATCGTCGACGCATCGGATCACCGGATGTCCGGCCGCCCTAGCGTTGCGGGGGCTTGGCGACCGATTGGTAAACACGAATCCAATCGACCCAGTAGATCCTCTTGTCCCAATCAGCAAGTTCATCATCGGTGGGTGTGATCCCTTCATCAGAACGCCAATCCTGGTCTTCGACATTGATGATGATGTGCATTGCTTTGCTCAGCCCCGTGCCACCGGTGAATCCGTTCGGGTCGATCATGTCCGGACCAGAAACGGATCGGACCTTTTCGCCGTCGACGTAGTAGTCCAGATTCCATGGATCGATCCAGTGGACGCCGACGCGGTGAAAGTCTTGGCTCCACCGCTGCTTACCGACATGCCAGCTTCCTTCATCGGTGGGCTGGTAATCCTGAAACGGCTTACGCACGAAGACGTGGTGGGACAGATGGATGCGTTGGGCCGTCCATTGCTGGTCGGGCCGATCACTGCCGTAGGCTTCGACGATGTCGATTTCCTGCGTCGAATCACCGCTTAGCATCCAGACATTGGACGCCAGCACCAAGCGATTCAGCTTCACCCTGGCTTCGACAAACAACGGATAGCGGAACGTCTTTCGCGACGAAATCACCCCCGTGTTGATTTTGTCGGTGCCATTACGGACGCTGGCCGCGATCCCCAGTCGGCCACCGGTGACGATGGAATGAGAGCGACTCCAGTGGCTGCGTCCCGGTCCGGTCCAGTGATTGATGAACCAGTCGTCCCACCGATCCGTGAATTCGACAGGCTTGTTGTGGGGCGGCGCGTCGTAGCGAAAGTCGTCCGAAATGGGCAACAACACCCATTCACGCTGCGGGCCCGCATTGGCGGGAATCGGCACGACGTCCCAGTCCGCGGCGTCGGCCCAGCATGCGGTCATTGCCAATGCCACGGCCCAGCCCCAGCCAACCATCGGTCCGAATCGAAGCATTGGATTTCCACGCCGTCATTGATCGCCAACGAAACACCGGGCTGGCCCAAACAACGACGGGACAGCCGCCTTGTTAACAATAAACAAGATGGCCGCCGGGGTCAATTTGCATGACATCGGCCCGCTAGGCCTGCGACCCATAGGGGCGTGTGCTGATGACGCCTTCGGTCGGACTGCTGGCGGTCCCGTACAACTTGCGCGGGATTCGCCCGGCCAGGTACGCTTGGCGTCCCGCAATCGCGGCGTGCTTCATCGCCGAGGCCATCAAGATCGGGTCGCGGGCGTGGGCGATCGCCGTATTCAACAACACCCCATCAGCGCCCAATTCAAATGCATCACTGACATCGCTGGCGGTCCCCACACCGGCGTCGATGATCACCGGGTAATCGGGATCGTCGTCCTTCAGGTATTCCAAGATGATCCGCAAGTTGTTGATGTTCAGCAGACCTTGGCCGCTTCCGATCGGGCTGCCGGCGGGCATCACGCTGGCGGCACCGGCCTGCTTCAGTTTCAACGCGGTCACCGGACAATCGCTGGTGTAACACAACACACTGAAACCATCGTCGACCAGTTCGCGGCACGCAGCCACGGTTTCGATCGGATCGGGCAGCAGTGTCTTGCTGTCGCCCAAGACTTCCAGCTTGACCCAGTCCGCGCCCGGGTTGCCCAGGGTGCGAAGGATTTCGCGTCCCAGCTTGGCGGCGCGGATCGCATCGGCGGCGTTGAAACATCCCGCCGTGTTGGGCAACAGCGTGTAACGATCCCCGTCGATGAAGTCCAAAATGTTGCGACCTTCGCGGTCGTACAGCCGTTCACGCCGCACAGCGACGGTCACACAATCGGCACCGGATGCGGCCAACGAATCCCGCATCTGGTCCATGGTGTCATAACGACCGGTGCCGACGATCAACCGACTGGCCAGCGTATGCTTGCCGACGATCAAGGGCCCGCCGCCATCGGGATCCGGATCATTGCGGACGTCATCGGGTGTTGTCACAGTTGCCATCATCCACCTCCCACCAGCGTGACGACTTCGACGCGGTCGCCGTCGTTCACGACGTGGTTGTCATAGTCTTCGCGAGGGACGACTTCTTCGTTGACTTCCACCGCCAGATAGTTCGGCGGGACGTCGACGGTGTTCAACAGCTGGCGAACCGACATCGCCTTTTCGACGGTCGTGGGTTCGCCGTTGACGGTCAAATGAATCATGGTCCGCTGCTTTGTCGCCCGATCGTTTGGGTCATACACAAACGTGATCCGCGGTGCGTGGCGGTCCACCATCGCACCGGTGATCGTTACCCGTTCAATCGTAGCGAGGCCGGTGAAAAGGGAACATTCCCCGCACAGGTCCACCGGCCTGAGCTAAATCGTCGCGGATCAGGCCGTGGCTTCGTCGAAAGCCGAATCGAACGCACGATTGCTGGGCGAAAAGTCCAGCTTCTTGGTGAATTCGCAGGCTTCGCGGGCGCCGAAGGTCCGTTCCATGCCGCTGTCTTCCCATTCGATCGACAGCGGGCCTTGGTAATTGATGTCGTTCAAAGCGCGAATGATTTCTTCGAAATTCACACCGCCTCGGCCAGGGCTGCGGAAATCCCATCCACGACGTGAATCACCAAAGTTCAGGTGGCTGGTCAGGATTCCGCTGCGTCCGTCCAAGGTGACCAGCGCGTCTTTGATGTGCACGTGATAGATGCGATCGGGGAACGTGCGGATGAACTGCACGGGATCGACGCCTTGCCAGATCAGGTGGCTGGGGTCGAAGTTGAAACCGAATTCCGGCCGATGATCCAGTGCTTCCAAAGCCCGCTGAGCGGTATAGATGTCAAACGCGATTTCGGTCGGGTGGACTTCCAAAGCGAAGCGAACACCGCATTCGCCGAACACGTCCAAGATCGGATTGAACCGCTCGGCCAACAGATCAAACCCGGCGTCAATCATCGACGGCGGGACCGGCGGAAAACTGTACAGCAAGTGCCAAATGCTGCTGCCGGTGAACCCGTTGACGACTTCGACACCGAACTTTTGTGCCGCCCGCGCGGTGTTGGCCAATTCCTCCGCCGCACGTGCGTTGACGGCGGCCGGATCGCCATCGCCCCAAACGTAGTCGGGCAAAATCGCCTGGTGTCGCTCGTCGATGTTGTCCAAGACGGCTTGGCCGACCAAGTGGGCACTGATCGCGTGACACTGCAATCCTGCGTCGTCCAACAGCGATCGCTTGTTGTCGCAATAGTCGTCTTCGGCCAACGCCTTGTCGACTTCGAAGTGGTCTCCCCAGCACGCCAATTCGATTCCGTCGTATCCGAAATCGGCGGTCATGCGGGCCATTTCACTGATGGGCAAATCGGCCCACTGTCCGGTGAATAAAGTGACGGGGCGAGGCATGGTTGCGAATAACTCCGAAAGAGGCGGTCGACGTTTCAGGAACGATGAATGCAAAAAATCACCTCGCACCGATACGTGCTTGGCGGCCCGAGGAGTGCCGACGCGATCATCGGCCAAAGCAGACCGACGCGATGGCGGCACGGGGCGGCTAAGATTGTCGCGGCTGGGTGGGACGGTGGCAACGGGTGCGATGTTTTGCCTTACCGCACTCGCCCGGGCGTCCTAGCGGACGTTGCCCCCGAGCAGAATGCCGAACGCACCCGGGAGACCAACACCGCTTGGGGCGGTCCAAACCGCCACCGGTCACCGCGATCGGCCGAAGTGCCCCAGCGCGAACGCCACCCGACGTGCGGCGGCGGCACAGGAGCGATCGCCCGCTGTCTGAAATGTTGGCGACAAGGCCGCGTCGATCGTCGGTTGCGGTGATGTCACAGCAGCAGCCATCGCGGCCTGGCGGGTCATCGAATCGACACGCCGCTCACGACGATCCAATTCCGCCTGACGCACGTTCAGATCGGCTTCGCGGGCGTCCAGTCGGTCGGCCCAAGCCTGCAATCGCGTCACCAAGTCGGTCGCGTGCAACCGCAGGGCGTCCTCGGCGGTCAAACGTGGCCCGTCACCGGCAACGTGCCGATCAGCATCAATGAAGGCCCCATCATCGATCGAAACGTCGTCATCGATCGACCGCTGCGTCGACTCGATCCGTCCCGGGCCGGCGTCCCCAAGGCCCCAATCCGACAACGCGATGTCGGACAAATCGCCTGGTCGCGATTGATCGCTTCCGGCAGACTTTCGGGCCTGCCCGTCTGGCAATGCATCCGCCACATGCGGACCATCGATCCGCCAATGTGTCCCCGGGACAGCCCCCGGGCGTTGCCCATCGTTCGCGTTCACCGGTCCCGCGTCGTTTGGCCCCGCTTCGTCTGGCCCCGCTTCGTCTGGCCCAGCGTTCGCCTGGGAATCCCGATGCGGGCCCCGGCGATCACTGGTGCGATTGGACGATGAAGACCGTGACATGAATGCATTCCGACCGAATCGATGAACACAAAAACTGGGAAATGCCGGCAGACCCCGAATCGTTGGGCTGCACCGCCGACCGGACAACGCCTGTTCATCTGGTCGATCGGCCATAGGCACGTGGGTTGCTAAACAGTGGACTGATGAACCGCTAAAATGCGCGACTTTGCCCAGCGGTCTTGACGTTTGAAACAGTCGTGAACTTCAACGCCTGTGACGTTTTCAACCATCCACTGTCGAAAGACGGGAGCCTTCGTTCATGCACCACGCCGATTCCGTTTCCGCAACGCCGTCGATCGCCCAGCCGCCACGTCGCCAGACGCCGTCGATTTGGTGCAACCGTCTGGGTCGGATCGCCGCAATTTTCGCCATCGTGACGGTTATTCCGCCGGCGACGACGCTGCGTGCCGATCCTGCCGACCGATCGGCCGATTTGCAGCAGCGAATTGACCAGATGGCCAACCGTGGCATCGAATTTTTGCGCGCACGCGGCCAGGCCGACGACGGTTCGTTCAGCGGCGAAACGGGAGCCGCGGTCACGGCGCTGGCCGTCCGAGCGATCTTGGAACATCGCGGCACCGCGGGCACCAACGATCCGGTCGTTCGCAAAGCGCTGAAGTACTTGGAAGACATGGTCCAGCCCGATGGCGGCATCTATCGCAAAGGTTCGCTGCACCGAAATTACGAAACATCCACAGCGGTGATGGCGTTGGTCAAGGCGTCCGAAGATCCCAACATCGGCGATCGATACAACAGCCAACTGCAACGCGCCGAAGCCTTCTTGAAAGACATCCAGTGGGACCAGGGCGAAGGCACCGAATCGGACGACACGGCGTACGGCGGTGCAGGCTACGGCAGCCATTCGCGTCCCGACTTGTCCAACACGGCATTCTTGATCGAAGCATTGCGGGAACTGGACAACGGCCCCGACGACGAGAGCATTCGCAAAGCGTTGACCTTTGTTTTACGGACGCAAAACCTGGACGGCCAAGGCAACAACACCGAATTTGCCGACAAGATCGGTGACGGCGGCTTCTATTACACACCGGCCGCCGGCGGACAAAGCAAGGCCGGCGAAACCGACGGCGGCGGGCTGCGCAGTTACGGGTCGATGACCTACGCAGGCTTGAAAAGCATGATCTACGCCGGGCTGACACGTGACGACCCGCGTGTGGTCGCCGCAATGAATTTCATTCGTGACAACTATACGCTGGATCACAATCCCGGCATGGGGGCCCAGGGTCTGTACTATTACTACCACACCTTTGCCAAAGCCCTGGCGGCGGCCGGCGTGGAAGTGTTGGACGACGCCGAAGGCAAACCCCATGACTGGCGTGCCGAATTGGTCAACCAGTTGGAATCCAGCCAGCAGGCCGACGGATCTTGGGTCAACGACCAAAGCGAACGCTGGATGGAGGGCGACCGACAACTGGTCACCGCCTATGTTTTACTGGCATTGGCCGAAGCCAAGCGTTAAAACGCAACGCCGACGCGCTGGCCGCCTCAGCAAGACGGCCCACCGATGCCGTCTTGCCGCTGATTGGCCGCGCCGGCCGATTCGCCCGCTGCCCCACACTGCACGCGCATGCCCACACCCCCGCCGCCATCGCCCCCCAACGATCCACCGCCGGGTGAATCATCCGCGCCGCTGGAATACGTCGTGCGATACGGCACGATGCGAACGCTGGGGGTGATGACCGCCAAGACCACGTTCGGATATGGCGACGATGTGATCGTGCGAACCGATCGGGGGACCGAATCGGGTACCGTGCTGTGCCAGGCGACGCCGGTCGCAATCGCGGCAATGCAGGAATCAACGCAGGGGCGAATTTTGCGGCTGCAAGACGTCGACGACCGCAAACAACTGGCCTATCTGAAAACGCTGACCGATGCCGCCATGGCCACGTGCCAACGGTGCGTCGACGCACTGGACCTGCAGATGGAATTGGTCGACGTCGAACAAATTTTGGGCGGCGAACGTGTCGTGGTCTACTTCATCGCACCACAGCGAGTCGACTTTCGGCAGCTGGTCCGCGACCTGGCGAAAGAATTCCAGACGCGGATCGAAATGCGGCAAATCGGTGTCCGAGACGAAGCAAAGATCTTGGCCGACTATGGCGATTGCGGACGTCCGATCTGCTGTGCCAACCATCTGACCAAGATGCCGCCGGTGTCGATGAAGATGGCCAAGCTGCAAAAAGCAACGCTGGACCCGAACAAAATTTCCGGCCGCTGTGGCCGTCTAAAGTGCTGCCTGCGCTACGAATTCGAAACCTATCAATCCCTGGCCGATGCGTTGCCGCCGGTCGGCAGCCAGGTGGTCACCCGCGACGGTACCATGGTGGTATTGAACCAGGAAATCCTGAGCGGGCAGTTGTTGGTCAGCACCGAAGACCGCCGACGTATCCTGATCAACGCCAGCGACGTGTTGACGGTTCAGCAAAAATAGGGAATTCCCCCCTCCGCCCGCGGTGCCAGAAACGCTAACGTGGGTCGCCACCGACGGTAAATCGCCGTCGCCCATCATTCACCCGCCGGATCCCGCACGATCATGACTTCGCCACTGCAAGCGATGCGCAAGCTGTTAAAGGATGATCCACGTTTCAAACTGGAAGCCTATCAGTTCATCCGCGAATCCTTGCAGTACGCCCATGAACACGCCGACCAGATCCGGATCGGCGACATGCCCACCGACGCCGACGACGTCCGCCATCTGACCGGCCAACAGCTTTGCGAAGCCTGTCGACTGTACTCGCTGGAACAATACGGCTACTTGGCCAAAATCGTTTTAAACAGCTGGGGCGTCTACACCACCAGTGATCTTGGCGAAGTCGTCTACAATCTGATCCGCATCGAACAGATGCGGAAAAGCGATACCGACCGGCGGGAAGATTTTGATGACGTGTATGACTTTGACGAAGCGTTCCAGCCGGTCTTCGAATTGGCATCCTCGGAAGAATAGCCGGCCGCGCATTCTCTTGGTCACCGCGTGGCTGTTCACCGCATCCCTGATGCCGGCGTCCACCCATTTGTGCGTCGCACAAGACGCACTGTTGTCTGAATCACCATCCGCATCCGATACGTCCGATGCCCCGCCCAAGGAATCCGCCCGCCGGGTTTATTTGGATCGCATCGTCGCCCAGCCGATGTCCCATCGTGGTGCGTCTTGGCTGATCCGTCCCGAACGTGAAGAAGAAGAAAGCGTCCGCGAAGGATTCGACCAACTTCAATTGCGACCCGGCATGGTGGTGTGCGACCTGGGTTGCGGCAACGGTTTTTGGACCTTGCCGATGGCCCGCGATGTTGCTCCCGACGGACGTGTGCTGGCCGTCGACATCCAACCGCAGATGCTGCAAAAGTTGGCCGCTCGTTCACGACGCGCCGACGTCGATAACGTCCAACCGATCCTGGGCCGCATCAACGATCCCAAACTTCCAGCCGGGCAAGTCGACTTGCTATTGATGGTCGACGTCTATCACGAATTCTCACATCCCGAATCAATGCTGTGGTCGATTCGGCGAAGCCTGAAGCCCAAAGGCGTCGTCGCGTTGTTCGAATATCGTGCGGAAGACCCGACGGTTCCAATCAAACCGCTTCACAAAATGTCCAAGCGGCAAATCATCCGTGAATACAACGCCAACGGGCTGAAGTTGGTCCGTGAATACAACCAACTTCCCTGGCAACACTTGATGTTCTTCGCGCGGGACGACAGCCCACTACCGGAAATCGATCCGGTCGCGACCAAAGATGTCTTGGAACAGATAAAAGCGTCAGGCTGATCCATCGCCGGGGGTCCGCACCACGACGTCATACAGATCGGTTCGACGATCGTTCCAGTTGCGAACCGTCCCACCGATTCGATGGCGACGCAACAGTTCTAAATCCACATCGTGGATGATCACCGTTTCAATGTTCTCGTTCGCTTGGGCACCGATCCCGTCTCGCGCGAAGGTGACGTCACACGGAGTCAGAATCGCCGATTGCGCATAGTGGATGTCGGCATTTTCGACAAACGGCAGGTTGCCCGTACAACCGGCGATGGCGACGAAGACTTCGTTCTCGATACAGCGTGCCGCCGCACACTGCCGGACTCGCAGGTATCCGCTGCGGGTGTCGGTATTGAACGGGACAAAGATCAAGTTGGCACCTTGATCGGCCGCGATTCGCCCCAATTCCGGAAACTCACAGTCGTAACAAATCTGGATCGACACCTTGCCGCAATCGGTATCAAAGACGCCAAGTTCGTTCCCCGCTTCGACGCCCCACCAACGTTGTTCGGACGGCGTGATGTGCAACTTGTATTGCTTGTCAATCTTGCCGTCGCGGTGACACAAGAACGCGACGTTGTAAAGGTGTTCGTCTTCCAACACTAAATGCGAACCGGGAATCAAGTTCACGTCATAAGACACGGCCAAGTCCGCGAACAGTTCCAACAACTGCGGCGTGAATTCGGCCAGCCGTCTGGCGCCTTCGCCCGGTCGCATGTTGGGAAGCGTGGAAAGTAATTGGACCGAAAACAGTTCGGGGAACAAGACAAAGTCACACTTGTAGTCGCCCGCGACATCCACAAAGTAGCGAACCTGTTTGGCGATGTCATCAAAGCTGTCGATCGCACGCATTTCATACTGAACCGCGCCGATGCGAACCGAATCGACGATCCGGCGAAGCACCCGTTTTGATTTGGGCACGTAGTTCAGATTTCGCCATTCCAAATAGGTTGCATAACCACAACTTTCCTTGTCCGACGGTAAGTAGTTGGGGATCAATCCCTGTAAGGAAAACCCGTTGGCGATTTGGGCCGTCAACACCGGATCATAGATCGCCTTTTTCATCACCCGGTCGACGTATTCACTGGCCTTCATCTTGTCGGCACACAAGTGATACCCCGGCAACCGTCCGCCGACGATCATCCGTTGGATGTTGTTTGCAACGCAGTATTCTTTACGTGCGTCATACAAACGCCGCGACAACCGCATGCCACGGTATTGCGGGTCGACCATGATTTCGATCCCGTACAACACATCACCGTCGCGTTGATGGTTTCGAATGTAGCCGCCGTCGGCCGACTTTTTCCAATCGTGCCATTCCAGGTTATCGTCGTATCGCAGACGCAGACTGGACGATGACGCGACCACTTTCCCGTCGATTTCAATCACGACTTGGCCTTCAGGAAACATGGCCAACTGCGATTCAATCTGGTCGCGTCCCCATGGATGCATGTTCGGAAAGCATGCGCACTGCATCGCCACCAGACGATCGTAGTCCTGGATCTGCATCGGACGAACGATCAACTGGGTTTCATATTCGTTCAGGTCAATCGAATCGGTCATTTTCTTTCCGGGCGATGAAATGATCACGTTGCATTCAGTGGGGCTGTGTTGATACCGCGACGGGCGGCGTTGCTCCAGCCCAGGGCATTGATGGGATTGCGCGCAGGCTGTCCGCCAAACTTCGCACGATCGACAAGAACCGCGAAGCGTTGTGTTTGAAAAAGCGGTGGTTGATCTCGATTTCAACACCCGCGTACTGCGGAGACGAATCAAGTTGACGCAGACAGGTGGTGAACCCGTCGTCGATTCCGCGATAGGGCTGATTCATGCGGACACACAGTTGCCTCTGCTGCCGACGGAAACGTCTCGCCCAGTCTTGGCACAACTGACGTTCCGCTTCACGCTTCGGATCGTATAACAGACCGACATCCACTTGTCGGTGTTTTCCACGGTATCGCGGCGTGAACGTGTGGACCGACAGATGCAAGACCGGACAACCTTTGGGTTGATCGACGATCCATTGACGGACCTGTTGGCGATACGGCTCGTAATAGTCGGCGACGACGCGTTCTTTAATCGCCGGGTCCAAACCAACGGTGTACTTTGAGAACAACTCCTGGTGGCCCAAGGACCGATTCAAATCGATCAACAGCCGCGACTGCTGACCGACGATCCGGTGACACTTCAACCGCCCGGCTAGTTCACGTGATGCTTCATCCGCGCCGGGATCGTACCCGCGATGGCTTCTCAAATCGGCCCGGGCTCCCGGTGAATCTAACCATCGGAAAAATTCCGGCGGCACTCGATTCGTCGCATGTTCGCAAGTGACCAAAATCTTCACCACGGCGGGGCCCGTCATGGCTGGAATGGTTCCCAGCGGTCCAGACAATCGGCCACCTGTTCGTAGACGTTTTGCAGGTTTGCCGGATCGGCATCGCCGTCGATCGCCGCCCGGATTCGGGTCGACAGTGTTCCATCACGCAGAATGATCTCCAGCGGTGCAAACAGATTGTCCACCATCGAATCTTCCCGTCGCGCGACCCCCAACAAGTGCTTCCACAGATCCGACACACGAATACTGGGGGCATCGATCGCAAAGCACCTCAGATACTCCGGCGCATCGATGACGGCCATTTCCGCATCGACCGTCACTCGGTCCAAAACGGACCGCAACCGTGACGTGGCCACCTGTTCCTGTTCCTCCAAACTGCTCCACTTCTCGTCCACCAACAACCGCAGCACCGCGATGATCGCTGCGCAAACAGCGACGTCCGCACCCGGATACTCTTGCACGTCCATGACACGAATCTCGATGGACCCGCGGTCGAATCGTGCGATTGCTCCGCGAGCATTCAAGAACTGCGGATCCATCACCGACGCCGACTTGGATTTGGAGACCGCTTCGCGTATTGGCCGGAAAATCATTTGTTCATATTCAGCCTCACTGCGAACCGTTTCCGGCACCACCGAACCAGTCAAAGCGGGCATCAGATCGCAATGGCGACAGTACTGTTGCATTCGATTGTCGGCGATCCCGGTGTCTTGGCCGCCGATGATCGGTGAACTAGCGGTCAAGGCTGACAGAACGGGAATCACCAACCGGACCGCCGCGTGAAGTCGCCGGAATTGCTCATCGCCGTCGAAGGGCACGTTCAAATGCACGCTCTGGACGTTGCCCCATCCGTGAGACCGGCATCCAAAGATCTGGTCATACCCTTGGTAGATCTCGTAGCAGTCGTGTGGCCACAGGACGACGTCACGACGCGGGTCCATCCAAGGGTGCATCGCCGTAGGCAGCAGTCGCAAATGGCATCGTTCCAGCACTTCACGGATCTCGATGATCGCCTGCTCAAACTGTCCCGCCAGCGTTGCCAAGCGTTTGTTCGGCGTACCGACTTTCAGTTCCAGCACGTGCATCGCCAATTCGTTGGACCAAGTCACTGGGCCACGCTTAACATCACCCGTGATTTGTCCACCGTTCAACATTCCCAACACGGTGTCGGCCATCGGGCGAACATCCAGTGTTGAAGCATCCACCAACATGTATTCCAGCTCGATGCCATAGGCTTCGAAGAATTGTAGCGTCATAGAAGAAGTTGAAAGAGAAGATTGATGTTTTCGGAAACTCGTTCGAGCAAGTCGCGCCCGCCGTATCGTGCGGGTCTAGTCGGCATGGCGGTGGAAAAGGCAGGCTATTCGCGGTTTAAGCGACGAACCAAAGATCGAACGATCCGCCGGTACAATTCAACGCCCAAGACCTTGTCTTCCACGCCGGCGTCCAAGTTCGGGTTATCGTTGACTTCGATGACATAGAATTCGCCGTCCGATTCTTTGATGTCGACGCCGTAAAAACCGTTTCCGATCAAGCCCGCCGCTTTCTTGGCCAATATGACGCACTTTTTCGGCGCCAGTTCAACGGGAATCGTTTCGCATTTTCCAAAGCGGGTTTTGGCGCTGGCATCGCCGTGTTTGGCAATTTGCCAATGCCCCTTGGCCATGTAGTACTTGCAGGCGAACAACGCTTCGCCATCCAACAATCCGATCCGCCAATCAAAGTCGGTCTTCATGAATGGCTGTGCGATGACCAATTCGGAATCGGACAGGTACTCATGCAGCAAACGTTCCAGTTCGTTCGCGTTTTCGGCTTTGGATACGCCTTGGGAAAACGCACTATCGGGACGTTTCAAAACACACGGATAATCGGCTTGTCGGATCCAATCCTGGGCGTTGGACCGATGGATGATGGTCGTGGGTGGCGCGGGAATTTTGGCCCGCTGCATCAACTCGGCCAGATACACTTTGTTGGTGCAACGCAGAATGGATGTGGGATCGTCAATGACCACCATCCCCGCGGATTCCGCGCGACGCGCCAGTCGATACGTATGGTGATTGACCGAAGTGGTTTCACGAATCAACAACGCATCGAATTCAAACAATCGGCCCGCATCGGCTACTGTGACCAATTCGGCCCGCATGTCTTCACGTGCGGCAGCTTTGATCAAACGCTTCAGGGCCGTTTCACACGATGGCGCCAGGTCTCCTTCGTCAGGGTTGTGAAGGATCGCCAGATCGTATCGGGGCGGTCGATAGTTGGCTTTGGTAACCGCAACACGGTCAAAGTGTCGCCGTGCGGCTTCGGCAACGAAGTCACGATGGCTGTCGGGAACATCGCTGACGGCGATCGCCGACACCTGCGCCAGACGCCAAGTTTTCTTGCGTCGTTTGAAACGACAGCGAATCAACGGCGCGTTGAACTGGGAATAGATAGAACGTGCGAGTCGTTCATATCGCTTGGCAAGGTTTTCACCAAAATAGACGCTGAGGATAAAGTCATCGGATGCCAACGGTGACAACGACTTTTGAATCAGGTCTTCCAGTCCGTCGGGCACCATGCGAACCGAACGCGCAAGTGACAGGTCACCGATCGTCAACACATCGGGAAACGGTCGGTGACCTCGCGCTTCGGCCAACAAGGAAACGTAGTAGCCCATCGACTGATAGCGATAGCCGCGACACAGATTACACACCCGAACACGGTCACCGCGGGACGTGACCGCCCCGGACAGATATTGCGTCGGAGTGACGATCTGTAACCGGTCCTGATTTTCGGCCAACGCGTTTGCGATCCATCCATCATCGGGATCCAACACCAACAACGTCTTCATGACCGGATGTCTCGAGGTGCGATCGTCAATAGGTTCGCGTCATACGTCACGATGCCCAACAACAACGCAGCGGCCAACGTGGAAAACGATGCACGATAATGGTGCGAATCTGTAAATGGGTTTTCGTGCATCGGATCGGCGATTTCGACTTCGCCACTGGCCGCGTCAAACCCGTACAAAACGACAAAGTGCCCCACCGGATACCCCCCAACGTCATCGGGAACTGACGACGGCGACAGATCGTCGATCGGGCACAAGGGCTGCACACTGCGTTCCCTCGCTTCGTTGTAAAGATAGGTCGCGCTCAGCCCGCACAGAATGGGAATGCGCCGCGAAAGCGGTCGGGTGATCAGGACTTCTTCCAGCGGACGCATCCTTAATCGACCGCCCAACTGCAAGAAACGCACATAGGCTTCGGTCGACAATGTCAAACGAACTTGATCCGCTTCGCTATCGAATCGCTTGCGTCGCATCTGCAATTCCAGACGCTCGCATAGGAATTCGCCGAAGTACGGTTCTCCTTGATGGTGAAACCATGTCGGATCGAAAAGCTGCAAGTTGAACGTCGTGATCGCTGCGTCCAAATCCCGTTGCAACGCGTCAAGCGCCAAGTGAACCGCCAGCGTTCCGCCCCCGGGTAATCCCGGCATCGGGTCGACGCTGGGCAATTGGTCCACGGGAACATTCCAGTATTGATAGACCGCCGATAAGCAGGCCGGACCGCAGGTTGCATCGGTCGGTTGGGGGCGGATTTGAATGGGAATCGAAAGATTCAACGGACGAATTTCCTTCGTGGATCGTCGCCGACAAGCACCGACATGAAAGCGACCCGTCGGGTCGCGCAACTGCCATCACACATTGGCAGTCATCTCCATTGGCACGCGCTGTGCCAAACGATGCCGCGGCGCCACAAGTCGCCGCAAATCCCATTGTTTTTGCTGTCCACCGCGATGCCACGAGGACGGCCGTGGAAAATTAATTTCCAATCAGCAAGAAGGAACTGATTCTTTGTCCGCAACGACGTGGAACCCCAGCACGAAGCGATCCTCCCGACGTCCAAGCAAAATGGGCGGACTTCGGGTGGGATCTCGGCTGGGAAAATACCGTTTGAATTGGCGTATCGGGTCGGGTGGTTTTGCGGAGGTGTTCGCGGCAACCGACACGCTGCTGGGAATACAAGTCGCGCTGAAAGTGCTGCACCATGCAGCCAATGACGATGCCGTGTTGGATGACTTTCGCCGCGAAGTTCGTTTGACCATGCGGCTGGATCATCCCGGCATTCTGCCGATTCGAGACGCCAGCATCATTGAAGGCCACTTGGTGATCGTCACACCGCTGGCGGACCAGACCCTAGCAGAACGCTTGCAAAAGCGGATCCGATTCGAAACCGCGTACGGCTATGTAACCCAACTGCTTGACGCGGTCGCCTATGCCCACGATTCGGGTGTGGTTCACTGCGACATTAAACCCGAGAACGTGCTGCTATTCGGCGCCCAGACATTGCGTTTGACAGACTTTGGGATCGCCAAAGCCGGGTCGAAAACGATGACCGGCGCGGGCACGGGAACGGTCGGCTACATGGCTCCCGAACAGGCGATGGGCCGTCCTTCCCCGCGAAGCGATGTTTTTTCAATTGGGCTGATTTCGCACCGGATCTTTGCCGGTCGCTGGGCGGAGTATCCATTTCAGTGGCCGCTTCCGGGAACCGAAAACTTGCGACGGCGATTGCACCGCGATGCCGTTGACGTGATCCGCAAATCGCTGGAACTGAATCCCAGGCATCGGTATCGAAGTGCCAGTTCGATGTTGGACGCGTGGAAACGACAACGTCAAAAGGCGATGCGATTCGCCCGGCGAAAACGGGCGACAGCCACCGCTGCTTCATCGACACGGAGCTGAAACCCTCATGTCGGCTGCGATCGACGTCGCACCACGGACCAAAAACTCGCCGCCACCGACCAGCAACAACAATCCGATCAGGATAAAGACAAACGAAATCAGCGGGACAGTTCCTTTGCGTCTTGATTGGGTATGAACGACGTGAGATGACGGTCACCTCGGATGACGCGAATCAAAAAAACCGCGGCCACACCGACAGTTAAAGCGGGACGGATGCGGGATCCGCTTTGTCGTCACCGGTAATGCGACCGAACCCATCAGAGGTGCCAGCACGGTCGATCGATCGCCCGGGAATCGACACTCCCGCGGGCGGCCAAACGCCGAGTTCAAAATCCACCGAAACCGGTGTGGCAAACTCCAGACGTCCGGCTCGCCAAAGGATCCTTTTCCACCAGGGAAGCGATTTTTCCCAATCCAACAAGACGCAACGAATCTGAATCGCCATCCACTGGTTCGGATCCCCCAGTTCATCCAATACGTCCAAGGCGCCGATCAACTGCCCCTTCGCCAATAAGGCGGAAGCGTAGTTCAGTTTGATCTCGTCCGGCAAGTCGCCACGCAGGACGCAAGTGCCGGGGCTCAAGGCGATGCGACGGAAGATTTCCAAAGCTTCGTCGATCCTTTCCAATCGCATCAAGCAGACCGCGCGGGCGTTGTCGACCCACCGGTTTCGTCGTTGCTGTTCGCATACCGAAAGCAAGTGTTGGTAGTCCACGACGCTGAAATCGTGCAGTGAAAGTGTGCATGTCAAATCAAGAATGGGATGGGGTGAAATCATGAGTCCATATGGGTGGTGATGACTATCGTTTTCAGTCGAAGGCGGCCATTGGAAAACGGCTTTCCAACCTGGAAAACTTCTTTCGCTCTTCCCGGGCCACCGCCGTCGAAGCCATCAACTTGTCACGCAATCGGATCACACGATCGCTCTGAAATTGCCCTAAAAGTGACGTATTGCAGGACGCTTGCGATCCACACGGCGTCCGATCACAAAATTGGCACGCCTGATGCGATTGGCTGTGCAACAACCGGGCCGGTGCAAAGCGTCCCGGTTCATGATTTTTGCCTGCCGGTCCAGTCGCCAAACCTGGCTTTCGGACCGGTCACTTGTCCGGGCATTCCGGTTTGCCCCACGTTGCATCCGGGCAATTGCCGCACCCACTTTTCAAGCTTATCGGATCCCTCATTCGTGACAGCCGAACTTGCGCTGCTCGGTACCACCGGCGCAGTGATCGCCGGCGGTGTCGTTGAATCTTTGGTTCACCGCCGAACACTGAAACAGATTCCCATTCGCATCCACGTCAACGGAACTCGGGGAAAATCAAGCGTCGCCCGCCTGATCGCCGCAGGCCTACGCGCCGGCGGTATCCGCACTTGTTGCAAGACCACGGGGACGCTGCCACGAATGATTCTGCCCGACGGGACCGAATACCCCGTGTTTCGTCCGTCGCGTGCCAATGTCATTGAACAGATCCGAATCGTTCGCACCGCTGTGGAATTGGAATGCCAGGCCTTGGTGATTGAATGCATGGCGTTGATACCGTTTCTGCAGTGGTTATGCGAAGACAAACTAGTCCGTGCAACACACGGCGTGATCACCAACGCGCGTGAAGATCACTTGGATGTGATGGGGCCGACCGAGCGTGACGTCGCTAAAGCTCTTGCGGGCATGGTGCCCGTCGGAACCAAGCTGTACACCGCCGAACGTGACCACCTGGACGTCTTTCAAGCCGCGGCCGATGACCGTGGCACCGAAACGATCCCGGTGACCGAATCTGACGTGGCGACCATTACCCCGTTGGACCTGGCCGGATTCTGTTATGTCGAACACGCCGAAAACGTTGCGCTGGCTTTAAAAGTGTGCCAGGACCTGGGTGTCGATCGTGGTGTGGCACTTCGCGGCATGTGGGAATCCCCGCCCGATCCCGGCGCGATGTTGGCCTATGAGATGGACTTCTTTCATCGCCAGATCAACTTCGTCAACGGTTTTGCCGCCAATGATCCGGAATCGACCCAACGCATTTGGGAAATGGCACTGGAACGATATCCGGGTGTCGATCGTCGGATCGCGATCTTCAACTGCCGACTGGACCGTCCGGATCGCAGCGATCAATTGGGTCGTGTCGTGGCATCATGGCCGCCGGCGGACAAATACTTATTGATCGGAACCGGTACGTACATCTTCGCCCGCGCTGCGACGTCGGCCGGCATGGATCCGATGAAGCTTGTCTTTGCCGAAGACCAACCGGTGGATCAAGTGTTCGAGATCATTGTCGAATTATCCGAACGCTGCAGCCTGGTCATGGGTATGGCCAACATTGCGGGTATCGGCCTGGATTTGGTTCGACACTTTGCCAACCGCAGCATCCGACGCGAATTGAAATAGCCGCGTCGTTCAATCCGTACACGCGTGACGTTGACTCCAAGTCTTCGATTCGTCGGAGCCAATGTCAGATTTCCACCAAATTTTTCAATCTCCACGATACAAAAGGCAGACGAAAAGCGTCTGCATAAACACAAACATGATGATGACAGAATTTGCGGATCAAATGATGGTCTCGGTCGGTGTCGGCCTGGTGATCAGCTTGATCTTCTCGGAGCTTTTCGGTCTGGCCGCAGGCGGTATGGTCGTCCCCGGTTTCATTGCATTGAATCTGGGACGACCGCTGGACGTTGCCCTGACCTTGGTCGCCGCGGCGGCGACGTACTTAATCGTTCACTCGCTGGGCACCTTTATCATCATCTTTGGTCGTCGCCGGACGGTCCTGATGATTTTGATGGGATACAGTGTTCGACTATTGATGGACATGATGCCGACAGAACATTTGGTCAGTGTTGATCTGTTCGCGACCGGCGACGCGACCGCACAAGTGGTGGGCTATATCTTGCCTGGACTGATCGCGATTTGGATGGATCGTCAAGGATGGCTGGAAACCATATCCGCACTTTTCACTGCGTCGGTCGCGATTCGTATGGTTCTGATTTTGATCTATGGCGCTGCCTTGGCTTGATGCCGTGACCGCGGAAGACGCGAACGCAAGCATCGATTTCTCTCCTACGTTCATCCACCACCTTCGTTAGAAATTCACAGGCGATTTGCCTGCCCCAAATTCATCCATGAAAAAAGTCTATTGGCGTCCCAAAGCCGTTTCACGCACCGGACTGTTCTTGATCGGTTTGACATCGTTGGCCGGTTTGACCCTGGTCGAAAACTTTCGTGTCCAACAACGTCAGCCGAACTTTGATGAAAAGCTGGCTGCCGCGAAACTTGCATCGCAAGCGTACGACGTCATCTATGACGCCCGGATCGAACGTGGCCACGAAATCGATGAAACGATGGACTTGGTCCACAGTGGTGTGCTGGGCATCGCGATGAGCGAAGTGACCAGTTTGTCGGGTGATGTCACGGCCAAGCGGACCAGTATCAATCCCAACTTTGCCGCCGTCGCAGTGCAAATGCTGCGTGACGCCGGCGTCGAAAACGGCGACACGATCGCAATCGGGGTCAGTGGATCGTTCCCCGGTATCAACGCATGCGTCTATGCGGCCGCGGAAACGATGAATTTGAAACCGATCATCATCACCAGCGGCGCCGCATCCCAGTGGGGTGCCAATTTGCCCGACCTGTTGTGGATCGATATGGAACGAATCCTTGTCGACCAAGGCGTCTTTCGGTCACGTGCGATCGCGGCATCCATCGGCGGCTTTGAAGACCGCGGCTTGGGATTGAGCGATGGTGGACGTCAAGCAATCGAGGAGGGCATCTCACGAAACGGGCTGTCCCTATTGGAGGCCACGACGTTCGAAGCGTCCGTGGAAGAACGAATGAATCTGTATGACAAGCACGCCGGCAGCCAGCCGATCAAAGCGTACATCAACGTCGGCGCCGGAACGGTTTCGGTCGGTCGCACGCTGGGCAAGCAGATGTTTTCACCAGGCCTGAACTTGATTCCTCCCGTACAAATCCGCCAGACCGATGGGATCATGCCGCGTTTCATCCTTCGCGGCGTCCCCGTCATTCACTTCGCGCAAATTGCCGACATCGCCGAAAAATACGGCATGCCCGTACCGCCTTTGGAACCGCCCGCCCCCGGTGAAGCCAGCGTGTTCGAAGCGATTGAATACAGCAAGCCGCTGGCGGCATCACTGCTGGGCCTGTTGACGATCATGATGTACGCGTTTGTCCGCAGCGATATCGGTTCGCGTCTGCTGAAGCTAAACAAATCGCCCAAGAAAGACGCTACAGCGGAACCGATGCTGTAGCCCCACCCACACGATCAAGGCTGTTCCAGACCGGCGATCCGATCCAGTAGTTTCAGCATCGAACGAACACCGGCCAGCGTGGCGGTTTCCGCTTGGGTGTGGTACGACGTCGTGGGCAACTGCAACGTCGTGCCACTGACCGACGTCGGGATGGCGTTCATCAATCGGCCCAATTCGGTTCGGCCCAGTGACATGGGGCTGTCCCGTGACTGGTTCATCAGGTCGATGTACTCGTCTTTGAATCGATAATTGATCGACATCTCGTCACAGTATCGCTTGAGCTCCAGGGTCAGCCGTCGATCGAACTCGGCATTGGCGTCTCGCCACCGGAGAACGACCTCTTGGTGTTCTAAATCATTGAGCGATGGAAACGGACTGGTGTCTAAAACGATCAGCCGGTTGGTCGATTGGTTGGTTCGTTGGAACCATTCAGCCAAGAAACGCCAGCTTCGTCCGGCTTCTTCACCGGCGGTAAAGAAGGCGGTGCCTTGATATCCACGGCGGAAAAGGTCGATCAACATGGCAACGCTAACGACATTGTCTAGCTGTGCAGAGATCGTTCGGTCATCGACGACCAACCGATCCACGAACGACACCGGCGTGTTGGGCTGTAGGAACTCCAAACCGTCGACTGAAAAAACCAAGTTCCGACGACGCGGGCAAATGTTGGCTTGGGTGATCGTGCCGTGCCCCAAGTACACCCCGGTATGAGGTGAATGTGCTTTGACACGTTCGCCATGAAAACGGCCTGCGATCAGTTCCATGAATTGCTCGGAAATCGAATCGCCGTTCAGTTCGCCCCGATTGCCCGCGATGAAAGCCGCATACTGAAATTCGTTGGGGCCGGTGCAAAGCAAACCGTGACGGTCCACATGCGCCGATAGATACAGGCTGTCGGGACACCCGCCTTCGGCCACCAAAACGCCAAAGTATTGCGTGACCTTGATGGACAGTTCTTCGAGCTCGCGGCGAACGATTCGAAAAAATGCCTCTTCCACACCCACGACTGACGGCTCACGGACCAACAGACGCAGCAACTGCAAAAACGCGTTCAACTCAATTCCATCAAACTTCGATTCATTACGTTTTGGTCACGCGAAGCGAATCTTCGCAGACGTCCGGCACAGGGTCGACGCCAGAATCTGGCAAACTCGTTTCCGTTTTGGCAAATTCATTGCCGATGCGTGTTTTAACAATTGCGTTCATCGCCGCAAAAATTTCGCCCCAGAATGCCGGTCCAGAATCCCGGCCCCCTCAGTGGCCGGCCGATTGATGCGGCCGATGTTCCGCTTCGATCTCGTCAGCCGCCCGGCGCAGCCAAAATGCTTCACCCGCATCGCCTTTTCCATCCGCATGGTCGGCCTGTCGCCGAAGCTCCGTCGCCCGGATTGCATCGGATTCGACTTTTTCCAGCCATTTTGCCGCCGCGAGCCACTGTTCGGCTTCCAATCCACGAGTCGCGCTGGCGACCGTCCGCGCCTGACGGCTGCGGATGCACTGAAGATTCAGCTTCAGCGGCCCGAACTCCGTGGCCCAATCGCATCCGGTCCATGGTGTGCCGTGACGGAAAAGCACCGCTTTGGATGCCGTATCGACTTCCGAATTGAGCATAAAGAAAATCGCGAAAGGACTTTGATGGACCAATGCCCGAATCACCGCGGGACCGATCAGCGGGGACAATTTCCTGTGCTGGCAAACGGTGTGCCCCAATTCGCACGGCGAAGATTTCCCGCCGCCGTACCCCGCTGAATCAATCCAATCCGTTTTGTCCACTTCGGATCGCGCATGTCCGCCGAACGATTTCTATTTCCAGCATCGGTCGCTTTGACCTTGATTTACACCCTCGGATCGCTGTGGATCGGGGTCCGCCGGATCGACGACACCGATCGGCTGGAACGGCGAATCGAATCCGCTCGCATGTACCGCAACACTTTGGGCGACTTTCAACGGGTGATTTCGTCGGCAACCACACGCGTTTGGCGGTTCCACGTGACCGGCAATGAAGTCGACCGAGCGTTGGCCCAGCAACGGTTGTCCGACGCTAGCGACGATGTGATGCGTCTGGCCGACTTGGAACAGCATTCGCTTTCCGAGTCCGCACTTCGATTCGGTTCCGATACGGCACAGGCCAGTCTGCAAGCGGTACGCCGCATCATCCAGCATCCCGTCCAGGGCGACGATCAATTGGAGGCGACCGAAACGTTGAAGCGTAACCGCGACCACGCCAACGCCGTGATCGACTTGATTGACCAAGACATTGAATCCGTCAAACCATTGCTGTCGCGGCACCGGACGCTTATCCGTTCACTATTGGTTTATGGACAACTGGTGATGATCGGTTTGTTGGCGTTGATTTTTTTGACTCAGCAAGCTGAAAAGCGTTTGCGATCCGAAAGCGGAAAAGAACAATTGCGATACACGACGTTGTTGTCTGAGATCCCTGAACCGATTCACATCGAAGACCCCAGTGGTGCGGTGGTGTATTGGAACGCCGGCGCCGAAAAGTTATTCGGGATTCCCGCGGAACAGATGATCGGCAGGAATGCCGATAGCGTCATTGATTTGGGCTTTGGCGACGACGAACAGGCATCCGGCCGATTGCAACACTACGACCGGGCCAAGCATTGGAACGGCGAGGTATGGGCGAAGAACGCCGCCGGCAAATCGATCCATCTGGAACGCCGACGGACTCGCGTGATGGACGGTCGGCAATGCCATGGCGTGGTCGTCTTGGATTTGGACCTTGCCGAGCGCAAACGGCTCCAAGCGGTCGACCGTCGCCGCCAGCGTTTGGAATCGCTGGGCACGCTGGCAAGCGGTATCGCCCATGACTTGAACAACGTACTGACGCCGATTCTGATGAGCAGCAAGATGCTGGCCCGGCATGATCCGAAGATCAACCAAGACGCCTTGATCGACACGATCACCCAAGGTGCATCGCGTGCTGCGGGGCTGATCGATCAACTGCTGACCTTCGCACGCGGGGGTGAAGGTCAACATGTCGACCTGGATCTGGCAGGCGTTTTGCACGACACCGAGACGATTTTACAGCGAACCTTGAAACCCAGTATCAACTTGCGTTTGGAGGTCGCCGATGCGATGCCGATGATCCACGGTGATGAAACGGAGATCAGTCAAGTGGTGATGAATCTGGCCATCAACGCACGCGATGCGATGCCCGATGGTGGCACGCTGGCGATTCGGACTTCAGTTCAAGAATTCTCAAAGGAACGGTTGTTTTCGTTCACGCCACTGCCACCGGGACGCTACGTTCGCATCGAAGTCAGCGACACGGGACACGGGATTGCACCGGAGAATCGCGAACGGATTTTCGAGCCCTTCTTTTCGACCAAGGAACGTGGCCAAGGCACAGGGCTTGGCCTTTCCACTTCGCTGGGCATCATCAAAAGCCACCGGGGTGCGGTGGAGGTGAAATCAGTGCCCGGCGAAGGCACGACCATCGCTGTTCTGCTGCCCGCCCGTTGACCGACAGCGGCCCGCCGAACCGGCATCGCCTTGAATTGCACACAAGAACCGCCCGACAAACCGCACACACGAACACTTGCACCGTGCCGACAACGAATCGACCGCACTGCGACCAAACGATCACCGCTTACGAAATGCGATTTCAATCGGAATGAACGCCATGACTGCCCCCACGCTCTTGGTCATCGACGACGACCCTCTGATTTTGCAGTGCATGAAACTGTGCCTGCCGGAACCTGATTACACGGTGTTGGTCGCATCGACTGCGGAACACGGGATCAACATCTTCCGTCAATCGCGTCCCGATGCGGTGCTGTGTGATATCCAATTGCCCGATCGATCCGGGCTGGCGGCAGCCAGCGAACTGCGTGAAATCGATCGCCGGATCCCTGTCATCTTGATCACCGGTCACGGTACGGCCGAAACCGCAATCACGGCGATGAGCAACGGGGCCTTCGACTACGTGACCAAACCGTTCGAACCGGACGAGATTCTGCCGTTGATCGATTCGGCGTTGGAAACCAGTCGCATGGCACGACGTCCGGCGGTATTGCCCAGCGACAAACCGATGCACACTGCCGCGGCCGATCAGGTCTTGGGCCGATGCGACGCCATGGTCGAAGTCTTTCGTTCCATCGGTCGTGTCGCATCCAAGGACGTTGCGGTATTGATCCTTGGCGAAACGGGAACCGGAAAGGAAGTCGTCGCACGGGCGATTTATCAACACAGCCATCGACACGATCAAGTCTTTCATGCAATCAACTGTGCCGCAATTCCCGAGAACCTGCTGGAAAGCGAACTGTTCGGGCATGAAAAGGGCGCCTTCACTGGTGCCGACCAACGGCGAATCGGCAAGTTCGAGATTTGCGACAAAGGCACGCTTTTCTTGGACGAAATCGGCGACATGTCACCGGTCATGCAAACCAAGCTGTTGCGTGTGCTGCAGGAAAAGGAATTCGAACGGGTCGGCGGATCGAAGCCCATCAAAACCGATGTGCGGATCCTGGCGGCGACCAACCGCGATCTGGAATCCGCTATCGGCGACGGCAGTTTCCGCAGCGATCTGTTTTATCGCTTGAACGAGTTCACGATTCGGTTGCCACCAATGCGGGAACGTGGCGATGACGTCCCCCTGATGATCGAACACTTTTTTTCTGCATTTGCCAGGCAACTGGGCAAAGAGTTCATCAGCATAGCGCCCGAAACAATGCAGTCACTGTGCCAGCATCATTGGCCCGGCAACGTTCGTGAATTGCAGGGCGTGATCAAACAAACCCTGTTGAAAGCCAGCGGGCCGGTGATCGTCCCGGCGTTCTTGCCGCCGTCCTTTCATCGCGACCCGAAACATGACATCACCACGCCGTCATCGTCAGATTGGCGAAGCGATCTTTCGCGGCTGATCGCTTCGCGTTTGGCGGCCGGTTCGTTTTCCATCAGCAGTGACATTCACGATGAAGTCGATCGCGTGTTGATCGAGCAAGTGTTGAAAGCGACGCAAGGAAACTTGAGCGAGGCCAGTGCACGTCTGGGCATCAGTCGCCCGACCCTGCGCAGCCGTCTCAAGCAATTGGGTTTGACGCGACACTAAATGACCCGCGTGACGATGCCCGCGGGGCCCGGTGTCGTTCAGGTGCGCCGCCGCCGGGGGATTTAGGAAACGTCAAAGGAGTCAAACATTCTTTGGCGTCAGGATGTCGCGACTTGGGTGGGGACACCGCGATCGGGATGCAGATTACAATTCGCTTTCGCGAATGCCAGAATCATCGGCTGTTCGCATCAACGTAGTCGTTCCGTTTTCCGATCTGCCCAACGAATCCGCTGCCATGTCCAAGCCGATCCGACTAAGCATCATGATGTTCCTGCAATTTTTTGTATGGGGCGTTTTCTTTGTCACGATGGGCGGTTATCTGACCAAGCTGTTCGCCGCGTACGAAGAAAAGGGCACGTTGAATTCGATCGTCGCCAACATCTATGCGACGCAGACTTGGGCGGCCCTGTGTGCCCCGCTGATTGTGGGCTTCGTCGCCGACCGCCTGCTGAACAAGGAACACGTGCTGGCGATTTTGCACTTGGCCGGTGCGGGCTTGCTGTACTGGGTCAGCACGATCGAAGATTCGCCGACGATGTTCTTCGTCGCCATGTTGGCGTTTTTCATCTGCTACATGCCCACGCTGGCGGTGGTCAACACACTGACCTTTCAGAATGTGGCGTCGCCGGAACGTGATTTCCCGAAGATCCGATTGTGGGGAACGATTGGTTGGATCGTCGGCGGCCTGGTGGTGTCCCAATCGTTCTTTGGGATCTTTCCGCTGAAGGTGCTTCCGGGCGTCGACGACGCGGGCGGATCGGCGGTCCAGTTTCAACTGGCCGCTGCGGCCAGTTTGATCTACGGGATATATGCGTTCACATTGCCTTCGTCGCCGCCGGAAGGCAAAGGCAAACCGGTCAACATCATCAAACTGTTGGGATTCGATGCGATCAGTTTGCTGAAGAATCCGTCCTACGCGGTTTTTGCTTTGTGCTCGTTCCTGATCTGCATCCCGCTGGCGTTCTATTACGCACGAACCGGCGACTTCGTGAAGCTGATGGCGTTTGGCGACGATACCGGCGGCGTGATGGCGCTGGGTCAGGTCAGCGAAATTGTGTTCATGGCGTTGGTGCCCGTGTTCTTGGCTCGACTGGGCGTCAAAAAGATGCTGCTGGTCGGCATGATCGCTTGGGCGTTGCGATACGTCTTGTTCGGCCTGATGCCATCGAATTCGGCGATGCTGATCCTGGGCATCATGCTGCACGGCATCTGCTATGACTTCTTCTTTGTGACCGGCCAACTGTACACCGACCGCGTTGCACCGCCGGAAACACGGACCAGCGCCCAGGCCTTGGTCGGCTTGCTGACTTATGGTGCCGGCATGTTGGTCGGCAACTACGTGTCGGGGTTTTGGGGCGACAGCGTCGTGAAGTTGGACGCCACGACCGCCGAGGGTTGGGAAGCCGGTGCCGCGATGTTCTGGCTGATGCCAGCGGTGTTTGCCGGTGTGGTGGCCGTGATCTTTGCCCTGAGTTTTTGGGATAAGACCGAGGTCACCGAAGAAATGGCCGAAGAGAAACCCATCGATCTGGGCCCGGCCACCACCTGATTCGCGGGTCGCAAGGAAATCGCGTTCAGGGTTTGGGACGAACCACGTCTTTGGCCAAGCCCATCATTTCCCAGGTGCGGATGACCCACCACGACATGTCAAATTCGTACCACTTGTGACCGTGCCGTGCGGCTCGCGGGGAAGCATGGTGGTTGTTATGCCAGCCTTCGCCGTGGGTAAAGATGGCCACCATCCAGTTGTTGCGACTGTCGTCGCGGGTTTCATAGTTGCGGTAGCCAAAGAAGTGGGCGAACGAGTTGACCGCCCAGGTTCCGTGCAACACAAACACGGTTCGCACCGCAACGGTCCACACGAACCAACTGGCCATGTAACGCCCGGCTTCGGCCCAAGATCCGCCACTGGCGATCAATCCCCAAACGCCACCCATCAGAGTCAACAAAAGGGCGTGCCCGACATACACCAGAAACCAAACGTCGCCGCGTTCCAAACGCAGATAGAACGGATCTTTCAGCAAATCACGGACATAGCGTTCGTAATGCCGCGTGGTGTCCAAGTCTTTGTGGCGACAGACGACCCAACCGACATGGCCCCACAAGAAACTGGCCAGTGGACTGTGTGGATCGGGTTGGTGATCGCTGTGCTGATGATGCATCCGGTGGATGGCCACCCAACGCGCCGGGCTGTCTTGCAAGTTACAGATGCCCAGCAGGGCCAATCCGTGTTCCAGCCACTTCGGACAGGTGAATCCGCGGTGGGTCAGCAACCGATGGTAACCGATCGTGATCCCAAGCATGCCGAAGACAAAGTGTCCGGCGACGGCAAAGAACAGTCCGGACCAAGTGAAAAGCCAGGGGATCAACGCCAGCATCGCGATCAGATGAACCGCGGAAAGAACGATGACATACCGCCACATCACCTGCAGCGGCTGGGTGGCTTCGGGCAAAGGCAGCCGCTGGGGATCACGAACGCCCGACGCGGAATCGGTGTCGGCCGAATCACCGGGAGTTGCTGACGACGCCTTGGTCACCTGAGCAGTCTGGCCGCCACCGGATGACACATCAGGGGCGGACGCAGAATCCGCCGCCGCAGCATCACTGGCGTT
This sequence comes from Crateriforma conspicua, assembly GCF_007752935.1. Classification (NCBI taxonomy): domain Bacteria; kingdom Pseudomonadati; phylum Planctomycetota; class Planctomycetia; order Pirellulales; family Pirellulaceae; genus Crateriforma; species Crateriforma conspicua. Next base: position 1,282,552 of record NZ_CP036319.1, on the reverse strand, counting down.
CGATGAAGTTGGCAGCCCCGAAATTTGGTCGTCGGCGACGGGCATGGGTCCGGCCTTGAGAAGTGGTCAGAAGTCGAATCGAACAGCCTAGGGTACACAAGGGCGTACCGCGATTGGGCCGAACGACGCAACCCCAGCCTACTTGTCGTCGTCGGCCTTCTTGACCTTCTTCTTCTTCTTCAGCGAGATCTTTTGGACGCGAACCTTGGGCATACCCACGATCGCTTCGTTCTCGTCAAACTTGTCCAGTTGTTTCAGCCGTGCGACACGCTCGGCACGGGTCAGAACGTTCCGGGACTTGATGGCCCCGGCTTTCACCTTCAGGCTTTGGTCGATCGACATTTGGCGGTCTCGATAGGGACAGTGATTCGGAATGACGTTGGGTCGGCATCCGAGGCCCTGACGAACCCGGTTGCCTTGAATTTTGCCGTAAAACCGGCTGTTTTAGCGGTCATTTCCACGGCTTTCGCAGATCGTCCGTCCTCCGCGATCGACAAGCCCAAAGGCCGGATCGGAAAAGGCCGGCGTCGTCCGTTGCGACGCGGACCGACGAACACAAACACGCGTTCGAAGGGGGGCTGCCTGACGGTGCGGGGCAAGCCGACGTTGCGGTCGGAATCAGGCCGTGGAACCCAGTGGCCCCGCAGGATAGGAACTGGACGCCGATTTGGCAAGATTGACCTGGGGGACACCTCGGCAGATTCCCGTGACCCAACTATTCTTCGACGGATGAACGCCTTGGACCCCATCGAACCGACCGCCCGGGACAATCCGGACGCACAGGCCAGCCCCGAATCCCGGGCCGACGCCCCCACCCCACGACCGCCCGGGGATCCCGCCGACGAAGAAACGTCGGGCGAGCAACATGGCCCCGCGGCCGGTCGATCGTTGATCACCGCGGGGCTGATGACGGGGGCCAAGTTCCTGATTCCCGCGGCGATCATCGCCTATTTGCTGATCTATCGCGTGAAGCCCGAAGATTGGGCCGAAATCCGCGACCAGCCGAAAAATTTCCTGCTGTTGGCTGCCGCCCTGGCGGTCGCACTCGGAGCGATGTCGCTATCGTTCGCCCGCTGGTGCCTGCTGGTCCGTGCCCAAGGCATCAACCTGACAATGCTGGAAGCTTTCCGGTTGGGGGCGATTTGCTTCCTGCTTAGCTTCGTTTCCGCCGGCAGCGTCGGCGGCGATCTGTTCAAAGCGATCTTCCTTGCGCGGCGTCGTCCCGGCAAACGCGTCGAAGCGGTCGCGTCGGTGTTGGTCGATCGCGGCGTCGGGCTGTACGGGCTGTTGCTGTTGGTCGCCGCCGCATTGCTGACCACCAACCCCAGCGGTGACGCCGATCTGACGAACATCAAAATCGTCACCGCGGCGCTGATTGCGACTGGCACCGCAGTGCTGATGGTGCTGATCCTGGGCGGTCGCGGCGTCGATTCGCTGGTGCGGTGGGCCAGCAATTGGCCGATCGTCGGTCCAGTCATCGCCCGCGTCGGACCACCGTTGCGAATGTTTCATCACCATCGGCTTGCGTTTGGGGCCTCGGTGGTGATGAGCCTGGGCGTGCAATCGATGTTGGCGATCAGTGTCTATCTGATCGCTCGCGGTTTGTACGCATCACCGCCCAGTTTTACCGAACACTTTGTGATCGTTCCCATCGGGATGTTGGCTTCGGCATTGCCGTTGACGCCGGCGGGATTGGGCGTGTTCGAAGCGGCTTTGGAATGGCTTTACACGATCGTCCCGGCCACACCCACCGAAGCCAAGGGGACCTTGGTCGCGCTGGTGTTTGAGTTGGTCAAAGTGATCATGGCGGCGATCGGGACCGTTTTCTACTGGACGGCCAACGCCGAAGTCCGCCAATCGCTGGAAGCCGAACCCGACGCGGGAATCTAAACCGGCAGTGTCCGCCGGTTGCTACTTCCGCCGATCGTTTGTTCCGCGGATCAGCTTGCCGCTCGGGCGCCGTCCCACCACGATCCGTCGTCTCCCGGTGCATCACCGGGATGTGCCGGTTGACCGACGTCACGACGGGCGTGCCGATTGGTATTCATGGCGGCCAATGATTCGTCGCCCACCCATTCGCTGCGTGCGATTTCTGCCACGGCTTCGTCATCGTCGATCCGACCGTCGGCGGGTTCACGTTGGAACCATGCCCAATCCAGGGAACTGGACTCTGGTTCATCGTCCAGGTACTCCACTTCCTCGATGTATTCGTACACCGGCTCAGGTTCGGGCCGGGGTTCGGGTTTCGGCTGGGGTAACGGACGCGGCTTTGCCGGTTCTGGTTTGGGCTCGGGCTTCGGCGGTGCCGGTTGGACAATCACCTTCGGTTCGACGGGAACCGGCACAGGCTTTTCGACAACCACCGTTTTGGTTTGAGGCTTCTTCAGTGACTTTTGGATGAACTGAATTCGCGGCGTGACCACCTCCGGCTGCTCTTCTTCCAATTCCACCACGGGCTCGGCGACGGTGATCTCTTCTTCCTCGTATTCCACCGGTTCTTCTTCGTAAACCGGCGGCGGCAAGACTTCCGCCCGACCGGGTTCGCCTTGCGTGGGCAATTGCCGGACCTGCACGTCGATGTCGTGAAAGATTTCAACGATGTGGTCGTGACAAGTAAACATCATTACTTGGTGGCCCAGTTCCGCGAACGTCTTCAACGTGCGGGCGGCACTGACGGCGCGTTCCCGGTCAAAGTTCACCAGGACGTCGTCCAAGACCAACGGCAACATCACGCCGCGGCGTGAATAGGCGGCGGCGAGTGACAGTCGCAATGCGATGAACACGGCTTCCCCCGTCCCACGGCTTAGCACCTCCAGCGGCAACGAGTTGCCTTCGGCATCGTCAATCTTCAGCTTGCTGGTGCCCAGCGGCGTCCAGATACGCGTGTACTTTCCGTCGGTCAATTGGCTCAAGAACGATGATGCTTCGCGCAAGGTTTCCGGTTGTCGTTCACGTTCAACCGTGCTGCAAACGTCTTCCAACAAACTGCTGGCCATCGCCAGCGTTTGCCACCGTCGTGTCGCCGATGCGATCTGTCGATCCAGGCATTCCAGTTCCAATTGCGCCACGGTCAAGCGGCCGTCTTCGCCCAGCTGTTTCATTTCTTGTGCCAGCTGACCCTGCTGAGTCCGCAGCAAAGCGACGCGTTCTTCCGTCTCGGTCATCCGCGTCGTCAACGATTCCCAACGCTTGTCCAAGTCTTGGGCGGTCGCGCCGTCGATCGCCGTGGCCACTTCGTCATAGTCGACATGGGTGCCAATGATTTTGCGGACTTGTTGATCCAGTTCTTTGATTTGGATTCGCATTTCACGCAAACGCGCCTTGGCGTCGACCAACTCGTAGAACTGCTCGGCAGTCGCCACGCCACATTTGGCCCACAACGCACGACGCTGTTGTTCGCCTCGTTCGATTGCCCGAGCGTGTCCGGCCTGCTGTTTCTTGTAATGGTCGTCTTGGTCTTTCAACGTTCGACGACGCTTGATCCAGTGCCGCTGACGCGACAGTTCTTCTTGCAAGTGGTTCAACTGGTCCAACGGGCCGGTGCGAGGCCGGGCGACGATGCGTTGCTGTTGGGCCTTGTCGTCTTCGTCATCCTCATACATCAACGCATCTTCATCGACCGATTCGCGTTGGACTTCCAATGCTTCCAGGTACAGGTCTTCGATGCGTTTTGCCAACGTTTGCATTTCACGTTGACGTTGTTCACGTTCGGCCTTCAGCTCATCCACGCGGCGGATGCTGGCCTGCAGTGTTTCGTAGCCATCGCCAAGCTTTCGAACGCTTTGCGGCGACATCGATTCGCTTAATCCCAGGCGTTCCAAGGTAGATGCCCATGCGCGGCGAGACGCCTTCAAATCATCCGCAGCCTTGGATGCACGCGAACGCGCCGACTTGTACGCTTGGTCGGCGGCGGCTTGGCTGTGGTAGGTCGGCAGGGCCGCGTCCAGATCGGCGGCCAAAGATTCGGCATCACGCAATCGTTGTTGCAAGTTTTCGGCGTTGCTCGGCAGCGACGCATCGACATCGTTGGCTTCCGATTCCAGGTCGCGGATTTGGCGACGAATCGATTCGATCTGACGTTCGCAATCCTCCAGGTCCAACGAATTGGCACGGCGGCCATTTTCGCGTCCCATGTAGAAGATCAACATCGCGATCATGCCCAACGTCAGATACAGCATCCCGTAGGTCGGGTCCGGCTGTGCCACAAACGTTTGGATGTTCAACAGATGGAACAAGCCATACATCAACAGCGCGCCGCCGGCAAAGAACGGCACGCCCAGCAATAGCATCCGATCGACCGGCAATGCCTCGTCGGTGGCCAAGTCGACCGACTCGCGTTCCAGATCGCGATAGTGCCGTTTCAGCTTGTCCAGGTGTTCGCCCAATTGGATGCGTTGGCGAAGCACGTTGATGCGATCGTTCTGTTGACGGATCGCTTGTTGCAAGTTGTTCGCATTCGCACGACGCAAGACTTCGTCCAAGTCTTCACGCAGTTGGTCGGCCTTTTTCTTATGAGCCAATCCTTCGTTGCGTGCCTGCTTCAGGGCATACATCGCTTCCTTAACGTTCCGGGCTGGCTCAGCCAAGGCCGTCAAGGTTTGCTTGGACAAGTCGGGCAAACAATGCAGATCACCACGACAGATCGCTGCGCGGTCTTCTTCGTCGATCCCCAACCGATCGGCATCGGATTCCAATTGTTTCCGCGCCTTGTCGACCTGGGCATCCAGGCGTTCGATTTGTTCTTCAAGTGCTTCGACCCACGTCGCCTGTTCGGTGGCCGCTTCGATGCGTCCTTGCAGTTCCAACATCCGCCGGCTGACGGGCAACTGTTCAGCTTTCTCGCGAACCTCGCGTCGCTTGGCTTTGATTTCCTCCAGCTTCGCGCGACGTTCGTCCATCATCGCATCGATCTGGACCAACTGCCCGGGTGCTTCGTCGGGCAATTCGGTTTGCAGTTCGGTCTGGCGGATCTCTTCCTGCAATGCGTCACGCTGCTGCCACGTATCCAGAACGCTGGTGGCGGTTTCAACGCACTTGGCTTCCTTTTCCCAACTGCCCATGCGTTCGGACAGCTGTTCAATCTCATGCTGTTGGGCGCGGCGTTGGCTGGCCAATTCGGTCCAGCGGCGACTGTGCCGCGTCAGTTGTTCGACTTCGCGGCGAAGGTTTTCGCGGCGTTTCAGCATGCCGAACAGTCGGTTTTGTTGCTGTTCTTGTTCGCCACCTGATTGCCCGACCAAGTCTTGGCGACCGGCACGAAGTCCGCGCAGCACGTCGACCAGCGACACGCGATCCAAACCACTGGACAGTTTGTACAGTTCGTCCGCTGCGGCCGTTCCGTCCAGCGTGCTCAGTTCCTGAAGTTCGCGAATGCCGATGGCAAACACGTTGGTAAAGATGGGCTCGTCGATCTGTCCCAACAAACTGCCCAGACGATGCTGGCCCTGTGACAAGCCGTCTTGGCCGGTCACCGTCAGACGACCGGTCGCGCTGTTGTCGGTCAACTGTGACGTGCGGCGAATCTCATAGCCACCGCCGGGGCCCGTCACACGCAGCGCACCGCCGGGGGTGCCGCCATGGATCGGGGGCAAGTATTTTTCGCGACGTTCTTGCGTGAAGCCGTACAGCATCGCGCGGATGAACTGCATCAGCGTCGTCTTGCCGGCTTCGTTGGGCCCGTAAAACAGCGTCATGCCTTCGGGCATCGAGTCGACCGAAAGGCCGGTCCAAACACCGAAACCATCGATCTGGATGTCTTTGATCTTCATGATTTTTGCACCAACTGGGGCTTCCCGCCTCTGAGCAAATCGACACCAAGCAGCGTCGCCTGGTCCAGCAACCGTCCGCGATCCGATGCAGCGATTTCCGCCAGCAGACTGGACGTCGTCGTCGGCAACCCGCCTGGTTGGCCGATTTCATGTTCTTCGGTGAACGGCAACAAATTCAATTCGCGGCTGTCGTTTTCACGATGCTTCGCTGTGGCACGCAAAAAGTCGCCCAGAATCGTGTCTTCGTCATTCCAAGACTTGGGGAACTGCCGGGGCGGATTGACGGTCAATGCAATCGACCAAGCCGCCGGTGTTCCGTGGCCGTATTCGCGACGCAGCCAACGCAACGTTTCGTCCGGATCGCCGATCGCCGACAAATGCTCCGCGGTGGCGACGTTGATTTCCCAGCCGATCAGCAACTGACGTCCGCCGTTTTCGTGGGCCAGGCGGGCAATACGTTCGCCCAACAGATTCTTCAGCGTGCCGACCTGAATCACCTCCGATGCATCGATCTGTTCGTGACAGTATCGAAACGTATCGCATTCCACTTGGTGGACCCGCGTCGTTTGGTCCGAATCCACATCGACGACGCAATAGCCGTGCGGTCCGGTTTCCTGCAAGCAACGTCCCTGTGGTGTTCCACACTGAACGGCGGCGGCGTTGGCCCCTTGTTCGATTTCTTGTCGGTTGTGTCGCCCACCCAACGCCCAGTAATCAAAATGGCCTTCGGCCAGGGCCGCGGCCTCCGCGGATCCGTGCCCGATGGCAACCGTAAATTCATCGACGGGATCAATGCGATAGCCAGGGACATGCAACGTGCTGCGTCCGTCGCTGCTGCGCCCGATGACGTGGCAGATGGTTCGGCCGCTGCGCTGGACCGGAACCGCGATGGCGCGATCCTTGGGGAACAACGTCACATTGGGCGGCAACGGTGCGGCATCGGGCCAACGTTGTGGGTCGTCGGCCACCCCGGCGCTCCAAAAGACCGGTGTCTTCTTGGCGTGCAGCTTTTCAAAACCGTCCAGCAGCAACGCCATTGCGTGCGGGCCGGCGGTGGAAGGATTCACCAGATCACCACACAGCACCAAAAAGTCGATGTTGTCGGCGGTCGCCGCATCAAAGACCGCGGCAGCAGCCGATCGTGGTGCGTCGGCCAGTGCGTCCCGCAGATGCGGCGGCAGCTGATCCAAATCGCCCAGAGGACGTTCGAGGTGAAAGTCGCTGGCGTGAATGAAGCGAAATGATTCGCCCGGCATTGGTATCCCTCCCAATTTTTCGACCATCGGCCGCCGATGACCCGCCGTACACCAGCCACATCATGCGGCTTGTTCGTTGCGCAGGGGACCAGGCCGGTCGGCAGGTCTGCGGCAAAAGTTTAGTCGAATCCGTGAAACCGAGCCAAGAGCGATCGCGGGGGCAAATGATCACGACCGGCCGGCGTGCGGAAACCCCGCAAAAAACGACGTTTGGCGGCTAGACCGGGCCGCAGGATGGACAAAAAAACTATTGATTCCGGGCGTGAAAAACGGCCGCCGACCAACCATTTTCGGGAAATACCCAGGAAGCCCTAGCGACCATCGAAGTCCGTTTGGTAGCTAGCCTCCGCGGCAGCGACGCCAACGGGTGTCGCCGCACCGTTGTCGCCCCGGGCACGTCCCGACCGGCGGCAACGACCGATCGCCGCATGGGGATCGCCACGACTGTGCCATCAAGGCAGCAATCGCCGGCGCCCCCGGATGCATCAGTTTTGAACGACCGGGAAACCAGTTCCGATAAACGCCATGACGAATCCCGATTTGCGTCTGTACCAAGGCGACGACGAAGCTTTGCCGCCAAAGCCCGATTCGACCCTGGGTCACGACGCCAGCCATACCGAACGTCCCGTCCAACCGACCGCGATCCATGACGAACGCGAAACGCCGGTTGGGCAAACCGACATCGCACCAATCGACGTCCCCGACGACGATCCGCCGCGTTTGTTGTCCGATGCCGACATACGACGTCTGGAAAAAGAACTGGACCGCGTCAGCGGAACCGCGGAAGCCAAGACCGTTTCGGTGTCCGTCAAAACCCTGATGCCGCTATTGATGGAGGCCGCGGAAAACGGTCGATCTTGGCTGCACGATTTCGCGGACGACCCGGTTCGTATCGACGCGGACCTGTACGACGTGCTATTAGCCTATCAACAGCTGTCCCGGCGGCGGGCTTCTTGAACTTTCAAGTGGGCAGCGTACCGCTCGCAATTCCAAACTGCAGGGAGACCAACATGCGATCGATCGCCGTGATCAATCAAAAGGGTGGCGTCGGCAAAACGACGACTTCGGTGAACCTGGCCGCCGCTTTGGCCGAAGCCGGACGCCGCGTCTGTGTCCTTGACCTGGATCCCCAGGCGCACGCATCGTTGCACCTGGGCATCACCACACTGGATGGCGACCCCAGCATGTACGAAGTGCTGTGCGGTGACCTTTCCATCGACCAGGCGCGTCGCAACCTTTCGGACAATCTTTCGATCGTGCCGGCCAACTTGGATTTGGCCGCATCGGAACTGGAACTGGCCAGCGAAGTCGGAAGGGAAATGATCCTGCGTGACAAAATGGACGCGGACGAAGAACCGTACGATTACTTCATTCTGGATTGCCCGCCCAGCCTTGGCGTGTTGACGGTCAACGCGCTGGTCGCTGTGGGGGAAGTCTTCTTGCCGCTGCAGCCACACTTCCTCGCGCTGCACGGGCTTAGCAAGTTGTTGCGGACGATCGAAGTGGTTTCGCGTCGGCTGAATTCACAACTGCGTCTGACCGGCGTGATGCTGTGCATGTACGATTCGAATACCCGCTTGGCCGCGGAAGTCAGCACGGACATCGACGAATTCTTTGCCGCCAACACCGGCTCGCGGCGTTTCTTCCAAGACGCCCAGTTCTTTGACACTCGCATCCGCCGCAACATCCGTCTTGCCGAAGCCCCCAGTTTCGGCCAGTCGATTTTCCAGTACAGCGGCGAAAGCAACGGTGCGGCGGACTATCGCGCCTTGGCCGAAGAAGTGATGGCCCAAGAAGTCGCCGCGGAACAACCCCAACGCATGGCGGCCTGAGCGTTCCCTTCATTGATTTGCCAATGAAAGGCTGGCTGGGGCACTGCAAACCGTCAGCATGCGAAAATCAAGCGTTGGCCGCGGGCACTCAAAGGTCCGCCGCCAATTCCAACAGACTTTCGCGGGGTGGACGCCTGTGGTCACCCGCCTTGCCGCTGACGAATCGATTTCCGTCGACGATGAATCGCAATTTCCGGTCGGCCGATCGTCGAATGCCGATGCGTCGGGTTGCGATCACACGAGATTCGATGATTCCTTGGATCCGATCATCGCTCCAGACTCTCCAGCTTGGGTCGTGGACCACATCGACGCCGTCATCGCGTCGGTCCAGCATCATGGCCTGACACAGCATGGCCGGCCCGCGGGTCAGTCGTCGCGGGTCATCGGTTCGACGCAACGTCTGCATCGTTTCGCAGCCCCACACCGGTTCGATCGCACGAATCAAAACGGCGGCCCCAATCCCCTGTGGCTCGGTCACCAGATTCGAACAATGCTTCGCGTGGATCGGATAAACGTAAAGCGAACCGGGCGGCCCAAACATGGCCGCGTTGGATGGTGTTCGGCCACGCGCACTGTGGCTGGCGGCATCCCGTTGGCTTAAATACGCTTCAGTTTCGACGATCAACCCGCCGATCCATTGACCGCCGCGGATCACCGCGTAACCACACCCCAACAACCCGCGTGCGACGTCCGCGGTGGCACGCGCATAGAATCGTCTCGGCAATGACGCCTTTGTGTCGGGACTGGACATCCACGAATTCATTTGATGGCGACCCTTCCCTTGAACACGGCTCCAACGACCGACGATCGAACGTATCAGGCACGCTGGATTCTGCCGATCAGCCGGCCGCCTTTTCAAGACGGCTGGGTCCGCGTTGTTGACGGATCGGTGATCGAAGTCGGGTCGGGACGCCCTCCCCATTGTGCGATCGATCTGGGCGATGCCGCCTTGATGCCCGGACTGGTCAACGCCCACACGCATCTGGAGTTTTCGGATCTGTCCGAACCCATCGGCATCGGCTCCGACGGGCGTTCCACCGTACCTTTGTCCGCCTGGATCGCTTTGGTCACCCGCCGACGCTTCGACGCGGATGTCAGCCAAAGACCCTGCGTCGTGCAAACCGGTTTACGTGAATCGATTGACGCCGGCGTCCGTTTGATCGGCGACATCGTGACCCCGAACCCTCTAGGCACGCCTCCCGAGACCACCGATCCGAATTCCGGCCCGCCGTCGTCGATTGACACATCACCGGCAACCGTCATTCGATTTGCCGAAGTCATCGGGCTGTCATCTTCGCGAATGGAAGAACGCTGGGCCGCAGCGTGTAACTTCATCGAACACGACGCAACCGCGGGGCTCAGCCCCCATGCACCATACTCCATGCGTCGTGATTGCATCCGCCAAGTGATCGATCAAGCAACATCGCTTTCGCGTCCGGTGGCCATGCATGTCGCGGAATCACCGGACGAAAGAGAACTGATCCGAAACGGTGGCGGGGCTTTCGCCGACGCCCTTCGCAGCATGGGGGTTTGGCAGGACGACGTTTTTCCCTGGCCCGATACGACCGTCGACGGTGACTATCGATCGCTGATCGACAGGCTGACCAAAGCACCGCGTGCGTTGTTGGTCCATGGAAACGACCTGACCGATCAAGAACTGGACACCGTCGCCGGTCATCCCAATTTGTCGATCGTGTATTGCCCACGAACGCACGACTATTTTGGGTACGCCCCGCATCCCATGGATCGCTGTATCGGAAAAGGAATTCGCATCGCGCTGGGAACCGATTCACGTGCCAGCAACCCAGACTTGGACCTCTGGTCCGAAGTCCGATTCTTGCTAAACCACCGACAAGACATTGCACCGGAGGATATTCTTCGCGCGGCGACCCTGTCCGGTGCGGATGCCTTGGGCAGGCCAATGTTTGGTCGCATCGAAGTCGGTTGTCATCCGGGCCTGGGCATGGTTGCGACGACCGCGGATGATCCAGACACACTGTTCCGGGACTTGGCCGTCGGCACGTATCAACCGGTGTTGTAGCCGGTCTGCAGCCCGTCGTTGGCAAACACCGTCTTGCCACCGTCGACCGACAGACAGACGCCGGTGATGAAAGTGTTTTGACACAACATCATCGCCGCGTGGGCGACATCGTCCGGCGTTCCGACCCGTCCGACCAGCGTGCTGTCGACCAGAGATTGACGAACCTGATCGGACACATCGTCGGCCAGCAAAACGGGACCGGGAAGAATCGCGTTGACTCGAACGCGTGCATTTCGACGTCCAAATTCGACCGCCAGCGAGCGTGTCATCGTCTCGATCGCCCCTTTGCTGGGAAAGTAGGCCGCGTGGTCCAAATACGGCCGACACGTTGCCCAGTCGCCGATGTTGATGATCGCGCCGCCGGCGGTCTGTGCCGCCATCTGCAGCCCCGCGACTCGGGCGGTTTCGAAGGTACCGACACTGTTGACCTGAAAGTACCGACGGACTTCGGCGGGCGTCACATCTTCCAACTTTGTTGGTGACCAAATCGCCGCGCTATTGATCAAGACGTCGATGCGCCCCCAACGCGAAACCACGGCGTCAACCATTTGGCGTGGTGTCGTGTCGTCTTCCAGTGACCCTTGGACGACGGCCGTCTCGATCCCGTGTTTATCGCTCAAGTCTTCAGCAGCTTCCGCCGCCTGCGCGACACTTTGGTTCGCGTGGATCGCGATGTGACAACCGCAGTCGGCAAACCACGATGCGATCCCACGCCCGACACGGGGCGAACCACTACCGGTCACCAGAACGACCGGGCTGTCCGTTTCGAAAACTGATTGCAATGAAATCATGAACCAGTGTGCTGTGCCGACAAGTCCGCGGCCTCCTGATCGTTCAACGCCAAATCACGGAACACGTCGTCCAGCTTTCGTCTAATCAGTTTGCTCCACAGATCATACCCCTCGTCGCTCAGGTGCAAGCGATCGTCATCAAAGAAACGCATCACGGGCTGGTTGTGGCGATCCAAGTAATGTTCGGCGGTTTCAATGAAATACGTGTCCGGTCGCGTCAAACAGATTTCGCGCAAGCGATCATTGACTTGCCGAATCTTTGCGTACACCGACCATCGCTTGGGCGTCGGAGTGATTTCGATAATGAACACGGGCTTGCCCGGCGAATGCTGTTGTGCAACGTCCAGAATGGAATCCACCCAACCTTCGATTTGATCCACCGTCGCATCGTTGTCCCCGCCCGACACGTCGTTGGCGACAAACATGACAATGGCGCGGTAATCATGCGGACGGATCAATCGTGTGGCGAAATGGGCCAAGTCCCGGTATCTAGCGCCGCCATAGCCACGACGAATGGGCAGGTACGGTGCCATGTCTTCGTCAATCGTGGTCCAGCGTCGGACGCTGCTGCTGCCGATAAACAAGATGGCACCGGGCGGATCAGACGACTGGGCGTCCAACTTTTCCAGCTTTGCAATGTCGTCTTCCCACTTGGTAATTTCCTTGGGAATTTCAACCTTTTGCTTCGCGATTGCCGGATTGTCGGGATCCACGTCATCGATCAACAGTCCTGGTTCAGCGGGCTCGACCGCTCGCTGGACAACCGGTTGGTCCTGGGCCGTAAGGGACGGCGAATCGAATCCGGAAAAGCACACAAGGGCCGTCATAGCAACGGCGAAGGTCGAACGCGTCATGTTGATTTCAGTCGTGGGGTGGGATGCATGGTGGGGCGCGGACGTGACGCGAATCGCCCCGACACTGCAGGTGCGATCCGCCAATCCACCGTCAAATTTAATCGCCCCGACGCCTCGCGTCATTGCGGCGTCCAATGTTTACCCCTGTGACTGACAGTGTGGACAAAAGTAGATCTTTCGCGATGCAATCGATGTCGTGGCAATCGCGCTGCCGCAGACTCCGCAGTGATCGCATGCATACACTCGGAAACGCTGGCGATCGTTCAATTTTGACAACGGGCGATCCACTTCCGATCGTGTCACGCTGATGATCCGCCCGTGCTTCAAGCCGACTTTCATCATCCGCAGCAAAGCTTTCCAAATTCGCGTGAACTGCCTTGGGTCCAACTGGTTGCCGGGAACCGCCGGGTGCACCTTCGCTTCGAACAGTGCTTCGGCGCGAAAGATGTTGCCAACGCCCGCAATGATGGATTGGTCCAACAGCAGCGTCGCGATCGGTTTGCCACTTTCCCGAATCGTCGCCCATACGTCTTGCCGTTTTCCACCGGCCAGCGGATCGGGCCCCAGCCCACGGATGATTGTCCGGACTTCCTCCGGTCCGATCACTCGGCATCGACTGGGACCGTTCAGATCGATGGTCCCTTCATCGAATACCATCCTCATACGGACCAGCCCGCGTGGCGGCGGCGGTGGCAACGTGCCGAAACGAAAGGTGCCGTAACGTCCCAAACGAATGTGAACGGTTTCTTCACTTTCAAAATCGTAAAACAGATGCTTGCCCGCGGCGTGCACGTCGACCAGCGTTTTGCCGTCCACACGTTTTGCGTCGTCGGTAAATCGTCCTTGCGGGCTGGACACCGCGATTGCTTTTCCGATCAACAGGTCGGCGTGCTGCCGTGCCAAATAGTGCGTCTTATGACCCTCGGGCATTAAAAAAGCTTCCACCTTCGATCCGCGGAAACAAAAACACCTTCCACCCAACACCACCAATCGGGTGCGGCCCGGGCGCATGAAAAAACCTCCGCTGAATGGATGGATCATCCGAAACAGCGGAGGCATTATTGCAACACCGGCTACCCTGACATCGCCCAGGGTTTAGACGCCTGGTGAATCAAGCATCATCGATGGAGACCGTTTCACGCATGTTCCGAGTTCCAAGTGCCCCCCAGACGCCGTACGGGCTGGGGTCACCGGGAAGCGAGCGATTCGGATCACTTGCGGTTGCCGACACGGGGCCCTTGGTCTGATCCCCCGCATCAATGGTGTCGCTGATGAAGTGGACGGATCCATCGGCCATGACCACGTGACAACCACCGGGGTGGCGGCTGCCGGCGGTGTAAATCCCAAACGTGCCGGTTCCGTTGCCAAGGCAACTTGGTCCATTGGGTGCCATCACGGTGTTGAAGCCGCTGAAGTGCGGCAGCCCATCATTCCACTGCAAGCCACGGGCGGTCCCCTGGTCGACGCCACTACGCTGCACGGTCGCCAGATAGAACTGTGGACGTTGCGGGTCCACCACCTCATCACGACAGGTTTGCGGAATCGTCCGCGATGCCAAACCAGAGACACGAATGGCGGCCCCGGCGTTGACTTCGCGGATGCCGGCGTCGGTTGCAAATTCGGCGATCGCGATCACATTGCTGGTACCATCCAGCATGTCACGGAACTTGTGCCAGTAACGACAACGGAAAAAGCCGCGGTTCCGTTCATCGCCCCAACCACCGTGGGTCCCGCGAACCGCGTCGCCGACACAGCCGGCGTAATTCAAGCGGGCACGTTCGTTACCACGCTGTGCACCGGAGTCGGTGGGACAGCGATAGGTGCTGACCTGCGTCCGCCATGGTTCATAGTGACCAACCCAGGACCGCGGCCCCATCGCGGGCCAAATGTTGTTCGGCGGCGGGTTTCCACCAGGATTCGCATCTTGATACGGCTGTGAGATTTGATCCCACAGCGGTTGCTGTTCCATGAATGGCAACAACGTGACCGTCCACGACAATCGCAAAGCGTTGTGGGTCCAGTTTGCACCACCGGTGTGCCCGTTGCCAAACGTCGTGTTTTTCTTTCCGGATGTCCCGTGGGACATGCTGGGAAAACCTTTGAACGCAGAATGATAGTTGTGCAACGCAAGCCCGATTTGCTTGCAGTTATTGCTACAACTCATTCGACGAGCCGCCTCGCGTGCGGACTGCACCGCAGGCAACAACAGCCCGACCAAAACACCAATGATGGCGATGACCACCAAAAGTTCGACCAGCGTGAATCCGCCGGCTGACGCGTTTTTGGAACGCATAAGAAAACCTTTTGGATAAGGAAAAAAGGAGGCCGAATCGGCCGAAAACAAAAAACTCGCTACACACCGCCGACCCAATTGGAAAAGCAAACCAAGATGCATGACGCTGATGAACACCTTGGAAAAACGCGGGCAGGTTCGCCGATCCACTTGGACGCTCGTCGCGACGTGGCGTCGATCAGTCCACAAAAAAACGGTCCCCGTTTGGGGACCGTTGTGGTGACTTAGCGTTCGCTGGGATCTTCCATCAGTGCTTCGTTTTCCATCTCTTCCTGATTGATCCTGGCCTCCTCCTCGGCCGTGGGTTCAGGCATCACTTGTGCCTCCGGTTCGCTGCAACCGACGGCAAACGCGGTCAGACAAGCTGCCGCACACAGACAGAAAAACTTCCGCATGAATCTAAACTCCGCTGAATAATTACGTTGCGGCCGGCACGATTCCGGGACCGCTAATGACCCATCGATGGACAGCGGTACCGACCACCGATCGGGCGGCTTGATCAAACCGCTAATCATCGAACCTAACGGCTACCGGAACCGCAAACAACGAAATCAGGGCGTGGACTCAAGATTTTTTGATGAAAACAGAATCAGCGACACAAAAACGACTTGCCAAATAGCCCAGCAGTGATTTCCGCCACTACCAACACTCAAAAACCACCCGTCTTGGCTTCGTCGTCGGGCGAAGCGACGTCACCGCGTTGCCGGACAATCTTGAAATGGTGGTCCATGTGGGCGGCGCAAACCCAGGCCAGACCTCGCACCGTGATCGGGCTGCCCCCGACATTGCCCCGCTGGTCCCATGCCTTGGGCGTTAACCGTCGCAGCAGCAGCAAATTTGCTTGCCGAAGGTGGCCGAGTTCGGTAACCAGTTGCCCGAAATTGCCCAGGCCGAATCGAGCGTCGGCGTAAGCATCCTGGTCCCAGGACGGCAAATCCGTGCGATCACCCGCCGCGACCCGCAGCATCCGATCGCCGAAGATGCGTTCGGCATCGACCAAGTGAGCAAACATCTGGCGGAGCGTCCATCGATAAGGCGGATCGACGGTGTCCAAGCGATCGGTCGACAAAACGCTGGCCAATTCACACATCTCGTGCAATTGTCCGGACATCAATTCCATCACGCACTGACCAGAAAAACCTTCGACCAAGTCGCGGTGGGCTTGGAGATCCAGATCGCCGTCGATCGGACGGCCCGATGTCACCGGTCTTTGACGATTCATCGTGTTCATTTCTTCGGCCCGAAAATTCATCGATCAGCCATTCGGCTGGAAATAGAAGCTAGCCCGTCACGGATCGGCCCGGGTGACATGAGCCCGAGTTATAAGGACCCGAATCATACGGCCCGAGTGTTACGAGCCCGAGCGATGGCGGTGTTCCCAGCGACCACGCCAATGCTGGCGTCTGATCCAATGCTTAGCGGCCGACCAAGTCCGCCAAGGCGACGGCCGACTGAGCCACCGCATCGATGTCGATCGTGTGGGGCCCATCAAAGGAATGCAGTGTCGCCGTGACATCGGCACCGGCCAACATTTCATGCAACGCCTGGGCACCTTGGAACGGCAGAATTGGATCCATGCGACCGTGCGACTGCAATACGCGACTTGCGTTCAGGCGGTCCAGGTGCTGGGTCCACTGTGGACGACAAATCAATGCCCCACTGAACTGTAGCAACAGTGGCGGTGGACCGACGTCCGATCGCAGGGCCGTGTCCATGGTCAGCATGGCTCCCTGGGAAAACCCGCCCAGCGCCCAAGGCCGGCCCGCGTCGCTTTGGATCGATTTGAAAACCTCCGCCAGCGTTTGGGCCAGTGCGTCGCGTGCTTGATCGATTCCCGGCGGGATTTCGTCGTACAGTCCGTCCAGACTGGTCGCCCCGGCCAGCTGTTGCAGACGGGCCATGTTCAGTGGCCACCACGCACGTCCGTCGGGCATCCCCATTTCGGCCAGCGTCAACGGAGCGGCGGGAAAGACGAACCGAAAATGGCCGCCGCGATCCCCCAACAAATTCAACCATTCCACAGAAAGCGAAGCCAAATCGTGCCCGGGCGCGCCATACCCATGACACAAAACGACCGGGATCGAAGGTTTCGGGCCACCATCAACCACGATGCAGTCCAGCGGTCCCAGCCGTTGCGGCTTCGGCTGGGGTGATGGAAACTTGGGGGCGATGGGTTCAGACGCGGAATCGTCAGCCGGTGAAGACACAGATCGATGCCGTTAAATCGTGTGGGGCGTGTGATGAAGGCCCCGCGAGTTTAGCCGCCCGAGGTCGACATGCCGAGCTGGCGCATCTTTCGGTACAGGTTGGATCGGTGCAGCCCCAGCTTTTCCGCCGCGGCGGTCATGTTGCCTCCCACCGATTCGATGACCCCGTTGATGTGACGAATCTGGAATTCCCGCGTCGCTTCGGTCAGCCGATCCAGTTCGCCATTTCCGGCATCCAACAGGCGGTTCATGCTGCTGCCGCCGCGGGAATTGATTTGACCGCCCCGTAACCCCAAATCGGGCAGCGAAATTTCGTCGCCGGTCGACAGATAGCACGCACGTTCCATCGCGTTGCGAAGTTCGCGAACGTTGCCAGGCCAACTGTAACGCAACATGCCGACCTTGGCGTCGTCGGCTAGCTTCAGATCGACGCGGCCTGCTTCGTAGCGGAACTGTTTCAAAAAGTGTTCCGCCAAAATCAGTACATCTTCGCCACGGTCGACCAATCGCGGCAGATTCATCGGAACCACGTTCAAGCGAAAGAACAAATCCTCGCGGAAACGCTGATTGCGGATCAAATCTTCCAGCGGCTGATTGGTGGCCGCGATGACACGGACGTCAACGGGGATGGTTTGGGTGCCGCCGACACGGACGATGACCTTTTCTTCCAACACCCGCAGCAATTTGGCCTGTCCGGCCAGGGACATGTCGCCGATTTCGTCCAGGAACAGGGTGCCGCCGCTGGCCGCTTCGAATTGACCGACTCGAGTCCGCCGGGCATCGGTGAACGCCCCTTCCTCGTGGCCGAACAATTCACTTTCCAACAACGATTCGACCAAGGCCGCACAATTGACCGCGATGAAGGGGCCTTCGCGACGTTCGCTTTGGAAGTGGATGTTTCGGGCCACCACTTCTTTACCGGTGCCGTTGTCGCCGCGGATCAGAACGGCCAAATCGCTTTGGGCGACTTTCGACGCATTTTCGCGGACCGCCCGAATCGTGGCATGCTGGCCGATCATCACCGAGGACGACGCGGCGTCCTTCAGCAATCGATCGCGGCTCTTAGCCAACTTCGTTTTCACTCGCAGTGATGTGATGGCGACAGCCGCGTGAACCGCCAAATCGGTCAACAAGGCCGCATCGGCGTCGGCAAAGGAGTCGTGTTGGTGATTGATGACCTCGAAAACACCCAGCACTTGGTCGCGTTCACCGACCATCGGGACGGCCAGCAACGATCGGGTCTGAAAGTTCAACGAAGCATCGATGTTGCGATTGACCCGGTTTTCCTTGTCCGACTTGTCGGTCCAGAAACACGGCTTTCGCGTCCGTAAAACTTCGCCGACGATGCCCGCATTGTCGGGGACTTCCAAGGTTTGCCCGTTGATGCCCAGGGCGGGACGCCCGACCAATACGCCGCGTCGCCGGTCCCACAAAAAGATGCTGGCGCGTTCACAGTGCAGCAATTGACAGGCGGTGTCGGCGATGGCCTTCAGCAGGGCTTCGTCCGATTCGGACTGTTGCCAGCGGGCGGACGCCTCCAGAACCAGATTCTGTTGCTCGATCCGTCGTCGGTGATTCTGGGATGCCTCGACATGAACCAGCATGCGACTCATCCAAGCCGCGGCGTCACCGATCATGTCCTGTCGCGCCCGATCGATCGCGCCATGAATGACCAGGGCGGCGGACTGGCGGGCGGAATCGGGCCCTTCGGACAGTGGGACCACACAGACGTCATCGTCGACTGAGATCCGCCCGGTATCCACGGCTTCGGAGATCTGGGTCAGGGGCAGGGTGTTGGCCAACGAACGCATCGAATCACCCGATTCGACGGTCGTCCCCGCGGTCGCGTCGACTTCCCAGCGTCCGTCGCGTCCGAGGACCAACGTGACGCTTTGGACCGCGAAAAAATCGCGAAATCCCGTCAGCACGTTCGAAAGGTACCGCGACCGCGCGTCTTGCGTGTCGGGAATATCCAGCAGGGCACCCAAAAGGTCTGCTGCGCCTTCAGCATTCACAAGTGACATAGATCGGCCTGCACGATGGGGTTGGCCACCTTGGGGATGTCCGCCGGCGCCGTCGGTCCGCAACAATCGCGAGCGGTGAGCGGCGAAATCGCTGGCCGCCATGGGGGCAGAAGCCGGTGTGGCGATTCGATCACGCATAGCAATGAGGAGCCAAGAAAAGGGAGCCTGAGACGACCGAGGATGGCCTAGTCGCGACAAGGATTGATTCGATTGCAACAATCTGGACCGGTTTTCCGATTCGCTCGGATGGTCGAGACCGACATCGGATCGGTATGTTGTTGAACCACCGCGAGGCCCGATGAGGCCGAGATCCATCGAATTTTCAGTTTGCCGGGACGTTTAATTAATGCAATTTCAAGGGAAAAAAGGACTGATTCTGGGGGTAGCCAACGACCATTCGATCGCTTGGGCTATCGCAAAACGGATCATGCAGCAGGGCGGCGTTTGTGGATTTACCCACCTGCCCGATCGCCCCGATGACGACCGTCAGCGAAACCGACGTCGGGTCGCCCAGTTGACCGACCCGGAGGAGAACGCGGCTTTCCTGCTGCCGATGGACGCGACAAAGGACGAGGACATCCGCACAGTTTTCGACGAAACGAAGGAGCGGTTCGGCAAAATCGATTTCATGCTGCATTCGATCGCTTTCGCCGACCGCGACGACTTGGCACGTGACACGATCAACTCCAGTCGCGACGGCTTCAAACTGGCGATGGACGCCAGTGTATATACGTTGATTGCGTGCGCCCGGGCGGCGCGACCTTTGATGACCGAAGGCGGCGCCATTGCGACGATGACATACTATGGGGGTGAAAAATGCGTCCCCGGCTACAACGTCATGGGTGTGTGCAAAGCCGCCTTGGACGCAACGGTCCGTTACCTGTGTTATGAATTGGGTCCTGACGGGATCCGCGTCAACGCATTGTCGGCCGGTCCGGTACGCACCTTGGCCGGTCGCGCCGCAGGTGTCGACGGAATGCTGCAGATGTACGAGCAGATCGCGCCGATGGGCCGCAACATCACGCACGAAGAAGTCGGCCGCACCGGCGCATTCCTGCTTAGCGATGACAGCGACGGCATCAGTGGTGACATCTTGCACTTGGACGGCGGATTCCATGCGATGGGAACGCCCGGACGATTGTTGTACCGCGTCAAGGAAATGCAGGATCAACTAGGTAGTCAGCAATAGTCCCCATGCACCGGGTGACCCAGCGTTGCTCCGGTGCGACGATTTGTTTCATTGACTTCGTATCGCCCGTTCGTTTCCTTCTGACCTTCAAGAGTTTCACGACGATGGTTCGCACCGCAAGCACGATGTTGCCGCTGGGAACAGCGGCCCCTGACTTTACGTTGCCCGAATGTGATGGCGGCACGGTCAGCCTGTCAGATTTTGCCGACAGCAAAGCGTTGTTGGTCGTGTTCATGTGCAATCACTGCCCCTATGTCAAACACGTCGCCGATGGCTTGAAACAATTGGCCGACGACTATTTGGGCAAGGGCGTGGGCGTCGTCGCGATCAGCAGCAACGACGTGGAAGCACATCCGGATGATTCCCCCGAGGCGATGAAGGCGGAAAAAGCCAATCGCGGCTACGCATTCCCGTATGCCTACGACGCCGATCAGTCGGTCGCCAAGGCTTATGCGGCCGCCTGCACGCCTGATTTTTTTGTCTTCGATGCCGATCACAAGTTGGTCTATCGCGGACAAATGGATGACAGCCGGCCGGGATCCGACGTGCCGGTGACCGGGCGTGATTTGCGGGCCGCCCTTGATGCGGTGCTTGCCGGCCGGCAACCCGATGCCGACCAAAAGGCATCGCTGGGCTGTAACATCAAGTGGAAGGAAGGAGCCGCCCCAGACTATTTCAACCCACAGGGTTCGGCTTAGGGCCCCGGCATCCAATAAGATCGGTCCCGCATCGTCCATTCACGGCGGCCGAAATGTCGGCGAACCTTTGACGACGACGCCACAGTCGCCCGGCCCGATCTGATCAAAACTTCCTCTGCTGATCGACCGCGTTTTGTCCAGCCCCACGTCGACCTATCTGCACGAACTGACGCTGCGACTTGCCTTGGGTGCCGCAAACCTGGACGCATCGCTGCGAAATCGCCATGCCGACTGGCTTGTCCGCCAACAACAAAGCGATGGCGGGTTCGGCGGTCGCGAAGGCGAAAGCGATCCCTATTACACCGCATTCGCGGTTCGTTCACTATGGATCCTGGGGCGTTTGGACGAAGCGATCGGATCACGTTGCGGGGAATTTTTGCGCGGACGCTTGGCCGGTCGCGAAGGGATCGTGGATCTAATCTCGCTGATCTTCGCCGCGGCGGTACTGGAACTGGCTTCCGGCGTGGTCGTCATCGATGACGATGATGACACATGGCGAAACAACGTCGATCAATTGCTGTGTCAATTGCGGACCAGTGACGGTGGCTTCGCCAAGAGCCCCGAAGGCCGCGCCGGCAGCACGTATCAAACGTTCCTGTCCGTGCTCTGTTACCAACTGTTGCAGCGCCCGGTCCCCGAATCCGACCGGGTGATCGACTTCATCCATTCACAGCATCATCCCGACGGCGGCTTTCTGGAGATTCGCGCGGCGAAACGAGCCGGTGTGAACCCGACCGCTGCCGCGATCGGAACGTTGAAGGCGTTGGACTCGCTTGAGGTCGCCGATCATGGGGACACGTTTGAATTCTTGGCCCAGCAACAATCCGACGAAGGCGGCCTGGCGGCCAATACCCGCATCCCGTTTGCGGATCTGCTGAGCACCTGCACGGGGCTGATCACGTTGATCGATCTGGGGCTGGATCCCGCCCGGCATCGCAACCTGATATCACTATCTAGAATCAACGCCTACGCATTGTCGATGCAGGCCGAAGGCGGATTCCACGGTTTCGCCTTGGATCAAACCGCCGACGTTGAATACACGTTCTATGGTCTGGCCACGTTATCGTTGGTCGCGATGACAGGGCTGGATTCCCAATCCGCCGAGGACCGGAATGTCCAATGACCCCACAACGACGCGGACGACATCCGAACTTGTCGTCCGCGATCTGTGCAAGAGCTATCCGACCCCCAGTGGTCCGCTGCATGTCTTGAAAGACTTATCGATGCGGCTGGATGCTGGTCAATCGGTTGCCGTCGTTGGGCCCAGTGGAAGCGGAAAAAGCACGCTGCTGCAAATCCTGGGCACGCTGGATCGTCCGGATTCAGGCGAGTTCCTGATCGCCGGCCGCGCACCCTTGGAATTGTCGCCGCGCCCTTTGGCGGCATTCCGAAACCAAAACATCGGCTTTGTTTTCCAAGACCACCATTTGTTGCCGCACCTGAATGTGATCGAAAACGTCTTGGTGCCGACACTGGCCGCCGGGCGCGTCGACGATACGCGGCAAACCAAGGCGATTGAGTTGCTGGATGCGGTCGGACTGGCCGATCGACGGGGACACTTGCCCGGTCAGTTAAGCGGCGGCGAGCGCGAGCGTGTGGCGATCGCCCGCGCGTTGCTGATGGAACCGTCGTTGATTCTGGCCGATGAGCCCACCGGGAACCTGGATCGGCGGACTGCGGAAACCATCACCCGGCTTTTACTGGATCTTCAAAAAGCCAGCGGAGCCATTCTTGTGACCGTGACTCACAGCGAAAAACTGGCCGAATCCATGGACAGCCAGATGGAATTGGTCGACGGACGGCTGGTCAGCCTTTGAGCCGGCGTCACAATCGTCACAGGCCGAAAGTTCGCACGAACGAACGCACCAGGAACCCCATCAATCCCCGACTACCCCGGTCGAGGTAAGTCGCGATGAATTAAGCTGCCGGACGATCCGCAGCCAGAGCGACAAGGGACGCGGCCGTTGCAGCCAAGAAAATGGGGTTTAAATAATTAGCGATGAGTAGTCGACGCAGCCGTCGCCGCAGGAGCCGAGGTTCCAGTCTATTTCGTTGGCGCCGCTGGAAGAATCCGATCCGGTTCGACCCGTCGGCCAGCGATTATCAGAAGGCAGCTTTCGAGATTGCTTTGGCCGTCACACTGGCACTGTTGGTGATTTTGAACTTGCCGTTCCAGCACGTCGCCGTGTTGACCGAAGGCCAGTACGACGCATCGGCCATCGAGTTTCCGATCAATGTCAGCACGCTGGAACCACCGTCCAAAGCGGGCTGGCCGTTCTCGTTCTATTCGGGTCACTCCTTCGGCGCCCAATCGATCGGTAAATGGAACCTGTTGAAACTGGCCGCTGATTTTTTGGTGGGCGTCGCACTGATGGTCGCCGTCGGTTTGTATTTTTGGCCACGGCGTCAACACCTACGACGCGCCAAACGATGGAAACGCAAAGCCACCTATTCCGTGGCCACCGCAGCCGCGGCGATCGCCATCTTTGCCTATTTTGCGGTGCTGCACGCCCATTACCTGTCCGATCAATCGGCCGCCAAGAAGTTGCGAGAACGCGGGCAAGTGGTCCAAATGGCATTTTTGCCAAGGATCGTCGCTCCGATCACTCCGGACTTTCTGGCACGTTCACGAATGCGGATCGTCTTGGCCAGTTTGGCCAAGCCGGATGACGACCTGCTGGACTTGGCTTTGCAGCAAAATGAATTGCGTTCGCTGCGGTTGTTCAGCGGCACCTATGACGAAGCCAAGCTTCGAAGGCTGCCGACACTGCGTTACCTGCAGGACCTGTCGGTTCGAAAACATGGCATTGCACCGGAGACGCTGGAGACTTGGGCGAATTGTCGAATCCTTTCGCAGATCAATTTGTCCGACTGTCCGGTTAGCGACGATTCGCTGCGTCCGTTAAGCCAGATCGAACGCATCAGCCGCCTGTGCTTGCTGGGGACCGACACGACCTACGGCGGCATCGGCGACGTCAAATCGTTGCGTCGCCGGATTCGTGAACTGATTCTGGAGTGCCCCGAATACGGCAGCGAGATCATTCAGGTCCGTGAATGGAGCAACCTGCGTCGCATCGCGCTTTTGCGGCGAAAAAATGGCACCAACCCCGATGTGCTTTCGATGTCCGTGGCGGACTGTCCGACGTTGGAATCGATCCTGGTTTCGCCTCGACAAAGAATCAGTTTTAGCGCCCGTGATCTGAGCGTTTTCCGTGGCGTCTACGCGGTCGACGACGTCGATTTGGGCAAGATCGTCCGATTCCGTGGCCCCAGCGGTCCGCCGGAGATCACGACCGCCGGATCCGATGGCAAACCATCACGCCCGCTGGCCCCCTGGGTCACCAACACATCGCTGTTCGACTGTGACGGATTGGAATCGCTGGTCTTGGACGCAAAATCGATCGGGATCTTCACAATCGAAAAGTGCAAAGATTTGAAATACTTGGTTCTGCTTGGATCCAAAGCGGGCTTGAGTCGCGACGCGGATGTTCCGCCGATCGATCGTGACGTTCGGCAAAAACTGCTGCAATCGTTGGCCGAGTTCAAGGATCCCGAACAGGTCGCGCTGCCGGGAATGAAACTGGACGACGTCAAGCTGGAACCGCTGACCTACAACGTCAACATCAAGCGGCTGGATTTGACCGGCGCCCAAATCGATTTGGCCAGCATGCGAACGCTGGAATCGATGATCGGGCTACAAGAGTTGAATCTGACCGCTGTTCCGTTGACTCCGAAAACGTTTGCCTGGATCAATCACGCATTCGCCAGTTTGGTCCGGCTGACGATCAGCCCCGAAGCGGCCAACGCCCTGGCATTTTCCGATCACGAGCATTTGGCCGAGATCCGCATCGGGGATTTCCAATCCATGCCGACACAGGTTTTGGGTTTGGTGCGTTTGCCGCGTTTCCGAACGCCGATGCTGTTGTCCGACCAATCACGCGAAGTCCGCATCAAGGACGTTCCGGAGCTTGGCGGGCTGGGCATCCCGAACCAGTGCGAATGCGAAATTTCCGGTGTCAAAGGTTTGCAGTGGTTCGCCAGTGGCGGCACCAATTGCGATGACACGTCGGTGTCCGAAGTTTTGCAGGCCGATCAGATGAAACGGCTGGCGATCATTCGTCCGGTCGCTGCGGCGGATTCGTTTGGCGGCATGAAGCAGATGAAACTGCTGCGTCAGGTTGACATCACGGGCTGTCCGCTGGGCGATGAATTTTTGAATTCGTGGGACGTCCCGGCATCGTTGAACACGCTGGTGCTGGATGAATGCCTGATCAGCGATGCCGCGATTCCCAACCTGTTGTCTTGTGGACAGTTGCAGGGCCTGGGACTGGCCAAGACCGATCTGTCGGAATCCATGCTTCAAGCACTGGGACGATTGGAACGTTTGAAGGCTCTTGGATTAAGCGGATTGGATCTGGACGGGATCGACGAAGCGGGGCGTCCCATCGGATCACCCGCATTGGAAAGCTTTGCGGGATTGGAAGAATTGCGTTATCTGGACCTTAGCGAATGCAAGTTGCCGTCCAACGCGATCGACGTCTTGGCGAAGTATCCGGCGCTGCGGGTGGTCAATTTGCGGGGTTGCGGTTTGTCCGAAGAAGCCTTGCAATCACTGCGTCTAGCGAAGCCGGACCTGTTGCTGGACGACGCTTTGGAATCGCACGACTTCTTGCGGCTGCTGCATCGTCCCGACGATCGCGACGATTCAGTGCCCGGATATTCCATGCCCGATTTGGACCGATCCCAGTTTCCCGCGCGGGATGCGTCGGATCGTGATGACAGCTGATGCCCGATTCTGATGACACCCCACGGTCCGATCCGCCCGAAACCACACCGGTGCCCCCGGCCGGCATCATTCGGCTGGACGACGTGCTGAAACGCAGCGGGTTGGTCGGCACCGGTGGCGAAGCGAAACAGTTGATCCAATCGGGCGATGTCACGGTCAACGGCGAAGTCGAAACACGTCGACGTAAACAGTTGTCGATCGGTGATGTCATCGAATTCTTTGACCAACGCATTGTCGTCACGCCACTGGAAGACATGTGAACGCCTCGTCCGCAGGCCCCCATCTGGGAAACTGTGCCGATTGACTACGACTTTTCGCTCGGGCAACCGGATCGTGGTTTCAGAATTTCGATTGTTAGAAAAGGTAGCCACCCGCGCCGGTCGATTGCTTGAACGTAGGTGATTGGACCCAACCCACCCCTCGAACGGAATCGATGCGGTATGAAAACCCAGTTCTCCGCCAAAGCCGCCGTCTTGACGCAACGATTCGGACGGATCGGATTGACCCGCCGCACAGTGCGTGTCTTGTTGCCGCTGACGCTGATCGTGCTGGGTGCATCCACCGCGTCGGCGGATTGGCACAGTTTCTGGCACAGCTTCCACATCAAATACGCCCGCAACCGTGCCTGGCCTGAACCGTTCACCGAAGTCGACGCGGCACAGACGATGGCACCGTTTGAGGTGATGAAACACAACGGGTGGCGGGCCCACAATACGATCGGACACGACCTGTTCCGACGGGGTGATGGTGCGTTGTTGGCGGCCGGACGCGAGCGTATCAAGTGGATCGCGACCCAGGCCCCCGAGCAACGCCGCGCGGTGTACGTCTTGCAAGGTGAAAACGATCAAGAAACGCAAGCCCGCGTGACTTCGGTCCACGACATGTTGCAGCGTTTGCACTTCAACGGTGCACCGCCACGAGTCATGGTGACGCACATCGAACCGCCGTCCGCTCCCGGACCTTGGGCGGAAAAGATTCACCGCGAATGGCTCAATCGCTTGCCCGCACCTGTCCTGCCGTCGACCACGGCGGCGGGAACATCGGGCATCACCACGGCCTCCGGTGCAAGTGGTGGTTCATCCGGCCCGTGATCGCGTGACGGGTTCAACCAAGACGTCTTGATCGGACGACCATGGCCGCGGCCGCGTTTCCCAGTTTTGGTAACGCGGTCGCGGCCTTTTTGGGTTTGTGTGGATGTTTCACGCGGTGCGCCCGTCGATGCTGTGTTTCCACGGCCCACCCCGCTGGGTGACGGTTCGGCATGACCGTGCGGGCGGTGGACGCGCAGACGGCGTGATCAAACCGCAGGAAAATTCTCACGCGTCTTGGCACAAAGAACCCGTTCAGGCTGAAGAATCAATCTGATTGCGTCGATTCCTACCAACGGTACAAATCGCGCCACGTTATCCAGGATGGGCAGCGTTCGCGGTGACGCGTCGCCCGGGGAATCGAATTCGCATGAAGAAGACTATTGCAACCAAACGCAGCACCGGCGTTCGCCGTGCGTGGCTGGCCTGTCTGTTGGCTTGTGGCACGGTGGCAAGCACCGGGTGTTCGACCGGCGGCATGTCGCTGGCATCGATGAACCCGTTTTCGCGAAAAGACACCACCGGTGCACCCCCGGTCGGATTCGACGGCAGCGAAGCGATTGCCAAGAAAGAGGAAAAGAACGTCTTTTCGACGGTCAGTTCGTCGACGCGGAATGCATTGAGCAAGACCGGACAATCGATCACCGGTGTGTTCACCCGCGATCAGGCCGAGGCCAATGGTGAAACGATTGCCGAAGACGATCCGCTTAGCCTGACCAACGAGCCGGACGATATCAGTTCGGAAGTCTATGTGGCCAACGGTCAGCTTTGGGAATCGACGGGGAACTTCCAGCGTGCGATGGAAGCGTACGACCGAGCCTTGGAAACCGATCCCAAGGATGCGGCGGCTCTGGCCAGCGTTGCCCGGCTGCATTTCCGGCAAAACAACCACACCGAAGCGGCCAAACACTTTCACCAAGCGATTCAGCAGAACCCCAAGGACGCCGGGCTGTACAACGATTTGGGGCTGACCCTTAGCCGGTTGGGCCAGCACGGCCCCGCGGTCCAAACGCTGCAACAAGCCTTGAATCTGGCACCGGGAACGTCGCGATACGTGAACAACCTGGCCAGCGTCCAGTTCGAATCAGGCGATCCCGCAGCCGCCATGAAGACGTTGGCGGAAGCCAATCAACCGGCCGTGGCCCACTTCAACATGGCGTACCTGTTTTATCGCAAGGGGCAAGTGCCCCAAGCAACCCAACAGTTGAATCTGGCGATGAAGTACGAGGCGGATCAGTCGGCTGACCCGTCCACGCGAAAGGCCGTCGAGCGTTCCAAGGAAATGCTGGCCCAGATCCAGCGTGGAACAACGCCCGGCAACACTCCCGCACAGCCGGGACAGCCGTCATGGCCGGGAGCCAGCGATCCGGAAACGCGTATTGCTGCGGCACCCGCGACGCCCACGGCGACCGCGCCCGCCGCACCTGCCCAGACGGTTTCCGCGCCGAAAACCGATGCGACAGGCCAATTGCCGACGTACCGGATTTCGCCCTACGGCGTGACGACGGTCCCGGCATCGGCCACCACGCCATCGCCGCAGCCAGCGGCCGCCCCGACGGCACCGGCTCAAGCTCCGACGACTCAAGCGGCACCGGCTCCGACCACGCCGACCGCGAACACTCAGGCGCCGCCGGCCGCATCGCAACCGTCGCCCGCCACTGGTGGGACCGAAGGCGGATTCGCTTTGCCACCGGGCTGACCGTCTGCTGTTGGGTCGGCACGGACCAGGCTACTGGGTCGTCAAGATTTCGCCCTGGCTGCCCGTCACACGGACGTCAATCTTCGCTTCGGCGGCGACGTCATGGACCAGCGTGACCAGCTTGGCAACGCGGTCACCCAAGTCACTGATCCGCTGCGACGCCTGCTTGACGGTGTCGCGTCGTTGCCGGATCTCCGCTCGCTGGCTGCCCGATAGCGACGACATTTCGATGCGATCAATCTGGGCCAGAAACCGGTCCAGCTGCACCGCTTGGCTGGCCACCGTTGCGGCATAAGCCTCCATCTGGCCGGTGGTCACTTCCAGCCACGGCGTCATCGGCCCCAGCCGAACGGCATACCGTGTCCGCACACTCATCTTGCTGCCGGTTCGGACATCCAGCCTGACCGCCAGCACGGGAAAGCCGAACCCGGCGGCCGGCAGGACTTCGGCATCGCTGGGGAATAAAGCCACCACACCACGGCAACGCCGGGGCGAAGCGTCTGCGATGGGCATCACCCAATGCGGGCTGACCGAATCGGGGGTTCGCACTTGGATTTCCAGCGTGGTTTCACGATCCAGATCCGCGGTGGAAATGTCAAAAGCATGCGTCTGGTCGGTCGAATCCAGCACGACGGCGATCGGATCGACGGGTTCGGCATCGCCTCCGGTCGCAGCGACGGGCAGATCGTCGGCGGAATCCTGTGGCATCTCATCGCCGTCGTCGACACCGGATTCTTCATCCCAGTCCGGCGGCAATGCCGTGGGATCGGCGACCGATTCACCCATCGTTTGGCCCATGTTTCCCGGATCGGGCAACACGTCGCCGCTGGACGACAGATTGGGACCGGTCAACAGGGGATCGTTCAGCCCCATGGTGTCGGCCGGGTCTGGCGGCGTTGCGGTGTCGTCGCCTTCGGCTGTCGGAGTGGAACTCAATGCGGGCGGCGTTAGATCCAATCCCGGTATCGGGCCGCCTGCCAGCAATTGCCCGGTCAAGTCGTCATCGTCACCGGGCACATCGGCCGAGTCCAAAGTTCGTGGGACGGCCGCTGGTTCGTCAAAGGATTCGACCAGCTCCATCGATTCCTGCGGCTCCGGCCCAGGGTCGGTCGAATCGATCGCGTTGGTCGACGCCCGGGCATCGGCCGGTTGCGTTTGGGAATCCGACGTCGGCGATGCGGGTCGTGTGGCGACGTAGCCCACACCGGCGATCACCAGCGTCGCCGCCGCAGCAGCCCCCCACTTCCCGGCGGACGATTTTCGGCGTTTTCCAGGCGATTCACTGTCCGTAACATCGGTCGTTGGCGTCGTTACGTCACCCGACTGAGCGAACGTCCAGGGCAGGGCATCGTCGGTGCCGGCCGAGTTTTCGTCACTGGCATCCGACGCGTCGTCGTCCGTCGGAAATGCAACGTCAGCCGGCTTGGTGTCTGCGGACAAGCGTTCCGCCGATCCGGCCGTTGAAATCGGTGTCGCATCCCCCGCGGAGTCGGCCACGCCCAGCGATTCGGCGAGCTTTTGCAACCACAGCCCGGAATCGGCAGCATCGATCGGACGCTGCGTGTCGGCCGGACCATCCAGGTCGGCGGAGACCGACAGCCGGCCGTCGCGCCGGATCGCCAAGTGGTCCCACGCATCTTTACCCGGCGGATGAATCGCGAAAACGGGATCCGATCGGTCGCGATCGGCCAGATCGCGGACCCACCGCTGAGCGACCGCTGGTGGCGGCGGCCCGAGCCGATCGATGGTCTGACGCAGGGTTTCGCGGGCACCGTTTTCGGCGGGACGGAGCGGATCAGAACGGGTCATCAAGCAGCTTGTTTCCAGGCGAAATTTCAGACCAGCCGCACTTCGCCCCGGCGGCGGGCGGTAACGATTTTAACGGCGGGCGACAAGAGCGATTGGCAGGACCGGAAAACTTTTCCCACCCGGATCTCGCGGAATAACCGAATCTCGGGGTCAGTTCGTGCCGATAAGTCCGCCTGAAGCGATTATTCGGCAACCGCCGCGACGTGCACCCACAGGACGTGGGTCTGTGCTCGGCGTCCCTGTCGTCAGTCGTATGGAAAAGCCTTCCGGATTTCGGGGGCTTCGCCAAGGGGGGAAACATTCGTGACGACCTGTGTCACGTGAGCATCGCTGAACGGATTCGGCGACGCCCGCGTGGCCGGTGCATGCTGCGACGTGATTCTCTGCTGGGCGAAGACGTGACCGGGCGCACATTTGTGGCGGCGGTGGCCGCGGAGACGTTTGCGATGCAACGAATGACTCAACAGAAACGATTAAACAGAGTGGCGAAGCCGAAACGGATTCGTCGTTGGTTGGGCGGCGGGATCATGGCGGTCATCGCCGTGGCTTGCTTTAGCACCGCAACGGCGTCACATCCGTCCGACCCGTCATCCGAAGTGGACTTCCTGGGCAGCGGATTCGCCAGCCCGGCCGGCTTGATGATGGCCCCTGGTGCTCCCAGCGGTGTCATGACGGCGGGAGGCATGCAGCCCATGGGACCGGCGGGCGTCCGCCAAGTCGGATTGCTTCAGGGCGGCCCCGGCTGGCTGAACTCCGGCTGCGATTCCTGTGATTCCATGGGATGCCAAAGCTGTGCCGGCGGCCCGATGATGGGCTGTGGCATGTGCGGCGGCGGCGGTTGCGGTGCCTGTGGCGGCGGCATGGGGTGTGGCCCCATGGGTTGCGGCCCGATGGGCGGCGGCTGTGGCATGTGCGGCGGTGCAGGCTGTGGTGCCTGTGGCGGCGGGGCATGCGGGCCGGGCGGCTTGATGGGCAATATCCCACGCTGCAACACCAGCACTTGGGACGCCCTTCGGTACCACTTGGGAACGTTCAATCCGGCCGCGGTTGTGGCTTGGATGGCCCCCTACACCGACGGCGGTTGCTGTTCGCAACGCTGGTACGACGTGTCGGTCGAAGCCCTGTTCCTGGGACGCAATACCAGCAGCCTTGGCAACGGCGGCGTGATCACGCGGCAAGGTGCCGGCCTGGGCGGCCCCGCCGTGTTGACCACCGACAACCTGGATGGTGGCGACCTGGAAGCCGGCATTCGCATCAGCGGTGCTTGGATCTTCGGCCCCGGCGGTAACTTGGAATTGACCTACATGGGCGGCCAAGAATGGGGCGGCTACGCACAGGTCAACGGAACCGACTTGTACAGCTACATCACCGATTTTGGCACCGACCCGCCCGGCGGTCTGGACGATGTCGACCGATCGACCATGCAGGCGGCTTCGTCGTGGGGCGATTTCCACAGCGGTGAATTCAACTACCGTCGTCGCACCGTCGGACCCTACTGTCGCTTCCAAGGATCGTGGCTGTTCGGTCTTCGCTACCTGCGATACGACAACGGCCTGGGCATCAACACGCTGAACGCCTCCGCATCGCCCAACGACTTCTTCAACGGCAGCGACGCCGTGAAGAACAATCTGTTCGGAGCTCAGATCGGCGGCGACTTGTGGTGGATGGTCATGCCGGGCGTCAGCCTGGGCATCGAAAACAAGTTTGCCTGGATGAAGAACGATATCGATTCGCAACTGACCGTCAGCTCCAATTCGCTGAACAACGGTGGTGCGGGCACCCAATCGTTCGCCCGCAGCGTCGACAAGGGCACCCTGGCGTACGAATTCCAGACCAAGTTGGTCTATCGATTCAGCCACAGCTGGTCCTTCCGATCGGCTTATTACCTGATCGCCATCGACGACGTCGGCCGGGCAGCGCTGGACGGCGACTATCTGCAGAACTTCGCCGTCACGCCCATCGCCAGCGGCGTGGACCCCGGCATGGACATCGGTTCGGTGGTCGTCCAGGGCTTCTCCTTCGGTACCGAATACATCTGGTAGCAACGGAAAACCGTCCGACGCTCCCCGACGTCGACGAACCGCCGACACCAACCAACGACGCGGCCGCGGGTTTTCCCGTCGCCGCGTCTTTTTTATTGCCACGACGCGTTGCCGCCGCGGATTAGACTGGCCCCCGTATTCGTCAGTGCCGCGGCATGTCCTGCAGCGTCTGGCCCAAAGATGCCCCACGACGGGGAGCATTCCCGCACCCCGATCCACCGGGTCCGAACCCCGGCGGGGGTGTAGGTTGTGACGAATTCACCGATTTAGCGGTGGATCGGGGAACTTTGGCCGGCCGACTACGTCGGACTTCAGGCTGTTCGTTGACACTAATACGGGTGCAACTAGAATCGCCCTTACCGCTTTTCTATCCACTGCATCTACCCCAAAGTGCCACAGTCGCTCAGTGATTCGATGTCACTGGTCACTCTGTTTCCCTTACCGGGACTGATCGACGCCGCACTCCGGGCCTATCCCCCTTCCACACAATCGCGACCCGATCGGCAAATCCGGTTCACCGGCCCCCACGAAGCCGCCGTTGAATCCGATCCTTGCCGTGACGCTTGGTAGAGACCCTCGATGATCAAACGAAGTGATTCGAAAATGCTGTCCGACAACACTTCTCGGCGAATCAATAAGAAGCGTCGCCGGGCCAAGGCGACCGGCAGCCAAGCGTCGGTGCGATCACGACGATTGTTAATGGAAGGATTGGAACAGCGTCAACTCTTGGCGGCGGAAGTCGTCGACATCCCGACGGTCGACCCCGCCTTGTTCGCGCCGCAAACGCCGATGAACGTGGGGACGGTTCCCGCCTTTACGGTGAACGAACCGGAACACCTGGGCGGTGCATCGAACGACTCCTTCGCCAGTGCGACCTTGTTGCCATTGGGCACGCTTCCCGGACAAGAACCGGTGATCGATGTCCAAGGATCCTTGCCGGTTTCGGCGACGGTCCAGGGCAACACGACCACGGACATCGATTTCTACGCGGTTGACTTGCGTGCCGGTGACATTTTGGACATCAGCGTCCTGGGTGCCGCGGGCCGTTTCAACGTGTTCTATGACAACGGCGCCCTTTGGTTCGGTTCCACCACCCAGCGATTGGGCGGCCCGGACAATTCACCGCTGATGACCCAGGGCAATGCGGTCGCCGCACAAGTGGTGCCGGAAGACGGACGCTATTACATCCAGATTTCGCCGTCCAGCACGATGTCGTCCTACGACGCGGGGCTGCGTGTCCACCGGCCGATCTCCGAAAGCTTGCCGGTCGGTGCGCAACAGATTCTGTACCTCGATTTCAACGGTGGCTATTTCCCTGGCACCATGTTCGGGCTGGGGACGCCCAACTTGATCGATCTGCCGGGCCTGCCCGAATCCGCCCCGCTGTTGAACATTGACATCCGTGACATCGATTCGCAAAACGAGTTGATCGATGGTGTTTTGGCGGAAGTCGAACGCGGCCTGGGTACGATCGCGACCAACGGAGGCAACGGCGACTTCAATGAAACCGGAGTCCCGGGCCAATACGCCGTCACCGTGCTGAACAGTCGCGACCACGCCGACCCCGGCTTTGACAACCCGTTGGTGACTCGAATCATCGTGGGTGGTGATTCGACCAGCAGCGGTTTTGCCACCATCGGCCTGGCCCAGTACGCCGACGTCGGCAACTTCGATCTCAGCGACACCGGCTTTGTCTTGCTGGACCAAATCTACGCCGCCGCCACGGCCTTTACGGTGGCCCCAACGGCCAGCGAATTGGACGTCGTCGCCCAGTATCTTGGGTTTGTGGTCACTCACGAAGCAGGCCACCTGTTCGGGTTGGAACACACCAATGGTGACAACCTGATCGGAAGTATCTCGGATGAAGGCCCAGGATCCTTCAGCGCCGAAGTCGCCACCGGTGTGGGACCGGACCAAATTTACGGCACCATCGATGACACCACGTTCGGCTTTGTCACCGACCAATTCAGCACCACCGAAGGCATCCTGATCGGTTATCAGCGTTCGGCCGAAGCGTTGGCCCACACCGTGGTCACCGGCACTCAGGGTGGAAGCATCACCGGCACTGTCTATAACGACCAAAATCGTAACGGATCGCTGAACAACGAACCCGGAATCGGCGGCGTGCCGGTCTTCGCCGACATCGACGGCGACGGTGAACGTGATGAACTGGAACCGTTGACGGTCACCGCCGCGGACGGGACCTACAGTCTGTTTGTGTCCCCCGGCACGTACAACGTCACGGCACTGATCCCTGACACCTTGGCTCCGATCACTTCACCCGCCCGATCGGTCAGCGTTTCGTTGAACCAGTCGGTCGGTGGCGTGAACTTTGGCGCCGTTCCGGTGGGCGAATCGTTCACCGGCCGCGTGTTCTATGACGACAACGGAAACGGCCAACTGGACGACGGCGAACGAGCTTTCCCCGGTGTCTATGTCTATGCCGACTTGGACGGCGATGACCGTCCCGACCTTGGCGAACCGCACGCCAAGAGCGGCGCCGACGGGACTTACACGCTGAACTTCCCCGCCGCGGGCACCTACACGGTCCGTGCCGTTGCCGAACCCGGTTTGGAATTGACCTACCCGGCCGACGGCGAACACGAAGTCACCTTCAACGGCTTGGTGACCAACGGAAGCAATTTCGATTTCGGTTATCGTCAATCGCTTGACTACAGCGACGCGGCTGCCAGCTATGGCACCGCCGCCCACGGTTTGATCAGCGGTATGAACCTGGGCGACTTGGTCGACCGTGACTTCAGCGTCTTCCAAACCGCATTGGCCAACGGCGACGACTTGGACGGCGCCGATGACGAAGACGGCGTGTCGCTGAACGGACCGATCAGTCCGGGCAACCAAGCGTCGATCACCGTCGACGTGACGAACACCACGGGACTGGCTGGCTATCTGCATGCTTGGGTCGACCTGAACCAAGACGGCGATTTTGCCGATGCCAATGAAAAGATCGTCAATGGCGTGCAACTGGCCGACGGTGCCCACACGCTGACCTTTGACGTGCCCAGCAGCATCGCTGTTGGCAGCACCACGGCACGGTTCCGCTACGCGACCGAACCCACCTTGGGACCGACCGGGACCTCGGCCGGTGGTGAAGTGGAAGATTATGTCTTTGACGTGATCCAAACCAGCGGCGTTGCCGTCGATGACGCGTTCAACGTGCCTCGTAACAGCAACGCGTTCCCGCTGGACGTGCTGGCCAACGATTTCCAAACCGCCAGCAACCCGCTACAGATCGTCAACATCAACACCGCCGGTACCCAGGGCACGGTGGTGGTCGCCGGCGATGGCCAATCGATCTTCTACAGCCCCCAAAACGGATTCCTGGGCCAGGAAGAATTCACCTACACCGTGCGTGACAGCTTCGGCAATATGGAGACTGCCAATGTCACCGTGAACGTCACCTTCCAATCGGACGTTCCGATCGCCGTCGATGATACGTTCGAAGTCCCACAAAACAGCAGCGATCGCCCGCTGAACGTCCTGGCCAACGACTTGGCCAGCACCGCCGGCGGACTGACGATCACCGGCGTCACCCCCGGTTCGGCCGGCGGTATCGTTTCGATCATCAGCGGCGGCCTGTCGATTCGATACACCCCGCAGCCTGGTTTTGCGGGCACCGAAGAATTCACCTACACGGTGCAAGACCCCTCGGGCAACCTGTCGTCCGCCACGGTGACCGTCAACAGCATGCCGGGTGCCCTGAACGACGATGTGGTCGACTTCACCTTGGTCACCTCCGGCTTGAACGGTGATCCGATCACCGACATTCAGGTCGGCGAAGAATTCAACCTGACCGTCTTCGTCGAAGATCTGACCAACCCGGTCGCGGGTGATCCCGAAGGTTTGGCTTCGGCATTCTTGGACGTGCTTTACAACGATCAACTGGTTTCGGTGATCGAAGAAGCCGGCATCATTTATGGTCGTCCGATCTTCAGCAATCCCAATGGCACCGGATCATTCACCCAAGGTGACTTTGATACACCGGGATTGATGAACGAAATCGGCGCGGTTCAAACCGATCTGAACCTGCAGACACACGACGAAGCCGTCCCGCTGTTCACCGTGCGTTTGAAAGCCGTCGCGCCCGGCGTGGCCGACTTTGTGGCAAACCCCGCCGATGAACTGACCAGCGAAACTGTGTTGGTATTCAGCGACACCGCCGTTCCGGTTCGCCAACAACGTCTGGGATCGACCAGCCTGAACATCGTCAGCGACGGCCAGCCGTTTGCGACCGCGGTGGACGATGCCTTCCTGGCCCAGTTGAACGACCAAGGCGGTATCCAAATCGCCAAGGACAGCATCAATGCGGACATCGTCGCAGGTGCGACCAACCGCTTGAATGTCTTGGCCAACGACAGCTTCGGTTCGACGGATTCGCTTCAAGAATTGACCATCGAAGCGGCTCCTGGACAGGGCATCGTCAGCATCAATGACAACGGCACGCCGGGCGACCTGACCGACGATTACATCCTTTACACCTCCAACACGAATGCGTCCGGCTTCGATTCATTCGTCTACGGATTTGTCGCCGGCGACGGCGTCCGCAGCACCGCACGTGTCGACCTGACGGTCGGAACGATCAATGCGAACGACCTTTTGGTCGGTGTCGATCTGGCGATCGTGGATATCGACGGCAACCCAATTGCATCGGACGAATCGGTCGAGGTAGGTGACGTGTTCGGCGTCCAAATTGACGTCGATGACTTGCGATCCGCCCTGGATTCGACGTTCGTCTTTGCCGCCTACACCGATTTGCTGTACAGCCAAAGACTGGTCACTCCGGCAACGGACCCCGCTGACTTTGCCGGTCAGACGGACATCGATTTCCGACTGGGCTTTGCGGTCCGCTACGGCGATGAAGACGGTAACCCGTCAACCGGATTCAGCAGCACCGCGGCGACCGGCTTTATCGATCGCCCGGGCGTGATTGATGAATTCGGCACCAGCGACCAAGACAACAACCCGTCGCCCAGCAGCTTCACCGATCCGCGTCGTCTGGCCACGCTGTTCTTCGAAGCCACCGCTGATGGCACGGCAACCTTCACCAGTTCGCCTGCCGATTCGTTCCCCTTCAGCGACACGCTGTTGTTCCGACGCGATAATCCCGTCCCGACGACCCAGATCGCGTTTGATTCGACTTCGATCACAATTGGCGGAGGCGAGGGCGAATCGCCTCGCCAGAACTCGACGATGCCTGTCGATGTCAATGATGACGGCTATGTGACCGCCATCGACGCCCTGTTGGTGATCAACGAAATCAGCCGCGGCTCATCCAGTGCCGAAGGCGAATCGGCTGGTTTGGCCAGTCGCTACTTCACGGACGTGACCGGCGACAATCGCATCACCGCTTTGGACGCCCTGCGAGTCATCAACCACCTGAATCGCACACCGCAAAGTGGTTCGGCCGAAGGCGAAGCCGCTCCGCGGACCGCATCAGTCGTCACGCCTGCATCGGAATCCGACAACGACGCAGTCTTCAGTGAACTGGGCGGATCGACTCGCGTGGTCGGTGGCGGCGAAGCCAACGATAACTCCGTTGCCGTCCCGCAACTGACTTCCGACAACGCATCGGATGGCGATGACGACGATGATTTGATCAGCGTCTTGGCGAACGACTTGGGCCAGTTCTGATTCGCTGAAGCATTGGGTCGGCGTCGACCGCCGGCCAATCTATCTCAGGTGCATCCACAAGTCACGCGCGGCTTGAACGTCATCGGCGTTCGGCCGCGTTTTTGCATACGCCAGTCGGTTGTAGGCATCGACGATTCGGCCGAACGGCCCGACCAAGGGTGCCAGTCTCGCGTCCCGGGATGCCTGTTGGCGCAAGCGATGTGCAAATTCGCTGGGCGTTTCGTCATCACGACGGGGCGAGACGTTTTCACGCATCCAAGCGTCGGCCGCGCCGAAGGTGGTGGCGATGATACGCTCGGCATCATTGTCGCGGCCCAGAGGATTGCGAAACTCTGAAAATCGACGCGGCGGTTCGAGCGAAGCCGTCGGGTCGTTGATCAGCAATTGCTCCAACGCGTCAGGTGCGTCCGATCGGCCAGCGAAAAGGGATGTCAACCAATCCCAAAAACGACGCCCATGCCGCAGCAGATAGAAGCCCACAAAGGCCAACAGCGCTAGCGGTAGCAACCACCGCACGGCATCCAAAAGTCCACGCACCATCGAGGTGACGCCGCCAAACGATTGGCTGGATCCGCTTTGGCCGGACGAAGACGATTCGTTTGAATCACTCGCCTCCCGCTGATTTGCATCTGCCTCCGCCGACTCTTCTCCACCTGACTCTTCTCCACCTGACTCTTCGCCACCTGACTCTTCGCCACCTGACTCTTCGCCACCTGACTCTTCTCCACCTGACTCTTCTCCACCTGACTCTTCTCCACCTGACTCTTCTCCACCTGACTCTTCTCCACCTGACTCTTCTCCACCTGACTCTTCGCCACCTGACTCTTCGCCACCTGACTCTTCGCCACCTGACTCTTCGCCACCTGACTCACCGTCACCTGAATCCCCGTCACCCGACTCCCCGTCACCCGATTCCCCGTCACCCGATTCCCCGTCACCCGATTCCCCGTCACCCGATTCCCCGTCACCCGATTCCCCGTCACCCGATTCCCCGTCACCCGATTCCCCGTCACCCACCTTTCCCGCCGGCGCTCCTTTCTCTGGCCGCTGGCCGCCCACTTCCTTTTCCGGATCTTGATCTTCGGATGTCGATGCGTTGCCTTCGGTTGATTTCTTCGCGGCTTCCTTTCCCCAGCCGAACCGACTGGCGGCGAAGTCCTTTGCTTCGGCAAGCGAGATGGGCGGGTCGCCTCCCGTGATGATTCGCCCCGGCGTGGGCAACAGGAACGCGGTGGCCACGATCGCAGCCACCAGCAAGGCACCGCCGCCAAGCCACCCCACCGTGACATCGACGGGCATGTCCACCCCGCGTTGTCGCAGGTAACGCCGTAATCCCAAGAAGCTGGTCGTCATCAGTAAAGCCAACGCGGCAAACAGATAGACGCCCAGGAATGTCTGCGCCGATGCGGAGGCTTGCGGATCCGAAATCCACACTTGGCCCAACCCGAACAACGGCAACGCGGCCAGGGCCAAGTACATGACGGTCCGCCCGGGTTGGTGCGTGCGTCGTTTCTTTCGTTGATTCGGTTGGGTGGCGACGGAAGATTTCGGATCCTTCTTGGCCGAATCGCTACTTTGAAAAAACAGTCGCCCGCTATCGATCAGCCCTTCGCCGCTGCTGTCTTTGGATTCGTCGATCAGTGTGCAATCGAAGACAATGCGGTCGCTGAGATAGACGATCAGTGCGACCAGAACGAAACCGACCACGATGGATCCGACGAACTGCGAAAGCACCAACACGCCGGCCGCCGACAAAGCCACCATGTAGCCCATCGCGTATTTGCGGTCTTGCTCGATCGCCAACCTCGCGACCGCGACCGATCCCATCGTAAAAAACAGAACGACCCATTGGACGCGTCCGGAATAGCCGCCGCGGTACAACAACGTGCACACGAACAGTGTCAGCGCGCTGATCATCAAGAAGATCAGGACCGGAGCGACGGCAATCGCCGCGTAATCGGCTGCCGTTTTGGACCGCTTGATCAACAGACTCGGTTCCCGCCGCAAGTTCACCGGATCGAAACTGCGGCGATGGCATCGAACAGGGTTTTACCCCATCAGGTCGATCGTTCCGCACCGTCCGCAGGCCCCGCCTGACAACCAAGGGGGGCAACACCAAATCTTACTGCGGACGAACCTCTGGCGGGACGATGCCCGAATCAGAATCGGCACCGAAGAAAATCCGCGGTGGCTGTCGGCGTTTGCCAAAGTCGCGCCGCGGAAGTTGCGTGAAAGGGTGTCGGCCGTCTAGTTCAGCGATGCATCGGGATGATGTTTCCGCCAGCGGATCAACGCCGGCTTGATGCTGGACATCGGGACCCACTTTTCGCGAGTCTTACAACTCCGCAACATCGTCGACGGCAAAATCTTGCCGGCATCAATCCGGTGCAACAGATCCGACTCCGAAATCGGGCCGACTGTCTTGGCCGTGCGGAACCAACGAGGCTTCATGTAGAACCATTGAGCACTCATCGCAAATCACCCTGTGCTAGATAGACGATTCTCTCTTCTTTCGCGGCAATCAAAATCCCGGCGATCGTCGCCGAACCGAGCGTTGATTGGCCCTGATCCTTCTATCGGTCATTAACACCGAACTAGACCGCCTAGTTCCGGCGTTAACGCGGTAAAACACATCCGTAACCGAAGTATGGAGTCAGAGAGAACCTTCAGTGTTTGCAATGCGGATTCAGCTTGAAGAAAAGCGACAAAGGACCGCACCTCCACTGGGCCAAAACCGCCCCACCACAACGGCGATCACCAACGTCCGGTGTTGCGATCGGCGTGGATGATCCGCTGTGCTTCTTCGCTGATCCCGTACCCCAAGTTGGGTTGGTTCAGTTCAATGAACACCGTGTACTTCTGGTGCACCGCGTCGGAGTAAACGACGGGGGCGTGAGTGAGCCGCAAGAACTGAACCGGCATGCCGTTCCAGCGTTTGGTGTACACACCGGCTTCCAAAGTCGGTTCAGGCTGCAAGCCATAGAACTGCGTCATCGCTTGGATCAACCGAGAAGGATCGCCGGTAAATCCGTGCAATTGGATGCGTTGAAGCACTCCGCCGTGATCGAAGTAATAGGTCAGTGTTCCGGCCATGTCGCTTGCCTGGGTCCCCGTCACGATTGGAACACGAAGGCCTTCCAATCGCGTGTCGGCCAAGACCGTGCTGACGCGAGCGAAACGCTCGATCACCCACCGATCATTGATGTCGAACCGCAGCACTTCACGCAGATCAGGGATCTGACCGCCCACCAGCGAATTGTCGTCTTCCAAGGCGGGCAATGATCCGCCAAGCTTGCGAGTCAAATCCGCTTCATAGCGATATCGCTGTGGATCTTGCGCCCGCAACGCTTCGACCTCATGATGCGAATGGATCGCGTATTCATCCGAAAAGTTGACCGTCGAACCGTCCGTCGAAACCATTTGCACGACGGCATCGGAGGCACCGCGACCAAGGTCGGTTTCGGTCACCACGTAGGGTGTTCCGGCGGCGGTGATGATAAGAGCTGCTAGCCTGGTGCGTTTGAACATGACGATGTCGTTGCAACGAACGAAGTAGGTTGGGAGAGAGGAGACGACGGCACGGGCGTCCGTGGACGATGCATCATCCACAGCCGAACGGGCGCTGCGGGTCATCGAATTGTTTCGGCAGCAAAGACGCGGCGACTGTGAATCATGTCACCCACCTTGCGTGACCGATGCGTTTGCGACCACCGTTACGACCCGAACAACATGATTTCCGAACAAGCTCACCAAGCGTTGGCCGCCCTTTGTAAGCAGCACCCCGACGGGAATATCCCGGCCTCCGGTGCATTGATTCGTCAACTGAAGCAACAGCTCGGTGGCGACGCGGTTCACCAATGCGTCGCCGTTGCCATGCTGCAACCGAAAGCCAGACGCAAGTTCGGCGATGGCATTTGGTGGGCCACCGAAAGATCGTTGCAACAGGCGACGCCATCGCAAGTTGCAAAAATCAAATCGAATTGGCTGCTTGATTCAGCCGGCCCGGAATGTCGAATCGTCGACGCCTGCTGTGGCATGGGCGGCGACACACTGGAATTGGCTCGTGCCGCAAGGGACCGTCGATGGAAATCGCCCGTCCTGGCGGTCGATCAGGACGAAACCCTGCTGCACATGTTGGAACAAAACGCCGCGCAATCGGGACTGTCGGACTGGGTCCGTCCACTGCAACAAGACGTGCAATCGGTTCCGCTGGACGATCGCTGCGTTCTGCATATCGATCCGGATCGTCGAGCCACGCCGGGCGGACGCACGGTTCATCCGGAAGCCTATTCGCCGCGGTGGGACGAATTCGTGCCTATCGCCGTGCAATCACGATCGGCCGCAATCAAATTTGCTCCCGCCGCACGATTGCAGCCTTTGATCGACGAGACCGAATCACTGCAACAGTGCCCGATGCACCGCAGCTGGTTCTCCTGGCGTGGCGACGTCCGGGAGCAAACGCTGTGGATTGGGTCCGTGGTCCAGACGGCGGGCTTGGCCGAATCATCCGTTTCGGCGGTGGTCGTGCGTGGCGACGGCAGCTTGCGCCACTTCGCACCCAGCGAATCCGAATCGGTGGACGAAAACGCGGTCCCAATCATTGCATCGATTGGCGAGGGCGATTGGATGGTCGATCCCGA
Organism: Crateriforma conspicua; assembly: GCF_007752935.1. Taxonomy (NCBI): domain Bacteria; kingdom Pseudomonadati; phylum Planctomycetota; class Planctomycetia; order Pirellulales; family Pirellulaceae; genus Crateriforma; species Crateriforma conspicua. The sequence continues at coordinate 1,239,886 of NZ_CP036319.1, read as the reverse complement.
TTCTGCAATACGGGCGGCCGGGTTGACCACCGCGTTTGCACATCGAATCGGTGCCGGGCTGTTGCACCGGGCCAGCGGGTTTCTGTGTGTTCAAGACGCGGCACGGGATATCGCTGGCGATCTAGCCGGATTTGCGATTCATGGACGCGTGATCTGGGCGGGAACCGCCGACGATCGCAAGTTACGCAAGCTGTTGCGTCAAAACGATTGGTTCCCGCAAGCAATCAAGGTCCGCGGCACCGATCACAATCCCTCGTCACTACAAAAGCGTTATCGCGAATGCGGTCAAACGCCGATCACGTTATGGATTGGCCGCCAAGGCAAGCGGGTTTTCGCCGCGGCAACCGAAGTTTTGTGATGATCATCCGGCACAATCGCTACAGCCGATAAGCTTCGCGTGGTCACGTTGCTTTTTGGCATCATCCGACGTTGCGTTTTCGCATCATCGTCACCAACGGCGTGGTAGGTTTCGACGGCCGAACTCTGTTCGTCCCGAAAGCTTTACCAGATCGACAGGAATGTCCAAGCGCCGAAGTGATGAACGTGTCCATTGCAATCACCGCCGATACCCCGGAATCATCGTCGCGACGACGACGAGGGCTCCGGTGCATCGCCGTGTTGGTGCCGCTTTTGGTGGTCGCCGCGTTGGGAGGATGCAGCCGTCTTCGATTGCCGGCGGTGGATCCGACCGGCAGTTGCCTGTTCCAACCACTGCCCACCACGACATCTTTGGCATTGCCGTGCACCAATGGCGAAGGCTGTCAGTGCATGCGTTGCTTGTCGGGCATCGGAGACTGCTTGGGAAATTGCCCGCTATTCCAAACGCCCAATCCGGCTTTTGAAACTCCGGTCGATCCGCCCGATTGCTTGGAACCCGCACCGGCCGGTGTGGCGGCAAGCGACGAACCCTGCGTTCCCGGCCCCGGGTGCAGCGGATCCTGCGCCACCGGACCGCCGGCGGTTCTGTTGGGTGCCGAAATCGATTCCGATCCGGCAACCTTGCCCCAGCGTGGACAGCGCGGCTGCATTTTGCTGACACCCCAAAAGATCATCGCACCGGTCGGTGGTGAGGTGATTCTGATGTCCGGCATTTGTGGTACCGATGGCTACCTGCAAATGGGCCAGCCTTTGGAATGGATGCTGTCACCCGAAAGCGTCGGACAATTCATCGACGTCGGTGATGATGATCCAGGCTTGCTGCACAAATTGGCCGGCATCAAGACATCTGAAAAGAAAGATCCGGGCTTTGCTCGTGGTGTGACCAGCACCAAGGCTGCCTTGATCACCCGCGGCAATCTGGATCCGCGTGACGATGTGAAGTTGGAAAAGGGTCAAACCTGGCTTTCGATCAACAGCCCGACCGAAGGCGTCAGCCGCGTTACGGTGCTGGCCCCGGAAAGCGATTGCTGGGACCAACGCAAAGCGACCGCAACGATCTACTGGATCGATGCCGTCGTTCAATTCCCGGCAACGCAAATCGTCCCCGCGGGAAGCCCTGTTTCGTTGACCACGCGTGTGATGCGAAGCGAAAACAATATTCCCGCCAAAGGTTGGCGCGTTCGCTATCAGCTTCGCCAAGGCGACCTGGCACGTTTCGGTGGCACCGAAGGTTCCGACGTCGTGGAAGTCGAAGTCGACGAAAACGGCAACGCGACCGCCGAACTGCTGCCGATCGAAGGCACCTCCGGCACCGCCGATATCGACATCAGCGTCATCCGGCCCGGCGGGCAAACCGACAACATGCCGACACTGACCCTGCGTCGCGGACAAACACGCGTGACGTGGAGTTCCCCGCAACTGCGCGTCGAAGCGTTCGGCCCCGAAGTCGCCGGTTATGAGCAACCGTACGTGGTCAAGGCGATCGTGTCGAATCCTGGTGACCAACCGGTGACCGACGTGCAGATCACGCTGAATAAACCCGACGGCGTCGTATTGGGCACCCAAGACCAGTTCGCCGTGGTCACGCCGGGCCAAATCGTCTGGAACGTGCCTCGGATCGAACCCCAGACCGAGCTGGAAATCCTGGCCGATGTGACCGCACGCAACAGCAACATCCTGACCTTCGTCGCTCGTGGCGAACCCGGTTTGGCCTCCCAAGCCGCCGTGCGGACCAACGTTTACCAGCCATCGCTAAGTATCGAAGTTCGGCCGCGACAGGACCGCGTGGAAGTCGGCCAGACCGCGGTGTTTGACGTCCTGGTTCGTAACACCGGTGACCGTCCGCTCAGCAATGTCTTGCTGCGTGCCGAAGGCGACCAAGCCATGACTCACCTGCAAACCCAAGAACGTGTGGGTGAAAGCCCACGTGAAGAAGGACCGCTGCAGGCGGGCGGCGTATGGGAAAGCATGGTCGAATACGTGCCGTCCGAGCCCGGGCAACGATGCATCACGGTTCAGGTTACCGCCGACGGCGGGCAACGGGACGCCGCGGAATCATGCATCATCGCGATCAATCCGGTTCCGCCGACGCCCGCGATGTCGGTCACCCTGGAATCCAACGAATCGTTCACCGTCGGCGAAACGCGATTCTTCAACGGGCGTGTGACCAACACCGGTCAAGTTCCGCTGGAAGACGTCCGTGCCGTGATGGTGTTTGACCCGCAACTGCAATTGCAACAAGCAACGCGTGGTGCCGATCAGTCTCGCTTGGGCGAATATCTGGTTTCGTGGGCGATCGGCCGCATGGAGCCGGGCCAGTCGGTATTGCTGCAAGGGCAATTCCTGGTGATCGCACCATCGGATCGATGCCAAGTCATCTTCACCGCAGAATCCGACCAGGGGGCCCGTGGCGAAGACAGCCGGATCGTCCGCATCGCTGCGGGCGCCAACGCCGGTCCACCAGAATCGCCATCGGATCGCCCGGGTTTGCCGCCGACCGTTCCAAATACGAATCCACCCGCGGCCGGCAATCCGCAGGCCGGCGGCCCGCTTCAGCTGAACGTTCAACAACGTGAAATCAGCCCCCGGGCCAATCTGCCGATTCCCTACACGGTCACCATCACCAACAACACCACCGCCGTCGAAAGCGACGTGACCCTGGACATCATCGTCCCCGCGGGGGTTCGGGTTGAAAGCATCTATCCGACGCAAAATCCATCCGCCAATCAGTTCACCCGTTTCGGCGATCGTGTTTCGCCCGAACCGATCCGCAGCTTGTTGGCGGGTGAATCGTTGCAGTACCAGCTGACGGTGACCAGCACGATCCCGCAGGACTTTCAACTGGTCGTCGAAGCCACCAGCAACCGATCTTCGGCCGCCACCCGCGCCGTCGCGCAGACTCGCGTCACCCAGTAGCCCTCGAGCTCCGGTGCAATGCGATGCAACGAAAACTGCGTCTCATGATTTCACTGATTTGATCGACGACAAGCCGCCATCGACGGCAATCTCTTGTCCGGTGATCCAAGTCTGGTCGGGATGCAATAGCCAGACAATCAACGACGCGATGTCCGTCGCCGCGCCCAAGCGGCCCAGCGGGTGCATCGCCAGACTGGCCGCTGCGGCGCGTTCGTTGCCCCAGACTTTTTCGCTGACCGGCGTTTGGACCAGACCGGGTGACACCGTGTTGATACGAATTCCCGCGCCGGCGTAGGTCGCCGCGGCGGATCTTGCCAATGCAGCGACGCCTGCTTTGGCCGCGGCAATCGCTTCGTGATTGGCCAAACCAACGTCAGCCGCGGCGCTGCCCATCAGCACCACCGATCCACCACCACCACGACGCAAAATCGGCGCAACCGCTTTGATCAGCCCAAAGGCGGTGGTCACATTTTGGGCGATCGTTTCCTGATATTCGTCGAAACCCGTGATGTGTGCGGGTTTCAGCAACACCGATCCGGCCAGATTCACCGCCCCGTGTAGTCCGCCGTGGGTTTCCACACACTCCTGAGCCGCTTGGGCCAACGCATCCCAATCTTGGGCGTCGGCGACTCTGTGCGGTTGTCCCAGTTCCGTCGCCAAAGCCTGAAGAGGTCCGCTCGTCCGACCGACCAACATCAATCGGTGACCCTGAGCCACCAAACGACGACAAACTTCGGTACCGATGCCACCGGCGGCACCGACGACAAGCTGAACGGGAGACGATTCCATGGGGTTGGTTTCTGGGGCGAAGGGAAGCCGTTGGAAACACAAGCGGTGCAAAGGACAGGTTGGCTGCCCCATTACCGTACCGGGTGGGCAATCGCCGGCCCCTGATCCACCGACAGCCGACGTGTTCACGCTTGCGATCGGTGGCCATTCCCCCCCGCCATTGGTCGCATCTCCGGATGTAACGCCTGGTCGCATTGAAGCTTTCGATCCAACTGGCGCGCTCATTCGCACAACGACGTTCGTTTGCAGCAAGCCAATCATGACTGTGAAGCCGATGGTATCCGGCGCACCAGTTACACCTCGTACAAGGGCGAAACCGGGAATCGTCGTTTTTCGCTGGGCGTCGGTCCGATGCATTTAGGGAAGCGACGCTCGTCCGCCTTTTCGAATCTTGCCAGGACGTGAACCCAGACCTCCGATCAAGTCCACCCATTGCCGCGTCGGCGTGCGGGTGAACGGTCATGAACGGATCACGGTTTTCACACCGACGGCATCGACGGCGGCATTCGTAGTCCTGAGTGCTCCGCGGAACACGACCTTTGGGTGACCCTCCCTAACAGCCCATCTGGTTTACCAATCGCGAAGCCGACGAATGCCGCCGCCGACCGTCCTGGACGGATGCGGACGTCGATGAACGCCACCGATCGCACGAATCCCTCCCGCCGAAATCGGAGACACCATGGCCAAGAAAGACACATTTCGCGTCGTCACACGCGGCGGCGACGGATCGTTGTTGATTCGCGACTACCCGACGCTGGATCCGTTGATGGACCAGCACACGCAAATCGGAATCGACGATTGCAGCACAGACCTGGCACTGCGTGGCATGCCCGTGTTTCGCGGATTGATCGGTCCGATGCCCGAGGGCAAGCATGTGGTCCGCTACGAATCGCCCGACGTTTTCGAAGCCCTGACCAAAGAATGGGGTGCGACCAAGCCCAAACGTCGTCGACGCCGCGCGGCCAATAAAGATGCCGCCGAAACCACGGCCGCCGCATCTTGATTGGACGCAATCGACGAACGTCGAAACCGAAACCTTCATAACGCCAGCCCTGCCGACGAGCCTGATTCGTCGGCAGGGTTTCGTTTTTGATTCGTCTTGATTCGGGAATCGGGAAACTCGTATAGCCGGGGATGAAATCGTCCACCCGACACGCGAGATCCCCGGGAATCCCATCGATGCTTCGATCGGTCACGCTGCTCAGCCTCTGTTTCGCCCTGTTGATCGTCCTGACCGGCGAACCGACCGTGGCACAGAACTTCCAGATGCCCAGTAGTCCATCGGTGGGCAGCGAAGGCTTCACCAGCCGCGCTCCGGCCCCAAACGCCCAAGCGAATCCGGCTGCCAGCACCGCTCGGGCCCCCAGCACTGCGCCACAAGCCTCCCCACAAAGACCTCCCCAGCAACGCAACCAAGGCACCGCCACCAGCCAGTTGGGCCAGGGCGGGAACAACAACGCCTTGCTGGCGGCCGCCGCGGCCAGCGGAAAGCTGCCCTCCACCCACGGCCAGTACCTGGAACGATACGACTTGCGTCCCTACACGGGCTATCTGACCAAGATGGATCACCCGCAACAGGCGATCGTCGATTGGATCGTCCGCGAAACCGGCAGTGACGCTTGGTTCCACGAACCATTCGGCTACATGAGCGCAAGTCGCGATGAATTGCTGGTCTACCACAGCCCGGCCATGCACGAAGTGGTCAGCGGAATCGTCGATCGTTTTGTTGCCGGCGAGAAAGACCCTCAGGTTTTGCACCTCCGCGTGATGACCGTCGGCAGCCCCAATTGGCGCAGCCGAGCCCACTTGCTGATGCAACACGTTTCGGTCGATTCACCGGGGGTACAGGCCTGGCTTTTGACCAAAGAAAACGCCGCCGTGGTGATGAGCCAGTTGCGTGCCCGCACCGACGTCCGCCAAGTCCAAGCGTTGGACCTGATCACCCAAAACGGTCAGTCGCAAAAGCTGGCCAGCACCCGCGGGCGTAACTACATCCGCAACGTCCGCCCGGCCCCCACCGGATGGCCACCCTACGAACCGGAAACCGGCGAAATTCAAGAAGGCTATCGACTGGAACTCAGCCCGCTGCTCAGCGTCGACGGCCGGACCATCGACTGTGTGCTGAAAGCCGACATTGATCAAGTCGACAAACTGGTCCCCGTTGACTTGGACCTGCCCCTGCCCAATGCGCAAACGCACCGGGCACGAATCGATGTGCCGCAAGTCGTCAGTTGGCGTTTGCACGAACGGTTTCGCTGGCAAAGCGACATGGTCTTGCTGCTGTCGTGCGGCGTCGTGGCCAGCCCCGAACGTCAATCCTCACCGCTGCCATTCTTGAACACCAACGTGTTCACCGGCACAACGGTCGGTCGCGCTGACGCGCTGATGTTCGTCGAATTCCGGGGGCGAGCCAGCGAGAACCTGACCACCACACCGCTGGTCCCGCAAATGGCCAGCCAGCCGGGTGCCCCCAACCGCGGTCGTTACTGATTCTTGCCCCCGTTTTTGTCGCTGCCCCACCACACCTCCGCTGCCGTCAGCGATCTGCCACCGCATTGGGAAATGCTGTCGGTGGCCGTCCCGATCCGACCATTCCACAGATTGCCGCATCCCCGTGTGGCCCGCATGTGAAAATGACGTGGGATCGCTAGAATGCCCGCTTTGCCACGCTCGCGGCGTTGATCATCGCGGACCCGACGATTCTTCTTTGACACGTTCATGCACACCGATCCCTCGCAACGCATCGTTATCACCGGACTGGGTGTCGTCACGCCATTGGGTAACGACATCGAACCTTTGTTGTCCGGCCTACGCGAAGGCCGTTCGGGGATCCGCACGCTGACCCGTGTGCCCTTGGGCGTGCTGCCCGTCAACCACGGTGCCGAAGCGGCGGAGTTCACCGGCCACATCGACGATTACGGCCCCCTGGATAAAACCGTCAAACGGAACATCCGCAAGGGCAGCAAAGTGATGTGCCGCGAAATTGAAATGGGCGTCGCGGTCGCCCAGCGTGCGATGGCCGACGCGGGGTTCACCCATGAAGCCTTCGATCGTGACCGGACCGGCGTGGTCTATGGATGCGACTACATCATGTCGTTGCCCGATGAATACGCCGCCGGCATGAAAGCGTGTTTGGACGGTGAAGGCCAATTCAGCTTCACGCGTTGGGGCGAACAGGGGCTGCCGAAAGTCAATCCGCTTTGGCTGCTGAAGTACCTGCCCAATATGCCCGCCAGTCACATCGCGATCTACAACGATCTGCGTGGTGCGAACAATTCGATCACCGTTCGCGAAGCATCGGCCGGCAATGCGATCGGCGAAGCTTACTCAACACTGCGGCGGGGTCACGCCGACGCGTTGGTGGTCGGATCGACCGGATCACGGATCCACCCGCTGCGAACGTTGCATGCTTCGATGCAAGAATCCTTGGCATCGGACCGTGACGATTGTGAATCGATGAGCCGTCCGTTCAATCGCGACCGCGACGGCGGCGTGCTGGGCGAAGGTGCCGGCGCGATGATGCTGGAAACGCTGGCTCACGCGGAAAAACGCGGCGCCAAAATCCTGGGCGAAGTTGTCGGCTATGGAAGCAGTGCCGTCGGGCCGGCGGCGGGTGACGATTACCTGAAAACCGCAATCGTCAACGTGTTGCGCGCCGCTCTAGGAACGACCAGCCCGAACCAAATCGGGCATATCAACGCCCACGGCTTGGGCACACCGCAATCCGATGCGGGGGAAGCGGCCGCGATCGCCCAAGTCTTTGGCGACGCGTCATCCCAACCGCCGGTGACGACCGTCAAAGGCCACTTCGGCAACTTGGGTGCCGGCGGCGGAATGGTCGAAGCAATCGCCAGCCTTTGCTCACTGGGCGATGACCTGTTTCCGATCCGCAACTTGACCGACTTGGATTCGAACTGTCCGATCAATGCGGTCACCGGATCGGGAATCCCATCCGGCGATTCTTTCATCAGCGTCAACGTGACGCCGCAAGGCCAAGCCAGCAGCGTTCACATCCGCCGCTTCGCCGCCTAGTTAAGCGTTGTTGTTCTGAATCGCTTGGCCACCGTCGCGTGATCGATGCAACGGTGGCGTCTGGATCGATTAGTCCGATTGTGCCTGCGTCGTCGTGATTTAGGCGATGCCCATCGACTTTTCCGGTCAGCTTGACCGTGCCGCTGCGCCGATGCCTGTTTCTGAACCAGGACCAGTTCACGCCGCGTTGCAATGAAACCGTGGCGTCATGTGGCTAGGAAGCCGTGCTGTACCCACGACCGGAATGTGACTCCCTTCATAGGCGTGACATTCCAAGCAACGGAATCCTCGCTCGTGTCAAAGTCTGATCAACGCCCTCATCATCTGCGTCTCCACATCAACCGTGGCGACGATTCAACGACGATCGCCACTTCCACACGACGTCGATCTTCTCGACGCAGCGGATCCAAAGTGCGATCCGGATCTCACCTGGCCAACAACGATGCGATCGATCGTTTCCTGCGTGCCTACACGGACGTGACGGGCTGGCGTCTGGATGACGGCGATGCGGCCATGAAGGGATTGAAAGGCCCCAGTTTTCAACTGACCGCCGACGATGCGTTCGACGCGATGATGACCGCCGAAGACTTTGATTCGGGGATCCTGCCGGCAATCGGAAAAGCCGACGCCGAAAAATTGGCCGCCGCCGCAGCCGAACTGACGCGCCAATTGACCGACAGCCAAGCGGCCCTGCGTTGTCGCGAAGCGGAACTGGCGGTGCTGGAATCCAAGTTCGGACGTGCCAGCGTCAAAATTCCATCGATCGCCGATGAACTGCAACGGATCTTGTCCGACGGTGTGGCGGCAACCGGCTTCGACGCCGCCGCGTTGTACTTGCTGAACGAGGATACGACGGAGCTGAAACTTCGGTGCCTGTTCGGCCTGGATCCACGACGGTTGCTGGCCCCGCCCCGCGACCTGGCCGATTGCCGTGCGGATCTGGAAGCGATGGTGTGTGGCGTTTGTACAATCGAAAACCAGCACGCCGTCTTGATGGACACTTGGAACTGCCCGGAAAGCGAATTCGGTCGCGCGATCTGTGCGACTGTCAATGCGGATGACCTTCCGCTGGGAACGCTGTGGCTGTACGGCCAACAACCCGTCGACGAAATCAGTGATGCCCAGGCGGCCGCCGCACGCCTGACAGCATCGCAGATCGCCAATGAAATGAATCGTGTGTCCATCACGGGCGACGCACCAGACATTGCACCGTCGTCATCCGAATCTGGTCCGACGATTCGTATCGCCGACGTCACCGAATCAGCCACGGACAAACAAGTGACGGCGCGGCCCGATCGTGCCGACGACGCATCGCTGGCATCACACCTGAATCGCCTGGCCGCCTGGCAATACGAAACCTTGGCGATTGGAACGCGAATCAGCGAAGACTTGTATGTCGATGGATTGATCGAGTCCCCCAAAACCTGGGCCGTCGGATGGCATCACTGGGACGTCTTGCCCGACGGCATGGTCGCCTGGCTGATGGCCGAAGCGAACGATCCGACCACCGCCGGCGCAATGACCGCCGCATTCGCAAAGGCTGCAGCGATCGCGCACCTGGGATACCGACATGATCTGTCGGGACTGCTGCGACGTGTCGGCGACAGCTTGTGGCAAATGGGGGTCACCGGCCAAACCTGTTCGCTGATGTACGCCCGGCTTTCGCCTGACAGTGGCGAAGGTGAAATCGTTGCGGCTGGAAACTTGTCCGCCATGATCGGCGGTGCATTCGGCTATCGACCGTTGATCGCGGCGAACCATCGCCCGTTGGCGACCGATTTTGATCCCAGCTTTGCCGAATCTGAGTTTCAATTGCAGCCTGGCGAATCACTGTTGGGTTACAACGCAGGCCTTGTCGAATCCACCACCGCGGATCACCTCGGCGGGCTGCTTCGCAAGTCGTCGCGTGGCGGATCACGACGTCCTCTTGCACGCATCGCCAAGGACCTGGATGGCACCCGGCTTCTCTCCGAGCGATCCGCTGCCGTGATCACTCGCCGCGACTAAAGACTTTCTGTCGTCTTTCACCAGCGCACAAAAAATGGGCTCGCCGGAATCAACCGACGAGCCCTTGCTGTGCCTTAGCACGGTCAGCTTTTTGCCAACCGATCAAGCAATCTTCTTGCGACGCACGCGGCGTGCAACCCAGCCACCACCAGCCATCAAGGCAAACGCAAACGATGACGGTTCTGGTACCGCCGTTGCCGTAAAGGTCCCCGTTTGGAAATCATCAATGATGTAATTCTCTGTCACGCCTCCGGTCGGAGTTCCGCTGAACGTGATCTTCACGCGGTTGAAATTTCCAGGATCTGGTAACACTCCAGGACGCTCGTACCCAACAAATCGAGGGACCATTGAAGACCCACCGGTAATACCGAGATCCTCGTGGATGAGAAAATCGCCATCCGACCTAGTTTGCAGATACTGCACGTCAACTGATACGCCAGCCGAGACGATCAAGTCAAAAGCAACCGCGTCCATGTAGGCAGGATCTCCGGCAACGCCACCATCGGGTGCAGGAGTATTTCCGAATCGAAAATCGATAAACACGGTCTCGGGACCGGAGAAGACTGTGCCACCAGTACCGGTCACACCATTTGAAATACGTTGATCGGGTCCATCGAGCGGGCTACCGCCGGACGAAATCGCATTTCTACGAAGGACTGGGTTTGGGTATCCGCTACCTGATCCACCGTCGTTGAAGTAGACCCCACCCGCGACGGAGGAATCTTCGTAACTGAAGAAGATCGAGGGGTTCAACGAAGTCGAGTTCAATTGTGTCGTAACTTGTTGGACACCTTCGGGATTCTGGAAATTCCAACCGGAACCCAGACCATCCGTTTCGAATGTCACGACCTGAGAAGCAGACGTCGTCATATCGTTGATGTCGTCAACGATCCCCACAGATTCGCTGATCGCCCCTTGTGAGTAACTCGCAAAGAAAAGCGTCGCTGTGGCTGACAGTACTAGTGTCGAAAAATTCACTCTCATTGCTGGTCGTCTCAAAGCTGAAGATTTTGGGGGGGATGGCCGGCGAAGGGACCCCGTTCCATGCATCGACCGATGCTAGGAACTTAATCCGAGTTTGACGGCTATTCAACGCGACAAACGCCCCAAGCCGCAGGATGTGCTCACAAGAAAGTGATCGCGGGGTAAGATTTTCACGCTAGGCCGACACCCTGCCTTGCTCAAACCCCGCGTTTTACGCATTCATTTCGACGACAATCGGGCGTTTTCCAGGGTTTATCTTCTCTGAAAACCCGCACTTTTTTTTCGAAACTTTTTCGGATTTTCTGCCTTCCCCGTGATTTCGTACAGAAAGGGGCTGGGGACGGTCGGACGTGCTTTCCCCCATTTGCGGCGTGTCAGCGAAAGCGACAGCGTCAACTTCTCCTGCGCACGGGTGATGCCGACGTAGCACAGTCGGCGTTCTTCGGCGATGTCTTCTTCCACCCCGCTTTTGACGCTGCGGCTGTGCGGCAGGATGCCTTCTTCCAACCCCACCATGTAAACGACCGGAAATTCCAGTCCTTTGGCGGCGTGCATCGTCAGCAGCCAGACCGAATTCTTTAGAGCCAACTTGTCTTTTTCGTTCCCCATCTCGCGTCCCGACAACGCAATGTCCGCCAAGAATCCTGTCAGGTCCGCTTCCTCGCGAGAATCTTCGAAGGCCGAAACCGCGTTGGCCAGTTCGCCCACCGACGCCGAGCGAGCGTCCCGTTCGTTGGGGTCTTCATAGTTGCGGGCGATTTCATCCATGTAGGCGGTCCGAGCCAACAAGGTCTCCATCGCTTTTCCGATCCCCTCCCCATTGGCCCGATCAGTCACGTCACGCTGGATCGCGATCAAGTCGTTGATGCCGCGAAGTGCCTGGCTGTTCAAGCCTTCGATCGAATGGGCGTCATGCATGACCGACCAAATCGGCTGGCCACGCCGCACCGCATGCTCCATCAGCGTGGAAATCGTCTTTTTGCTAATTCCACGCGCCGGCTTGTTGATGATCCGCAACAGTGCGACCTCGTCATCCGGTTGGGCGACCCATTTCAAATAAGCCACAACATCACGGACTTCGGTACGATCGAAAAACGACTGTGATCCCAGCATCACGTAAGGCACGTCGGCTTTGCGAAGCTCCGTTTCGAACAACCGCGGCTGTTCGTTGGTCCGAAACAGAATTGCGATGTCACGTGGCTGGATGTGTTCGTTTTCGATCAGGTGCTTGATTTCACTGACAGTGACTTTGGCTTCGGCAATTTCGTCCTTGTGCTGCAGGATGCGCGGCCGTGGGCCTTGGGGCCGACTGGGCTTGAGAATTTTGTCGTGCCGATGGGTGTTGAAGGCGATCAAACGGTTGGCCATCTCCAGGATCGCACCGGTGCTGCGGTAATTGTCCTCCAGCCAGACCACTTTGGCATCGTCCCAGTCGTCCGCAAAGCTAAGGATGTGCGAGACGTCCGCGCCGCGCCAGGCATAGATCGACTGATCGTCGTCACCCACGACGCACAGGTTTCGGTGACGCATCGCCAAGTGCTTGGTGATCCGATACTGACACCCGTTGGTGTCCTGGTATTCGTCGACCAGCACATGGTCATACCGCCCGGCCTCTTCGTCACGAATATCGGGATGCTGGTCAAACAGCATTTCGGTGTGCAGCAACAGATCGTCAAAATCCATTGCCCCGCGAAGCCGCAAGCCTTCTTGGTATCGACGGTACCCCGACGCGGCGAAGTGTTCCTTGTCGGTCGACGCCACCGACGTCGATTCTTCCGGATGGATTCCCGCGTTCTTCCATCCGCCAATGATCGACAGCATGTCGGCCGGTTTGAGCGCCGTGTTGGGCAAACGCAGTTCGCGCAGAATCCCGCGAGCCAGCGATTCCTGGTCGCTGCGGTCATAGATGCTGAACTTCGCCGGAAACCCGATCGCCGGGGCGTGTCGACGCAGAATTTGAACACACTGGGCGTGGAAAGTGCTGATCATCGGCTTGGGCGGTGCCTTTTCACCGCGGCGTTTTCGCCGACCTTTGATTCCCAGCAATTCCGCCACGCGTTCTTGCATTTCACCGGCCGCTTTGTTGGTGAACGTCACGGCCAGGATGCGATCCGGCGCGGTGCCGTGCCGGATCAGATTGGCGATGCGGAAGGTCACCACGCGAGTTTTGCCGGTTCCCGCGCCCGCCAGCACCAACATGGGGCCGCTCAGCGTGCGCACCGCTTCGGCTTGCGGGGGATTCAACCCCGACAAATTGAATTCAGACAATTCGTTTGCCTTCGATCCGTCGTCGACAGTACCAAGCGGAAAAGGCGGCAAAGCGGTGACGTCATCACCGCCTGTACCGCCGCAAAGTCATCAGGGAAAAGCAGAAGAGACGGCCTATCGCAATCGATCACGATCCGGGACCAAGCTTGCCCCGCCGTTGGCCAACGGGATCAGCGTTCCCGTTTGCGGTTTGCGTGAATTCTGCATCGCTTGGCTGAACGGCACGGCGAAGCACACGAAGTTGCCGGTCGAAGTGTCCAGCACATACAAGACCGACGGTGCCAAACGTTGGTTGGCCGATCCCTGAAAGTTGGCCGCACCGGTCACCATGATGTACTTGCCACCTTTACCACCGGTGCCCAGCGCATCGTTGACGTTGGCCGTAAAACTGGCCATGAACTGGTTCAACCGAGGATAGATCACGTGGCACTGCAGCAGGCCGCTGTTGTGATCCAGTACGAACAAGCCTTCGGCGCGATCGCTGATCGGTCCCGTGGCGATGCTGTAATCTTCGCTAGCGACCGCGGCGGTCGCATCGATCAACGGCAGCGAATCCAAATCAACGGTCGCGTTCTGGGATTGCCGACCGGCGAAAAACGCGGCTCCCAATCCGGCCACGGCCACCAATGCCGCACCGGCAAACCACAGACGCCGAAGTCCGCCACAGCAACCGGTCACGGGGCTGGTCGGCTGGTCGCCGGGCATCGCGTCAACCACTGGCAATCGACTTGAGTCAGACATCGTTCGCTCGGCTCCGAAGAAAAGCGGGGACAGGGCAGGATTGTGGGTTTGAATTTCACAGGTCAAAGGTCGGCAACGTGGATTTCAGCCCGCGCCACAGTGCGGCTTCGCACCGCGATCGACCCCCGACATCATTGTATGGCCGCAGCGATCACTTTACGATTCGCGCCATTGAATGCAAACCCTGTCGCCGACCAACGCATGGCAAAGACCGACGATCGGCCCGCCGAACAGCCCCATCGAAACGATGCCAGACCGTGCCCCCGATGCCTCCGACGAACGTCCCGAACGGCCGAAGAGTGAATTTGACGCGACCGATCGATCGCAGCGAGACATCTGTGTGATCTTGCCGGCCGGCGGCAGCGGTCGTCGATTCGCGTCGTCGGACAATAAAGTCTTTGCGGCTTTGGCAGGGATCCCGCTGTGGATCCATACCGCACGGCGACTTTGCCGATCATCGCAAGTTTGCCAGCTGATCGTGGCGGCGTCCCCGACCGATCAGCCCACGTTTCGGCAGCACCTGGAACGCTGGCCGCTGCCACGCCCGGTCGAAATCGTCGACGGCGGCCGCGAACGATTTGACAGCGTCCGAAACGCGATCGCCGCCGTGGACACCGGCACGGCCAACTGGATCGCCATCCACGATGCCGCCCGACCGTTGGTCCCGACGTCGGACATCGCTTCAGTCTTTCGCGCCGCGCGAGAAACCGGCGCGGCCATTTTGGCCAGCCCCTTGGCCGGATCGATCAAGCGTGACATCGGCCAGGATTGCCGCAACGTCGATCGACGCGACCTGTGGATGGCACTGACACCCCAGGTTTTCAAGCTGGACTGGATTCGTGAGGCTTATCAGCGTCATCGCGGCTTCCCGGTCACCGATGACGCGGCGATGGTCGAAGCAATGGGGCGACCGGTGCAACTGGTCCAGGGGTCACCGGCCAACCTGAAAATCACCTACCCGGACGATCTCGCCGTCGCCGAAGCCCTGATGCGAGCCCAAACGCATGATGCCCCGAACAGCTCCGGTGCAACACACTGAAACCGAACCGCCGATCCATCGCCAGATGATTTGGCTCCGACGATCCGCTTCAAAAACGTACGCCTTTTAAAAGCACCTGATAACCGTGAACAGCCTGTTAGAAGATCTTCAGTGGCGTGGCCTGATCCACCAATGCACCGACCAAGACGCGTTGTCCAAATTGCTGGATTCCGGGTCGCAAACGATCTACATCGGCTTTGACCCGACGGCAACCAGCCTGCACGTCGGTGGGCTGATGCAATTGATGATGCTGCGTCGCTTTCAACGTGCCGGCCACCGCCCCATCGCCTTGGTCGGCGGCGCCACCGGCATGATCGGCGACCCCAGTGGCAAGAGCGAAGAAAGGAACCTGCAAACCGCCGACCAACTGGAACGCAACGTCGCGGGGGTCGAAGCACAGATGCGACAGTTCCTGGATTTCGACGGCGATGACGGCGCGATCCTGTTGAACAACTATCAATGGATGAAGGATTACAGCTACCTGGAATTCCTGCGCGACGTCGGCAAGAACTTTCCCGTCGGCACGATGCTTGGCAAAGATTCGGTCCGCTCGCGACTGGGCAGCGATGCGGGCCTGAGCTACACCGAGTTCAGTTACATGCTGTTGCAAGCCTATGACTTCGTCTACTTGGCCCAACATCACGGATGTCAAATCCAGGCCGGCGGAAGCGACCAATGGGGCAACGTCACCGCGGGGATCGACCTGGGCCGACGGATGCTGGGCAAGACGCTTTACGGATTCACCGCGCCGTTGCTGACGACCAGCGATGGTCGAAAGATGGGCAAGACGGAAAGCGGCGCGATCTGGTTGGATCCCCAGCGAACCAGCCCCTACGCGTTCTATCAGTACTGGATCAACGTCGAAGACGCCGATGTGATGAAGTGCATCGCGTACCTGACAGAAATTGAGCGTGAGGAATACGAATCGCTCAAAAGCGACACGGAATCCAACCCGGGCGCCCGCACCGCACAAAAGCGATTGGCCCAGTGGATGACTGAATTTGTCCACGGACAACAAGGTCTGGATTCGGCCCAACGCGCATCGAAAATCCTGTTCGGTGGCGAAATCGGCGACGCAGATGACGCTCAGTTGAAAGAGATCTTTGCGGACGTCCCCAGCGAAACGGTGCCCCGCGACCGCTTGGCGGGTGAAGGCCTGTGGATCGTCGAAGCCTTGCAGATCTCAGGTCTGGTATCCAGCAGCGGCGAAGCCCGGCGTGCGATCAAGGAAGGCGGCGTCTATGTGAACAACCAGCGCGCCGGCGATCAGCAGATGAAGCTGACCACCGATGACTTGGCAAGCGAATCGATGTTGGTTTTACGCCGCGGCAAACGCAAGTACTCGCTGTTGCGTTTCGAATAGCCGGACCGATCATTCGCCGCGGTGATACAAGCGGTTGAAACGGTCGGGATCAAACGGGTCGCCGACCGGCGGCAATCGCGATGGTTGATCCGAGCTTACTTCGCTTGTGAATTCCGTCGTCGATTCCTTTGCTTGCCAATCATCCCGGCCGGTCACTTCATCAGGCGCACCATCACTTGCACCGGAGTCAGTTTCCGGCGTGGGACGGTCGCGAATCCATTCTCGCAGACTGTCCACCAGTGCTTTTTCACTGGACTTGATCGGTGGTTGCCCGGCACCACCGTGCGCGGTTGTCGCCAATTCAATGAACGACGCACCGCCGGTGCGATCCAACAGAGCCAGCAAGCCGTCTAGATTGCGACGCGTGCCATCGGTCGATGGTCGGCGACCACCACCGGGTACGACCATCTTCCAAGCCAAATCACCGGTGTGGCTGTGACACCCACCACATCGGTTGATCAACAGCGGCTGGATCCGACGCGTGAACTGGATTTGTTCTTCATTGTGTCGGCGACTTGCAGAACGTCGACCGGGGGCCGCGATCGGATCGTCAGTGTGATAGGCCACCGGACGAATTTCCGGATCACCACCGGACCCATCGGGCGGCGTTTGCGAATCGGAAGCGGCAACCGCTTGGGCGATGTCATGTGTTTCAGCAGTCTGCGTCGCACGCAGCCGTCGAATCTGTTGTCGTAAAACGGCGACTTGGCGATTGCCGGGATCGAAGCGGTCGATTTCCGCAAGTGCCATCAGGGCATGGTGCCACAAGCCGTACCGCAAACACCATCGCGCGTCGGCCAAGCGGGTTTCGACACGATCACCGCGTCGATGAGCCACTCGGTACTGATAAATCTGTTCAATCGAATCCGCCCAGCATTTCACATTCTGGTAGGGCACCGTCAGCGAGGCGCCGGCGTCCTGTCGGATCTCCACCTTGGAACCGACCTGTTTCGCGACCCCAAAGATCACGTTCTCGTTGCTCAGCAACACGCAGGGCCGGGATTCAACGCCAGAAGCAGAATCCGACGATTCCAATTCCGCAGCGAATCCGGCAACACCGAAGCACAGCGAAAGGGCGCACAGAAAACCGGCGTGAAGTAAATCGAACGCCGTTGCGCATCGCCCCCTGCGGTCTTCATGTTGCGACGACGCGTCGGCTGTCCGTGGGAACGGGCGATGGCATGGCTGGTCGAGACGTTGGATCCGGTGCAGTTTCATGCACGGTGGCTATCAAACGATGGCGGTCGAAGTCAAGATTTTCTTGACGCTCGGCCGTTCAGCGTGCTGGTCTGTTCGACGCAGGTGACCGGACGAACCGCCATGCTTTTCATCAGGCCCAGCTCAGCAGGCCCAGCTCAGCAGGCACAGCTCAACAGGCACAGCAACGATGCACCTTTCCGGCCAACTGCTACGACTTCGCATCCCCGACCGTGGCCCCGATCGATCCGGCCAACCGGGCCACGCCACCGGTGGCGACAGTCCCGCCGATTCAGCACTCGACCGCCAAGTTCCGTTTGATTCACACCCCGTCGAACTGGTCCCCGGCCAAATCTGGATCCAGGACGGGCGGATCGAAAGCGTCACGTGGGGTCAAACCAGCAAAGATGCGGACCTGGGGGGGGATGACTGTGTGATCATGCCGGGGCTGGTGGACGCCCATCTTCACTTGCCGCAGTTCGACGTCATCGGTGCCCACGGGACCACGCTCCTTCGCTGGCTGAACGAATCCGTCTTTCCCGCCGAATCCCTGTGGTCCGCCCCCGAGTACGCCGCGGCGATGACCGAACGTGTGATACGACAACTGCATGGCGTGGGCACAACGGCGATTGCCGCCTACGCGACCGTTCACCACCAGGGGACGATGGCGGCCCTACGAACGGCCCAAAGGATGGGCGTGAAAGGAGTGATCGGCCAAGTCTTGATGGATCGCGACGCCCCCGAAACTTGGCTGAAAGATTCCGACCGCCAGATCGAAACCGCGGCGGAGACCTTGGACGCCTTTCCGCCCGGATCCGCGTTGTCAGCGGCCGTCACCCCACGATTCGCCGTCGCCTGTTCGATGGATCTGCTGCAGCGTGCCGGTGCGCTCGCGAAACAAACCCGAGCCATCGTGCAAACCCACTTGGCCGAAACGGTCGCCGAGTGCGATTTGGTTTCCCAGCGTTTCGATGGCCTGGATTACTCCAGCGTTTATGACCAGGCGGGACTTTTGCATCCGCGATCCATCCTGGGCCACGGGATCCACTTGGATGAAAACCAGAGGCGAAGGCTGGCGGATCGCGGTGCCCACATTGCCCATTGTCCGACGGCCAACAGTTTTCTGCGTTCAGGTGTGATGAATCTAGAAACACTGATCGAATCGGGCGTTTCCGTTGGCTTGGGCAGCGATATCGGTGCCGGGTACGAACGCAGCATGGTCCGCGTCGCCCGCGCAATGATCGAAGCGGCCGCTTCGATCGGCCGGCGATTTCCGACGGCAGCCCAGGCTTGGTGGCAGATCACCCACGGCAACGCCCGACTGATCGGCATGCCGCGCGGTGAACGCCTGTCGCCGGGCCGACCGGCCGACCTGATCATCGTGCGGCCGGATGACGATTGGCACAGTCGCCTCGCGGATCCGTTGGCGGGTCTGATGTTTGGTTGGGACGATCGCTGGGTCCGGCAAACGATCGTCGACGGCCGGATCGTCCATTCGTCGCGCTGAGCCACATCGGACGACATTCGCAGGCGGAGAAACGTGCAACCATCGGCCAAGGTATCGGGTTCGCCTTCCCAAGAACGGTCGGCCTGGACAGAATACCCAGCCAACATCCCTCGCTCGCGTGCGGGCCAGGTTGCGGCCGACCGTTCCCCGTTGCCCGCCACCGACCTTCCATCGGCCTCGCACGCTTCGTCCAAGCACCGCCCAATGCGGAGTCATTGTGGAACGCCGCCTGTTTACCTTTGTCCTTGCCTCCTCGGCGTTTTTCGTCGTCTACATGGGTCTGCGGATCCTGTTCGATGTCCAACCGCCGCCCCCCGCCAACGGTGATCCCGCCGGAGTGCGACCTGCCGCAGAATCGCTGGCCGACGCCGACACCCCATCGGATGCCGATGACGCGACGGCCCCCGAGATCGCCGACGGCGCGGAGACCGCCGACGACGCGGAGGCGACCACCGATTCCGATCCCCTGGTCGCGGCCGAAGCCGCGGACCAAACACAGGCCGAAGACGCCGAAGCGGTGGACCACCCCGGCCGCCAAACCTGGGCGTCCCTGGGGTCGATGGCCCCCGATTCGCCGTACTTCATGATGGTCACCCTGACCAACCGAGGCGGCGGGATTGAACGGATCGAGCTGACCGAGCGCAACGAAAACGGCCGTTTGAAATACCGCCGCGTGGACACCCGCAGCGGATACATGGGCTACCTGGCCGGCCAACCCGCGTCGCGGATCGATGGCGTCGCCGTCAACGTTGTGGGGCAGGGTACCCCGGCGGCGACCGCGGTTGCCGAATCAGGCGAAATCGGGCTGCGCGTCGGCGACGTTGTGATCGCCGTCGCCGGCACCCCGGTCACAACCGCCGATGAAATCGATCAAGCACTGATCGACACCGAACCGGGCGACGAAGTCACCTTGGAAGTCATCCGCGGAACGTCGCAAAACGATTCGGAAAGTGACAGTGCTTCGTCGTCAGATCAAACGCTGGTGTTCAAGGTCACGCTGACCGAACACCCATTGGATTTGGTTCGCTTGGCGTCCCAGGGTGGTCCGGAGCAGGTCCCCGGCAACCTGTCGCGACTGTCTTGCCTGCTGTCGCTTGAAAAAATCAATCGTAAATCCATCCCGGCCGGCGGCAGCCGAATCAATGGGATGCTGGACGCGACCGCTGCTTTGTGGGAAAGCGAAATCACGCGGGCCGACGAAGGCGATGCCAACCAACCAGCCGGCGATTTGCGGGCCGTGTTTCGGCTGCCCTTGTCGGCGACCGATCTGGACGACGCATCGTCCGGTCTGGAAATGCAACGCGGTTACACCGTGCGTCCCGGCAGCTATGACATCGGTTTGGACGTCCAGATTCGCAACCCCGGTGATTCGCCCCAGGAAGTCGCCTATCGCTTGGAAGGCGTCAACGGAATGACGCTGGAAGGTTGGTGGTACAGCAATAAAATCAGCCCGAACTGGGGCGGTGCGGCTGCCCGCGATGTCGTCTACAAGACGCCCGCGATGGGTCACGATTTGATCAGCGGTTATGCGATGCTGAAACAAGCACGCAACGAACCGCAAAGCCCTAACCACGTGATCTTTGCCCCCGACGGGGATGACCGATCCAAACAGCTCAGCTACATCGGCGTGGACGCCCAGTACTTCACCGTCGCTTATGTGCCCGGCGAAGGCGAAGCGATGAATTCGTTCCGCCGTGCGGTCGCGGGAATCGTCGCGGACCCCCAGGTGATCCCGGATGACCAAGAACGTGCCGTCAACGTTTCGTTTTATGTCGACAGCAATGTTGCCCAGTTGGGCCCCGGCGAATCACTGCAAGAACAGTTGGTTCTGTTCGCCGGCCCCAAGCGGCCCGAATTGCTGGCCAATTATGGCCTGGACGACACGATTTATTACGGCTGGTTCTCCTGGCCCGCCAAATTGCTGGCCGGTGTCCTGCACTTCATGTATTCGCTGATCGGCAACTATGCCGTGGCGATCGTCATGCTGACAGTTGTCGTACGTGGCATGATGTTCCCGTTAAGCCGCAAGGCAGCGATCAACGCTCAGAAGATGCAAGAACTTGCACCGGAGATGAAAAAGATCGCCGAAAAGTACAAGGACGACATGGAAGGCCGTCTGAAGGCCCAGCGGGAACTGCAACAACGCGTCGGGTTCAATCCGATGGCCGGTTGTCTGCCGATGTTCCTGCAACTGCCGATCTTCATCGGTTTGTATCGTGCACTTTCGGTCGACATCGAATTGCGACAAGCCGCGTTCGCTTCATGGACCAATTGGGCGTCCAACTTGGCCGGTCCCGACATGTTGGCCTACTGGGGCGATTGGTTGTGGGAATACCTTTCCGGACGCGGAACCGGATGGTTGGGGCCGTATTTCAACATCTTGCCGGTGGTCGTCATGGGCCTGTTCTTGATGCAGCAAAAGATGTTCATGCCGCCGGCAACCGATGAACAGACCGAAATGACACAGAAGGTGATGACCTACATGACTCTGGTCATGGGGCTGTTTTTCTTCCGTGTCCCCGCCGGGCTGTGCATCTATTTCATCACCAGCAGCCTGTGGGGCATCTGCGAACGCTTGATCGTTAAACGCACGATCCCGCAGGGCAAGCACTTTGACTCGGCGGTCTTGGAAGGCACCGCGGCACGTTCGTCGTCGTCATCCAGCCTGGCCGACCGTTTGCGACAGCAGCTTGCACCGGAGGAGCCACAAGCCGAACGGCCGAACAAACGCAAACGCCCGGTGATCACCCAAAAGGGCGGCAAAAAACGCCGTTGATCCTCGACCCACCCCCGTCATCGCGGACTTATTCTTTGACGGTGAACTTCCACTTCGTCGTCGTTTCGTAGGCCTTACCAGGCCGCAGAATCGTCGACGGAAATTCGGGTTGATTCGGGCTATCGGGAAAGTGCTGTGTTTCCAAGCAGAACCCGCCACGGTGCACGTAGGGTTGCCCCGACTTGCCCGTCAAACGACCGTCCAAGAAGTTGCCACAGTAAAACTGAACACCCGGTTCGGTCGTGGTGACTTCCAGCACGCGGCCGCTGATGGGTTCGTGAACGCGGGCGGCCAATGCCATGCCCTTGCCTTCGCGGTCCAGCACAAAGTTGTGGTCGTAACCCAAGCCGAACTTCAGCTGCTGGTGTTCCTGGCCGATGTCACGGCCGATTGCTTTGGCCTCGGTAAAGTCGAACGGAGTTCCGCTGACCGGTGCCAATTCACCGGTGGGGATCAAGGTTTCGTCGACCGGCGTGAATCGCTTGGCGTTGATCAACAACTCGTGATCCAAGATCGTCCCGCGACCTTCGCCCTTCAAATTGAAATAGGTGTGCTGGGTCAGGTTGACCGGCGTCGCCTTGGTGGTCGTCGCGTGATAGTCGATGATGATTTCGTTGTCGTTGGTCAGGGTGTAGGTCACCGTGACGTCCAGTTTGCCGGGATAGCCCTCTTCCATGTCTTTGGCGGTGTACCGCAACACCACCGCGTCGCCGCGGTCGGTGGACTTCGTTTCGGCGTTCCAAACGACTTTGTCGAATCCGATGATGCCCCCGTGCAAATGGTTCGGCGGATTGTTCTTCGCCAGCGTGTACGTCTGGCCGTCCAATTTGAACGTCCCTTCGGCGATGCGGTTGCCATAGCGACCAACGACGGCACCAAAGTACGGCTTGTCGACCGCATTGATGTACTTGTCGACACTGTCATACCCCAGTGCGACATCGTCAAACTTGCCGTCACGATCCGGGACTTTGATGCTGGTGATGATCGCGCCAAAGTTGGTCACGCTGACTTCCATGCCCGAGGAATTCTTCAGCGTGTACAGCTGAATCGAATCGAAATCAGCTTGCTGGACATCCGCCATCACCGGACCGGCGACCAGCGCCGCCATCAACACCAAGCACAGCCGCCGGCAAATTCTGGGCAGTACGACTGCCATGCGACGTGTCGCCGGTCGGGTGTTCGAGGACGCAGCCAAATCGAATTCGGACATTTTCAGTTTCGTCGATGATGTGGAGTCGTGGTCGGTGAATCGGATCGCGCCGCGTAGGACGGACCGAGCAGAAATCTGATTGTGGTTCGCTGGACACCGGCGTGCAACGCAGGCGAAAGCCACCGGGCGAAGCTGGCGAAAGCCACTGGGCAACGCAGTAGTTGACCACCTCGCCGCGGCAGGGGCTACACTGAAGGCACTGGTGGACGTCGGTCTTGGTGAACGCCCTAAGACATTCCCCACGCCGCTGCGAACGGCTTGGATGCAAACGTTTTGCCAGGCCCGATACGATGGATTGTCATCGTCCCACCCCGCCGACCCGCCTTGCTTCAATCCCTTCATGATACGATCGTTCCCGTCACGATCTCGACTGGCAATTCGGCCGAATCCCCTTGGGGGTCTGCTGGCCGTGTTGTTTGCCACCGTCACGACGCCAAACTCGATCACTGTGCGTGCGGAATCTCCGGACAACCGCCCCGTGGATTTCGCACAAGAAATCAGACCCCTACTTTCCAATCGATGCTTTGCCTGCCACGGCCCCGACGAAGCCGAACGGGCCGCGGGTCTACGCTTGGACACCGCGGAATCGCATGAAGACCTGGGGGGCTATGCGGCCATCGTCCCTGGGGCCCCCGATGACAGCGAGTTAATGCTGCGCATCACGTCGGACGATCCCGACATGGTGATGCCGCCAACGGAAAAGGGTTCGCCGCTGAGTGAAGAAGAAATCACTTTGCTGCGTCGCTGGATCGAAGCCGGCGCAACGTACGATCGGCATTGGTCCTACACACCGCCCCGGCCCGCGCCGGTTCCCGAGATCGCAGACGACGACTGGTCGGCCGATCCGATCGATCGTTTCGCTTTGCAGAAGATGCAACAACATAATCGACGCCCCAGCCCCCGAGCGTCGCGCCGCACACTGGCCCGTCGCGTCGCGTTGGACCTGACGGGGATCCCACCGACATGGGACCAGTCCGAGCGGTTCGTCCGTGATGACCGACCCGACGCCTATTCACGCTACGTCGATCGTTTGTTGGCCAGCCCAGAATTCGGAGAGCGCTGGGCGCGGCTCTGGTTGGACTTGGCTCGCTATGCCGATTCGGCCGGATACGCCGACGATCCCCCGCGCCAGATTTGGGCGTATCGTGACTATGTCATCGATTCATTGAACGCCAGTAAACCGTTCGATCAATTCACGATCGAACAGATCGCCGGCGACCTATTGCCCGACGCCGACACATCACAACTGATCGCGACGGCCTTTCATCGCAACACGATGACCAACAACGAAGGCGGCACGAATGACGAAGAGTTTCGTAACGTCGCCGTCGTTGATCGCACCAACACCACCTTCGCCGTCTGGATGGGGACGACGATGGCGTGTGCCCAGTGTCATACGCACAAGTTTGACCCGATCACCCAAGAGGAATACTTTCGGATCTTTGCGTTCTTCAACAACTCCGCCGATCAAGACCGCAAGAATGAATCACCGACGATCGAAATCATCACTCCGCAGCAACGCCAACAACGCGTTGACTTGAAGCAAGAAATCGAATCGCTGCAAAAACGGTTGCGGCAACCGTCCACCGAAATCGACACGGATTTTACGCGTTGGTTAAACGAACATCGGTCGGCCCCACGTTGGCAAACCCTAACGCCGATCGCCGCGGAATCGGAATCTCGATCATTGGAAATCCGAGACGACGGCACGGTCCGAGCGAATGGCCAAAAAGCGGATAAGGATCGGTACCGCATTCAGGTCAGCCTGGATCAACAGAACGCCCCGGCCGAATTCGACCATCTGCGTCTGCGGGTTCATCCAAAACAAACGGCCAATTTTGTACTGACATCTTTGGAGATCCGTACATCGACAGGTGAAGCGGTGGCGATACAAAAGGTCGCCAGTGACTATCACCAAGACGGCTTTGCCCCCGAAGGCATTCTGAATTCAGAAAAACCGAACGAACATGGATGGGCAATTGCCGGTCAAACCGGCCGCGAACACGACTTGACGGTTAGGCTGTCACGAACGCTGACACCGGCCGATGGGCCGCTGGAATTGGTTTTGACACAGCGTTCCAAGCACAAACGGCACCTATTGGATCATTTTTCGATCCGGGCGACCGCATCGGACGACGCCATGCGTTGGGCCGAATTGCCGATCGATGTGCGTCAAAAACTGCTGATCAAAGACGCGAATCGATCCGACGAACAAACCAAACGCTTGCGGGAACACCACCGTGGCATCACCCGTGTTCTGCGACCGACGCGACAGCGATTGGCCCAGGCCGAAAAAGAACTCGCCGCGATCCGGCCGCAAACGACGGTCCCGGTGATGAAGGATTTGCCGGCCGACAAACGACGTGTCACTCACATCCAGATTCGCGGCAACTATCAAAGCAAGGGCGATGTCGTCACGCCAGGAACGCCGGCGGCCCTGCATCCGCTGAAGCCACAGTCGTCCAAACCGACGCCCGATCGCATGGACTTGGCTCGTTGGTTGGTCGCCCCGAAAAACCCGTTGACCGCCCGCGTCATTGCGAATCGCCACTGGGAAACGCTGTTCGGTATTGGCATCGTTTCCACCAGCGAGGAATTTGGTTCGCAAGGCGAAATGCCTTCGCACCCCGAGTTGCTGGACCACTTGGCCAACGAATTGACGACCGGTGGCTGGGACCTGAAACGCTTGCTTCGACAGATTGTCACCAGCGAGACTTACCGTCAATCGTCCACCGTGGATGCGGTACTGGCGGCAACCGATCCAGACAACCGTTTGCTGAACCGCGGACCACGCCATCGCGTTCCGGCCGAAATGATTCGCGACCAAGCCTTGGCCGCCGCCGGTTTGCTGTCGCACAAAATGCACGGTCCGCCGGTTCGGCCGCCGCAACCCGAACTGGGGCTGAAGGCGGCGTTCGGCAACGACACCGACTGGACCACCAGCACGGGCGAAGACCGATACCGCCGCGGCCTGTACACGATGTGGAGGCGATCGAATCCGTACCCGTCGATGGCAGTTTTCGACGCCCCCAGTCGCGAGGTCTGCACCGTTCGACGCGACCGCACGAACACTCCGCTGCAAGCACTGGTAACACTCAATGACCCGGTGTACGTCGAAGCCGCGCGAGGACTAGCGTTTCGACTGATCACGCGACACGACAGCGATCTCCAGCGGGTCACCTGGGCGTTTCGACACTCGCTGGCCCGTTCGCCAACCGAAGCCGAAGCCCAGCGGTTGATCGGATTCGTTCATCGAATGCGACAGCACTACACCGACCACCCGGATCAAGCCCGACAGTTGACCCGCCCGGAACATTTGCCGCCGCCGATGGCGGGATCGAGCGTTGCGAACGATGAAATGGCAATCGCTGATCAAGCCGCGTGGACGGTCGCCTGTAATGTGGTGCTTAACTTGGACGAAGTCTTGATGAAACGGTAACGCCCTACGATGCATCCGATTTTTGAACGACTGCAATTGCAAACGCGGCGGCATTTCCTGTCGCATTCGACCGCGGGCATCGGGGCCGCCGCTTTGGCCAGCCTGGTCAACGGCGACGTCGCCGATGCGTCCAGTGACGACGGCGATCGACGCGAACAACGCCCCGGGTTTGGGGCGGCCAAGCGGGTCATTTATCTGCACATGACCGGATCTCCACCGAACCTGGACCTGTTCGATTACAAGCCCGCACTGCAGCAGCGTGACGGTCAAGATTGCCCGGATTCGTTCTTAGCCGGACGCGAATTCGCCTTCACCACCGGCGTCCCCAAACTGATGGGCACGCCACGTCAGTGGAAACGAGTCGGCAAGTGTGGGATGTGGATGTCCGACGCGATCGAAAAGCTGCACGACGTCGCCGATGATCTGTGTGTGGTGCATTCGATGCACACCGACCAATTCAATCATGCGCCGGCCGAATTGTTGGTTTACACCGGATCGCCGCGCCCCGGTCGCCCGTCGATGGGATCGTGGGTGACGTACGGTCTGGGCAGCGAAAACGAAAACCTGCCCGGCTTTGTGGTGTTGATCAGCAGCGGGGTCCAGCCCAACGGCGGCAAAGCTTCCTTCGGCAGCGGTTTTCTGCCGTCGGTGTACCAGGGCGTTCAATGTCGCAGCCAAGGGGATCCCGTTCTGTATTCGTCCGACCCGCCGGGGATGCCAAGATCGATCCGTCGCGCCAGCCTGGACATGTTGGGCGAACTGAATCAGATCCAAGCCGCCGAGATGGGGCACCCCGAAACGACCACCCGAATCTCGCAATACGAGCTGGCTTTTCGGATGCAAACGGCGGTCCCCGAAGTGATGGACATTCGCCAGGAAAGCCAAGCGACGCTGGACCAATACGGTGCGCGGCCGGGTAAATCCAGCTTGGCCAATAATTGCCTGCTGGCACGTCGGTTGGTGGAATCCGGGGTCCGCTTTGTCCAGTTGTTCGACTGGGGCTGGGACTTCCACGGGACCGGTGAAGCAACGGGGCTGACCAAAGGATTGACCGAAAAATGCGCCACGATGGATCGGCCGGTCGCCGCGTTGATCAACGATTTGAAACAACGTGGATTGCTGGATGACACGCTGGTGATCTGGGGCGGTGAATTCGGCAGGACTCCGTTCCGCGAAGGCCGAACATCCGGCAGCAAGATTCTGGGTCGCGACCACTACCCCGATGCGTTCACCATGTGGATGGCCGGCGGCGGTGTCAAAGGCGGTTTTGAATACGGCCAGTCGGACGAACTGGGATTTGGCGTCACCGAGCATCCCGTGCACGTTCATGATTTCCAGGCGACCGTGCTGCACTTACTGGGCATCGATCACGAACGATTGACCTACCGGTTCCAAGGGCGTGATTTTCGCTTGACTGATGTTCACGGCAATGTGGTGACGCCGGTCCTGGCCTGACGGGCATGCGGCTTGCCCAAGTAATCGTCTTCGCCCGGCTTGCCGGATCGGTCATAATGTGCCGGCCCGTTCGTTGCCGGTTCCTTGCGCAGACGACACGTCGATTTGACTTGTCCCGATCCGCCGCGAACGCCCAGCCAAATACCGATCGAACACTACTTCCCTTTTGGGTGACTTCATGCCAACGCGATCCGGCCACCAGCCAAGCGACTTTCCGAACGCCCCAATCCCCTCAGCGACCACGGTGATATTTCGTGACGTCCGAGCTTGTCTGATGGTGACGTTGTTGGGTGGGCTGGTTTGCGTTGCCGCCCCGGCGGTGGCTCAAGATGCGGCGACTCAGACCGACACCGGCGCTCAGACCGACGCCGGCGCTGAAGGCGCGATCCAAATCGATCCCCTGCCATCGCTGGACACCGCCCAAGATCCGGGCCAAGCCGATTTGGATGAAGCCGTCTCCAAACGGATCGACGCCAAAACGGCCGGTGAACTGGAATCCGTCGCCGCGTTGTTGGAATCGGCGTTGTCCAAAGGCCTGGGCGATGAAAACAGCCGCTTTGCCAAACAAATGCTGGGCAGCGTTCAGCTGCAACTCGGCCAAGGCCTGTTCGGAGCCATGATGCGAGGCGCCGGCGGGAACGCGGCGGCGGTTCGCTTGGAAGCCCTTGAACTGCTGAAGAAGGCGGTCGAAAACGACGACCAACTTGCCGACGCTCACGTCTTGATCGCTCAATTGAATTCCCCCGCGGTGTTCCCCGACGCCGATGGCGCGCTGGCGGTCCGGTCGATCACCAAGGCGATCAAGCTGTACGAAGACGACCCCAAGAAACAAAGCACCATGCTGGCGATGCGTGCGGGGCTGCGTGATGATCCGGAAAAGCAAATCAAGGACCTGAACCGCGCCTTGAAGTTGGACCCGAAAAACACCAAAGCCTTTCAAGCCCGAATCGTGCTGCGACTGGGTGACGGCCAAATCGACGAAGCCGTCGCGGATGTCCGTGAAATCCTGGACGACCAGCCGATGAACTTGGCGATCGTCGCGGCGGCCGTCGAACAATTGATGGATGCCGATCGCGATGACGAGGCGGTCGAACTGCTGACCGAGGCGATCGAAAAGCAGGCTTCGGACAACGACATCTTGGAACGGCTGTATCGCATCCGTTCACGAGTCCACACCAAGCGACTGGATCAAGAATCAGCGATCGTCGACTTGAACAAGTCGATCGAACTGCGTCCGGGCGACCCGCGCAAGCTGATCGAACTGGCCCAGCGTTGCCTGGAAAACGAAGACGTCACGGCGGCCAAGGGTTACGTGCAAGACGCGATCAACCTGAACCCGCGGGTGGCCGACTTGCCCGAAACGATCTTGGTCCAGTTCTTGATCGCGTCCCAAGAAAAACGAATTCCCGATGCCATCAACGAAGTCAAGAAACTGATTGATTTCCAGAAAGACGATCCGCAGCGTCAAGCCTTCTGGCAGGAACAGTTGGGCCAGCTTTACATGGTGGACGACCGCCCGCGTCAGGCGATCGATGTCTTCGAACAGATCTTGGAAATCCAACCCGAAAACACCAACGCCCTGCGATCGCGCGGCGACGCGTTGCTGGCGATCGGCGAACACCAAACGGCGATTCGAGACTACGAAGATGCTTTAAAAATCTTGCAGACCTCGGACACCGGACCGGCCGAAAACCTGAAGTCGACCGACATGGTGGCCCCGGATTACGCGGGCTTGATGAACAACTTGGCGTGGGTCCTGGCGACCAGCCCCAAAGACGAGGTTCGTGACGGCCAGCGAGCCCTGGAATTGGCACGCCAAGCGGCACGGCTGACGGATTACCAAAAGCCCCACATCCTGAGCACGCTGGCGGCCGCCCATGCCGAATCGGGAGACATCCCCAAGGCGATCGAATACAGCCAAGCCGCCGTCGACTTGGGGGCCGCCCAAGAAAACGACCAGCTGGAACAATTGCAGGAAGAATTGGATTCGTACCGCGCGGGCGAACCATGGCGTGAAAAACAGGAAACGGAAGAAAACGAAAAGCCGATCCTGAGCGCCGAAGACCTGATCGATATCTAACGGCCAGATCAACCTAACGGCGAACCATCGGCCGCTAGAGCGGTTCGTCGTGGGCCACCGGTTCGGGCGCGAACGTTTTTGCCACATTCGCGTCCCAACCACCGGCCGCGATCCTTCGATAAATCGCGATTGTCTGTTAGAACGTGATATCAGTACGCGCCGGGCCACGGTGCGATACGAGACCGTGGCCGCGTCTGAACAAAATCGAGAGATCCCACGCGAGAGCTATTGCATGCCGATCACCGCCAAACTGGCCTTGGAAGACGGTTCCGTGTTCCCCGGCCAAGCCTTCGGAGCCGAAGGCGAAGTCACCGGTGAAGTCGTTTTCAACACCGCAATGACGGGGTACCAGGAAATCCTGACCGACCCCAGCTATGCCGGCCAGATCGTCACGATGACGTATCCGGAAATCGGCAACTACGGCACCAACACGGTCGACGTCGAACATCACCGTCCGTCGTTGTCGGGATTCGTCATTCGATCCGAAAGCCGAATCCACAGCAATTATCGCAGCGAAGCGGCGCTGTCGGATTTCTTGAAACAGAACAACATCATCGGCATCAGCGGGATCGATACCCGCGCCTTGGTTCGTCGCATTCGAATCGAAGGTGCCATGCGAGGCGTTCTGTCGACCACCGATCTGGACGACGCCAGCTTGGTCGCCAAAGCCAAGGCCAGCGAAAGCCTGGTCGGCCGTGACTTGGCCAAAACCGTGATGCCCGCACAAGGGGTCCAGTGGGACGACCAACTGCACGAATGGATCACCGTCGATGAAGCCGGCCAGCAACCATCGGGCGACCAACCGCACGTGGTCTGCATGGACTTTGGCATGAAGTGGAACATCCCGCGGCACCTGCGTTCCCGCGGCAACCGCGTGACCATCGTCCGTGGTGATGTGTCAGCCGATGAAATTTTGGCACTCAAGCCGGATGGGCTGTTCATTTCCAACGGACCGGGCGATCCGGAACCGCTGTCGTATGCGAAACAAACGATTTCGGAATTGGTCGACAAGATGCCGGTGTTCGGCATTTGCTTGGGACACCAATTGCTTTCGCTGGCTTGTGGCGCCCAAACGTACAAGCTGAAATTCGGACACCGTGGTGTGAACCAACCGGTGCTGGATCTGACGACCGGCAAAGTCGAGATCACGACACAAAACCACGGCTTTGCGGTGGACGAAAAATCGTTGCCGGATTGCCTGGAAATCACTCACCGGCATTTGAACGATGACACCATTGCCGGCGTTCGACACAAGACATTGCCGGCATTCAGTGTGCAATATCACCCCGAAGCATCCTCGGGGCCGCACGACAGCCACTATCTGTTCGAACGATTTCAATCCAGCCTGAGCGGATCGCCGGCCTGAGCCTGGCCTGGTGATCCACCGCCGTCGATCGTCCCACGTTGTCGCGGTTCCGACCGCGGAGTCTGTCTGAATGAGCATCCTGGTCCTGGTGCCCACGTCGGCGGAATATCGGATGGTCGATTGGCCGGCCATCCGTCATTCAGCGGGACGTGATTTCACCACCGCCATCTGTGGTTTCGGCTTGGCCGCCGCGGGCATCGGCGCGATGCGACTGTTGGCCGAACAAACGCCCGACCATGTCTTCCTGGTCGGCTTGGCCGGCGGGTTCATCACGGAAACGGACGCCAATTATCCGGCGATCAAGGTCGGCGATGCGGTCGTCTTTCGTCGCGTAACCTGCCACGGCATCGGTGCGGGCATCGACATGGCCGCGGCCCCCGATCAGTTCTGGTCGGCAGATCAGATGGGATGGCCGCACCTGGAAATGGATGGCTCGGCCGTCACCGACCGACTGGATTTGGTCGTGCCCGATGCGGACGCCCGAACGATGGGCGAAAAAAAAACACTTCTGTCGGTAACCGCGGCATCGTCATCCCCGGATCACGCCCGGTGGCGGCGGAACACTTACCCGGACGCAGTCGCCGAAGACATGGAAGGATTCGCCGTCGCGGTCGCTTGTCGGGTCAGCCAGGTTCCACTGACGATCGTGCGTGGGATCAGCAATCCCGTCGGAAACCGCGACATCCGTACCTGGCAGACCGGTCCCGCGATGCAGGTGGCGGCCCGTCGTGTTGCCGAGCTGATCGCGGGCATAGAATCAAACGTCTAAGTCGGCCGCACGTCGTTCGAAGCAAAGCCAGGTCAGCCGCTTGAAATGGTCACGCGGCTTTTTGTGACGCTTGCCGCCCACACATCTCGCACCCGCCAACCGTTCAAAACAACATGGGCCACCCCATCCACATCGGCATTTCAACATGTCCGAACGACACGTTCGCATTCGACGCGTTGATGCGGAACTTGGTGGACACTCGAGGCCTGGATTTTCATTTTGAACTGCTGGACATCCAACAACTGAACGACGCTTTGCGGGCGGGACGCTTTGATGTCGTCAAAACCAGCTTTCATGCCGCGTTGTTATTGGCGGATCAATTGCGGGTCTTGCCGTCGGGTTCGGCGCTGGGATTTGGTGTCGGCCCGCTGTTGTTGGCTGCGCGGGACGGTGCCGTTCCCCGCGATTCGTCACAGCGGACACTGTGCCCGGGAATCGATACGACCGCGACACTGTTGATTCGGATTTTTTATCCATCGACGACACAGATCGACCATGTCGTCTTTTCCCAAATCATGCCGGACCTGAAGTCGGGGAAAGCGGATTTCGGCGTCTGTATCCACGAGGGCCGGTTCACCTGGCAAAACGAAGGGCTGCACCTAGTGGAAGACCTGGGACAACGCTGGGAACGCGAAACGAAGTGCCCGTTGCCTCTGGGCGGATTGGTGGCCAGGCGGTCTCTGGATGACGAATTGACGGGGCGGATCCAAGCTTGCATTGCCGATTCCATCGGTTGGGGGCTTTCCCATCGCGACGAAACGCTGCCGACCATGCGTCGTCATGCCCAGGAATTCGATGACGCGGTCCTGATGCAGCACGTCGATTTGTATGTCAACGACTGGACCGTGGACTTGGGGACGGTCGGTCGCCAAGCCCTGGCCACCCTTTCGACCTTGGCCCGCCGATCCGGTATCGTTGGCCACGACGCCCCTCCGATCGAAGTGTTCGAATCCACCGACGCCCGGCCGGCGCTGCCCGCAAAAGACTAGCCTTGTGGCAATCGCTTGATCGGGCAAACTCGATCGGCCGCGTCATCGCCATTTTGTCATCTGCACCATCAACACGAACCCGCCGCCATGAACACAACCGCCTTGGTCCCGTCCGGCAAGACCGGCCTTGGTGTGTGGCACATGCGTTTGGCATCGCTGTGGTATCGCGGCCGTGTTTCGATCGCTTTGGCGTTGGGTGTGGCCATCGCAACGGCGGTCATCGTGGGTGCATTGCTGGTCGGCGATTCGATGCGTGGCAGTCTGCGTGCGTTGACGCTGCAGCGACTGGGTTCGATCGACACCATTGTGTCGCCAGGTCACTTCTTTACCGCCGATGAAGTCGTTGATTCGCCGATCGGCGCCCAAGCAGTCTTTCTGTTCCCGGCCGGCGTCGCGGAATCGCAACCGTCCGATGATGGACCGACACGCCGCAGCGGATCCGTTCAAATCCTTGGCATCACGCCATCGTTTTGGCAGCTAGGCGAACCATCCGATGCACCGGAGACCAATCCCGACGACCAGTCCGTGGTACTGAACCGTGCCTGCGCCGATGAACTGGGGGTCGGTGTGGGCGATCAGATCACGATTCGGCTGCCCATTGAAAGTGCCGTCCCCGCCGACAGTCCACTGGGCCGACGCGAATCCGAAACCGAAGGACTGCCACGCATGACGGTTGCCGCGATCGTCGACAACCGCGGACTGGGCCGTTTTTCTTTGTCGGCCAGCCAGACCACGCCGCTGTGCGCCTACCTGAAACGCGAATTGATCGCGGACGTCCTTGACCGGCGGGGCGCCGCCAATCTGTTGCTATCCCCCCAACCTCTGACACGAGACGATTTGAGTTTGGATCTGGGTGACCTGGGTCTGAAGCTTTCACGCGTCACCGCGATCCGGCCTCAAAACGCCGACCCCGATGCGGAACCGGCTTTTCAATACGATTCGCTGACCAGCGAGCAGTTGTTGATCGATGACGTGATCGTCAACGCCGTCACCGACGCTATCCCGGGCGCGGCAACGCCGGTGATGACGTATCTGGCCAATGCGATTGAAAAGCTGGATGACGCAGGCAATGTCGTCGCGTCGGTTCCCTACAGCATCATCACGGCAATTGACTCGACCGATTCGTTGCCGCTGGATTACAAAAACGAAACGGGCACGACCGCATCGGGGCCGGAAAACAGCGACACGACGACGGATTCACGACCGTCGCCGATTGTCATTAATGACTGGGCCGCCGACCGACTGAACGCGAAGGTCGGAGATCGTTTGCGGATCGCTTACTACGAACCGGAGGTCGATCGCGGTCGTGAAGTGGAGCGTTATTTTCCGGCGGTGGTGACACAGATCGTCCCGATCACGCGTCCGTCGCGACCGTACCGCCGCAATCGTGACGCGGCGTATGACGAACCACCGACCGTGTACAACGACCCGGACCTGACGCCGACCGTCCCTGGTGTGACCGACCAAGAATCAATCAGCGATTGGGATTTGCCATTCGAGCTGGAACGAAAGATTGAACCGGAGGACGACACCTACTGGAACGAACACCGTCTGACCCCCAAGGCGTTTATCCCGTTGAACGTCGGTCGACGTTACTTCGCCAGCCGATTCGGTAAGACCACCAGCCTGCGAATCGCGACCGCCCCGCCGCTAAGTGAACCGGAATTGAAATCCCGCATTGATGCGGCTGTTCTGAAAGTCGCCGACCGGGTCGGATGGCGGCCGATTCCGATCCGCAGCGAACAGTTGAGTGCATCTCACGGCACGACACCGTTTGACGCATTGTTTTTGTCGCTCAGTTTTTTCGTCATCGCCGCCGCATTGATGTTGATCGCGATGTTGTTCCGCTTGGGCCTGGGCGAACGCTTGAAAGAATTGGGAACTCTGTTGGCCGTCGGTTGGCAGCAACCCCAAGTCTCTCGTCTGATCTTGGGCGAAGGCTTGCTGGTCGCAGCGATGGGCGTGCTGATCGGAATCGCGGGCGGCTTCGCGTACGCCTGGCTGGTCCTTTGGGGGCTACGCACGGCATGGGTGGGCGCGGTGACGGTTCCGTTTCTGCACTTCGATTGGACACCGACCAGCCTTGCGCTCGGCGGGATATCCGGCTTCGCCGTCTCCGCTGCAACGCTTTGGTTGTCGGTCCGCAGTCTGAGTCGAATCCCCGCGACCGACCTACTTCGCGGGCGGGACCAGGCGTCCGATTTGCTTCACGCCGACGCATCGTCTTCCACCAGACGTTGGATCCGCTACCTGGTGATCGGCTGTGTCTTGGCGGCAATCGCGGCATCGATTGGCGGTTTGACCGCCGGCGGGACCGCGGCGGCCGGTGGTTTTGTTGGTGCGGGGATGCTGTTGTTGTTGGCCGCACTGGCCGCGGTCTATTCGCATTTTCGCTTTTCGTCCGCCGGCGAAAATTCATCAGCCGCGGCAGGTATCACGCCGGGGCCCGGCGGCCTGACCGCCCTGGCCACCCGCAGCGTCGGCCGAAACCCGCTGCGCAGCACATTGACGATCGGTTTGATGGCGACGGCGACGTTTTTGATCATCGCCATGTCAGCCTTTCAGCTGCGTCCGACCGACGAGGGCACCGGCGGATTTGATCTGATCGGGACATCCGCCCAACCGCTTTACCGCGACATCAACTTGGTGGAAGTTCGACAGAACTGGTTCGGGCAAGACATCGACCGGTTGGCCGATGTCGACATCGTGGCGATGCGTCAGCGTCGCGGACAGGATGCCAGTTGCAACAACCTGTACCAGGCCACGCAACCCACGATTTTGGGATTACCCGAAGACTTCGGAACCACGGTCACCGCCGGAACGTCCGAAAGCTCCGGTGCAAGCACTCGCTTTGCATGGGCCGGTCACGACGGGGTAAAAGACGACGCCAGCCCTTGGACGCTGCTGAACGAAGCGGCAACTGGTACGGAGGACGATCCGATCCCGGTGATTTTGGATCAAGGCACCGCGATGTGGAGTCTGCAGATGCGGGGCGGCGTGGGCGAAGTCCGGTCGTTCGACTATGACAACACGGACGTCCATTTCCGCGTCGTCGGACTGCTAAGCAACTCAGTCTTGCAGGGAAAACTGATGATCGGCGAAGCAAACTTCCAACGCTTGTTCCCCGATGTCAGTGGTTATTCCAGCTATCTGGTTCGTGTCCCCGATGGGGAGGACGTCGCCGAAGTATCCGCCATTTTGGAGAACCGTTTGGGCGACTTGGGGATGGACCTGTCATCGACGAGGTCCGTCTTGGCGGGCTTGTTGGCCGTTCAAAACACTTACCTCAGCACGTTTCAAAGCCTGGGCGGCTTGGGGTTATTGCTGGGAACCATTGGTTTGGCGGTGGCACAGTTGCGGAGCGTTCTGGAACGACGACGCGAACTGGCTGTATTGGGGGCTCTCGGTTTTCCGCGTGGAAAGTTGGCCCGATTGGTCATGACCGAAACGGTGACGTTGCTGTTGATCGGGCTGGGCTGCGGAGGCCTGTGTGCCGCTTTGGCCGTTTTGCCGTACGGAATCCTTAGCGGATTAACGCCGCCGATTGTCGGCCCGATCGTGATCGTCATCGCGATCCTGATTTTGGGCAGTCTGGCCGGACTGATGGCGGTGGTACGCGTGATTCGCATGCCGCTGTTGGATGCGTTGCGAGGATCATGACGCTGTGATTCGATTGTGTTTGACGGGGCCACCGCTTTGCCCGCGCGGCCAACTAGCGATGGACGAAGCCGTCTTGAATCTGGCGGATGCTTCGCGGCATCCGCCCGCGTTGCGGACATGGCAGTTCGATCGCCCGGTGGTGGTTTTGGGGCGGTCGTCGAAATGGGCCGTCGAGGTGGATCATGGATACTGTGATCGCCAGAACATCCCGGTGCTGCGGCGTGTCACCGGCGGTGCGTCGGTGGTCGGCGGCGCGGGATGTTTGATGTACAGCGTGGTCATCAGTCTGGAAGAACATCCGCATCTGCGGCATGTCGACGCGGCCCATGAATACGTGATCCGCCGTGTTTTGACCGCTGTGCAGCGACAGCAACCCGACGCCCAGTGGCAAGGCATCTGTGACCTGACGTGGCAAAATAAGAAGTTTTCGGGAAACAGCCTGCGAATCACCCGTGGTCACTTGCTGTACCACGGGACGATTTTGCACGCTGCGGATCTGGACCAGATCGCCTCATGCCTGGCCGTCGCACCACGCCAGCCCGAATATCGCCAGGGTCGCCGACACCGCCAGTTCATCACCAACGTCCCTTGCGAACCATCCCGATTAGCCGAAGATTTGGCCAACGAGTTTTCGGCACACCAATCGCTGACCGTTGCAACCGACGATTCATCCGACCCACGCGTCGCCATGACCGACCAGCTGCGTCGCGAACGATACGATTCGGACGCCTGGCATCAACGGCATTAACGGCAACCGATGCAACCTGCAGCGTCTGGGCCCCGGATTGATTCGCATCGTCGGTTCGACAGGATGTCGCCGGATGAATGTTTCGACCTTGTCTTCTTCCCATTCTTGTTGACCCCTTAGCGCAGCCCGATGGACAAAACGCAACTGACCGCCGCCCTGGAAGC
This sequence comes from Crateriforma conspicua, assembly GCF_007752935.1. NCBI lineage: Bacteria > Pseudomonadati > Planctomycetota > Planctomycetia > Pirellulales > Pirellulaceae > Crateriforma > Crateriforma conspicua. Next base: position 1,202,009 of record NZ_CP036319.1, on the reverse strand, counting down.
ATTCGACCAGCAACACATCCTGCGGCACTGGGACGAACTGGATGATGCCGGCAAGGCACAGCTAGCCGAACAGATTCAGGACATTGACCTGTCCTTGCTTTCCAAGCTGGTTGCTGACGAAGACGAAAAGCCGGACTTTGCGGCGATCGCAAAAAATTCAGATCCGCCACCGGCGGTGGGTGCCGACGGGTCCGGTGTCGATTGGTCGACCGACGATGCCCGCGGGGCCGGCGAACAAGCGATCCGCGAAGGCAAGCTGGCCGCAATCGTCGTTGCCGGCGGCCAGGGCACCCGCTTAGGTTTCGATAAACCCAAAGGTATGTTTCCGGTCGGCCCGTTAAGCAATCGGACGCTGTTCCAAGTTTTTGCCGACCGCATCGCCGCGACATCCAAACGCTATGACGTGACGATCCCCTGGTATGTGATGACCAGCGAAGCGACCGATGCGGCGACGCGACAGTATTTCGAAGACAACGATTACTTGGGACTGTCTCGTGATTCGGTTCGAATCTTCAAGCAAGGCACCATGCCGGCGGTTGACGCTGAATCGGGCAAGTTGTTGCTGGCATCGCCCGGCAGCTTGGCGCTCAGCCCGGACGGTCACGGCGGGACGGTGGCCGCGCTGGCACGCAGCGGATCGCTGGACGACATGGAAAAACGTGGCGTGCAGTACCTGTTCTATTTCCAAGTCGACAATCCATTGATTCAACTGATGGATCCGACGTTCATCGGCCATCATTTGCTGGCCGATAGCGAACTGACCAGCCAAGTGGTTCGCAAACGTTACCCGACCGAACGCGTGGGCAACGTGGTCCAGGTCGGTGACCGCATGCAGATCATCGAATACAGCGACTTGCCCGACGAAGCCGCAGAAGCGACCAACGACGACGGCTCGTTGCGATTGTGGGCGGGCAGCATTGCCGTTCACGTTTTCAACGTCGACTTCCTGCGTCGTGCCAGCGAATCGGCCGAAGCGTTGCCGTTTCACCGGGCCAACAAGAAGGTTCCTTACTTGGACGAATCTGGCCAAATGGTCAAACCTAATTCGCCCAACGCGATCAAGTTTGAAAAGTTTATCTTCGACTTGTTGCCACAGGCCCGTCGCGGGATCGTGGTCGAAGTCGTCCCGGCCGATGCATTCGCACCGGTCAAGAACGCCGAAGGTGCTGAAAACGACACGCCCAGCTTGGCTCGTCGGGCGATTTCGGACCTGCACAAACGCTGGCTGCGACAGGCCGGCGTCAGCGTTGCCGACGATGCGACGGTGGAGATTTCGCCAAGCTTTGCGCTGGACGCCGATCAAATCCGAGACTCGGCCGCCGACTTGGGCAGCATCGACGGCGACCAATTCTTGACTCGGGACTAAGCTGGTTTGGCTTTGGCGTTTTGGCAAAACCGCCACGTCGGCAGCCTCGCTTTGTCGGTGATTTCTCTAAAGCCGCCGGTCGCCAGATTTGGCCGGACTGCTCCGAGGCTGGGTTCCCGGTGCAACAGGGGCAGCATCATTCCGGTGCGACGCCCCCGCCGGGTCGGTCATGATTGATACAAACTGCCGCCGAACGCTCGATCGACCGGATCGCTTGGTCGATTTGGCGCAGAAGTGGTTGTATCGGGGCCGCCCGTTTCGACTAAGATCGTTGGGTTCGCCCGATGCGGGCTTTTCGCCCCGACAAAATGACGCAGAAACGGCGAAACCAAATGAGCACGGAGGTGTTTGAACACTTACGGCTCGGTTTACTTGGTCCTTCCCCCTCCTCCTGCCCCCGCCACTGTCATGCCGCTGATCCGCCCACGGGTCGTCGCTCCCGTACTTGCGACACGTCGATTGGCCGATTCGCGACGCGGCGGTCTGATGACCGCAGTTGTCGTGTTGCTGGTCCTTGTCGGCGTGTCAGGGTTTCTGAGTTACAAGTTCTACTTTGGCGCGGAAAAGACGATCTCCCTGGATGATCTGATCACAACGCCCGTCAGTCGCGGCAGTTTCGATCACGTCGTATTGGAGCAGGGCG